>NZ_JAAMRE010000035.1 GCF_013522705.1 Pseudomonas lurida
ACAGTGCCCTGGTGGCGAGAAGCGAAGCCGGTGCGGGGATGACGGCCCGATTGGCGGATGGCACCCCAACCTACGGCCTGAGCCCCAATAGCTTTGACACCACGTTACAGTTTGAGCGCACGGGCACTCGTACACCGACCACATCCGTCGGCGCCTATCAACCGACTGCCCTCACTGGTGATGTAGGCAGCTACGTCAGAGCCGATGACTTACTTGCTGCCAGAAGCAATGAAGTCGTGTTGACAAAATACAAAGAGCCTTGCTGCTTTGCGGCAGGCACCAAAGTCTCGACCCCCAACGGCGACCGCACCATTGAGTCGCTCAAAGTCGGTGACGTGGTCTGGAGCAAACCCGAAAAAGGCGGCAAACCCTTCGCCGCTACGATTCTCGCCACTCATCAGCGCTCCGACCAGCCGATTTACCGCCTCAAGCTGAAAAGTGTTCGGGCAGACGGTAAAGCAGAAGGCGAAACCCTGCTGGTCACGCCGGGTCACCCGTTCTATGTTCCGGCCAAGCGCGACTTCATCCCGGTTATCGATCTTAAACCGGGAGATCAACTTCAATCCCTGGCCGATGGCGATACCGACAACACGTCCTCTGAAGTGGAGTCGCTGGAGCTTTACTTGCCTGTGGGCGAGACCTTCAACCTGACGGTGGACGTGGGGCACACGTTCTACGTTGGGGATTTGAAGACGTGGGTGCACAATACCGGGCCGTGTGTGTTGCCGGAGGGGTATTTTGGTACAAAAGGTAGTACGTCGGGTTTGGTTCCTGGAGACGCAGGAGTTGTAGGGACAGGTAAAATTGCAGCTAAGGATGCAAATTTCGACGGCCCAAAAAATACCTCAAGTGAAATTGATCAACAAAAACTTGAGTTGCTCACAAGTCATCCGAACGCACATTCACTGGGTGTTCACGGTGGTAACGTTACTGACGGAGACCTGATGGTCAGGGCAAAGACTGGTGTAAAACCGGACGGCGCTATAGGTCCATCGGTTCCGCCATTGTCCTCCGCCTTCCATTCTGACGATTTGTTGGTTCAAGCTGATCAGTTCGTCCGAAACAACGCTTTGCAAAAAGCGATTGCTCGTAATCCTGGCAGCGATACAGTTAGAGTCACGGCTGATGATGTTGGTGATGTCGGGGCTGACCTTGGTAGAGGGTTTAAGAGGATTTGGTCAAGCGGTAATACAGCTAAAAATTTAGAAGTTCTAGGCGCTCCTGATAAAGTAAGCAACTTACGCAGCGTAGAAGGTGTTTATCAATTTAATCCTGGCAAAAATGTTTGGGAGACTATCACTATTTTTCCAGCGCCGTTGCCAAAATAGAGGGGATATTATAATGTATGAAAATATTCGCTATATGCTAAAGACTATATTTTCTGCAGACTTTGGTTTTCAGGAGGAAGCTGCTAAAAATATATACCTAAGAGGCTTGATATCAAGTGGAAAGCTGGATGAGATGAAAGCTGAGCTGGCTGCAGCGTTCGAAGATAACAGTGTGCGTTGGAGAGAAATGCTTTTGAATGATGATTATGAAGTCCAAGACTTCGATACTGAAGAGGAATCAATAGCGTATGTAAAGAGAGTGCTTTGGGATCCGTTGAACTCTTAGAGCTTTCTTGACGGTGCAAAAGGTGGCGGTTCTGGTGGTTTCAGTGGCGGTAAACCTACTATTGTGGATGATCCATATAGCCCGGTTGCTATTACTGAAAGTTCTAGAGTAAATAGAGATTATTATGGTCGAGAAAATGCTGCCGATGAATTTTCTGCTCCAGACTACGCAACGCATTCAACAGCAAAGAGCTATCAGTCAACGGTGCCAAGAGATCTGAACGAGAGACTTTGTGGAACAGGGTGATAGAAAATCCTTCAGCCGGTCGTGATCAAAACTAGCTGGTGATAAAGACCTTCCGCGGAGTGAGGGACGAAAAAAAATGGAAGTAAGTCACCGTCTGCCTAGCGGAGAAAATATAACCCTCCACTATCAATACAACTCCGCAACCGGTAAAGCATACGATATGAAAATTACCACGCCGCAGCAGCTGCCCCCTGTGCTGCAGCCCGGTAGGACTATTGAGTGATGTGGAATGATTATTCGAGAAATTGGGCGAGAAGAGCCCGTGCAGGTGTTTGGGATTTACTGGATAGAGAACGAGCGCTTTTACTGGGTCATTCCTTATGATGGTTATGGCGGTTTGAGGGCACTCAGTGATAGAGAAGTCAATGTTGTTGACTCTTCTTTGTCAGCTGATCTCATCCTCTGCAAGGATGGTGGGGGAGGGGACATGATTCTGCATTGGGCAGCGCAAGATTTGGTTGAAGAGCTTGTGGAGCGTGATCCACAGGCGATGGTCGAGTTCTTAGAACGCTTAAAAGGCTGATGGTCCAAAAGGGACGGGTTCTGCTGGTACGGGCACGACGGCGGGTAGTGATGTTGCAAGTACAACGCCTAAAGCTGGTGCTTTTTGGAATAAAACAACAGTTTTAGATAGACTGTCTATCAACGTAACGACCTCTTTGATCCAGAGGCCCTATCGACCTGGAGAGTACGAGGTAAAACTGTTCAAGACTCAAACCTTGAGAGGATTGCCTCGGGTCGAGCACCAATTGGGTATGATGGAAAATCAGTCGAGTTACATCACCTCTCGCAAACTGAATTTAATGGGTTCGCTGGTACTCGTGGTTCACTTGCAGAAGTTGGTTCTGTGATCAACCTATGAACACTGGGAAGTACCCTCATCTGAAAGTGTTTTTTGCTTTCTGGCTTATGCTCTGATTGGAGGGCGGTTTTTTGTGTAGGGCCACATCGGGCTGCTGTTCGAGTATTATTCGAACGACCTCGCACCTATTGGGTGTGAATCTTAAAAGAATGAAAATAGGGGGCAGACCGCGATTAATGAATCAATGTATATTGGTGGTCTGACCCCTATTTTTCCTGATTCAAGTTTATCCATTTAGCAGCGGCAGGAAAGTCATGACAATAGAAAAGGAAATTCGACAATGAAGTATTGGAACGTATACCGAAAAGGTCTTTACCTAGTCATCCTGTTCAAGCTCACTCTATTAACAGGCTGCGCAGGAATTCCCTACGAAAAGCCCGAAGACCAGATTTCTATCCAGAAGGACCTTTCCATAAAGGCTGAGGATATTGTCATAATGAGTCAGGTAAGTTGGTGCTCCTATCCTTATGGTGACATGGCGCCGTGTCGTCCACAGGATGCACTTGCGGTACAGACGCGAACAAAACTGATATTTGCCAGTTATAGCAGTCAGCACTATAAGCCCGACTTAGAAGTGTTGGCCAGTGACGTCATGTGTGCTCACCTCTACGAGTCCAGAGATACGTCACCGAATTTCTATTTATTCACCAAAGATTATGCGCTGCAGATTTGGCCAATGGATGCGCATAGTAAACCGGATATGAAGAAAAAAAAGCTCATGCTCGATGTCATGGTGCCGCAAGGGAAAAAAGCATACGTGGGGCCAGAGGGTAATTTTGTGACAGCCACCGGGCGGACCAGCGAGGCAATTTATGTCTCGCGCTATCCCAGCATCGTATATACGAGCCATCCGGAAATATTGCAGCTGGTCAATCCATGTGGTCAGTAGTTCAAACTAGAAAATAGGCGGATTTATTCAATTGAAATGCTTGTTATTTAAGCGTGAGTAAAGGGGGCGGATTTATCTAGTTGATTTATTTGGTTGTACTACTCACGCACAAAGCGGGCGACACTAAGGCCGCCCTATTTTCACTCAGGACAGATCGGCGTTAAGCCTGCGACTGATGACATCTAGCAAATCGCACCCATCGCGCAGCGGAATGGCCAGCAAGTGGGCGAAGTCTGAAAGTACTACGGCATCGCTGCTGAGTTGTTCGCGGAAGGCCAGATTTTCCAGCAGTTGGGTGACGGCCCGAATGCGATGCGCGGCGGCATCGTGAAGGACGTCGAGGGGCGCCTGGGTGTCGATGATCAGCGCAGGGACGGTGCAGTCGTGGCCGGTTAGGGGCATGTATCTGTTCATGGGTACAACCTCGGTCAGTAGAGTGAGGCTGTCGCCTATCGTCGCCAAACGAATGGGTGACAGCTGTACGCAGGTTGGCGAACCGGGACCGAGTTCCGGCAGACCCGGAGGTCTCCCACGCACAGCTGCCATAGAGCAGCGATGCGGGTACGGAAGCCCCTGCAATCAAGCAGATAGCTTTCGCATACGGTCAACGGATCGCCAAATCCGATCGCCCTGTTGGACGACGGCCGGACTATAAGCCCCTCACCCAAAACCGCGCAAGGCATCAGAGTAGTGGCATAATGCCTTGTCTCGCGCCATACAACGCCGACAGGCTGGCCACGACCCAATGCATCAATGATAAGACCCGCTACCCACAAGGAAGAAATACATGATCAAGTTGTTCTGCAAAGCCGCTGTCGTTCTGTCCCTGGCCACCCTGTTTGGCTGTTCTTCGACGCCTTCTGTAGAGAAGATGCAGGCTGACGTCGCGAGCTATTCGTTGCCCAAGGCCGCCGTGGCCGATAAAGGCCTGGTGTATGTCGTGCGCCCGAGCAACGTCGGGATGCTGGTACGGTTCAACGTGTTCCTGGATGACAAGGAAGCCGACTCGGAGATGGGTTACAACCGCGGTAACCAGTACATCTATTTTTTCGTGACGCCGGGCAAGCACGTGATCAGCTCCAAGGCTGAAAACTGGGCGGACATGCCAATCGACGTCAAAGCCGGTGAGGTGGTTTACCTCAAGCAGGAAGTTGAAATGGGCTTCGCCGTGGCGCGCAACAGTCTCAAAGTGCTGAGCGACCTGGAAGGCCGTTATCTGGTCAAGGATGCGTCCTTGGGTACCCTTGTCAAAGAAAACAAATAAGTTAACGCGTTTGGCGCCGGCCGAAGCCCAAGGCTCTGCCGGCCCCGCTATTCACCTGTGAACATTAAAGGACTGATGTGAAAAATCTGCTCTTCATCCTCCTCACCACTCTCATCCTCGGCGGTTGTGTCAGCCACCCCCTCACCCCCGAAAACCGTGCGCAGATCAAGACCGTCAAAGTCCTGCCCGTGAAGTGGGAAAAGAACATGGTGTACTTCGGCCGTGAGCAAGCGTGGAGCGCGGCCTTGGGTGCTGGGGTTGGTGCGGGCGTCGGCATGGCCAGCGGTGCGTCCAAGGTGGGCACTGCAGCGTTGAGCGGCGCCGGGTTTGCCGCCGGCATGAAGCTTGGGCAGTTGGCTGAGATGCCGACGCCGGTGGCCATTTTGACGGTGATGGAGGCAGAAAAAATCGATCTGGGCGTGCTGCTCAAACAGGGCTTTATCGACGCGCTGGGCAAGACTTCAACGCTCAAGGTGGTGGGCGACGATGAACCCGCCGATGCGCAGATCCAGCTGACCGTGGCCGAGTGGGGCTTTCGCCTGACTCAAGGTTTCAGCAGCGTGATTTATCCCACCCTCAATGTCCTGGCGCAGATGAATCGCGGCGATGAAATGGTCTGGCGCACCAGTGAGGCGATCACGCCGTTCAATGGCCAGAATGTCTATGGCTACACGCCGCTCACCTACCGCACAGACCCTGAGGCGCTGCGCCGGGCGCTCACCGGTATTACGCAGATTTCCGGGCGTTATCTGGTGCAAGAGCTTAAGTAGGCAGTTGCCGGATAAAGGACCTTTGATGAAACCCGCAAAACTCTCCCTCCAGGCCTTCCTGATGGCCTGTCTCATACCCGGCTGGGGCCTGGTGTATGTAGGCCGCCTTCAGTGGGGCATGCGGGTCGCCGCGTTGTTACTGGGCGGGGTCGCGCTGATGGGCGCCTTGGGGTGGATCACCACACCGCTTGGGCTGTATGCCTTCTTCGCGTTCGTCATTACGGTCAAGCTGGCCTCCGCCATCGTGTCCGCCGTATTGGCCCGTCGCTACAGCGGCGCGCCCAATGTGCCGCGTAAACGTGTTCATGCACTCTACGTCGGCGGCGTGCTGATCCTGGTGCTGATGCTGGATGTCTTTCGGGTGCCGTTGCTGGGCTTCAAGAACTATTACATTCCGTCGGGCTCGATGGTTCCGACGCTGTCCATTGGCGACTACATCATCGCCGACCTGCAAGTCGGCGCGCCGCAGGTAGGGGATCTGGTGGTGTATCGCTGGAACGGCACCGAAGCGGTCAAACGGGTGGCGGGTGTTGCGGGGGATACGTTAGCCATCGTGAACGGTGAGCTGATCCATAACGGTGAAAACCTTGGGCTGTTTCACGCACCGGCCGACCGGGTGCAAGGGCCGCAATCGCAGGCAATGGCGCCGATCAAGGTCGAGCCGGGTCATGTCTTTTTACTGGGCGACAATCGCAACAACAGCAACGACAGCCGCTTCATGGGCCAGGTTGCGGTGGAGGACGTAGTGGGCAAGGTCACCGGCATCTGGTTCTCGAAAGAGCGCACGCGCATTGGGACGACTTTTCCATGAAGTTTTCGAGCCTGGGGGCAATTACGCAGGGATGCAGACCCCTCGGCAAACGCCACTTACCTCGTCACCCTGTGACCGACCGCACAACTTTCCGACACAAACCTGAACCTTTTCGTACATTTGAAGGTCTTTACCGCGCCTACCCGCACGCGGTCGGCTGCATGGACTGCAGCGTTTTCAAAGACATTAAGGATTGATGTGAGCTTTTCCCCCCTTTATTCCCTTCTTCGCCACTGCCTTGTGCGGTGCTAAGGCGCGCGCCTGCGCGTTCGGCAAACGCGCCGAGCGCCTGCATCCGGGACCTTTGATCCCTTCGTTCGATACACCTACTGCCGCCGGGCCTGTTGGCGGCTTTGACCTGTAGTTCATGGAGTTTGAAATGACGCGTAAGCCGTTCCAGAAAAGTCTGTTGGCAATCATGGTTGGCGCAATCAGCACGCAGGTGCTGGCGGTGGAAGTTGACCTTGGCGCAGGCAAGACCCAGTTTGTCAGCGAGACCTACAACGAGTCGCTGATCCTCACCGGGCAGACCACGCAGATCACCACGCCGACCCATTTGCCCCCAGCCGGGCTGGGTGTCGCCGATACTCATATTCAGGGTTCGTTGATCAATCGCGCAGATATCACGCTGGAATCACAAGGCAACACTATTCGTGCAATCGCTATCGACCCGATGTTCTGGACGGGCCCCGCCAATTTGAACCCCGGCACTGTCACGGGAGATGTGATTCAGGCGGGCAACGTTCTGATGCGCAACGGCAGTTATGAAGGGCTTGAGATCGGCGCCACCACGATTGGCGGCAGCGTCATCAACTCCGGCACTATCCGCTCGACGCCACCGGTGGGTACTGTAACGACTCCTGGTTACCTGGGTGGCGGTGAAGGCATTTATCTGCATGGCACTACCATTGCGGGTGATGTTTCCAACACCGGTGTGATCGATATGGCCGGCCCGGATGCGATTGGCTTGGTCCTCGACGTCAACAGCGGAACGCCGACTACTATCGGTGGCAAGCTGCTCAACTCGGGTTCGATCACCGCAACAGGCGACGGCGCTTGGGGCGTGGAAGTGGAAACCGCCACCAACCCCCTGCGGATTGAAAACAGCGGACTGATTTCCGCCAATGGCAATGAGGCGAAGGGGCTGACATTTTATGCCGGCACCGTCGATTACATCCTCAACACCGGCACCATTGAAGCCAAGGGCGCATCTGCCAATGCCTTCGACTTCTCCGGCGCCAGCTTTGCGCAAAACAGCGCCACGGGCGCGCGCGGTATCGTCAACCGTGGCCTCGTCGCAGCGGACGGCACAGCGATTCAGGTCGATGCGGCCAAGCAGGTCGCGACGTTTGAAATCAACCAACAAGCCGGCGAAATCCGCAGCAACTCCGGCACCGCCATCGACGCCGCCAACCTCGCTGCCCTGAACTGGACTGGCGGCAATATCGTCGGCGACCTGCTCAACCTCAACGCGGTCAACATCGACGGCCAGGCCAACTTCAGCGGCAAGCGCATCATCGCCCCCGTCTCGGTCAATTCCGGCTCGCTGAACCTCGCTGCCCCAGGTACCGCCATCACCGGCAACCTCAACGTCGCCAGCGGCGCGGGCATCGATATGCACCTGTCCGACAGCGTCGTGCCGACCACGCCATACCTCACCGTCAACGGCGTCGCCCGCTTTGCACCGTCGTCGAAGCTGACGGTCAGCGCTCAACCGGGCGATTTCGCGCGCACTCACAACGGCACCCAATACACCCTGCTGCAAGCCACCAGCGTGCAAAACAATGGGCTGTCCGTGGCCAGTTCTTCGTCGTTGCTCAACGTGCTCAGCTACTCGGCCGATGCGCAAACGGTCAAGGCCGTGGTGGCGGTCAAGGACAACCAGCAAGTGCAGCAGGACCTGGCCGGTGTGGGCGCCAGTGCGGCGTCGGCCACGGCGGTCAACACGTTCAAGAACGGCGTACTCGGCCAGCTCGGCCAGGACGACCAAGTGTTCCAGGCCCTGGCCAACGCCGGCACCGCGCAGCAATTGGCGCAGGTGGGTGACCAGCTCAAGCCGGACGTCAACCGCGGCGCCCTCGATGTGGCGTTGTCCGGTCAAACCGTGGTCAACGGTGCAATCTTCAACCGCCTCACCGACCAGCGTGAAAGCCATCAGGTCGGCGGCGTGTGGGTGCAGGGCCTGAGCAGCAACATGGACCAGGATGGCCGTGGCGGCGATAACGGCTACTCGGCCAACAGCAGCGGCATGGCGGTCGGCGTGGATGGCCGTGTGAACGACACCACGACCCTGGGCGTGGCATACAGCTACCTCAATTCCAACATCCACTCCGACCTGGGCAACAAGACCGACGTCGAAGGCCACGCGCTGTCGCTGTACGGTAACTGGTCGCTGCAAAACTGGTTCGCCGACGCCAGCCTCAGCTATGGCCACAACGACAACGACAGCAAGCGCCACATCGCCGGCACCACCGCCAAGGGCAGCTATGACAGCAATGTGTTGTCGGCCAGTGTGATCGGCGGCTACAGCTTCAAGCCGTCGCAAGCAGTGGTGATCGAGCCGCGTGTGGCTGCGCGTTATTCCAACGTGCGCATGGATGGCTACGACGAGAAAGGTTCATCGGCCTCCCTCAGCACTCGTTCGCAGCGTTACGAAGTGGGCGAGCTGGGCGCCGGCGTACGCCTGGCCGGCCACCTGCCGATGGGCGCGGGCAGCCTGCAGCCGGAAGCGACTTTGATGGCCTACCACGACCTGATGGGCGATCGCGTGGCGCAAACCTCCAGCTTCGTGGCCGGCGGTTCGGCGTTTACCGTGACCGGTGCGTCGGTGGCGCGTGACAGCTATGAGGCCAGCGTCGGCGTGAACTACCAAGTGTCGGACTTCACCGTCGGCGCCAGCTACACCCGCCAGGCGCGCAGTGGGTTTGATGCCGATGGCGTGATGCTCAAGGCGCGCTACGCCTTTTAACTGCGAGGAGCGAGCAAGCTCGCTCCTAAGCTTTTTTGGATTCAAGGAGCTTTCAATGAAACTGCATCGTCTGTTCATATCGCTCGCTGCGCTGGCGACCTGCACCAGCAGCTTCGCCGCAGCACCGGCCCTGCAAGGTTTCCTCGCGTGCGACCAGAACTCCCTGGCGGTGGTGAACCAGCCAGGCCTCAAGGAGCGTGTGCCCCATGGGCTGGAGAGCGGCAAGCTCACCTTCAGCGGCGGCACCAAGACCGATATGGGCCAACGCTGGATGTTCGATACGCCGCTGACACTCGACGGCATAACCCTGACCGGCTTTTTCGCCGAAGACCAGGACCTGATGGGCTCGCGCATTATCGGCTGGGGCTTCTACACCGAGCAGGCGCCCGACGCACTTTACGCACAGCTGAGCAAAGCGCCGGGCACCGAACTGGAGAAGGCCAACGGGATCTATGCCCGCCCGCAGATCTGGTCGCATAAGCAATCGGCCTGGGTGCCGGAGGGCGGCGACACCGCGGGCAAGCTGGTTACCGATACGGCCGAACGGATCCTGATGGTCGAACCCGCGCCCGGTGACCTGGCCAAGACCAGCAAAGGCATGATCACCTGTTCCGTGCAGGGCGCGGTCAACGAGGCCATGCTTAAGGCCTCTCGGCCGGACCTGATCAAGTGAGCTGAGGTCGGTAACCAAACCGCAGGCATGTTCAATGCCTGCGGTGTTCTCTGTTTATTCGCGAGCCAGCTCACTCCTGCACGAAACATCTTGAGAACCCCCCTCAACTCCGTAAAATGCCGCCACTGTTTAAAGCACGATACTTTTCAGGGACGAATTCAGACATGCGCGCATTTGCCGTGTTCCTCGCCGTCTGCCTCCTGGCGGGCTGCGCCTCCAAGCCGGATTACTACATCTCGCCGGCGCCGGTGACCATTCCCAAAACCGCCACGTATTGGCTCGACACTTTCGATGTGGAGGTGGTGGGCAAGAACGAACGATTCCTGCCCGATGACAAAGTGCGCCAGCAACTGGGCGTCGATCTGGTCGACCGTCTGCTCAAGGCCAAGCGCTACGCCACCAGCAAAGACAAAGCCGATTACCTGCTGGATGTGAACGTGGTCTACACCCGTCGCATTCAAGACTCCAAGGGCGGTTTCATCACGACCATCGTTGACGACAACACCATCCTCGCCAGTGTCGACTTCAACTACCAGGTGAAGGTCAAGAAGGCCGGTGCCGAGGTGCTGCATTTTTCCCAGGTGCGCGAGGGGCTGATGCCGCGCGGATACCAAGGTGACTGGCAGAACATGAAGACCTTGGCCGGGGTGTTGACCAACACGGGCAACTCCAGCGTCGAGACGTTCTATACCGGTTTATTGAGCCGTTTCATTGTCGATGACCTGCGCGATATTCCGTCCCGCTAGCGTTATCGGTTGCACCCGATTTTCCACTTAGGAGCACCTTGTGAAAATACTCTGCAAAACCCTGCTGTCCGGCCTCACCGCCGCAGCGCTGCTGACCGTGGCCGGTTGCGCCACCGAAAGCAACCGCGCGATGCCGGTGGAACAAGTCGCCAGCGCCAACGTCGCCTATTCCGGCGTGCGTGTGCCGATTGCCGTGGGCAAGTTCGACAACCGCTCCAGCTACATGCGCGGCATCTTCTCCGACGGCGTCGACCGTCTCGGCGGCCAGGCCAAGACCATCCTCATCACCCACTTGCAGCAGACCAACCGCTTCAGCGTGCTGGACCGCGACAACATGGGCGAAATTTCCCAGGAAGCCAAAATCAAAGGCACCGTGCAGAAGCTCAAGGGCGCGGACTATGTGGTGACCGGCGATGTGACCGAGTTCGGCCGCAAAGAAACCGGCGACCGCCAGCTGTTCGGCATCCTCGGCCGTGGCAAGACCCAAGTGGCCTACGCCAAAGTCGCGTTGAATATCGTCAACATCAACACTTCCGAAGTGGTGTATTCCACCCAGGGCGCCGGTGAGTACGCACTGTCCAACCGTGAAGTGGTCGGTTTCGGCGGCACCGCCAGCTACGACTCCACCCTCAATGGCAAGGTCCTGGACCTGGCCATGCGCGAAGCGATCAATCGCCTGGTCGACGGCATCAACGCCGGTGCCTGGAACCCGCGCAACTGATCAGCAGCACCTCAAGGAGCAGTACACGGATGAGCAAGGCAGTTAAGTCAGCGCTGATGCTGGCAGCAATCGCAGCGGTCGCCGGGTGCCAGACGGCGCCCCAACCCCTGTATCAATGGGAAAGCTACCAGCCGCAGGTCTACGAGTACTTCAAGGGCGAGCCCAAGGAAGCCCAGGTGGAAGCACTGGAGCGCGACCTGCAGAAGATCAACGCCAGTGGCCGCAAGGCGCCGCCGGGTTACCACGCCCACCTGGGCATGCTGTACCTGAGCATGGGCAAGGATGACCAGATGGTGCAGGAGTTTCGCACCGAGAAGGCGCTGTTTCCCGAATCCGCCGCCTACATGGACTTTCTGCTGAAAAACGCCAAGACCGGAGTCGCGACTAAATGAGCCTGTTAAAACTCACCGGCGCCCTGCTGGCCCTGGCCTTGCTCGGCGGTTGCGCGGCCCCCAAGACCGTCGATTACTCGGCGTATAAACAAGCGCGGCCCAAGTCAATCCTGGTGCTGCCGCCGCTCAATGAGTCGCCGGAAGTGCAGGCGTCCTACAGCCTGGTGTCGCAGGTGACGTACCCGCTGGCCGAAGCTGGCTACTACGTGCTGCCGATTGCTCTGGTGGACGAAACCTTCCGCCAGAACGGCCTGACCACCGCCAACGATATCCAGGCAGTGCCGCCGACCAAGCTGCATGACATCTTCGGCGCGGACGCGGCGTTGTACATCACCGTCACCGAGTACGGCACCAAGTACATGCTGATCTCCAGCGACACCGCCGTGACCGCTTCGGCCAAACTGGTGGACCTGCGCACCGGCACCACCCTGTGGACCGGCACCGCACGCGCTTCCAGCGAAGAAGGCAACAACAACAGCGGTGGTCTGATCGGCATGCTGATCACCGCGGCGGTCAAGCAGGTGATCAACAGCTCTACCGACGCCGCGCACCCGATTGCCGGTATCACCAGCGCGCGCCTGCTGTCGCCGGGGCAACGAGCGGGGATTCTGTATGGTCCGCGCAACCCCAAGTACGGCACGGACTGACCCGGCGCGTCAGGTCGGCCTGCTGGAAGGACGTTGCAGGGCCTCGCGGTGCCTTTGGATCAGGTCGATGGGTGTGGCATGACCCAGGGATTCGCGGCGCCCGTCCACCGTGCCGATAATCGAGCCGTTGTGCAGCGCGACGATTTCGCCGGTCTCGACGCTGATCAGCGGTGAGCCGGAGGTGCCGGGAACCTTAAAGGCATCATGGTAGAACGAGGTTTGCCCGACGCTGTCCTGGTGGTAGGCCTTGAGCGTGGTCGGCTGGCCGCTGGCGTTCAGGAATGAGATGCCAAGGGACGCCTGGCCGTGGTTGGGCATGAAGATCTTCTGCCCCGGCAGGGCGCTGTGGTTTGTCGCCAGCCTGAGCGGCGTGAACTGGCGGGCCAGCGCGGTTTTTGCCTCGGCGGGCAGGTCCACGCGCAGTGTTGCGTAATCCAGCCGCGCGTCGCTGCTTTGGGGCGTGACGCTCAGCGGCACCTTGCGCGCCACCTTTAGCCGACCACTGCTGTCTTCCTCGCAGCCTAACCAGAGTTCCAGCCTGCTGCCCTTGGCGAGTGCCGCGTGCACGTGCTGATTGGTCAGCACGCTGTTACCACCATCGATCAGCGACCCCGTGCCCAGCGAGCGCTGATGCACGCGCTCGTACCCCCATGAGTCACGCATCACACTCACCTCGCGCAGGCTGCCCACGGCCTTCGCGGACATGTGCATGGGCGTGCCTTTGAGGGCGGCGCTGGGTACGTTCTGTGACGCAATCGGTGCCTGCCGGTTAGCCAATGCAGGGGCAGGGGCGGGTGCCTGCGGAATCAGTGGCATGGGCGTCGCGGGAGCCCGCGCTGTATGGCTGATCACGTCCCCAGGCTTGATTGCCCCGTGGCTCGTGATCAGCAGGTCGGCCTGCGCGGAACCGTCCAGGTCAATGGCCAGGCTGTGCAGGCGGGTCTGCGGGTTGTAGTCGATTACCGCTTCGCCGGCACGGCCGCTGAAGCGCCAGACAAACGTCAGGCCGTTGACGTTGGCGTTTTTCAATACGGCGGACACGTCGAGTGTGTCCTGGCCGCTCTTGAAATCCATGATCAGGTCCGGCCGCTGCACCGTGGAATCGCTGGCGTGGGTGTAGACAAACGTGTTGCGGCCACGCCCACCGGTCAGCGTGTCGGCACCCTGGCCGCCGGTGAGGCGGTTGTCCACATGGTTGCCGATCAAATGGTCGTCGCCTGCGCCGCCGCTGGCGTTTTCCAGGGTCACGCCCTTGGCGATGGACACATTGCCCTGCATGCCGCCGACATCGGAAAAATGCTCCGCCCGCAGGTCGATGATCTGGTCGTGATGGAAGCCGGAGAAGTCCAACGTATCGTTGCCACCCGCGTCCCATACACAAAACAACGGCGCGTCGGCTGCTGAGTGAAGGCTGAGAAAGTCGCGCCCGGAATTGGAGTTGAAGCCGTAGACCGTGTCGGTGTCGCGGGTAGTGAGATTGGCGCCGTAGCGCTTCTGAATGGCGCTGATGTCATCCATCATCGGTGCGCTGGGATAGTAGGTTTGCTGGTTCTTTCGGTGAGCGTGCCCTCGGTGGCCTTCCCACCAATAGCTCATGACACTGTAGGCGCGAGTGTCCTCGGCATAACGGGCGTGCCGGGCGTAACTGCCGCTGTTGTTGTAGTGACCAGGATGGGCGAGGCCGAGGGTGTGGCCGATTTCATGAGTCAATAAATGTCGACTGAAACTGCCGTGTGAAAAAGGCCGGTTCTTGCCGTCCGATGCGAACCAGGCATGTGCGCCTTCGAGCGCGCCTGGGGGGTAGGACGCATACGCCGACAAGCCGCTGTCGGCAATATTTCCAAGCACCAGGTGCCCTTCGGCATCGGCTGCCTTTTCGGTGAACGACAGTCGCGCCACATCGGCCCACGCTTGCATGGACAGCCTGGCCTGCTGCTTTTGAACGGTACTGAACTCATTGGCGCGGGCGGGCGTGCGGTGGTTGGCTTGCGAGGGGGTAAAGAATCGGTAGGACAGGCGGGTGGTGCCGTCCAGATTACGGTCGCTCCAATGCCGGCCCATGCGCAGCAGTTGGTCAGCGGCTTGATCGGTGCTGTAGGAGGGTTTGCGCGGTGTGGCAGGCGGCGAGGCATCGCCAGCATAGTCAACCGAACGTGCGGTCCTCTGGCTTATGTACGTCATGTTGTCGGTTCCGGTTAATAAGGCTCCCTGTTGTTCGCAAACGTCTGATAGGGAGCGGGGCTTCCGATAGGTGGTCTTGGGATAATCCTGGTTCACGTCGCGTGTTTAACCAAGTGTGAGTGGAGGCTTACGTCACCGGTTCTGCGATTTAACCCGAACCCCTCATGACGTGCGTCTGACCTTGTGAACGGATCATTCACACTTGAGGTTCAGCCCATGTCCCGTCCTTCGCTATTCCTGCGTCCTGCTACCCAAGGCTTTGTCGTTACCCTGATGGTGGCGCTCACCGGTTGTGGAGTGCCGTCCTCCCAGGATGTGACGCCACCCGCCGACACGGGCCCGATCTCCCGGTTGGAAGCCGACACCGTGCAAGGCGCACTGAGCAAACCCATGCCGATGTCCGCGCCGATGCCCGCCCCCCTGGCGATGCAGGAATCGAAGGTGATGGACTACCGCAGCGAACCCCGTGAGCACTACGCCAACCTGGCGGATAACCCGGTGCACCGCGTGGCTGAAACGCCGGTGTCCACGTTCAGCGCCGATGTCGATACCGGCAGCTACGCCAACGTACGGCGTTTCCTCAATCAAGGCAGCCTGCCGCCCGAAGGTGCCGTGCGACTGGAGGAAATGGTCAATTACTTCCCCTATCACTATGCGCTGCCTATCGATGGCTCACCGTTCGGTGTGACCACCGAAGTCGCCGCCACCCCGTGGAACCCGCACACCCAGTTACTGCGTATCGGCATCAAGGCTAGCGACCGCGCCGTGGCGCAGCTGGCCCCGGCCAACCTGGTGTTCCTGGTGGATGTGTCCGGCTCGATGGACCGTCGCGAAGGCTTGCCGCTGGTGCAAAGCACCTTGAAATTGCTGGTCGATCAATTGCGCGAGCAGGACCGCGTGTCGCTGGTGGTCTACGCCGGCGAGTCCCGCGTGGTGCTCAAGCCTACGTCCGGGCGCGACAAGGCTACGATCCGCACCGCCATCGACCAGCTCACCGCCGGTGGCGCCACGGCCGGCGCATCCGGTATCGAACTGGCCTACCAGATGGCCCGCGAAGGCTTTATCGACAACGGCATCAACCGCATCCTGCTGGCCACCGACGGTGACTTCAACGTCGGCGTCAACGACTTCGACAGCCTCAAGCAGATGGCCGCGCAGCAGCGAAAAAGCGGTGTGTCCCTCACGACCTTGGGCTTTGGCGTGGACAACTACAACGAGCACCTGATGGAGCAACTGGCCGATGCCGGCGATGGTAACTACGCCTACATCGACACCTTGCGTGAAGCGCGCAAGGTGCTGGTGGACCAGCTCAGCTCGACCCTGGCGGTGGTCGCGCGGGATGTGAAATTGCAGGTGGAATTCAACCCGGCGCGGGTCAGTGAATATCGCCTGCTCGGCTACGAAAATCGTGCCCTGAAGCGTGAGGATTTCAACAACGACAAAGTGGACGCGGGAGAGATCGGCGCCGGCCATACGCTCACCGCGTTGTACGAAATTGTGCCCAAGGGTGAGAAAGGCTGGTTGGAACCGCTACGCTATGCCGGCGCGCCTGCGGCCGAGGGGCAAGCCGATGAACTGGCAATGCTGCGCGTGCGCTACAAGCCTGCCGCAGGTGGCGATAGCCGCTTGATCGAACGGCCAATCCCTGGCCAAACCACCCAGGGCAGCGACGATTTGCGCTTTGCGGCGGCAGTGGCTGCGTTCGCCCAGCAACTTAAGGGCGATGGCCGCTACACTGGCAGCATGACGTTGAAAGACACCGCCGCACTGGCCCGCTCGGCACGGGGCGACGACCCGTTTGGCCTGCGCAACGAATTCGTGCAACTGGTGGAGCTGGCCCAAAGCCTCAAGCCCTGAGCTCGAACACAGCATGTCTGTTACTGATACACCGCCATCGGGAGCAAGCTCCCTCCTACCTTTGAACCGCGTTAACTTTACAAAAGGAGTGCGCCCCCTACATGGCTGTTCCAGATGACCCCTCCAGCGACGAAGCGCTGCTGGCCCGCTACCGAGCCGGTGACGCCGCTGCGTTCGAAGTCTTGTACGCCCGGCATCGCCAAGGCCTGTATCGCTTCCTCGTGTCCCTGAGCAACAAGGCCGAGCTGGCCGAGGAAATCTACCAGGACACCTGGCTCAGCCTGATCCGCAGCGCCACTTCGCCACAAGGCCGGGCGAGCTTTCGCACGTGGCTGTTCCAGATTGCGCGCAACCGCCTGATCGACCACTGGCGCAAGCACGGCATCCACAACCCGCTGCACGACAGCTACGATGAGCAACTGCATGCCCAGCCCGACCACGGCCCCGGCCCCGAGCAGCAATTGAGCCTGAGCCGCGACCAGGCGCGTCTCGACGCGGCCCTGCAAGACTTGCCCGAGGACCAGCGCGAAGTGTTCCTGCTGCGCCTGCATGGCGACCTCGAAGTACCGCAAATCGCCGCGCTCACTCAAACCCCGCTGGAAACCGTAAAAAGTCGCTTGCGCTACGCCCAGCAGAAACTGCGTCGCCTGCTGGCTGAGGAGGTACCTGTATGACTGACCCCCGACACACACCTGACGACCAACTGCTCCAGCATTTTCGTCAACACGTCACCGGCGAGCCGCCCGCGTCCCTCGATGCCTTCATCCTCAACGCCGCCCGCCGCGAGGCCCCGACGCCGCAACCGAACCTGTGGCAACGCTGGCTGCAGGCCTGCCAACGACCACGCTGGCAAATGGCGTTCGCCACGGTTGCCGGTGTTGCGCTGATGATCGGCGTGGTCATGCGCTCGCCGGTGCCGCAACCCGAAGTGTCCCCCGCGACGTTCTCGGCGCTCCACGACCAAGCTCCACCTCCGGCACCCGCTCCTGCGCCGATGGCACGTATGGCTGTAGCACCCAAGGCCGAGAGTGCCCAGGCCGAAATCACCGGCTCGCTGGCCCAGGCCCCAGCGGCCAAACCGTTGAGCAAGCGCGCGCCGCCGGCGTTGCCGACATTGGAGCAAGGGTTGCAGGAAATTGTGAACCTACGCGCAGCAGGCCAAACCCGAGCGGCGGATGAAAAACTGCTGGCGCTGCACCAGCGCTTTCCCCAGGAGGATTTGCCGGCGCGGTTGGAGATGATCCGCAAGCATTGATTCGGTCCTTGGAGCCTCTGCAAACCTGAGAGGCTCTTTGTATCTTGGGTTTGCAATACCTAGCTGTTTGGCTAGTAAGTGCAATTTAAGACTGGAAAATACTTAAGTCTGGCGCCATTGTTTTGAACTGATCAATTCAGCAAATCGGTGAGTGATGGATTACGCCACCCTTGAAAGTTTGCGCAAGCATCATCCGGCCTGGCGCCTCTTGTGTTCGGATCATGGTCCGTTGGTGGCAAGCTTTTTACACCGTGTGTTTGTCGCGCCTAACGTTCGAATCATTTCAGCCGCCGATCTGGCCGAGGCTCTGGAGGATGAGCTGTTTGCCCTGCGTAGGCAGATCGAAGACGAGGTTTTCCCCAAACCTGCGTTGCAGTATCTCAACGAATGGGCGAGTCCGGAAAAGGGCTGGCTGCGCAAGTTTTATCGTCAGGACGACGATGAACCGCAGTTCGACCTCACGCCGTCTACCGAGAAAGCCATTGCCTGGTTGGCGACCCTCGCCGAGCGGGGCTTCGTCGGAACCGAATCACGTTTGCTGACGCTATTCGAGCTGCTCAAACAGATGAGCGAAGGCACTGAAACAGACCCGGCCAAACGCGTCGCCGAACTACGAAAACGCCGGGACGAACTGGACGCTGAAATTGCGCAGATCGTCGGTGGCAATGTGCCGTTGCTGAACGATACCGCCCTGAAAGATCGCTTCCAGCAGTTCACCCAGTTGTCGCGAGAGTTGCTCGCTGACTTTCGTGAGGTCGAACATAATTTTCGTCTGCTTGACCGGCGTGTGCGAGAGCGGATCGCCCTATGGGAAGGTGCCAAGGGGGCCCTGCTGGAACAGATCATGGGCGAGCGCGATGCCATTTCCGACTCGGACCAGGGCCGTAGTTTCAGAGCGTTCTGGGGCTTTTTGATGTCCAGCCAGCGGCAGGAGGAACTGACGCAGATGCTTGATCATGTGCTGGCCTTGGCGCCGGTCATGGAGCTCAAGCCGGATATTCGCACTCGCCGCGTTCACTACGATTGGCTTGAAGCTGGTGAGCATACCCAGCGCATGGTGGCTCAACTTTCCCAGCAGTTGCGACGGTTTCTGGATGATCAGGTCTGGCTGGAAAATCGACGGATCATGGACATCTTGCGTGGTGTGGAGGCCAAGGCGTTGTGGGCACGTGACCAACCGCCTGCTGGTCACTTCATGGACATGGATGACGTGGCTGCGCATATCGAATTGCCCATGGAGCGGCCCCTGCATACGTTGACCGTCAAGCCTGACTTCGCCGGACTGGTCGTCCAGGCGGGAGACGACGATGTGGATGTCAGCGCCCTGTACAACGAACAGGCCGTCGACCTGCTTCGTCTGGCAAGCCATATCCGGCAAGCGCTGCAGACCCGCTCGCAAATCACCCTGTATGACTTGATCGACTTGCAACCCCTGCAGCAAGGGTTGGCCGAGTTGGTGGCATATCTCCATCTTGGCAGCGAAACCTTTACGACTGTGATCGACGACAGCCTCTACGAGCCGATCATCTGGAACGCGATGACTCGTGATGGCGGTTACGTAAGAAAGCAGGCGCGCCTGGCGCGAATAATTTTTGTGAGGGAAGGATGAGCGAAGAACAACCCGCGCCGGCGGCGACTATGGATGTCGCGGCGGCGGATCTGTCCACACTGTTGGTTTCGCTGCTCAAAGGGGTGATTTACCGGGAAGGTAATGAGCGTTTGTGGGGCGCGCTACTCAACTTGCAAGTGCGTGTGCGTGACTACGTGACGGTACTGGGCCTTGAGTTGATGTTGGATGAAGCGGAAGGTTATGTCTTTCTGCGCAGCCGTCCCGAGCAGGACGTCGGCGAAGCCAGCGTACAGATTCCGCGTCTCGTCGCGCGCCGACCCTTGTCATTTCCGGTCAGTTTGCTGCTGGCCCTGCTGCGCAAAAAATTAGCGGAGTTCGATGCTGGCGGCGGTGAGACTCGGCTGGTACTGACGCGCGATGAGATTGTGGAGTTGGTTCGCGTATTTCTGCCTGCCAGCAGCAATGAAGTTAAGTTGGTCGACCAGATTGATGCGCAAATTGCCAAGGTAATCGACCTGGGTTTTCTGCGCCGGCTCAAAAGCAGTGGCGGTCCAATGAGTTTCGAAGTGCGCCGTATCCTGAAGGCATTTGTGGATGCTCAATGGTTATCTGATTTTGACAGCCGGCTGGCTGAATACCGGGTCCGTCTAGGTGGAGACGAAGACGCTTCACTTGATACTGAGCAGGAGAAGGATCATGAGTGATGCATCGCTCCCGGAGTTGGACTTTATCGGCGACGACAGCCTGTCTGGCTTTCGTCTCAAACGCCTGGAAATCTTCAACTGGGGCACCTTTGATCAAAAGGTCTGGACACTGCTGCCGGAGGGTAAAAACAGTCTGCTGACGGGGGACATCGGTTCCGGTAAATCCACTTTGGTGGATGCGATCACTACATTGCTGGTTCCCACCCAGCGCATCGCCTATAACAAGGCTGCCGGGGCAGAGAATAAGGAGCGAGGTCTGCGCTCCTACGTGTTGGGGCATTACAAGTCTGAACGCAGTGAAGTCACGGGTACGGCAAAACCAGTAGCTCTTCGCGACCACAGCAGTTACTCGGTGATTTTGGGTGTATTTCATAACGCAGGCTACGATCAGACGATAACCCTGGCCCAGGTGTTCTGGATGAAAGAAGGGCAAGGGCAGCCGGAACGCTTTTATGTCGGCGCTGAGCGCGACCTGAGTATTACTGATGACTTTGCCGATTTCGGTTCGGATATTCCGCAGTTACGCAAGCGACTGCGAAATGCGGGTGCAGATGTCCAGGACAGTTTTGCAAAGTACGGTGCGTGGTTTCGGCGACGCCTGGGTATTGATAATGAACAGGCAATGGAGTTGTTTCATCAAACGGTTTCGATGAAGTCGGTTGGCAACCTGACTGAATTTGTCCGCAACCACATGCTTGAACCGTTTGATGCCGCTGTACGCATTAATGCCTTGATTTCCCACTTCGATGACTTGAGTCGTGCCCATGAAGCGGTTTTAAAGGCCAAGCATCAGCGGCTTTTGCTGGAGCCTTTGGTGGCCGACTGCGACAAGCACCACGACCTGGTTGGTGAGCAGGAGCGTTTGCGCGACTGCCGCGAGTCCCTCAAGGCCTGGTTCTCGGAGCTCAAACTCGGTTTGTTGGATCGACGTCTGGAGCTGTTGACTAATGATCAGCAGCGACTGTCCTCTCAAAAGAAGCGTCGGCTGGAGCTGCGAGATCGTCAGCGATTGGAGGTAGACGCTCTTAAACGCGCGGTGGCCGAGCAGGGCGGAGACCGCCTGGATCAATTGGCCAGTGAAATACGTAAACAGGATGATGAGCGTGAAAGGCGCCAGCAACGCTTCCGGCGTCATGCGGAGCTTCTCAATGCGGTAGGCGCTTCCCCGGTGCGCGACGAAATGGAGTTTGTGCGCCTGGGACTGCAATTAGGGGTACGTCGCGAACAGTCAGGCTCCGAGGAGGCCGAGCTGCAAAACCAGCTTACCGAATGGTCTGTGTCGCTGCTTCAAGGGCGGCGTGAGCATGACGCGCTCGTTAGCGAAATAGCCAGCCTTAAGGCGCGCCGCAGTAATATTCCGCTCGCTCAGATCAAGCTGCGCGCCGCGATGTGCCAGGCACTTGAGCTTGCCGAAGACCTGATCCCGTTTGTCGGTGAGTTGCTTCAAGTACGTGAAGAACATCGCCCTTGGGAAGGCGCGATTGAGCGTATTCTGCATAGTTTTGGCTTGGCGTTGCTGGTGCCGGATGAACATTACCCCGCGGTGGCAGCCTGGGTGGATCGAACCCACTTGGCGGGGCGTGTGGTGTATTTCCGGGTACGTGCCGCCCGTCAGGCCGAGCCATCGGACCTGCATCCGCAGTCCTTGGTAACAAAAATCAGTGTCAAACCCGACTCACCGTTTTACCCCTGGCTGGCCCGTGAACTGAGTTATCGCTTCAACTACGCCTGTTGTGAGACACCGGAGCAGTTTCGGCGTGAGGTCCGCGCCTTGTCTCTATCGGGCCAAGTCAAAGGGACTGGCGAGCGCCATGAAAAGGATGACCGACATCGTCTGGATGATCGTAGCCGCTATGTGCTTGGGTGGAGCAATACGCAGAAGATTACTGCCCTTGAGGTCGCTAAAGATCGCTTGGAAGAACGTCTGGGCGACATAGGCTCAAACATTGCTAACGCTGAAAAGCAGCGTGCCCTTATCCGTCACCAACTGGAATCCCTCGCTGCGCTCAATGAGTTTACCGACTACCGTGAAATCGACTGGGCCGAATGTGCGACGTTGGTAGCGCGTTTGCAAGACGAAAAGTCGCAGTTGGAGGCGGCAAGTGATGCATTACTGGCGTTGGCGGCGCAATTGAAGACCCAGCAAGACGCGTTGCAGGTCACGGAGAATGAAGTATCCCGGCTGGACCAGGAGCTGGGTAACGTAGCGTCAAAATACGAAGCCGCCAGCGCGTTGCATATTGAAACCACCCGCCTGCTTTTGGACATTGAAGCATCCGTTCGTCTGCGTCTGGAGGCGCTACGTGTTCAGGTGTTGGGCGAACGATTGCTGACTGTCGAATCCTGCGACAACGCCGAGCGCGAAGTGCGCGAAGCTTTGCAACGAGAAATGGATGCCGAGGTCAAGGTGCTGGATCGGCTACGAGACAAAATCATTCGGGCCATGGGGGCTTTCAAGGACGCCTACAAACTGGAAACCAGTGAGTTTGACGCCGATCTCAATGCTGTCGATGAGTACCGTAATCTGCTTGACCAGCTCAATCGCGATGATTTGCCGCGTTTCGAACAGCGCTTCAAGGAGCTGCTCAACGTCAATACACTTAATGAAATCGCTAACTTCAACGGACAACTGGCGCGCGAGCGCGAGACCATCAAGGAGCGAATTGCCCGAATCAACGAGTCTCTTGGGCAGATCGACTACAACCCCGGCCGCTACATCGTGCTGGAGTCGCAGTTGAGTCCGGATATCGATGTCCGTGACTTCCAGATGCAATTGCGGGCCTGCACCGAAGGTGCATTGACGGGCTCCGAGGATGCGCAGTACTCGGAAAACAAGTTCCTACAGGTCAAGACCATCATTGATCGTTTTCGTGGGCGAGAAGGGCATGCAGAGCAAGATCGCCGCTGGACCGCCAAAGTCACCGACGTGCGCAACTGGTTCTTGTTTGCCGCCAGCGAGCGCTGGCGTGAGGACGACCGGGAACATGAGCATTATCCGGACTCGGGTGGCAAGTCCGGCGGGCAGAAGGAAAAGCTGGCTTACACCATTCTGGCGGCCAGTCTGGCCTATCAGTTCGGCCTCGAGTGGGGCGCCGTGCGTTCGCGCTCGTTCCGTTTTGTGGTAATCGATGAGGCGTTCGGGCGTGGTTCGGATGAGTCCGCCGAGTATGGCTTGAGGCTGTTCAAGCAACTCAATCTGCAGTTATTGATCGTGACGCCCCTGCAGAAAATTCACATCATTGAGCCCTTTGTTTCCAGTGTCGGCTTTGTGCGCAACGAGGGGGGCAAGGCTTCACAATTGCGTAATTTGTCGATTGAAGAGTATCGGACGAACCGGAACGAGCTTTGAGTATGCAATGGACCACAACGGCCGACTTGAATAAGCAGATGCAGCGACTTTGGCTGCGTGGTGACTTGCTGCGACCGCTGGTGACGGGGCAACCCTGGGAACCACGGCGGCTATCCCTGAAAGGGCCTGAGGCGGTACAGCTCAGTGAGCAGTTTGAAAAGGTTCGCCAGTGGGTTGCAGATCTCAGCGCTATCGTCGGTATCCGCATTCAGTGGCGAGAGGTCAATCATCGTGTCGTAGGCTTGCAACGGTTGCCTGTCGCAGTGTGGGTCGATTCTTTAGAGGCAGCCGTCGTACTGGTTGGCAAGGGCAAAGAGCTCAACGAATTCAAGTCCCTGCTTGATTTAACGCTTCAATGTCAGCCTCTGCTTGTCGCCTGGCTGGAAGCTCGTCCATTACGGGCCATTACCCTTGCACGACAATGGCCGGCCCTGTTGAAAGTTGTAACCTGGATAACCGAGCATCCCAAACCCGGTATCTACCTGCGGCAGGTCGATATCCCAGGTATCCATAGCAAATTTATCGAAGGGCACAAGGGGGTCTTGTGTGAGCTTTTCGATAGAGTCCTGCCCGAGCAGGCCATTGCCTCGCACTACAAGGGCGCTTCACAATTTTCTCTTCGCTACGGTTTTCTCGATAAACCTACGGGGATCCGCTTTCGCGTTCTGGATCAAAAAATGGCCACGCTTCCAGGCTTGACCTGTCCTGACATAACCCTGGACTCAGCCAGTTTTGCTCAGTTGGATATCGCTGTCAGTCGGGTGTTCGTTACAGAGAACGAGACTAACTTCCTGGCATTTCCTTGTGTCGCGTCTGCCATTGTGATCTTTGGCAAGGGCTATGGCTGGGAGGCCTTGGGACGGGCGAGCTGGTTGTCGCGCAGCACAATTTATTACTGGGGGGATATTGATACCCACGGGTTCGCCATTCTTGATCAATTGCGGCGCAGATTTGGGCACGTGGAGTCGTTATTAATGGACCGCCAAACGCTCGTTGCCCATGAGGACGTCTGGGGCCAAGAGGCCCGGCAAGCGTTACATGAATTGCCTCGCCTTAACTCGGATGAGCGTTTGTTGTTCGATGAGCTACGAGATAACCGACTGGGTGTAGGCGTTAGATTGGAGCAGGAGTATATAAAATTCAGCTGTCTGGAGCGTGCTTTGGCGTCGATCAGGCGGAGTAACGACAGCGATTCTGTAAACCCGGCCAGTTGAATAAGCGATGGTCTGCAAGTAGTCGGTTTATCTTTCTCGGAAGTAATCGACCAACTCGCGCGCACTGGGGCACAGCGGGTGTTGAGCTGCACGGACGATGCTGAAATCGAAGTGCTTGACCATTTTCTTGGCGAAGGCGGGTTTATTGCCAGGGCCGGAAACTCCCACGGTTTTGGCAATTTCTTTAAGGCGATCATAGGGTTTTCCAAAGGTCGCTTCAGGATAGGGCTCATTGTAGGCCTGCTTCAGCCAGTTGCTCATTGCCTGGGTATCAGCAAGGAACCATGCCTCCAGAGCCTTGACGGCGATGAATATGGTTTCGATTTTTGCGTTGCTTATACGGTCTCGAACTACTTCAACCGAGGCCTCTTCTTCCAGGTCGGTGAGCACATAGATTTTGCTCACCCCTTTCACCTCAAGCGCCTGAATGAATACATCGATATTGTGTGGAAGGAGGTTTCCACCTCCTTTTGCATCGATTACTGGCGTTACCAGTTCCTGTCCACAATCGCTGAGGAGTTTGGTGAAGGCCGCAGATTCAACCACGATCCTTTCACAGTCCCCCTCCACAATAAAGCCAACTTTCACCATGGAAGCCCCCCGTTGAGCATATTTGTCAGCCACGCGGTGTCCAGAGGGATCTGCTTTTTATCGACTCCGGATTCTGCCGCGCATTTGACGCCCGTGCGGCCCTCGGTTTTGTTGACCAGCCAGAGCTCTTCCGGATTTAAGTTGCGTACCACAGACTCACTGTGTGTGGTAATGAATACAGGATGTTCAACCGTCGCGTTATCCCGCATAAGCGTAACGAGTTCGCCAATGGCTTTAGGATGAATACCTCGTTCAGGCTCCTCGATAATGGTAAGGCCTGCCTGAGCAGTGCGGCTCAACACGGCGGTCATGATGCACAGGGCATAAATAGTGCCGTCGGAGATCAAGCGCGCAGGAAAGTGAGTTCTGGTGCCCTCTTCTTTGAAGGTGATGACCGTGGCGCTATCGAGTCGCTGCTTTTCAGTCGAGACATTTTCCAGTCCAGGAACAATTAGCTCAATCCATTCCAAGACTTGAGTTCTGAATGCTTCATCCTTTTCCAGTACGGAGAGCATGGTTGCGACGTTGCGACCATGGCTGTCCAACATTGTGGCATCGGCGGTCGAGCTGTCTGGTTCTTTTGCAGCAATAGGATCAATTCGAAACACACGTATGTTTGTAAGGAATTTGTAGAGCGATGAGTTGCTGAACAACATGAGTGCGGTCATGTCTTGAGGGTATTGCAGAAGCGGCGTAAGTGGAGAGTAGCCAGACAGCGTAAGTCGCGTTTCGCCATTTTGGCGCCGGTCGATGCACAGTTCGCCATCGATCTTCAGGCTTTCAATGACCTGAGGAACTTTGTCGATATCAATCAGTTTGAGCGAGTAATCAAATTTTTCATTATCGATTTCTATTTTTATTTCGAAGGACAGTGAGGTCCTTTTTTCTTTGCGATACTTGAAACAGTGGATTTGTTGAAAGCCGCCAAAATCCCGAATGGCAGTGGCAGCCCCTCGTTTCACGACGGCACCGAAGAACGCCAGGGCATCAGTAATATTACTTTTCCCGGCCCCGTTAGAGCCTGCCAGGGCTGTAAAGGGAGAGAGTCCCTCAAGCGTCAGGCTTGTAACGCTTTTGAATCCTTTGATTGTGATCGATTCGATGTTCATGGCAATTCCTTCGACCTTCACCGGCCGTCGCCGCACGACGGGCTTTTCACGTCGCCTGCTTATTGAGCTTCAAAAATTTTGGCTCGCGCATGATATAGGCGTTCGACAGCAGCAGTATATTCACAAAAAAACTGTGGCCCTTGAGTCCACATGCCAGTGACCATAAAGCGCCGCGCTTAGCGCCGCCCTTCCAGCGCCATGCGCACAGCCAGCCCTGCCAGCACCGTCCCCATCAACCAGCGCTGTACCCATTGCCATAGTGGTTTGGCCGCCAGAAACGTGGCGATGGAGCCCGCCGACAGGGCGATCAACGCGTTAACGCTCACACTGATCATGATCTGGGTAAACCCCAGCACGAGGGACTGCGCCAGCACACTGCCGTGGCCGTCGGGCACGATGAATTGGGGCAGCAACGACAGGTATATCACCGCGACTTTCGGGTTCAGCAGGTTGGTGACAAAGCCCATCATAAACAACCTGCGCGGCCCGTCCCGAGGCAGATCGCGCAACTGAAACGCCGAACGCCCACCGGGCTTCACCGCTTGCCAGGCCAGGTACAGCAAATACAACGCGCCGCCGAGCTTGAGCGCGTCATACGCAAAGGGCACCGCCATCAGCAGAGCGGTTATACCCAGCGCCGCGCAGAGCATATAAACCACAAAACCCAACGCCACGCCGCCCAGGGAAATCAAGCCCGCGACCCGCCCTTGGCAGATCGAGCGGGAGATCAGATAGATCATGTTCGGGCCTGGCGTCAGCACCATCCCGAGGCAAATCAGACCAAACGCCAGCAGGCTCGACAGTTCGGGCATGGGGTAACTCCTGTAGGTAACGCCAGCCGTGGGCGCGTGGTCGCGAGTGGCTGGATGCGCACGATGGTAGGGCCGCCGAAGACGGCGCGTTAGATACAGATGGCCCGACAAAACGTCATACAGGCACGCAGCGATGAGACGGAGCGTCCCAATTGCTCAGCGCTTTCTCAGAGGGCTGATTCAAGGCGTCTCATTCGACGGTGATTGCGGCCAGCGGGGGTTGTGCCACGGATCGCTCTAAAAAACGCCTGTTCGAGGATTTTCGCGCAGATGGCACCGGCCTTGCTCTGGCCCTCGCAACCCCGTCGGGGTTCGTCACTCACTGCCGTTTCAAGGAGCCTTGCCATGACCCTAACGATCAATCCGCAACGCAGCATGCGTGCCGCTGTCTGGCACGGCCGCCACGATATCCGCGTCGAAGATGTGCCCCTGCCCGACGCGCCGCCCGCCGGCTGGGTGCAGATCCGCGTGCAATGGTGCGGCATCTGCGGCTCCGATCTGCATGAGTACGTGGCCGGCCCGGTGTTTATTCCGGTCGACGCGCCACACCCGCTGACCGGCATCAAGGGCCAGTGCATTCTCGGTCATGAGTTCTGTGGCGAAATCGTCGAGATCGGCGCCGGCGTGGAGGGCTTCAGCGTCGGTGAACCGGTGGCGGCCGATGCCTGCCAGCATTGCGGCACCTGCTACTACTGCACCCACGGGCTGTACAACATCTGTGAAAACCTGGCGTTCACCGGGTTGATGAACAACGGTGCCTTCGCCGAACTTGTCAACGTACCCGCCAACCTGCTGTACAAGCTGCCCGCCAACTTCCCCGCCGAAGCCGGTGCACTGATCGAGCCGCTGGCGGTGGGCATGCACGCCGTGAAAAAGGCCGGTAGCCTGCTGGGGCAAAACGTCGTAGTGGTCGGCGCCGGCACCATCGGGCTGTGCACCATCATGTGCGCCAAAGCAGCGGGCGCGGCGCAAGTGATCGCCCTGGAAATGTCCGCAGCCCGCAAGGCCAAGGCCCGGGAAGTGGGCGCGAGCCACGTACTCGATCCCAACCAATGCGACGCCCTGGCCGAAGTCCGCCGCCTCACCGCCGGGCTCGGCGCGGATGTCAGCTTCGAATGCATCGGCAACAAACACACGGCCAAACTTGCCATCGACCTGATCCGCAAAGCCGGCAAGTGCGTGCTGGTGGGCATCTTCGAAGAACCCAGCGAATTCAACTTCTTCGAGTTGGTGGCCACGGAGAAACAGGTACTCGGCGCGTTGGCCTATAACGGCGAGTTCGCGGATGTCATCGCGTTTATCGCCGATGGGCGGCTGGATATCACGCCGTTGGTGACGGGGCGTATTCAGCTGGAACAGATCGTGGGGGAAGGTTTTGAGGAATTGGTTAAAAACAAGGAACACAACGTGAAGATCATTGTGTCGCCAGCGCGGGTTTGAGGGGGGATGTGATCCCAGCACACATGAAAAAGCCCCAGGTCTTTCGACTTGGGGCTTTTTCATGTGTGTTTGGTGCCCCGGCGGGCTTCTAACCTGGCTCATAACCGATTGAAAAAATAGATTATTTTTCCGTAATTGTTCGAAGGGATACATCCTGGGATACAGGCTAATCCTGCACCGGCCACCCGAGGTTGATAAGCTCTGAGGGCTGTTGTAGGAGCAGCGCGTGTCGCTTCTCGAAAGCCATACCTGCCGTGTCTATGACTCTTTCACTTGAATAAGTCGCTTCGCAAAGTTGTATAAACGCAAGTGGTTGAGGGAAGTAGTTAGCGGAGATTCTGAAGTCATGTAGTCCGCTAAGCTGTAAGTGTGAAGGACTATGAGATTTAGCTTTTGGATCGTAATCGAATCTAATGTGAGACGTGTTTGAAGGTGTTTGATTTTTCAACTCCATCATTTCCGTCCAGTTATAGAGATGATTAAAAAGTTCATCGTCCTCTCTATCGACAGCATCATCTGCGGCGGCAAGAATTTCTTCCAGAGAGTCGCGGGTTGATAGCGGCCTTGGATAGAACGCGAGCCTGGCACTGGTCAGGTTTTCACTTTTGTCATATTGATAGAAAAACTGAAAAAAAGAGCCGTCAGACAGTAGTAGTGAATACTGTTGGGAATCAATCAAATATTGATACTCAAGCGGATAATATAACCCCTTAATGATCCCAGGTTTTCTACCGTGCCATGAGATTGACTTGGTCTCATTGTCCACACATATGTTGTTAAGCTGAGTATGCTTTTCCAGAGTACGCGTTGCGTTTATTATTCCTTGACAGATGTGTGCAAACTTCATCAGAAGACTCCTAGTCTTGAGAGTAATTCTGAATCATTTCTTTGAATTCAGGGTTTTTCTGCATTAGCTCAAAGATTTCCTGAAGTTTGTCCAATTCTTTGTCTGACTTATTGAGGAAGGTTTTGTTGTTCTTCATTTGAGTTGGGCTTGGGCAAATGAACTTGAATTTTGGGAAGTCGCGCTTTATGCAATCAATTTCATGTATGAGTTTTTCCATGGATTGACCGAAACCACTTATATAGCACCAGCCTCTAGATCTTGTGACTGCTACAAAAAACGCATTTCTCATTCTGAAGGTGAAGTCATTTGCAACTTGTTGGGAGTTTAGGACGAAAACAATATTTGCTTCATTACCTTTCGCCCGATAAGGGGTAGTAAGTGTCACGTAACCTAACGGCTTGAAGACGTCTGCACTCTCTACGTACCCCGGAATTACAGATTTAATACCTACAGAACTTAGCTCTCTCTGAATTGCTAGCATTGAATCTTTGTTGTTACCGGGCTTAAGGTTGATTACGATTATTTCTTCAGGTGCAACGCCATTGGTTTCAACAAGTAGACTAATTTTCTGTGCGATATAGGTGAGTTGTTCCGTATCAGAATTGCATAGTTTGGTTTGCACGAGATTCAAAGGACGCTTCTGATTTTCCAGCATTATTCCTTCGAGTAAGTTTTTGCTATTAGAATCTGGTCTTTCAATCTCTACAACGTCTCCCTCTGAGATGGTGAGATTTCTCGGTGCGTTGACCTTATAGCCTATTGCCTCCCAATCGCTAGGGTAGTAGAACATCTCGATTTGGCGATTTGAATATAGTCCCATTGCTACGCCGTGAGCGGTCATTAAAACCGGCCGCGGGGTTCGGTAGCAGTTAGGTAATACGAAATCCTTTGGAATGTCTCCATCGTATTTTCCATCTAGGACTGAGTCTGGAAGATTTGGCTCACCGGCCGCGTTCTTTCCAAATAACTCAGTCGGGCCTTTTATAAGTGTATCTTTGAGAGATTGAAATTCGTCGTACGCCCATATGATACGTTTTTGTGAGCCCTCACCCTTCGCTAGCTTATAGGCTACCTGGAATAGCTCGGTTGAAAAATCCTGAGCTTCGTCAATCAGAATAAGGTCATACTCTGGCTCAATCTGATCCCCCATTTTTTTGAGTAAATCTCGATATATGAAAGAAAGCGGATCTGCTTGCCCTCTCGCATCTCCTAGCGTAAGAGGCGATACGCCTAGCTTTTTGCAAAGGCGGGAGTAAAGCCCTTCTTTTTGCCTTCCGCCCCATGCATGAAGAACGTGGATTTTCGCATCGAAGTCTGGGGTTTTTTTAGCTTCCAAGGTGTAATACTTGGATATTAAAGTTTGTACGTGCTGATAGAGACTTTGGGTGTTGAACAGGTAGAGTATTTTAAATTCAGGTAAGCGTTTATGAGTAATAGCCGCTTTCAATGAAAGAACAATTGTTTTGCCCGTGCCGGCAAGGCCTCGAATGCGTTGTGGGCCTGGGGGCAACTGCATAGCGGCTAGGCGTTGGGAGTCGTCTTGTTTGAATGTGGTACGTAATGACTTTTGAATATAATCGTTTATTGTCTGCGGAGCTGTTTCGCTGATGACAGGACTGTGTTTTGTTTCATATACAAACGTTCCTTCTAGGAGTGAGTATATTTTTCCTAGTTCATCTTCAGTGCAGTTGTAGTCTTCTGATAGTTCTTTTACCCATTCGTCCAGATTGTCGAAGGGGAGGCCCATGATCGGGGAGTCGTCACCTAACATTCCTTGAATTTGTGCTTCGTCATTTGCACAAAAAACTACCACGCTTGTAATAGGTACTTTAATCTTTCTGGCTTTCCTGTCATACAGCGACAGGTCGTTTTTCAGTCGGCTTACAACTTCCTCTTCATATATCTCAGTAATTAAGGATCTAGAAGTTATGAGGGTTCCGGAGTCTAGTTTCCAAAACTCTTCATTTTCTGACTCTATTACATCAGTTACTTGTTCTTCAATGACGTCAATCAGGATGATGCCAGACTGTTGCGATACAACAATAAACGATGGTACGTCAGTATCACTGGCTCGACCAAGCGTCGTGAGTTTGTATCCAACATAACCATTATGTTCGACTAGAGCCTTCCTAATTACCTCGGCCACTTGAAAATGGAAAGGCCGATTTTCGATTGCCAAGGATCCAGATAGGAATGAAAATTTTTTTTCCATGATGTCCTGCAACTCGAAGAATATTAATTAATGATTGGGGTAGCTTCGTTGAGCCCGCCTAGGCCCGCTGAAGCTCCCGCAGAGCTACAGAATAGGACGGGTTATTGTTCGATGGTAGAGGGAGAGCTCGGGCGCCTACAAAATTGATAGCGCGGTGCAGGGTTTCGCAGGGAGAAGAATGACGCTATTTTTCTCTGCGAGCGCTGGCCTGCTTGGTTTGGAGCATGGCGCAGAATCGCAGAAAAAAATATATTTTTAGACGGCGGGTGTGGTGGGGGGACAACGGCGCGCGCCGGGTGGAGCGCCAGCCGGCCAGTGGTGGCTTTCCTAAACAGTGGGATCAGTTGCGTCATTGCTGCTCACGTGGCTCCCGGATCGCGTCGCCACCGATCTGTCATTTGCATTCGTGCTGACAGGGGGAATCATTCAGGAGGAGACGTCGGCTAAGAACTCAAGGACTGCAATTGATCCATAGCGGCCACCTAGTGGCGATTCTGACCGGCCTGCTTCAATGCCTCAGATGCTGAGCACGCGGTCAATCAGCTTTGCATTTCTCTTTCTGCCAGGCACTGTTCAGCATGCCAGTTTTGCCAGGTTGACAACTCATTTTTAAATGTTTCTGAGCAAACCAGTCTGGGCCGGATCAAGTGCACATCACTAGCTTCCTCAGCAAAGACGTAGCGATCAGCATGCTCAATGATCATCTTCCGTATCAAGCTAGCCGTCTTAACATCAAGTGTGGTACCTCGCGGCCACACTTGGTTACCGATGCAGGTGTAGAGTAAGTGCTTCGGACTTAGGGGCAGGAGTATGTCTCCATTATTGACTCCCCACCCACCACCAAAGTCATAGTTCTTCGAGTCCTGAAAATTAAGACGTATAAGCGGGTTGTCAGATGTGGGCCATGACATGCCATCCGGAGCATGCAAGATAGTCCATTTGTGAGTTGGTAAGCGGCCTAGCGTTTTGGTTAACAGGTGCCTCATTTGCCAAATCCATAATCGCCTTCCCACAACGGTTTCTGCTTTTACTTGACCGCCTCCCTCCGGGAGAGTCTCGATGGATATTTTGAAGAGAGAGGGGGCAACGCTTTCATCCGAAGATATTGGGAATGGTTGGTTCCTCTGAGCGGCCTGCTCCATTTTAAGGACGGAACGTTGCATGCTTTCATCCATTAATGTCTCCAATGTCTCGTTCTGTCGGCGTATGAACTGCCTCAGACGAGCCGGAGTGCGCACGTCTAGGGCAACCGCGAACCGCACCAGCCGTCTCCAGTGCTCGGGCAGCATCCGATCTTCTCGAACAACTCGACGGATAGCTTCCTCCGCAGGATTTTCAAATTCATTGTCGAGCCAGCGTTCGAACTCGTCTGTTTCTTCCTGCCCTGCAAGGTAGGTGTAGAGGTGTTGATGAAAGGCAATTCCTTTCAGCGACTGTTTTTTCCACTGGGGAACATTATCGCTAGGAACCAATAGCCGATAAGTTAGGATTTGGCCCTTATCAGCCCACTGCTTCAGGTAAAGCTTGGGCACGTAATGGTTGTCTTTACGCAGTTGCTGCATCGGCGCATTTTCCCGTTGTGAAGGGGGAGGTCAGGGCAATCATACATGCTCAGTGCCGCCAGACTGGCAACCGCTGCCATAGGCTCTCGTGGCTCTGTACTCCTTAACAACTGCGGTTTGTAATTGGTAAAGCTCACGACAATAACCTGGTATTCACGGCCAACCGCTTTTGGCCCTGCGTTGCCGCTGCTAGGTGTCACGTGCGCTGGGAGTAAGGCATTCAGGTGAAAAAGCCGCCCTAAGGCGGCTTATGAGCTCTATGTGGAAAAGCGTTCAGGACGCTTGAGTTTGAGCCTGTTTCTCCATCATGGAATTCAACTCCGAACGTCGGCGGGTTCGATAGATCAGGTTCTTCAACTCTTGCTCGTCAGTGGTGAAATCATCGCGTGGGACGACGGCAAGCGACTGCCAGATGGCATCGTCTTCGGTTGATAAAGCGATGCAGACTAAAAGGACCTCGCCCAGTCGACGCGTTTCTTCACTGCTTTCCCAGCCTGGAGTGCGAATTTCGATCCATTCGCGAGCGAGGATCTCGAACGTTTTTGTTGCTGCTTCGAGTTCGGCTGCCTTTTCCTGGTGCGCCATTGACTTCGGGGTAGCCGCCCAGGCTAAGCCAGCTCCATTTGGCTGCTTGGTTTTGTACGAAGTTTCCAGGACTTCTGGCCGTCTGGCTTCACGCGTAGATACAAGCCATTGCCGTCGAGTTCGCGATATCCCCCAGTCTCGGGTTCGATGCTTGCCAGCGCGGTGTCACCAAGTGGTCTGCGTTTGATATCTGACCGTTTCACGCCCATGTATCCCCTCGGTTCTAGAGATGCCTGAGGATAGACCGTGGGATACACAGAGCTACAGTATGAGGGGAGATAAAGGTAGACAAGTAGAAGCAACAAAGCCCGCACAGGGCGGGCTTTGCGGGGCGTTTCGTAGTCATCAGGAGACAACCAGAAACATCATTTTGGTGCACCCGGCGGGATTCGAACCCACGACCCCTGCCTTCGGAGGGCAGTACTCTATCCAGCTGAGCTACGGATGCGATGCGGGCGCCATGATACTCATCTGGCCGGGGGGCGTCCAGTTGCAGGGCGGTGAAGGGGCAAATCAGGGCAGGGTCTTACGTCTGCGGCAGGTGGCTGTGCTGGTGTTTGTGGTCTTTTGGCAGAGTCGTCTTGTTTTGCTCATGCCAGCGCGTCAAAGCATCGGCGCCGCCTTCCGCGTGGGCAAACACCGGCAGGGTGATGATTGAAGCGAGCGCGATCCACGTGAATAACGTGTTCATTCTGCAAGTACCTTCGTGAGTGGGAATAAGCAGTCGGCAACACCGCGAAAGCGGCCGACCTTCAGGTGATGGCGGTCGTTGCGTTTTCGTATTGCTCCAGCAACCAGGCCAGGTCTCGGTAACGTGCTGCCCACTGCTCGGCGCCCAGGCGCTGCATGGACTTGGCTGCTCTGCGTGCTTGAGCGGCGCTGATGGCGGTGTGGTCAGCCGACTGGGCCAGCCTTCTGGTGGCCGTGGCCGCGCAGCGAGCAATTGGCGAGCCGGGGGGCAGGCGACGTGTGTGGTGTTGGAGTCGTGCGAGTTCACGGCTGAGTTGGAGCGATAAATAGCCAGCCTCGCAGTCACCCTGACGGTCGGCGCCCAACAGGCTTTTCAAGGAGACGATGCGGTGCTGCTGTTGCGCTTGCCACTTGCGATGATTGAGCGTTGCTCCTCGACGCAGAAGCCGGCGCGTGGCGGTAAGCAGCGACTGTTTAAGTGCCTGCACAGTGTGCTGGGGCTTTTTGGGAACGACGTTGAACGCCAGCAGACAGATACCCATCGCGACGAACCAGGCGAGCACTTGGTTGATGAATTCGGCGAAGTCGTAATGAGCGGTCGTGCCGGTGCTGACCAGCGTGTTGAACGCAATCAGGTAGGCAATCCCGGTGAGGGCCTGTCGAGGTCGGGTGGTGGCATGAATGCCGAATGACCAGAACACCGCCAGCATCACTGCGAGCAGTGGAAAGCCATTGATCGACGGCATCAGTAAGAATTTGCACACCACTGCGGCCAACGTGGCGTAAAGGGTCCCTTTAATGAAGCCGATGACGCCTTGAACCGGGTCGGGCCCTGCAGCCGACAGGGTGCAGCAGGGCCCCAGCACCGCCAGCAGGGTGGGGCCTTGATTCCAGGCGCTCAGGTACCACACGGCGCCGGCGACCAGGGTGGCGCCCAAGGCTCGGATACCGTTGCGTATGGCGTCCTGATAGTTGCGATGAAACCCGGCCACGGCGTGGCGCGCTTGAGTGTTGCGTTCAAGGCTGGAGAAGCTGCGCAGGGCGTCGTGCAGGTCCGCCAGCTGTTCACGCAGACGCTCCACCTGTAACGGCGCGCGGGCAGACTCTGCTGAAAGGTCGTCAACCGATCCTGCGCTTACAAGCACGTTGATGAGTTGTTTCACCCGATCCGCCGCCGCGGTGAAATCGAGGGTTCGGTCGGTCAACGCCTGGCCCAGGTGACAGAGCGGGGTACTGATCCGGTTCAACCAATGCCCCGCAGCATCGCGATCGTTCAGGCGCCTGTCCATAACCGCCGATTGCAGCTGGGCGAGGCCGGTTTGAATAACCGGCAGACGCGTCCGGATAAGCACGGACTCACCCCAGCCGATGCCGAGAAGATCATCCACTCGCCCGATGTCCATCGAGAGCTGCGCGCGTCGTGAGACCAGCTCAGGCGTGTCCTCGCCCGCGAATCGATCAGACAGTTGACGTGCAGCGCGGGCAGACACGTCGACAAGCGTGTCCAGCAGCTTGCGATCAATGGTTTTACGACTGCCCAGCGTGGCGATAAGGCTGAGGCTGAATACACCGACCACCACGGCGGTGCCTCGGGTCACGATGTGATCGAAGCCTTGTTCGGGGGCGACAATGGCGGGGCCCAGCGCCAGGCACACGGTGTAGCCGGCGACGACCGCCGCCGTTGACTGGTAATAGCGCAGCACCGTCATTGCCGCCACACATAAGCCAAGCCACAGACCGACACCCAGAATGAAGAGCAGCATCTGCTGGGCGAACATGCCCAGCAGGATAAATGCCGCAGTGATGCCGATAAGGGTTCCAACCGTGCGGTTGAAACCCTTGCCAACCACCGCCCCTTGCACCGGATGCACCAGCAGGAGCACGGTGGACGCAGCCGAAAACGGCGAATCCAGTTGCAGCTCAAAACCCAGCCAGAGCGCAAGTGTCGCCGCGCCGATGCTGCGCCACACATAAGCGAACGTATCGGCCGTCCAGGGCAAAGGCAGTGAGTCGAGCACGCGCCGCAGATGCCCCACCATTACATGTACTCCTGAAGCCAGCTTATGAACCGCCAATGCGATGCCGACGTTGCCTCGACAATTTCAACGCTCGCGGTCATCCCGGCGGCCAGTTCGACCTCTGTCGGCACGTTATCCAGTTCGATGCGTACAGGTACGCGCTGGGCAAGGCGTATCCAGCTGAACGTCGGGCTGACTTGAGGTAATCCGCTGTCGCTGCGCAGCTCATTGCCGTCTGCGATCCCGCGCCCGATGCTGGCGACATGCCCCTGGAGTAATGGCGTGAACCCCATCAGCTTGATCGACGCCGGGGCGCCTTTGCGGATACGCGAAAGCTTGGTTTCTTCGAAGTAGCCGGTGACCCAGAAGCTGTGACTATCGACCACGAAGATATTGGTCTCGCCTTGTGCCGCGTAATCGCCCGGCTGCAAACGAAGTTGAGTCACGTAGCCGTCCACCGGCGAACGTATCGTGGTGCGGTCCAGATCCAGCCGGGCCCTGGCCAATTGGCCCTGTGCGGCATCGAGGCGAGCCTTGGCGACATTCAGTACGCGGGCGGCGTTGTCGATTTCCTCACGGGCAATGGCGTCACCTAGGCGAGTGCGACGTTTGAATTGTTCGTTGCGTTGCTCAAACACACTTTGCGCTTCGGCCAGCTCCGCCGCCCGTTGGCGCTGGGCCAGCAAATAGTCGCGCTGGTCGATGCGGTAGAGCAGATCGCCTCTGGACACCCATTGATTATCAGCCACCGCCAGATGTTCGACTTGGCCGGACACCTCCGGGGCTATGCGGATAACTTGAGCGCTGACTCGCCCATCGCGGGTCCAGGGCGCCAGCACGTAGGCACGCCACAGCTGCATGCACAAGGCCAGGGCGACAAGGCCCAAAGCCAGGGTCGCGCAGGTCTTCAGGTATTTGACGACAGACATGGGCGGCCTCACTTAAACCGTCAGAAACAGCGTGGCCAAAATGATCAGCAGCACAAAAAAGCGCGACAGGCTGGGATGCCAGGTCCACGCCAAGGGACCACCGACCCAATGTTTCAACGCTTGGTAGGCCAGTGCCGACGCGACCAGATAGGCCAGCAACGGAGGGATGTAGAGATTCGCGATGGACAGTTCACTCAGCATCTTCATCACCGGATATCGATAGGCCCGCAGGGCGCGGGCGGTACTTGATGAGAATGCTACGCAACAACCTGATGTGCCGATATCGACTACACTGCCAATTAATAATCAAATCCAGCCAATGTGAGAGAGGCCAATGCAGGACGTTCAGCGCCATTCACAGGAGCAGTTCGAACTGGACGACCTTTGTCAGCCCGCCGTGGCGCTGATGCTCACGACACAGCAGAACGACAAGGAATTTCCCGTCCATAAGCACCGCAAGGGCCAGTTGGTCGTGGCGTGTCGCGGCGGCATCGTGTGTACCGTGGAAGATGGGGTGTGGATGGTGCCGTCGGGATTCGGCGTGTGGATCCCCGCTGGCGTTGCGCACAGCAACCGGGTCACAGCGAATGGGCAAGTGTGTTTTCTGCTGGTTGAGCCGGAGGTGGCTGTGCTTCCGAAGCAATGCTGCACGTTGGTGCTGTCGCCGTTGATTCTCGAACTGATCTTTCATCTCAGTGAGCAGGACCCGGCGTACCCGCCTGACTCCCCCACGGCACGCTTGACCGGCGTACTGCTCGAACAACTGGAAATGGCGCGTTGCGAGCAGCTGTATTTGCCCCTTCCGGCGGCTGCCCCATTGCGTGCTATCGCCAGGGCGCTGGCACAAGACCCTTCGAACCGCTCGACCATCGGCGATTGGGCGCGTGAGGTCGCCATGAGCGAGCGTTCGTTGGCGCGACTGGTGAAAAGCGAAACGGGCCTGACCTTTGGCCAGTGGCGCAGGCAATGGCAGTTGATTGTGGCGTTGCAGAGTCTGGCGGAAGGGGAATCCGTGCAGCGCACGGCCGAAATACTGGGTTATGAGTCGGTGAGCTCTTTTATCAGTATGTTCCGAAAAACCCTGGGGGCATCGCCGGCACGTTACGTGCGCAGTACGGGCATGGCCAAGCCTGCGGCAGTGCCTACGCTGGTCAGATAACGTCGGCGAATTCGCCGTTTTCGTTCTTTTTTTCGAACATCCTATTGCCCTGTACCCCCATTGATCCTAGGATTCGTTTGAGATTTCAAACGCTCTGTCTCCCGTGCGCTTTTTCGCTTCAATCGCGCGCAGGGGCTGATTTCCCTGACGGCAGCCCACAAGGCGCCTTTCAACAACTCTAATTCGCTCCGCGTGCGCGCGGTGCTGTTAAGGAAACCCGACATGCAGCTTAAAGATGCCCAGTTGTTCCGCCAGCAAGCCTTTATCGATGGCGCTTGGGTCGATGCGGACAACGGCCAGACCATCAAGGTCAACAACCCGGCCACCGGTGAGATTCTCGGCACCGTGCCAAAGATGGGCGCCGCGGAAACCCGCCGCGCCATCGAAGCCGCCGACAAGGCGCTGCCGGCCTGGCGTGCACTGACCGCCAAGGAGCGCGCCAACAAGCTGCGCCGTTGGTTCGAACTGCTGATCGAAAACCAGGAAGACCTCGGTCGCCTGATGACCCTCGAACAAGGCAAGCCGCTGGCCGAAGCCAAGGGCGAAATCGTCTACGCCGCGTCCTTTATCGAGTGGTTCGCCGAAGAAGCCAAGCGCATCTACGGTGACGTGATCCCCGGCCACCAGCCCGACAAGCGCCTGATCGTAATCAAGCAGCCGATCGGCGTGACCGCCGCCATTACCCCGTGGAACTTCCCGGCCGCGATGATCACCCGTAAAGCCGGCCCGGCCCTGGCCGCCGGCTGCACCATGGTCATCAAGCCAGCGTCGCAAACCCCATTCTCGGCCCTGGCCCTGGTTGAGCTGGCGCACCGTGCCGGTATCCCCAAAGGCGTGCTGAGCGTGGTCACCGGCAGCGCCGGCGACATCGGTGGCGAGCTGACCAGCAACCCGATCGTGCGCAAGTTGTCCTTCACCGGTTCGACCGAAATCGGTCGCCAATTGATGGCCGAATGCGCCAAGGACATCAAGAAAGTGTCCCTGGAACTGGGCGGCAACGCGCCGTTCATCGTGTTCGACGACGCTGACCTGGATAAGGCCGTCGAAGGCGCGATCATCTCCAAGTACCGCAACAACGGCCAGACCTGCGTCTGCGCTAACCGCCTGTACATCCAGGATTCGGTGTACGACGCGTTCGCCGAAAAACTCAAGGTGGCGGTGGCCAAGCTCAAGATCGGCAACGGTCTGGAGGAAGGCACCACCACCGGCCCGCTGATCGACGAAAAAGCCGTGGCCAAGGTGCAGGAACACATCGCCGATGCCCTGAGCAAAGGCGCCAGGCTGCTGGCCGGTGGCAAGGTCATGGAAGGTAACTTCTTTGAACCGACGATCCTGGTCGACGTGCCCAAAGACGCTGCCGTGGCCAAGGAAGAAACCTTCGGCCCGCTGGCGCCGCTGTTCCGCTTCAAAGACGAAGCCGAAGTGATCGCCATGTCCAACGACACCGAGTTCGGCCTGGCTTCCTACTTCTACGCCCGCGACCTGGGCCGTGTGTTCCGCGTGGCCGAAGCCCTGGAATACGGCATGGTCGGCGTCAACACCGGGTTGATCTCCAATGAAGTGGCGCCGTTCGGCGGCATCAAGGCCTCGGGCCTGGGCCGTGAAGGGTCCAAGTACGGGATCGAGGATTACCTGGAAATCAAATACCTCTGCCTGGGCATCTAAGCCCTGCAAGAGATTGCAGTAAACGCAGAGGGCACGAGAGCGCTGACCCTTTGCGTGTTTCACATCGTTATTCGTAGTGGCCGGGAAAGCTGTGGCAGTCGATCATCGCATGCTGCCGTAGTTGCCTCCCCGCCACGTATTCCTTGGACCACGCCACCCGATGAGTGGCGAATGAGGACTTTATGAGCAAGACCAACGCATCCCTGATGAAACGCCGCGAAGCCGCTGTACCGCGCGGGGTTGGCCAGATTCACCCGATCTTCGCCGAATCGGCGAAAAACGCCACCGTGACCGACGTTGAAGGTCGCGAGTTCATCGACTTCGCCGGCGGCATCGCCGTGCTGAACACCGGCCACGTGCATCCCAAAATCATCGCCGCCGTGACCGAACAGCTGAACAAGCTGACCCACACCTGCTTCCAGGTCCTGGCCTACGAGCCTTACGTGGAGCTGTGCGAAAAAATCAACGCCAAGGTCCCAGGTGATTTCGCCAAGAAAACCCTGCTGGTCACCACCGGTTCCGAAGCCGTCGAAAACGCCGTGAAAATCGCCCGCGCCGCCACGGGCCGTGCCGGTGTGATCGCGTTCACCGGTGCCTACCACGGCCGTACCATGATGACCCTGGGCCTGACCGGTAAGGTCGTGCCTTACTCGGCCGGCATGGGCCTGATGCCCGGCGGTATCTTCCGCGCGCTGTACCCGAACGAACTGCATGGCGTGAGCATCGACGATTCGATCGCCAGCATCGAACGCATCTTCAAGAACGATGCCGAACCGCGCGACATCGCCGCGATCATCATCGAGCCGGTGCAGGGTGAAGGCGGTTTCTACGTTGCGCCGAAAGCCTTCATGCAGCGCCTGCGCGAACTGTGCGACAAGCACGGCATCCTGTTGATCGCCGACGAAGTGCAAACCGGCGCCGGCCGTACCGGTACGTTCTTCGCCATGGAACAGATGGGTGTGGCCGCCGACCTGACCACCTTCGCCAAATCCATTGCCGGCGGCTTCCCGTTGGCCGGTGTGTGTGGCAAGGCCGAGTACATGGACGCCATCGCCCCAGGTGGCCTGGGCGGCACCTACGCCGGTAGCCCGATCGCCTGCGCCGCGGCACTGGCCGTAATGGAAGTATTTGAAGAAGAGCACCTGCTGGACCGCTGCAAAGCCGTCGGCGAGCGCCTGGTGTCTGGTCTGAAAGCCATCCAGGCCAAGTACCCGGTTATCGGCGAAGTGCGGGCACTGGGCGCGATGATCGCAGTCGAGCTGTTCGAAGACGGCGACAGCCACAAGCCGAACGCCGCCGCCGTAGCCGCCGTGGTGGCCAAAGCGCGCGACAAGGGCCTGATCCTGCTGTCCTGCGGCACGTACGGTAACGTACTGCGCGTGCTGGTACCGCTGACCTCGCCGGACGAGCAGTTGGACAAAGGCTTGGCGATTATCGAAGAGTGCTTCTCCGAACTCTGATAACCACCGCGCACAAAAAAAACCGCCTCGGCGGTTTTTTTGTGCGCGCCGTGGGGCTGCTTCGCAGCCCGGCGTCGGGCGCGCTAGCAGTCGGCGGTGGCGACGATAATACGGTTCTTGCCTTGGCGCTTGGCTTCGTACATGGCCGCGTCGGCGCGGGCGAACAGGTTGTCCAGGGTTGAATCTTCCTCACTGAGATTGGCCAGGCCTTGGCTGACCGTCACGCCAAACGCCTGGCCTTCGTAGCTGAAATTCAGCGCTTGGATCTCCTTGCCCAGGCGCTCTGCCACCTGCAGTGCCATCTCCGGCGCGCAACCGGGCAGTACGGCGGCAAATTCTTCACCGCCGATGCGCCCGAACAGATCGCCACGGCGCAGTACTCCTCGGCCGCTTTCAGCGATACGCCGCAACACCTGGTCGCCTTCAAGATGGCCGTAGGTGTCGTTGATGTCCTTGAAATCATCAATGTCCAGCAACAGAAAGGCCAGCGGCGCGCCTTGCACGCTGGCGGTGTCGAAGGCTTGGTTGGCACACTCGAAGAAGTGCCGGCGGTTGCTGCTCTGGGTCAGCACGTCGGTGGTAGCCAGACGGTGCAGCTCCAGCTCCATCTGCTTTTTTTCAGTGATGTCCTCGGCCATGCCTACCACGATCACCGGCTCGCCGGGCTCGACCTGCTGGTTGATGTAGCACTTGTCGCTCAGCCAGCGAATCTTGCCCTCGGCAGTGATGATGCGGTACTCGCGGTCTTCCACGGCGCCCTGGTCCAGCACGCGGGCCATGCTGTGTTCGGCGTAATCGAGGTCTTCGGGGTGAATGCTGTTGCGCCATTCGCGGTGATCGGCGAGCAGCAGGCTGGCGGGGCGGCCGAATACTCGTTCGTAGGCCGGGCTGACGTACAGCACGCGGCGAGTCTCCCACTCCACGGCCCACAGCACGGCATTCACACTCACCAGCAGCGAGCTTAGCAGTTGCTCGCGCTCACTCAGCCGCTCGACCTCACCCTGGGCATGCACCAGCGCCAGCAGGGTCGAAGCCGCGGCCGGACGCGGTTGTTCAACTGCGGGCGGGTCGGGTAAGTGGGGCTTTTCTTGAACCATCGGCACATCTCTCTCTGGGCGCGCCGCAAGGTGGAGCAGCGGTCACAACAAGGGGCCACCATGATGGCGAAGTGTTCTTTGAGAGAGGCTAATTGCGGTGAAGTTCCGTCAACGGTGTCGAATGGCGGCGCCCGGTAAATGACGCCAAAAACAGGTCGCGCGGGAGGGAAGGCCCTCCCGCAGCGAGGTTACGCGGCTGTAGGGCGCAACGAATAGGTCTTCAATTGGTGTGCAAAATCACGCAGGGATTGGATACCGCTGGCCTCGGCTTCGTGTACCCATTCCTTGATTGCCGCCAGCATGTCATGACCGTTAGCGCTGGTCTTGACCCAGATCTGCTGCAGCGCCAGGCGCTTCTCGTAGATCACCTTGAGCGCCTGGCTATGCTCCAGCATGCTCTGGATACGCAGGTGATGACGGTCATCCAGCAGGCTGGTTTCCCGCGACAGCAGGCGCTTGGCGCGATGGAACTGGTGGCGCACCGAGTGATCGACTTTTTCCAGCTCCTGCTTGACCAGCGGGCCGATCACCAACTTGCGGTACTGGGCCATGATCTGGAAACGGTTATTGAGGATCGCCATGGCGGTGTCCATGTCCAGGTGGCCCTTGCCCTCGACGCGATGGGCAATCGGCGCCACGCGCTGCACCTTGGCCAGGCGCAGGAAGCTGAACACCTTGATCCACGCCCAGCCCAGGTCGAACTCCCATTTCTTCACCGACAGCTTGGCGGAGTTGGGGTAGGTGTGGTGATTGTTGTGCAGTTCTTCGCCGCCGACGATGATGCCCCACGGCACCAGGTTGGTGGCCGCGTCACGGCATTCGAAGTTGCGGTAGCCCACGGCATGGCCCAGGCCGTTGATCACGCCGGCGGCCCAGAACGGAATCCACATCATCTGGATTGCCCAGATGGTGATGCCGATGGTGCCGAACAGCAGCAGGTCGATCACGCCCATGATCGCCACGCCCAGCAGCGGGTAGGGCGTATAGATTTTGCGCTCGAGCCAGTCGTCGGGGCAGTTCTTGCCGTAGATGCGCAGCGTCTCGGGGTTTTCCGCCTCGGCGCGGTACAGTTCGGCGCCTTTGCGCATCACTGTGGAAAGCCCCTTGATGACCGGGCTGTGCGGGTCGTCGACGGTTTCGCATTTGGCATGGTGCTTACGGTGGATGGCAGTCCACTCGCGGGTGTTCTGCGCCGTGGTCAGCCACAGCCAGAGACGGAAGAAGTGTTTGAGACCGGCATTGAGCTCCAGGGAGCGATGGGCGGAATAGCGGTGCAGATAGACGGTGACCGCAATAATGGTCACGTGGGTCATCAACAGAGTGACTGCCACCAGTTGCCAGGCTGACAAGTCAAGAAAACCGTTGTACCACATAGGCTGTATGGCCCTCAGATAAAGAAAAGAACAGCTTACGCATTATCACTAAGCCTACAGAGAAAACCAGCCGGCCTTTCAGATAGAAGTGACTGGATGTTTCTTATTCTATAATCCGCAGCCTTTGTAGGGCGATTCTGTTTTTTTGGTAAGGATTACTAAACCTATGCTGCTTTCATACCGAAGTGCCCTACGTGTTGGGCTGGTATACCTGCTGGTTTCGATCGCCTGGATCGGGCTGACACAACGGGCATTTATCGAGTTTCTCGATGATCCGAGCGATATCAGCCGTTGGATGCAGGCGCGCGGCTATGTGTGGGTGGCGCTGACCGCCTTGGTGATTGGCCTGTTGTGCGTGCGTTTCATGCGCGCCAACCTGCAGCAACAACCCGTCAAAGAGAACCGCGAGCGCCTGCGCCAGGCAGCGGCGGTGTTCGATTGCACTCGCGAAGGCGTACTGGTCACGGACGCTCAAGGTCTGATCGTGCATGTGAACCGGGCTTTCATGGAGATCACAGGCTATGGGCGCGACGAGGTCATGGGCCAGGCGCCCAGCCTGTTCAAATCCGGGCGCCATTCGTCGCTTTTTTACCAACAGATGTTCCAGACCCTGGCGCGTACCGGCGAATGGAGCGGTGAAATCTGGAATCGGCGCAGAAGCGGGGAAATTTATCCACAGTGGCAAACCATTCGGGTGATTCACGATGACGATGGCCGCGTCAGTCACTACGTGGCGGTGTTTTCCGATATCACCGCCATCAAGCATTCCGAGCATGAGCTGGCCCGGCTCGCCCATCACGACCCGCTGACCGACCTGCCTAACCGGCTGCTGTTCACCGACCGTACCGAGCAGGCGCTGACCTCGGCGCAGCTGCACAAGCGTGGCTGCGCCTTGCTGTTGCTGGACCTGGACCATTTCAAAATCATCAACGACAGCCTCGGGCACAATGTCGGCGATCAGTTGCTCAAGCTGGTGGGGGAGCGGCTGCAGAGCCTGTTCGGCCCAGGCATGACCCTGGCGCGCCTGGGGGGTGACGAGTTCGCGGTGCTGGCCGAAAGTTGTCCACAGGTGGTGCAGGCCGCGGCACTGGCCCAACGCATGCTCGATGCGATGAAACAACCGTTCATCTTCGATGGCCATCAGCTGTTTATCAGCGCCAGCATTGGCATCAGCCTGTTCCCCAACGACGCCCTGAGCGCCGAACAACTGCTGCGTAATGCCGATTCAGCCTTGTTCAAGGCCAAGAGCGTCGGCCGTGAAAGCTACGCGCTGTACACCGAAGAACTCACCGCCCATGCGCAGAATCGGGTGGAAATCGCCAGCGAACTGCGCCGTGCCCTCGAACGGCAGGAATTGCGCGTGTATTACCAACCGGTGCACGACCTCACCGACAGCCGCCTCATCGGCGTCGAAGCGTTGGTGCGCTGGCAGCACCCGGAGCGTGGCCTGGTGCCTCCCGTCGAATTTATCCCGGTCGCCGAGCGCACCGGCCTGATTGCCGAGATCGACGCCTGGGTCATGCACCAGGCCTGTCGCCAAATGTGCCAGTGGCTGGCCGAGGGCGCCGCGCTGAGTTTTATCGCGGTCAACGTCTCCAGCCGCCTGTTTGCACGGCGCGAACTCTACGAGCAGGTCGCTCAGGTGCTGCATGACACGGGCCTGGAGCCGGCCTATCTGGAATTGGAAGTCACCGAAAGCGCGGTGATGGACGATCCCGAAGTGGCCCTTGAGCAACTGCACCGCCTGCGCGAACTCGGCCTGCGCCTGGCCATCGACGATTTTGGCACCGGTTATTCGTCGTTGCTGCGTCTCAAACGGCTGCCGGTGCAGAAACTCAAGATCGATCAAGGCTTCGTCGCCGGCCTGCCCTATGACGAAGACGACGTAGCAATTGTGCGTGTGGTCATCGCCCTGGCTAAAAGCATGGGCATGCAGGTGCACGCAGAGGGCATCGAACAGGTGGAGCAGGCGCGGTTTCTGTTGGAGCAGGGTTGCGATCTGGGCCAGGGGTATTGGTTCGGCAGGCCGATGCCAGCCCATGAGATCGATTGGGACCGCGCGCCCAACCTCCACACTTGAATGCATTCCCGATGGGGGCGGGGCTTGTCTGCTCCCCCATTCAGGTCTTCGCCGGGCTGCTTCCATGACTAACCCCACGTCCTGTCAGAAAATTCTTTCTGGTTATATAAACATTCTTAAATAGTATTTTTAAGAATATCCGCGCTTATCTACTATCGCTCTCACGCCGCAAGCAGTGCCGCCACTGCCAGGCACTATTCATTTCAGGAGCGAGACCATGAGCGCATCTCTACGTAGCGTCGACGGCCAGGACGAAGCAACCATCTTGCGTGAGATCCAGAGCGCCCTGCGCGATCTGCGTTTTGGCGCGGTGGAAATCACCGTGCATAACGCCCAGGTAGTGCAGATCGAGCGCAAGGAAAAATTCCGTCTGCAAAACCCCGGTAATAAACCGAGCTAAGCGCTGACGGCGATAGACCCGCAATTATAAGAAAAAGCCAACACCCCAGAATTTCAGGAGCTTCTATGTCGTCGATTCGCCGTTATGCCCTGGCCGCCCTGGCCAGCGCCGTGTTTGCCGGTTCTGCGGTTGCCAAGGACTACGAGTTGCTCAACGTCTCGTACGATCCGACCCGTGAGCTGTACCAGGACTACAACGCGGAATTCACCAGCTTCTGGAAACAGGCCCACCCCGGCGACACCGTCAAGATCCAGCAATCCCACGGTGGCTCGGGCAAGCAAGGCCGTGCGGTGATCGACGGCCTGCGCGCCGACGTGGTGACCCTGGCCCTGGCCGGCGACATCGACGAAATCGCCAAGCTGGGCAAGACCCTCCCGGAAAACTGGCAGACCCGGCTGCCGGACGCCAGCACTCCGTACACCTCGACCATCGTGTTCCTGGTGCGCAAGGGCAACCCCAAAGGCATCAAGGACTGGGGCGACCTGATCAAGCAAGACGTGTCGGTGATCACGCCGAATCCGAAAACCTCAGGCGGTGCGCGCTGGAACTTCCTCGCCGCCTGGGCTTATGGCCTCAAGGCTGGGGGCAGCGAAGCCAAGGCCCAGGAATACGTGAAGGAACTGTTCAAGCACGTACCGGTGCTGGACACCGGTGCGCGCGGTTCGACCATCACCTTCGTCAATAACGGTCAGGGTGATGTATTGCTCGCCTGGGAAAACGAGGCGTTCCTGGCGCTCAAGGAAGACGGCGGCAAAGACAAGTTCGATATCGTCGTACCGTCGCTGTCGATCCTTGCCGAGCCACCGGTGGCGGTGGTCGACAAGAACGCCGAGAAAAAGGGCAACACCGAAATCGCCACCGAATACCTCAAGCACCTGTACAGCCCGGCCGGCCAGGAGATTGCGGCGAAAAACTTCTACCGCCCACGCGATGAAAAGGTTGCCGCCAAATACGCCCGGCAGTTCCCGAAACTGGACCTGGTGACTATCGACAAAGACTTCGGCGGCTGGAAAACTGCCCAACCGAAATTCTTTAACGACGGTGGCGTGTTCGACCAGATCTACACGGCGCAGTAAGCCAAGCAACAACCCGCCCACAGAGCCCGCATTCAGCTGCGGGTTTTGTGTGTCAGTTACGCTAACCAAGGACTCTTATGTCGCGTCGTATCTCCCCCGTCATACCCGGCTTCGGGCTGACGCTGGGCTACACCGTGGTGTACCTCAGCCTGATCGTGCTCATCCCCCTCGCGGCGATGTTCGTTCACGCCGCTCAACTCACCTGGGATCAGTTCTGGAACATCATTTCCGCACCGCGCGTGCTGGCGGCCTTGAAGCTGAGCTTCAGCACCGCGCTGTACGCCGCGCTGATCAACGGTGTGATCGGCACGCTGCTGGCCTGGGTGCTGGTGCGTTACACCTTCCCCGGACGCAAGATCATCGACGCGATGATCGACCTGCCGTTCGCCCTGCCCACCGCCGTGGCCGGTATTGCGCTGACCGCGCTGTACACACCGACCGGCCTGGTCGGCCAGTTCGCCGCCGACCTGGGTTTCAAGATCGCCTACACGCCGCTGGGCATCACCCTGGCGTTGACCTTCGTGACCCTGCCGTTCGTGGTACGCACGGTGCAGCCGGTATTGGCCGATATCCCGCGCGAAGTCGAAGAAGCCGCCGCCTGCCTGGGTGCCAAGCCGTTGCAGGTGTTCCGCTACATCCTCGTGCCGGCGCTGCTGCCGGCCTGGCTGACCGGTTTCGCCCTGGCGTTCGCCCGAGGCGTGGGTGAGTACGGTTCGGTGATTTTCATCGCCGGTAACATGCCGATGAAAACCGAGATCCTGCCGCTGCTGATCATGGTCAAGCTCGACCAGTACGACTACCGCGGCGCCACCTCCATTGGCGTGTTGATGCTGGTGGTTTCCTTTGTTTTGCTGCTGCTGATCAACTTGTTGCAGCGGCGCATCGAACGTCCATAAGGAGGCGCGGAACATGTCCCAATCGTCTATTTCCGCTGCGTCCTCGGCCAACGCAGCCCGGCGTGGCAGTGCCGCGTCGCGACGCATCCTGATCGGCTTCGGCTGGCTGGTGTTCGCGCTGTTTCTGCTGTTGCCGCTGTTTATCGTGGTGTCCCAGGGCTTGAAGAACGGCCTCGGCGCGTTTTTCACCGCGATCCTTGAACCGGACGCGTTGTCCGCACTGAAGCTCACGGTGATCGCCGTGTTGATTTCGGTACCGCTCAACCTGGTGTTCGGCGTCAGCGCGGCGTGGTGCGTGAGCAAGTACTCGTTCCGTGGCAAAAGCATTCTGGTGACGCTGATCGACCTGCCGTTCTCGGTGTCGCCGGTGATCGCCGGCCTGGTGTATGTGCTGATGTTCGGCGCCCAGGGCTTTTTCGGGCCGTGGTTGCAAGCGCACGACATCCAGATCGTGTTCGCCCTGCCGGGTATCGTGCTGGCGACGATTTTCGTCACCGTGCCGTTCGTGGCCCGTGAGCTGATCCCGCTGATGCAGGAGCAGGGCACCCAGGAAGAAGAGGCGGCGCGCCTGCTCGGCGCCAATGGCTGGCAGATGTTCTGGCATGTGACCGTGCCGAACATTAAATGGGGCCTGATCTACGGCGTGGTGCTGTGTACCGCGCGGGCCATGGGGGAGTTCGGCGCGGTGTCGGTGGTGTCCGGCCACATTCGCGGCGTGACCAACACCTTGCCGCTGCACGTCGAGATTCTCTACAACGAATACAACCACGTTGCCGCGTTCGCGGTGGCGAGTCTGTTGCTGATCCTGGCGCTCTTCATCCTGCTGCTCAAGCAGTGGAGCGAGAACCGTATCAATCGCCTGCGCGCCAGTGCGGCAGAGGAATAAGTCATGTCGATCGAAGTCCGTAATGTCAGCAAGAACTTCAACGCCTTCAAGGCCCTGAACAGCATCAATCTGGATATCCAGAGTGGCGAGCTGGTGGCGTTGCTCGGCCCCTCCGGCTGCGGCAAGACCACGTTGCTGCGCATCATCGCCGGCCTGGAAACGCCCGATGACGGCAGCATTGTGTTCCACGGCGAGGACGTGTCGGGCCACGACGTGCGTGATCGCAACGTCGGGTTTGTGTTTCAGCACTATGCGTTGTTTCGCCACATGACCGTGTTCGATAACGTCGCCTTCGGCCTGCGCATGAAGCCGAAAAACCAGCGGCCCAGCGAAAGCCAGATCGCGGCGAAGGTCCATGAGCTGCTGAACATGGTGCAACTGGACTGGCTGTCCGACCGCTACCCGGAACAACTCTCCGGCGGCCAACGCCAGCGCATCGCCCTGGCCCGCGCCCTGGCGGTGGAACCCAAGGTGCTGCTGCTGGACGAACCTTTCGGCGCCCTCGACGCCAAGGTGCGTAAAGAACTGCGCCGCTGGCTGGCGCGCCTGCATGAAGACATCAACCTCACGTCGGTTTTCGTGACCCACGATCAGGAAGAGGCCATGGAAGTCGCCGACCGCATCGTGGTGATGAACAAGGGCGTGATCGAACAGATCGGCTCACCGGGTGACGTCTACGAGAACCCGGCCAGCGATTTTGTGTACCACTTCCTCGGCGACTCCAATCGCCTGCACCTGGGCGAAGACCGGCACGTGCTGTTCCGCCCTCATGAAGTGTCGCTGTCGCGCCATGCACTGGAAGACCACCACGCCGCCGAAGTGCGCGATATCCGCCCGCTGGGCGCGACCACGCGAGTGACGCTCAAGGTGGAGGGCCAGCCCGAACTGATCGAAGCCGAAGTGGTGAAAGACCACGACAGCCTGACCGGTTTGGCCCGTGGCGAAACCCTGTTCTTCAAGCCCAAGGTCTGGCAAAAAACCTGAGCCCCTGATCGTTCCCACGCTCCGCGTGGGAGCGCCTTTTGTGACGCTCTGCGTCACGCTTTGGGACGCGGAGCGTCCTGGGCTGCATTCCCACGCGGAGCATGGGAACGATCATCGCGGCGAGCCATTGGCCCCGAGCGCTCTTCGACCTGTTGCTTCAAGCCATGCCGCAACCCCAGCAAAAACGCCACCTCCGCCACCACAAACAACGGCCCCACAATCAACCCCGACACGTCATCCACAAACGCCGGTTTCTTGCCTTCGTAGTAATGCCCGACAAACTGAATCACCCAACCCACCACAAACATCCCCACCCCACTGCTGAGCCACACCATCGTGCTCTGCGCCGCCAACGCATGCCCGGCCCACACCGACAAGCCCATCAATACCGTCATCAAGACGCCCAGGGCCAGCTCGAGGCGCAGGTAAAACCACGCCGAAAACAACCCCACGATCACCGCCGGTGAAAGCCACAACCCACCCACCGTCCATTCCGGGCGCGACAGCAGAACGGCCACGGCAACCACAATCATTGGGATGCCGACAAAATGGCTGGCGATATTGCGCGGGTCGCGGTGGTAGGCGGCGTATTGACTGAGGTGGTCGACGAGGCTTTTCATTGTTGTTCCTCCTGTAGGATGTTTGATGATGCCCTGTCGGACCACGCCTGACTGTCGGCTGGACGACAATCTTCGGAGCGCTCATGAACCCAGAGAACTGGCACCGCCAATTGGTCACCGGCCATTGGTTCAGGCACTTGCCGGGCGACCTGCAGCGCAGCCTGCTGACGGCCGCTCGCTTGCGTACGCTGGCGGCGGGGCAGTGGCTGTTCAAACGCGGCGATCCGCCCTGTGGCCTGTATGCGGTGCTCGACGGTGCGGTGCGCATCAGCGCGGTCAATGCCCAAGGCAAGGAAGCGGTGTTGAGCCTGGTGGAAACGCCCTACTGGTTCGGCGAGATCTGCCTGTTCGACGGCCTGCCGCGCACCCACGATGCGCTGGCGATGGGGCCGTGTACGTTGCTGCACGTGCCGCAGGCGGCGATGCTCGCGCTGCTTGAGCACCAGCCGGTGTATTGGCGGGAAATAGCCCTGCTGATGAGCCATAAACTGCGGCTGTCATTGATCAATATCGAACAGATGAGCCTGATGCCCGCGTCGGCGCGCCTGGCCCATCGGTTGCTGATGATTGCCGAAGGCTACGGTGAAATCGAGCAGGCGCGCCGCGAGCTGCAACTGCCCCAGGAAGACTTGGCGGCGATGTTGGGCCTGTCGCGCCAGACCATCAACAGCCTGCTCAAGAGTCTGGAGCAGCAGGGCATTATCGGCTTGAGTTATGGCGCGATCAAAGTGCTCGACCTGCCAGGCCTGCGGCACGCCGCAGGCGCCTCAAACTAGGAGCCGCGGTACGTGGAGAACCCGTACGGGCTGAGCAGCAGCGGGATGTGGTAGTGCTGGTCGGCCTGCTTGACCTGGAAAATCACCGGTACTTCCGGGAAAAAGGTCTCGCGGTTGGCCTTCTTGTAGTAGTCGCCGGTCTTGAACACCACCCGGTACTCGCCGGGTTTCATGCTGCGATCGGCGGGGAACAGTTCGGCAATGCGCCCCTGCTGGTTGGTCACGCCCTCGGACAGCGCTTGCCAGTGATCGCCCACCTGCTGCTCCAGGGTCACACTCACACCCGCCGACGGCAGGCCGTTTTCCAGGTTAAGGACGTGGACGCTCAGCGGGTTGCCGTCGGCCAGGGCCAGGTTGCACAGGCCGCTCAGGCTGAGGGCGGCGAGGGTAATGCTCAGGGTTTTCATCGAGAGGTCCTTTCGAGGGTCAGTTACAAGGAAGTTTTCAGGCCCAGCTGCTCGGCGGCCTGGACGGCACAGGCTTCGTCCTGCGCCGCGCCACCGGCACCGGCAATGCCCAGGGCGCCGACCAGTTCGGCGTCGGCAAACAACGGCACGCCGCCACCGAGCAACAGCAATTCAGGCAAGGTGTTAAGGTTGGCCGCTTCCGGGTTGTTGCGGGCGCGCTCGGCAAACAGCCGGGTGGCGGTCTTGCTCGACAGCGCGGTGTAGGCCTTGCGCTGGCTGGCGAGGCTGTTGTGCGGCCCGACCCCATCGGCGCGCAGGGCCAGCAACGGGTTGCCGCCGCGATCGAGCACGGTCAGCGCGGCGTTGCAGTGGGCCAGGCTGGCGTCGGCCAATTGGCGCGCTGTACGCAGGTCCAGATCGGCATGGCGCGGCAATTGCGGCGCGGCCTGGGCGGCGCTGGTCAGCGCCAGGCTTAAAAACAAAGCAGTGCGATACATGGTGAAGGCTCCGTTGAACAGGCACCCACGGTAGCCAGTGAACGGGGTCAGAAACCGCACAATTGGATGACAGGTTTGTCATTAATCACCAGAGGTGAGGCATGCAGGTGTTGTTAGTGGAAGACCAGCCGCAGCTGGCGCAACGCATGGCCCAGGGCTTGAGCGAGGCGGGTTTCGCCGTGGAAGTCGCGGCCAATGGCATGGCCGCGCAGCGCTTTGTGGAAAGCTGCGTGTACGACCTGGTGATCCTGGACGTGATGTTGCCGGGCCTGAATGCGTGGAAGCTGCAGCAGGCGATCCGTCAGCGAGGCGACACACCGCTGTTGTTCCTGACCACGCCGGGCGGGATCGAAGACCGTCTGCGCGGTTTGGAGCTGCATGAGGATGACTACCTGCTCAAACCGTTTGATGACAAGGCGCTGGTCGCGCGAGTCAAGAAACTGCTGCGGCGCGAACGTGGGCGCTAACCCAAGCCTTCTCTGAACTGCCCCGGCGTCATCCCCGTCCAGCGCTTGAACGCGCGGTTGAAGCTGCTGGTATCGGCAAACCCCAACAGGTGGCTGATCTCGGCCAACGAACAGTGCGGATCACGCAGGTGCAGTAACGCCAGGTTCTGCCGGCATTGATTGAGCAACGCATCGAACCGACAGCCTTCGTCCGCCAGATGCCGTTGCAGGCTGCGCAGGCTCAGGTGCAGGGCCTGGGCAACGCGTTCGGCGCTGGGCTCGCCGTCGGGTAATTGCGCTTCGATGGCCGCACGCACCTTGCGCTCCCAAGTCAGCGGTTGCAGCTGCGCGAGGGTGCGTTTGAGCACGGCTTCGTTGTGTTCGGCCAGCTCCGGGTTGGCGTCGTCCAAGTGACTGTCGAAGTCGCGCGCGGCGAACTCCAGGCGGTCTTCGTCGGCGGCGAACAATACCGGCGCACGGAACACGGTGTGCCATGGTGTCGGATCGGCCGGTGGCGGGCGACGCAGATACACAGCCAACGGCGCGTAATCTCGCCCCAGGCGATTGCGGCAGGTGCGCACGTAAATCGCCGCGAACGCATCGATCGCCTCGAACGCCGGCGCCGGGTTGCCTGGCGGTTGCAGCAGGCGAAACCGGTAGCGCTCGCCGTCGCGGCTCAACTCCAGGGTCAAGGCATCACTGACCACCTGGTGGTAACGCACGATGCGTTCGAATACCTCGCGCAAACTGCCGCTGGCGACCAGCGCATAGCCCAGCGCGTGAAACGTGGTGGGGCTGACAAACCGCGACACCCGCAAGCCGATCGCCGGATCGCCGCTGACCTGCACCGCCAGTTCCCACAGGCGCGTGGTGGCCGACAGCGGGTAGCGCGCGTTGGGGTCGTCCATCAACTGCGGATCGACCCCGGCCTCGCGGCACAGCGCGGCGCTGTCCAGGCCCAGGGCATCGAGCTGTTTGCGCAGGGCGCGGGTCCAGCTGGCGAGGGAGGTGGGTTCGGTCATGATGATTGGCGTGTGCGGTCAACAGGTTGGCGTGTGAGGCTTGCGTCCTGCGCGAGCGCCTGGTGCAGGATGTAAACCTCGATAAACAAGAGGATGGGAGCATGGACGGTACTTCTGCAAGTCCCCAATCGCTGAATGCACAACAACGTTCGGCGCACATTCGCGAAGTCGTACTCGCCGAAGGCGTGCGCCTGCGCCAGCAACACCCGTGGCTGCAGCATCAGGACGCTCTGGGTGCCGGCATTCTGGCCTTCGCGCTGTTGGGCATGCTTGGCTCGGCGGCGCTGTACATCAGCGGGCATATGGCCTGGTGGGTGTGCCTGCTGCTCAACGCATTTTTCGCTTCACTGACCCACGAGCTGGAACACGACCTGATCCACAGCATGTACTTTCGCAAGCAGCGTGTGCCGCACAACCTGATGATGGGCCTGGTATGGCTGGCGCGGCCGAGCACCATCAACCCGTGGATCCGTCGCCACCTGCACCTGAACCATCACAAGGTCTCCGGCACCGAGGCCGACATGGAGGAGCGCGCAATCACCAACGGCGAGCCGTGGGGCCTGGCGCGCTTGTTGATGGTGGGCGATAACGTGATGTCGGCCTTTATCCGCATGCTGCGGGCCAAGACCTGGAGCCATAAATTCAAGATTCTCAAGCGCGCGCTGCTGGTTTATGCGCCGCTGGCGCTGCTGCATTGGGGCGCGTGGTACGTGTTTCTAGGGTTCCACGCCGCCAACGGCATCGCCAGCCTGCTCGGCGCGCCCATCGCCTGGTCGGAAGGCACTTTGCAGATGATGCACGTGATCGATATCGCCGCCGTGGTGATCATCGGCCCCAATGTACTGCGCACGTTCTGCCTGCACTTTGTCAGCTCCAACATGCACTACTACGGCGATGTGGAACCGGGCAATGTGATCCAGCAGACCCAGGTGCTGAACCCGTGGTGGATGTGGCCGTTGCAGGCGTTCTGCTTCAACTTCGGCAGCACCCACGGGATTCATCATTTTGTGGTGAAGGAACCGTTCTATATCCGCCAGATGACGGCCAAGGTGGCGCATAAAGTGATGGCTGAAATAGGGGTGCGCTTTAATGATTTCGGCACGTTTGCGCGGGCCAATCGGCTGGAGCCCATGGCGGCAGCCAATGCCGGCCTCAAACCGGCGGAAACGGCGCTGCGCTGAGGTGCGGTGGCCGGTTGAGGTGGCGAGTCTGGCCGCCCGTGCTCAGTCGTTGAAGGCACGGATATGCGCGGCCAACTCGGCCAACGCCGAATCGTCGGCCCTGGCGCAGTCATGGGACGAGAGATAGCCCTCATAGCGATCAAAAAACTTATCCATGCGAGAGCTGATTTTTTTGAATGCGCTGTCTTCGCCCGTTCCGTGCATCGGGAACAGTTTGGCGTGCAAATGATCGACGCCGTAACCCTCCAGAATCATGCCGGTCCTCGCCACGCCCGCAAGCGCCTGGTCAATCAGCCGTGCGGTCTTCTTGGCCGCAACCACCAATTCGCACAGCACCTCGTCCGACTGGGCAAACCCATAGCTGCCGTAATGAGCCTTGGGAATCACCACACTGAACCCTGGGGTGTTGGGGAAGATGGAGAGGAAAGCCATGTGGCTCTGGTCTTCCCATAACAAGTGGGCAGGGGCGGTGCCGCGAGCGATGTTGCAGAAGATACAGTCCATCAGACGACGTCCTCGTTTTCGTCAAAGGGGCGGGCAGCGTGCCCGGTGAACTTCGATGGTTCAAACCTGGCATTGTTTTGTGTCGCTAGTGTGTAAAGCGCTGACCCGGCGCCACGACGTCCGGTTCGACGCGATAGCTCGCCGGGCTGAACACCCGCGTCACCACCAGCATCGCCAGCACCGTGGCGGTCAGCACCCACCAGGCGCTGACGAAGTCGCCGGTGAGCTGGCGCAGCCAACCGGTCATCCACGGTGAAATGGCGTTGATCAAAAAGCCCACGCCTTGCACAAAGGCCGCCAGTTGCCCGGCATGGCGAGGGTCGCGGTGGTGGTCGAGGGTCAGCAGCAGGCTCAGGGCAAAGCAGGCGCCCAGGCCGAAGCCGCACAAGGCCACCCACAGGTGGGGGTAGTCCAACGGCGCGAAGATCAGTCCGAGGTAACCCACGGTTTGTGCCAACAGGCTGATGACCAGCAACGGACGACGGTCGACACCGCGTTGTGCCAGCACCGGCATCAGCAGCGCCGCGATCACTTGGAAAATGGTCATGTACGCCAGCAGCGAGCCGCTGGGCAGCACGCCCCAGCCCAGTTGCTGGTAATAAGCCGGCAGCCAGGCCACCAGGCTCATGTAGCCGCAGTTCACCAGGCCGAAATACAACGCCAATAACCACGCACGCCGATTGCGCAGGCCCTTCAATGCGGGCGCCACCTGCGAGTTGCGCGCCGCGCCCAACGGCAGCCAGGCCCACAGCAGCAACGCGCCGAGTGCCGGCAACAGCCAGACCCCGAGCCCCGCCTGCCACTGAGCAAAGTGCGTAGCCACTACCGGGCTGAGCAATGCCGCCAGCCCGCCACCGGCCATCAATGAAGCCGAATACACCCCCATCGCCACCGGCACGCGATGACGAAACTCGCGCTTGATCATCGCTGGTACCAGCGCCTGGATCAGCGCCACGCCGGCCCCGCCGAGCAATGCCGTGACCAGCAGCGCCGACGCCTGCCCCATCAACCAACGCGCCAGGCAGGCCAGCAGGATCATCATCAGCCCCAGGGCGATGCCACGCCGCTCGCCCAGGCGTGCTTCCACCCGCACGCCGATCAGCGCCACCAGGCCCATGCACACTACCGGCAGGCTGGTCAGCAGGGCGCTGCTCTGGAAACTCAAACCGGTGGCGTGGCGGATTTCGCCCAGTAGCGGGCTGATGGAACTGAGGATCGGCCGCAGGTTCAGGCCCAGCACCAGCAATAGTCCCCAGCCGGCGAGGGATTTATTCAATGTCATGCAGGCCGCTCCGGGCACGATGGGAGGTGAAGTATGGGCAGCCCTGGGGGTATTCTGAAATTAAATATAACCATGCCAATCAGTGGCAAACACAATGGTGATGTGGATGTTCGACCCCGTGTTATTGCGCAGCTTTGTCGCCGTGGTGGACTGCGGCAACTTCACTCGCGCCGCCGAGCGCCTGCACCTGACCCAGTCCACCGTGAGCCAGCAGATCCGCCGTCTGGAGGACGCGGTGACGTGTCAGTTGCTCGACCGCGACCAGCGCCGCGTGGTCGCCACCACCGAAGGCGAGCGCTTGCTGGCATACGCCAGGCGCATCCTGGCGCTGCATGAAGAGGCAGCTGAAGTGCTGATCAGCCAACAGAGCGACGGCGTGCTGCGCCTGGGGGTGCCGGAAGATTTTGCCGCCGAGCGCCTGATGCCGCTGTTGTCGTCATTCGTGCAGGCTTATCCACGGGTGCGTCTGGAGGTCACCAGTGGTTTGGGCCCCGAGTTGCAACGTCAATACCGGGCCGGCGAATTCGATGTGCTGCTGGTCAAGCAAATGGGCGACAGCGCCGACTGCCTGGCCTCGTGGCCCGAGCCGCTGTGCTGGGTGGACAGCCGCACCACACCATCCGTGGGGCGCGACCCGTTGCCGTTGGTGGCCTTCCCGGTGGGCGGCCTGTACCGCAATGAAATGCTGCAGCACCTGGAAGTGGGCGGCTGGCGCTGGCGTATCGGTTACTCAAGCGCGAGTTTGGCCAGCGTGTGTTCGGCGGTGGCGGCTGGGCTGGGGGTGAGCCTGTTGCCGCGCCGGGTGGTGCAGCCAGGGCATGTGGAATTGGGGCCTGACAGCGGTCTGCCCGAAGTGCAAGGCGTGCGCCTGGCGTTGTATGCCCGCCATGGCCTGAGTGCGGCGGGGCAGTGCTTACAGGCTCAGTTGTTCGATTTGTGCGCGAAGTGAGGTGGAGACGGCCGGGTCACGGCTTGTATTTTTGGTTATTAATAAATAGCTTCTTATTCCTTAACGAATATAAACCGCGTCCCTATACTGCTCAGCACGTTAAACGCTGCAGGAGGGCACACCCATGCACAGCGAGTCGATTCGTTATCTGATCGTGCCGGGCTGGCAAGGATCGCCGGACAATCATTGGCAAAGTCATTGGCAGCACAGCCTGCCCAACAGCGCGCGTGTGGAGCAGGCCGATTGGCTGACGCCGCGACGTGAAGACTGGGTTGCCGCGCTGGCCGAGGCGATCGCCGCCGACAGCACGCCGGTGATTCTCATCGCCCATAGCCTGCGCTGCATCACCGTGGCCCATTGGGCGGCCACCGCACCCGTGCAGTTCCTGCGGCAGGTGCGCGGCGCCTTGCTGGTGGCGCCGGCGGATGTGGAGCGTCCGGCCTGCTCGCCGGCCTTGCGCAATTTCGCGCCGATCCCCACCGACCTGTTGCCGTTCCCGAGCCAGGTGGTCAGCTCCGACAACGACAGCGCCGTCAGCGCCCCTCGGGCCCTGGAGTTGGCGCGCAACTGGGGGGCCGAAGCCGGCATTCTTTCGGGGGCAGGGCATATCAACGTGAAGTCCGGTCATCAGCGCTGGGAGCAAGGCTTCGCCTACCTCTATCGCCTGCAAAGCCGCCTCGAGCAGCACGCCCGGCGCACCGCCTGATTTTTTTCAACGCCCCGTCCCTGGCGGACGTGGGGCGGGAGCTTGCCATGAGTCTGCATGAAACCTTCGGTCAGCCACTGCTGACCTTCCCCGACGCGGAAAAAAGCCCGCTGAGCATCCGCGCCAAGGCGCTGGTGTTTGTCGACCCGCGCTCGCGCAAGCTGCGCGAAGAGCTGGAAACCCTCGCGCCGCGCGCTTTGCCCGTGCTGATTCGCGGCGAGACCGGCAGCGGTAAAGAGCTGCTGGCGCGGCATATCCACCGTGGCAGTGACCGTACGGGCTTGTTCGTCTCGGTTAATTGCGGCGCCATCAGCCCCACCTACGCCGACGCCGAATTGTTCGGCTACGCCGCCGGCAGCCACAGCGGCACCGCCAGCAGCCGCGCCGGCTGGTTTGGTTCGGCCAATGGCGGCACCTTGTACCTGGATGAGATCGGCGACCTGCCGCTGCCGATCCAGGTCAAATTACTCGCTGCCCTGGAAAACCATGAAGTCACCCGCGTCGGCGCCCAGCAGCCGAGCCCGGTGGACGTGCGTCTGGTGGCCGCCACCAGCATCGACCTGGCGCAGGCCGTGGCCGCCGGCAAATTTCATGAGCGACTGTTTCACTACCTGAGCGAAGGCCGGTTGGACCTACCCGCATTGCGCGAGCGGGTGGGCGATATTCTGTCGTTGGCCGAGTACTTCCTGGGCATCTACAGTCAGCGTCTTGACCTGCCGGTGCCGCTGATCAGCGAGGCCGCCCAGCGCGTGCTGGAAAGCCACAGCTGGCCGGGCAATACCCGTGAGCTGGAAAACGTCATTCACTTTGCGCTCCTGGTGAGCAGCGGCGACGAAATTCTGCCGGAGCACCTGAACCTGCCGGCGGCGGGTTCGCCGCTGGAACAGGTGCGGAGGATTTACGCCCAGGCCAGCCCGGCCGAGCAGGAAACGTTGCGCCGATTCCTACATGAACAAAATGGAATATCAACGTGAATAAAAGATATTGTTCGGGAATAAAAAATCTAGGTATTGTCCCCTGCATGCCGCGATAGCACTTCGCTGGCACACCACCCTACACACGGTCGTCAGAGACGCCCCGGACTGTCGATAAGGACACTGCATGAAAAAGGTTCTGTTGTTTACCGCATTGGCCGCTGCCCTGACTGCCAGCTTCGCCCAGGCCAACGAGAAACTGGTGGTGGCCGCCACCCCGATCCCGCATGCCGAGATCCTCGAGCTGGTCAAGCCAACCCTGGCCAAAGAAGGCGTGGACCTGGAAATCAAAGTATTCACCGACTATGTGCAGCCCAACGTGCAAGTCGCTGAAAAGCGCCTGGACGCCAACTACTTCCAGACCCTGCCGTACCTGGAAAACTTCAACAAGGGCAAGGGCACCAACCTGGTGACCGTGGTGGGCGTGCACGTTGAACCGTTCGGCGGTTATTCGAAAAAAATCAAGAAAATTGAAGACCTGAAAGACGGCGCCACCGTGGCCATCCCGAACGAAGGCTCCAACAGCGGCCGCGCCCTGTTGCTGCTGCAGAAAGCCGGTGTGATCACCCTCAAAGACCCGACCAACGTCCTGGCTACGCCCAAAGACATCGCCAGCAACCCGAAACACCTCAAATTCAAAGAGCTGGAGTCGGCGCTGCTGCCCCGCGTGCTGGACCAGGTCGACCTGGACCTGATCAACACCAACTACGCGCTTGAAGCCGGCCTGAACCCGGCCAAGGATGCGCTGATCATCGAAGACGCCAAGTCGCCTTACGTAAACTTCCTGGTGGCTCGCCCGGACAACAAGGACAGCGACGCTATCCAGAAACTGTCCAAGGCCCTGACCAGCCCGGAAGTCAAAGCCTTCATCGAGAAGAAGTACAACGGCGCGGTTGTGCCGGCGTTCTGATGTAAGCCAACACCCCTTCAAGGTTTCAACGCCGGCGGCTCACATAGCGTCGGCGTTTTTTATGTGTGGAATTCGCAATGCAAGCAAAATGTGTGAGGGGGCTTGCTCCCTCCCACATTTGATCTTCATCTCACAGTGGACCTTCAGCGTGTCAGAGCGCGCGGCTATTGATCGCCCTGCGCAACGCCACCAACCATTTCACCAACTCCTGCGGATCAATCGGTTTCGCTTTGTTCATTGTTCATTCCCTCGAAACACAGACCCCTCAACCATAGCCGCCACCCGCCAACCCCGCGAATTCGGAGGTTATCTTTTTGGGTGATATCAATATGCTATTTTGGTATTTAAAATTTACTTTTTATACCTTTAAAGTTCGCGCTACCCGACGTTACCCACGTTGGCTTGGATAGCACGCGCCGCTCTACCCTGCGGTGTCATGGACTGCAAATGACCCTCGATTTCGCTTTTATCCTCAGCACCCTGCCGGCGTTTTTGAAGGCCGTGAGTGTCACGCTGCAAGTCGGCCTGATCGCCATCGCCACCTCCTTGCTTGTAGCGCTGATCAACGCGGCGCTGCTGGTGTTTCGCACGCCGTACCTGTCGCGCCTGGTGGCGTTGTATGTGGAGCTGGCGCGCAATACACCGCTGCTGATCCAGCTGTTTTTCGTGTACTTCGCCTTGCCCGCCCTGGGCTTGAATGTCTCCGGGTTCTGGGCGGCGATCATCACCATGACCTTTCTGGGCGGTGCTTACCTCACCGAAGTGCTGCGCGCCGGTGTGGAGGCGGTGTCGCCGGCGCAGGTCGAATCGGGCAAGTCCATTGGCCTGTCGGACTGGCAACTGCTGCGCCACGTGATCCTGCCCCAGGCCGGCATCCTCAGCCTGCCGGCCTTGTTCGCTAATTTCATCTTCCTGCTCAAAGAGACCACCGTGGTCTCCGCCGTGGCCGTGCCGGAGATTCTCTACACCACCAAGAGCTACATCGCCCTCTACTACAAGACCTACGAAATGCTCGCCGTGCTGACGCTGATTTGCGTGCTGTTGTTCTTGCCGCTGTCGCTGCTGCTCAGCCGCTTGGAAAGGAGGCTCCAGCATGGCCAGTTCGGGTCTTGAGTTGTTGTGGGTGTCGCTGCCGCAACTGGGCAAGGGCGCCGCGCAGACCTTGTCGATTTCGTTTATGAGCATCGCCTTCAGTACGGTAGGCGGCGTGCTGTATGGCGTGCTGCGCACCTTGAACAACCGGCTGATCAACGCCGTGCTGCGGGTTTACCTGGAGTTGTTCCGGGCGATCCCGGTGCTGGTGTGGTTGTACCTGCTGTTCTTTGGCCTACCGATTTTTTTTGGCCTGAGCCTCCCCAGTTTCTGGTGCGCGGTGCTGGTGTTGTCGTTGTGGGGCGCCAGCGAGGTCGGCGAAGTGGTACGTGGCGCGTTGCATTCGCTGCCCCGTGGCCAGCGCGAGGCCGGCCTGTCGATTGGCTTGTCCGACCCGCAGTTGTACGGCTACGTGTTGCTGCCCCAGGCCCTCAAGCGCATGACGCCACCCACGATCAACGTCTACACGCGCATCATCAAGACCAGTTCCCTGGCGGTGCTGATCGGCGTGGTGGACGTGATCAAGGTCGGTCAGCAAATCATCGAGCGCACTTATGAGTCGGTGTTGATCTACGGCGCGCTGTTCCTGTTCTTTTTCTTTATCTGCTACCCGTTGTCGGCCGCCTCCAAGGTGCTGGAACGGCGCTGGGCCCAAGCATGAGCGCATTGATCGAGTTCCAGGGTTTCAACAAATTCTTCGGCGAGCAGCAGGTGCTCAAGGGCATCGACCTGAGCGTGCACAGCGGCGAAGTGGTGGTGATCCTCGGCCCCAGCGGCTGCGGCAAAAGCACCTTGCTGCGTTGCCTCAACGGCCTGGAAGTGGCCCATGGTGGCAGCCTGCGATTTGCCGGCAAGGAGCTGCTGGATAAACACACCGACTGGCGCCAGGTGCGCCAGGACGTAGGCATGGTGTTCCAGAGCTACCATCTGTTTCCACATATGAGCGTACTCGACAACATCCTGCTCGGGCCGCTGAAAGTGCAAAAGCGCGAGCCGCGCCAAGCCCGCGAGCAGGCTGAACAGCTGTTGGCGCGGGTCGGCCTGGCGGACAAGCGCGACGCGTTCCCGCGCCAGCTCTCCGGCGGCCAGCAGCAACGCATCGCCATCGTCCGTTCGCTGTGCATGAACCCACAAGTCATGCTGTTCGACGAAGTCACTGCAGCCCTCGATCCGGAGATGGTCAAGGAAGTGCTGGAGGTGATCCAGGGCCTGGCCCGCGATGGCATGACATTACTGATCGTGACCCATGAAATGGCCTTCGCTCGCGCCGTCGCCGACCGCGTGGTGTTCATGGAGGCCGGCCGCATTCTCGAACACAACACCCCCGAGGCATTCTTTACGAACCCGCAAACCGCACGCGCGCAGCAGTTCCTGGAGAAGTTCTCCTTTGTTTCAACACTGCCCAAGAAAATCAAGGAACTGGAACCGCTATGAAAAAACTACTACTGCCCCTGTTAGCCGTCGCGCTGCTGGCCGGTTGCGATAAAAAGGCCGAAGAGCCTGCCAAACCCACGGCTGCCGTGAGTTACATCGACAAGATCAAAGCGCGCGACAAGTTGATTGTCGGCGTCTTCACCGACAAACCACCGTTCGGCTTTGTGGACGAGGCCGGGCGCTATGTCGGCTTCGATACCGATATCGGCCGCCGATTCGCCAAGGATCTGCTGGGCGACGAGAACAAAGTCGAATTCGTCGCCGTGGAGCCGGCCAGCCGCATTCCATTCCTGCAAAGCGACAAGGTCGACCTGATCCTGGCCAACATGACCGTGACCCCGGAGCGCAAGGAAGCGGTGGACTTCACCCATCCCAACCTGAAAGTCGCGGTGCAGGCCCTGGTGCCCAACGACAGCCCGGTCAAGCGCCTGGATGACCTGGCGACCCGCACCATCATCGTCACCACCGGCACCACCGCCGATATCTGGCTGACCAAAAACCATCCGGACTGGAAACTGCTCAAGTTCGAGAAAAACTCCGAATCCCTGCAGGCGCTGTCAGCCGGTCGCGGCGATGCCTATGCCCAGGACAACCTGGTGCTGTTCAGCTGGGCCAAGCAAAACCCCGGCTACCGCGTGCTGGAACAGAAACTCGGCGACGAAGCCCCCATCGCCCCGGCGGTCAAGAAGGGCAACACCGAACTGCGCGATTGGGTAAATACCGAACTGGCGAAGTTGGGCGAGGAGAAATTTCTGCTCAAACTGTACGACCAATACGTGCGTAAAGAACTCAGTGATGACACCCAGCCTGAGAGTGTGATTGTCGAAGGCGGCAAATGGCAGGGCTAGTTCTGCGCTGACTGTTGTATCGCTATCGGGGGCAAGCCCCCTCCCGCATTTGAATGTATTCACAACTCAAAAGTGTGGGAGGGGGCTTGCCCCGATGAGGCCGGTGAAATCACCTCAATACTCTCTTCCCCATGCAGATAAGGAACCCTGATCTAAGCTGACAGTCGCATACACACTGGCACGTCGGCATCACGCAAAAGGAGACTGCATGGGCGGTCGTATTTCCACTTTTATATTCGGACTTGGCCTGCTGGCGCTCTTGAGCGGTTGCGGTCAGGAAAACACCGAGCCCAAGGCTCATTCCCGGGTGTTTGTGCAGACCGTGCAGTCGGCGGATTTCGCCGCGGCAGTCACCCTGACCGGGGATATCCAGGCGCGGGTGCAAACCGATCTGTCCTTTCGCGTGGGCGGCAAGATCATCCAGCGCCTGGTGGATGTGGGCGATCGCGTAAGCGCCAGGCAAGTGCTGGCCAGGCTCGATCCCAAAGACCTGCAGACCAACGTCGATTCGGCCCAGGCCCAGGTCGTGGCCGAACAGGCGCGGGTCAAGCAGACAGCGGCGGCGTTTGTGCGCCAGGAAAAGCTCCTGCCCAAAGGCTACACCAGCCGCAGCGAATACGACTCGGCCCAGGCCGCCTTGCGCAGCAGCCAAAGCGCCCTGGCCGCGGCCCAGGCACAACTGGCCAATGCCCGTGAGCAACTGGGCTACACCGCACTGGTCGCCGATGCGCCGGGCGTGATCACGGCGCGCCAGGCCGAGGTGGGCCAAGTGGTGCAGGCCACTGTGCCGATTTTCAGCCTGGCCCGCGACGGCGAGCGCGATGCGGTGTTCAACGTGTATGAATCGCTGCTGGTAGAGCCACCGTCCGACGCGCCGATCACCGTCAGCCTGCTGGACAACCCGAGCATTCAGGTGCAAGGCAATGTGCGCGAAATTACCCCAGCGGTGGCCGCCAACACCGGCACCGTGCAAGTAAAGATTGCCCTGCAGTCACTGCCCAAAGGCATGGAGCTGGGCTCGGTGGTCAGCGCCACCGCCAATGGCCCGGCCAGGGCCAGCGTCGAACTGCCGTGGTCGGCCCTCACCAAAGATCTCAGCGAACCCGCCGTGTGGCTGGTGGACGGCGAGGGCAAGGCGCAGTTGCATAAAGTCTCCGTGGCCCGCTACCTCACTGGCAAAGTCATCATCGGCGATGGCCTCAAGGGCGGCGAAAAAGTCGTGGTGGCCGGCGGCCAGTTGCTGCACCCCGGTATGCAGGTCGAGATTGCCCAGCCAGGAGCCCAGCCAGGAGCCCAGCCATGAAGCGCCTGATCGTCATGCTCGCCGCCGGCCTGGCACTGGCGGCGTGCTCCAAGGAAGAACCCGCGCCCGACCCGGTGCGCCCGGTGCTGTCGATGCAAGTGAAGGCTGAAGACCAGGAAAACCTCGGCCGCTTCGCCGGCACCATCCAGGCCCGTTACGAAAGTAACCTGGGCTTTCGCGTGCCCGGCCGTATCGCCCGTCGCCTCGTGGACGTCGGCGCCGAAGTGGAGAAGGGCGCCTTGTTGGCCGTGCTCGATCCCACCGACCAGCAGAACCAGTTGCGCGCAGCCCAGGGCGACCTGGCGCGGGTGCAGGCGCAGTTCATCAATGCCCAGGCCAATGCCCGCCGCCAGCAGGAGCTGTTCAACCGTGGCGTCGGCGCCCAGGCCCAGCTGGACGTGGCGCTGACCGACCTGAAAACCACCCAGGCCAGCCTCGATCAGGCCAAGGCCTCGGTCAACCAGGCCAAGGACCAGCTCAACTACGCCGAACTGCGCACCGACCATGCCGGCATCGTCACCGCCTGGAACGCCGAGGCCGGCCAGGTGGTCAGCGCCGGCCAGCAAGTGGTGACCCTGGCACGCCCGGACATCAAGGAAGCGGTGATCGATCTTCCCGCCAGCCTGGCCGAGCGCCTGCCCCCGGATGGGGTGTTCCTGGTCGCCGGGCAACTGGACCCCAGCGTTCACACCACCGCCACCGTGCGCGAAATCGAGCCCCAGGCCCAGAGCGCCACGCGCACCCGTCGCGCACGTCTGACTCTGGCCGAGACGCCGCCCGCGTTCCGCCTCGGCACGGCCATCAGCGTCACCCTGAGCACCGCCATCACCCCGCGCATCGAGCTGCCGGTGAGCGCCTTGCAGGACGTTGACGGCAAGACCCGCATCTGGCTGCTCGACACCCAGACCCAGACCGTACAACCGCGAGATGTCACGGTGATCAGCCGGGAGGGCGGCAGCGCCCTGGTTAACGGCGGCGTCAAAGCCGGCGAGCGCATCGTCACCGCCGGCGTGAACAGCCTGAAGCCCGGGCAGAAAGTCAAAATCGACGAGGACAGCCCGCGATGAAAGGCAGCTTCAACTTATCCGACTGGGCCCTCAAGCATCAGTCCTTCGTCTGGTACCTGATGTTCGTCGCGCTGCTGATGGGCGTGTTCTCCTACATGAACCTGGGCCGCGAAGAAGACCCGTCGTTCACCATCAAGACTATGGTGATCCAGACCCGCTGGCCGGGCGCGACCCAGGAAGAAACCCTCAAGCAGGTCACCGACCGCATTGAGAAAAAACTCGAAGAACTCGACTCCCTCGACTATGTGAAGAGCTATACCCGACCGGGCGAGTCCACCGTGTTCGTATTCCTCAAGGACACCACCAGCGCCAAGGCCATCCCGGAGATCTGGTACCAGGTGCGCAAGAAGATCGACGATATTCGCGGCACCTTCCCCCAAGGCCTGCAAGGGCCGTCGTTCAACGATGAGTTCGGTGACGTGTTCGGCTCGGTGTACGCCTTTACCGGCGACGGCCTGTCGATGCGCCAGTTGCGTGACTACGTCGAGCAGGTACGCGCCGAGATCCGTTCGGTGCCGGGGCTGGGCAAGGTGGAGATGATCGGCCAACAGGATGAAGTGATTTACCTGAACTTCTCCACGCGCAAACTGGCGGCGCTGGGCGTCGACCAGCGCCAGGTCGTGCAAAGCCTGCAATCGCAGAACGCCGTGACGCCTGCCGGTGTGATCGAAGCCGGGCCAGAGCGGATTTCGGTGCGAACTTCGGGGCAGTTCGCCTCGGAAAAAGACCTGGCCAACGTCAATCTGCGCCTCAATGACCGTTTCTATCGCCTCGCGGACATTGCCGAGATCAGCCGAGGCTACGTCGACCCGGCGCGGCCGATGTTTCGCTTCAACGGCAAGCCGGCCATCGGTTTGGCCATCGCCATGCAGAAGGGCGGCAATATCCAGTCGTTCGGCAAGGCCCTGCACACGCGCATGGACGAACTGACCGCCGACCTGCCGGTGGGTGTCGGCGTGCACAAGGTGTCGGACCAGGCCGAAGTGGTGGAAGAAGCCGTGGGCGGCTTTACCAGCGCGCTGTTCGAGGCGGTGATCATCGTGCTGGTGGTGAGCTTTATCAGCCTTGGCCTGCGCGCCGGGCTGGTGGTCGCGTGTTCGATTCCGCTGGTGCTGGCGCTGGTGTTCGTGTTCATGGAATACAGCGGCATCACTATGCAGCGCGTCTCGCTGGGCGCGTTGATTATTGCCCTCGGCCTGTTGGTAGATGACGCGATGATTACCGTGGAGATGATGATCACGCGCCTGGAAAAAGGTGAGACCAAGGAGCAGGCGGCCACTTACGCCTACACGTCGACTGCGTTCCCGATGCTGACCGGTACGCTGGTCACAGTGGCAGGCTTTGTGCCGATCGGCCTCAACGCCAGTTCGGCCGGTGAGTACACCTTCACGCTGTTCGCGGTGATCGCCGTGGCGATGCTGGTGTCGTGGGTGGTGGCGGTATTGTTTGCGCCGGTGATCGGCGTGCATATCCTCAGCGCCAACGTTAAGCCTCATAACGCCGAGCCTGGGCGCATCGGCCGGGGGTTCAATCGCGGCATGCTGTGGGCCATGCGCAACCGCTGGTGGGCCATTGGCATCACGGTAGGGCTGTTCGTGGCATCGGTGTTCTCCATGCAGTTCGTGCAGAACCAGTTCTTCCCCTCGTCGGATCGCCCGGAAATCCTGGTGGACCTCAACCTGCCGCAGAACGCTTCGATCAACGAGACGCGCAAGGCCGTCGACCGCCTGGAAGCGATCATCAAGGACGACCCGGACATCGCCCGCTGGAGCACTTACATCGGCCAGGGCGCGATTCGTTTCTACCTGCCCCTCGACCAGCAACTGGAAAACCCTTACTACGCACAGTTGGTGATCGTCAGCAAAGGCCTGGAAGAACGCGGCGCGTTGATCGCACGTCTGCAGAAGCGTCTGCGCGATGACTTTGTCGGTATCGGCAGTTATGTGCAGCCGCTGGAAATGGGCCCGCCGGTAGGGCGGCCTATCCAGTATCGCGTCTCCGGCAAAGACACCGACCAGGTTCGCAAGCACGCCATCGAACTGGCGACCCTGCTGGATCAAAACACCCACCTGGGCGAGATCATTTACGACTGGAACGAGCCGGGCAAAGTCCTGCGCGTGGACATCGCCCAGGACAAGGCACGGCAGTTGGGCCTGTCCTCCGAAGACGTCGCGCAGCTGATGAACAGCGTGGTCAGCGGTGCTTCGGTGACCCAGGTGCATGACGATATCTACCTGATCAACGTGGTCGGCCGCGCCAAAGACGCCGAGCGCGGCACGCCGGAAACCCTGCAGAACCTGCAAATTGTCACGCCCAACGGCACGTCGATCCCACTGCTGGCCTTCGCCACCGTGCGCTATGAACTGGAGCAGCCTTTGGTGTGGCGTCGCGACCGTTTGCCGACCATCACCATCAAGGCCTCGGTGCGCGACGAAATGCAGCCGACCGACCTGGTCAAGCAGCTCAAGCCCGAGATCGACAAGTTCAGCGCCGGCCTGCCGGTAGGCTACAAGGTCGCCACCGGCGGCACTGTGGAAGAGAGCGGCAAGGCCCAGGGCCCGATCGCCAGCGTGGTGCCGCTGATGCTGTTTTTGATGGCGACGTTCCTGATGATCCAGTTGCACAGCGTGCAGAAGATGTTCCTGGTCGCCAGTGTCGCGCCGCTGGGGCTGATCGGCGTGGTGCTGGCGCTGATCCCCACCGGTACGCCCATGGGCTTTGTGGCGATCCTCGGCATCCTGGCGTTGATCGGCATCATCATCCGTAACTCGGTGATCCTGGTGACGCAGATCGATGCCTACGAACGCGACGGCTACACGCCGTGGGATGCCGTGGTGGAAGCCACCGAGCACCGTCGACGGCCGATCCTGCTCACGGCCGCTGCGGCGAGCCTGGGCATGATCCCGATTGCCCGCGAAGTGTTCTGGGGGCCGATGGCGTACGCGATGATTGGCGGCATCATCATCGCCACCTTGCTCACGCTGCTGTTCCTGCCGGCGTTGTATGTGGCGTGGTACAAGATTCGCGAGCCAAAGCAGGAGCAACAGGACGAACGCCGTTAAACATGTGAGAGTCCCCGCCAGGCGCCGCAGGTTTTGGCTACTGCGCACAGGTGACGCGGAGCGTCACGGGCTGCATTCCCACGCGGGAGCGTGGGAATGATCTCGATGCCGGGTTGAATGGCGCGCGCTGATCGTTCCCACGCTCTGAACTGACCCCCAAAGGTTGGACACAACCTTTGGGGGCGTCATGGGTAAGTACACAGAGCAAGCAAAACTCGCAGCCGTGCAGGACTATTGTTCCGGTAGCGCGGGTTTGAGGGATGTTGCACACC
>NZ_JAAMRE010000036.1 GCF_013522705.1 Pseudomonas lurida
GCTTCACAAATTGCGGAGCCATTAACTTGACCGTATGACCAAGTGCCTGCAGTTTTCTTGCCCAATAGTGGGCTCCGCCACATGCCTCCATGCCCACTAGGCAGGGCTCCAGGTTGGCAAAAAAAGGGACAACCTGCTCACGTTTGAGCTGCTTCCTTAGCGCTGTTTTTCCTTGTTGATCTATCGCGTGAAGTTGAAACACGGCTTTTGCCAAGTCAACCGAAACAGTCGTAATCTGCATGAGGACGCTCCCTTCCGCTAAGTGTGGATAACACTTTAACTTTGGCACATAGATGCCGTTAGGAAGGGGGCGTCCATTCCATTACCACAGCAAGCCCGCTCACCACAGCGAGCCCGCTCACCATAGCGAGCCCGCTCACAGGGTTATGTGTCAGCCTTTAAGACTTGTGTGGATACCTGTGTCTATCGGGGGCAAGTCGAATCGTCGCACCGCCCCTTCCACATTTATCCGCTTTACCTGAAGGCTTCAGCGCACCAGGCAAGGCTGCTTATTATCAAACCGCCACCCCGGAATCAGGAACTGCATCGCCACGCTGTCATCCCGCGCGCCGAGGCCCATGCCTTTGTACAGTTCGTGGGCGTGGGCCACGGCGTCCATGTCGATGTCCACCCCCAGGCCGGGCTTGGCCGGCACCTTCACATAACCCCCTTCGATTTTCAGCGGTTCGCGGGTCAGGCGCTGGCCGTCCTGCCAGATCCAGTGGGTGTCGATGGCGGTGATGTCGCCCGGTGCGGCGGCGGCCACCTGGGTGAACATCGCCAGGGAAATATCGAAGTGGTTGTTGGAGTGCGAACCCCAGGTCAGGCCCCACTCGTGGCACATTTGCGCCACACGCACCGAGCCTTGCATCGTCCAGAAGTGCGGGTCGGCCAGGGGGATGTCCACCGATTGCAGCTGGATCGCGTGGCCCATCTCGCGCCAGTCGGTGGCGATCATGTTGGTGGCGGTCTTGAGCCCGGTGGCACGGCGGAATTCGGCCATGACTTCGCGGCCTGAGTAGCCATGCTCCGCGCCGCACGGGTCCTCGGCGTAGGCCAGTAAGTGGTGCTGGTCGCGGCATAGGCGAATGGCTTCTTTCAGCGACCAGGCGCCGTTGGGGTCGAGGGTGATGCGCGCCTGCGGGAAGCGCTCGGCCAGCGCAGTGACCGCTTCGATTTCCGCATCGCCGCTCAGCACGCCGCCCTTTAGCTTGAAGTCATTGAAGCCATATTTGGCCTGGGCCGCTTCGGCCAGGCGCACCACGGCTTCGGCGGTCAGGGCTGTTTCATGGCGCAGGCGGAACCAGTCATCGTCGCTGTCGGCCTCATTGCGGTAGGCCAGGTCGGTGGCCGTACGGTCGCCGACGTAGAACAGATAGCCCAGCATTTTCACCGCATCGCGCTGCTGGCCTTCGCCGAGCAACGCGGCCACCGGCACTTCGAGGAACTGTCCCAGCAGGTCGAGCAGAGCGGCTTCCATGGCGGTAACCGCGTGGATGGTGATGCGCAGGTCAAAGGTCTGCAGGCCACGCCCGGCGGCATCCCGCGAGGCGAAGGTGCTGCGCATCTGGTTGAGGACGCGCTGGTACTGGCCGATGGGTTGGCCGATCACCAGGCTGCGCGCGTCTTCCAGGGTTTCGCGGATGCGTTCGCCGCCGGGCACTTCGCCCACGCCGGTGCGGCCGCTGCTGTCCTTGAGGATCACGATATTGCGCGTAAAGAACGGCCCGTGGGCGCCGCTCAGGTTGAGCAGCATGCTGTCGTGGCCGGCCACGGGGATGACTTGGAAGTGAGTGACGATTGGCGTAGTCATGGCAGATTCCTGAGTGAGCTTAAAGAGGTTTGCCGAGCGCGGCGCTGGGCACGGCGCCAGGTGCGCTCAAGGTGGAGGAGGGCGCGGTCTTGGCGAAGAACACCAGGAGGGCAGCCAGCACCGAAGTGCCCGCCAGGCCGTAGAGGCCGCCCTGGATCGAACCGGTGGTTTGCTCCAGAAACCCGAAGGTGGTCGGCGCAACGAAACCGCCCAGGTTGCCGATGGAGTTGATCAGCGCGATCACCGCGGCGGCAATGCGCACATCCAGATAGCCCTGGGGGATCGGCCAGAACAGCGAGGACGCCGACTTGAAACCAATCGCCGCGAAGCAGATCGCCACAAAGGCGAAGATCGGCCCGCCGGTGGTGGACATGAACATGCCTGCCGCCGCAATCAACAACGCCGCTGCCACCCAGGCCTGCTGGAACTTGAACCTGCCCGACAGCGAGGCGAAGGCATACATGGCGATGATCGAGATCAGCCACGGGATCGAATTAAAGAAACCCACCTGCACATCGCTGAGGTCGCCCATCTTCTTGATGATGCTCGGCAGCCAGAAGGTCGCGGCGTAAATGGTCAACTGGATACAGAAGTACAACGCACAGAACAGCAGGATCTGGCGGTCCTTGAGCAGCTTGCCGAGGGTCGGCTTGACGCTGGTGAGCGCCTCGCGCTCGCGTTGTTCCTGGTCGATGGCGTCCACCAGCGCGTCCTGTTCTTCGCGGGTCATCCATTTGGCGTCGTGAGGCTTGGAGTCGAGCCAGAACCACACGAAGAACCCGATGGCGACCGAGGCCAGGCCTTCGATGGCGAACATCCACTGCCAGCCGTGCAGGCCAAACCCTTCGATCTGCAGCAGCGCGCCCGACAGCGGGCCGGAGATCAGTGAAGCCACGGCCGAACCGCTGAGGAAAATCGCGATGGCCTTACCGCGCTCCACACCTGGCAACCACCGCGTGAAGTAGTAGATCACCCCCGGGAAGAAACCGGCTTCGGCCACCCCCAGCAGAAAGCGCAGGATATAAAAGTGGGTTTCGTTCTGGATAAACGCCATCAGCGTGGCGACAAGGCCCCAGGTGAACATGATGCGGGTCAGCCAGATACGCGCGCCGACCTTTTGCAGCAGCATATTGGAGGGCACTTCGAACAGGGCATACCCAATGAAAAACAACCCGGCGCCAAAGCCATAGGCCGCCGCGCCGATACCCAGGTCATGCTCCATGTGCGTGCGCACGAAGCCGATATTGACCCGGTCGATGTAGTTGAGGATGAACATGACCACGAACAGTGGGAGCACATGGCTCTTCACTTTGCTCACGGCGCGCGCGAGGACCGGACTGCGTTCTGAGGCAACGGCTGTATGGCTTGAATTGTTAACCATTCAAGACTCCCCCCTGATTATTTTTATGTGGGTTTTAGTTGATAGACATCATACAAGTCGAATTCTGGAATTCGCAATGTGGTTACGCATTTTTTATTTCATAAGGCCCGCCGTTTAGCCTGTAAATTGGTTGTATTGCGACGTTTATTAAGCTTTTTTAGCGGGGTTGAGCAAGGCGCTGATCAAAAAAGGTACGGCAGGAAAAAGCCCCAATCTGGTTGGTTGTCATACAAGCTAAGCTTTTCCGGATTCGTATGCCACCCCGCCCGGACGGAATGTTAAGCTCCTTCCCAGCCCAACCCCGTGGACCCGTCGCAATGCCCATCCAACCACCAGCCGCCGTTCACAAGCGCTCCACCAACCTGGCCCAAGGCGTGGTCGACGACTTGACCCAACGCATTCTGCTGGGGCAGTTAAAGCCGGGTGAAAAGCTGCCGTCCGAATCCACCATCGTGCTTGAGCACGGCGTGAGCCGCACGGTGGTGCGCGAAGCCATTTCCAAATTGCAGGCCTCGGGGCTGGTGCAGACGCGTCACGGCATCGGCACGTTTGTGCTGGAGGCACGCCCCCAGCCTGGCTTGCGTCTGCACGTGGACACAGTGGCCAGCGTGCGCAACATGCTGGAATTGCGCCTGGGCCTGGAGGTGCAGGCGGTAGCGTTGGCTGCCGTGCGTCGCTGCGATGCGCAACTGGCTCCCATGCGCCAGGCCCTGGATGACTACCAGGCGTCCCTGGCCAACAACGACAGTTGTGTGGAAGAAGACAAACGCTTCCACCTGTTGATTGCCGAAGCCACCGGCAATACTTTTTTCACCGAGATCATGCAGCACTTGGGCAACGCCATGATTCCGCGCAGCCTGGTCAAGGGCGCCGAGCGCGGCGGCGCGGACTTCGCCAGACTGGGGCAGTTGGCCCACCTGGAGCATGAGGCGATTTTTAACGCGATCAAACGCCAGGACGCCGACGCCGCCCGCGCCGCCATGGTGCTGCACTTGACCAACAGCCGGGACCGGTTTTCCGGCGAGTAAGGCGCTCGAACGCGCGCATAGGACTCTTCAGTTGAACGAACACACTTTATCCAGGCGCCTGGAGCGCGTGGCGGCGCACGTGCCCTTGGCCGCGCGCCTGGCCGACATCGGCTCAGACCACGCGTACCTGCCGGTCGCTTTGCTGCGCCGTGGCGCAATCAGCGCGGCCGTCGCGGGGGAGGTGGCAAGTACACCGTTCCGCGCAGCCCAACGCACCGTGCGCGATAACCGCCTGCAAGGGCGCGTGACGGTGCGCCAGGCCGACGGTCTGGCCGCCATCGAACCGGCCGACGGCATCACCGCGATCAGCCTGTGCGGTATGGGCGGCGAGACGATTCGCGACATTCTGGAAAGCGGCAAGGCCCGCTTGAGCGGCCGCGAACGCCTGATCCTGCAACCCAATGGCGGCGAACCGCCGCTGCGGCGTTGGTTGATGGATAACGGTTACACGATCCTTTGCGAAGAGCTGTTGCACGAGAACCGCTTCTACTACGAAATCATTGTCGCCGAACGCGCCGAGCCGGTGGCCTACAGCGCCGAACAACTGTACTTCGGCCCGCTGCAGATGCAGGCGCGCAGCCCGGTGTTTTTGGCCAAGTGGCAACGGGCGTTGCGTCTGAAGCAGAAGGTTCTGGCCGGCCTTGAACAGTCGGAGCAGGGCGTACTGCACGGCAAGCATGCGCAAATCGCCCTGCAGGTGCGATGGATCCGTGAACTGCTGGGTTAAATACGCTTCACCACGCCTTCAAGTTTGGGCGGTACGCAGCCGATAGCCTGCGTGTAACGGCGGATGCTTGCAGCGCGTGCTCGTTCAAACATCCTTGTGCCGGCCGTCCCCGGCGGTTACACCGTCACTGCCAGGATTGAGTGCTTTTGCCCCATTTTCGAGCACGCTACGGCGCATTTTTGTACATCACCCGCCCTGTTTCGGGGCTGTGGGTCGACGGCCCGTATCTTGCTAGTCCCAGAATAATCAATGACATGGCATTTTGCCGTTAGTCATTTCAAGGCTTCGCCCAGCGTTGCATCGCCTGGGTGGTTTGAGGGAGTAGTCGGACATGCACAGCTTGTTATCACCCGGTATCCGCCTGCTCGGACGTTTCGGTTTCGCGCGTAAATTCCAGATTCTGTTTTTGCTGTTCATGCTGCCCCTGGCGGGTAGCCTGTGGATGATCGGTCAGGATTACCGGGACAAATTAAACGTGATATCCAGCGAGCGCTCCGGCGTCAGCCAGTTGCTGGCGCTCGACAGCCTGGACGCGCAATTGACCGCCCAGCGCAACCTGGCCGCGCGCTGGAAGGCCGTCGATTTGCTGCGCGAGCCCACGCCCGCCGCGAAAGCCGCCATGGCCGCCGTGGATGCCAACTACTCACCGATCCAGCAAAGCCTGCAAACACTGGGCGAAACACTCAAGGCGCAGAACGCCAGTGCGGACATCCAGGCGCGCTTCGACACCTTGCAGGGCGCGGTCAAGGGCCTGGACAGCCAATCCCTGCGCACCGTGGGCTGGTGGCCGGACGGCTACGAACGCTTCACATCGGCGCTCGGCGCCATGCAGGCGTTGCGCGAGCAGATCGCACTGGATGCCGGCCTGATCCTCGACCCGTGGATGGAAACCTACCTGACGATGCAGATCGCCACGCAGCAGACGCCCGACCTGATCGAGCGCATCGGCCGTATGGCGGGTATCGGCCAGTCGTCCATCGCGTCGGGGCAGTTCACCTTGCAGAGTCGCCTGCAGATGCGTGACCTGCGCAGCCGCATCGGCGATGCGCGGGACCAGTTGATCAAGGCCGCGGTATCGCTCAAGGCCAAGCCCTACGCGGGCATGGAACCGTGGACCGCGCAGTACGACAACAGCCTGCAGGTGCTCGATAGCGAACTCAAAGTGCTGGACGACGGTGTATTTGGCGGCACCATCAAGCTCGACACCGCCGCCTTCGACCGCAGTGTCGACGCCATGCTCGGCAGCCTGGGTGCACTGCGCAACCAGTCGCTCAATTCCCTGGATGCCCGCCTGGCGTATTACCACGACCGCTCACTCCAGCAATTTATCCCGGTGGCGGCGACGTTCGGCCTGCTGGCCCTGGCCGCGCTGTACCTGTTTATGAGCCTGCAAGCGTCTATCCGACGCAGCGCCAGTGGTATCACCACCCTGGCCGAATCGCTGCGCGACGGCAACTTGTGCGTGGAAGTGGCCGTGCAGGGGCGCGATGAACTGGCGGCTATCAGCACGGCATTGAACGTGGCGGTGATGCAGCTGCGTACCAGCCTGTTGGGGGTCAATCACGAAACCCAGCAGTTGGGTTCGGCCGTGATCACCCTCAACACTCAATCGGGCAGCACCCTCAACGAAGTCGAAGACCAGCAACACCAGATCAGCCAGATCGCTGCCGCTGCCACGCAGTTGGCCGCCACCTCCATGGGCGTCGCCAGAAGTTGCGAACAGGCCTCGGACAGCGCCCAGCAAACCCGACGCATCGCCGAGGACAGCAGCCGCGACAGCGAACGCACCACGGCCAGCATCCAGCAACTCAACCAGCGCCTGACCGACACGGCCGCAGCCTTGCAGCAAGTGAGCGACCAGGGCCAGCAGATTCAATCGGTGGTCGACACCATCCGCGGTATCGCCGAGCAGACCAACCTGCTGGCGCTCAACGCCGCCATCGAAGCCGCGCGTGCGGGCGAGCAAGGGCGTGGCTTTGCGGTGGTGGCCGATGAAGTGCGCAGCCTGTCGCAACGCACCCAGGCCTCGACGGCACAGATCGCCGGCACGGTGGACAGCCTGCGCGCTACCGTGACCCAGGCGGTCACCCTGATGGGCGCCGCGTGCGAACAAGCGTTGACCGACGCCGAGTCGGTCACCGGGCTTGGCGTGCGGCTGGGCGAGATCGCCGGCGCGGTACAGAACGTCACCGACACCCTGGCGCAAATCGCCACGGCGGTAGAGGAACAAGCGACCACGGCGGATGAAGTGAGCGGCAATATCCAGCAGGTCGACCAGGCCGCCGGGCGCTTGCTCGACGGCGCCCGTGCGGTGAACCGCGCGGCGGACACCCTGAGCAGAGGCAGCCAGGCCCTGAGCGATAACACGGCGCGGTTCCGCCTGAGCTGAACCAAAGGGGGAGGGGGCTTGCTCCTTCCCCCTTGAAGTGTGCTCAGACCTGGGAGTCAGTGCGCCGAAGGGCTCAACACCTCGATCCACAATGCCCCTTTGCCCGACGCGGCTTCACCCACGCGTTTCAGCGCGCCGCCTGGGCTTACCGCATAGGTGCCGACCTTCTGGCTTTTTTCACCCGTGACCAGCAGCCATTTCCCGTTCGGCGAGAACGCGATGTTGCGCGGCTGTTTTTCTTCGACCGGGTAGTTGTCCAGGAAACGCAGCTCGCCGGTGCCTGTGTCCACCGCAAATGCCGACACCGAACTGCTGGTGCGCTCGCTCATCAACAGCAGCTTGCCATCGGGTGACAAACGCAGGTCGGCCGCCCAGATTCGCGGTGTAGGGTCGTCTTTCAAGTCGTTGTTGCGGGCGTCCCGCACTTGGCCGGGCGCCAGTTTCAAGCGTGCGGGGATGCCATTGGCTACGCCGATCCGGGTCAGCGCGCCGCTGCTGTGGTCGATGGCGAACGCGGTGACGGTGCCGCTCATTTCGCCCACCACGTACAAAAATTTGCCATCGGCAGAAAACGCCAGGTGCCGAGGCCCGGTATTGGCCGGCACGCTCACGTAGCCGCTGCCGATGGGGCTGAGGGCGCCGGTGTCGGCATCGAAACGGTATTGCAGCACCTGGTCCGTGCCCAGGTTGCCCGCGTAGGCAAAGCGATTGCTCGGGTCGGTGCGCAGGGAGTGCGCGTGCAGGCCGGTCTTGTAGGTGAGGATCGGCTCGGCCTTATCGACGGGCTGCACGCTGAGGGTGTCGGCGCCATACGAGGCGGCGAGCAGATAACGCCCGGTGCGGTCGGTGGCCAGGTACGCCATGCTTTCGGCCAGCGGCGCTTGGGCTTTTGCGCTCAAGCGCCCGGTGGTGGGGTCAACGTTGAACGCCTGCACCTGGAATGGCTTGACCCGCAACGCGGCATACAAGGTTTTGCCGTCGGGGCTCAGGGCCATCGGGTTGACCTGATCGCCGGCCGCCACCTGACTCATCAGGCTCAATACGCCGTTGCTTTCGTTCAGGCTGTATTGGGAGATCAGCCCGTCACCGGGGCTGGAGATATAGGCGAAGGTAGCCGCGTTGGCGTGGGCGCTGAGGCCGCAGATGACTGCAGTAGCCAGGAGGAGGGGCGTGTTCACAGGTGATCCTTTATTTTTATGGTTGTGATCAGTCATCGTATGACTGTATCGCGGTTGGAGCAATGCCTGTGTGATCGACGTAATCAGCGGTGTCGCTGACCCTGCGGGGAAGGCATGATGAGCGCCATGAACGAAGACCCCTACACGCGCTACTGGCGCTTTCATACTCCCGATCCCGACATCGCCCCACGCGAACAGGCACCGATGCTCGCTGAGGAGCAGGCGTGGGCTTACGAGCGCGCGCGCGGGCAACGCTTTGACTGGCTCACGGTGCTGATGGCGCCGCTGTGTTTGGGTGCGATCCTGCCTTTCCTGGTATTCCTGACGGGTTTGTGGCTATTGAGCGCCACGTTCATGCCGACACTGGCGGTTGATCGCATCGTCGGCAGTACCTTTGGCTGGCAAGTGCTGGTGACGCTCACAGTCATCGGGGCCTGGGGCCTGCGTAACTACCTGCGCGACCGCCGCGACCCGGTCATACGCTACTGGGCGGCGATGCCGGGCCAGGGCCTGGTGGAACTGGAACGCCACAGGCTGGTGGCGGGTACGTGTCTGTGGGTGTCGGACTTCGACCCGGACTGCAACACGCTGACGCAGTGGAAGGATGGCGAGTGGAGCAGTACCCAGAGCAGCGGAGTTTCACAGTGGATCGTGGCCACAACGGCGGCGGGCCACTGGCTGGTGCTCAAGGAAGAATACGCCGGCAACTTCACCTACAACCGTGTCGGATGTATGCCAGCCCTCGACAAACAATTGCACCCCGCCCAGAACCTGGCCGTGGCCTTCGCCCCCCGCACCAATGTGATGCTCGGGCGCCGCTTCGATGGCGAACCGATACCGTTGACCCGCACCACGTACTGGTTGTCGGCCGACGAACACAAGCGCCTGACGGAGCTTGCGCACCACTGGCACTTTTTCCCGCCGGACCGTTACGGCGTAATCAACCCCCAGGATGCAGCCTGGGTACAGCGACTGGTGGACAAGGCGCAGGCCAGCGCAGAGCCGGCCGACTGTTAGGGTGTAGTGAGCGGGGCTTTAGGCTTGCTGTGGTGAGCGGGCTCGTTGTGGTGAGCAGGCTTGCTGTGGTGAGCGGGCTTGCTGTGGTGAGCAGGCTTGCCCTGCGCTGGGCCGCGAAGCGGCCCCAAAACCAGCGACGCGGTTTGTCTGGGTGAACGCGGTGGTCTTATGAGGGGCCGCTTCGCGGCCCAGCGCAGGGCAAGCCTGCTCACCACAGCAAGCCCGCTCACCACAAAAGCCCCGTTCACCACAACAAGTCTGCTCACCAGAAAGGGCATCGCTGCTTACGGCCAGCTTGCCGGGCTGTAGGCGAGCAAGTCTGGATACATCCGGTCATCAACTGACATGGGCTCGTCACTCATCTCGGGCTAGCGTTAAAGCTCTTCAGAACAGTCACATAGAGCCACACAATGCGCTCCACACCTCAATCCCATCGCCTGCGTCACGGTCGCTATTCGGAACATGGACGTAGCTACTTGGTGACCTTCGTCGTGAATCACCGTCGCCCCTTATTTACGGACCTCTATCTGGGTCGCCTGCTGGTTATCGAGCTGCGGCAGGCGCATGAACTGGGCCTGGTCGATTCCATGGCCTGGGTGATCATGCCAGACCATGTGCATTGGCTATTTGAGTTGAAGCAACGGAATTTGCCCGATGTGATAAGGCGCGTGAAGTCGCGCAGTACGCTGACCATCAACCGACGCCGCCAAAGCAAGGAGCGGGTCTGGCAGCCCGGTTATCACGACAGGGCGGTACGTGCGCAGGACGATGTGTGCAAGATGGCTCGCTACATCATTGCCAATCCCCTGCGGGCCGGCCTGGTGGAACGGGTCGGAGATTTTTCGTTATGGGACGCCGCCTGGCTCTGATATCTCAGCGGGCTTTGGAACATCTGGGAGGGTGTGCGTCCATACGTTTTATTTGTGGCGAGAGCGTCTTTTGTGGTGAGCGGGGCTTGCTGTGGTGAGCGGGCTTGCCCCGCGCTGGGCTGCGAAGCAGCCCCTCATAAGACCACCGCGTTCACCCAGACAAACCGCGTCGCTGGTTTTGGGGCTGCTTCGCAGCCCAGCGCAGGGCAAGCCTGCTCACCACAGCAAGCCCGCTCACCACAAAAAGCCTGCTCACCACATCAAGCTCTCTCAATCCAACAAGGCTGTTCATAGCAGCAAGTCCGCTCAGCACAAACAGAGGTTCGGGTGTCGTTTCAGGAACCTTCGAGGCTGAGGGGGCTCACTTGTTGGGTCGCTCTTTTTTTGCTGAAAGGACTCCGCATGCCTTCCACCCCGCCAGCGCTCCCTGAGCACGGCCCTATCCAACGCGAGCTGAGCCTGCGTGCCGTCGTCACCGGCACGCTGCTCGGTATCCTGCTTACGCCTTCCAATGTCTATGCCGGGTTGAAAATCGGTTGGTCGTTCAATATGTCGATCATCGCCCTGTTGGTGGGCTACGCGATCTGGCAAGGCCTGGCGCGGCGTTCGTCGCAGGGGCTGCCGTGGACGTTGCACGAGAGCAATATCAACCAGACCGTCGCCTCGGCCGCCGCGTCGATCATCTCCGGCGGGCTGGTGGCGCCGATCCCGGCTTATACCTTGCTGACCGGTAACCAGTTGGACGCGTTGCCGATGATCGCCTGGGTGTTCTCGGTGAGTTTCCTGGGGATCTGGATCGCCTGGTACCTGCGGCCCTCGTTGCTCAATGACGACGGGCTGAAATTCCCCGAAGGCATGGCCACTCTGGAAACCCTGTTGCACATCTACAACCACGGCCGCGAGGCCGCGACGCGCTTGAAAGTACTGCTGGGCGCGGCGGTGTTGTCGGGGCTGGTCAAGTGGGTCGACACGTTCCTGTGGGCGCTGCCGCGCTGGTCGCCGAGCGCTCACTTGGAGCGCCTGACGTTCACTGCCGACCCTTCGCTGTTGCTGGTGGGATTTGGCGGCATCATCGGCCTTCGCGTCGGTCTGACGCTATTGCTCGGCGCCTTGCTCGCGTGGGGTGGGCTTGCGCCATGGCTGCTGGCCGAAGGCTTGGTGACGTTGCCCGCCGGCAGCACCGGGCCGCAGTTTGCCGTGCTGGTGGAATGGCTGTTGTGGCCGGGCGTGAGCCTGATGGTGTGTTCGACCTTGGCGTCCCTGGCCATTCGGTTGTGGGCGCTATATGCGTCCGGCCGCTCTACCGGGGCGCAGGCTTGGCGTGTGCCCAAGCCCGGTCCGGCCGCTGGATTTGTGCTGGCGATTGCCTTGGTGGTCAGCCTGCAGGCGCTGTTGTTCGGCATCAACCTGTGGATGGCGCTGCTGACCATTCCGTTGGCCATTTGCCTGGCCGCCGTGGCCGCGCGGGTTGTGGGCGCCACGGGTATTCCGCCGATTGGCGCCATCGGGCAATTGTCTCAGCTGAGTTTTGGCATCGTCGCGCCGGGCCAGGTGCCGATCAACCTGATGAGTGCCAACACCGCCGGTGGTTCAGCCGGGCAGTGCACCGACTTGATGAATGATTTCAAGGTGGGCAAGGCGATTGGCGCCACGCCGCACAAGCAGGTGATCGCGCAGATCCTGGGGATTTTTATCGGCAGTATCGTCGGCGTATTTGCCTACCTGGCGCTGATCCCCGACCCGCAGACCATGTTGTTGACCGAGCAGTGGCCGGCGCCGGCCGTCGCTACCTGGAAGGCCGTGGCGCAAACCCTCACCCATGGGCTGGACTCGCTGTCGGCCAGCATCCGTTGGGCCATAGCGTTGGGCGGCGTGATCGGCGTGCTGCTCGGCCTCCTGGACAGCACGTTGCCGGCACACCGTACGCGTTACCTGCCCAGCGCCGCCGCGTTGGGCCTGGCGTTCGTGCTGCCCGCGTCAGTGTCGCTGATGATGGCCCTCGGCGCCGTGCTCACCTGGCTGATGAGTTGCCGTTGGCCGAGCCTCACCGAACGCTTCGCGATCACCGCCGCAGCCGGCTTGATCGCCGGGGAAAGCATCACCGGCGTCGGCGCTTCGCTGTGGGCGATGGTCAACGGGTGAGGTCGATACGGCTCGGCCTGCACACGCCTCATTCAGGTGCTTAATAGACGGCACTCGGGCGCGTTGGCGTAGTCTGTTGCTACACACCTACTGTCGTTCGCGGAGTCTGCATGATCACTGTCCACCACCTGAACAACTCGCGCTCCCAGCGCATCCTGTGGCTGCTTGAAGAATTGGGCGTGCCTTACGAGATCAAGCGCTATCAGCGCGACCCCAAGACCAACCTCGCGCCGCCTGAACTCAAGGCGGTCCACCCACTGGGCAAATCGCCGGTGATCGAGGACGGCCCGCATGTGGTGATCGAATCCGGCGCCATCGTTGATTACCTGATCCGCCGCCACGGCCAGGGCCGCCTGCAACCCGATCCGGCCAGCGCCACCTATGACGAATACGTGCAGTGGCTGCACTTCGCCGAAGGCTCGGCGATGCTGCCATTGATGCTCAACCTGTATGTGGGGCGCCTGGGCGATGCCGGCGCGCCGTTGCACCCGCGGATCGAATCGGAACTGGCCAACTACCTCGGCTACCTGAACGACGTGCTGGAGCGCACCCCTTACCTGGTGGGTGAAGACTTCAGCGGCGCGGATATCCAGATGAGTTTCATCGGTGAAATCGCTCAGGCACAGGGCAAGTTGCAAGCCTACCCGCACCTGGCGGCGTGGCTGCAGCGCCTGCAGGCGCGCCCGGCCTATCGCAACGCGGTGGAGCAGGGCGGCGAGTACGCGTTCGCCAAATGACCGCATGATGCCGGCGGCAGTGGCGTCGACCGTGCCGCTGCCATGGCCTGTTCGCCGGGCTTGAAGGCCCGGCGCCTCAGCGCACTCGCGTTCGGCTTTGCACCGCCAGGTCCAGGGCCTTTTGCATGTCCAGGCGAGCCGAGCGTCCTACATCTTTGTCGTTAAGCTGATAGTTGCGTTCCGAGGGCAGGATCGGCGCGGTGAGGTCCTGGGCGTCGCTGCGTTCGAAGTCATGGTTGTCACCGATGGTCATGGCGCTGCGGCGCAGCAGCATGCGCAGTTGCTCGGGCTGCAACTGCGGGTTGATCGACAGCATCGCCGCCACGAGGCCGGCGACCATCGGCGTCGCGTACGAGGTGCCGCAATGCACGGCGCCTTGCTCATCAGCGCCCGGGGTCGAGGCGTGGGTGCAAGCGGCGGCGGTGATGTCGACGCGCATGTCGACGTTCGAAGAGGTGCGCGTGACCGCATAGCCGGGGTCATCCACCGCCACGTCGGCGCGTTCGCTGCGCTGATGCCCGCCCACCACCAGCAATTGTTCGGTGATGAACGAGGAGGGCAGGCGGTAGTCATCGGTGCCGGAGAATGACGAGCCGTTGCCGGCCGAGTTCACCACGATCACGTCGGGATGCTCCTTGCGCAGCCACAGGAAAAACTCCTCCAGCAGTTCCTCATAGCCGCCCATGGCGATTCCCGAGCGCACCAGGGAATCGACCTCCTTGCCATTGACGTCTTGGGTGCCGACGCGATGGATACCCCAACTCCAGTTCAGCACCCGCACGCCGTCCTCCACCAGGTTGACTGAAGCTGCGATGTTGGCAGTGATGCCGGCGTCGGAATTGCGGTCGACGATGACCTCGAAGCCGCCGCTGGCCTTATCCAGGCCGCGCAGGAACCCGCGGTTGCCGCCCTTGTCCCAGCGCGCTGCGAGGATGCCGGCCACGGTGGTGCCATGGCTGTCGGGCTTGGTGCTGTCGCGGGCGTAGACGCAGGTGCGTTTGGGCGAACAGGCGCCGAGGTCGTCGGCGAAGTCCGCAGTGTCGAAATCCACACCGCGCTCGATCACGCCGATGCGGATCGGTTGTGGCGTAATCGGTGTGTGGTGACCGGGAATGCGTCGCTGATAGTAGGCAACCGCATCGAGAAAACGGTTGGCGGCCCACTCGTCGGAGTCCGCCGCGGGTTTGTTCGGTTTCGCCTGGGGCGCGGCCTGTTCCTGCTCTTCGGCGCCGGACTCTTCGATCACCACCGCATCCACCCCGGTCTCGCTGCCCAGGCGCAGCACCAGTGCGTCACGCTGCGTCAGGTCTTTGGCCGGCACTCGCAGCTGGTAGACATTCAGCGGCGCGATGGCTCCGACCACCGTCGCTCCATACTTGCGCGCCAGACGCTCGGCTTCCTGGCGCCCGTTCTGGTCTTCTTCGATCAGCACGCTGACCAGGTCGACATAGGTGGTCAGGCCGTCCATGTTCTTCGCCACTTCATCGGGTCGTGCGGCCACCACGTGGCTGTGACGCAGGGTCAGCCAGGCTGCGTTGCTGGTGCGCGGGCCGTCCTCCAGCCATAACGGGCCGCTCTGGTAGTGGCTGCTGTCGAGGTGCAGGCGCAGGGTGTCGCCATCACGCTCAACGGCTGGCGCGGGCAGCGCCTTGCCCGCCAGTTTCAGCTGCGGCGTGGCGGCGCCCAGCCCACGTATGCTGAGGCACCAGTCCTGTTGGCGGTTCTCCAGCAGGTTACCGCAGCGCTTGAGGTTTTCCAGGCGCAGCGGCTCCTGGGCGCACGCGGCGGCGCTGGCAGTTAACGTGAGGAGGGTCGCGAGGGCGCTGGATTTGAAGGGCATGGGGCTGGTTCTTTGCCGGGAGGTGTTGTTCCGACTGTGGCGCAGGGCGCTGCGTTCCAAGACTTTGAACTCCTGCGGCGCCGCTTGGCTCCTATTTCTTAAGGTTCTGCACCAGGGATGTCGCGATGACCGATCAACACCTGCCTGCCGGCACACCCGGCGCCGTCTTTGAAACCGACTTGCCGGCGCGGCTCGACCGCTTGCCCTGGGGCCGCTTCCACACCTTGCTGGTGTTTGCGCTGGGTATCACCTGGCTGCTTGACGGCCTGGAGGTGACCCTGGCCGGCTCGGTGTCCGGCGCCTTGAAAAACAGCCCTGACCTGCGCATGAGCAATTTCGACATCGGCCTGGCCGGCGGCGTGTACATCGCCGGCGCCGTGCTCGGGGCGCTGCTGTTCGGCTGGCTCACCGACCGCCTGGGGCGACGCAAACTGTTTTTCATCACCTTGTGGCTGTACATCGGTGCCACCGCAGCGACGGCGTTTTCCTTCAGCCTGGAAAGCTTTTTGCTGTTTCGCTTCCTTACCGGCATGGGCATCGGCGGCGAGTACACGGCGATCAATTCGACCATCCAGGAATTCACCCCGGCGCGTTATCGCGGCTGGGTGGACCTCACCATCAACGGTACTTTTTGGCTGGGTGCCGCGCTGGGCGCCGGCGGGGCTATCGTGTTGCTTGACCCGAACGTGGTCGGCGGCGACCTCGGCTGGCGCCTGTGTTTCGGCATCGGCGCTGCGCTGGGCCTGATTATTCTGGTCATGCGCCTGTGGCTGCCGGAAAGCCCGCGTTGGCTGTTGATTCACGGCCAGCACGACGAAGCCCGGCGCATCGTCGAAGGCATCGAAACCCGGCTGCGCCACCAGGGGCATGCATTGCCTGCCGTGAGCGGCCCCGGCCTGCGCCTGCACCCACGCGACCACACGCCTCTGGGCGAAATCTTCCACACCCTGTTCGTCAGTTTTCGCCGCCGCGCGCTGGTGGGCATGACCCTGCTGACCGCCCAGGCGTTTTTCTACAACGCGATCTTCTTCACTTATGCCCTGGTGCTCACCGACTTCTACCAGGTGCCCGCCGAACAGGTCGGCTGGTACGTGCTGCCGCTGGCCCTGGGAAACTTCTGCGGGCCGCTGCTGCTGGGGCGGCTGTTCGATGTGATCGGCCGGCGCGTGATGATCAGCTTGACCTATGCGGTGTCCGGTGTGCTGCTGGCGCTGAGCGGGTACGCGTTTGCGCAAGGCTGGTTCGACGTGACCCAGCAAGCCATCGCGTGGATGGTGATTTTCTTCTTCGCCTCGGCTGCCGCCAGCTCGGCGTACCTGACCGTCGCCGAGACCTTCCCCCTGGAAATCCGCGCACTGGCCATCGCCGTGTTCTACGCATTCGGCACCGGGCTGGGCGGGATCATCGGGCCGACCTTGTTCGGGCAACTTATCCAGACGCAACAGCGCGGCAGTTTGTTGATCGGCTATCTGATCGGCGCCGTGCTCATGTGTGGCGCGGCGGTGGTGCAGGCGGTCTGGGGCGTGGCGGCGGAGCGGCAGGCACTGGAGACGGTGGCCAGGCCGCTGTCGCAGGCCAGATAACGCTGGTGCCGCTTCGGTTTATCCACTAATTTGCGGCATCACACGCCCACGCTACATCCCACGGAATTCGCCCCATGCCTCTGCGTTCGAGCCTGTTGTGCCTGTGTCTGTTCAGCGGCCTGAGCCAGGCCGCCGTCGACTGTTCCGCCCTGGCGGAAAAAATCTCCGGCACGGCGCCTGAGTTTCATCCTTCGGTGCAGGGCAAGGTGATCGGCACCGGGCGTGCGCATTTTCATACCGCGCCGGATGAGGCCTGTGCCAACAAGACGCTGTTCGTGATCCCCGGTGACGGCCTGACGGTCTACGCCATGCTGGAAGACCAGTCGTGGGTGCAAGTGAACTTCGTCGCCAAGGATGGCGAGGACTACACCGGTTGGGTCAAGGCCGACCGGGTGGAGATCGGCGAGGCTTACGGCGCGCCGTCGGAGGAGGTGCAGTGACCGGCGCCAATCAGGATCTCAGGCCGATTTACAACTGTTTACGTATTGCTTGATGGCTTCGCGTTAGGCTTCTTACCGACCCGACCCCACGTTGAATGAGCCTGCAAGCATGAAGCTCCCCGCCATCGCCGCCGTGTTTATCGCACTCGTTACGCTGCACTCGCCTTGGACGCAAGCCGCCACACCCCTCACACATGTCGCCATCTACCGTGGCCCGGCGGGCTGTGAGGACTGTTCCGAAAACGTCAAACAGGCGTTGCTGCGGCTCAGCCCCGATTACCAGATCGATTTTGTGGGGGCTGACGAAGCGGTCGACATCACCCCCCAAACCCTCGCGCGTTATGACCTGTATGTTCAGCCCGGCGGAGGCCAGGACATTCCTGCGGCGCTGGACAGTTTAGGTGCGGCGCGCGTGCAAGCCATCCGCGAATACGTGGCCAGGGGCGGGCGCTACCTGGGGTTGTGCATGGGGGCTTATCTGGCCGATAAGGGCAACTTCGGTTTGATCCGCTACGACCTTGATTCCGAAGCCGGGCGGCCTGGTTTTGAAGTGAAGGGCATTGAGGACGCGGCGGTGAGGGTGGTATGGGATGGCAAGGCCGACAGCGTGTTTTATCAGGATGGACCTTATTTTCCCAAGGCCGATGCGCGCGCGCCGTATACGGTGATTGCCACCTATGCCAATAGCGATGTCGCGGCGGCGCGGTACACCTATGCGAAAGGTGTGGTGGTGCTGAGCGGCCCGCATCCGGAGGCGGGGCAGGAGTGGTTCGAGGACGCCGACATTGCGCTGAGCAGGATGCCCAGAGGCGAACTCTTTGGCGTATTGGTGCGCAAGGCGGCTGAATAGGCGCACCGAATATCAGGACTCAGCCCCCGGCGGATGGCCGAAATGCGCCTTATAGGCATGGTTGAAGTTGGCCGGGTTGGCGTACCCCAAGCGGTGGGCAATCTGCGCCACGTGCCATTTGCGCTGGCGCAGCAGGGTGCGCGCCAGTTCCAGGCGCTGCTGGCGCACGTAATCGAGCATCGACTGGCCGTACACGCGGCTGAAGGCGCGTCTCAGGGTGGTTTCCCCCACGCCCAGCTCCCGGGCCAGCGCCAGCGTGCCGGGCGGGTTCATCAGGTTGGCGTCGAGCTGAAAGCGTGCTTCGTGCGCCAGGTCCGAATGGCTGCGCAACGCGGCCACGGGTTTGGCCGGCTGCGGCGCCAGATGCGTGGCCAGTTCGACCAGCACGGCCAGGCTCAGGCTTTCCTGATTCAGCCGCTCCAGCGCGCCCTGGTAGGGCGAATGATAAAGCCGCTCGAGCAAACGTCCGAGTGCGCGGCAGCCGTTCAGCGCTGAAAAGTGCATGCCATCATCGAGCAGAGACGCCAACGGCTGCAGTGACGCGTCTTCTTCGGCCATTTCGCGCAGGTAGTCGCCGCCGATGCGCAGCCCGGCCATGCGCGCACCACTGCCCGCTGGCATCTGGTCCATGGCTTCCATGCTTTCGCTCAAGCCCAGCACATGGGGCGCGCCGGGGGTGTATTCATTCAGCACGCCGTCCACCCGATGTTGCCACTGCCCACCCAATACCTGAACGATGCACAGGCTGTCGGGCAGCACCTTGTGGATGCTCAACGGTTCGGGGAACTGCAGGTCACAGTCGAAATACTGCAAGTGCGACCGCACCGTCTGCGCGCGGTAATGCCCGATCGCGCTGCCCATGACTTGCCGCGCGCTGTCGTCGAATACGCCGGCCTGGTCCAGGGCCTCCGGGTGATCGAAGCAGAATTGGGTATCCAGATACGGGTTGCGGCGGTCCATTGAAAAAGCCTCCGTCAAGGCTGGTTGGCAACGTATGCATCATACCGACATCACGCAAAGGGATCAGTTGTTGTGAGCCACGGCCTTATTGTTGTGCGCAGCGGCCGCACCGCTTGGCAGAGCCTTGTGCGTTGATTTCAATGGTCGGCTTTGAACTGTCGAGGAAGCCGATGATGTTGATTTATCGCAAATGGGCGGCCCTGTTGGGCTTGGTGCTGGCCGTGTTCGCGGGGATCGCCCACGCTGACAATCGCCCGGAAGTCGCGGAAAAAGTGCTGGCCTACGCTGGCGAGGGCGGTGTGAAGGTCTGGACCCTGCGCATCGGTGCACGCAGCGACAATCAGGCGCTGGTGCAGGTGGAGGGCGTAGACCACGACTGGAACATGAAGATCCAGAAAATGGCCGTGGAAAAGACCGGTAAGGACACCCGCTATTCCACCACCGTGGACGGCCAGAAGTTTGTGGTGCTGGTGCTGCAACAGGGCTGGGGCGAGCTGTACTTGCCCGGCGAAGCTCAAGCGTTGAACGTCGGCTATGACGAATTCCTGTCCAGCCAAGGCAATGCGCAGGCGTTCCTGACTGACTACCTGCAGGCCAATTGAGCAATGAGCCGATTCGGACGGTGGTCATGGGCGCTGACGATGCTGCTGCTGCCGCTGGCCCTGATGGGGTGGGCCAGTGTGCAGAGCTGGCGCGCCGATGAAGTGCTGCGCGAGGCGCAGGGTATCGGCGGCGACTACGCCTGGCTCCGCGTGCGTCAGGCTCTGGCCGGGTTGGCGTATTGGCTGGCCCTCGCCGCGTTGGTGGCAGGGCCTGCGACGTGGCTGAAGCTGCGGCTGGACGCCTGGCGCGCGCGGCAATCCAGGGACTTTCTCTACGACCGCCTGTTCCTCTGCTGGCGTGCCCTGGGGCAGTGGTTGGTGGCCTACACCGGGCTGTTGGTCGGCGCGCTGGCGGTAAGCCTGCTATATGAATTGAGCTGGGGCTGGAGCCACTTCAAGGCCGGCGGCTGGTTCATGCTGTTGGTGGCGGTGCCGGTGATTGCGGTGCTGTGGGTCGGGTGCCTGCTGATCGAGCGGTTGCGCCGGCAATGGCACGCCCTGGACCGGCCGTCCTCGGCGTTTCTGGGGCAAGCCATGGGGCGCGACAAGGCCCCGGCCTTGTGGGGCTGGATCGAACAACTGGCCCATACCGCCGGCGCGCCGGTGCCCGACCATATCGTGGTGGGCATCGACCAATCGTTTTTTGTCACCAGTGTCGATGTGGCGCTGCAACCGGCCGGTGATCTGCTCACCGGGCGTACTCTTTACCTGCCGCTGACCTACCTCTCAACCCTGAGCCAGGCCGAGACGGCGTCGATCATCGGCCATGAGCTGGGGCATTTCAGCAGTCGCGACACCGAGCGCGGCAGCGAAATCGGCGCGCATTTCAGCCTGATGTGCGTGCACTTTTCGTTTATCAGTGCGGGGGATGCCGACCCGGCGTGGATCGAGCGCCCGGCGATCTGGATGACGCAGCGTTTCCTGCACCACTTTCAACTGGCAGTGCACCACTGGGGCCGCGCCCAGGAACTGCTGGCGGATCGGGTGGGCGGCAACATCGGTGGCGAGCGGTTGTTCTGCCAGGCGCTGCTACGGGTTATCGCGCTGGACGCCGAAATCAACACGCTGCTCAGCGAGCGTCACCCCAACCTGATCCAGGCCCTGGCCGACCACCTGCGTCGCACACCGCTGCGCTTGAACGAAGCGGCGCTGGACCATGCCATTGCGCACCCTTTCGATACGCACCCGCCGACAGTGCTGCGCCTGCAGCAACTGGGCGTGGTGCTGGATGACGCCCTGCTGGCCGAGGCCACGCGCGTGCCCACCGAACACGACCGCCACTGGTTCAGCCAGCTCACCCAGGCGTCGTCCGCGCCTGCCGCGCAGCCCTTATCACCGCCACTATCCATCGCCCAAGGAGAATGACCCATGACCCAACCCTCCGATCCGCTGTCGGATCTGGCCAGCACACTCAGCCAGGAATACGCCGACTCCCGCGATGCTCAGCGCGAGCGTGCGGTCGCCGAACTCGAGCAGGTTATCCAGCGCGTGCCCGAGCAGACCGAATTCACCAACTCGCGCCGGTACAAGGTGCGCGGCCCGCTGTTTTTGCTGGTTTCCCTGAGCTTGCTGGGGTTCGCGCTCCACCGGGGTTCCACCGGCCTGGGCGTGTGTGCCGCAGTGATGGCGGTGTTGTTTGTGTTGTTGACGTGGCAGCACCGCAACGCCGGGCAACACGCCTTTATGCGCCTGACCCGCCGCCAGCTGTTTGTGGACACCCTCAGCGCGCCGGTGGATCTGGTGGACATTGTCGATGTTTCCATCAGTGAGGAAGGCTGGCTGACGGTGCAGAAACTGATTTTGCGTGCCGATGCGCCCCTGCCTGTTCATCGCTCCGCGCGACAGCTGTTCGGCAACCAGGCCCTGGCCCTGAAAAAGCCTCAGCCGCAGATCCGCATCCAGTCCGCCGGCCTGATGCAGGACGGCCGCACCCTGGACTGCGACCAGATCGCAGAGATCCTCAACGGCTATTGCCAGGCCGCCCATGCGCAACGTCACCTCGATGCGTTGCGCCAGGAGGCCCAGCGGGCTTGATCGGTCCGCTAGCGCAGCGGCACATACACATCGGTCTGCCATTGATCCTGCGGCGTCTCGGGGTAGACGCTCAGGTAATGGAAGAACAGCGGGTGGTCGCGAAGCTCCTCGCCGCTGGCAGGCAGCCAATCGCGGTAAATCGGATAGATGGTTTCGCCGATATGATCCGGCGAGCCCACATGCCGCACCACCACGCAGCGCCCGGCAGGAATGACGCGCGCATGTACGCCAAACTCGTTTGGTGCCACCGCCGCGTCAATCTCGCCACAAACGGCGAAGCGAAACGCCTCCGGCGCGGTGGTATCGGGGTTGTTATACGGAATGCCAAACGTGCGGCTCGACGCCACCGGCGACTGGCCGCTCTGCTTGCGCCATTCGATAAATCGGCTGGTCGTCTGATTGACCAGCCCGGCGGGCCCGCAATGCTCAAGCGCGGCCACCTGGGTTTCGGGGAATTCTACAATGCGTAATTGCATGATGATCGTCCTGGAAAAGTGAGGGATAGCGAACACCGCATTCCAGGTCTGCCAGTTCGGCGCTTTCCTGAACGCACTCGGCGCCATACCGAACGCCCGCCGGAACGCCCGGCTGAATGCCTCCGGGCTATCGAAACCGGCACTGAGCGCGGCCTCCAGCACCGAATAATCGGCAGCGGTCGCCAGGCTATGGGCCGCACGACGCAGGCGCATCAGTTGCACATAACGCGACACCGGCACGCCGACAAACGCGGTGAACTGTCGATGGAAGTGAAACGCCGAAAAATTCGCCACCCGGCTCAACGTATTCACCGACAGGTCCCCTTCGAGATTGGCCTGGATGTAGGCGAGGACGGCGTTGAAGCGCTTGGTGTAGGCGAGTTGGGTCGGCGTTTCGGACACTGGGAGAAACTCCTGGAAGGGCGGTCGGCGATAGAGTCGACTATAGCGGGGCGCGCGTGCCTAGCCGGGTTTGCTCAAGGTGAGATTGGGGTAAGAGGCTCTACACAACGCGTTCGGTGAAAACATAACCTGAGAACACCAGGTTTTTGTGGTGAGCAGGCTTGCCCTGCGCTGGGCTATTAGTGGTCTGCCCCCATAGTCTTAAGCACGCTTGTTCGCTTCCTGAATAATGCCCGTGTATCTGGTAGCTGGCAGATATCGGCACATCGCCGCCAAGCGGCCTCCTTTGCGGGATATTCGCAGTATCAGCGACTTCCCTGGCTACGCCACAGCACAGGCCAATAAGCCTGATCCAGCCCCATGCAAGGGATCATTTCAGCCGCATGCGTGAGCGTGAAACCGCTACCGTCGTAACGCCAGCGCAGCGTAGTACCACAACCGCCCATCCTCATCGCTCTTTCCTGACTGCTAAGTACACCCGTGGCCGGATCAAACTCTACGAAGCCCTGGGGCTCTCGTTCCGGCAGGTTTGGCACTTCGGCGATTAGCGCTGCGCGCGCCTGCTCTGGGTGGTCCAAGGGTGCTTGGTAAATACTGTAGAAGCAGTTGTAGCCCCCACAGCCGGTTTCGATGATCACTAGTGCTTGATCTGAACTCAAGGCGTAGGCGCTGGCTTTTGGCGTGATGTCTTCATTCAGATCTTCTTGCCAGTCCTTGCGCGTAGCAACGACCACGGCATCCGCGATCTGTTTTGCTTTGTCCGCAGTTAGCGCGGCAGGTGCCTGCCAAATTGGCGCTATCGGAGCGGCAGGGGCTGACGGCACGCTGCTAGCGGGCGCCGGGCCCTTGGAGATCAATGCGTCCTGCGTGCCGACCCGCCCCTGAACCGAGTCCATCAGCAACAGCGCCGCACTCATCCCGCTTAGCGATGCGTACGATTTGCCCTCCTTGACCGGCAGCACCAGGTAGTTCCCATTGCGCAACTCTGTGATCAGGGCTTGGGCTGACGAACCGTTGAGTGCATAAACCTCGGGGGTATCGCCTTCTTTCAGTTCGCCACGTTCAAATTGAGACTTCAGCGGTTTGTCATCAAGTGTTGGCTGGCCACGGGTTTCTGTATAGCTGAACACCCCGACATGCAAGGCGCCTTGCGGGCCGGCTTCACGTGTGACTCGTATGCTGAACGTTGAAAAGCCCGTGTCATCGCGCTCCTGCACGGCACTGATCGCCGTGCATGTTCGTGTGTTATCGCAGCCGATAATCCAGTCCTTGATGTCACGCGCCAACGGGACTTTCTCGGCAGCATGAACGCAGCCAATGCCTGCCGCCAAAAGGAATGTGAAAATGCTACGTATCATCAGACAGACGCCTCTGTACAAGTAAGCGCCTATTAAGACAGAGTTTTTTGCTGATACCTATTGAATGGCCGTCAGTCACAACAGAATCGCCGCATTGAACAACCGGCGCTGCAAGTAGAAGCATGCAAACGGGGTGCGACCACATTTAAACAATGGGATCTGCCACCGACCTCTGCCTTCAACCCACTAACACGCTGGGCCGCTCACCGTAAGATTGTGACGGACATAATAATTGTCGAACTCACTGCTTTGGACGAACTGGAAACCATATCGGGTATAAAAACGATTCCAGGCGCTTTCTTTGAGGGCACTTACTTTAATCGATCTTGTGTCGAGGAAGTAGGCTTGGCGATGATCGTGCGAGCCGAGTTTTTCGGTGCCGATGGCACTCGCTATCTGGGATACGTGCACTGGAGTCTGATTGAACATATTAACCATCGACAACCCACGCTGTTCCTCAATGACGGCACAGTTGTTTCGTTCTGGGCAGGAATTGTTAAACCCATCCTGGGATGAAGCCTCAGATGAAGCGAAACGGAGTTCTTTCCCTATCACATTTGAGTCTGAACCATTACTCGGGCTCACGCCGATGGTCGGCTTCTTGGAAGGGATGTATTACTTGGATAGCAATGACCAGATTTCTTGCGTTTCGATGGGTGAAAGGCGAGGACGGTAACTACCCTCATCTGGTTTACAGCAGTGACTGATGCGGCAAAAAAGCCAGCGCGAGTCGCCTGGTTCTGACCGCTTTCTGACTGTGGTGACCGGCAAAAATCGACCCCATAGCGGCCCTTAGCGAAGAGCAGCTACCGCCATAAAGCTGCTGTTGGGGTCTGGGGTGCATTGTCGAGAAGCAAGCAAAGGGGACGCTCGACGCCTAGGGCCTATTCGCCCTTGGCCATTTCAACTCTCCCCATCTCCAACGCTCCGCTGAGCAGCACTGCATTTCGTACACGGGCGGGAAGGATAGTGACAAGGGCTGCCATTAGACCGTGTCGCCAGTGGCCATGAGATGAGAGTGTGTGGCCTAAATGAGACAGCGCTGCGCTGGCAGCCAATTCTGCTGGAATGGTAATGGCAGCTGGTTCTGTGCCTGCTGCCATAGCTGTCGCCATGACGGTGGGCTGAAAGGACAAAACGTCGAGTTGATCTGAATACTCAAATGCCAGCGGAACAGTGAGATGATCAACGAAAGCCTTGCAGGCTCCATAGATCTGCGTACCCGGCCAATAAAAGCGTCCCACAATGGAGCCTACGTTCAGAAGCGCCGCACGTCTTCCTGTCGAGGAGCTGTGCCTGAGAAGTCCAGGCAGCAACGTATGGGTCACGATAGCGGTGGTACTGACATTCACAGCCAGCAAACGGCGTAGAGTTGCAGTCGGCACATCCGCATAACGCCGATGTACTGTGGTGCCTACACAGTTGATCAGCACCGAGAGATCAACATCCTCTGCGGCGGCGGCCAGGGCTTGATAGGTGTGTGGCGCCGAATCCGACAGGTCAAGCGCGACAGTTCTAACTTGAACCCCCAACTCCTGCAACTCGCTCTGGAGGCGATCAAGTTTGGACTGGGTACGTGCTGCCAAGATCAGGTTAAAGCCGCAGTGGGCTAATTCGCGGGCGAAAGCTTTACCCAAACCGTCGCTGGCACCAGTGATGAATGCCCAGCTTCCTTTACCGTAGCGTTTGGCTAAAGATTCGCCGTTGAATCGCGCTGGTAGCCAGAGGTAGATCCAAAGCCAGCGTGCTAGCTTGACTAATGCCCAAGTCAGAAATGCTGCGCCGGAAATCTGCAGTACAGCCAGTAAATTCAATGCCATCGAGATACCTCCAGAAGTGGATGGATGCTTGAAAAGTCTCATCGCTACTGTGGTAACCAAGGGCAGCGGGCTATGTCGAAACATCAGCCCGTTAGCTGCCGCAGATTGGTCAGAGCAGTGGTGAAGGCCAATCGTGCTTCTCTGGCGTTATGTTGTCATTTACATATGTTCAGATGCCGGTTTTGTCTGCGCTCGCTTTCAGCTTTCGCCGAATTCGGCTCAAGTGAACTGGGGTCACCCCCAAATAACCTGCAAGCACGTGCATGGGAATTCTTGCCAATCGATCTGGCTGAGTGGAGAGCATGCCCAGATATCGTTCTGTAGGGGTTTGCGAGATGGCACTGGTGTAGAGCTTGATGTAGTCGACCAGTCGCAACTGCGTGAGTGCCAGCAACTGAGTCTGCAAGATTGGTTTCGAAAGGGTGTGCGCCAGAACGGTGTCCCGGTCTAGCACGCACAGGTGGCACGCTTCCATCGTGATAATTTCCAACTCGCTTGGACAGCCGCTAACCAGACTCTCCAGAGAGCTTACGACCTCGCCCTCAAAAAAGAATTGGACGCTGGTATCCGTTCCTTCTGCGTCGCGCACGCAGATCCGCACTGCACCAGCTTTGATGAGGTAGAGGTTTTTAGCGAAGTCTCCCGACCGTAATAGGGCATGGTTGGCCTCTATGTGGAGGTGTTTGCCGTACGTTAGGAAGAAGTCGCCTAGGACAGTGTCTAGTTGCATGAACGCAGTACCGCACAAGGAATGGGGGCGCCGGTGTCGACAGGCCGCTTCTGGCCGGTTGCTGCCCGTCACGAACGGCAGAAATCGGCCAAAAGCTGCCAAAAGCTGCCGTTGAGATTGACCATAAGGTCAGGCGGGCGCCCATACCCGCCCATGTTCGACGCATAATCTTTCACTGGAAGCTATAACACGAGGCTGCTCTTAGGAGATAGATCTTGGGCTTCTTATAACTTGGCGCTCGAATGATCGAGGTGCTGTAAAAGCGTCTCCAAATCTCCTACAAAAGTACTTTCAAGTGCTGGAACTTTGGCGAATTGCATAGGCACGATGCCACCTACGATGAGGCATGAACAGATCCTTGGGGTCTCGATACCGATATAGCGCCCTAGCTGTGTCAATCCTTGCTGAAGGCGGTCTACCCGCATGAGGTGGCGCAGTAGCTTGTCTGGCTTACCGTTCTTTCGCGCCCCTTTGTAATCCGAAAGTAATGCAGCGATTTCCGAGTAGTTTCTGCGGAAGGTAAGGTCCTTGCACTCGATGACCAATACCTCTGGGCGGTCATTGTGCCAAGCCAGCACATCAACATCTCCGTAAGCGCGTTCCAGTTTTTGTTTGAGAATCGCTGAAAGCTCGATGTTTTCTAGCGCTTGCCAGCCGGTAGACCGGAGCATCTCTGCGACCTCTGCATTGAATGTGTGACCTTCGTTGGCCTTGCCCCACCATGCATCACGCATCTCTGGGGTGGTGAAGAAGTCCTGGTCGATTGTTCCGGCATGAGCGCCGCGGAGCACGTTAAAAAAGCCACGACGCACGAGCGAAGGCAAAACCAAATATGTCGGATCGTCGTTGAGGTCCAATTGGACTATGGGACGACTTACTACTGAGAGACGACGGCCAAATCTCCAGGGCAGAATGTCCCGCCCTTTGAAGCCACTGGGTGGCGTACTCCAAGAGTCCCGCGTGACTAAGGCGAAGCGGTCAAGGAAGTGGAGCGCTGCTGGCTGGTCAGCGGCGCTACCCAGCAAGTTTAGTAATTGACTTTTTGTCATCATTAGCACCGCCTCTTGTTTGACGATCCCATCATTTTCTAGCACATCCAGCATTTTTCGGCCGTCGTCAATAGTGAACCCCATTTCCTTCTTCCAAGCTTGGAGGAACTCATCCTCCAAAAGATTCGCCGTGGAGTCCAAGGTCACTGGAGCCGCATAATACCGATCATGGTCTGGCGTTGAGCGAACATAGCGGTCGCCCATGACTGTACTGAGCATAGGTGTTACCACAGTTTCAGCGAACGCGTCGGTCAGCAAGATTTCCCCTAGCGGCGAAATTTTCAGTCGAGGCTCCAAAGCTCCGTAGTAAATTCCATCGGACCAGCTACCCAAGCGGTTCAACAGAGATATCTCGGCGAAAAGAGCTTCAATTTCCAGATTTGAGGGAATTCGGCCATCGCCTAAAGGGCATGCACAGATGGCCATTTCAATCAGGATTCGGCTGCATATCTGCGTAGTCGCCAAGGCCGAGAGCTTTTCGACGACCGTGCTGCGCGTGGCAGGCGTGTCACCATGCAAACCAAGGACTGCGGCGGATGTTCGTTTCCAATGCTGCTCGTCAGCCTCTCCGACCGCATGATTGATTAGTAAGCGTTTGGTCAGCTTGTAGCGATTCAGAGTTTGCAGTTGAGCCATCACATGCTCGACCCGTTTATCGACCAAGGCATTTAGGAATGCACGGCATTCAGCGTCCCCTTCGATGTGATTGGATCCCTCGTGAACCGTCCAACCAAGGCCGAGCCGTAACGTGGCGCTATCAATGTCGTCGCAAACAAGAGGTTTAGCCGGTAGTGTGTCCCGTACATAGTCAGTGAAGGCGTGAGCATGCATGCGGTGAAAATGTCGGCCGCGATCATTCGGCACGGCTCGAGCCAGAATATCGCTCGCAACAGCGCTCATCGGTGCTTTCGCTACCAGCGCGGCTAAAGCCTGGATAGTGATTTTGCTGAGTATACGTTCAGCAATGTTTTGCGGATTCTGAAATGCATGAACATAACCTGGCAAGAAGGTAATGGTTGCCTCGTGAGCGGACGTGATTCGAAAACGGATAAGGGTACCGAGGTCTTGCGGGACCTCAGCGTCGTAGCGCTCAAACTCTTCTTGTGAGTCCTCAAAGCAAAATAACAGTGAGTATGTGGCGGACAGAGATGCGAGTTCTTCCGTAGCATCGACGATGCGGGCTACGCGTGCGACAAGCATTTCCCAAAGCCGGTAAACCAAATCGCGTGAAGTGACTGCAGGGGCAGCGAGGCGTACCCAAGTCGTGGGTTTCCCCAGGCACGCAGCAACCAATTCACCCTGCTTTAACGCGGTCAAGGAAACATAGATGCGTGAATCTGCGGAGTTCGGGAAATACGGTTTTTTCTGTAAGCGCTCCAAGTAGTGAGCCGCTCCACTGCTATCCATTCGGACATGAAAATCACGCGTATAGTCCGCGCGCGCGCGGACGTCACGTAAGAGATTGAGAGGAGGAGAAATGACCAGCGGCGATTCTGGGCTGATTCTCCCTTCTTCCAACTGCGCATGGGGAATCAAGTGCCCGTCATTCAATTCGACCCAGCCGATTAAATTCACGAGACCGTTGAGGTTCATGATTTCAACCCCTGCTGGCTGCAGGGTGTCTACGGACGTTTGTAAGCGCCAGAATCGCCCCATCGCCATAGAATCAAGATCGCTTAGCCGAATCAGGTCGGCGAGCGCAATTGTTTCGGTTTTCCAACGCAAGTCATCTATGCGTGGTATTTGAATGCCCATCCCTTTGCCCCAACCGCAAAGTACGAACAGGTGGATACCTGCATGGAAAGATTTCTTTGATTGGGCCATTGTCGCCGCAACGGCCACTTCAAGATCTCGCGTCATGCTGTCACGTGGAGCCGCCGTATATTTGAACCCACCATCTCGATGGGTTGCTATTGACGGCAAAATGAAGTGCATTGCTAGAACGTGCCCGTAGTCGAACTCAATCAAGGCGCTGGCATATTGATCGACTCCTGAAGAGCGCCAATGCACCGGACATCCTGAAAAAGTGCCGAACAGCTGAGTCTCGAAGACCTTACGGCTCAACAGCTTGGCGTAATTTCGGTTGAAGTTTTGTACCTGACTGGTCGCTAACACGTACGCGATCACGTGATCACGCAGAGCGATCGATATCGCGGTAGGCAACATTGCGATAAGTCCATCGGCCGTTTCCAACAGAGGTTGGCGATCAAGCTGACTGAGTCCCGGCTCATGTGTTCGCAGCGCTTCGCAATCCTTTTCAACATTGAAAAAAGGCTCCAGGTCCTCACGTTGGACGCCTCTTGAACTTAGGGCCTCGAATCCTAAAAAGGCACGTCGTTGGAGTTCAAACGCCTGAGGTAGGTCTTCAACAATCAACTGGGCCATGATCTTATCTGAACCAGTCTGATACCGGGTCAGGCCTGATTGCTTACAGACCTCATCCGCGACTACCAACAATGCGCGTACCTCCTTGCGAAGACGTTTATATTGAGGCGTGTCAGGCATCCCTGACAGCAGGTCCACGCAGCATTGGGTGTAGAAGCCTGCATTCTCCCAGAGGCCTTCGAGCAGTAAAAAGTCTTCCTGGTCATCCGCAACCAGGGTCACGAAGACATCTTCAGCAGCATCCTCCCCCGAAGTCGCCTCAGACTGATCAATCATTTCAAACCACCTAGCGGCATCCACCAGGTCAGGTTGTTCCACACCACGAGCATTCACGAAAGCCAATGCGACCAACAACTCCAAGCGCAATGTATTTGACTGGTAATCGGGATGAGTCAGCAGTCCGGCCAGCAGGGCAAGGCTTGTACCTTGCTCAAACTTCTTAAGATCCATCAATAAATCAGGAACAACACTCTCTACTTCAGACAGGGGCAGGTGGAGTGATGCCCATCTCATCCGCTTGGCAAAAAGCTGTTCAAAGGCTTTCATATCAATTGAAGGGGATACATCCGATGTAGTTTCCATCTGCCGTCCTTTGTCTTGTCCATGAATGTTGTGCACCTCACGTCAATGACGGTGCAGTCATGTCATCATGCCATCCACCAAGGCACATGGCAGCATCGTCCGCAGAGTTTGCTACGCCTGATGCACTGAGCATCTGCGTGACCTATAGATCTCGGACATTTCTTCGTTAGGATCTTCCTTCATGCGCATGGTCCACTGCCTTCAGTGAAGATCATCGAGGGTGGAGCAATGCGGTTATGGATGACCGGCAGCTCTTGGCCGATAGCGGTCGCTTTTTAGGATCCAATGACGGCAGCGGTCGCTTGCCGATGTCTGAAGCAAACGTCGATATCGGACAGCTCTAAGCGACCAGTAAACTTACGCTGACAATTGCTTCGACTCTTTGGGCTCGAAAGAACGCCGCACGGGTCATTATGGGTGAAAAAGTATTTGAGCCGTTCGACTTACTCCGTAGGCATCAAAATTCGCGCTTCCACTCCAATTTCTTGAAGGAGAAAGAGTAGCCCTCCGCCTTCGATGAGCTCGATCGGCTTGTCTTTAGCAAATTCGAATGCATCTGGACCATAACCGCTAGTTGTAACCAAAATTCCCTTATTGGCACCTTCATTCATCATCGTTCCGTAGAGGTCACGAACTGCTGAGACGCCGACGGTGTGTTTATACCGCTTTGCTTGGATAACCACCTTTCCACCTAAAATCGGACGAGGGTCGTACGCAATACAATCGACTCCTCCATCGCGGGAGGATCTAGTGAGTTTTGACTCCAATCCCATTTTTCCAAACAAATTCGCTACGAGCGCTTCAAACTCATAGGGGTTCAAATCCATAAGATTTGTGGCTGAGCTGAGTTGAGACGCAAGATCTTGTTGATCAACAAAGCGCTTGTCGACCATGTTGAATTCAATTATTGGTCTGATCGGTTGTGCCTCGCTAGGTGATCGCGAAACATGCGCACCGAGATTTTTAAGGCAAATGGAACGATCAACGCGTGCAAGATCGATTTTCGTAAACGTTTCACGGGTAGCTCGTACTGATACGAGATGTGGCTGCACACCAAGTCCGGTCGCAGGATCGATAGTATTTACGTAGCCGTTGAAACAACATACCTCTATAAACTCTCCTTGGTCTGCCTCATAAAGCTCATGGATACACCTGAGTGCAATACTTGCGACAAGATCGGAATATAAAGATTTGATTTCTGCGGGTTTGCGTTGCTTAGTAGTGACCTCGTCCTTGGACTTTACGTAGCGGTACTCTGAAACTTCAGGAATGATCTCCGATGTAGGCAGCTCGTATTCGACTACAAGTTGTTTTGATTCAGGCACGAAGGCCAAAGAAAAATTCTGCGGAAAGCCTTCTGGATAATCAGATTTTTCAAGAACCATGCTGCAATAAGCAATAATCGACTCCGGGTCTCCTTCATAGTAGGAGTAACGGAACGCATCGACTTCGGAGTCGCGGAGTGCCTTTTTTTCAAGGAGCGCGGACAAACCGTCGTCATAGATATTCCGCGCGCTTTCCAGCGCTTCCAGACGCTGCATATTCTGAGCTCTACATTCTTCTTCACTTGCGTTGAATTGTTCTAATGCGGCCCTCAGCTTATCAGCATGTTGGACTTTGAATTTTGGTATAAACGAAAGATACCAGGGCAACGGAGCAACCTTCGAGGTGAAGAACTCCTGTGAAGGCCCCGCGACAGTAGTAGTCAACGCTTTCGCTGGAGTAAAGGGGGGCGGTTTGTCAGTGACTCGAAGGGAGTCGAATGTAACAGTATCATCCACCATCAATGCTGCCGACAAAATGGATTGCAATCCTTCTATCCAAAATAGAGTGGTTGCGTTTCCGTCGCGGACTTCCTGCTCGCGAAACTCCAAGTAATTTTGTTTTGCAGCTCGCTCAGATTCGCGATCATATCGAACCCGTTCACGCTCGCGAATCGCATGCGCTCTGAGCTGCTGGCGTTCAGCACGATCAGCTGCACGGACAACTGCACGGCGCTCTGACTCATTCAGCCTCTGCTGTTTCGCTGTCTCCCGGGCAATTGCTCGGATTACTTTCTCGAATCCACTTCGCTTTGCCATACATGCCGCCTCCTTACTAGTGGCATGATGGTATCAAAAGATAATCCTCGCTGAATACGGAGTTGGACGTTTCGGGTTGCGTACCAAAAATCAATTTTTTCAGTTTGAGGTGACCGCTTTTAGCCGACAGCGATTGCTAGCCGATGTCCGCTTCTGGCCGATTCTGTTGAAAAAGTCGAATGATAATTCCACAGCGGAAAAGTACGCGCCTGAGAATGAAATCTGAATTTTTGGCAGTAGGTTCAGGACTCAGATTTCACGTAGCAGCGTGCAAAAGAGGTCTTTTCACCCATCAGTATTCGAGCGTTTGGGCAAGGCGACTTTTTCAACACAATCGGCCGATTTCTGCCCGTCACAAAGAGCTATATCTGCATACGGCCCTTTGTGAGTCAACCTATCAAGTCAGTGTTGGTTCCCCTGGACTCTTCTTCCTTGCCCCTGCAATTGCTGCCCGTTCAACCCTGAACCAGACCGCAGTTCAACACCATAGGTCCGGTCGACCCGCCGATGCGTGGAACGACCCGCTGTGCCTTTCAGTCTACCTGTACCTATTCATCGGTAAGGTACGGCGTAATGGATAAGACAATCACCGTGGACCAACTGGCGACCACTGACCTCAGATCGGTCAACGAGATCTGGCTCGGCGACACGCATACGCAGCTGTGTCTATGGCGTGGTGAGCAAGTGTTCACCCACGAGATGCTCAGTGAGGGCACCCACGATCAGAATGTTCGGCGCCTGTGCTTGCAACTGGTCGATCCTGACGATCAGGCTGCGGTGGCCCGTGTTGAGGTGATCGTGCGCGAACGGCTGGTAAAGATGGGCAAGGAGGGCGAGTTTTATCCGGCGCAAGAGGCGGACACTTATCAGTAATCGCGCTGCCGCTGAGCAAGTGGGCGGGCCGGTCATGGCCGAAACCGGCCCATCACGCCTGCAATCGGTCTACCATGCACGCCCCGGCAGTGGTTCCACGCGCTACCGTTCTTTTCCTCAATAGGTACCGCAATGTCCATCGAGCATATTTCCCTCCCTAAAGGCGTCGGCCCGCATGCCGCCAAGCTTCTTGACGCCATTACCGGCGCCGCCACCCATGAAGAACTCAACCGCGCCGGGGGTAAAGCCGAAGGGTTTGTGCTTGGGCTGGAAGCCAGCAAAGCGATCAAGAGCCAGGTCGCCGAGTCGTTGTATGTGGCTTACGACGACGCGGCGAGCCATCGGGCGGATGAGTTGAAAGGTTAAGCCGAGCAGGGCGCTTCGCGGTCGAGGAGGCGGGCGGTGAGCAGTACGCCGAGTTCGCTCAGTTGGTGGATGGCCAGGGCGATGTCGCGGTGTTTGCCGCTGAGGTCTTCGGACAGGTCGAGCAGCAGTGTGCTGACGCTGGTGAAGGTTTCGTAGCTGTTGGTGATGAGGCTTTCGGTGCTGGCGTCGGGGGTGACGCTGAAGAGGGTGGTTGAATCGATAACCATGGTTAAGTTCCTTGCTCGAGGCCGCTTCCCGTTCGCTACTAAACAAAAGGGAGGCAGCTGTACGCAGGTTAGTAGACCGGTGGAACCTAACAAAACCGGCGCACCCGGAGGTGCCCTGCGCACAGCCGCCATCAAGCACAGACGCCGGAGCGTCTGACAGATGATGCTTATGCAATCGTTAGGTTGAATCGTGGGCTACTAAACCCGATCCCTGAGAAATTCAGCGACCGGGCAACCTTAGAGACGGCCACCCCAGCGCACAAGCCGGCGGATTCTGACGCAGGCGTAGGCAAGGGAGCAAGGCGTCGCAGGGTATTCGGATTTTGCCTTCAGACGATTTTCGCCAACACCGTCCACATGCTCCGATCAGAACCCCTGGCTGACGCTGACACCGCGCATGATGGAAAACCTGGGGTCGATCAGCTTGAGGCCCTGTTCACCTTTCACGCGGCCGACCGTCACATGGTAGGTCTTGGGCGCTTCGGAAAGGTTTTCCGGGTGGCGCGTGAGTTTTGCCAGGGCCGGGGTTTTGGCCCAGGCGGCCATGGGCATCTGGCGGATATCTAGGGTGACCACCCAGGATTTGTCCACGGCGGCGCCCATTGGGTCGGGGTTGGGGCTGATGTCCTTGATCTTGGCGATTTCGTAGCCTTTGGAATAGCAGAAGCCCGGTGCTTGTTCGGTGTAGGCCGTGCGACCGGCTTCGGTGAGGCTGTAGGTTTTGTCGCTTTTGGCCAATAGGCCGGCGTCGACCAGGGCGTCGAACGCCGGTGCGTTGCCGCTGGAAACGGCGGCGCTGAAGCCTTCGCTCAAGGTGACCGGGAAGCTTTTGAACATTGGCGCGCTGACGCAGGCAGGGCCTTGCAGCTGGGGTTGGAGCGCCGTTTGAATGTCCGTGTCGGACGGGCTGTCGCTGCAGGCGGTGAGCAGCAGGGCGCTGGCGGCGAGGGCCATGGCGTTGAGTCGCATCGTTTTATCCTTGACGATTGAGGGCGGGTCGGCACTGAGACTGTCACGTTGAGTAAATGTTTCCGCCATTTACAGCGGTGCATTATTGTGGCCGCCTTCGCCTGAATAAGCACCGCCGTCCGCAGGAGCGCCCATGACATTGACTGTCGACACTTTCCTTTCCCTGGCCATGGCCAACCCGCTTAACGTAGAAATCACCGCGCGCCTGCCCGACCTGGGTGTGGCGCAGTGCATGCTCACGGCGGGCTGCCTGTTCCAGGCGGTGTGGAACCATCAGGCGAATCGACCGGCCGATCAGGGGGTGAAGGACTACGACGTTTTTTACTTCGACCCAGACCTGTCCTACGAAGCTGAAGACGCGGTGATTCGCGCGGCGCAGGCGTTGTTCAAGGACTTGGGGGTGAATGTCGAGGTCAGGAATCAGGCGCGGGTTCACCTGTGGTACGGCCAACGTTTTGGTCGACCTTACCCCCAGTTGCATTCGGCCCGCGACGGCGTGGATCGTTACCTGGTCGCCGGCACCTGCATCGCTTTGGAGGTGGCGACGGGTGAGTTGTATGCACCTTACGGGTTGCAGGATGTGGCCGAGGGCGTACTGCGCATCAACCCGCTGCACTCGGAACCCGCGTTGTTTGCGCAAAAGGCCCTCAGTTATCAGGCGCGCTGGCCCTGGCTCAGGATCGTCGCGCCCGGTTCAGCCGAGTAGGCCACCCAAGGCGGCGCAGCCAGCCACCACCAGCCACGGCGGCAGTTTGCAGACCATCAGTGCGACGAGCGCGAGGACTGCCAGGGCGACGTCGTACAGGTTGAAGATCGCGCTGGTCCACACCGGGTGGTACAGCGCCGCCAGCAACAGGCCAACCACCGCCGCGTTGACCCCCGCCAACGCGGCCTGGGTGCGTGGGCTGTGGCGCAGGCTTTGCCAGAAGGGCAGGGCGCCGAAGATCAGCAAGAAAGATGGCGCGAAGATCGCCAGCAGGCACACCACGCCGCCCAGCCAGCCGCTGGGGGCTTGGTTCATTGAGGCACCCAGGAAGGCCGCGAAGGTGAAGAGCGGCCCCGGCACGGCTTGTGCGGCACCGTAGCCGGCGAGGAAGACGTCATTGCTCAGCCATTGCGGCGCCACCACTTCAGCTTGCAACAACGGCAGCACCACATGACCGCCGCCGAACACCAAGGCGCCGCTGCGGTAGAAGGCGTCCATCAGCGCCAGGCTGTGATGGGGCAGCCCATGCGCCAGCGCCGGCAGGCCCACCAGCAGCACGGCAAACAGCAGTAACCACAAGGCCCCGGCGCGTCGGCTGAGGGGGATGGGCAGTGCGTCGGGTTCAGTGGCCAGTGCAGGTTTGAATAGCACCAGACCGGCCAATCCAGCGGCGGCAATCACGCCCACCTGCGCCCACGCCGAGGGTTGCCACAGTACTGCTGCGGCCGCGAGCAGCATCAGCAGCACCCGCGTTACGCCCCGGCACAGGTTGCGCGCCATGCCCCACACGGCTTGGGCGACCACCGCCACCGCGACCACCTTGAGGCCATGCAGCACACCGGCGGGCACGGCCGTACCGTAGTGGGCCAAGCCCAAGGCAAACAGGATCAGCAGCAGCGCCGACGGCAACGTAAACCCGGCCCACGCCGCCGCCGCGCCGCCGTAACCGGCGCGGGTCAGGCCCAGGGCGATGCCGACCTGGCTGCTGGCCGGGCCGGGCAGGAACTGGCACAGGGCGACCAGTTCGGCATAGCTGCGCTCGCTCAGCCAGCGTCGCCGGGTCACGAACTCCTCGCGAAAATACCCCAGGTGCGCAATAGGGCCGCCGAACGAGGTGAGCCCCAGGCGCAGGAAAATCAGGAACACCGCCCAGGGGCTGCTGTGTCGATCGCTGATGGGAATGGTCAAGCGTGGGCTCTCGGGATGGCGGGTTGAAGGCACGGTACTCAATTTTAATGACGGCTGAAAGCGCGCGATCCGACGCGAATTTCCGACCCGCATTGAATTTATGCGCGCCTGCTTGAGTCATTTGAAGCATGCAGACCGCTTGGTTTTCTTTCCACTCGCCCCGCTGACCTCAGCCAAGGACCGACGATGACCTTCTTTATCTTCCTGCTCGCCTGCGCCGCCGCCGCCAGTACCGGCATTATTTTCAAGCCCGGCGCATGGTACGACTCTCTGGTTAAACCGAGCTTCACACCGCCCAATTGGTTGTTTCCGGTGGCGTGGACGATCATCTATCTGCTGCTGGCCTGGGCCGGTTATCGCTTGAGCCTGATCCCCGGCAGCCAGATGGTATTGGCGCTGTGGGCGGCGCAGATTGCCTTGAATACCTTGTGGACCCCGGTGTTTTTCGGCGCCCACCGGCTGTTGGCGGGCATGGTGATTATCGTGCTGCTCTGGCTTACTGTCGCCGCGATGGTGGTGCTGGCCGTGCGCCTGGACCTGCTCACCGGCTTGATGCTGTTCCCGTACCTGGCGTGGCTGTGTGTAGCGGCGGCGTTGAATTTTTCGATCCTGCGTAATAACCGCTGATGGCCCTGCAGCCATGGCCCGCCAGTGCGACCGAACTGGCCCAGATGCGCCGCTTCAACCAGAAACTGGGGTGGATGCCGCGCTTCAAGATCCGCAATCGCGTCACGCCGCGCGTGTTGCAGACGTTGTTGCGCATCAGCCAGAAAATCAAGAAAGGCCCAGCCGCTGAAACCCGCTTGATCCGCCAGGACGGCATGCAGGTGCCGGTGCGCATCCTGCGTCCCAGCGGCCCGCCCAAAGGCGTGGTACTGGATATTCACGGTGGCGGCTGGGTGATCGGCAATGCGCAAATGGACGACGACCTCAACCTGGGCATGGTGCGCGCCTGCGACGTGACCGTGGTGTCGGTGGACTATCGGTTGGCGGTCGACACACCGGTCCAGGGCTTGATGCAGGACTGCCTGGCCGCCGTGCGTTGGCTGCTCGGTGAGCCGGAGTTTGCCGGGTTGCCGGTGATTGTCGTCGGGGAATCGGCCGGCGGGCACCTGGCGGCCGCGACGCTGCTTGCATTGAAACAATGGCCGGCGCTGCTCGAACGGATCAGCGGCGCGGTGCTGTATTACGGCGTGTACGACCTCACCGGCAGCCCCAGCGTGCGGGCGGCAGGCCCCGATACGTTGCTGCTGGACGGGCCAGGGATGGTGGACGCCTTGCGCCTGCTGACGCCGGGGCTGAGCGATGACCAGCGTCGGCAGCCACCTTTATCGCCTTTGTACGGTGATGTGGAGGGAATGCCGCCGGCCTTGATGTTCGTCGGCGAGCTGGACCCGCTGCTGGACGACACGCGGTTGCTCGCCGAACGCTGGCCGCAGGCGCAGGCGCACTTGCTGCCGGAATCGGCCCACGGGTTTATTCACTTTCCGGTGGGCATGGCGGATGCGGTATTGGCGTATAGCCGACAGTGGATCAGCGGTTGCCTCACTAGGGAACAGTCTTCGCTCTAACACCGCGCATCACATCGATAGTGGGCCTGACGACTCTTTTCGTGGTGAGTCGACGTGATGTGATGAGCGGTTTTTTGTGGTGAGCAGGCTTGCCCTGCGTTGGGCTGCGAAGCAGCCCCACTCCAGACAATGTGGTTTCATCTGACACGCCGAGGTGCCTGGGTTTGGGGCCGCTTCGCAGCCCAGCGCGGGCGGTGCGACGATTCGACAAGCCCGCTCACCACAACAAGCCTATCCACCAACCATATAGAGCAATCCCCAGAATCCGCCCCACGTCGACGTGATGTGATGAGCGGTTTTTTGTGGTGAGCAGGCTTGTCCTGCGCTGGGCCGCGAAGCGGCCCCACTCCAGACAATGTGGTTTCATCTGACACTCCGAGGTGCCTGGGTTTGGGGCCGCTTCGCAGCCCAGCGCGGGCGGTGCGACGATTCGACAAGCCCGCTCACCACAACAAGCCTACCCACCAACCATATAGAGCAACCCCCAGAATCCGCCCCACGTCGACGTGACGTGATGAGCGGTTTTTTGTGGTGAGCAGGCTTGTCCTGCGCTGGGCTGCGAAGCGGCCCCTCGTGAGACCACCGCGTTCACTCAGACAAACCGCGTCGCCAGGTTTTGGGGCCGCTCCGCAGCCCAGCGCGGGCGGTGCGACGATTCGACAAGCCCGCTCACCGCAACAAGCCTATCCACCAACCATATAGAGCAACCTCCAGAATCCGCTCCACGCCCTGGCTGTTCGATCAGTTGGACCGCAATCGCAGTATCTGCGCCCCATCGACCGGGTCGGTCAGGTAGTGCGCCTGCACGCCAAAGGTGTCTTGCAGGCGTTGCGGGGTGAGCACCTCCAGCGGTTTGCCCAGCGCCACCAGGCGCCCACGATCCAGCACGGCGAGGCGGTCGCAGGTCAAGGCCTGGTTGAGGTCATGCAGGGCGATCAGGGTGGTCACCGGCAGCGCTTGCACGCCTTTGAGGATCGCCAGTTGGTGCTGGATGTCCAGGTGATTGGTCGGTTCGTCCAGCAGCAGGATCCGGGGCCGTTGCGCCAGGGCGCGGGCGATGTGCACGCGTTGGCGTTCGCCGCCGGACAGGCTGCGCCAGGCGCGCTGGCTCAGGTGGGTGGCGTCCACGTCGACGAGGGCCTGGCGCACGATGGCGTCGTCCTCGGCGGCCCACGGGCTCAGCGCCGACAGCCAGGGCGTGCGGCCCAGGGCCACGGCGTCGAACACGCGAATGGCGTCGTCGGTGTCGGCCTGCTGTTCCACCACCGCCAGTTGCTGGGCGATGGCGCGGCGCGACAGGTCGCCCAGGCGCTGTTCGCCCAAGCGTACTTCGCCCCTGGACGGCGTGCGCAGGCCGGCGAGCAATTTGAGCAGGGTGGACTTGCCGGAGCCGTTCGGGCCGACGATGCCCAGGGTTTCACCCAAAGCCACCTGCAGATCGATCCCGCGCAGCAGCTCGGCGTCACGCACCTTGAAGCCCAGCGCCGTGCAGCTCAACACCGTCATCGCGCGTTCCTCCGGCCGATCAGGATCAGCGCAAACACCGGCGCACCCACCAGCGCCGTGACCACGCCGACCGGAATCACCTGGCCTTTGATCAAGGTGCGCGACAGCACATCGGCGGCGATCAGAAACAACGCGCCGCCCAACGCACTGGCCGGCAGCAGGCGCGAGTGTCCGGTGCCGAGCAGCAGGCGCACGGCGTGGGGGATCACCAGGCCGACAAAGCCGATGGAACCCACAATCGACACCATCACCGCCGTGACCAGCGCCGCGCAGCCCACCAGCACGATCTGCACCCGCCGCACCGGGATGCCCAGGGACGCCGCCGAGTCGCTGCCGAAGGTGAACGCATCCAGCGCGCGACGATGCCACAGGCACACCGCCAACCCCAGCAGCGCGACCGGCACCGCCAGCCACACCGACGGCCAGCGCACGCCGCTGAGGTTGCCCAGCAGCCAGAACAGAATGCCGCGCGCCTGTTCGGAACTGGCCGATTTGGTGATCAGGTACGCGGTAAGGGCATTGAACAGCTGCGAGCCGGCAATGCCCGCGAGGATGATCTGGCCGGTGCCGCTGGACGAACCGCTGGCGCGCGCAAGCAGAATCACCAGGGCAAATGCCGCCATCGCGCCGACGAATGCACCGGCCGAGAGCGACACCAGTCCACCGCCCACGCCCATCAGCGCCACCAGCACCGCGCCGGTCGACGCGCCGGCGCTGATGCCCAGCAAGTACGGGTCGGCCAACGGATTACGCAGCAGCGATTGCAGGATCACCCCGCACGTGGCCAGCCCCGCACCACAGGCGGCGGCGACCAGGGCGCGGGTCAGGCGGTAGTTCCACACCACGCCTTCATCAATGGGGTCGAGCACATAACCGGCGTGCCACAGTTTGTTGGCGAGCACCTGCAACACCACCTGGGGTTCGATGGCGGTTTCGCCGATGGCTACCCCGGCGAGTACCGCAGCGAGCAGCAGCGCCAGGGCGAGGAGGGTGCGCAGCAGGCTGGCAGTCATTGCGGCAGGTCGTAGCCGTCGATGGCGCCGGCCAGCTGTTCCAGGCCATCGAAGGTGCGTACGCTGGCCTGCAAGGCCAGGGCGTCGAGGATGATAATGCGGTTATGTTTGACCGCGTCCATGTTGCGCGTGACCGGGTCGCTGCGCAGGAAAGCGAGTTTCTTTTCATGGTCGTCGGCGGGGTAGCGACGGCGGTCCATGCGGGCGATCACCAGAAAGGTCGGGTTGGCCTTGGCGATGGTTTCCCAGCCGACGGCGGGCCACTCTTCGTCGGACTGCACCACGTTGCGCAGGTCCAGGGTTTGCAGCATGAACTCGGGCACGCCCTTGTGCCCGGCCACGTACGGGTCGCTGGCCATCTCGGAACTGGAGAACCACACCAGCGCGCTGGCCTGCTTGAGGCCCTTGCCCTGGGCCGTGGCGACGGCCTTGGCCAGGCGCGCCTTGAGGCTGTCGTTCAGTTGCTGGCCACGGTCCTGGACGTCGAAGATGGCCGCCAATTGGCTGATGCTTTTGTAAATGGTGTCGATGCGAAACGGCTCCAGCCGCGTGCCGTCGGCGCCCACCAGGTTGTCCTTGCCTTCGCAGTCGGAGGGCAGCAGGTAAGTCGGGATGTTCAGCTCATGAAACTGTTCGCGGGTGCCCACCACGCCCTGGGGGCCGACCACCCATTCCAGCTCGGCGGCCACCAGTTGCGGACGCTTGGCGATCACCGCCTCGAAGCTCGGTTCGTTATTGGCCAGGCGCTCGATGGTGTCGTTCTGCGCCTTGAACTGCGGCAGCACCGGGTTGAACCACAGCGACGTGCCGACCACCTTGTCGCCCACGCCGAGGGTGTAAAGCATCTCGGTGGCGGTCTGGCCGATGGTCACGCTGCGCGCGGGCGCCTGGGCAAAGGTCAGCGTGCTGCCGCAGTTCTGCACCGTCAGCGGGTAGTGAGTGGGCGCGGCGTGAGCCAGGGTGGCCAGGCCGAAGCCGGCGAGCAGGGCGGTAGCGCGTGGCAGCATGGGGCGTTCTCCGTGTGGACCGTACGTGCAACGGGGGAGGTACGCTCATGGAAACACGCCCTTGAACACCGGCGCCAAGGGCCGGGCAAGGAGGTCCTTCCCGGACACCCCGCCGGTTAGTGATCTTGCTGGGCCGGCAGGTCTCCTGACTGATGCGTCATCGCCACGCTCCAGCCTTCCCGGACGCGTCCAGTGGCAGTGGGGAGCAGGCTCGGCACCTACAGTTGCGGGGGCAGTTCCGATTGGCGCGGGTGTACCGCGCTTCGGATTCCCTATTAGTCCCGTTCGGGAACCGGCGCGGTATGGTAGTCGATCAGGGCGAGGCGATATAGCCCGAAGAGCGCCCGGTCACAGACGAATGTCCTGCGGGCCGTGGATCAGCGTCTCGATTCGCGTGCCGGTGGCGCGCTCTTCGTTGCTGAAACCGTCATAGTCGGCCAGGTTGGCGAAGCGGATACCGGTCAGTTGTTCGATCTGGATCACACTGCGTCGGTAGGTACGCAGTGGGCCGAACACCAGATCGAGCTGCCCCAGCTCACGGCTTTGGTCGATCATGTAGGCGCTGGCGGAAGGCTTGCCGTCGTCGCCCAGATAGGCCACCACTTTCCAGAAGGCCTTGGGGATTTTAACGCCACGGTAGACGCGGTCGTCGTCGGCGAACACCGGGCCGGTGAATACTGTCGCCCGGGCTTTCCAGCGCTGGGTGTTGTCCAGGATGTAGTCCTCCAGTTCCAGCCAGGTCTTCTGGTTGAAGCCGCTCATCTGCGGTGAGCAGTTGGTGAAATGGAAGGTGTCGAAATTGGCCGTGTTCGCCTCGTCGCCCCAATTGGGGTCCTGGCGCCGCACCAGGTGGCCACGGTCCAGGCCGTTGCCGGCATAAAGGTCTTCGCCGATCTGCGCGGCGATCGGCAGGCGGCCATCGTAGGCCCAGGTATCGTTGCTGCGCACGATATCCACGTGGTGTTCGCCGTCGATATTGACGCCCACATAAAGTGCCAGTCGCCGCGAGCGCGACAGGGTGATCGAAAAATGCGTGTAGTCCAGGCGCCCGGGCTGCACGTCGTCGGCGATTGAGTCGTCGACCGTGGGCCACGGCACCGCGAAGCTGCTGAGAAAGTCCTCGGCATAACCGCGACGGTCCTTGAAGTCCTTGGCGGCGGTGACGCGCGCGGTCGCGGCCCTGGCCTCAAGGAGGCTCGGGCCGGGCGCGACCAGCGGGCGCAGGTCGGCGAGGCGTGGGCGGTGTGACAGGTCGATTGTGGCTTTACGTGCGGGCATAGCGATTCCTTGCGGGCCTTGGGTAAATACTACTGCAACACAGATTCATGACAATTTGGGCCAGGCAGTGTCCGCAAGGCTATGCTGGAACGGTCAACCGGATATTCACCACACGCCTTATGGAGCAAGCCTATGTGTGTTCACCCTAGCCGCAATCCGATTTTCTGCCTGATCCCGCCGTACATGCTCGACCAGATCGCACGCCACGGCGATAAAGCGCAACGGGAAAATGCCCTGCGCACGCGTGCCAAGGACAGCACATTCCGTTCGCTGCGCATGCTTGCAGTGCCTGCCAAAGGCCCGGCGCACATGGCGCTGGCCATGGGCGCGGGTAAAAGGCGGTCGATCTACACCGCCGAAGGCTCCGATAGCCTGCCGGGCAAGCTGGTCCGAGGCGAAGGGCAGCCCGCCAGTGGCGATGCGGCCGTGGACGAAGCCTACGACGGCCTGGGCGCCACCTTCGATTTTTTCGATGAGGTATTCGACCGCAATTCCATCGATGACGCCGGCATGGCCCTGGACGCCACGGTTCACTTTGGCAAGGATTACAACAACGCATTCTGGAATTCGGCCCAGATGGTATTTGGCGATGGCGACCAGCAGTTGTTCAACCGCTTCACCGTGGCGCTCGATGTGATTGGTCATGAGCTGGCCCATGGTGTCACCGAAGATGAAGCCAAGTTGATGTACTTCAATCAATCCGGTGCGTTGAACGAGTCGCTGTCGGACGTGTTCGGTTCGTTGATCAAACAGTACGCGTTGAAGCAAAAGGCAGAAGACGCCGACTGGTTGATCGGCCAGGGGTTGTTTACCAGCAAAATCAAAGGCACGGCCCTGCGTTCGATGAAGGCCCCCGGCACTGCATTTGACGACAAACTGCTGGGCAAGGACCCGCAACCGGGGCATATGGACGACTTTGTGCAAACCTACGACGATAACGGGGGCGTGCATATCAACTCCGGTATCCCCAATCATGCGTTCTATCAAGTCGCCACCCGGATTGGCGGGTTTGCCTGGGAACGCGCGGGGCGCATCTGGTACGACGCGTTGCGCGATGCGCGACTGCGACCCAATTCCGGGTTCCTGCGCTTTGCGCGTATTACTTATGATGTTGCCGCCCGACTGTACGGCGAGAACAAGGAGGAGCACAAAGCAGTCAAGGAAGGCTGGAAAGCGGTCGGCATTAATGTCTGACAAACCGCCTGGGCGGTGAGGAACAGCGATGCACATTTCGATCAAGGAAAACGGTGGGCCGGCGTTTTTTCCCGGACTGGCCAAGCCCCGCACGGTGGAACTGGACTCACTGCCCGAGCCGGACCAGCAGGAGTTGCGCCAACTGGTGGAAGCATCGAAGTTTTTCCAGTTGCCGCAAAGCAGCACACCGCCTCCCGGCAACCCCGGGCAGGTGCACTACACCCTGACGGTGTCCGAAGGCGAGCGCGAGCACACGGTCTGCGTACTGGCGCCGGTGAAGTCGCGGGAGCTGGACGGGCTGGTGCAGTGCGTGCGTCGGCATACCCGTTGCTGACGCTCACGTTGGCCATGCGGGCGTTCGCGCACGCGCGGCCAGCGAGGCGCCGAAGAGGTATAACGCACCGCCGGCGATCACGAACAGCGCCAGCATGTAGAACATAGAGTGGGCGGGCTGTGTGGCCAGCACGATCCCGCACAACACCGGCCCCAATGCCGCGCCGACATTGCTCAGGTTCTGCGCGCCGTAGTACATGCCGCGCAGCGGCTCGGGCGCGATGTTGTCGATGAACATGTATTCGACCGGAAACACGACGATTTCACCCAGGGTGAAAATTGCCATCGCGGCCACCCACCCCACCAGGCTGGTGGACAGGCCAAACCCCGCCAGCCCTACCAGGAACAGGCCGAGCCCCGCCATGAGCCAGAGGTTCAGGTGCCGGTGGGAAATACGCTTGCCGATCACATACTGCAGGCTGATCACCATCAACGCATTGGTAGCCACCACGCTACTGATAATCCGGTACGTTGCTTCGGCGGTGGTGGTGACCACCAGGTATTGCGACAGATACGCGGTGAATTGCCCGAACACCACGGCGCTGAGCAGGCCGCCCAGGGTAAAGCACACCAGCCGGTAGTCACTCAACAGCAGCTTGCCCACTGCAAGGAACGGCGCGGTCGGCTGGCTGGCCGCAACCGGTGCCAGGGTTCGGTCGCCCGCTGCGTAGTACATCACCAGGAACCCCGCCCCCAGCCCGGCCGACGCAAGGAAGGGCAGGCTGATAGCCAGGGTTGCCAGGCCGGCACCTAGAAAAGGCCCGACGGCATAGCCGATATTGGTCAGGGTGTACTTGATCGAAAACGCTTCGCTGCGCTCGGCGACGGGCAGCAGCCTGCCGAATCCGGATTTCACCGCGATGTCGATGACGGCATACGCCAGGTTGATCGAGACCAGGCACAGGTAGAACACCCAAAGGTCGCGCGCCCCATATGCGCCCAGAAAACCTGCGGTAAACACTGCGCAACACCCCAGGATCAATCGGTAGCCGCGCGCTCTGTCCACCAGGAAACCGCCATAAAGGCTCAGCAGCGAGCCGACGATCAACGTACTGCCGATCACCAGGCCGATATGGGCGACGCTCAGCGCAAATTGGCGCGACAGATAGATAACCAGATAGGGCAGGGTAATCGCACGGGCCAATGTCAGCACCAGGGCGGCGCAGAGCAGCAGGTTAACGGTACGGGGGTAGTTTTTCAGTGTGGTCAGCATCCTGGCCTCAAGCGTTGGGTTAACCCACCAGAGATTACTGTGGAGCGTGGTTCTGATTTAGGATGGTTTTTATCAAGTGCTGTGAACTCAATTCATGAATACGGAACGTGCATGTTCTCCTCCGAACGTTTGAAAGGTATCGATGTGTTTGTGTGCGTGGCGGATTTCGGCAGCTTCACCGCCGCCGCCGAAAAGATGAACCTGACTGCGTCCGCCGTCAGTAAAAGCATCGCGCGCCTGGAAAAGCGCCTGGGCGCACGACTGTTCCAGCGCACCACGCGGCGCCTGTCGTTGACCGAGGCTGGGGGCTCGTTCTATCGCACGTGCACGGGCGTGCTCGCCGACCTCGAAGAGGCCGAGCGTTGCCTGCAGGCCGAGCATATCGAGCCACGTGGGCGGGTACGCATCGACCTGCCCGGCGCGTTCGGACGTTCACAGGTGCTGCCGGTCCTGCTGCCGGTCTTGCAGGCTCATCCCTTGTTGATCCCGCATATTTCGTTCAGCGAGGGGCTGGTGGACCCGATCAAGGAAGGTGCTGACATTGTTGTGCGTATCGGTGGCGCCGAGGCCTGGCCGCCGTCGATGGGGCACCGTGTGCTCGCCCGTGAATGGCACACCCTGTGTGCTTCACCGGCCTACCTGGCGAACCATGGCACCCCGTTGCTGGAAGCGGACCTCGACCAGCATCGCTGCATCGCCTATGGCTGGGTGGATGGGCGCATCAGCCCATGGAACGTGGCGGATGAACGGGGGGCGGTCCGGCACAGGCAGGTTATGCCGCAGTTGGTGGTCGGTAATGGGGAGGGGTTGATGATGGCTGCGCTGGCAGGTTGCGGTATTGCGCAATTCCCATCGTGGTTGATTCAGCAACCGTTGCAGCAAGGGGCATTGGTCGAGGTGCTGCCGCAGTTGGCCACCGAAGGCGCAGCCATCAGCGTGGCCTGGGTCAAGCGCCGCGAGGCACTGCCCAAGGTGCGCGTGGTGTTGGACGCCTTGATGGCGGGGCTGAGTTAAGGCCCTCTGTATCCGGCTGCGGGAGGCATCAAGTCGAGGCCAGCAGCCTTTTCACTTCGGCGACAATCAGGTCGATATTGAAGGGCTTGGCCAGTACCGCGTCGAACAGGTCCGAGCGCTGCATGCCGATGTGCGCCTGCGCGCCGCTCATCAAAATGATCGGCAGATGATTGACGTTCGGCAGGGCGCGCACCGCTTCGGCGAGCTGTTGGCCGTCCATCACCGGCATCATGAAGTCGGTGATGATCAACGACGGGCGTTCGCGCTCGAGCACGTCCAGTGCCTTGCGTCCGTTGCTCGCTGTAACGACCATGAACCCCTCATCCTCCAGCGCAAAGCCAAGGATGTCGGCGATCAGATATTCGTCATCGACGACCAGGATGGTGGTCATGTCAGTCCAACCCACACAAAGACTTAAAAAGCTGAACCAGGCAGCGCTGAATTGGACACCACTGAGGGGGCATTTCTTGAAACCTTTCTTAGATCAACGGCTTGGTCGCGGATGACCACCTCCAGCAGCGAGGGGTCATAGAAGCTGTCTCTGACCTTAAGAATGGAAAGCGTCCTTCTAAGTTCAGACTGAATCTCGAAGAAACGCATCAGCATCAGATTGTCGGCAATGCTCGACAGCTCGGATGCCGGTGAGCTGACCTCGGAACCGAACAGGTCATGCATTTCCCAGGTCGCGAATACCGTGACACCACGGGCGCGCAGTTCGTTCATCAATGCGCTGTAGAAATCGGTGATGCGCGCCGGGTTGGTGGACACCCGGGTCATGCCGCTGAGGCTGTCGATAAACAGCCGCTTGATGCCTTTTTCTTCCACCAGTCGCAGCAGGCGTGCGCCCAGGCCGTCGAGCAAGCCTTCGGTGGTGGGCTGCCAGGCCACGCTCAGGGCGCCGCTGTCCTGCATCTGCTGCAGGTCGATGCCCAGGGACAGGCCCTTGAGCTGCAGACGTTGCGGGCTTTCGTAAAAACCGAAGTGCAGGCCCGGCGCTTCAACCGTCGATTCGGACAGGAACTTGAGGCCCAGGGTGGTCTTGCCGATGCCCGACGGGCCCATTACCAGGGTCACGCTGGAGCTGTGCAGGCCGCCACCAAGGATCGCGTCCAGTGAAGTGATGCCGCTGGGGATGCGCGTCAGGTCGGCGCTGTCCGGTGCGGAAGGGCGGCCATAGAGGCTTTCCAGGCGCGGGTACACCACCAGGCCGTCGTTGGTGATTTCGCATTCGTGCAGACCGGTGAGCGCGCCGCTGCCGCGGGTCTTGCGCAGCTGGATACGGCGCACCGAACGGGTACCGAACAGCTCCTCGCCCATTTCGATCACGCCGTCGACCATGGTGTGTTCGGGGCTGCCGTCGTCCAGGCGCGAGCTGGTCAGGAACAGCACCGTGCAACCGGCGAAGGCGGCGTGCCCTTGCAGTTCGGAAATGAATTTCTTCGTGTCGATCGGCGAGTCGGCCTTGGAGCGTGCATTCAACAAGCCGTCTACGACCATAACGGTAGCCTTCTGCCTGCTGATCTCACGCCGGAGCAACTTCACCACCTCGTCGAGGCCTTCGTTTTCCAGGGTGTCGAAGGCGCTGACGAATTGGATTTCGGCGCCGACGCGGGCGGCGTCGAAAAAGCTCAGGGTGGAGAGGAACTGGAAAAGGCGGTCGTGGGATTCCGCCAACAGCGTGGCGACCAGGACTCGGCCGCCGTTGCGCGCATGATGAAACCCCAGCTGGTTGGCGAGGATGGTTTTACCGGAGCCGGGGCGCCCCTGAATGATATAGGACGCCCCAGACACCAGCCCTCCCTTGAGCAGAGCATCCAGCCCTTCGATTCCGCTTTGAAGGCGATTTAGCTTTTCCACAGTGCGATCCTGACCCTAAAAACATGCTGTTAAGCCGAGTGGACAGGATGCTAACGCCATTTGTTCAATGGGGCTACTTGCGATCCAGCCACACCGTCTGTGCATTGCAGAATTCCCGCACGCCAAAGTGCGACAACTCACGGCCGAACCCGCTCTTTTTCACACCGCCAAAAGCGACGCGCGGATCGGAAACGCTGAACGCATTGACGAAGATACCGCCAGTCTCCAGTTGGTCGGCGATCTGGCGTGCCTTGGCCGGATCCTCGGTGAAAATGCTGGCGGTGAGGCCGAACTCGCTGTCATTGGCCAGGGCCACGGCGTGGTTGGCATCGCGGGCAGTGATGATCGAGGCTACCGGGCCGAACAGTTCTTGTTTGAAAGAGGTCATCTGATCGGTGACGTCCGCCAGGACCGTCGGCTGATAATAGTTGCCGGTTCCCTCAACTTTGTCGCCGCCCAGCAGCAGGGTAGCGCCCTCGTTCAAGGTCGCCTGGACTTGCCCATGCAGTTCGTCGCGCAGGTCGAAGCGCGCCATCGGGCCGATGTAAGTGCTGGTGGCGGTCGGGTCGCCCATGGCCAGGGCACGACTGGCTTCGACGAACTTGGCGGTAAATGCCTGCGCCACGCCTTCTTCTATGATCAGGCGCTTGGCGGCGGCGCAAACCTGGCCGCTGTTCTGGAAGCGGCCGATGACGGCGGCCTGCACGGCGGCGTCGAGGTCGGCGTCGTTGAGCACGATAAACGGGTCGGAACCGCCCAGTTCCAGCACACATTTTTTCAGCGCGGCGCCGGCCTGCGAGCCAATGGCCATGCCGGCCCGCACGCTGCCGGTGAGGGTAACGGCGGCGACACGGGGATCGGCAATCGCGGTGGACACACCGTCCTGGGTCACGTTGATCACTTCGAACGCGCCATCAAGGAAACCAGCTTGTTGGAACGCGGCTTTGATCAGGTAGGCGCTGCCCATCACATTCGGTGCGTGCTTGAGCACGTAGGTGTTGCCGGCGAGCAGGGTCGGCACGGCGCCGCGCAGCACCTGCCAGACTGGGAAGTTCCAGGGCATCACGGCAAGGATCGGGCCCAGCGGGCGGTACTCGATGTGGGCCGTGCCGTTGTCCACCAGGGTCGGTTCCGGGGCGAGCATGGCCGGGCCGTGGGCGGCGTACCACTCGCTGAGCTGGGCGCATTTTTCGATTTCGGCACGGGCCTGTGCAATGGGTTTGCCCATTTCGAGGGTGATCATCTGCGCCATGGCTTCGGCCTGATCGCGCAGAGCGGTGGCCAGGGCCAGCAGCAGCTCGGCACGCTGGCCGACCGGCTGGCGGCGCCAAGTGCGGAACGCGGCGGTGGCGCGGTCCAGAGCGGCGTCCAACTGCGCCGCCGTTTCATAGGGGTAGCTGCCGACGGTTTCGCCGGTGGCCGGGTTAATCGAGAGGGCGTGGGTCTGAGAGGTAACTGCGTGCATGGTGCCGTCCTGCTGAAGGGGGAATGGGTTCAGCGTACGGGCCTGGATCTTTTCTGAGAACTGAATAATAGTGAGCAATACGTTCACGATCGGAGAATGACTTGGATCTGGTGCAGTTGGAAATTTTCAAGGCCGTTGCCGAGCAGGGCAGTATCAGCGCTGCCGCGCAGTTGATCCATCGGGTGCCGTCGAACCTGACCACGCGCATCAAGCAGTTGGAGCAGGACCTGGGCGTCGAGTTGTTTATCCGCGAGAAGAGCCGTTTGCGCCTGTCGCCGGCCGGGTGGAATTTCCTCGGTTATGCGCGGCGCATCCTCGATCTGGTGCAGGAAGCCCGTGCCACGGTGGCGGGCGAGGAGCCCCAGGGCGCGTTTGCCCTGGGCGCGCTGGAAAGCACGGCGGCGGTGCGCATCCCGGCGTTGTTGGCGGCCTATAACCAGAAGCACACCAAGGTTGAGTTGGACTTGAGCACCGGGCCTTCGGGCACCATGATCGAAGGCGTGCTGTCGGGGCGCCTGACGGCCGCGTTTGTCGACGGGCCGGTGCTGCACTCGACCCTGGAAGGCGTAGCGGTGTTCGAGGAAGAGATGGTGGTGATCGCGCCGTTGCACCATGCGCCGATCAGGCGAGGGCAGGATGTGAATGGCGAGAACATTTACACGTTTCGCTCCAATTGCTCTTACCGGCATCACTTTGAGCGCTGGTTTTCCCAGGATGGCGCGGTGCCGGGCAAAATCTTCGAAATCGAGTCGTACCACGGCATGTTGGCGTGCGTCAGTGCGGGCGCCGGGCTGGCACTGATGCCGCGCAGCATGCTGGAAAGCATGCCGGGGTCGGCGGCGGTGAGTGTGTGGCCGCTGGCTGATACCTTTCGCGTATTGAATACCTGGTTGATCTGGCGGCGCGGCACGGTGTCGCAGAGTTTGAACAGTTTTGTGAAGCTGCTGGAGGAGCGCAGCCTGGCTGTCGCCTGAGTGATCAAGATGGGAGTGGGTGTGTCCCCTCCCACCTGATGGTCATCAGCCGCCGAACTGGAAGGTGCCCACGGCCAGTTTCGCCATGATTGCCGTTGCACCCAGTTGCACCAGCCACAACGCCAGACCACCGAGGAAGACGCCGAGCGCCACCTGCAGCACCAGGCTTTTTTCACGCTTGGGGTGGTGGGTGGCGCGCGGGGGGAAGGGGTCCATATCGTCGGGGTCGGCGCGCAGATCCAGGTCATCGTTTCGCATAGGGCTCTCACAGAAGGGGGCGGTCGGGTTCAGTCTAGGGGCTGGATACGAAAAAGGGGAAACCATCGGCTTCCCCTCCTTGTGCAACCAGCAGGTTTACAGGACCTGAACGATTGCCTTTGTGACCGCATCGATGTTGGCCTGGTTCAACGCTGCCACGCAGATCCGCCCGGTATCCAACGCATAAATACCGAACTCGGTGCGCAGGCGGGTGACTTGCTCGACGGTCAGGCCGGAGTAGGAGAACATCCCGCGCTGGCGGCCGACGAAGCTGAAGTCGTGGCCCGGTGCAGCCTTGGCCAGTTCGGCGACCATCTGCTCACGCATGCCACGGATGCGCAGGCGCATCTGGGCCAGTTCGGCTTCCCACTGGGCGCGCAGCTCGGGGTTGTTGAGCACCGCCGCGACGATGGCCGCGCCGTGGGTCGGTGGGTTGGAATAGTTGGTGCGGATCACGCGCTTGACCTGGGACAGGATGCGCGCGCTTTCTTCCTTGGATTCGCTGACGATCGACAGCGCGCCCACGCGTTCGCCATACAGCGAGAACGATTTGGAGAACGAGCTGGACACGAAGAAGGTCAGGCCCGACTCGGCGAACAGGCGTACGGCTGCGGCGTCCTCGTCGATGCCGTCGCCAAAGCCTTGATAGGCCATGTCGAGGAACGGCACCAGGTTTTTGGCCTTGACCACGTCCAGGACTTTTTGCCAGTCGGTCGGGCTCAGGTCGACGCCGGTCGGGTTGTGGCAGCAGGCGTGCAGCACCACGATGGACTGCGGCGGCAGGGCGTTGAGGTCTTCGAACAGGCCGGCACGGTTTACGTCGTGGGTGGCGGCATCGTAGTAGCGATAGTTCTGCACCGGGAAACCGGCGGTTTCGAACAGCGCGCGGTGGTTTTCCCAGCTCGGGTCGCTGATGGCCACCACGGCGCCCGGCAACAGTTGCTTGAGGAAGTCCGCGCCGATCTTCAGCGCGCCGGTGCCGCCAACGGCTTGCACGGTGACTACCCGCTCAGCGCTGAGCAGTGGCGACGCTTGACCGAACAGCAGGGTTTGCACGGCCTTGTCGTAGGCGGCGATGCCATCGATCGGCAGGTAACCACGAGCGGCATGCTGCGCCACACGAATGGCTTCCGCTTCGGCAACGGCACGCAAGAGTGGAATCTTCCCCTCCTCGTTGCAGTAAACGCCCACGCCAAGGTTGACCTTGGTGGTTCGGGTGTCGGCGTTGAATGCTTCGTTGAGGCCCAGGATAGGATCGCGTGGTGCCATTTCGACAGCGGAGAACAGGCTCATTTTTGCGGCAGCTCTATGGGGGGTAGGAGGGACGTGTCGCGCTCCAGCCGAATGCACTAGAGCGGTGCACAAACGGGGAGCTAGTATAGAGGCCATCAGTGCCGAGGGCGACCACCGAAACGGCTTTTCGGCCAAGTTTTTCGGTTTATTTGCCGACCGTTAGTCATATTGCAACCTTGATCGAAAACCTAGGGTCAGACGTTTGCCTTGAAAGCCATCACATTCGCCTCCACTTGTATGGCTATCATGGTTATTTCCTACGGCCCGCTCTGAATCTTCGCGGGTGGTGGTCTATTTCGTCCCCGACCGCTTTACAGTCTGGGGTGACTTCAAGAGGTACGTTATGTCGGATTTCCAACTGGTCACCCGTTTCGAACCCGCCGGCGATCAACCCGAGGCCATTCGCCAGATGGTCGAAGGCATCGAGGCCGGCCTGTCCCACCAGACGCTGCTCGGGGTGACCGGTTCGGGCAAGACCTTCAGCATTGCCAATGTGATCGCCCAGGTTAACCGCCCGACCCTGGTGCTGGCGCCGAACAAGACCTTGGCCGCGCAGTTGTACGGCGAGTTCAAGGCGTTCTTTCCGAACAACGCGGTCGAGTACTTCGTTTCCTACTACGACTACTACCAGCCCGAAGCCTACGTGCCGTCCTCCGATACCTTTATCGAGAAGGACGCGTCGATCAACGACCATATCGAGCAGATGCGCCTGTCGGCGACCAAGGCGCTGCTGGAGCGCAAGGACGCAATCATCGTCACCACGGTGTCGTGCATCTACGGCCTGGGCAGCCCGGAAACCTATCTGAAGATGGTGCTGCACGTCGATCGCGGCGACAAACTCGACCAGCGCGAGCTGCTGCGTCGCCTGGCGAGCCTGCAGTACACCCGCAACGATATGGACTTCGCCCGCGCCACCTTCCGTGTGCGCGGCGATGTGATCGATATCTACCCGGCCGAATCGGACCTGGAGGCAATCCGCATTGAGCTGTTCGACGATGAGGTGGAGAGCCTCTCGGCGTTCGACCCATTGACCGGCGAAGTGATCCGCAAACTGCCGCGCTTCACCTTCTATCCGAAAAGCCACTACGTGACGCCGCGTGAAACCCTGATGGGCGCCATCGAAGGCATCAAGGTCGAGCTGGCCGAGCGTTTGGAATACCTGCGCGCCAACAATAAGCTGGTGGAAGCCCAGCGCCTGGAGCAGCGCACCCGCTTCGATCTGGAGATGATCCTGGAGCTGGGTTACTGCAACGGCATCGAAAACTACTCGCGCTACCTGTCGGGCCGCGAATCCGGCGCGCCGCCGCCCACCCTCTACGATTACTTGCCGCCGGATGCGCTGCTGGTGATCGACGAATCCCACGTCAGCGTGCCGCAGGTGGGCGCGATGTATAAAGGCGACCGCTCGCGCAAGGAAACCTTGGTGGAGTACGGCTTCCGCCTGCCGTCGGCGCTGGATAACCGACCGATGCGTTTCGACGAATGGGAAGCCATCAGCCCGCAGACGATTTTTGTGTCGGCAACGCCGGGTAATTACGAAGCCGAACATGCCGGCCGAGTGATTGAGCAACTGGTACGGCCGACCGGCCTGGTCGACCCGGAAATTGAAATTCGCCCGGCGCTGACCCAGGTCGACGACCTGCTTTCGGAAATCAACAAGCGCGTGGCCTTGGAAGAGCGGGTGCTGGTCACTACGCTGACCAAACGCATGTCCGAAGACTTGACCGACTACCTGGCCGACCACGGCGTGCGTGTGCGCTACCTGCACTCGGACATCGATACCGTGGAACGCGTGGAGATCATCCGCGACCTGCGCCTGGGCACCTTCGATGTGCTGGTGGGCATCAACCTGCTGCGCGAAGGCCTGGACATGCCGGAAGTGTCGCTGGTGGCGATTCTCGATGCGGACAAGGAGGGCTTCCTGCGCTCCGAACGTTCGCTGATCCAGACCATCGGTCGCGCGGCGCGTAACCTCAATGGCCGCGCGATTCTGTACGCCGACCGCATCACCGGTTCCATGGAGCGGGCGATCGGCGAGACCCAGCGGCGTCGCGACAAGCAGATCGCGTTCAACCTGGAGAACGGCATCACGCCCAAAGGGGTGTTCAAGGACGTCGCCGACATCATGGAAGGCGCCACCGTGCCCGGCTCGCGCAGCAAGAAGCGCAAGGGCATGGCCAAGGCCGCCGAGGAGAGCGCCAAGTACGAAAACGAACTGCGTTCGCCGAGTGAGATCACCAAGCGGATTCGGCAGTTGGAAGAGAAAATGTACCAGTTGGCGCGCGACCTGGAGTTTGAAGCAGCGGCGCAGACGCGTGACGAGATTGGCAAGTTGCGTGAGCGCTTGTTGGCGGTTTGATCTGCGCTGAATTGACTGGCCTTATCGGGGGCAAGCCCCTTCACACTTGGATCTGTGAACACATTTCAACCGTGGGAGGGGGCTTGCCCCCGATAGCCACGCCGCGGTTTTCCAGAAATCCCCCAGGGCTGTTACCATTCGCCCCTTGTTTCAATTTTCAGTTATATCGCCCATTCGAGACCTGCCATGACCACCGTCCGCACGCGCATTGCGCCATCGCCTACTGGGGATCCCCACGTCGGTACTGCCTACATCGCCTTGTTCAACTACTGCTTCGCCAAGCAGCACGGCGGTGAATTCATCCTGCGGATCGAAGACACCGATCAACTGCGTTCCACCCGCGAGTCGGAACAACAGATTTTCGATGCGCTGCGCTGGTTGGGCATCACCTGGGCCGAAGGTCCGGACGTGGGCGGCCCGCACGGTCCGTATCGCCAGAGCGAGCGCAGCGAGATCTACAAGCAATACACCCAGCAACTGGTCGACATGGGCCACGCGTTCCCGTGCTTCTGCACGGCCGAGGAACTCGACCAGATGCGCGCCGAGCAACAGGCCCGTGGCGAAACCCCGCGCTACGACGGCCGCGCGCTGCTGTTGTCCAAGGAAGAAGTGGCACGCCGCCTGGCCGCCGGCGAACCCCATGTGATCCGCATGAAGGTGCCGAGCGAAGGCGTGTGCGTGGTGCCGGACATGCTGCGCGGTGATGTCGAGATCCCGTGGGACCGCATGGATATGCAGGTGCTGATGAAGACCGACGGCCTGCCCACGTACTTCCTGGCCAACGTGGTCGATGACCACCTGATGGGCATCACCCATGTGCTGCGTGGCGAAGAGTGGCTGCCGTCGGCGCCGAAGTTGATCCTGCTCTACGAATATTTCGGTTGGGAACAGCCGCAACTGTGCTACATGCCGCTGCTGCGTAACCCGGACAAGAGCAAGCTGTCCAAGCGCAAGAACCCGACCTCGGTGACGTTCTACGAGCGCATGGGGTTTATGCCCGAAGCGATGCTCAACTACCTGGGCCGCATGGGTTGGTCGATGCCGGACGAGCGCGAGAAGTTCTCGCTGCAGGAAATGGTCGACAACTTCGACTTGTCCCGTGTGTCGCTGGGTGGGCCGATCTTCGATATCGAGAAACTCTCGTGGCTCAACGGCCAATGGCTGCGCGACTTGCCGGTGGAAGAGTTCGCCAGCCGTGTGCAGCAGTGGGCGTTGAATCCTCAATACATGATGAAGATCGCGCCGCTGGTGCAGGGCAGGGTGGAGACGTTCAGCCAGGTCGCGCCGTTGGCCAGTTTCTTCTTTGCCGGGGGTGTGAACCCGGATCCGAAGCTGTTCGAATCCAAGAAGCTGTCAGGTGACCAGGTTCGCCAGTTGATGCAGTTGATCCTCTGGAAGCTGGAGAGCCTGCGGCAGTGGGAGAAGGACGCGATCACTGCGACGATTCAGGCGGTGGTCGAGTCCCTGGAATTGAAATTGCGCGATGCCATGCCGCTGATGTTTGCGGCGATCACCGGGCAGGCCAGTTCGGTGTCCGTGCTCGATGCGATGGAAATTCTTGGCCCGGACCTGACGCGTTTCCGTCTGCGCCAAGCGCTTGATTTGCTGGGTGGTGTGTCGAAGAAAGAAAACAAAGAGTGGGAAAAGCTGCTGGGCGCTATCGCCTAAGCACGCGGCGGTAACGACGAAACCCCGGTTTTCCGGGGTTTCGTCGGTAAGTGATTGTTATCCCGGCAAAAAATTTTGGAAATTGTTGAAAATAAATTTGACACGTTTCCAAACCGCCATTAAGATTCGCCCCGTCCTCACCGATGAGGGGCTATAGCTCAGCTGGGAGAGCGCTTGCATGGCATGCAAGAGGTCAACGGTTCGATCCCGTTTAGCTCCACCAATTTACAGGTTCAAGGTCTGGCCACACCGTCCTTGAATCGATCAGAACTCAGCTCTGATCCGTTGTACAGAAGGTTTTGTCCCCTTCGTCTAGTGGCCTAGGACACCGCCCTTTCACGGCGGTAACAGGGGTTCGAGTCCCCTAGGGGACGCCAGTTTCAACAAGCAGCTCGAAAGGTCTGCTGCGCCGCCAGGCGAAAAATCGGGGCTATAGCTCAGCTGGGAGAGCGCTTGCATGGCATGCAAGAGGTCAACGGTTCGATCCCGTTTAGCTCCACCAATTTACAGGTTCAAGGTTCCGGCCACACCGTCCTTGAATCGATCAGAGTCGATCTGATCAATGTATAGAAGGTTTGTGTCCCCTTCGTCTAGTGGCCTAGGACACCGCCCTTTCACGGCGGTAACAGGGGTTCGAGTCCCCTAGGGGACGCCACGATTACCCGCTCTGCGGGATTTTTAAGGGTCATTCAATTATTGAATGGCCCTTTTGTTTGTCTGGCGTTTGCCAATTTTCTTTTTCGATACCTTCCTGTCGTTCTGACCAATGGTCATGCCGGTCGCTTGCGGAATATTATTATGGTAATAATATTCAACCCATGAAGACGGAGGCATACGATGAACGATAAAAAAGCGCAAACCCGCGAACGCATTCTGCAGGCCGCCAGCGCTGCGTTGATTCAACGTGGCCCGGCTGAACCCAGCGTGGGTGAGGTCATGGGGGCGGCGGGGCTGACCGTGGGTGGCTTCTACGCACACTTTGAAAGCAAGGACGCGATGATGCTGGAGGCCTTCAGTCAATTGCTGGCCCAGCGCCGCGCGTCCATCGACGACCTCGACGAGCAGATCACCGGCGAAGAGCGCCGCGCCTTGGTGGCGGCTTTTTATCTGTCGCGCAAACACCGTGATTCAACCTCTCAGGCCTGCCCGCTACCCGCCACGGTCGGAGAAATGGGCCGCTTGCCGGAGGCGTTTCGCCAAGTGTTGAACGAGCACGTTGAGTTGATGGCGGCCCAGTTGGCGGCCTGCCCGGAAGACATCGACAAAGCCCTGGCGGACATGGCGTTGATGGTGGGTGGCCTGACCCTGGCGCGTGCGCTCGGGCCGGGGGAATTGTCGGATCGGGTGATACGCGCGGCCAAGTCGGCGGTGCGCTGAAAAGGAGCTGGCGATGGGCGCGTTAACCTGGGTGCGAGGTGTCAACGGTACGTTGGGGCGCGTCGCGCCGCAAACGGTAGCCAATAGAATGCGCCGTGTGTTTATGACCCCGCGCGCGCTGCCGCCCCGTGAGTGGGAGTTGCCGATGCTGGCGCAGGCCCAGCGCATCACTTTGCGGTTCGGCTTGTCGGCCCTGCGTTGGGGCGAAGGGCCTGCGGTGCTGTTAATGCATGGCTGGGAAGGTCGCCCGACCCAATTTGCCAGCTTGATCGGTGCACTGATCGACAACGGCTACTCGGTGATTGCCCTGGACGGGCCGGCCCATGGGCATTCTCCAGGGCGCGAAGCCCACGTGCTGCTATTCGCCCGCGCCATGCTGGAGGCGGCTGCCGAGTTGCCGCCGCTGCATGCGGTTATCGGCCATTCCATGGGCGGCGCCAGCGCGATGCTCGCCGTGCAGCTGGGGTTGCGCACCCAGGCATTGGTCAGCATCGCCGCGCCGTCGCGGTTTCTGGATGCGCTGGGCGGCTTTTCCCGCATGATGGGCTTGCCGGCGCGAGCGCGTGCAGCATTTATCCAGGAGGTCGAGCTGACCTTTGGCATGCCGCTCAAGCATCTGGACGTGGCGCATTACCACATGAATATCCCAGGCCTGATTGTGCACGCTGAAGACGATACCTTTGTCCCGGTCAGAGCCGCCAAGGCCATCCATGATGCCTGGTTCGACAGCCGCCTGCTGCAACTGGAGCAGGGCGGCCATCAGAAGGTACTGGCCGATCCGCGGGTGATCGACGGTGTGCTGATGCTGCTGGGCGGCGCTCGTCTACAGGCACGGCAAAGTGCCTGATACACTGCTGCCCGCCGACATTAATCGACCGGGAGCAAGGCATGGGCTGGGATTTGGCAACGCCGTTTATCATCGATCTGCAGGTCGCCGCTGAAGACATCGACGGGCTGGGGCATGCCAACAACGCGGTGTATGTCGCTTGGCTCGAGCGCTGCGCGTGGCGCCATTCCCAGCGCCTGGGGCTGGACCTTGCCGAATACCGTCGCCTGGACCGTGCCATGGCGGTGGTGCGCCATGAGATCGATTACCTGGCCGCCGCTTATGAAGGCGATGAGCTGCAACTGGCCACCTGGATCGTCGATTGGGACCAGCGGCTGAAGATGACCCGCCGCTTCCAACTGGTCCGACCCCGAGATGGCGCTACCTTGCTACGGGCGCAGACCACCTTTGTATGCATCGAGCTGTCCAGCGGCAAGCCCAAGCGCATGCCGGTCGAGTTTCTCGACGGCTATGGGCCTGCCCTGACAGGGGGTTAACGGTTGCGGTGGGAAACCCAGTAAACTGCGCCACGATTTTTCTTGAGTGTTTTCCATGCAAATTGCCTTGGCGCCCATGGAGGGGTTGGTCGACAACATCCTGCGCGATGTACTGACGCGCGTGGGTGGGATTGACTGGTGCGTGACCGAATTCATCCGCGTCAATGACCGCCTGCTCACACCGGCCTATTTCCACAAGCTCGCGCCTGAACTGCTGCACGGTGCCCACACCGCCGCAGGTGTGCCCTTGCGTGTGCAGTTGCTCGGTTCCGATCCGGTATGCCTGGCGGAAAACGCCGCCCTGGCCTGCGAGTTGGGCTCCGAGGTGATCGATCTGAATTTCGGTTGCCCAGCCAAGACCGTCAACAAATCGCGCGGTGGGGCCGTGCTGCTCAAGGAGCCGGAGTTGCTTAACCGGATCGTTGAGCATGTGCGCCGCGCCGTACCGGTGCATATCCCGGTCACCGCCAAAATGCGTCTGGGCTTCGACAGCCCGGACGGTGCGCTGGTGTGCGCCACGGCGTTGGCCGAGGGCGGTGCTGCGCATATCGTGGTGCATGCGCGTACCAAGACTGATGGCTACAAGCCGCCTGCGCACTGGGAATGGATCCCCCGTGTGCAGGACGTGGTCAAGGTGCCGGTGTTCGCCAATGGCGATATCTGGAGCGTTGACGACTGGCGACGCTGCCGCGAAGTCAGTGGTGCCGAAGACATCATGCTCGGTCGTGGCCTGGTAGCGCGTCCGGACCTGGCGCGGCAAATCGCGGCGGCCCGCGCAGGTGCCCAGGTGGTGGAAATGACCTGGGCCGAGCTGCAGCCCATGCTGCAAGAATTCTGGCGGCAATCGGTGGCGCAACTGACAGAAAAGCAGGCACCCGGCCGCTTGAAGCAGTGGCTGGCGATGCTCACGCGCAACTACCCCGAAGCGGTAGAGCTGTTTACCGCCATGCGCCGCGAGACAGAACTGGAGCGCGTCAGCCGCTTGCTGGGCATGACGCACCCAATTGCGGATTGACGAGAATGGCTTGAAGTCCGAGGCGCCCCTGAGGCGCCTTTTTTGTGCCGCTTGATTGTGGCAAGAAGCTGCGAGCTCGACCTGCGTTCCGATGTTGTTGTCGCGATGTCGAGTTCACGCCTTCCGCGCGTAAACCGCTCAAGCACAGGGCGCTGGCCGATTCCATGCGTGAGCAATATTCAGAAAACTCCCAGCAAGCGTAAGCCGTAATTGCTGTTTTTTCAGCAATAGCAGCTTGTTGTTACCGGTAAGACTGGAACTTGCCAGTCCCTCGCGCCACTGATTGAGCGTATTAAGCGCGCTTTGATTTGTTCGGATGATCACTGAAAGCTTAATCCTCTAATGAAAATAATCGGTATGACGGTCGTTGAGTCTGGGAGGAGAGGATGCGTGTTTCTTTTTTTAAGCGTGAAATTTTTTATCCTCGTTTGAATAACGAACAGCGGAGTATAAAAACGTCTCGGTGCGAGGCTGGGTTTATACCGATGTCGAATAATGCTTCTATCCAGCCTTTTGGTGGGGCGGCGCGGTCCATTCAAACTATGAAGTCGCCGGGTACTTACAATACCGGCTTTATGTGGAGTCAAACATTGTTCAATGCGGTGCGCAGTGTAATGGCCGTATTGGGGCGATGGTGGCAGCCTGTGCCGCCACCGCCACCAACGATTCCGTTGCCGCCCTCGGTCGTCGTACCTGACTTGCCTTCGCCCGTCAGCCCTGATGTGACACCCGGTAAAAAGCCCAGGGATATATGGGGCGGATTCCGGCAGGGCCCGGACGGCAACTGTGTGACGGTGTCTGCGATCAAGGCTGCGATGATGCGGTTTGGCCAGAAACCGTCGGATATATTTGCCGAGGTCAGACGCGTCAGTGACGGTTATCACGTAAAGATGCGAGATGGTTTTAAACTGCAGCTCAGTGAGTCCGAGTTGCAGGCCGCGGCTCGGCGGGCGCAATTTATAGGCAATGATCAGGAGATGCTGCGCGACGCACAGTTCTTATTTGCCGTGAGTGCCAAGCGAGCCCAGATGGAAAATAATGACGGCACGGCGGCGCGCAGTTTTAATCACGCCATAAGAACTTTGAATGATGGCGAATACTCCAGGGAAGGTTTACTGCGGTTAGGCTTGAAACATCATCTTAAGGCGGTGCCATTATCTGCATTGTTGAACGGCATGATCGGTACGATCGAAAGGCGCGGTCATTCAGTTGCGGTAATAGAGGGGGTCGAAGAGTTGTGGGGGCGGCGCGGTGGTAGACCTTATTGGCCGGAATCGATAACAGGCCTTATTTAAGGTTCTTCACGGAATCCCGGGAAACATAGAAACAAGAACGCCGATTTGATGGATGATGTTCGTGCGAGCAAACACATCTAAAAAACCGGCGTTCTTATGCGCGATATTAATACTTTCCTTCCTTT
>NZ_JAAMRE010000037.1 GCF_013522705.1 Pseudomonas lurida
GCCGCCACCCCCGCCACCGCCGCCGCGTCCACTGCTGCTGAGGATCGCCAGCAGGATCGCGCCCACCGGCAGGCCCAGGCGATTGCACAGCCACAGCACACCGATCAGCAGCACGAACAGGCCAATGGAAAGGCCGGGATTATCCTTGGCAAAATTGCCGTCCGCCACATGGGCCGGCACCGCCAGGGGTTCACCGCCGACCACCTGGACCATCGCGGCCACGCCGTCGCTGATGCCCTGGCTGTAATTGCCGGCCTTGAACTTGGGCGCGATCACCTGGTTGATGATGACCCACGACTGTGCATCTGTGAGCACGCCTTCCAGGCCATAACCCACTTCGATGCGCAACTTGCGTTCATCGCGGGCGACGATCAACAGCGCGCCGTTGTCCTTGCCCTTCTGGCCGATGCCCCACTGGCGCCCCAATTGATAACCGAAGTCCTCGATCGGCACGCCTTGCAGGTCGGGCACGGTGACCACCACGATCTGGGCGCCGCGCGTCTGCTCCAGCGCCTGCAACTGCTGGGTCAACTGCGCGCGCACCGCCGGGTCGATCATTTGGGCGTTGTCCACCACCCGCCCGGTCAGCGCCGGCAAGGTCAACGCTGCCTGGGCCGCGCCCGCGCAGGCCAACAGCCACAGCGTCAAGCCTATCCTTAATAAACGCATCGACACCTCAGTGCAGCCTTATTTGAACTTCACTTGCGGGGCTTTATCGGCATCGGCGCTGGTGGCTTCGAACGTGGCGCGGATCGGTAAATCGCTGTACATCACGCTGTGCCACAGGCGGCCCGGGAAGGTACGGATCTCGGTGTTGTACGCCTGCACGGCCTGGATAAAGTCGCGGCGCGCGACAGCGATGCGATTTTCGGTGCCTTCCAGTTGAGATTGCAGGGCCAGGAAGTTCTGGTTGGCTTTCAGATCCGGGTAGCGTTCGGAGACCACCATCAAGCGATTGAGGGCGCCGCTCAAGCCGTCCTGGGCCTGCTGGAACTGCTTGAGTTTTTCCGGGTTGTCCAGGGTGCTGGCGTCGACCTGGATCGAGGTGGCCTTGGCCCGCGCTTCGATCACGGCGGTCAGGGTGTCCTGCTCATGGGCGGCATAGCCCTTGACCACTTCCACCAGGTTGGGGATCAGGTCGGCACGGCGCTGGTACTGGTTCTGCACCTGGCCCCATGCCGCCTTGGCTTGCTCGTCGAGGGTGGGAATGGTGTTGATGCCGCAACCGCTCAGCACCGCGCTGATCAATAGCAGAGCCGCGGCTTTGAGGCCCCAGCGGTTAACGTGTGCTGCTTGCATGATGTATCTCCTGCCCAAACTGGATGGAATTGGATGACCTGCCCTATAAACCGCGCGCTTGGGGCATAATCCGCCACCACTGGTATGCATCGAGCCAATCAGCTACAAAGATGCCCAGCGCGAATAAGAGTTCAGAAGTGTGCGGTATTTCTCTGAACAACGCCCGAACAACAATAGACGCTCCCCACATTTTGGCCGTCAGCGCGAGCGCTGTGCAGTGAGCCGAAAAAGGATATTCATGAAAAAGCTGTGTTTGCTCGGCCTTGTTGCCACGCTGGCCACTCACCCCGTATGGGCAGAAACAAAGCCTGCTGCGCTTAAGGACAAGGACGCCTTTGTCAGCGACCTGCTCAAGCAGATGACCCTGGATGAAAAGATCGGCCAGTTGCGCCTGATCAGCATCGGCCCCGAAATGCCCCGCGAGCTGATCCGCAAGGAAATCGCCGCCGGCCGCATCGGCGGCACGTTCAACTCCATCACCCGCCCGGAAAACCGTCCGATGCAGGACGCGGCCATGCGCAGTCGCCTGAAGATCCCGATGTTCTTCGCCTACGACGTGATCCACGGCCACCGCACCATTTTCCCGATCAGCCTGGCCCTGGCCTCCAGCTGGGACATGGACGCCATCGGCCGCTCCGGCCGCATCGCCGCCCAGGAAGCTGCGGCCGACAGCCTGGACATCACCTTCGCGCCGATGGTCGACATCTCCCGCGACCCGCGCTGGGGCCGCACCTCCGAAGGCTTCGGCGAAGACACTTACCTGGTCTCGCGCATCGCCGACGTGATGGTCAAGGCGTTTCAGGGCACCAGCCCCGCCAATGCCGACAGCCTGATGGCCAGCGTCAAGCACTTCGCCCTGTATGGCGCGGTGGAAGGCGGGCGCGACTACAACGTGGTCGACATGAGCCCGGTCAAGATGTACCAGGACTACCTGCCGCCGTATCACGCGGCGATCAAGGCCGGTTCCGGCAGCGTCATGGTGGCGCTCAACTCGATCAACGGCGTACCCGCCACCGCCAATACCTGGCTGATGAACGACCTGCTGCGCAGGGACTGGGGCTTCAAAGGCCTGGCCGTGAGCGACCACGGCGCGATCTTCGAGCTGATCAAGCACGGCGTGGCCAAGGACGGGCGTGAAGCCGCCAAATTGGCGATCAAGGCCGGCATCGACATGAGCATGAACGACTCGCTGTACGGCAAGGAACTGCCGGGGCTGCTCAAGTCCGGCGAGATCGAGCAGAGCGACATCGACAACGCCGTGCGCGAAGTCCTCGGCGCCAAATACGACATGGGCCTGTTCAAGGACCCGTACCTGCGTATCGGCAAGGCCGAGGACGACCCGGCCGACACCTACGCCGACAGCCGCCTGCACCGCGCCGAAGCGCGTGATATTGCGCGCCGCAGCCTAGTGCTGTTGAAAAACCAGAACAACACCCTGCCGCTGAAAAAATCCGCGACCATCGCCCTGGTCGGCCCGCTGGCCAAGGCGCCGATCGACATGATGGGCAGTTGGGCGGCTGCCGGTAAACCCGAGCAATCGGTGACCCTGCTCGACGGCCTCAACGCCGTGATCGGTGAAAAAGGCAAAATCCTCTACGCCCGTGGCGCCAACATCACCAACGACAAGGCGGTGGTCGACTACCTCAACTTCCTCAACTTCGATGCGCCGGAAGTGGTGGATGACAAGCGCTCGCCGCAGGTATTGATCGATGAGGCGGTCCAAGCGGCCAAGCAGGCCGACGTGATCGTCGCCGCCGTGGGCGAGTCCCGTGGCATGTCCCACGAGTCCTCCAGCCGCACCGACCTGAACATCCCGCAAAGCCAGCGCGACCTGATCAAGGCGCTCAAGGCCACCGGCAAACCGCTGGTGTTGGTGCTGATGAACGGCCGCCCCTTGTCGATCCTGGACGAGAACCAACAGGCCGACGCCATCCTGGAAACCTGGTTCGCCGGCACCGAAGGCGGCAACGCCATCGCCGATGTGCTGTTCGGCGACTACAACCCGTCGGGCAAACTGCCGATCACCTTCCCGCGTTCGGTGGGGCAGATTCCGACCTACTACAACCACCTGACCATCGGCCGGCCGTTCACCCCAGGCAAGCCGGGCAACTACACCTCGCAGTACTTCGATGACACCACCGGGCCGCTGTTCCCGTTTGGCTACGGCCTGAGCTACACCACGTTCAGCGTGTCGGACATGGCGCTGTCGTCCACGACCCTGAACAAGACCGGCAAGCTCGACGCCAGCGTCACCGTGAAAAACACCGGTAAGGTCGACGGCGAAACCGTGGTGCAGCTGTACATCCAGGACGTGGCCGGTTCGATGATCCGTCCGATCAAGGAGTTGAAGAACTTCCAGAAAGTCATGCTCAAGGCCGGTGAAGAGCGCACGCTGCACTTCACCATCACCGAAGAAGACTTGAAGTTCTACAACACCCAGCTCAAGTACGCGGCCGAACCGGGTGAGTTCAATGTGCAGATCGGGTTGGATTCCCAGGATGTACAGCAGCAGACGTTCGAGTTGCTGTAAGGCCGCTCGGTTAAGGAATGCTGACTTCGAAGCGAAGCAGGTCGAAGGTGGGAGTTGTCCAGCTTTAGCGAGGCTGCGATGGCGTCGGCTCAGTAATATTGAGGTTGACTGACACGACGCTTTCGCGAGCAAGCCCGCTCCCACGGTTTGATCTGCATTGTCTTCACAATAGCGGCATTGGGTCTGGCGCCCTCCCCCCCTCTGAGTCAGCAAAAAGTCACGTTTCACGCACATCTCCAAGTAGTGTCCTATATCCCTCCCCCCGTGCACTCGCACACCCTGTCAGCCCGAAATCAATCTGCAGGTGTGTGGACTATGTCGCCCACGAAAAAACCCCGACAGGCAACTCAACAAGTTCCGGTTCAATCATCGTTCAAGCGCAAGGCGATCGCCCTGTGCCTGCTCGGTGGCTTGCCGAGCGTGGCTGTTGAAGCCGCAAGCTATCGCGAACAAGGCCGATTGAACGACGCCGCCAGTTGGCGCAGCGATGAGTTCAAAAAAAGTTGGGGGCTGGGCGCAGTCGGCGCCGACTACGCCTATGCCAGGGGGTTGAGCGGCGAGGGTGTGCAGGTGGGGGTTTACGACTCCGGCACCGACTTGCGCCATCATGAGTTAGCCGGCAAGCCACATTCCGCTGTACAACTGGCAGATCCCGGTTGTGTGAGCGATGCCGTGCTGTCGGGTGGCTGCTTCTTCAGCGAAGGTGATCGCTCCGAGGTGAATCTGCGCGATTCACTGCCACCCGAAGCCCTGCCCGGTCTGGAGGAGGCCATTGCCGACGGTGATCTCACCCGGGAGGAGGTCGATGACTACCTGAAAAACGTGGGGGCCCGGTACAACCCCCACGGCACTTTCGTTGCCGCCACCGTGCTTGCCAATCGCGATGGCGCGGGCTCCCATGGCGTAGCTTACGCGGCCAACGTGAGCGCGGTGCGCAGGTTCAGTAATACTTACCAGGCGGGTCCCGGGACAACCACAGACAGGGTCGCCAATGCCACGCCGGAGGCAGTCGAAGCCGCCTATGCCCAGTTGCACAAACAAAATGTGCGCGTGGTCAACCACAGCTGGGGCACGCCATCCCCCTTTGCCGATGAAGCCGCGCTGGATCTGGCGCTAAGCCAGACCCATACCCGTCATTATCAAGAGCTTAAAGCCATCGCAGACAGCGCCGTCAAATACGACATGCTGCAAGTATGGGCGGCGGGCAATTCATTAAAACCCAACGAATCGCCTCAAACCGCGCCCTTTACCGAGATCCATGCCAGCCTGCCACGCGCCGTGGCCGAGTTGGAGCGCTATTGGTTGAGCGTGGTCAATGTGAACCAGGCATTGACCCTGAGCGATGGCTCCTACCGCTGCGGCTTCAGCAAAGACTGGTGCCTGGCCGCGCCAGGAACGGATATCAGCTCAGCCTGGGTCGCGGGCTCGATAGACACCCAAACCCACTATGACAACGACGATGAAGCCGATGGCTTCACTGTCACTGGCGACAACCCCGAATTTGGTGACCTGACCGCCTCCGGGACGTCCATCGCCGCCCCTCACGTGAGCGGCGGCCTGGCCTTGCTGATGGAGCGCTTTCCCTACCTCGACAACCCGCAGATCCGTGATGTGTTGCTGACCACCGCCACCGACCTGGGTGAACCCGGGGTGGACGATATCTACGGCTGGGGCCTGATGGACCTGAAAAAAGCCATCGACGGGCCCGGCCAGTTGCGCGTCGACACCCGGGTCAACATGGACCGCCCGGCCGGCGGCGCAGTGGTCTGGCAAGGCGGCGCCTGGGACGATTGGCGCAACGATATCAGCGGGCCGGGGCGCCTGGAAAAAACCGGTGCCGGCTGGCTGCGCTTGAGCGGCAATAACAGCTTTGCCGGGACCACGCTCCACGAAGGCATTCTGGAACTGGACGGCGCCAACACCCTCAAGGGCGACGTGAAACTCGAAGGCGGCGTGCTGCGCCTGAACGGCAACCTGGCGGTCGAGGGCGACTATCAGCACGCATCGGGCGCAACCCTGATGACCGGCCTGGTTGCCCAGGCCGACCCGGCAAAACTGCACGTGAGCAACCAGGCCGCGATCAACGGCGGCACGCTGTACCTGAGCGCACAACCCAACAGTTATCCGTTGGGCCAGCGCTACAATATCCTCCAAGCACAAGGCGACTTGAGCGGTGAGTTTGCCTCGGTCGACCACCGCGAGTTCTCTCCCTTTCTCAGCGCTTTCCAGGTCAAGCAAGACAACCACTTGCTAGTGGAATTCGGCCGGGGCCGCTCGCTCGCTTCAGCGGCAAACACCGCCAACCAGCGCGCCGTCGCCACGGCCGCCGACGCTCAAGCCATGCCGACCCCGCTGCTGCAACGCTTGACCGCACTGTTTCCCGACCAGGCCCCCGCGGCGCTCGACCAGTTGAGTGGCGAGTTGCATGCCAGCACCCAGGCGGTGCTGATCGAAAACAGCCGCGTGCTGCGCCAGTCGGCGCTCGACCGGCAAGGCAACCGCGCAGGTGAGTCCGACGACTTGAACAGCGGCGCCTGGGTCCAACTGCCCCGCCGAAATGGCCAGCTCGAAGGCGATGGCAACACCGCGCGCACCTCCCATAGCAGCATCGGCCTGCTGGTCGGGTTTGATCACCGGCTGGAACAAGGCTCCCGCCTGGGGCTGGTGGCCGGCAGCGGCAGCAGCGAGGCCAAGGCCGGCGCGCGAGGCAAGGCGAGTGTCGACAGCTATCAGTTGGGCCTGCACGCTGGCCACACCTGGGACGCGTTCGGCCTGTATGGCGGCATCGCCTACGCGCAGCATCAGGTCCAGAGCAAACGCCGCGTCAGCTTTGCCGGCGTCGAAAATCGCCTGTCTGCCGACTATGCGAGCCGTACTGTGCAGACGTTTACCGAGGCCAACTATCGGTTCAATCATGGGTTCTGGGATTGGCAGCCGTACCTGCAACTGGCCCATGTACAGCTGCGCAGCGACGGGTTCAGCGAACGAGGCGGCATGGCCGCGCTGCGCGGCAAAAGCGCAAAGCAGAGCGTCAACCTGACCACCGGCGGTGTGCGCTTCAATATCGACCTGGCTCAAGCCCTGGTCGGCCCATCATGGTTGAGCCTGCGCGGTGGCCTGGCCTACACCCATGCCGGCGGAGGCCTGCAACCAGCGGCTCAAGTCGCCTGGGACGGCGGCTCCGCGCTACAGGTCAGCGGCGCTCCACTGGACCGCCTCAGCACCCGACTGGAACTGGGCGCCACTGCGCGCCTGAGCCGCCACAGCGCGCTGGACCTGGGTTTCAACCAGCAGCGCGGTGAGCGTTCACGGGACCAGAACCTCACGGCGCAGTATTCGCTGCAGTTTTAAACAGCGTTCTGAACGAAAGGCGGGGCCCTAACCCCGCCGATCCAACAGGTTGACCACCAACCGATCAATCCAGCCCCACAGCCGCTGCTTCACCCGCCGCCACAACGGCCGCGCCTTCCACGCTTCCAGGCTCACCACCTGGCTCTGGGCAAAATCGCGCTCGAAACTGTCCTTTACCGCGAGCGCCAATGCCGGGTCCAGGGCTTCCAGATTGGCTTCCAGGTTGAAGCGCAAATTCCAGTGATCAAAATTGCATGAGCCAATGCTGACCCAATCGTCCACCAGCACCATTTTCAGGTGCAGAAAGCACGGCTGATACTCAAAAATCTGCACCCCCGAACGCAGCAGGCGCGGGTAATAACGGTGGCCCGCGTAGCGCACTGAAGGGTGATCGGTGCGCGGGCCGGTCAGCAGTAAACGCACATCCACCCCACGCCCTGCTGCCCGGCGCAATGCGCGGCGCACACCCCACGTGGGCAGAAAATACGGCGTGGCGAACCAGATACGTTGCTGACTACTGTTCAGCGCGCGGATCAACGATTGCAGGATGTCGCGGTGCTGTCGGGAATCCGCGTAGGCCACCCGGCCCAGCCCCGGCCCCGTCGCCGGCATCTTGGGCAGACGCGGCAAACCGAAATGCGTGGCGGGTTTCCATGCGCGCCGCGCCGCGTTGGCGTGCCATTGGCGGTCGAACAGCGCCTGCCAGTCCAGCACCAGCGGGCCGCTGACCTGCACCATCACCTCGTGCCACTCGGCCGTGTCCTGGCCCGGCGTCCAGAACTCATCCGTTACGCCCGTGCCGCCGACCACGGCGAGCTGTTGGTCGATCAGTAACAGCTTGCGATGGTCGCGGTACAGGTTACGCATCCAGCGTCGCCAGCTCAGACGATTGTAGAAGCGCAGTTCCACCCCGGCGTCAGTCAGGCGTTTGCGCAGCGACAGGGTAAACGCCAGGCTGCCGTAGTCATCGAACAGGCACCGCACGCGCACACCGCGCTCGGCGGCCAGCACCAGTGCCTGCACCATGGCCTCGGCGCACGCACCGGCCTCCACCAGATACAACTCCAGGTCCACTTGCTGTTCGGCACGGGCAATGCCCACCAGCATCTGCGGGAAAAAAACTGCGGGCCGTCGATCAACAACTCGAAACGGTTGGCGCTGCGCCACGGAAACACCGCGCCGCCCATGTCAGCGCGCCGTGAAGATCAGTACCGCACCCACCGGCACCGACAAACTGATCGACTTCAGCCCGGCCGCCTTGCGCAGCGCGGCCACCCCCGGCGCCAGGTCGAAATCCTCGGCATGCAGCACCACCGGCTCCAGGGTCACCACCTGGAAACGCCGGTCATCCAGGCGCGTGGCCAGCAGCTCGGCGCTGTAGGCCTGGGTTTTGCCGTGCAAGGTCACACTCAGTGGCAGGCGCAACTCCAATTGCGCGCCGGGGGCCAGGTCGTTAATGGGCTGCAGATTGATCTGCGCGCTGATCAACGCCTCGGGGAACGTCTTGATCTCAAACAACTGATTGCGCATGCGCTCATCGCGCAGCGGCACGCCGCTGTTGACCGACTCCAGTTCCACCTGCACCTGCGCCGCGCCCTTGTCGTCGACCTTGCCGTGCAGCACCAGAAAACGATGCACATCGGCAATCTCAGTGTTTTTGGTGGTGACGAAGGACAGGCGCGAGGATTCGTTATCCAAGTACCAGTCGGCATGGGCGGGCACAGCAGCGGCCGCCAGCAAGGCGAAGGCCAGGGGGTTTATCAGAGAAGCATTGAACATAAAGACTCGAGGGGCAAAAAACCTGGACGAACCTTAACTGCGCCGCCTGCCGGGCGCAATGTAACTGACGAAGCAGATCAACTGTGGGAGCTGGATTGCCTGCGATAGCGGCAGGTCAGTCAACATCACTGTCGCCTGTGCCGTCGTCATCGCAGGCAAGCCAGCTCCCGCAGGGCAAGTGTGCCGTGTCAGGGATTCAGGCGGCAGCCTTGACGGTCGCCGAGCCACCTTGCGCTGTGGGTTCGGCCCAGCCCGCTCGCCGTCACTTCACTGCGCTCCGGGTTGTCGCTGAAGGCGCTGGTCGGCACGTACTGCTTCACATACCCCTGGCAGTACTGCGCCGGGTTATTCGCCACATACCGACACGAGCAGTATTCCTTAGCGGTATAGGCCGCAATGATATCGGGGAAGGCTTGCAGGTTGACGCGTTCGTGCCAGACCCACGCCAACAGCGCGAGCAATAACAGCAGAAAAAAACCGGTCAACGGCCGACGACGGATCATGGTTGCACCGCCGCAAGCACGCGTTTGAGCAATTCGTTGTGGCGATAGCTGCCGTCACGGTCGTCGCCGTAGCGCACGATCACCAGGCGTTCATCGGGCAATACGAACAGTGCCTGGCCCCAGTGGCCGAGCGCCGCGAAGGTATCGGCGGGAGCGTCGGGCCAAGGCCTTGGCGTGCCTTGGTTGAGCCACCAATGGCCGCCGGGGACAGCTTCGTCCTGCCCGGTTTGGTATCGGTTGAACGGCTGCCGATTGAAGGCCACCCACTCCTTGGGCAGCAGTTGCTGGTCACCCCAACGCCCCTCCCGCGCCATCAGCAGGCCGACCCGCGCCAGGTCGCGAGCGGTGAGGTAAGCGTAGGACGAGGCGACAAACGTCTCGTCGCCGTCGGTTTCCCACGTGGCATTGCGAATGCCCAGTGGCTTGAACAACGCATCCCACGGGTAACTCATATAGGCCTTGTGACCGAGCATGCCTTTCAGTGCGGCGGATAAAAGATTGCTGTCGCCACTGGAGTAACGGAACGCCTGACCCGGCGCGCTGGAGGCCTCCGTGTTTGCGGCAAACTCAGCCATGTCGGTGCGGCCACGGGTGTAGAGCATGGCCACCACCGAGGATTTGAGCGGGGCGAATTCGTAGTCTTCCTGCCAGTCCAGCCCCGAGGCCCAGTGCAGCAGATCGGCCATTGTGACCGTCGGATGCTGCTTCATCGGCGGGTAAAACCGCGCCACCGGGTCGCTCAATTTGAAGCGGTTGTCGCCGTAGGCCACCCCCAGCACGCAGGCCATCAGGCTTTTGCTGACCGACCAGGTCAAGTGCGGCGTGCTGGCGGTAGTGGGTGCGGCGTAGCGTTCGTAGATGACTTCACCGTCGCGTATCACCAGCAGGGCGTCGGTGCGAATGCCTTGGCGGGTGCTGTCGTCGCGCGGGGGAAAGGCATAGGCGTCCAGGGCTTGGAGCGCGGGACCGGTGAGCAGCGTGCCCTCGGCCCATTGCGGGTCGGGCCAGGTTTCAGCGTGGCCGTTAACGGTGAACAACAACAGCGCAACGCACAACAGGCCTCTGACCATGGACGCGAACTCGACGGGGCATTCAAACCCGCGAGGCTAGCCCAGGTGCATGACAGATTGACGACAAAGGGCCTGTCATCCAAGCGTCACCATAACTTCATGGAGATGACACCGGGCCTCCATAGCCTGACTTCGGACAACAAAGTCGACCGGCCGAAACGTGGCCGGCACTCGGAGACTCGCCATGACTCAGATCGCCCGCATCAGCGACACCGGCAATGAACGCCGTCTGCAAGCCGAACGCCTGATCGGCGCCCAGGCCTTGCAGGAAGCCCAGGCCCTGCGGTTCAACGTATTCAGCGGCGAGTTCAACGCCAAGCTGAAAGGCGCGGAACACGGCCTGGACATGGATGACTATGATGTGCACTGCAGCCATATCGGCGTGCGGGACTTGAACACCGGTCGACTGGTAGCCACCACTCGCTTGCTCGACCACCAGGCCGCCAGCACCCTGGGCCGGTTCTACAGCGAAGAAGAATTCAGCCTGCATGGCCTGCTCCACCTGAAGGGCCCGATCCTGGAAATCGGGCGCACCTGCGTCGACCCGGCCTACCGCAACGGCGGCACCATCGCGGTGTTGTGGGGCGAGTTGGCCGAGGTGCTCAACCAGGGCGGCTACAGCTATTTGATGGGCTGCGCGAGCATTCCGATGCACGACGGCGGCATCCAGGCCCATGCGATCATGCAGCGCCTGCGCGAACGCTACCTGTGCAACGAACACCTGCGCGCCGAGCCGAAAAAGCCGCTGCCGGCCCTGGATCTGCCGTCCAACGTGATCGCCGAAATGCCGCCGCTGCTCAAGGCCTATATGCGCCTGGGCGCGAAGATCTGCGGCGAGCCGTGCTGGGACGAAGACTTCCAGGTCGCCGACGTGTTTATCCTGCTCAAGCGCGACGAGTTGTGCCCGCGCTATGCGCGCCACTTCAAGGCGGCCATGTGATGAGCCGCCTGCGTGTATACGGGCGCATCGCCCGCGTGCTGCTGGTGGTGGCGCTGGGCTTGAGCATGGCCAGCGTGTTTGGCCTTTTCGAACGCTTGGGCGTGGCCAATTCGATGGTGCGCCGCCAGCGCTGGTCGCGGTTCTTCATGGCCCGGCTGACCAACGCCCTGCCCTTTCGCGTGACGGTTCATGGCCAGTTGCCGACGCAACCGATGCTATGGGTGAGCAACCACGTGTCCTGGACCGACATACCGCTGCTGGGCATGGTTGCGCCGATGTCGTTTCTGTCCAAGGCCGAAGTGCGCACCTGGCCGGTCGCCGGCTGGTTGGCGGCGAAGGCCGGCAGCCTGTTTATCCGCAGGGGCTCGGGCGACAGCCAATTGATCCGCAAGCAGATGACCCGGCATCTGGAGCAGCAACATCCACTGTTGATGTTCCCCGAAGGCACCACCACCGACGGCCGCAGCCTGCGCACCTTCCACGGCCGCCTGCTGGCCAGCGCGATCGATGCGGATGTGTCGCTGCAACCGGTGGCGATCCGTTACCTGCGCGATGGGCAGGTGGACCCGCTGGCGCCGTTCATAGGCGATGACGATTTGCTCTCGCACCTGATGCGGTTGTTTGCCAATGATCAGGGCGATGTGGAAATCCACGTACTCACACCGATTGCCTGCGCCGGGCAGGAGCGTGCCGCCCTGGCGTTCCAGGCGCAGCAGGCGGTGCAGAAGGCGTTGTTCGGGCCGATCGCTGAAGTTGAACCGGTAGCGGCGCGACCAGCGTTCGCTGCTTGAAACCATGTGGGAGGGGCAAGCCCCTCCTACATTTAGTTTTACGGCGTCAGTTGAGCCTGTGCGAACACCTGCAATTGAGGGTAGAAGCGCCGGAAGTCTTCACTCAACGGTTCATATAAAAGTCGCAGCTCCTGCATCGCGTGCCCCAACTCCTCGGGTTGCGTCAGCCGCCGCGAAATCCCGCGCAGCACGTGTTCTATCACCGCGAACTCGCGGTATGAGCCCAGCCAATCGTCCGCTGCCATATAAGGCGCAATCTGCGCCAACCGCCCCGGTAACGCCGGTTCGGCCGCCAGTACCCGGTACACCCGCGAAGTGAAGTCTTCCAGCGGCTGGTCGGCATACAACGCCCAATCCCGCGCCAGGCAGTGATCGAAGAACACGTCCAGAACGATCCCGGCATAGCGCCGACGGGTCAGGCTGAAGCGTGACAACGCCTGCCCTACCAACGGATGGCTGTCGGTAAAACGGTCGATCGAACGATGCAACTGGATCGCCGCTTCAATGGATGGGCTGAACTGGCCCTGCAGACGGCCTTTAACGAAGTCGCCATACAGGCTGCCCAGCAGTTGCGCGGGCAACTGGCCGCCCAGGTGCAGATGTGCGAGATAATTCATGGCGCGCAGTCTAGCACTGCGCTTAACGTATCGTTATAACTCGATATACCGATTCAGTCTGACCTCAGAGCAAAATCGTATTGGTATATCGGGATATACCGATTTAAAGTTCGCCTCATCGCGATATAACGCTTTACAACACCGAGCACACTGCCATGTCCATCGACCTCGACGAAATAATAAAAGCCCTGGCGCACCCGGTACGGCGAGACATCCTCACCTGGCTCAAAGACCCGAAGGTGCAATTCCCCGAGCAATTGCACAACCACGAGTACGGCATCTGTGCCGGGCAGATCGACCAACGCTGCGGCTTGTCCCAGTCGACCGTGTCGGCCCACCTGGCCACCTTGCAACGCGCGGGTCTGATCAGCAGCCAGAAGGCCGGGCAGTGGCACTTTTTCAAACGCAATGAGGAAGTGATCCAAGCCTTCCTCACAGCGCTCATCACTGAACTCAGCGCCGAACCGCTGTAAAAGGACCCCGCAAATGCCCCTCTCGCTCCTCATCCTGGCCCTGAGCGCCTTCGCCATCGGCACCACCGAGTTCGTCATCATGGGCCTGCTGCCCGATGTGGCGGCGGACCTCGGCGTATCGATCCCGGGCGCCGGCTGGCTGGTCACCGGTTATGCCCTGGGCGTGGCCATTGGTGCGCCCTTTATGGCGCTGGCCACGGCTAAATTGCCGCGCAAGGCCGCCCTGGTAGCGTTGATGGGGATTTTCATTATTGGCAACCTGCTCTGCGCCCTGGCCAGCGACTACAACGTGCTGATGTTCGCTCGCGTGGTCACCGCGCTGTGCCACGGCGCCTTCTTCGGGATTGGTTCGGTGGTCGCTGCCAACCTGGTGCCGGCCAACAAGCGGGCCTCGGCCGTGGCCTTGATGTTTACCGGCCTGACCCTGGCCAACGTGCTCGGTGTTCCCCTGGGCACTGCGCTGGGCCAGCAAGCCGGCTGGCGCTCGACCTTCTGGGCGGTGACGGTGATCGGCGTGGTGGCGTTGATCGGCCTGATTCGTTTCCTGCCGGCCAAGCGCGACGAAGAAAAGCTCGACATGCGCGCCGAACTGGCCGCCCTCAAAGGCGCCGGTATCTGGTTGTCGCTGAGCATGACCGCCCTGTTCGCGGCGTCCATGTTCACCCTCTTCACCTACGTGGCGCCGCTGTTGGGCGATGTCACCGGTGTATCGCCCAAAGGCGTGACCTGGACCCTGCTGCTGATCGGCCTGGGCCTGACCGTCGGCAATATCATCGGCGGCAAGCTCGCAGATAAACGCCTGGCAGCCACTCTGATCGGCGTGTTTATCAGCATGGCCGTGGTGTCCACCGCGCTGAGCTGGACCAGCGTCGCCGTGATCCCCACCGAAATCACCTTGTTCCTCTGGGCAACCGCCGCGTTCGCCGCCGTACCGGCGCTGCAGATCAACGTGGTGACCTTCGGCAAGGCCGCGCCGAACCTGGTGTCCACCTTGAACATCGGCGCGTTCAACATCGGCAACGCCCTCGGCGCCTGGGTCGGCGGCAGCGTAATCGCCCATGGTTTCGGTCTGACCAGTGTGCCGCTGGCGGCCGCTGCCCTGGCGATCCTTGCCCTTGTGGTGACCTTGATAACTTTCCGTCAGAGCGGCGATGCCGACCTGGCCCCTGCGACCAACTGATCAATGTAATAAAGAAGGTATTGTGCGATGACGACTATTTTCGATCCGATCAAACTGGGTGACGTGGAGCTGTCGAACCGCATCATCATGGCCCCGCTGACCCGCTGCCGCGCCGACGCCGGCCGCGTGCCCAACGCGCTGATGGCCGAGTATTACGTGCAGCGTGCCTCCGCCGGGCTGATCCTCAGCGAAGCCACCTCCGTAACGCCAATGGGCGTAGGCTACCCGGACACCCCGGGCATCTGGTCCAACGACCAGGTGCGTAGCTGGGCCAACGTGACCAAGGCCGTACACGGCGCGGGCGGCAAGATTTTCCTGCAACTGTGGCACGTCGGCCGGATCTCCCACGAGTCCTACCTGAACGGCGAAACCCCCGTGGCACCGAGTGCGATCCAGGCCAAGGGCCACGTCAGCCTGGTGCGTCCGCTGGCCGACTATCCGACCCCGCGCGCCCTGGAAACCGCTGAAATCGCCGACATCGTCGACGCCTACCGCACCGGCGCCGAGAATGCCAAGGCTGCAGGCTTTGACGGCGTGGAAATTCACGGGGCCAATGGCTACCTGCTCGACCAGTTCCTGCAGAGCAGCACCAACCAGCGCACCGATCAGTACGGCGGCTCCCTGGAAAACCGCGCGCGCCTGCTGCTGGAAGTGACCGATGCGGCCATCGACGTGTGGGGCCCTGGCCGCGTGGGCGTGCACCTGGCACCCCGCGCCGATGCGCACGACATGGGCGACGCCAACCTGGCGCAGACCTTTACCTACGTCGCAACTGAGCTGGGCAAACGCGGCATCGCGTTTATCTGCTCGCGCGAGAAAGAAGGCGCCGACAGCCTCGGTCCACAGCTGAAAAAAGCCTTCGGCGGCGCGTATATCGCCAACGAACGCTTCACTAAAGACAGCGCCAACGCGTGGCTGGCCGAGGGTAAGGCGGATGCGGTGGCGTTTGGCGTGCCGTTCATTGCCAACCCGGACCTGCCGGCTCGCCTGAAGGCCGATGCCCCGCTGAACGAAGCGCATCCGGAGACGTTCTATGGCAAAGGCCCGGTGGGTTACATCGACTACCCGACCCTGCCGCTGTAATCGCCTGAGACACAAACCAAATGTGGGAGGGGCCTGTCCCCTCCCACATGTTTGCCCCGTCGTTGCCTGTGTAACATTCCTTCACAGCCCTGCAACAAATTCCCTACAAAATACTTAGGCGGCTACCTATCAAGCGCCGGCCAGCCCGTATATAAAGTCACCCCACGAATAAGTCAGAAGGACGATTGACCGTCCTTAGGCTTTACTGTTGACACAACTGGACGCAATTACGCATTTTGTCTCAATTGCGCAGGCTTGGGCTCAAGCGCAGCATGTCCAGCCCTGCCTCTACCCAGCGTTCGGCTTCCTGCTGCAATTGGAAGCTGTCGGGGACCAGCAGCCATTGGCCGATCAGCCCATTGATGTAGGCATGAATGCACACCGCGCCACGCGTGGTGTCGAGGTTTTCCGGAAGTTGCCCGCGATGGACCGCATTACGCAGTGTCAGGCCGATGCGCAGGTTGCATTCCAGGCTATGCGTTTGGCGCTGGCGGCGCATGTCGCACATTTCGTCGGTGAATTCGCACTTATGAAACAAGATCTCATTGATGCGTCGGGTTTTCGGGTCCAGGGCCACTTGATGGAACAAACGAATCAGCAGCTTGCGCATACAGCCCAGCGGGTCGAGTTCATCCTCGCTTTCACTGGCCCGGGCCAACTCGTCCAAGGGCTCGTGCAGCGTATCGAGCAGCGCCTGGAGCAAATCGGATTTATTACTGAAATGCCAATAGATAGCGCCTCGCGTTACGCCGGCCAGTGCGGCGATGTCCGCCAGCGTGGTCCGCGCGACGCCGCGCTCGTAAAAGGCTTGCTCGGCGGCATCGAGAATCTGGCTGCGCGTTTCCTGAGCTTCCTCTTTGGTGCGACGAACCATGGCAGTAAAACCTCAATCAGAACACTTAGGACTATCGATAATGCTGTCTTAATAGGCGGTATCGATCATCTGAATAATTGTGGGACGACGCCGTCATGGGCACCGAACGTACTAAAATCGAGGCTTTGGCCGCTGCTTTGTCAACAACGCGCGAAACCTGTCAAGAGTTTACAAACAACCATGAACGTAAGTATATTGCGTAGCAAGCTACTTATCTACTCACGGCTCGTTTTTTACCCTTCCACACTTCTTGTGCGCACTCTGCGCGCCTGACCCGAGGATCTTCATGCAACTTAAGCCAGCTGTTACCGCTCTGGTCACTGCCGTCGCCCTGGCATCGCTGCTCAGCGGATGTAAAAAGGAAGAAGCGGCTCCGCCCGCTCAAATCCCTCTGGTCGGCGTGGTCACCCTGCAACCGCAAGCCTTTACCCTGACGTCCGAACTCCCTGGCCGCACTACGGCCTTTCGCATCGCGGAAGTTCGCCCGCAGGTCAACGGCATCATTCTCAAGCGCCTGTTCAAAGAAGGCGCGGACGTGAAGGAAGGCCAGCAGCTTTATCAGATCGACCCGTCGGTCTATGAGGCCACCCTGAAAAGCGCCCAGGCCACCCTGAGCCAGACCAAATCCATCAGCGACCGCTACAAGCAGTTGGTGGATGAGCAGGCCGTGAGCCGCCAGGAATACGACACCGCCGTCGCCAATCGCATGACCGCCGAAGCCAACGTGCAAACCGCCCAGATCAACGTGCGCTACACCAAAGTGTTCGCGCCGATCTCCGGGCGTATCGGCCGTTCTTCGGTGACCGAAGGCGCGCTGGTCAGCAATGGCCAGGCCGATGCCATGGCGGTCATCCAGCAACTGGACCCGATCTACGTCGACGTCACGCAGTCTTCGGCCGAAATGCTGAAGCTGCGCCGCGACCTGGAAAGCGGCCAACTGGAAAAAGCCGGCGCCAATGCGGCTAAGGTCAAGCTGACCCTGGAAGACGGTAGCGACTATCAACACGACGGCAAACTGGAATTTTCCGAAGTGTCGGTCGATCAGACCACCGGCTCCGTGACCCTGCGCGCTGTGTTCCCCAACCCTGACCACACCCTGCTGCCGGGCATGTTCGTACACGCCCAATTGCAAGCCGGCGTGAACAGCAAGGCGATCCTGGCCCCGCAGCAAGGCGTGACCCGCGACCTTAAAGGCACTCCGACGGCGCTGATCGTCAACGCGCAAAACAAGGTCGAGCAACGTGAACTGGTGGCCAACCGTACCGCCGGTGCCTACTGGCTGGTGGAGAAAGGCTTGAACGCCGGTGACCGTGTCATCACAGAAGGCTTGCAGTACGTCAAGCCGGGCGCCGAGGTCAAGGTCAAGGACGCGGACAACGCCAAGCCCGCCGGTACCGCCGCTCCTGCTGCCGCTGCTGGCAAAGGGGAGTAACCCATGTCGAAATTTTTTATCGACCGTCCCATTTTCGCCTGGGTGATTGCCCTGGTGATCATGCTGGTCGGGGCACTGTCGATCCTGAAGTTGCCCATCAACCAATACCCGGCCATCGCGCCGACCGCTATCGATATCCAGGTGACCTACCCAGGCGCGTCCGCACAAACCGTGCAGGACACCGTGGTGCAGGTGATCGAGCAACAGCTCAACGGTATCGACAACCTGCGTTATGTCTCCTCGGACAGTAACTCCGACGGCAGCATGACCATCACCGTGACGTTCAACCAGGGTACCAACCCGGACATCGCCCAGGTTCAGGTGCAGAACAAGCTGAACCTGGCCACCCCGCTGCTGCCGCAAGAAGTACAGCAGCAGGGGATCCGCGTGACCAAGTCGGTGAAGAACTTCCTGATGGTGATCGGTCTGGTGTCCGAAGACGGCAGCATGACCAAGGACGACCTGTCCAACTACATCGTGTCCAACATCCAGGACCCGATCTCGCGGACAGCCGGCGTGGGTGACTTCCAGGTATTCGGTTCCCAGTACGCCATGCGTATCTGGCTCGACCCGGCCAAGCTGAACAACTACCAGTTGACTCCGGTCGACGTCAGCACCGCCATTTCCGCACAGAACGTGCAGGTGGCCACCGGCCAATTGGGCGGCCTGCCTGCCCTGCCCGGCACTCAGCTGAACGCCACCATCATCGGCAAGACACGCCTGCAGACCGCAGAGCAGTTCGGCAACATCCTGATGAAGGTCAACACCGACGGCTCGCAGGTTCGCCTCAAGGACGTCGCGCGCATCGAGCTGGGCGGCCAGACCTACAGCATCAGTGCGCAGTTCAACGGCAAACCGGCCTCCGGCATGGCGATCAAGCTGGCGTCCGGCGCCAACGCCCTGGACACCGCCAAGGCCATCCGCGCCACCGTGGCGTCCCTGGAGCCGTTCTTCCCGCCAGGCATGAAGGCAGTGGTGCCGTATGACACCACCCCGGTAGTGACCGAATCGATCTCCGGTGTGGTGCACACCCTGGTCGAAGCGATCGTGCTGGTGTTCCTGGTGATGTTCCTGTTCCTGCAGAACTTCCGCGCCACCATCATCACCACCATGACCGTTCCGGTGGTACTGCTGGGTACGTTCGGCATCCTCGCGGCGTTCGGTTTCACCATCAACACCCTGACCATGTTCGGCATGATCCTGGCCATCGGCCTGCTGGTGGACGACGCCATCGTGGTGGTGGAGAACGTTGAGCGGGTGATGGCCGAGGAGCACCTGTCGCCTAAAGAAGCGACGGTCAAGTCCATGACTCAGATCCAGGGCGCCCTGGTGGGTATTGCCCTGGTGCTGTCGGCGGTACTGCTGCCAATGGCGTTCTTCGGCGGTTCCACCGGTGTGATCTACAAACAGTTCTCCATCACCATCGTTTCGGCCATGGCGTTGTCGGTACTGGTTGCCCTGATTTTCACCCCGGCGCTGTGCGCCACCATGCTCAAACCGATCGACCCCGAAAAGCACGGCCAACCCAAGCGTGGTTTCTTCGGCTGGTTCAACCGCACCTTCGACCGTAGCGTGGTGAGCTACGAGCGCGGCGTGGGCAACATGATCAAGCACAAGATCCCGGCGTTCCTGGTCTACCTGCTGATCTTCGCCGGCATGATCTGGCTGTTCATGCGCATCCCCGCGGCGTTCCTGCCCGACGAAGACCAGGGCGTAATCTTTGCCCAGGTGCAGACACCGGTCGGCTCCACCGCTGAACGTACGCAGAAAGTCATCGACGACATGCGCATCTTCCTGCTCAACGACAAGGAAGGTGAGCCAGGCGAAGGCAAAGGCGTCAAATCGGTGTTTACCGTGAACGGCTTCAACTTCGCCGGTCGTGGCCAAAGCTCGGGCCTGGCGTTCGTGATGCTCAAGCCGTGGGACGAGCGTGATGCGTCCACTTCGGTGTTCGAGATCGCCAAACGTGCCCAGGGCTACTTCATGCAGACGTTCCAGGACGCCATGGTGTTCGCCATCGTGCCGCCGTCGGTACTGGAATTGGGTAACGCCACCGGTTTCGACGTGTTCCTGCAGGACCAGGGCGGTGTCGGTCATGAGAAGTTGATGGCCGCGCGCAACCAGTTCCTGGGCATGGCGGCACAGAGCAAGATCCTGGCCGGCGTGCGCCCCAACGGCGTGAACGACGAGCCGCAATACGAGCTCACCGTTGACGACGAGAAGGCCAGCGCCCAGGGCATTTCCCTGTCCAACATCAACCAGACCCTGGCGATTGCCCTGGGTGGCAGCTACGTCAACGACTTCATCGACCGTGGTCGTGTGAAGAAGGTGTACGTGCAAGGTGACGCCGCCAGCCGCATGTCTCCAGAAGACCTGAACAAGTGGTACGTGCGCAGCGACTCCGGGAAGATGGTGCCGTTGTCGGCCATCGCCACCGGCAAGTGGATCTACGGCTCGCCGAAGCTCTCGCGTTACAACGGCGTGGCCGCGATGGAAATCCTCGGCACCCCGGCACCGGGCCACAGCACCGGTGAAGCGATGGCCGAAGTCGAGCGCATCGCCAAGCAACTGCCGGCGGGCGTGGGCTATGCGTGGACAGGCCTGTCGTACGAAGAACGCTTGTCCGGCTCGCAGGCACCGGCGTTGTACGCGCTGTCGCTGCTGGTGGTGTTCCTGTGCCTCGCGGCGCTGTACGAAAGCTGGTCGATTCCGATCGCAGTCGTGTTGGTGGTGCCGCTGGGCGTGGTGGGTGCGTTGATCGCCACCAGCATGCGCGGGCTGTCCAACGACGTGTTCTTCCAGGTGGGCCTGTTGGTCACGGTGGGGCTGGCGGCGAAAAACGCCATCCTCATCGTGGAGTTCGCCAAAGAGCTTCACGAACAAGGCAAGGGCATCGTCGAGTCGGCCATCGAAGCCTCTCGCATGCGTCTGCGTCCGATCATCATGACCTCCATGGCGTTCATCCTCGGCGTACTGCCGCTGGCGATCTCCTCGGGTGCCGGTTCAGGCAGCCAGCACGCCATCGGTACCGGCGTGATCGGCGGTATGATCACGGCCACTGTCCTGGCGATCTTCTGGGTGCCGCTGTTCTTCGCCACCGTGTCGGCCATCGGCAACCGCAAAGAACCCGAAACCAAGCAAACTTCTAAAGAGGCTGGCCAATGAGCAAGTCGCTACTTTCCCTGGCCGTCACAGCATTCGTGCTCAGTGGCTGCTCGCTGATCCCTGACTACCAGCGCCCCGAAGCGCCGGTAGCGGCGCAATACCCCCAGGGGCCGGCCTATTCGTCGGCCCAGGCGCCGGGCCAGGCTGCCGCCGAGCAAGGCTGGAAGCAGTTTTTCCATGACCCTGCCCTGCAGCAACTGATCCAGACCGCACTGGTGAACAACCGCGACCTGCGTGTCGCGGCCCTGAACATCGATGCCTACGCCGCGCAATACAACATCCAGCGCGCCGACCTGTTCCCGGCCGTATCGGCCACGGGCAGCGGCGAACGCTCGCGCACCCCGGCTCGCCTGTCGCAGACCGGCGAATCGAGGATCGCCAGCCAGTACTCGGTCGGCCTTGGAATCAGTTCCTATGAGCTGGACCTGTTCGGCCGCGTGCGCAGCCTGAGTGAAGAAGCCCTGCAAAGGTACTTCGCCACGGAAGAAGCGCGGCGCAGCACCCAGATCAGCCTGGTGGCCAGCGTGGCCAACGCCTACCTGACCTGGCAGGCCGACAAGGAACTGCTCAAGCTGACCCAGGACACCCTTGGCGCGTTCGAGCAAAGTTTCAAACTCACCTCGCGCAGCAACGAAGTCGGCGTGGCCTCGGCCCTCGACCTGAGCCAGGCGCGCACCTCGGTGGAGAACGCGCGCGTGCAATTGGCGCGTTACACCCGCCAGGTGGCCCAGGACGAAAACAACCTGACCCTGCTGCTGGGCACCGGCCTGCCGGCCAATCTGGCCAGCCAGCCGCTGTCGGATAACCTGCTCAGCGAAGTACCGGCCGGCCTGCCTTCGGACCTGCTGCAACGTCGCCCCGACATTGTGCAGGCCGAGTACAACCTCAAGGCCGCCAACGCCAATATCGGCGCGGCCCGCGCGGCGTTCTTCCCAAGCATCAGCCTGACCGCCAGCGCCGGCACCGCCAGCCCGAACCTCGGCGGCCTGTTCAAGGGCGGCTCGGGCACCTGGTCGTTCGCCCCGCAGATCAACATCCCGATCTTCAACGCCGGCAGCCTGCGTGCCAGCCTGGACTACTCGAAGATCCAGAAAGAGATCAACGTGGCGAACTACGAGAAGGCGATCCAGACCGGCTTCCAGGAAGTCTCCGATGGCCTCGCCGCGCGGGCGACCTACAAGCAGCAACTGGAAGCCCAGCGCGGTTTCGTCGAGGCCAACCAGGATTACTACCGCCTGGCCGAGCGTCGCTACCGCATCGGTGTCGACAGCAACCTGACGTTCCTCGATGCCCAGCGCCAGCTGTTCAGCGCTCAGCAATCGCTGATCACCGACCGTCTGGCGCAGTTGACCAGCGAGGTCAACCTGTACAAGGCCCTCGGCGGTGGCTGGAATGAGCAGACCGCGAAGAACGAACCGCTGAAAGAAGAAGCGCCGGCGTTCAAGGCGTTCTGATAACGGCGTTGTCATAAAAAACCGCCTCCCTCACAGGAGGCGGTTTTTTTTGGCGACGGCGCTTTGCCCAATCGCCGCATCACTCGCCCCGTCAGCCATCCGCCTTGCATTCCCTTCAACCTTTCGCGGTAAAATCTGTCACAGATTCTTACAGACCACAGAGGGAGCTTGTCGTAATGATCGTAGGAATCGACCTGGGGACAACCAACAGTCTCGCAGCGGTCTGGCGCGGCGATGCCGCCGAATTGGTGCCCAATGCCCTCGGCCAGTTACTCACCCCGAGCGTGGTCGGGCTGGACGACCAGGGCCGCGTGCTGGTCGGTCAGGCCGCCAAGGAGCGCCTGCACACGCACCCGCACCTGACCACGTCGCTGTTCAAGCGCTATATGGGCAGTGCCACCGAGGTGCGCCTGGGCGACCGTTCGTTTCGCCCGGAAGAACTCTCGGCGCTGGTGCTCAAGAGCCTGAAAGAAGACATCGAACGCACCTACGGCCACGCCGTCACCGAAGCCGTGATCAGCGTGCCTGCCTACTTCAGCGACGGCCAACGCAAAGCCACGCGCATTGCCGGTGAACTGGCCGGGCTCAACGTTGAAAAACTGATCAACGAACCCACCGCCGCCGCCCTCGCCTACGGCCTGCATCAACGCGACAAAGAAACCTCGTTCCTGGTGTTCGACCTCGGTGGCGGCACGTTTGACGTGTCGATCATCGAGCTGTTCGACGGGGTGATGGAGGTGCGCGCCAGCGCCGGTGACAACTTTTTGGGCGGCGAAGACTTCGACACGCTGCTGTTGGAGCATTTCGTCGACAGCCAGCGCAACGCCCAGGGTTTTCCACCCACCAGCAGCGTGCTGCAGGCCCTGCGCCGCGAGGCCGAGCGTGTGCGCAAGGCGTTGGGCCAGGATGACAGCGCCGACTTCACCCTGCGCGTCGACGGCCAACAGTGGGTCAAGACCATCAGCCAACAGGAACTGGCCAAGCTCTACACGCCGCTGCTCGAGCGCCTGCGGGCACCGATCGAGCGTGCCCTGCGCGATGCGCGCATCCGTGTCAGTGACCTGGATGAAATCCTGCTGGTGGGCGGTACCACGCGGATGCCGCTGGTGCGCAAACTCGCCGCCGGGCTGTTCGGGCGCTTCCCGTCCATCAGCCTCGACCCCGACCAGGTGGTCGCCCACGGCGCCGCGATCCAGGCCGCGCTCAAGGCGCGTTCCGCCGCGCTGGAAGAAGTCGTGCTGACCGACGTGTGCCCCTACACCCTCGGCATCGAAACCTCAAACCAGTACGGCGGCCACATCGAGAGCGGGCTGTACCTGCCCTTGATCGAACGCAACAGCAGCGTGCCGGTGAGCCGGGTCAAAAGCGTGGTCACCCTGCATGACGACCAGAGCCGCGTCCTGTTGAAGATCTACCAGGGCGAAAGCCGCCTGGTAAAAGACAACATCGAACTGGGCCAGCTGGAAATCGCCGTGCCCAAGCGCAAGGCCGGCGAAGTCTCGCTGGACGTGCGCTTCACCTACGACAACAACGGCCTGCTCGAAGCCCAGGTGAATATCCCGCTGACCGGCGAGCAGCACTCCCTGGTGATCGAGAACAATCCCGGCGTGCTCAGCCCGCAGGAAATCCAGCAACGCCTGCAAGCCCTGGCGCTGCTGAAAATTCATCCGCGCGACCAGCAGGTCAACACCGTCCTGACCGCGCGCCTTGAACGGCTCTATCAGGAAAGCCTGGGTGAGCTGCGCGAACAGCTTGGGCATTGGGCCGCGCAGTTCCAGCAGGTGCTCGATACCCAGGACGAACGCCGCATCCGCGAAGCCCGCAGCGAACTGACCCGGCAACTGGAGCAGCTCGATAACGGGTTCTGGCGCTGAGGAAACCTCCCATGGATTGTTGGACCGTATTGCAGCTGCCGGAAGATGCCGACGAGCGCACCATCAAGCGCAGCTATGCACGCTTGCTCAAAAGCTGCCGCCCGGACGAGGATGCCGTCGGCTTCCAGCGCCTGCGCGAGGCCTATGAAGAGGCACTGAGCGAAGCGCGCTGGCGCGTGGACAACGACGAGCAGATTGCCGTCGAGGCACCGCCGGCCGAAGCGGCCCCCGGCAATCTCAGCGACCTGGCCGAACTGATGGACGTGCGCCCCCTCAGCCCGGCGCCGTTCGACGCCCCCGCGCCAGACCCAGCCGAGGCGCTGATCTGCGGCCTCAATGCCCATAACCTCGATGAACGCTGGGCGCAGGCTCGGCAACAGGGTTGCGCCGACGCGTTCCAGGCCGGCCTGTTGCGCCATTGTTTCACTGCCCCCGGCGAACGCAGCGCCATCGCCCAATGGGCCGCGCAGCACCTGGAATGGCTGACGCCGTGGCAGCAGGTGGCGATGACCGCCTGGCAGTACGAGGCGCTGACCGGCGAACTGTTGCAGGACTACCGCCGCACCTTGCAAGAGCTGCTGGAGCAGCAGGCCGAACGCGAGTTCATCCGCCAATTGACGCAGTACAACAGCCAAGCCTGGTTGCAGGTATTCGACCTGCAGCAACAGTGGCAACGCATCGTTCTGCAATTGCTGCATGACACCCAGTGGAGCGTGCCGCTGTTCGAACGGGTGTGCCAGGCGTTTGGTTGGGATGACCAGAAAGGCGTTTACCCGGAACCGGCATGGATGTGGCGCCAGTTGGTGTCGCGCTGCGAGCAGGAGAGTTTCTTCGCTCATCTGCAGGAAAAAGCCCAGGACACCCGACGCAACTCCGCCGACGCCCTGGCCGCGCGCCTGCTGCTGACGCCGATGTCCGCCACGCAACAAAAACGCATCATTGATACCTTCGGCGACAACGAATGGAACGCCTGCCAGCACCTGGCCGAAACGTTGACCTGGCGCTACCCGCAACTGATCGAGCGGCTGCCTCAACCTGACCTGTTCTTCTGGCGCAAATTCGTGCCACGGCCGATCTACACCCAAGTATTTATCCGGTTGTGGGCCGTGTTCGCCCTGGGTATCGGCCTGAGCATCGCCCACTCCGGGCCCGACAAACTGGACTTGATGTCGGTGTCGATCTTTATGTTCATGGCACTGGTGCCGGCCGGCATCGGCTTTCGCGTCACGCAGCTGTGGGCCGGGATGAGTTCGACCTACAGAGTGCTGGACTTGTGGCTGAGCCAGCGCTTGATCCCCAAGCGACTCAACCCCAACGACTATTGGCTGGTGATCCGCCACGGCGTGCCGCAGGCGATCATGCTGGTGGCCTGCGGCTTGATGCTCGGCGTACTCGGCGCGTTCACCTATGCCGGCATGGTGCTGATCAACCTGTTGCACAAAAAACGCATCGGTCATATGAGCCAACGCTTCAGCGAAGGCTACCCGTGGCTCAACGGCCTGCATTGGGCGTTCTGGAGCCCGTGGCAAGTGGTGTTCCTGGTGGTGATGGTGGCCGTGATCGTCGCGGCCCAGCATTACTTGCCGGCGTTCCCCTGGACCCACATCGACCTGCCCAAACGCTGAGCCTGCCTGCCGGGCCCCAGCGCCCGGCAACTTGCGTTCGATCACCGCCCACAACCCGCCCTCCCCCGATTGAAGCGCGCCCGCAGCCCCGCGCACCATGGCCGCCACCTGCATAACCCCAATAACAACAGGTCCGCCACCATGAGCACTTTCCATCCGCGCCGGCTGCTGCTGGCCATCGCTGTCGCCAGTCTTGCCCTGCCTGCCGTCGCCCAAGAGCACGGTTTTTTCGAAGACGCCGGCGCCAACCTCAATCTGCGTAATTTCTTCTTCAACCGTAACTTCACCAACCCGAGCAAAACCCAGGGCGGCGCCCAGGAATGGACGCAGAGTTTTATTCTCGACGCCAAATCCGGCTTCACTCAGGGCACGGTGGGGTTCGGCGTGGACGTGCTGGGGCTGTATTCGCTCAAGCTCGACGGCGGACGCGGCACCGGCGGCACCCAGCTGTTGCCGTTGGATCACGACGGTCGCCCGGCCGATGACTTCGGGCGTTTGGGCGTGGCGTTCAAGGCACGGCTGTCCAGGACCGAGCTGAAGGTGGGCGAGTGGATGCCGGTGCTGCCGATCCTGCGCGCCGACGATGGCCGCTCCCTGCCGCAAACCTTGCGCGGCGGGCAGATCACGTCGAAGGAAATCGACGGCCTGACCCTGTATGGCGGCCAGTTCCGCGCCAACAGCCCACGCGACGACAGTAGCCTGTCGGACATGTCGATGGTCGGCAAAACCGCGTTCACCTCGGACCGCTTCAACTTCCAGGGCGCTGAATACGCGTTCAACGACAAACGCACCCAGGTCGGCCTGTGGAACGCTCAGCTCAAGGACATTTACCGCCAGCAATTCGTCAACCTGATCCACAGCCAGCCTGTGGGCGACTGGACCCTGAGCGCCAACCTGGGGTTCTTCTACGGCAAGCAAGACGGCAGCGCCCGCGCGGGCGAGCTGGACAATCAAACCTGGTCCGGCCTGTTCTCGGCCAAATACGGCGGCAACACGTTCTATGTGGGCCTGCAAAAGCTCAGCGGCGACAGTGCATGGATGCGCGTCAACGGCACCAGCGGCGGCACCCTGGCCAACGACAGTTACAACTCAAGCTACGACAACGCCCGGGAGAAATCCTGGCAAGTGCGCCACGACTACAACTTCGCCGCCCTCGGCGTGCCAGGCCTGACCCTGATGAACCGCTATATCAGCGGCAGCAATGTGCACAGCGGCACCGTTACCGACGGCAAAGAATGGGGGCGCGAAAGCGAAGTGGGCTACACCGTGCAAAGCGGTGCGGCGAAAAACCTTACAGTACGCTGGCGCAATTCCAGCATGCGCCGCGACTACAGCAACAACGAGTTCGATGAAAACCGGCTGATCGTCAGTTACCCGATCAGTCTGCTGTAAACCGGCGCGGCACTTGCTGTATGGTGCGCGCCTGCCGCTGCTGATTCGCCCAGCAGCGGCCTCTTTGCCGAGCCCGTGCCCACCATGAAACTCTATGCTTTCGCCGCTGCCGTGCTGGCCCTGGCCCTGAGCCTCGGCGGCTGCATCGGCGCGCCCATCGCCCTGACGCCGCAGACTGAGCAACGCCTGCAAGCCCAGGCGCCGATCCGCTTTCTGTTGACGTTCGATGACGGCCCCAGCGCTTCGGGCTACAACAATCCGACCCGCTCGGTGATCGCCGACCTGGCACACAACCCGATATTGCCGGGCATCAAGGCGGTGTTTTTCCTGCAGACCGAATCCGCGCGCGCAGGCGGCAGTTCGCGGGGTCGCAAGACCATGGAACGCGAGTACGCCGGCGGGCATGTGCTGGCGTTTCACACCGCCACCACCTTCCACACCAATCACCGCTGGCTCAACGATGCCGAACTGGAACGCACCCTCACCCAGGGTGCGGCCGATATCGCCGCCATCACCGGCGCACCGCCGCGCCTGGTACGCCCGCCGTTCTGGAACTACGACCGCCGCACCTTCGCCGCCTACCAGCGCCACGGCATGCAGGTACTGCTCACGGACCTGAGCGCCAATGACGGCAAGATCTGGGGCTTCAACGCCAGCCCGAGGCGGCGCGCCAACCTGTACCGGCAACTGTCGGTGGTGCGCGAGCGTATCGCCCTGGGCGAATTGCCCACGGTGGACGGCGTGATCCCGGTGGTGGTGACCTTCCACGACATCAACCGCTACACCGCGCGGCACCTGCAGGAGTACTTGCAGATCCTGCTGGACAGTGCCCGCACCAACGGCATGCACACCGCCGCCGAGCCTTTCTACACCGACCACGCCGCACTGCAACGCGCCGCACTGGCCCGTACCGTCAAGGATGTGAATGAAGCCGTGCACCTGCCGGGTGTGTGGAACTGGGTATGGGACTCGGATTCCCACTGACCCGGCGTGGCGCCCATCTGTCAGCCCTGGCGGGATTCAACGCCCAGCTCGTCCCATACCGACTCGGCCAGGTGAAAAGTCGCATTCGCCGCTGGAATCCCGCAATAGATCGCGCTCTGCATCAACACTTCCTTGATCTCGGCGCGGGTCACGCCGTTGCTGGCGGCGGCGCGCAGGTGCAGCTTGAGTTCTTCGCCGCGGTTCATGCCGATCAGCATGGCGATAGTGATCAAGCTGCGGGTGTGCCGGGGCAGACCGGGACGGGTCCAGATATCGCCCCAGGCATGACGGGTGATCATCTCCTGGAATTCGCTGTTGAACTCGGTGAGGGCATTGAGGCTGCGGTCGACATGGGCGTCCCCCAACACGTCGCGGCGCACCTGCAGACCCTCGGCATAACGTTGTTTCTCGTCCACGAAAAGCTCCTTAGCGGCACAGCAGGAATTTAATCACCCGGTCACTGAACGCAGCACCGGCCTGGACGTTGGACAGGTGCGCGGCATAGAACTCGGCGTATTCGGCGCCCTTGACCTGTTGCTGGATAAAGTGGCCACCGGCAGGCGGGGTGACGGCATCTTCACTGCCGGCGATAACCAGGGTCGGCACCTGGATCGACGCTAACGCCCCGCGCAGGTCCGCATCGCGCACGGCCGCGCAGTTGGCGGCGTAGCCTTGAGGCGAGGTGGCGGCGAGCATATCGGTGATCAGTTTGGCCTGGTGCGGGTTGGCGGCGGCGAAGTCGGGGGTGAACCAGCGCGCGATCGATGCATCGCGCAAGGCCACCATCGCATCCGGGCCATCGCGCAGCACCGTCTCGATGCGTGGGTTCCACACCTCGGGCGTGCCGATCTTGGCGGCGGTGTTGCACACCACCAGCCGCTGCAGGCGCTCGCCGGCGTTGATCCCCAGCCATTGGCCGATCAGGCCGCCCATGGACAGGCCACAGAAATGCGCGCGCGGAATCTGCAGCGCATCCAGCAGCGCGAGCACATCGCGCCCCAACTGCTCGATGCGGTAAGGCCCCTCGGTCACCAGCGACTTGCCATGGCCACGGGTGTCGTAACGCAACACGCGAAAATGCTCGGTGAACGCCGGGATCTGGATATCCCACATACGCAGGTTGGTGCCCAATGAATTGGACAGCACCAGCACCGGCGCATCGACAGGACCTTCCAGTTGGTAATGCAGGTCGCCCTCGGCGAGTTGTACAAAAGCCACAGCAGTCTCCTCAGGCACTCAATGCAAAATGGTCGGTCACGGCGCGGGTAACCCAGGTGTGCGCCTGGCCCAGATAATGGGCCGGGTCGAGCAGGCGATCCAACTCGGTGGCGGACAGTTCGGCGCTCACCTGCGGCTCATCGGCCAATACCGCGCGCAGATGGCGTCCCTCGGCAACCGCGCGCCGGCAGCAGCGCTCGAGCAAATCGTGCGCGGTTTCGCGGCCCAGGCGCTGGGCGAGCACCATGCTCACCGCCTCGGCCAGCACCAGACCCTGGGTCAAATCAAGGTTGTGGGCCATGCGCGCCGGATCGACCTCCAAGCCTCGGCTCAGCAGCAGCGCCTGCTGCAACGCGCCGGAGACCAACCGGCAAATGTCCGGCAGGGTTTCCCACTCGGCATGCCACAGGCCCAGGCTGCGCTCGTGCTCCTGGGGCATGGCGCTGAGCATTGTGGCCACCAGGCCCGGTACGCGGGTGGCGGCGCTGATCAGTACGGCGGCGCCGACCGGGTTGCGTTTGTGCGGCATGGTGGAAGAACCGCCCTTGCCCGGCGCCGCAGGCTCGAACACTTCCGCCGCCTCGGTCTGCATCAGCAGGCTGATATCCCGGCCCAGTTTGCCGAGGCTGCCGGCGATCAGGCCCAGCACACTGGCGAACTCCACCAGGCGATCGCGCTGGGTGTGCCAGGGTTGTTCGGGCAACGTCAGGCGCAATTCGGCGGCCAGGGCTTCGGCTACCGGCATGGCCTGTTCACCCAGGGCGGCCAAGGTGCCGGATGCGCCGCCCAATTGCAGCACCAGCAGGCGCGGTTTGAGTTCGGCCAGACGTTGCCGGGAACGGGTCACCGCACCCAGCCAACCGGCGATTTTCATACCCAGGGTCACCGGCGTCGCATGCTGCAACCAGGTGCGCCCGGCCAACGGCACGGCGGCATAGCGCTGGGCTTGCGCGGCCAGCACTTCACCCAATTGCGCCAGGTCGCTTTCGATCAATACCAGGGCGCGCCGCAGTTGCAGCACCAGGCCGGTGTCCATCACGTCCTGGCTGGTGGCCCCCAGGTGCACATAGCGCTCGGCGTTGGCGTCTTCACTGGCAATCAGTTTGCCCAAGGCCTTGACCAGCGGGATCGCCGAATTGCCCGCCGAGGCGATGGCTACGCCGAGGGCGTCAACGTCGTACAGCGACGCCAGACATGCCTGGGCAATCGGCGCCACCGCCGCTGGCGGAATCAACCCCACGCGAGCCTGCGCCCGGGCCAGGCCGGCTTCAAAGTCGAGCATGCCTTGCAAGCGGCCGTGGTCGCAGAACACCTCAGCCATGCTGTCGGCGGTGAAATAGGCGTCGAACAGTTGGTTGCTCGTGCGCAATGTCATAAGGCTTTCCTACTTCCGATTACAGATCGTGGTGCAAGTACGCCGCCTGCCGGGGCAGGCGCAGGCTGAACAGGAACGCCACCGCCATCATCGCCGTGACATACCAGTAGAACGTGTTTTCCATCCCCATGGATTTCAGGCCCAGCGCGACGAACTCCGCCGAACCGCCAAAGACCGCATTGGCCACCGCATACGCCAGGCCGACACCGAGGGCGCGCACCTGTGGCGGAAACATTTCGGCTTTCACCAGGCCGCTGATCGAGGTGTAGAAACTGACGATGGCCAATGCCAATGTGATCAGCACGAACGCCAGGAACGGGCTGGCGACGGTCTTGAGGGTGAGCAGGATAGGAACGGTGAGTAATGTGCCGAGGCCCGCGAACCACAGCATCGAATTACGCCGGCCGATCTTGTCCGCCAGCATGCCGAACACCGGCTGCATGCACATATAGAGGAACAGCGCGCCGGTCATGATGTAGCTCGACGTCTTGGCGTGCATGCCGACGGTGTTCACCAGGTATTTCTGCATATACGTGGTGAAGGTATAGAAAATCAACGAACCGCCGGCGGTGTACCCCAGCACCGTAATGAACGCCGCCTTATGGTCGCGAAACAATGCGGCGATGCTGCCGGCGTCTTTGTCTTCGCGGATTTCCTTGCTGGTGGTTTCCTTGAGCGTGCGACGCAGCAGCAGCGAGATCACCGCCGCGATGGCACCGATTACAAACGGGATGCGCCAGCCCCAGGCGCGCAGCTCTTCTTCGGTGAGGAACTGTTGGAGAATCACCACCACCAGCACCGCCAGCAACTGGCCGCCGATCAGCGTTACGTATTGGAACGAGGCGAAAAACCCGCGCTGGCCCTTGAGCGCCACTTCGCTCATGTAAGTGGCGGTGGTGCCGTACTCGCCGCCCACCGACAGACCTTGGAACAGGCGCGCCAGCAGCAGCAGGATCGGCGCCCACACACCAATGTCGTTGTAAGTCGGCAGGAACGCGATGACCAGCGAGCCGGCGCACATCATCAGCACCGAGATCATCATTGAGTTCTTGCGCCCGTGCTTGTCCGCCACGCGGCCAAACAGCCAGCCACCGATGGGACGCATCAGGAAACCGGCGGCGAATACCCCGGCGGTGTTGACCAATTGCACGGTGGGGTTGTCCGACGGAAAAAACGCCGGGGCAAAGTAGATGGCGCAGAAGGCATAGACGTAGAAGTCGAACCATTCGACCAGGTTGCCGGAGGACGCCCCCACAATCGCAAAGATCCGTTTGCTGCGTTCTTCTCCGGTGTAATGACTGGTTTTTGTGGTCATGATTTTTTTACTCAATGGGAACGGTTATAGCCTAGACATACTTTGCAACAACCATGTTCCGCAAGCAGACTTTCAGGAAGGCAGGCAGTGCCTGGGCCGGCCTCATCGGGGGCAAGCCCCCTCCCACATTTTGATCGCACCACCTATCAACTGTGGGAGGGGGCTTGCCCCCGATGAGGCCCCAACAAGCAACTCAATAATCGAAGAACACCGTTTCCTTATCGGTCCCCTGCAAAATCACATTCCACTGATACACACCATGCGCATCCGGCTTGGCAACCAAGGTGCTCCGGCGCTCCACGGGCACACAGGCCAGCAACGGGTCATCCCCATTCAGCGCCTCACCGTCGAAGTAAATCCGCGTCAGCAGGTGCTTCACCAACCCACGGGCAAACACCAGCACCACCAGATGCGGCGCCTGGGTGGTGCCCTTCAGTCCGGGCACGCTGCCCGGTTTGATGGTGGTAAACCGGAAGCGCCCTTCGGCGTCCACCGGCACGCGGCCGAAGCCGTCGAAGTTCGGGTCGAGGGCTTTGTCCTGCTCGTCTTCGGGGTGGGCGTACTTGCCGGCGGCATTGGCCTGCCAGACTTCCAGCATGGCGTCGTTGACCACCTCGCCATTGCCATCCAACACCTGCCCGCTGATCGCCACGCGTTCGCCGAGGGTGGCCGCGGTGGTCAGGTCCTCGCGGTTCAGCCAGGTCAGGCCGATGTGGTAATACGGCCCGACGGTGTGGGATGTGGTCGCGTTGAGTGTCATCTTATTTCTCCATCGGCGTGGCGTCGCGGCCGCGCAGGACGATGTCCCAGCGGTAGCCGAGGGCATAGGCAGGGATGGTTTTTTCCAGGTCGAAACGCGCGATCAGACGTTCCTTGGCACGGGTGTCCGGCACGCAGTTGTAGATCGGGTCGTATTCGAGCAGCGGGTCGCCGGGGAAATACATCTGCGTCACCAACCGCGTCAGCACACTGGGGCCGAACAGCGAAAAGTGAATATGCGCCGGGCGCCACGCGTTGTGGTGATTGCCCCACGGATAGGCGCCGGGCTTGATGGTCTGGAACTGGTACCAGCCCTCGGCGTCGGTGACCGTGCGCCCGGTGCCCGTGAAGTTGGGGTCCAGCGGCGCGTCGTGCAGGTCGCGCGGGTGGTGGTAGCGCCCGGCGGCGTTGGCCTGCCAGATCTCCACCAGAATGCCCGGTACCGGCAAGCCATTTTCATCCAGCACGCGGCCGTGAATGATGATGCGTTCGCCCTGGGGCTCGCCGTCGTGCTGGGCGGTGAGGTCGTTGTCCTGCTCGCCGATCCGCTCGGCACCGACGGTCGGGCCGGTGATTTCCGACAAGGAATGAGGCAGAAACACCAACGGCTTGGACGGCGAACGCAGGTTCGTCGACTGGTATGCCGGGTGCAGGTAGTCAGGCTGGGTGCCCGCCTGGGGGCGCCGGTAACCGGGCTTATCACTCATGGAGCCATCCTCTCTTATTAGGCTTAGACGCGTTCGATCGCCAGGGCCAGGCCTTGGCCGACGCCCACGCACAGGGTTGCCAGGCCTTTGCGGCCGCCGGTTTTTTCCAATTGATGCAGGGCCGTCAACACCAGCCGCGCGCCGCTCATGCCCAACGGATGACCAAGGGCGATGGCGCCGCCGTTCGGGTTGACCTGCGGCGCATCGTCGGCCAGGCCCAGTTCACGCAGCACGGCCAGGCCTTGGCTGGCGAAGGCTTCGTTGAGTTCGATCACGTCGAAGTCGCTGACCGCCAGGTCCAGACGCGCCAACAGTTTGCGCACCGCCGGCACCGGGCCAATACCCATCACGCGCGGCGCCACACCGGCACTGGCCATGCCCAATACGCGGGCACGGGCGGTCAAACCGTGTTGTCGCACGGCCTCGGCGGACGCCAGGATCAGCGCCGCCGCGCCGTCGTTGACTCCCGAGGCGTTGCCGGCGGTGACGGTCTTGCCCGGGCCGTTGACGGGTTTGAGCGTGGTCAGGGCTTCCAGGGTGGTGTCCCGTGGATGCTCATCGCGCTCCACCACGGTGTCGCCTTTTTTATGGGCGACCCGCACCGGTACGATTTCCTCGGCAAAGTAGCCGGCGGCTTGCGCGGCAGCCGCACGTTGCTGGCTGCGCAGGGCGAACGCGTCCTGGTCGGCACGGGAGACGTTGTAGTCGTCGGCCACGTTGTCGGCGGTCTGCGGCATCGCATCCACGCCATACTGGGCTTTCATCAACGGGTTGATAAAACGCCAGCCGATAGTGGTGTCTTCCAGCGTCATGTTGCGCGAAAACGCGGCATCGGCTTTGCCCATCACGAAAGGCGCACGGGACATTGACTCGACGCCACCGGCAATCGCCAGCTCCATTTCGCCGCTGGCGATGGCACGAAACGCGGTGCCGATGGCTTCCATGCCCGAAGCGCACAAACGGTTGAGGGTCACACCGGGCACGCTCTGCGGCAGGCCGGCCAGCAGCAGCGCCATGCGCGCGACATTGCGGTTGTCTTCGCCGGCCTGGTTGGCGCAGCCGAGGAATACCTCATCGACCGCGCCCCATTGCACCGACGGGTTGCGCGCCATCAACGCCTTGATCGGCAGCGCCGCCAGGTCATCGGCACGCACGCTGGACAAACCACCGCCAAAGCGGCCAATGGGGGTGCGAACGGCGTCGCAGATAAATACCTCGCGCATCAGGCTTCTCCCGGGGTTTGGCCGTGGGCGGCGGCGGTGCGGGCTTCAAGATCGCGCAACGCGGTCAGCTCGACGACGGTGGGTTCGGGGGTAGTGCCGACCTGCTCGGCGAAGCGAATCGCCCAGCCGGTGGCGGCCACCACCTGTTCGCGGGTCACGCCGGGATGCAGCGTGGTGACCACAAACTCATGGGTGCCCTCCTCCGGCTCCATGATGCACAGGTCGGTAATAATCCCTACGGGACCTGCACCTGGCAGACCCAGGCGTTTGCGCGAGTCGCCACCTTCGCCGTGGCCGACCGAGGTGATGAAGTCCAGTTTGTCGACGAACGAGCGCGCCGATTGTTTGAGGATAATCAACACGCTCTTGGCCGAACCGGCGATCTCCGGCGCGCCCCCGGCCCCCGGCAGGCGCACTTTGGGTTGGTGGTAATCGCCGACCACAGTGGTGTTGATATTGCCGAAGCGGTCTACCTGGGCCGCGCCGAGAAACCCGACGTCAATGCGCCCGCCCTGCAGCCAGTAGCGAAAAATCTCGGCCGTGGGCACCACGGTGTCAGCGGTTTGCGCCAACTCGCCATCACCGATGGACAGCGGCAGCACGGACGGCTTGGCGCCGATCGGGCCGGACTCGTAAATCAACACCACATCCGGCGACGAGGTCAGGCGCGCCAGGTTGGCGGCTTTGGAAGGCAGGCCGATACCGACGAAACACACCGAGCCGTTCTGGAGGCGACGCGCGGCGGCGACGGTCATCATTTCATGGGTCGAATAAGTCATTGCTTGGCCTCCTGGGCGGCGGCCAGTTTGGCCTGGAACTCAGTGAAATCGGCAGTGCCGCGGATGTAGTCGTCGATCCACGCAGTAAACGTCTCACGGTCGCGGGCGATTGGGTCCCACGCCTGATAGAAGCGGTTATCCCGCTCGTTGTAGCCATGGGCGTAGGACGGGTGCGCGCCGCCGGGCACATGGCACACCGCGCTCAGGGCCCAGGTCGGCAGCACGCAGCTGTTCATCGGCGCATTCAGGTCGTCGACGATTTCTTCCACGGTGACGATGCAACGCTTGGCGGCCAGCGCGGCTTCTTTCTGCACACCGAGAATGCCCCAGAGCAGTACGTTGCCCTTGCGGTCGGCCTTCTGCGCGTGAATCACCGTGACGTCCGGGCGCACCGACGGCACGGCCGCCAGCACTTCGCCAGTGAACGGGCACGTCACGCTCTTGATCAGTGGATTGACCTTGGGCAAGTCGGAACCGGCGTAAGCACGCAGCACCGCAAAGGGTAGGCCGGAGGCGCCAGCAACGTAGGCATTGGCCAGGTCGGCGTGGCTGTGTTCTTCGATTTCCAACGGCTGCGGCCACTGCTTCTCGACCGCGTCGCGCAGACGATGCAAGGAACCTACGCCGGGGTTGCCGCCCCAGGAAAAAATCAGCTTGCGGGCGCAACCGGCACCGATCAACTGGTCGTAGATCAGGTCGGGCGTCATGCGGACCAGCGTCAGGTCTTTCTTGCCTTGACGGATGATTTCATGACCCGCTGCCGTAGGTATGAGGTGGGTAAAGCCTTCCAATGCGACGGTATCGCCGTCATTGACGAATTGCTTTACCGCATCACGCAGCGCGAGGATTTCAGCCATGGGGTCGGGCTCCCGGTGTTGATCGAAAGAGGCGCTGAGGGGGCGCCGAAGTGCTTGCAGATTAAGCCGGGCAAATAGGCCAAACAATCCGATAATCGACTAAGCGTTCGATTATCGAACCGATTGTTGGCAGGCTATCGATCAGGTCGCGTCGGCGTGGCTGACCATGCCTTTGATCACCACGGCAGTGGTGGCCAGTGCGGCGGGAATCACCAAGGCGCTGAGCACTTGCTCGAAGTCCCAGCCCAGGCCCAGCAGCGTGGCGCCCATCCAGGCGCCGAGAATCGCGCCGAAACGCCCGATGCCGAGCATCCACGACACGCCTGTGGCGCGGCCCTGGGTCGGGTAGAACCGCGCCGCCAGGGAAGGCATCGCCGATTGCGCGCCGTTGACGCACATGCCGGCGACCAGCACCAGGGTGGCCAGTAGCGTGATATTGCCCAGGCTCTGCCCGACCGCGTAGGCAAATACCCCGGCCAACAGGTAAAACGTGCCGATCACCTTGTGCGGATTGAACCGATCCATCGCCCAACCTACGCCGACCGCGCTCAACACGCCGCCGAACTGGAACAACGCGCCGATAAACGCGGCCTGCTCCATACTTGCGCCGCTGTCGCGCATCAGGGTCGGCAGCCAACTGGTCAACAGGTACACGATTACCAGGCCCATGAAGTACGTCAGCCACAGCAGCAAGGTGCCGGCGCTGTAGGTACCGGAGAAGATCACCGCGAACACGTTGCGGGCCTTCACGGTTTTTTGTTCGGGCACGCTGAAATGAGTGGCCTGGGCGACCAGGTTGGGTTCGATGGGCGAGAGGGTCCGGCGCACTTTGTCGGCGCCACGGTTGCGTACCACCAGATAACGCGCCGATTCCGGCAACCACACCAGCAATACCACGGCCAGGATCAACGGCAGGATGCCGCCGATCAGCAGCAGACTGTGCCAGCCGAATGCCGGAATCAGCTTGGCCGAAATAAACCCGCCGCCGGCCATGCCCAGGTTGAAGCCGCAGAACATGCTGGTCACCAGCAGCGACTTGTGGCGTTCAGGAGTGTATTCGGAGAGCAAGGTGGTGGCGTTGGGCATCCCCGCCCCCAGGCCCAGCCCGGTGAGAAAACGCAGCACCAGCAACTGATCGACGTTGCTGCTGTAGGCCGAAGCCAGGCTGAAGGCACCGAACACCAGCACCGCGCCTACCAGCACGACTTTGCGCCCGAAGCGGTCGGCCAGCGGGCCGGAGCCGAGGGCGCCGAACACCATGCCGATCAACGCGGCGCTCATCACCGGGCCGAGGCTGGCGCGGTCAATGCCCCAGTCCTGGGACAACGCCGGTGCAATAAAGCCCATGGCTGCCGTATCGAGGCCATCGAGGAACACAATCAGGAAACACAGGATAACCACGCGCCACTGATAGCGTGACAGCGGCTGGGCATTAATAAAGGACTGCACGTCCAGGGTGGTACCGACAGAAGGCTGATTCATTATTTTTATTCCACACCGATGGCGGGCGGACGGCCTGGGGCCGTCATTCTTATTAAGTGGCGCTTGAACAGCGCTGCCGCACATTAATAAGCCGGGGGAAACAGCGTCAATTGATCAGCTCGGGATCTGTGCGGTCACCGAACAGCTTACGCAAATAATTGCGCACTCAGCTCGCGGCTGGCGCTGAGCATGCTCGGCAGGAAGCGCTGCTCCAGCTCGCTGCGGCTGACACGTCCGGCGTGGGTGCTGACGTTCAGCGCCGCGAGCACCTGCCCGGAAGCGTCATAGACCGGCACCGCGATGGAACGCAGGCCTTGCTCGAGCTCCTGGTCGACGATGCACCAGCCTTGCTGGCGTACCTGCTGCAGGCATTCGAACAACGCTTCGGGGGTGGTGAGGGTGCGGCTGGTCTTGGTTTGCAGGTCGGCATGATCGAGGTAGTCCTGCAGCGAAGCGTCGTCCAGCGCCGCCAAAAGGATGCGCCCCATGGACGTGCAATAGGCCGGCAAACGCCCGCCGACGGACAGATCGACCGAGATCAGCCGCTGGGTGGTCGCCGAACGCGCAATGTAGAGGATGTCGTCGCCTTCGAGGGTAGCCATGTTGCATGCCTCGTGCAGTTGCTCACTCATGCGGTCCAGATAAGGTTGAGCCGACACCGCCAGTGGCGTGGACGACAGGTACGCATGGCCCAGGGTCAGCACCTTGGGCAATAACGAATAGGTACGCCCGTCGGTGGTGGCGTAGCCGAGCTTGATCAGGGTGTGCAGACAACGGCGCACGGCGGCACGCGGGATTTCGGTGCGGTGGCTGATCTGGGCGATGGTGAGGTGGCGCTTGCGCTCCTGGAACGCCTGCACCACCGCCAGGCCGCGAGCCAGGGAGGTCATGAAGTCGGGGTCACCGGTGAACGCCTGGATGCGCTTGGCCGGCGAGGCAACGATCGGAGGCGCCACGGACGCGAAGGAATTGCGCAATTGATCGTTCATCTCGATGCCTTCTCTTATTGTCAGCCGCTGGGGAGGTTTGCCAGGTATTACAAGCCGCGCCGGCTGCGGGATACAAGATTGCGCCGACATCACTGTGCGATTATCGGACGATGATTCGATAATCGCAATTTAGCGCGAGCACACCGCAGAGTGCTCAGCCGTGAGTGTGCCAAGGGAAAGGAAAGTTGTACAAATGCATTAACAGCGTTTAACCAATTGTGAAGCGCAGGCACTTATTAAATGCTCACACACCGATGTAACAAAAGCCTCATACAAAGTTGAAGCTTTTTAACTCTATGCCGATAGTGTTATACAAATGCGCCGCTATAATGCACCCTGCGCCCGGATCGCGGTCTGCAGGTTCGCCGACCACGCCTGCCGCCACTGCACAGGAGTGCGGGGCAAGCGCACTATCAGCCTGGAATGACCCGCACGTCGCATGCAAAGGCACCTGTGTTTCAAAAGTTGGCGTTGCAAGGGGTCAACTCTGTTCGCCTTGAGACGCCATCCAGGCATAACGCTTTAACTTACTTACACCCAACTCAATTAGGTAACGATGTGACGAAAGATGAACTGCGCGCGGAACTAGAGCGCCAGGAACAACGTTACAAGGACGTTTACGGCGGGGAAGTCACCACCTACGCCGCCCAGCCTGAACCTGAGCGTAAGCCATGGCGCAAGCGCGCCAGCCTGCTGGACCAGGCCTTTGCCCAGGAAATCCAGAAGATTGAAGAGGAACTCAAGACCGAAGAGCCGTAGGCGCAGCACAAAAGGATGGCGCATAGCCAGCTCGAGCCAATCCGCCTCTCTGCGCCCTCGGTAAAATTTCATACAAATGTTTCAGAGATGACGTTTTGGCGACAATCGCCCTCGCAAGAGGGCCGCAGCTATATAAATCAATGACTTGTCAAAGCCCCGGAAACCCTGGGATGCACAGCGCTCCCCGGTGTTTTTCCAGTGAAGATTGTTACCGATGAGCAGCTAGTGCATCGATTACTGAGGTTTTCTGGCATAATCGCGCCCCCTTACGACCGGGTCAGAAAACCTTCATGATCGATTTATTCAGCGGACTGGATGCGTGGGTTCTAGTGAGCCTGTTGCTCGCCCTGGCCTTTGTCCTCGCCTTCGAGTTCATCAATGGCTTTCATGACACCGCTAACGCGGTGGCCACAGTCATCTATACCAAAGCCATGCCGCCGCACCTGGCCGTGTTCTTCTCCGGGGTGTTCAACTTCCTCGGCGTGTTGCTCGGTGGTGTCGGTGTCGCCTACGCCATCGTGCACCTGCTGCCGGTGGAGCTGTTGATCAATGTGAATACCGGTCATGGTCTAGCCATGGTCTTCTCATTGCTGGCGGCGGCGATCACCTGGAACCTGGGCACCTGGTACTTCGGTATCCCCGCGTCCAGCTCCCACACTCTGATCGGCTCGATCCTCGGCGTCGGCCTGGCCAACGCACTGATCAACGATATCCCCCTGGCTGACGGTGTGAACTGGCAGAAGGCAGTCGATATCGGTGCCTCTCTGGTGTTCTCGCCGATGGCCGGTTTCCTGGTGGCAGCCCTGGTGCTGATCGGCCTGAAGTGGTGGCGCCCGCTGTCGAAGATGCACAAGACTCCGGACCAGCGCCGCAAGCTCGACGACAAAAAGCACCCGCCGTTCTGGAACCGTCTGGTGCTGGTGATCTCAGCCATGGCCGTGAGCTTCGTGCACGGTTCAAACGACGGTCAGAAAGGTATCGGCCTGATCATGCTGGTGCTGATCGGTATCGTGCCGGCGCAATTCGTTCTCGACCTGGGCAGCACCACTTACCAGATCGAACGCACCCGCGACGCCACCGTGCATTTGAGTCAGTTCTATGAGCGCAATAACGCAACCCTCGGCGAGTTCCTGGCCCTGGGCAAAAGCGTGAAAGATGACCTGCCGGGCAAGTTCCAGTGCAACCCGCAGCAGACCGAGCCGACGATCAATGCGCTGGTCAACACCTTGAAAGGTGTATCCGACTACCACTCGCTGAGCGCCGATCACCGCATCGAAGTGCGTCGCTACCTGCTCTGCCTGGACGATACCGCGAAGAAAGTCGGCAAGCTGCCAGGCCTGGATGCGCGCGAGAAGTCGGACCTCGACAAGCTGCGCAAAGACCTGACCGCCACGACCGAATACGCACCGTTCTGGGTAATCCTGGCCGTCGCATTGGCCTTGGGCCTGGGCACCATGGTGGGCTGGAAGCGCGTAGTGCTGACCATCGGCGAGAAGATCGGCAAACAGGGCATGACCTACGCACAAGGCATGTCGGCGCAGATCACCACGGCGAGCATGATTGGCCTGGCCAACATCTTCAGCCTGCCGGTATCGACCACCCACGTGCTGTCGTCGGGTGTCGCCGGCACCATGGTTGCCAACAAAAGCGGCCTGCAAGGCGGCACGGTCAAGACCATCCTGATGGCCTGGGTGCTGACCCTGCCGGCGACCGTTGCGCTGTCGGCCGGGTTGTTCTGGCTGGCGTCCAAGGCGCTGGGCAGCTGATCGCCCTACGCTGAAAAAAGAAGGTGCGGCCTCGCAAGAGGACCGCACCTTTTTTTATGACTGGGCATTAACGAAGAGTTCAAATCGCAGATAAAAAAAAGGGCGACCGAAGTCGCCCAAAATGCCTTGCGTGCTCATGTAATCCAGAAAGACCTATGGTTTTTTACGCTTATTCGCGTCTTTCCAGATAAAAAATCCAAACCCTACAAAGAACATCACCATGAGGCTGACGGTCAGCACTCCGGCAAACACCACATTATCGATGAACATGACCGCCCTCCCGTGCTTGCCCTGTTGCGATGGGGCTAAGTTAACGGAGATGGTGCAGGGGAAAATTGACGAGGATCAATGTCGCCCGCAACGGGGCGTAAAGAAGGGCAATAACTGACCTGCATCAATAGATGCAGGGCATTTCAACGCTTTTTGGGTTTGTTTTTCGGTTTTTTCTTGGTTTTCCCAAGCGGCATGGCCTGTTCAAACGCCTGGCGCACTTCGTTCAGACGCTTGTCGTTCAGGTCATGCACGCGCTTGGCACGTTCGGCATTCAGGTCGATCAGCTTGGGTTCATCACTCATGGCTTGGCTTACGTGGTGGCGGGAAGGCCTCAATAATGCGGCCTCGCCCGCCCGACGGCAAATCAGCGGGCGACAAAAGGCAGGCCATCGACCAAAATCGACGCGTCTGTCCAACCTTTTGAGGCGTCCCCAGGTGGCACTGCACAGAGACCTTCCACCGCTGCTGGCCCTGCGCGCTTTCGAAGCCGTGGCACGACATTTGAGCTTTATCAAGGCAGCGTCTGAATTGTCGGTGACCCAGAGCGCGTTGAGCCATCAAGTGCAGAAACTGGAGCAGCATCTGGGTAAATCACTGTTTGTCCGGCGCACACGTGCGATTGATCTGACCGCCGACGGCCAACAGTATTACGACGACATTCGCCCGGCCCTCGACGCGATCGCCGTCGCCACCCGTGCGCAACGGGCGGCGCCCAGTACGACGGTCTTGCGCATCGGTCTGCTGGCCTCGTTCGCCACACTGTGGCTGGCCCCCCGCCTGGCCGGATTTCTCAACCGCTACCCGTCTATTCAGGTTGAGTTGCTGCCGGCCATTCAACTGGCCAATGTCGCCGCCGCCGAAGTCGATCTGGCGATCCGCTATGGCAAAGGCGACTGGCCCGACGTACATGCCACACGATTGATGCCGGAGGTGATTTCCCCGGTGTGCAGTCCTGCGTTCAAGGCCGGCCCATTGCACAAGGGGCCGTTGCTGATGGCCACTTCGCACCGGCCGTTCGAGTGGAGCGATTGGTCCGCGCATTACCAGGTCGATCTGGAGCACCACCCCCGCGTGCTGCTGCACGACTACAACATCGTCGTCGAAACAGCCGTGGCCGGCCAGGGCATTGCCATGGGCCGGCATCGTTTGATCGAAAGGCGTTTGCAGGATGGCAGCCTGGTGCCAGCCTTCGATTGGCCGCCTTATCACAGCGATATCGGTTACTGGCTGATCGCCCCGCCAGGCGGTATCAGCCCAGCGGCCGAATGCTTCGTTGAGTGGCTGAAGGACGCCTGCACTGACGCGTGAGTTATTTCGATACGTCGGGTGAGATCTATCCGTTTGTCGCCGCCGCTCAAGGCCAACATGCTCACGCCTCCCACTCTTAAGAGGTTTGACCATGGACTCCCTCCGCGCCCGCGTAAATGCTCTGGGCCTGACGCTGCCCTCCCCCAGCCAGCCGATTGCCAATTACATCAACCATGTCGCCAGCCACCATCAACTGTTTATCTCCGGGCAAATCCCGCTGGTGGACGGCAAGCCTGCTTATGTGGGCCGATTGGGCGAGACCCTCGGCGATGAAGAAGGCGTTCGGGCCGCGGAGCTGGCGGCCCTGGGATTGCTCGCGCAATTGAGCGATGCCTTGGGCGATGACCTGTCGCGCCTGGTACGAACGCTGCGCCTGGGCGTGTTCATTGCCGCCAGCAGCGATTTTCAACGCCAGGGCATGGTGGCCAACGGCGCATCGAACCTATTGGTCAACGTCCTGGGCGAAAAAGGCCGGCATGTCCGCACTGCGATAGGCGTGGCCAGCCTGCCCGCCGGCGTGGCGGTGGAGGTTGATGCGGTGTTCGAGGTGCAGCCGTGAGCCCGCTGGAGGTTCGGCAATTGCGCGCGGCCACGCCGGGCTGCCAGTCGGGGTTGGTGCATTTCAATCATGCCGGCGCCTCCTTGCCGAGCCAGGCGACCGTCGATGCCATCATCGAGCAACTGCAGCGCGAGGCGTGCGACGGGCCAATGGAAGCCGGCGAGCACGGCGCCGTACTGGCGGACAATGCCAGGCGCGCCGCCGCGCGGTTGCTCAACGCCCCGCCCTCCTCCATCGCCTTCGCCGGCAGCGGTTCGAGCGCCTGGAACCTGGCATTCCAGGCCCTTGGTCCCTGGCAGCCGGGGGACCGGATCCTGGTCGGGCGCCATGAATGGGGCGGCAACCTGGCGAGCATGCAAGTGGCCGTAAAAGCGGGTGCCCGTGTGGAAGTGATCCCCTGCGATGCCAGCGGCGCCGTATGCCCGCTGGCGCTGACGGCGATGATCGACGCGCGGGTCAAGCTTATCGACCTGACCTGGCTGCCCGCCAACGGTGGCCTGATCAACCCGGCCCAGGCCATCGGCGAAGTGGCCAGGCGCCATGGCATTGCCTACTTTATCGATGCCGGCCAAGCCGTCGGCCAGATCCCGGTGGATGTGCAGGCGCTGCACTGCGATGTACTCAAGTGCGCCGGGCGCAAGCACCTGCGCGGGCCACGCGCAACCGCACTGCTGTATGTGCGGCCGGCGTTTCTGCCGCGCCTCGACCCGGCCCAGCGCGATGTGTTTTCCGCACCGTGGAGCGCGCAAGGTTTCGACCTGCGCAATGACGCCCGGCGTTTTGAAACCAGCGAAGTGTCCTACGCCCTATTGGCCGGATTGGGCAATGCATTGCACGAGATCAATCAGCTTGGGATCGAGCGAGTATGGGAAAGGGTTGCGCAGACAAGTGCGAGAATTCGCCAGGCATTGGGTGAGATCGAGGGCATCTCGCTGCATGACCTGGGCGAGCATCGATCGGGCTTGATCGCCTTCAACCTGGAAGGCTGGGACGGGTTCGAACTCAAACGGCAACTGGCCTTGCAACGCATCAATATCGGCGCCAATAACGTGGCCTATACCCCGCTGGACATGCAGGCAAGGAGCCTGCCCGGCATCGCGCGCATCTCCGTCAGCCCGCTTAACGACGAGGGCGATATCGAGGTCTTGCTGAACGCCCTGCGCGCACTGCGTGGCTAGACTTCGACGTCTACCCACAATCCCTGGCGCGGCGCATCTTCAATCAGCGGCACGACCGGCACGGTGTTATCGGCGTTGAGCACATCGCCAGGAATGGCCAGGTGCTGCTCCGGGTCTTCATCCGCCTCCCGCCGACGCTTCTGCTGTTCCTGCTGGCGACGCTGTTCCTCGCGCAACAGAAAGGTGGATTGCTCGGCGTCGCCCTTTTTCAGATCGATCGTACTTTCGTTGGAGCCCTGTTGCACGGGCACCACGGGCGGGATATCCGGCTTCTGGCGCACCGGGTCAAGTTGTGACGTGACCGGCACGACGCTGACGGGCAGCATGGGTGGCAGCATAAGTTTTTCTCTCCTGATCTCAGGCTGTCGGCGCGGCGCAGAGCGACTTGAGCACCAAGGTTGGAACCTGTGACCCAGTCGACACTCGCAAGTGCCCGCCACCCGTCGACTCGACGCGCATCGCTGCCCGCGAACGGCGTAGTTTTTGTCAGAGTCCTTGGGCGGTGGACCTTGTTCCGTTAAGATAGTCGGCTTTTTCACGGCGGGAGTCAGGCAGCATGGCGCAGCAGTATCAACCGGGGCAACGCTGGATTAGTGACAGCGAAGCAGAGCTGGGGTTAGGCACCGTTCTGGCGCAGGACGGCCGCTTGTTGACCGTGCTCTATCCGGCCACTGGCGACACCCGCCAGTATGCGCTACGGAATGCGCCCCTCACCCGCGTGCGGTTCTCGCCGGGCGACTCCATCACCCATTTCGAAGGCTGGAAAATGACCGTGCAGGAAGTCGACGACGTCGACGGCCTGCTGGTGTACCACGGCCTCAATGGGCAGAACGAGCAGGTCACCCTGCCGGAAACCCAACTCTCCAATTTCATCCAGTTCCGTTTGGCCAGCGACCGTCTGTTCGCCGGGCAGATCGACCCATTGGCCTGGTTCTCGCTGCGTTACCACACCCTGGAACACACCAGCCGCCAACTCCAATCCTCGCTGTGGGGCCTGGGTGGCGTGCGTGCGCAACCCATTGCGCACCAACTGCACATCGCCCGTGAAGTCGCTGACCGTATCGCACCGCGCGTATTGCTGGCCGACGAAGTGGGCCTGGGCAAGACCATCGAAGCCGGCCTGGTGATCCATCGCCAACTGCTGTCGGGCCGCGCCAACCGCGTATTGATCCTGGTCCCGGAAAACCTGCAGCACCAGTGGCTGGTGGAAATGCGCCGCCGCTTCAACCTGCAGGTGGCGCTGTTCGACGAAGAGCGCTTTATCGAAAGCGATGCCACCAACCCGTTCGAAGACACTCAACTGGCCCTGGTTGCGCTGGAATGGCTGGTGGACGACGAGAAAGCTCAGGACGCGCTGTTCGCCGCCGGCTGGGACCTGCTGGTGGTCGACGAGGCTCACCACCTGGTCTGGCATGAAGACAAGGCCAGCCCGGAATACGCGCTGGTCGAGCAACTGGCCGAAGTGATTCCGGGCGTATTGCTGCTCACCGCCACCCCGGAGCAATTGGGCCAGGACAGCCATTTCGCGCGTCTGCGCCTGCTTGACCCGAACCGCTTCCACGATCTGCAGGCCTTCCGCGCCGAGAGCGAGAACTATCGCCCCGTCGCCGAAGCCGTGCAGGAACTGCTGGACAAAGGTCGCCTGTCGCCTGCCGCGCACAAGACCATCCAGGGTTTCCTCGGCAACGAAGGTGAAGCGCTGCTCACCGCCGTCAACGATGGCGACACCGAAGCCAGTGCACGCCTGGTGCGCGAGCTGCTCGACCGTCACGGCACCGGCCGCGTGCTGTTTCGCAACACCCGCGCCGCGGTGCAAGGGTTCCCGGAGCGCAAGCTGCACGCTTACCCGCTGCCGAACCCGGACGAATACCTCGAATTGCCGCTGGGCGAGCACGCCGAGTTGTACCCGGAAGTCAGCTTCCAGTCGCAGCCGGACATCGAAGAAGAACATCGCTGGTGGCGTTTCGACCCACGCGTGGAGTGGCTGATCGATCAGCTCAAAATGCTCAAGCGCACCAAGGTCCTGGTGATCTGCGCCCACGCCGAAACCGCCATGGACCTGGAAGATGCACTGCGCGTGCGCTCCGGCATTCCAGCCACGGTGTTCCACGAGGGTATGAATATCCTTGAGCGCGACCGCGCCGCCGCCTACTTCGCCGACGAAGAATTCGGCGCCCAAGTGTTGATCTGCTCGGAAATCGGCAGTGAAGGCCGCAACTTCCAGTTCTCCCACCACCTGGTGTTGTTCGACCTGCCGTCCCACCCGGACCTGCTGGAACAGCGGATCGGCCGCCTGGACCGGATCGGCCAGAAACATGTAATCGAACTGCATGTGCCCTACCTGGAAACCAGCCCGCAGGAGCGCCTGTTCCAGTGGTACCACGAAGCGCTGAACGCTTTTCTCAACACCTGCCCGACCGGTAACGCCTTGCAGCATCAGTTCGGCCCGCGCCTGCTGCCGCTGCTGGAAAACGCCGACGATGGCGAGTGGCAAGCGCTGATCGACGAAGCGCGTGCCGAACGCGAACGCCTGGAAGAGGAACTGCACACAGGTCGCGACCGTCTGCTGGAGCTCAACTCCGGCGGCGCAGGCGAAGGCGATGCGCTGGTGGAGGCCATTTTGGAGCAGGACGATCAGTTCGCGCTGCCGATCTACATGGAAACCCTGTTCGATGCGTTCGGCATCGACAGCGAAGACCATTCGGAAAACGCCCTGATCCTCAAGCCCAGCGAAAAAATGCTCGACGCCAGCTTCCCCCTGGGCGACGACGAAGGCGTGACCATTACCTACGATCGTGACCAGGCGCTGTCGCGTGAAGACATGCAGTTCATCACCTGGGAACACCCGATGGTGCAGGGCGGCATGGACCTGGTGCTGTCCGGCTCCATGGGCAATACCGCCGTGGCGCTGATCAAGAACAAGGCGCTCAAGCCGGGCACCGTGCTGCTTGAACTGCTGTACGTCAGTGAAGTGGTGGCGCCGCGCTCGCTGCAATTGGGCCGCTACCTGCCACCGGCCGCCCTGCGCTGCCTGCTGGACGCCAACGGCAACGACCTGTCCGGCCGCGTGTCGTTCGAAACCCTGAATGATCAGTTGGAAAGCGTGCCACGGGCCAGCGCCAACAAGTTCGTCCAGGCCCAGCGCGATCAACTCACGCCGCGCATCAATGCCGGCGAAGAAAAGATCAGCCCTCGCCATGCCGAACGCGTGGCCGAAGCCAAACGGCGCCTGGCGGCGGACACCGATGAAGAACTGGCTCGCCTGACGGCACTGCAGGCGGTCAACCCGACCGTGCGCGACAGTGAACTGATTGCCTTGCGCCAGCAACGCGAACAGGGCCTGGCCATGCTCGACAAGGCTGCGCTGCGCCTGGAGGCGATTCGGGTGCTGGTGGCGGGTTGATGACCCTCCTGCCCTGCTGACCTTATCGGGGGCAAGCCCCCTCCCACAGTTGACCGAGTTGTCATGTCGATCACTGATCAATGTGGGAGGGGGCTTGCCCCCGATGGCTTCACCCCAGTCTCAAGCGGTCGCGGCAACAGCCGGCACCTCAACCGCACTCAACCCCTCCTTCATGCGCTTGGCATCCCGCACAAAGCTGCGCGAGGCCTGGAACAGAAACAGCATCGTCAAGAACAGCGCCACCGGGATCAGGTACATGGCGTCGTGCAGGCCCACGGCTTTGTAGGCTTCCGTCATCTGTTGCGCACCGTCGGCGTACATCGCCGAATGGGCAAAGTGGTCGGACAAACCGCCCACCACAATCGGCCCCATGCCGCCGCCCAGCAGGTACAACCCGGCAAAAAACAGCGCCATCGCCGTAGCCCGCAGGCGCGGTTCCACTACGTCCTGAATCGCGGTGTAGACGCAGGTGTAGAAGTTGTACGCAAACAGCCAGCCGACACTGAACAGCGCGACAAACACGCCGATCTCGATGCGCCCGGCATGCAGGGCCCAAGCGGTGGTGACGGTGGAAATAATCAGGCTGCACGCGGCAAATAGCAGCCGGCCATTGGCGATCCGCTGATGGATCTTGTCGGCGATCCAGCCGCCCAGTGTCAGGCCGATCAGGCCTGTGACACCGACGATGAAACCGGTGGCCACCGCCGCGTCCTGCAACGGCAACAGGAAATAGCGCTGCAGCATCGGCACCAGGAACGAGTTGCAGGCATAGGTGGCGAAGTTGAAGCACAACCCGGCCAGCACCAGCCATAGGAACGTCGGCACCGCCAGCACGCGGCGGATCGGGCGGTCGACGCGCGCCTGGGACACCTGCACCGCCTCCGCCGCGCCACGCTTGGGTTCTTTGATATAGAACATGAACACCGCCAGGATCAGCCCCGGCACCGCGGCGATAAAGAACGGCGCGCGCCAGCTGTCGAACGCCTTGACCATCGCCCCGATGGTAAAGAACGCCAATAGCAGGCCCAACGGTAGCCCGAGCATGAAAATCCCCATGGCGCGGGCGCGGCGGTGCGCCGGGAACAAGTCGCCGATCAGCGAGTTGGCCGCCGGCGCGTAGCTCGCTTCACCGATGCCGATCCCCATGCGCACCAGCAGAAAACTCCAGAAACTGCCTACCAGGCCGTTGATCGCCGTGAGCCCGCTCCAGGCAAACAGCCCCCAGCCCATCAACTTGCTGCGCGAGCCGGTGTCGGCCAGACGCCCAAGGGGCAGGCCGGCGATGGCATAGACGATGGTAAAGGCGGTGCCGATGATGCCGAGCTGAAAGTCACTCAGGTGCCATTCCATGCGGATGGGTTCGATGATGATTGCCGGAATGGTGCGATCGAAGAAATTGAACAGGTTGGCGAGGAACAGCAGGAACAGAATGCGCCAGGCATTCGCCGCTTGGGTCGAGTTCTGCATGGGTCCGTCTCTTTTATTGTTATGAGAGCTGCGATGCCCGATGCATCCCGCTCAGGTAACTGCAACATAGTCACGCCGGCGGTGGTTGTCTGTAATGATTCGTAAAGCTGATAGGACGTAATTTCACCCGGCACTGCGGGACTTCGCCTACACAAAATATATGTGTGCCCCCCTCTTCCCAATGGCGTTGGCGTGGATAGAATGGCGAGCCTTCCTGCAGTGCCCCTATCCCACTTTTCTTATCGATGACGCCCATGTCCGAAGCCAGTCCGTGTCTGAGTTGCGGTGCCTGCTGTTCCTATTTTCGCGTGTCGTTCTTCTGGGGCGAGTGCGCCTCGTCGGGTGGTACGGTGCCCGATGATCTGGTGGAACAGATCAATCCCACTCGCGTGGCGATGATCGGCACCGACCGCAAACCTGCGCGCTGCTGCAGCCTTGAAGGCACGGTGGGCGAAGGGACGCGCTGCACGATCTATGAGCAGCGCTCCAGTGTATGCCGCGAGTTCGAATCGTCCTGGAGCCAGGGCGTGCAGAACGTCGATTGCGATGCCGCGCGCGCCGCCTTCGGCCTGCCGCCCCTGCAGGCACCGTTTGAATTCGAGCTGCCCATCAGCGCTTAGCATCAAACGCTATGGGCAGCATGCCGAAAAGGTTCTGAGCAAAGTGCCATTATCCCTGGCAAATTCCGCGAGGCTTCTATACTCGACCTCATAGGTCATCGCCTTAGGCCGTGACGTGACGCTATGACAGGACATGCTATGGAATGGCTGGGTCTGCATTTCTTTACCGACCTCCCCACCAACGGGCATTTATTACTCAATTGCAGTCATAACCCGTTTCTGGTGCTGCTGGCTTATCTGGTGGCCTGCGCGGCAGGGTTCGGCACGCTGGACATGGCCGAGCGGGTCGGCCATGTCGAGGACCCCACCGCGCGCCGACATTGGCGCTGGCTGGGGGCCGGCTGCCTGGCTGGGGGCATCTGGTCGACACATTTCATCAGCATGCTGGCCTTCCAGGCGCCCATCGCAATTCACTACGAACTGACGATGACCTTCGTGTCATTGCTGATCGCGCTGATTGCGTCGTTGTTTGCCATGAAAACCCTCAGCCATCCCAAGCTGCGGCTGCTTCAATACCTGCTGGCCTCGGTGTGGATGGGACTTGGCATCGCCTTGATGCATTACGTCGGCATGTCAGCGATACGCTCCCAGGCATGGATGTACTTCGACTCATGGCTGCTGCTGGCCTCGATCGGCATTGCCATCGGTGCCAGCCTCGCCGCGTTGTTGCTGTCGAATTATCTGCGCACCGGGGCCGGGATCTTCCACCAACTGCTTAAATATGCCGCCAGCCTGGTCCTGGGCGCGGGCATTATCAGCATGCATTTCACTGGCATGGCCGCCATGCAGATGGTAGTGCCTACCGGTGCTGACCTCTCGGTTGCGCCCAACAATAACCCCATGCAGCTGGGCCTGTCGGTGGCGGTGATCACCTTGCTGGTAATCGGCAGCAGCATCAGCGCGGCGCTGGCGGACAAGAAACTGCAACACAAGGAACGCGACCTGCGTCGGGTCAACGCCCTGCTCAGCGAATTGGACCAGGCCCGCGCGTCCCTGCAGCAGGTAGCCCATTACGATGCGTTGACCAGCCTGCTCAACCGTCGCGGGTTCAACCAGATTTTTGCGGAAAAAGTCGCGGAAAAGACCGCCACCCACGGCATGATGGCGGTGATCTTCCTCGATATAGACCACTTCAAGCGCATCAATGACAGCCTCGGGCACGACGCCGGCGATCAACTGCTGACCGTACTGGCCAGCCATATCAAAGGCTCGGTGCGCAGTCATGCCGACGTAGTCGCGCGCTTTGGCGGCGATGAATTCTGCATCCTGATCAGCATCCATCACCGCGACGAAGCGCGCCATCTGGCCCAGCGCATCATGCAAAAAATGAAAGAACCCGTGGAACTGGCCGGCCGTCGGATGGTGATGACCACCAGCATTGGCATCAGCCTGTTTCCCGATGACGGCATGACCTGTGAAGAGCTGTTGAAAACCGCCGACCTGGCGCTGTATCAGTCCAAGGATGCGGGACGCAACAGCCTGAATTTTTTCAGCTCCAACTTAAAGACCCGCGCCACCCTCGAACTGCAGTTGGAAGAAGAGCTGCGCAACGCCCTGCGCACCGGCACCCAACTGGTGCTGTTCTATCAACCGATCTTCGACATGAAACTGGGCAAGGTCAGCCGCCTGGAGGCTCTGGTGCGCTGGCAGCACCCACAGCACGGGCTGCTCGCACCCGACCGGTTTATCGAGATCGCCGAAAGCAACGGCCTGATCGCCGAGCTGGACCATTGGGTACTGCGCCAGGCCTGTCATGACCTCAGCCAGCTCACCGACCGAGGCTACACCCAGCTCACGCTATCGGTGAATTGCTCGGCCCTGAACCTGGCGCGCGACGAGCTGGCGGATGAAATCGAAGATGCCCTGCGCTTCAGCGGCCTGGCCGCCAACCGCCTGGAACTGGAAGTGACCGAGAATGCGCTGATGGGCAATATCAGCAGCACCCTGGCGCTGTTGCGGCAAATACGTTCGCTCGGGGTATCGCTGGCCATCGACGATTTCGGCACTGGCTACTCGTCCCTTGCCTACCTCAAGCGCTTGCCGCTCAACACGCTGAAGATCGATCGCTCCTTTATCCAGGACATTCCCAAATCCACCGCCGACCTGGAAATCGTCCAAGCCATCATCGGCATGGCCCATACCCTGCACCTGCAGGTGGTGACAGAAGGCGTGGAAACGCACACCCAGTTCGAACTGCTTCATAGCCTTGATTGCGACTTTATCCAGGGCTACCTGTTGAGCCCGGCGGTGGGCATCGGCGAGATCATCGGCGTAGTACAAGGCATTGAGCGGCATAATCCGCTGCACACCTTCACACCTGCGGCGAACAAAGAGCCTGCACCGTCCAAAGCGGCGTCACCAAACCGCGGCAGCGCTGGCTCAACCGTGAGGCCAATCCGCTGACGTCGAATCCTTGGCAGTTAGCCATCATTTATCTAAAGAAGTCCGACGAACGGCCGATCCATGAACGTCCGGCCAGGTTTTGCCGAGCCCATCAAGCCGAAGGCCAATGGTTCAGGACAAGGACGCACTGCAAAGTCGCGAACAACCCAATCCGTGATGGCCCTTTGATATTTTCCAGCCATCCGCCCAGGCACATGGCGCACAATGACTTCTAAAAATAACTCTGCCACCGTGGTATCCGACGTGTTGCTCACAGCTCCTGCGGAAAAACCCTCAGGTTCCAAGTCATTGAGCTCCACCTCCGCGCTGGCCACCCAGCAATACCTGTACTTCACCGAGACCAATACCGACCGCATCCTCGACAATCTCGACGGTCTGCGTGACATGGTGTTCCCGCGTCCGCCTCACGCCGAGGGCGATGGCGAACAGCACAGCGACCAGGAATTCCCCTCGGTGTGCCTGATCGGCCTGGGTCGTTGCGGTTCGAACATCGCCCTGGATGTGGCAGAGCTGGTGTACAACGCGCGCAAGTTTTACCTGAACGAGTTCAGCACTGAAGACAAGTCGATCGATAAGGGTTACAGCCCGGCCCAGTGGATCCGCAACAACCTGCGCCTGGGCAATGGCAAGGCCAGCAAACCGGTATTCTTGGTGGAGCCGCTGGTCATGCTGGGCGATCTGGACAAGGACATCGCCGGGCGCATCCGCTTCTCGCGCAAGAACGAAAAAAGCGGGTTCCTGCGCGACTACAGCAAAATGAAAATCATGGACCTGTCGGAAGTGCACGCCGGTGGCGCCGGCAACGCGCCAATCCTGGGCCAGTACCTGGCCAAGATCATCCTCAATAAAGACACCCAGCGCTTTTCCAGCCCCGACTGGAAGATGATTCACTCGTACCTCATCGATTCATGCGGCATCAAGGCCAACCAGTCGCGCCTGTATTTTTCGATCTTCAGCGCCGGCGGTGGCACCGGCTCGGGCATGGCTTCGGAGTTCGGCCTGGCCCAGCAGCATTCGTACATGAACAAGACATTCGACACCAAGCCCGCCGACGAGCACGACAGCAAGAGCGGCCACGCCTTCGTGTTCGAGCCGATCTTTACCAGCGGCATTTGCGTGCTGCCGAATATTTCCGACCATCGCAGCGAGATGTCCGAGGCCTTGCACATCAACGCCGGGCGTCTGCTATGCAAATACCTGTCGGAAGAATGGGATTTCTCTTACAACTTCGCCAATGAAGACAGCAGCGAAGCCAGTGTGAAAGGGCGTATCCGGCCCTGGAACGCCATGATGCTGATCTCCAACGACATCATGCGTTATGCCGAAGAAAGCGATGACGGCAACATCCAGAACATTGATGTCAATGCCATGGAAAAACACGCCAACCAATACATCTCACAGCAGATCTTCAACATTCTTACGGCCCAGGCCGTGACCACCGACTACGATCAGAACTACTTCCGACGCGCCGGCATCGACATCGGCGAGACCATTCGCCTGGATGCCAACGACTTGTTTATGAGCCTGGCCGGCCCTGTGGCGATTGCGTACGCTGAATCCGTCGTCCCCGAAACCCCGGCGCCCTCGAATGACAAATTCAAGGTGTTCGAAAAAGAACCTCAGCGCCTGAACATCGACGACCTGTTCTTCCGGTCCATCGACCTGCCGCATTTCAACAAGGTCACCCAGGCCATCGAAGGCATCAGCCTGTTGCCGATCGAGTCCAAGCGGTACAAGGCATCCCTGGAGCAATACAAGAACTCCGGCTATGACGCAGCGGCGCTGCACGACCTGCACTTCTTCAAGAACTGCTCGTCGGTGGTGTCGATCGTCTCATTGCCCAAGGACTACAAGCTGTCCTACATGGACCTGAATCGGCTCAAGACGCACCTCAACAGCCTGTTCCCCAACACCACGCTCAAGCGTTATGCCCTGGTGATCGGCGCGTCGGCCAACCTGTCGCTGACCACCCTGATCGCCAAGAGCCCGTGCCTGTCGGACGACTTCCTGACGCTGATCGTGGCATTTATCAAACGCTGTTTCGCCCGTAACCCCTACCGATTCGATGACACCCTGGACAACTCGATCCTGGACTTCATCATCCACGAGGATTTCGATGAGGAGCGCATCGACGAACTGCTCAACGAGTTCGAGAACCCGGCGAAAATCCTCGATACCAACTGGTACGCGATCAAACCGATGTACGAGAAGAAGTACCGCGAGCTGATCAACGACAAAGAGAAGTTCGTGTCCATCAATGACATTCGCCTGTCACGGGACTGCGTGAAAAAGGCGATCAAGTACCTGCGCGAGATTTACCGTCACCGCATCGGCAAGACCAAGGTGATTTCACTGAACAACCACACCGGCAAGACCGGCTAGGTTGAGGCGCGGCCATCGCGGCCTGGAAATCCATGGGCAGCCCCCTGACGCTGTGGTGAGCGGGCTTGCTGGGTGAACGGGCTTGCCGTGGTGAACGGGCTTGCTGTGGTGAACGGGCTTGCTGTGGTAATGGAATGGACGCCCCCTTCCTAACGGCATCTATGTGCCAAAGTTAAAGTGTTATCCACACTTAGCGGAAGGGAGCGTCCTCATGCAGATTACGACTGTTTCGGTTGACTT
>NZ_JAAMRE010000038.1 GCF_013522705.1 Pseudomonas lurida
CAGTCCTGCCGTCCATGCTTGCGTAACCACACCAGCACAGTCGACCGCCCCTGAATCCCATAGCGCCGTTGAGCCTCTTTATAACTCAGTTCGCCCTTTTCAACCTGATCGACGACCGCCAATTTAAAGCCCAGTGTGTAATCACGCTGACTGCGCCTTTTTATTGAATCCATTGGTTCCTCCTGATGATAGGTCAGAAGGTGTAAACCTTATTCAGGACGAGACACGATACGAAAAAAAGCCCGACCTAGCGTCGGGCTTTTTCATGGGCGCTGCTTGATTACTTCAGGTGTTGCTTAAGCTCATCCGACGCCTGCAGCAGTGCCGAACGCACCGCCGGCACCTGGCTGACTACGTTGAGCAACCCGTAATCGTGGATCATGCCGTTGTAGCGCACAGCCGTCACCGGTACCCCGGCTTCATCCAACTTACGGGCATAGGCCTCGCCCTCGTCGCGCAGCACGTCGGCGCTGGCGGTCTGCACCATGGCCGGCGGCAGGCCTTTAAGTTGTGCGGTGGTGGCGCGCAGCGGTGAGGCGTAGATCTCGGCGCGCTGTTTAGGGTCGGTGGTGTAGTTGTCCCAGAACCATTTCATCATGTTCCTGGTGAGGAAGTGCCCTTCGGCGTATTGGTTGTACGAAGCCGTCTCGAAGTTGGCATCCGTCACCGGCCACAACAGCAGTTGGAACTTGATCGCCGGCGTGCCCTTGTCTTTGGCCATCAGGCTGACCACCGCAGCCATGTTGCCGCCGACACTGTTGCCCGCCACTGCCAGGCGCTTGCCGTCGACATTAATTTCCTTGCCGTGCTCGGCCACCCACTTCGTGGCCCCGTAGGCCTGATTGATCGCCACCGGGTAATGCGCTTCGGGTGACGGTGTGTAGTTGACGAACACCGCCGCGGCTCCCGAACCTGCCACCAGGTCCCGTACCAGGCGTTCATGTGTCGGATAATCCCCCAGCACCCAGCCGCCACCGTGGAAGAACATAAACACCGGCAATGTGCCCTTGACCCCGGCCGGACGCACGATGGTCAGGTCCAGCGGCTGGCCGTCGACCTGGATGGTTTTGTGGCTCACGTCCGCCTCGGGCAGCGTCAGCTTAACCCCGGCCTGAGCTCCGGTCAGCACCGCGCGGGCTTCCTTGGGCGTCAGTTGTTCGATCGGCTTGCCGGTGCCGCTGTTCAACGCATCCAGAAAGGCCTGGGTGCTGTGTTCCACATCGCCGGTTGCGGCAAATGCGTTGCCGATGGACAGGGCGAGCAGGGTGCCGGTGAGCGCTTTACCAATGGTGTTCATGTGCTTCTCCTTGGGCGGCAGAGGTGATCAGACGGTTACGTGCAGACGTACATCAACGTTGCCACGGGTGGCGTTGGAGTACGGGCAGACCTGGTGAGCCGCGTCGACCAGGCTTTGCGCGTCATCCTGGGCCAGGCCGGGCAGGCTGATATGCAGATCGATGTCCAGGCCGAAACCGCCGGGGATCTGGCCGATGCCCACGTGGGCAGTGATTGCCGCGTTGTCCGGGACCTTGCGCTTGGTCTGGCCGGCGACGAACTTCAACGCGCCGATGAAGCAAGCCGAGTAACCGGCGGCAAACAATTGTTCAGGGTTAGTGGCCTGGCCACCGGCACCGCCCAATTCTTTGGGGGTAGAAAGTTTGACATCGAGAATATTGTCGCTGGAAACAGCACGACCATCACGGCCGCCGGTGGCGGTGGCTACTGCGGTATAGAGTGTTTGCATGGTAGAGCCCTCGATTTTTTTTAGCGCTAAAAGTTTGCGCGCTAAGTAGTTGGTGAGAGCGAATGTATAGCGCTAATGTTTGGTGCGCAAGATAAATTCACAACTATTTTTTGAGGCACTGCAAACCGGGGGTACGAGAGGGCTTATGCCGATGACGGTATGACAGTGACAGGCGGGCTGGCGGACCCCAGGCTATCGGGGTCGCGAGCCCACGCTCACCTGGGTGTGGCGGTGTTCAGATCGCGTTCTGCAGGTTGCCGCGCAATGCCAGCAAGTCAGCCTGTAGCTTGCGCAATTGCTCAAGCTCCAGACCACTGGCGCCAAGAATGCACTGAGGAATGCCCATGGCCTTATCCTGCAAGGCGCGGCCGGCGTCGGTAAGCTCCACCACCACTATGCGTTCATCTTCACGACTGCGGGTACGGCTGAGCAGGCCTTCTACTTCCAGGCGTTTGAGCAGGGGGGTCAGAGACCCCGGATCGGTCAGCAGACGGCTGCTGATTTCGCCGACGGTCAACCCATCTTCTTCCCACAACACCATCATGGCCAGGTACTGCGGATAGGTCAGGCCAAGCGCTTGCAGCAACGGTTTGTAGACCTTGGTCATCAGCAGCGAGGTGGAGTGCAGCGCGAAGCACAGCTGGTTGTCCAACATCAAGGATTCGCAGGGTGCGGGATTTTTGCTCATGGGTGGTGCCTTAAAAAATAGGTCTGATTTTGAATCTAGCGGGCAAATCTTTAATGCGCCAGGTAATTCTGACCCGCCGTTCAGATCAGCCCGCTTTGCAGCGCCAGGTCCCAGGGCGGCACCGGGCTGAAACGTGACTTGAGGTATTCAAGCAACAAACGACTGCGCGCATTGGGCTGCTGTTCCAGGCGCAGCGCGTAGATCCCGGTGGTTTCCGGATTGGGCAGGCCTTCCTGGCAGAACAAGGGCAACAGTTCGCCGCGCACCAGATATTCACTGGCCAGCCAGGTCGGCAGGTGAGCGATACCTAATCCGGCCAACGCGCCGCAAAGCAGAGCCTCTGCGTTGTTGGCACTCATGCGGATACGCTGCGGGCGGTAAGTGGCACGGCGCCCGTCGAGTTCGAAGCGCCAGGCGAACATCGGTGCCAGGCCATCCCAGTCCAGGCCGTCGTGGTCGCTCAATTCACGAGGGTGGGTCGGCGTGCCGCGACTTTTCAGGTACGCCGGGCTGGCGCAGGCGATGCGCACGATACTGGCCAGAGGAGTGGCGATCAGCCGCGTATCGACGATATGGCCGGCGCGCAGCACCAGGTCGACTTTGCCCAGATGTGCGCCCTGCATGTCCACGAAGCTGTCGATCAGATGCAGGTGCACATCCAGTCCGGGGTACACGTTGAGAAAGTCGGCGATCACCGGCGCCAGGTGACGCCGACCGAAGGCCGCCGGCGCGTCCACCCGAATCAGGCCTTCCGGCGCGTGACTCAGGGACACCGCTTCGGCTCTCGCCAGTTGCAGCTCGCTGACAATCCGCCGCGCGCGCTCGGCAAACGCCATGCCCGCCGGGGTCGGCACCACCGCGTGGGTGCTGCGTTGGAACAGGCGACTGCCAACCGAATTTTCCAGGCTGTCGATACGTCGGGCCACTGCCGACGGCGTGATCGGATGGCGACGCGCGGCGGCGGAAAAACTGCCGGTCTCCAGCACATCCAGGAAAAGACTCAGTTGATCGGTCAGGGTATTGGGATTCATGGCGGCTGCTTGTGCGAGATCGGCATAGCCATTGTGCGTTGCTGTGCGTTTCCGCGCCAGGCACGACTGCGTAGCATGCAAGGTCTTGGGGTATGCGGAGTCACACACGGTGTTGGATGTAGCGATTTACCTGGTATTGGGCGCGGCCCTCGGCACGGTCGGCGGGCTGTTTGGCATTGGTGGCGGGCTGATTGCTATCCCGGTGCTGGGCGTGCTGTTCGGCCTGGATCAACAGATTGCCCAGGGCACGGCGCTGGTCATGGTGGTGCCCAACGTGATGCTGGCGCTGTGGCGCTATCATCAACGCAACCGTATCGAATTGCGCCACGCCTTACCGTTGGGCGTGATGGGGTTTATCTTCGCCTGGCTGGGATCGATCTGGGCGGTTGGTCTGGATGCCGGGGCGATGCGCATTGGCTTTATCGCGTTTTTGCTGGTGCTGTCGGCTTACAACGTGCTGCGCATGTTCACACGCAACGCGCCGCCTACGGCGCACATGCGCTACAGCTGGCCGTGGCTGGGCGTGTTGGGTGCGGCGTCCGGCTCCATGGGTGGTTTGTTCGGGGTCGGCGGCGCGGTCGTCGCCACACCCCTATTGACCAGCGTGTTCGGCACGACCCAGGTAGTCGCGCAAGGCTTGTCGCTCGCGCTCGCTCTGCCCAGCACCAGCGTGACCCTGGTGACCTATGCCTGGCATCATGAAGTGGATTGGATGATCGGTATGCCGCTGGCCATCGGCGGGTTGCTCAGCATCAGCTGGGGCGTGAAAGTCGCCCATGCGATGCCGGAACGGCTGCTGCGCGGCTTGTTCTGCGGCTTTCTGGTGGCGTGTGCGGTGATGTTGATGTTCAAAGTCTGAAGCCTTCACGGATGTAATCGGCCAGGCATTCGGTGATCGGCGAGGTCATCGTTGCGTTGCGCAACAAATGCAGGTTCATCGACGGCAGCGGCGGGAAGCCTTCGTCGCTGCCGAGCACGCGCAACTCCTCGGTCACCAGGCTTTCCATGCAGATCATCACCGCCAGCCCGGCGTTGACCACCGCCTGGATCGCCGCGACGTTGGTGCTGTGATAGGCCAGGCGATAGTCCCGTCCGGCCGCCTCCAGCGCGGCGCGGGTCCATTGGGTATAGACGCAATCGTTGCCGGACACTGCCAGTGGCAGCGCGTCGTGTTCGTCCGCGCAAAAGCACGGGGACGCGGCCCACACCATGCGCTCGGTACGCAGCAGCTCGCCGAGTTCGTTGCCCGGCTCGCGGCTGACCACGGTTAACGCCAGATCCCGTCGCTGCATCAGCACCGCTGACGACTCACAATGCATCTCGATCTGGATCAACGGATACGCCTTGGAAAATGGCTTGAGAATACCCGGCAGGAAGCGCATCACGTAGTCGTCAGGCGTGCCGATGCGCACCAGCCCGACCATATGCGGCTCACGCAAGGTGTTGAACACTTCGCTGTGCAGCTTGAGGATACGCCGCGCATACCCCAGCAACACCTGGCCCTCCGGCGTCAATCGCACCTGGCGACCCTCGCGCTCGAACAGCTTGCGCTGCAGCACATCTTCCTCCAGGCGCTTCATCTGCATGCTTACCGCCGACTGAGTGCGGTTGACCGACTCACCGGCGCGGGTAAAACCGCCATGATCGGCAATGGCCACGAAGGTGCGCAGTACGTCTGTATCGATACTTGGGTAGCCGGACAATTGATCAATCTCGGAGATGTGTTGCATAAGAAACATTCGTTGGATTGATCATAGCCCCGCGCACACACTGGCGTCATCCCCAAGGGAGGGTGACAGGATGAAAGGTCAGAAAGGTTTTGTGCTGTTGGCGAAGCGCCCGTTTGCCGGGCTGTTTCAGGTCGTGAGCCGGTGGCAGGCATTGCATCAGGAGCGTCAGTTGCTGGCCACTTTGAGCGACGACGCATTGAAGGACCTTGGTCTCAACCGCGCTGACGTTGAGCGCGAGCGTCATCAGCATTTTTGGCAGGACCCGCTGCGAAAATAGCCATGGATGCAGTAGGGTAGGCGGCGAGGCCCGATGGAGACTGACATGCCCGCCGACCCGTGTTTTTCACTCAAGCAAGCGCGCCGCCTGGTGTTGGCGGCCCAAGGCTTCGCCGGGCGGCAGCCGCCGGCGCTGATCAAGGCCGCTCATGTAAACCGCTTGATCGAGCGTCTGGGGGTACTGCAGATCGACTCGGTCAACGCGTTGGTGCGTGCCCATTACCTGCCGCTGTTTTCGCGCCTGGGCAGCTATTCCCCGTCGATTCTCGAACAAGCGGCCTGGAGTCAGGGGCGGCGGCGTTCGTTGTTCGAGTACTGGGGGCATGAGGCCTCGTTGCTGCCGATGGCGCTGTACCCATTGATGCGCTGGCGCATGGCGCGGGCGCAGCAGGGGCAGGGCATTTATGCGCAGATGGCGCGTTTCGGTCGTGAACAACAGGCGGTGATCCAGCGCGTGCTGAAGACCGTGGAGCAACAGGGCGCGCTTGGCGCGGGCAGCCTGTCGACCCGAGCAGAGCGCGCCGGGCCGTGGTGGGACTGGAGTGACGAGAAGCACGCGCTGGAATGGCTGTTCGCGGCAGGCCTGGTCACTGTGGCCGGTCGACGTGGCTTCGAGCGTCTGTACGATTTGCCGGAGCGGGTCATCCCCAGCGATATCCTGCGCATCCGCGTAAGCGAAGCCGAGGCTCAGCGCGCGCTGTTGTTGCACAGCGCCACCGCCTTGGGCGTGGGCACCGAAAAAGACCTGCGTGATTACTTTCGACTGGATCCCGCCGACAGCCGCACTCGCCTCGCCGAGCTGGTGGATGCGGGCCAGTTGCTCAGTTGTCGGGTGCAGGGCTGGAAGCAACCGGCGTACTGCCTGCCAACCCCAACCGTGCCGCGCAAAGTGCTGGCCAGTGCCTTGCTGTCGCCGTTCGATTCACTGATCTGGGAGCGCAGCCGCACTGAGCGTCTATTTGGTTTCCGCTACCGGCTGGAGATCTACACCCCGCAACACAAGCGGGTGTACGGCTATTACGTGCTGCCGTTCCTGCACAATGAACGCATCGCCGCGCGGGTTGACCTGCGCGCCGAACGCGCCCACTCGCGCCTGGCGGTGCATGCGGTGCACGAAGAAGAGCCGGGCCTGGACGAAGAAGGGATGCAAGCGTTGGCCGTGAATTTGCGCCAGATGGCCGACTGGCTGGGGTTGCAGCAGATACAGCTCAATTGCCAAAGGCCCAGTGCCGATCGATTGCGCGGCGCGATGATCGGCTTGGATGTTGGCCGTTAGGGCCTTATCGCGGGCAAGCCCGGCTCCCACAGGGAATGCTTTGCATCGAACCCTGCATTCCCTGTGGGAGTGGGCTTGCCCACGAGGGCGTCGGCCCAGTCTCAGCGTTTGACCTGCTTCAACGTCTCGGCAATCAGGAACGCCAGTTCCAGCGATTGATCGGCATTCATCCGTGGGTCGCAGTGGGTGTGGTAGCGGTCTGACAAGCCATCCTCGGTGATCGGCCGGGCGCCGCCGATGCATTCGGTGACGTTCTGCCCGGTCATCTCGATATGGATCCCGCCGGCATAGGTGCCCTCGGCCTGATGCACCTGGAAGAACGCTTTCACCTCCGCCAGGATCTGCGCAAAATCCCGAGTCTTGTAGCCGCTGCTGGCCTTGATCGTATTGCCGTGCATCGGGTCGGAACTCCACAGCACCTGCTTGCCCTCGCGCTGCACGGCGCGGATCAGGTTGGGGAGGTGGTCGCCGACCCTGCCGGCGCCCATGCGGGCGATGAGGTTGAGGCGGCCGGGGTCGTTGTCCGGGTTGAGGATGTCGATCAGGCGGATCAGATCGTCCGGGTCCATGCTTGGGCCGACCTTGACCCCGATCGGGTTGTTCACCCCGCGCAGGAATTCGACATGGGCGCCGTCCAATTGGCGGGTGCGGTCGCCGATCCACAGCATATGGGCCGAGCAGTCGTAATAGTCGTTGGTCAGGCTGTCCCGGCGTACGAAGGCCTGTTCATAATTGAGCAGCAACGCTTCGTGGGCGGTGAAGAAGCTGGTTTCGCGCAGTTGCGGCGAACTGTCCATGCCGCAGGCACGCATGAAAGCCAGGGTTTCGTCGATGCGGTCGGCCAGTTGGCTGTATTTGTCGGCCAGCGCCGAGTTGGCAATGAAGTCCAGGTTCCATTTATGCACCTGGTGCAAATCGGCAAAGCCGCCCTGTGCGAACGCGCGCAGCAGGTTGAGGGTGGCGGTGGACTGATGGTAGGACTGCAGCAGGCGGTCCGGATCGGGCACGCGGCTTTTTTCGTCGAAGCCGATGCCGTTGACGATGTCGCCGCGGTAGGCGGGCAGGGTGATGCCGTCGATGGTTTCATCATTGGCGGAGCGTGGCTTGGCGAATTGGCCGGCCATGCGTCCGACTTTCACCACCGGGCACCCGGCGGCAAAGGTCATCACGATGGCCATCTGCAGCAGCACCTTGAAGGTGTCGCGGATTTTTGCGGCGGAGAACTCGGCGAAACTTTCGGCGCAGTCGCCACCCTGCAGCAGAAAAGCCCGGCCCTGGGTCACTTCGGCAAACTGGCGGCGCAACTCGCGTGCTTCCCCGGCAAACACCAGCGGCGGGTAGCTGGCCAGGCTCTGCTCCACCTGCAACAGGTGCGCGGCGTCCGGGTAGTGGGGTTGTTGCTGGATCGGCAGGGCGCGCCAGCTCTCGGGGCTCCACGGTTGGCTCATCTTGAACTCGATTGGCTGATTGACGGTCGGGCGCCAATGTTATCAGCAATTAGTGCGTGACCTGCTGCCGCCGGTTGGCCGACAATCGCGCCTTTGCCTCACGGTAAACCCTTTAGGAGCAGTGATGACAGAGGAGCGTGTCGAGCGCGTGCTGGCCGAGGTCCATGATGACTTCGGCATGATCCGTGTGCTCGAAGTGGCCGATTACCGGTTTCTCGAATTCGGCGAGGCCATTGAGCAGAGCTGTGTGTTCACTGCCGACCCAAGCTGGCTGGAATACGACTACACCCGCGCCATGCTGATTGGCGCTTTGTGCCACGAGCAGCCGGAGAGCGCGCTGTTCCTCGGCCTGGGTGCCGGTACGCTGACCCAGGCGTGCCTCAAGTTCCTGCCGCTGGAAGACGTGGAGGCCATCGAACTGCGCCCGGATGTACCACGGCTGGCCATCGAGTACATGGGGCTGGACGACGATCCGCGTCTGTATATTCGCATCGGCGATGCCCTGCAGTTGCTGGAAAGCGCGGAGACGGCCGATCTGATTTTCGTCGACCTGTACACGGATGTCGGCCCCGGCGTGGGGCACTTGGCCTGGGCGTTCCTGGAAAACTGCCAGAAGAAGCTCAACCCCGGCGGCTGGCTGGTCATCAACCAATGGGCCACCGACGATGGCAAGCCATTGGGCGCGGCGTTGCTGCGCGGCTTGTACCACCGCCACTACTGGGAATTGCCGGTGAAGGAGGGCAACGTGATCCTGTTGGTGCCATCGGATCTGGATCAAACGTTGGACATGCAGGCGCTCGCGGGCCGCGCCGAAGCGCTGGCGCCGCGACTGGGTTACTCGTTGCAGCCGTTGATCAAGGCGATTCGCCCGGCCACCTGAGTGGCTGAGCGTGCCTTAAAGCCGACAGGCCCGATGACTTAACGGTGCGGTGCGCGAGCAGGTTTCGGACCAAACGAACGTGCAGGACAGGTGAACCGTTTAAGCGCCTTGACCAGCGGGGCCGGGCCTTTGAAAAACCAAGCCCCTGGCCTGGCGTTGAAAAAGCTCTGGCGCAACGCGCTTTATCGGCGCCCGGCGATAAAAAAAGCTCCCTTTTTCAGGTATTTCCGGTATAGTGCGCGCCGGCCTTTAAGCAGGCCGCGTTTAGGTAGCGCAATTCCCCGAAGTCAGCTTCGGCTGCACGTCCGCACAGCGGACTCTTCCTTGACGAATCTTTTTCATTCATTCGTTTTCGCAAATCCCCGCCGACAAAGCAGCCAGGGCGACTCTTGAGTCTCAACACGGCATGCGCAGCTTTGGAGCATGGGTCTTTGCGGATGCACTCAGAGGCAGACCCATGACCCAGGAAACCGGCGGCTTCGCCGCTTTTAATCTTAACCCGAACATTCTTGCAGCCGTCGCAGCGACCGGCTACGAAGAACCTTCGGCTATCCAGCAGCAATCGATCCCGATCATCATGGCCGGCAAGGACATGATCGGCCAGGCGCAAACCGGTACCGGTAAAACCGCCGCGTTCGCCCTGCCTATCCTGCACTGCATCGATCCTGCCAAGCGCGAACCGCAAGCCCTGATCCTGGCGCCAACCCGCGAGTTGGCGCTGCAAGTAGCAACCGCTTTTGAAACCTACGCCAAGCAAATGCCGGGCGTTACTGTCGTGGCCGTCTACGGCGGTGCGCCGATGGGCCCGCAGCTCAAGGCCATCCGCAACGGCGCGCAGATTGTTGTCGCCACTCCAGGCCGTCTGTGCGACCACCTGCGTCGCGACGAGAAAGTCCTGTCGACCGTAAACCACCTGGTGCTCGACGAAGCTGACGAAATGTTGAAGCTGGGCTTCATGGATGACCTGGAAGTCATCTTCAAGTCCTTGCCGGCGACCCGTCAGACCGTACTGTTCTCGGCCACCCTGCCACAGTCGATCCGTGCCATTGCCGAACGCCACCTGCGCGATCCGGAGCACGTGAAGATCCAGACCAAGACTCAGACCGTGACCGCGATCGAACAGGCTCACCTGTTGGTTCACGCTGACCAGAAGACCTCGGCGGTATTGAGCCTGCTGGAAGTCGAAGACTTCGATGCCCTGATCATGTTCGTGCGCACCAAGCAAGCGACCCTGGACCTGGCCAGCGCCCTGGAAGCCAAAGGCTACAAGGCCGCTGCGCTGAACGGCGACATTGCCCAGAACCAGCGTGAGCGCGTGATCGACTCCCTCAAGGATGGCCGTCTGGACATCGTTGTGGCGACTGACGTTGCCGCCCGTGGCCTCGACGTTCCACGTATCACCCACGTGTTCAACGTTGACATGCCTTACGACCCCGAGTCCTACGTTCACCGTATCGGCCGTACCGGCCGCGCCGGTCGCGAAGGTCGCGCACTGCTGCTGGTGACGCCACGTGAGCGCCGCATGCTGCAGGTGATCGAACGCGTCACCGGTCAGAAAGTTGCAGAAGTCCGCCTGCCGGATGCCCAGGCCGTTCTCGATGCCCGCATCAAGAAACTGACCAACAGCCTGGCCCCCCTGGTGGCTGACGCTGAATCGACCCACGGCGACCTGCTGGATCGCCTGACCGCCGATATCGGTTGCACTCCACGTGCCCTGGCCGCTGCGCTGCTGCGCAAAGCGACCAACGGTCAGGCCCTGACCCTGGCAGCCATCGAGAAAGAACGTCCACTGGTACCGAACAGCGCGCCACGCGGTGATCGTCCAGAGCGTTCCGGCGACCGTCCAGACCGTGGTGATCGTGAGCGTCGCGCTCCGGTTCCATTGGCTGAAGGTCGTGCCCGTTGCCGTACCGCCCTGGGCGCGCGCGATGGTATCGCTGCCAAGAACCTGCTGGGCGCTATTCTCAACGAGGGTGGTCTGGCACGTGAAGCCATCGGTCGTATCCAGGTCCGCGACAGCTTCTCCCTGGTGGAGCTGCCGGAAGACGGTCTGGAAAAACTGCTGACCAAGCTCAAAGACACACGCGTTGCCGGTAAGCAGCTGAAGCTGCGTCGCTACCGCGAAGATTGATCCGCCCCCTGGGTTGATTGATCGCACATAAAAAAATCCCCGACCGGTTCGGGGATTTTTTTTGCCTGGGTTTTGCGCTCAGTCGAAGCGGTAGATGTCCATGCCCAGCGCGCCCATCGTAAAGCCCTGGTGGGCCACACTGAACGCGCCGCCGGCCCCGCGTGCGAAGTACAAGGGCAGCAGGTGCTCATCGCTGGGATGGTTGCGTACGGCGTGCGGTGCCCGGAGGCGATAATCGTGCAGCGCGGCTTCGTCATCTGCCACGAGCTTTTCCACGATCCAGTCGCGGAACGCGCGAGCCCAGGGCTCTATGCTTTCCGGCCCGGCGTGCCAGTCCAGCTCACCCAGGTTGTGGGTGATGCTGCCGGAGCCGATCAGCAGCACGTGCTGTTTTCGCAGGTCGGCAAGGGCACGGCCCACGCGGGTTTGCAGGGCGGGGCCCATGCGACTGGGCAACGACACCTGCACCACCGGAATATCCGCCGCCGGGTACATCAGCGACAGCGGCACCCAGGTACCGTGGTCGAACGGACGCTGGTTGTCGATGCGCGCGCTCAGGCCGTCGGCCTGGAGCAAGTCGACGATGGCGTGGGCCAACTCCGGGGCGCCGGGGGCGGGATACTGCACGGCGAACAGTTCGCGAGGGAAGCCGCCGAAATCGTGCCAGGTTTCGGGAGCTGCATTGCCACTGACCAGCAATTCCTGGCTTTCCCAATGCGCCGACACCACCACAATCGCTGTTGGCCTTGGCAGGTGCGCCGCCAATTGCCGCAGCGACAGCCCGGAGGCGCCGGGCTGCAGGGCCAGCATGGGCGAACCGTGGGAGATAAACAGGCTGGGGAGCATAAAAGGGGTCCTGAGCGTTAACATGGGCCCATCTTTAATCAGATCATTGATCTAAATCTAATATAAGTTTTAGCTCCATTTGATCGAATTTTCGGGGGGAGTCATGGAACCTGAATTCTGGCTTGACCGTTGGGCGCGCAATCAGATCGGCTTTCACCTGGCCGAGGTCAACCCTTACTTGCAGCGGCACTGGCCCTCACTGGGTCTGTCTCACGGTGCGCAGGTGTTGGTGCCGCTGTGCGGCAAAAGCCTGGACCTGATATGGCTGGCCAGCCTGGGGCATCGCGTGCTCGGAGTTGAGCTGTCGGAGCAGGCCGTGCAGGCCTTCTTCAGTGAGCAGGGCCTGCAGCCGCGAATGGCAAGGCACGGTGAGTTCACGGTTTATCGGGCCAGCTCGATCGAGGTGTGGTGCGGGGATTTCTTTGCGTTGGACGCCGAGGCATTGGCCGATTGCACAGCGCTGTACGACCGTGCCGCGTTGATCGCTTTACCGCCGTTGCTGCGGGCGCGCTATACCGAGCACTTGAACCAGGTGCTGCGCCCTGGCTGTGAGGGCCTGTTGATCACCCTGGATTACGATCAGGCACTCAAGGCCGGGCCGCCGTTTGCCGTGGCCCATGACGAGGTGCAGGTGTTGCTGGGCTCGCATTGGACGGTGGATGTGCTGGAAGAGCGCGACATCCTCGCCGAGAGCTGGAAGTTCGTGCAGGACGGTGTCACGCGCCTGGACGAACGTGCCTATCGGCTGACCAGGATATAAATCGCGCCCGCAAAAAAGGGGCGATCAGATCGCCCCTTGTACGTGTCGCCCGTTGACCTCAGCCGCGACGGCGCAGTGCGTCGATACGCTCCTCCAACGGTGGGTGGCTCATGAACATGCGAGCCAGGCCCTGCTTGATGCCGCCATTGATACCAAAGGCGGTCAGGCTGTCCGGCATATGCACCGGCAGGCCCTGCTCGGAGCGCAGGTGTTGCAGCGCCGCGATCATCGCCCCCGTACCGGCAAGGCGCGCACCGGCTTCGTCTGCGCGGAACTCGCGTTTGCGCGAGAACCACATCACGATCGCGCTGGCCAGGAAGCCCAGCACCACTTCAGCGAAAATGGTCGCCACGAAGTAGGCGATGCCGCGGCCCTCTTCGTTTTTGAAGATCACCTTGTCGACAAAGTTGCCGATGATCCGCGCAAAGAACATCACGAAGGTGTTCACCACGCCCTGTACCAGCGCCAGGGTGACCATGTCGCCGTTGGCCACGTGGCCAATCTCATGCGCCAGCACGGCCTTCACTTCATCGTACGAGAAGCGTTCGAGCATGCCCTGGCTGACGGCCACGAGCGCGTCGTTCTTGTTCCAGCCGGTCGCAAAGGCATTGGCCTCATACGCCGGGAAAATCCCGACTTCGGGCATCTTGATGCCCGCCTCGCGGGACAACTGCTCGACGGTCTGCAGCAACCATTGCTCGTGCCGGGTGCGGGGCTGGGTGATGATCTGGGTGCTGGTGCTCATCTTCGCCATCCATTTGGAGATGAACAGCGAGAACAGCGAGCCGGCAAAACCAAAGACCGCACAGAAAACCAGCAGCTGATTGAGGTTCAGGTCAACCCCATTGGCCGCCATGAACCCGTTGAAGCCGAAAAGGCTCAGGGTGACGCTGGCAATCAGTACGACCGCCAGGTTAGTGGCCAAGAACAGCAGGATGCGCATCATGGTTGTAGAGTTCTCCTCATGCTTAATATGTTGCGTACTGCGGGGTATATAAGGTGCGGCATAGGGTGATTCAACCGAGCGACTATTTCAAACTGTGTCCTACAGCCTGAATGTAGACCCTTGAAGGGAATTTCCCACATGGAACATCGCCCGATATCGACCTTCTTTTGCCTTGCGGCCCTGTAATTATAGGGGGATAGCGGCAAGCGCGAGGCTGGGGCAGTGCGCAGCAGGGCAATCGATATAGAAGTGTTGCCAGATGCTCGCCGTACGACTGAATGGAAGTCGCACGGCGGCATATTCGTTACTGGCGATAGGACTTCAGGAAGCTGCCGATACGACCAATGGCCATTTCCAGGTCATCCACGCGCGGCAAGGTCACCACGCGAAAGTGATCCGGCCACGGCCAGTTGAACGCCGTGCCCTGCACCACCAGCAGCTTTTCCGACAGCAACAGGTCGAGCACGAACTTCTCGTCGTTAAGGATCGGGCAGACCTTTGGATCGATACGAGGGAAGGCGTACAACGCGCCCATCGGCTTGACGCAGCTCACGCCCGGAATGTCGTTGAGCAACTCCCAGGTACGGTTGCGTTGCTCCAGCAGACGGCCTTGCGGCAGCACCAGGTCGTTGATGCTCTGGTAGCCCCCCAGGGCGGTCTGGATCGCATGCTGGCTTGGCACGTTGGCACACAGACGCATATTGGCCAGCATGTCGATGCCTTCGATATAGCTCTGGGCGTTGTGCTTGGGGCCGGAAATGGCAATCCACCCGGAACGGAAACCCGCCACGCGGTAGGACTTGGACAGGCCGTTGAAGGTCAGGCACAGCAGGTCCGGCGCCAGGGACGCGGTGCACACATGCACGGCGTCGTCGTACAGGATCTTGTCGTAGATTTCGTCGGAGAACACCACCAGGTTGTGCTGGCGCGCCAGTTCGAGCATGCCCAGCAGCACTTCCTTCGAATACACGGCGCCGGTGGGGTTGTTCGGGTTGATGATCACCAGCGCCTTGGTGTTCGGCGTGATCCTGGCCTTGATGTCCGCCAGGTCAGGAAACCAATCGGCGCCTTCGTCGCACAGGTAATGCACCGGGTTGCCGCCGGCCAGGGTTACTGCGGCGGTCCACAACGGGTAGTCAGGCGCCGGTACCAGTACTTCGTCGCTATTGTTGAGCAGGGCCTGCATGGACATCACGATCAGTTCGGACACACCGTTGCCCAGGTAGATGTCTTCGATGCCGACGCCTTCCACCTGCTTTTGCTGGTAGTACTGCATCACCGCCTTGCGTGCGCTGAACAGGCCCTTGGAGTCGCTGTAGCCTTGGGCGGTGGGCAGGTTGCGGATCACGTCCTGGAGGATTTCGTCCGGCGCTTCGAAACCAAACGGCGCCGGGTTGCCGATGTTCAGCTTGAGGATGCGATGACCTTCCTCTTCCAGGCGCTTGGCGTGCTTGAGCACTGGGCCGCGAATGTCATAGCAGACGTTGGCGAGCTTGTTCGATTTGCTGACCTGCATGGCGATGTGATCCTGAAAATGAACGATCCAGACGGCGCGGGCACTACCGTACTGTGAAGGCTGCGAGGTCCGCACCCGGAAATACGTTTGAATGCCGGTAGCGCGGGTGCCAGACTGGCGTTTTGAAGAGGCGCAATCATACGTGCCGCCTGATCCACGGAAAAGACACAGATCAGGGTTTTTCAGTTACCGAGGTGTACCGATGGAAAAGTTGCAGAAAACCGTTGAAGAATGGAAAGCGATGCTGGATCCGGAGCAGTACAACGTATGCCGGCTCAAGGGTACCGAGCGACCGTTCAGCGGCAAGTACAACGGCACCAAAACGGACGGCGTGTACCACTGCATTTGCTGCAATGCACCGCTGTTCGATTCCAAGGCCAAGTTTGACTCCGGCTGTGGCTGGCCCAGCTTCTATGAGCCGATCGCCGACAGCGCGATGGTCGAGATCCGTGACGTCAGCCACGGCATGATCCGCACCGAAGTCACCTGCGCCAAGTGCGACGCGCACCTGGGCCATGTGTTCCCGGACGGCCCGCCGCCGACAGGCTTGCGTTATTGCATCAACTCGGTGTGCCTGGACCTGGTGCCCCGTTGAAGTGAGCGGGCGCGTTGTTCGCGCCCCATGATCCGGCCTGATGGGACATGATCAGTGCGCTCAATTAAATTGTGTGCAATTGAATTGCTCGCTACTTTAAAACCTTCAACTTTAATAATCCGAGGCACTGCCATGAGCGACAACCTGCTGAGCATCCCCTGCACGACTATCAAGGGTGAGCAAAAGACCTTGGCCGATTTCGCCGGCAAGGCCGTGCTGGTGGTCAATACCGCCAGCAAATGCGGCTTCACGCCTCAGTACAAGGGGCTTGAGCAACTGTGGCAGCAGTACAAGGACCAGGGGCTGGTGGTGCTGGGCTTCCCTTGCAACCAGTTCGGCAAGCAGGAGCCGGGCGATGAAGGCGCGATTTCCGAATTCTGCGAGTTGAATTACGGCGTCAGCTTCCCGCTGTTCAAAAAAATCGATGTCAACGGTAGCGATGCCCACCCGTTATTCGTGCAGTTGAAAAACCAGGCGCCGGGACTGCTCGGTTCCAAGGGCATCAAGTGGAATTTCACCAAGTTCCTGATCGGTCGCGAGGGTCAGGTCGTCCAGCGCTTCGGCCCGACGACCAAGCCGCAGGACCTGGCCCCGGAGATCGAAGCCTTGCTCAAATGACCGAGCTGCCGGCCGTATCACTGGCCCTGGACAACCAGCTGTGTTTCAAACTGTATGCCGCCTCGCGGGCGGTGACCCGTGCCTATAAACCGATGCTCGATTCATTGGGCCTCACCTACCCGCAGTACCTGGTGATGCTGGTGTTGTGGGAGTGGCACGCCCTCCCGCCGGCGCAGCCCACGGTCAAGAGCCTGGGCGAACGCCTGATGCTCGACTCCGGCACGCTCACGCCCTTGCTCAAGCGCCTTGAACAACGGGCCTGGGTGCAGCGTCGGCGCAGCGCCGGGGATGAGCGCGAAGTGCACCTGAGTTTGAGCGAAGCCGGCATGGAGCTGCGCGACCATACGCACCGCCTCAAAGCACGCCTGTTGTGTGACAGCGGCATCGACCTGAACCAGGCGGATGCCCTGCGCGATGGCCTGGACCAATTGCTTGGGCAGCTCAGAGAGGGTTCGTCATCGGCACCCATAGGTCCAGCAGCGCGTTGAGCTCTTCGCGACGGAACGGCTTTGCCAGGTAGTCGCTCATCCCGGCGGCCCGACAACGCTCACGCTCTTCGGACATGGCATTGGCCGTCAGGGCAACAATCGGCAGGTCCGGCCAGCGCCCGCTGCTACGAATCTGTCGGCTGGCTTCGTAGCCATTCATCACCGGCATATTGCAGTCCATCAACACCATGTCGAAGGTCTGCTGCTCCAGGCATTTAAGCGCTTCGCCCCCATGGGCGGCCACGATCACCTCGCATCCCAGTTTGCTGAGCATCCCCTTGGCCACCAATTGGTTGACCGGGTTGTCCTCCACCAACAGGATGCGCGCCCGGTGGGCCAGCGGGGGGGACTCCAGTTGGACCGGATCAAGGATCAACTGGCCATCGCTGCGCAAAGTACGTTGCAGGATCTGATACAGCGCGTTGCGGCTCAACGGGCGCGCCTGTTGCTGCAGGGGGGCGAGGGCTGCCACTTCTTCGCCGGGCATGAAATTGCCGTAGGCCGTCACCACCAGGATCGGCGCGGTAATCCCCGGCCGCAGACGGAACAGGCACTCCGGGCAGTCGGTGATCAGCAGGTCGGGGGTTTGCCCGGTCAGATCCTGGTCCTGAGGGTAGCAGCGCGGGGTCAGGCCCCAGTGGGGCAACAGGGTGTTCAGTAACTCTGTCAGGCCACTGCTGGCGTTAGTGATGGCGATGACTTCGCCGCTCAATGGCGGTGGCTGCACGGCGGGCGAATGGGGCGGCAGAGGCAGTTCGGCGCAGAATTGGCTGCCAAAGCCGACTTCCGAACTGATGCTCAAGCGGCCGTGCATGGCTTCGCACAGGTTGCGCGTGAGGGCCAGGCCCAGGCCCGTGCCACCGAACTGACGGGTAATGCCGGCGCCGGCCTGGGTGAACGGTTGGAAAATTTTTACCTGCGCTTCCTGTGCGATACCGATACCGGTGTCGCAGACTTCGATGCGCACCTTGGCGTCGCAGCTGCTCAGCCGCACATCCACGCGACCAAAGCGCGTGAACTTGAGCGCGTTGGACAGCAGGTTGCTGACGATTTGCCGCACACGCGTCGGGTCGCCCAGCACTTGGGACGGAAACAGAGGGTCGATCAGGCAGGTCAGCTCCACGCTCGGCGCGGCGTTCTGCGATAACAGGTTGGCGGTGTCCTCCACCAGCGCGCCCAGGTCGAACGGGATGCGCTCCAATTCCAGCTGGCCGGCATCGAACTTGGACAGGTCGAGGATATCGTTGAGCAACTCCACCAGCACTTTGCCCGAGTCATGGGCGATGGAGAGCTGCTGGCGCTGCTCGGCGTTCAGGGTGCTGTCCAGGGACAGCGCGATCATCCCCAGCAGACCGTTGAGCGGGGTACGGATTTCATGGCTCATGTTCGCCAGGAAGGCCGCACGGGCCTGGGCCATGCCCAGTGCATTCATCTTGGCCGCCTCCAACTCGTCGTTGGACTGGCTCAAGCGCTGGTTACTGGCTTTGAGCTCAAGGGTGCGGGCGGAAACGATGTCTTCCAACTGACCCAGATATTCCGTCAGGCGGTCTTCGGCGTGGCGGCGCTGCTGGATCTCGGTCTGCATGGTTTCAAATTGCTGGTTGGCCACGCTGACCAGAACGCCGATCTCGTCGTTTTCGTGCCCGGGCGGGCAGTCCACGCGGGTATGCCTGCGCTCGCTCAACTCGCGAATGATCCGAACCAGCGGCTGGGTCAGCATCACGTAGAACAGGCCCAGCAGGATCCCGGTCAGCAGCAGGCTGCGTACAAAGCCGTTGAGCAGGGTGATCTCGGCCCGTCGCAGGAAACGGCTGCCGAAGGCGTAGGTGTCCACGTCCAGGCGCAGCACCCCCAGGGCATCGTTGGGCATGTGGCTTAAGTACAGGCGGTCTTCAAACTGGCGGTTGGCGCCAAACAGCAGGTCGCTCACGGTGCGGTACGTGCTTTCGCTGCGTGGCCGGCCGACGTCCGCCAGCACCAGGCCATTGTTGTCGATCAACTGCGCACGGATGATGGCGGGGGAGTGCAGCAGGCCCAGGGTCAATTCCTGCGCCAGCTCGGCGTCAATGTTGTAGGCAATGCGTGAGGCCGGGTTATGGCTGATTTCGATCAGCGAACGTATTTCACGGTTGATGGATGCGTCTTCACTGGCATAATCAATGCCGATTTGGATCAGACTGAGCAAGGTTCCCAAGACGAAACCGACCAGCACAGTCAATCGGGCTTGTTTATAAGACAAGCGGTTGGCGAACTTGATATCCATCGAGTGTTGAACCACTTCACGTTTCCCTTCGCCCGGCAAGCATAGCTGAACATCCACAGGCTCTGGCCTGCCCGGCATGAATCGTTTTATACGCAGCCTTTTGCGGACCGTCGCAGGGTTGCCAATACGCCATCTTTTGCAAAAACTTGCCAGAGGAATAATCGTGGATTCTCGATTGAACGCCTTTCTTGAGCGGGCCGACGCCGTACTTGCCCGCCTCGAACCCCTGTTGCCAGCGCCTCGCCAGCCTATCGACTGGACGCACTGCCTGGCCGCGCGCTGGCAGCGCGAAGGCCGCGCGGGGTTCCTGTTGCCGCTGGAGGTCAGCCTGGACATGCGTTTGTCCGACCTGATCGGCGTCGACAAGCAACGTGAGCAACTGGCCCGCAACACTCAGCAGTTTCTCGATGGCCTGCCCGCCAACCATGCGCTGTTGTGGGGTTCGCGCGGCACCGGCAAGTCGTCCATGGTGCGCGCCTTGCTGGCCCAGCATGCCGCGGCCGGTTTGCGCCTGATCGAAATCGAACGTGACCACCTGGCCGACCTGCCCCGCGTGGTCGAGCAACTGCTCAAGCTGCCGCAGCGCTTTATCCTGTTTTGTGATGATCTGTCGTTCGAGGCCGGTGAAAGCGACTACCGCGTGCTCAAGAGTGTGCTGGATGGCTCCCTGGAACAGGCGCCGGAAAATGTGCTGCTGTATGCCACCTCCAACCGCCGCCACCTGGTGCCGGAAAACCAGAGCGACAACGACAATTGGGCACGGGTCGACGGCGAACTGCACCCCAGCGAAGCCGTGGAAGACAAGATTGCCTTGTCCGATCGGTTTGGCTTGTGGCTGTCGTTCTATCCGTTCACCCAGGAACACTTCCTGGACGTGGTGGAACACTGGATCGGCGAGCTGGCGGGCAAGGCCGGGTTGCAATGGCAGCGGGATGAAGCACTCGATATTCTCGCCGTGCGCTGGGCTACCGGGCGCGGCAACCGCAACGGACGTTGCGCGTATCAATTCGCCCGTTATTGGGTGGGCCTCAAATTGCTGGAGCGTCAATCATGATCGATTTGCAAAATGCCGGAACCGGCCTCGATGGCTACGCCATGCTCTGCGCGCAGCTGGAGTCGCTGTTGGCCGATGAACGCGACTTCATCGCCAACAGCGCTCAGTTCTCTGCGTTCCTGTTTCACCAACTGGACGACTTGAACTGGGCCGGCTTTTACCTGAACCGTGATGAAGAACTGGTGCTGGGCCCCTTCCAGGGGCAGATCGCCTGTGTGCGTATCCCGTTTGGCCGGGGGGTGTGCGGTGCGGCCGCCGCGTCGCGGCAAACCCAGCGCGTCGACGATGTGCATGCCTTCCCTGGGCATATTGCCTGTGACAGTGCTTCCAATAGCGAGCTGGTGGTGCCGCTGGTCAAGAACGGCCAGTTGATCGGCGTCCTCGACCTCGACAGCCCCAGGCTGGCCCGCTTTACCGAGCAGGACCAGCAGGGCATCGAGCAACTGGCGGCGATCTTTCTGCGCTTGACCGACTGCTGATTCGTTGGGAGCGTCCGCCCGTTAAGGGTTGTCCAACTCGTGGAGCTGCACCTGCAGCATTCTTTCCAGCTCCAGCATCAGCTTTTCCAGGGCTTTTGCGCCCGCGTCAACCAACGGCCGGTCATCGCCCCGGCCGCAGGCCTGTTCGAGGGCTTCGCACTGTGCCGCCAAGGCGCGGGCTTGGACAATGCGCGCGGCGCCCTTGATTTTGTGGGCCTGTTCGATGATGTCTTTGTAGGGGGCCTGCGCGCTCGTCAGGGCAAGCAGTTCCTGGCGATCCTGACGACTGCTGTTGAGCAGCTCTTCCAGCAGGCGGCGGCTCAGGAGCGGGTCGCCGCCGGTCAGGGCGTCGAAATTGCCCAAGTCGATGAGCTGCTCGGCATGACGGGGGCGGATCTTCGCCAGTTGCCGTTCCAGCGCCGTCAGGCTGATGGGCTTGAACAGGCAGTCGTTCATGCCGGCCTGGGCGCAGCGTTGCTTCTCTTCGGGCTGGGCGTTGGCGGTAAAGCCCAGTACCACGCAGGGAGGCAGTTGCTCGCGCTGCTCGTATTCGCGGATGGAACGACTGAGTTCATAACCATTCATGATGGGCATGTTGCAGTCGGCGATCACCAGGTCGAAATGCTCCTGGCGCCAGGCCTGGAAGCCGGCTGCGCCGTTCTGCGCAGCACTGAACTGATGCCCCAGGTAGCCCAGTTGCTGGCACATCAACAGGCGGTTCGCCGGGTGATCGTCCACTACCAGCACATTGAGTACCGGCGCGGTCGAGGGCCTCTGTGGCTTGTGCTCTTCCACCGCCAGTTCCGGCTGCAGGCGCGTCATCTTCAGGTTTATATGCACCTGGGTGCCCACCATGGGCACACTGCTCAGGCTCAGTTGCCCACCCATCATGGCGCACAGGCTGCGGCAGATCACCAGCCCCAGGCCTGCGCCGCTCCTGGCCAGTTGCCCGGAGTTGTCCGCCTGGGCAAAGGGCTCGAAGAGGCGCAACTGATCTTCGCGACTGATTCCGATGCCGGTGTCTTCCACCACCAGTTTCATCTCGACCTGCTGTGCCAGGTCGGTCGGCAGTACCTCCACCTTGATCTTGACCTGGCCACGCTCGGTGAACTTGATTGCGTTGCTGATCAGGTTCGACAGCACCTGCTTGAAGCGCAGCGGGTCGATCAGCACTTCGGTGTTATCCAGGTCAGGCTTGAATTCCAGCAGCAGACTCAGGGTTTTCTGACGCGCCAGGCCATCGAAGACGCGCACCACCGACTCGATGACGTCCCGCAGGTTCACGCGCTCCGGGGCCAGGCTCAGGCGACCGGATTCAATTCGTGCAATGTCGAGAATATCGCCGATCAGTTCCAGCAGGTCCTTGGCCGAGTTGTAGGCCACTTCGATGGCCGGGCGATCCAGGTGGCCCTGGTCCGCGCGCTTGAGTGTGAGCTCGAGCATACCGATCACGGCGTTCATCGGGGTGCGGATTTCATGGCTCATGGTGGCCAGGAATGTGCTCTTGGCGCGGTTGGCTTCATCGGCGCGCTCCTTGGCGGCGCGCAGCTCATCGAATAATTGGCGTCGCTCGCTGATGTCGATCCAGCCGCCGATGATGCCCTGGACTTCGCCGTCGGAGTCGCGATAGGGCAGGATCCAGTGATAAATCGTGAGTTTTTTACCGCGGATGTGCAGGGTGCGATCCAGGATCAGCGGGTTGCCTTCGGCCACGACGCGCTGGTAGTCGGCATGGTATTGCGCCGCTTCCTGCGCAAGAGCGGTACTGATCTGCACCGCGCTCTTGCCGATCACGTCCTCGCGCTTGACGTCGAATACCTGCAGGTAGCTGTCGTTGCATGTCTGCAACAAGCCCTTGCGGTCACGTACGTAGATCGGATGCGGCGTTTCGTTAACCAGCGCGCGCATGAATTCGAACTGGTCATTAAGCGCACGCTCGGCCATTTTGCGATGCCTGATCTGGCGCCGCATGTAGGCGTTCCAGGTCAGCGAAATCAACAGCAGCAGGCCGGTGCCGATAATGATGCGGGCGATCAGTTCATGGTAGTTGCGCCAGTAGCTGTCGGACGCGGCGGTATAGCCTCGCCAGCGGCTGTTGATCACGCCCAGCTCATCAGGAGCGATGCTCAGCAGCGCCTTGTCGAGAATCGAACTGAGTTCGGTGGCGCCGCGTGAGGTCGCCAGGGCAAACGCTGCGGGCGTCGTGCCTATGCTGAAGCTGGTTTGAACCTTGTCCTGGAACATGGACGAGGAGAGGGAATAGTTGGCGACCACCAGCGTATTCACGGCGCCATCGACGTGTCCTTGAACCAGCAACTCAGTGGCCTTGAAGGTATCCCCGGTTTCAACCAATCGAATCTGCGGAAAGTGCTCGCGCAGGAATTTTATCGGCGGGCTGCCTTGGGTCACCGCCACCCGCTTGCCCGACATTTCCTCCAGCCCCATAGGGGCGTTCTCCTCCTTGCGCGTCAACATAACGTAGGAGTTTTCCAGATAGGGGCGGCTGAAGTTCAGTTGGTCCTCGCGTTCGGCGCTGGGGGCGATAGCGCCGATGATGTCGGCGTTACCGGATTCGACCTGCTCGATCATCTCGTTCACGTCACGCCCGCGCTGGACCTCGAAGCGCAGCCCGGTGCGCAGGCGAATCAGTTCCAGCAGGTCGGCGGTGATACCGCGAAAATTACCCTCGGCATCGAAGAATGTCAGGGGCGCGAAGGTTTCGTTCACGATCACCTTGACCACCGGGTTTTCCTGCAGCCAGCGTTCTTCGCGCGAGGTCAGTTGCAACTTCTTGTCGGTCAGCAGGATATCGCTGCCGGCGCTCCAGCGCTTGGCGATGGTTTCTCGTTCGCTGGTGGACACCGCCATCAGGGCAGCGTCGACGATGCTCAGCAGAATGTGCTGGTGCTGGGCAATGGCAAAGCTGAAACCGTAGGCTTCGTGTTTGCCGAAATTGGCCATGTGGACGTTTTTCAGGTAGCCCTTGTTGATCATGTAATGGGTGGAGATAGTGTCGCCGAGGAACACGTCGGCCTGTTCGAATGCCACGGCATTCAAGGCGTTCTGGTAGGACGGGTAGGCGCGGATGATTGCGTTGGGATACAGCTTCTCGACTTCGCCCAGGGGGAGGTAGTGATACACCAGGGCCAGGCGCATTCCCGCCAGGCCGTCGCTGAGGCTGCGGGTTTCGCCCTCGCGGGTCACCAGTACGGGCTGATCCACGGCGTAGGGTTCCGACAGACTGAGATTGGGATTTGCAGCTTCGAAACCGTTGGAAGAGCCCAGGAGGTCGACGTCGCCGGTTTCAAGGGCGCGGATGGCCGCCTCTCGAGTGGGGTAGCGCACCACTTTGATCGGCAGGCCCAGTGCCTTGGCCAGCAGCCCGGCGTAATCGGCGGTGAGGCCTTCATAGTCGCGTCCGCTGGAGGTGAGATCAAAGGGCGGGTAGTCAGGGGCCGATGTGCCCAGCACCAGTTCGCGTTTGTTCTGCAGCCACTGGCGCTGGGCTTTGTCCAGGTGGGTTTCCAGTTGTACCGAGCCTGCTCGACTCAGTAAGTTGAAGTATTCCGGGCCGGTTGGAGGGGCAGCAGGCACGGCAATGCTGAAGCACAGACCGGCACTCAATATAATCAGATAGTCCTTTATACGCCTGGGCATCCGTCTTCTCACACTAACGCGTTTCGTTTTGCCATCTCGATAAGTTCTACCAAGGACTTGGCTTGAAGTTTCTGCATCAGCCTTTTCTTATAAGTGCTTACTGTTTTATTGCTGAGGAACATGCCTTTGGCAATTTCCTTGTTGGTGCGGCCTTGTGCAAAAAGTTGCAATACCATCAGCTCCCGATCATTTACCGCTTTGAACAGTTCAAGTTCCTTGGATACTTCGGCATCCGCGCCATTGCCGTTCAAGGCCTGACTGGGGAAGTAGTTGTAGCCCGACAATACGGCGCGGATGGCACTGAGCAATTCGCTCAGGTCGCCTTCCTTGCAGACATACCCATCGGCGCCGGAGCGCATGCAGCGGGTAGCGAACAGTGTGGGCGACTGGGCCGTGAGTACCAGGGTCTTCATCGAGGTATTCATGGCGTTGAAACGGCACAGCACTTCAAGGCCATCGAGCTTCGGAATGCTGATATCCAGGATGATAAGGTCCGGCAAGCATTCGCGGACCATTTGTATGGCATCGCATCCGTTGTCCGTTTCGCCCACTACTTTGTAGCCCTCATGTTCCAACAACATTCGGATGGCAAGCCTTATAACCGGATGGTCATCAATAATAAAAACTGTGTTCATGATTACATTTCCATGCAGGTGCAAATAAAGCGGGCACATTAGCTCAGAAGCGGAGCGAGGAGCATGAAGCCTGGGGTGGCTAGATATAAAACAGGAAAATTCCTACATTAAAAAAGGTAAAGGCCTACCGGTTGCTCAGGCTTGGTGAAGGGAGATAAGCGGATTTCGTAGATCGCCAGGCGAAATCTTGGCGCCAGGTGTTTCAAGGCTGCGCTGCGGAAAATTTTCCACGGGTTTATATGTTTTTAGTCCTACATTTATAACTTTGGCAGGGCCTTGATTAAATGTGTAAGTTCGTCCTTGTTCAATGGTTTTGGCAAGTAGCCCAGTAACGGCAGGCCGCGCTGTCGTGCCTGGTCGTACAACGTTGCCAGTTCTGTTGCGGGCAGTCCGCTGAGCAGGATCGCGGCGCCGATCAGGCGCTGCTGGCTGGCGATTTCAATCAGCTCGAGGCCCGGCAGGTCAGGCAGGCATTGGTCGCACAGCAAAATATCGAAGGGCTTTTCGGCCAGCGTCATCAAATGGATCGCCTGGGCGGCGTTTTCGGCCGGGGTCAGCCGTTCGAAGCCGAAACTGCGCAGCAAACACTGGGCGGCGATCAATTGAAAGGGATGGTCCTCCACCAACAGGATGCTAAGAGAGTGACTGGGCATAAAAAGTACACGATGAGTCGAGCGTCGAAGGGGGGCATGTAGGAACAGTTGGTAAACAATATGCCCGAAGCGTGAGCGATTATTCTTCGAGGGGCTGTGCGAATTCGATCAGGCCGCTCTGTTCCCGTCGTAGGCAGATTCTGGTCGGGGAGCAGGCGGCTTGGTGGGGCATGATTATTGAGGGCTCGAACGCCCGGTCATTTCTCGCGCCATCTCGGTGGCATAGCTGTCGGTCATGCCGGCAATAAAGTCGATCATGCGCAGGAACGAAGTGTGCAGCGACCACGCCGGATTCGGGGCGTTATTGCCCAGCAGGTCGAGAATGCGCCGGTTCTTGAACGACGGCGTGCGCCCGCCATGTTGCTCGAGTGCCGCGCCGCAGAACGCATTCAGGAGAATTTCCAGAGTGGTATAGGCGCCGATCTCGTGCAATGTCTTGCGCTTGTCCTGGAAGATCTTCTTGCGCGCCATGTCTTTGGCATCTAGCACGCAGCGCTTGGCCGGACCGTGCATATGTTCGACCAGATCGCCGGGCAGGGTGCCGGCCAGCAACGCATCCTGCTGTTCGACAAATGCTCGCGCCGCGGCGTTGGTCAGGTGCTCGATGGCCTTGCCGCGCAGGATCGCCAGTTTGCGCCGGCGAGAGTCCAGCGGCCCCAATTGACGATAAGTCTGAGGCAGGTCGTCGCCCACCAGATCGAGCAGCAGCGACTCGACTTCGGCGTACTCCAGCAAGTCCATTTCCAGGCCGTCTTCAAGGTCGATCAAGGCGTAGCAGATGTCGTCTGCAGCCTCCATCAGATAGACCAGCGGGTGACGCGCCCACCGTTGCTCTTCCAATTGCGGCAGGCCAAGTTTGTGGGCGATTTGCTCCAGAATCGGCAGTTCGCTCTGGTAGCAGCCGAACTTGTGTTTCTTGTAGCCCAGGGAATCGGCGTGGCGGGCGGTCCAGGGGTATTTGAGGTAAGTGCCCAAGGTGGCATATGTCAGGCGCGTGCCGCCGTCGAACTGGTGATATTCCAATTGAGTGAGCACGCGAAAGCCTTGGGCGTTGCCTTCAAAATTGAGGAAGTCATTGCGCTCGGCGCTGCTCATGTCATCCAGCCAGCCGCGTCCGGCGGCCTGCTGGAACCAGTGGCGAATCGCATCTTCGCCGGAATGCCCGAACGGCGGGTTGCCGATGTCATGGGCCAGGCAGGCCGACTGCACCACCATGCCCAGATCGCTGGGGTCGCACCAGTCGGGCAGGGCGCTGCGCAAGGTTTCGCCGACGCGCATGCCCAGGGAGCGGCCGACGCAGCTGACTTCCAGTGAGTGCGTCAGCCGGGTATGGATGTGATCGTTGCTCGATACGGGGTGCACTTGGGTCTTGCGGCCCAGGCGGCGAAACGCGCCGGAGAAAATAATGCGGTCGTGGTCTTTGTGAAACGGGCTGCGGCCCAACTCTTCCGGGCTGTGCAGTGGTTTTCCAAGACGTTCGCGGGTCAGCAGGGTAGGCCAATCCAAGGCGGGTACTCTCCGTGCGGTGAATGACCCCCCCAGCTTCCCGGTTCCTCTGTGGCGGGGCAAGCGAAAATCTACAGGCCGGCGGCGTCGATATCGATTAACAGCAAGCGCTGACCGTTATCGAAGAATTGTCCGGCGGTGAGGCAGTACTGGTTGGTGGTGGCATCGCGGTAGGTCGAAGACAGCGTCAGGCGGCGCTCCTCCCAGCCCTCGGCGAGCAAATGGTAAAAGTACGGGCGCCACGACCAGTTGTGGCCCAGGTAGCGGCTGTCGGCCTGCCAGGCGTCCTGGCGCCACTCGAAGTTGGGCGTCAGCTGGGTGCCATGAGGATCGCACTGATAAAAGCGCAGCAACCACGGGAACGCCGGCAATTGCGGTAATTGACTCAGCGGCGCCTCGGCCAGGGCCCAGTGCTGCAGAATATTCATCAACTCGGCCATTTGCTGGCGCAACTGCATGATGCGCGCGCGCTCCGCCAGTTTCTGCTTGACGTAGGCGCCGCGCAGTTGCGCAAAACGTGGCACGAAAGCGTCGGCGGCAAACCAGTCCAGCTGCGCCTGGGCGAACAGGTAACCCTGTACGTAACGGGCACCGCACTCCAGGGCAAAGCTCAACTGCGCTTCGGTCTCCACACCTTCGGCGATGATCCAGCAACCGGTCTTTTCCGCCATTTGCGCCAGTGCCCGTACCACCTCGCTGCTCGGTCCGCCGCGTGCGGCTTCCTGGAACAGGCGCATGTCCAGCTTGAGAATGTCCGGCTGCAACGCCAGTACCCGGTCGAGCTGGGAATAGCCGGCGCCGAAGTCATCGATGGCAATGCGCGCGCCCGCCTCGCGATAACGCGCCACCACCTCCGTCAGGCGCTGAATGTCGCCACCCAGTTCGGTGATCTCGAACACGATGCGTTGTGGGTCGACGCCGTGGCTGTGGATCTGTTTCAAGCTCGGCAGCGGCTGGCCGGCACGCAGGCGATTGATCCAGCGCGGCGAGATATTCAGGCTCAGGAACCAGTCCTCAGGCGCTTCATGCAGGCGGCTCAGGGCGTTGTCGCGCAGTTGTCGGTCAAGGCGCCGCAAGGCCACACCCGGCGTGCGCGGATCGGCGAACAGCGGGCCCACCGACTGCAGGCGACCATCCGCCAGGCGCAGGCGGCCGAGGGCTTCCACGCCGGCGATGCGGCCGGTGGCGGTGTCGATGAAAGGCTGGAAACAGGCGAGCGGTTGCCCGTCGATCACGGGGCCTCCTTAGAAGCGTCGGCGAAAAAAGGCCCGGCCCTCTAAAACGAGGGCCGGGCCGATTCTGTTAGCAAGAATGCAGCCAGCACGGGCGGGTGCGGCTCAGGGTTTGCGCGAGCGGCCCTGCATGGCCAATTTGATCAGAGGGATTAACCCGGCCCCCAATCGCACCAGGCGTGTCACGCTGCTGATACTGCCGCCCTTGGCGCCCTTGCCGGTGAAGAAACCCATCAGCGTCACCGCCGCCATGCCCCACAGCGGCGCGTGCTTGATGCCCAGGTTGTCCTGCCAGTTATGCCGCATGTCGCGCATCTTGTGCAGCGGCGCCAGGAGTTGATGGGACTCGTGGCGGATTTCCTGGCGGTGCATCTCCATGCGCAGGCGAATCAACGCCTTGCGCATTTCCCGCCGTGTGGTGGATTGCGGAACTTCAGTCAGGCTCATGGCAGCAGGCGCTCCCGGTCATTGGCCAACTCTTCGAGGGTGGCATGGAACGGCGTGGACTCATCGAACACCGCCGCTTTCAGGCGCACGCCACAGAAGGCTGCGGCCAGGCTGTAGAACACGCAGAGGCAGATGATACCGGTCAGACGATAGCCGGTGTCCCACACCAGAATCATCACCAGGGTCGACAACCCCACCAGCAGCAACAGCGCAAACACCAGGGCCAGGCCCGCAAACAACAGCAGGCTGACGGTGCGGGCTTTCTGCTCCTGCAACTCGATGCCGAACAGTTCGACGTGGCTGTGCAGCAAGCCCAGAACGGCCGCGCCCAGGCGTCGTGAGGTAGAACTTGCGCCCGTAGACGAGCCGTTTTCGCCGATAGACATAATTTAGCGCCTTGTAGCCAGCAGGCCGATCAGAAAGCCTACGCCTGCAGCGATGCCGATCGACTGCCAGGGGTTGGCCTGTACGTAATCTTCAGTCGCCGTCACCGCCGCCTGGCCGCGCTCGCGCAGAGAGTCTTCGGTCAGTTGCAGGGTTTCGCGGGCCTTGAGCAGGCTCTCATGAATCTTGCTGCGCAGTTCATCGGCCTGGTCGCCGGCGAGGATTGCGGTGTCGTCCAGCAACTTCTCGGTGTCGCTGACCAGGGTTTGAAAATCCGCCATCAGTATTTCTTGAGCAGTCTTTGCAGTGGTTCTGGCCATGGGTATCTCCGTGATTGGCTGAGCGGTGCGTGTGGTTTCGAGTCACCGGCGTCGGTGAAGGTTCAGTGCAATTGTCTGGTACAGCTTTTGCTTTGCCTTGGTGCGCAGGCTCCGGGCCTGCGCTGAAGACGGGCGGGCGAGGCGCAAACCTCGAAAAACCTTACCCTAAAACACTCCAACTCGCGGAAAAACCCTGTCGGCAATGGCCTGCTGTGCTGTTCGTTGCGCTAAAGCGGTTCACGCTCCCTTCAGAGGGGTGGTGCCGGTGGTGCCAATTTAGTGCGCGAACCTCTGGCTTGAACCGCTTTGGTGCTTTTTGCCCTGACTACAGGCCTGCCAATTTCCATGGACAATCTGCAACGTGCGGTGGACACCCTGGTCCATAGCTCCAACACCCTGTTTATCCTGATCGGCGCGGTCATGGTCCTGGCCATGCACGCCGGCTTCGCATTTCTGGAAGTCGGTACGGTGCGGCAGAAAAACCAGGTCAACGCGCTGTCGAAAATCCTCAGCGATTTCGCCATCTCGACCCTGGCGTATTTCTTTATAGGCTATTGGATCTCCTACGGTGTGAGCTTCCTGCAACCGGCGGCGGTGATCAGTGCCGATCATGGCTACGGCCTGGTGAAGTTCTTTTTTCTGCTGACGTTTGCCGCGGCGATTCCGGCGATCATCTCCGGGGGCATTGCCGAGCGGGCCAGGTTCGCGCCGCAGTTGTGCGCCACCGCGTTGATCGTGGCTTTTATCTATCCGTTTTTCGAGGGGCTTGTCTGGAACGGCAATTTCGGCCTGCAGGCCTGGTTGCTGGCCTCTTTCGGTGCCAGTTTCCACGACTTCGCCGGCTCGGTGGTGGTGCACGCCACGGGCGGCTGGCTGGCGCTTGCGGCGGTGTTGCTGCTGGGGCCGCGCAACGGTCGCTACCGCGAGGGGCGGCTGGTGGCGTTCGCGCCGTCGAGCATTCCGTTCCTGGCATTGGGTTCGTGGATCCTGATCGTCGGCTGGTTCGGCTTCAACGTGATGAGCGCCCAGACCCTGGACGGCGTCAGCGGCCTGGTGGCGGTCAACTCGCTGATGGCTATGGTGGGCGGCACCGTCGCCGCGCTGGTGATCGGTCGCAACGACCCCGGTTTTCTGCATAACGGGCCACTGGCCGGTTTGGTGGCGATCTGCGCCGGTTCCGACCTGATGCACCCGGTAGGCGCATTGGTCACCGGCGTGGTGGCCGGTGGTTTGTTCGTGTGGTGCTTTATCGCCGCCCAGGATCGCTGGAAGATCGACGATGTGCTGGGTGTGTGGCCGCTGCACGGCCTTTGCGGCGTGTGGGGCGGCATTGCCTGCGGGCTCTTTGGTCAGACGGTTCTTGGCGGATTGGGCGGCGTGAGCCTGATCAGCCAGTTGATCGGCACCGCCCTCGGTGTGGCCGTGGCGTTCGGCGGCGGGCTGGTGGTGTATGGCACGATCAAGCGCGTGCACGGGTTGCGGCTGAGCCAGGAGCAGGAGTACTACGGCGCGGACTTGTCGATCCACAAGATCGGCGCGGTCAGTCAGGATTGATCGGCGCCTCGTCGTTGTCGCTGGGCGGCGCGTGAAAACCGTGCAGCAGGCGATAGCGGTTCTGCCGGACTTCGTCGACCCGCGCCTGCACTTGTTGGTCCGGCAGGCCCAGCAGGAGCAAGGCGTGGGCGGCCAGCATCAGGCTCGACTCCAATAGCTCGGGCACCACTTCAGTGGCGCCCGCGGCCTTCAGTTCGGCCCACTGGCTATCGTCGCGGGTGCGCACCAGGATCGGCACCTGGGCGTTGATGCGGCGCGCCTCTTTGAGTACTACCAGCGCGACATCACTGTTATCCACGGCTATCACCACCAATCGCGCGCGCTCCACGCCCACGGCGCTGAGCAGGGCACCGCGCCGGCAGTCGCCGTAGTGCACGCTGCTGTCTTCGGTCGCCACTTCCTGCACCCGTTCCGGGTCGTCATCCAGCGCGATGAATGCCTGTTGCTCGCGCCGCAGAAAGCGCCCGATGGATTGGCCGACACGGCCGTAACCGCAGATCACGGCATGGTTGCGCAACTGCGCATTGAGCGCGGTGATGGTCTCCAGTTGCACCTGTTGATTGGGTTTGCGGTGCAGGCGCAGGGCTATCGCCGGGGCGGCGCGCAACAGCAAAGGGGTCAGGAGCATCGAGCAGAATGTCGCGGCGAGCAGCAGGCCGTTGAATTGCTGCGGGATCAATTGGCTCTGTTGCATCTGCGCCATCAGGGCGAAGCAGAATTCACCACCCTGGGCCAGGGCCAGGCCGCTGCGCCAGGCGGTTTCCACATCGCTGCCGCGCAGTTTGACCAGCACGGCCACCACACAGCCCTTGATCAGCATCAGCGTAAGGGTCATGCCGAGGATCAGCAGGCTGTGGCTGACGAACAGCTGCAGGTCGATGAGCATGCCGATGCTGACAAAAAACAAGCCCAGCAGGATGTCGCGAAACGGCCGAATATCCGCTTCGATCTGATGGCGGTAATGGCTTTCGCCCAACAGCATCCCGGCCAGGAACGCGCCGAGGGCAGGGGAGAGGCCGAGCAGGTGAGTCAGCCAGGCGGTCAGCAGCACGATGACCAAGGCCAGCAATACGAACAGCTCCGCCGAGTGCGACGCGGCCACTTCATGGAACAGACGCGGCAGCAGCCAACGGCTGGCGAGCAGCAGGCCGAAGAACAACACCACGGTCTTGCCCAGGGTCAACGGCAACGCCACGTACCAGGCCTGGTCACTGCTGCCGGCGAACACCGGCACCAGGGTCAGCAGCAGTACCGCGACGACGTCCTGAAACAGCAGCACACCAATCGCGTTCTGGCCATGACTGCTGAAAATTTCGCCAAGGCTGCTCAGCTCCTTACTGACAATGGCCGTGGACGACAGCGCCAGCCCCGCGCCGAGCAACAGCGCAATGCCCGGCGCTACCCCCAGCGCCATCAAGGTCGCCCCCAGCAGCACGCCGCAACCCAGTACCTGCAGGCTGCCCAGGCCGAACACTACATGGCGAAGGGCAAGCATTTTGGTCAGGGAAAATTCCAGGCCCAGGGAAAACAGCAGAAACACCACGCCCAGCTCAGCGAGGTCCGGCAGCTCTTCGCTGTCGTTGACCCAATCGAGCGCGGTGGGCCCCACGGCCAGGCCCACGCACAGATAGCCCAGCACGGGCGGCAGCTGCAGCCGGCGAAACAGGGCAATCACCACCAGGGATGACGCCAGAATGATCAGCAGGTTGGCGAACACAAACCTCTCCGTTGCAGGGTAAGCGGACAAAAAGCCGCGAGAATGGCTGAATCAGTTATAGGCCATGGTGACGTGGGTCAGCTTTTTAATGATGTGCAGCGTTTTTTTTTGGGGTGAGCGGGCTCATCACAAACGCTCGCTCACCGCCAACAATGCGCAACTCGCCACCGTCGGCAGGCGGGCTTAGAATGACCCACCTTATTCTGATCAGGCCTTCCGTCATGCGTCCTGAATGCCAGCTGTTCGGCACCCTGGGTTGCCACCTGTGTGAGATTGCCGAAGCCGAAATCATGCCGCTCGTCGAACATGGGTTGCAGGTTGAATTGGTGGACATCACCGATCCCGATGACCTCACCGAGGTCTACGGCCTGCGGATTCCGGTGCTTCGACGGGTGGATACGGGGGCGGAGCTGGACTGGCCCTTCGACACCGAACAGGTGGTCGCCTTCCTTCTCTGACGTCAGGCGATGGCGAGTTTCCAAATATTAAGTTACTGTATGTTTGTACAGCGATTGAATAGAGGGAACGCCCGTGGTGAATGTTGAACAACTGAAAAGCAGCGTCAATCGCATGTCCGCCGACATCGTGCGTGATGCGGTGAACGAGCTGCGCCTGGACGGCCTGGTCACGGAAGGCAAGACGCCGTTCAACAAAGTGCATTTCAATACCTGCTTTGCCGAAATCGAAGCGTTGTTCCAGCGCGCCGGCTATCACAAGCAATTGGATGTGGTGGGTTATCAGGGCCTGCTCTACGCACTCTACGATCCGGGGCGCTGGGAGGCGGTGGACGTCCTGCGTTGGCTCAAGGAATTCACCGAGGCCGCCAGCGCCTCGCCGATCCTGCGCGCCGAATTGGCCAAGGCCTGAGATCCGCCCTAGGCTCGATCCCGCTCCATGCGGGATAATGCCCGCCGGTTTTCCCAGGCTTCGAGCGTCGTCATGTCCACTTCCGGTTTTTCCGCGTCCCAGCACCAGGCCAGCACCTTGTATCTGCCACCCGGCCCTTGGGCCACGGTGCTTGACTGCCTGTGCGCGCACTTCCCCGCGATCAGCCGCGACCACTGGCTGGACCGCATCGCTCGCGGTCGCGTGCTGGACATCGATGGCAGCCCCATCGACCAGGGCCTGCCCTACAAGGAAGGCTTGTGCATCTACTACTTCCGCGAGGTGCCGAATGAAAAGGTCATCCCTGTGGAGGAAACCATTCTGTATGCCGACGAACACTTGGTGGTGGCCGACAAACCGCATTTCCTGCCCGTGACTCCGGCCGGTGAATACGTAGAACAAACGCTGCTGCGCCGTCTGATTCGTCGCCTGGATAACCCGTCGCTGGTGCCCCTGCACCGCATCGACCGGCACACGGCGGGGCTGGTGCTGTTTTCGGCCAACCCCCACAGCCGCGCGGCGTATCAGCAACTGTTTCCTACGCGCAGGATCGATAAATTTTACGAAGCCATCGCGCCCGCGCTGCCGGATCTCACCTTTCCCTTGGTGCACAAAAGTCGTCTGGTAGACGGTGAACCGTTCTTTCGCATGCAGGAAGGTCCCGGTGTCAACAACACCGAAACCGCGGTGGAGGTTCGTGAAAAAAACGGCGAGCTATGGCGTTACGGCCTGTTCCCGGTCACCGGCAAGAAGCACCAGTTGCGCGTGCACATGACCGCGCTGGGGGCGAGTATCTGCAATGACCCGTTCTACCCCGACGTACTCAAGGACGCCGTGGACGACTACGCCAACCCGCTCAAATTGCTGGCTCAGGGCGTGCGGTTTGCCGATCCGGTCACCGGCCAGACGCGTGATTTTCGCAGCCGCATCACCCTCGATTGGTAAACGGCGAAAACGACAAGGCCCGCGCGAGGCGGGCCTTGTGGGCAAACGTTTAAGACTTACAGGTCTTTAACGGTGCGAACCTGGTCTTTGTTGATCCGGGTGTGCTTGCCGTCCAGCTGTTCGAATTCGTAGAAGCCCGAGTCTTCATCGTATTTCGGGGTGTCGACGGCCTGGATTTCACGACCGTCATTCAGGGTGATCACGGTAGGCGAGGCGCAACCGGCGAGGGTAGCGAGGCCCAGTGCGAGCATGAAAGCGGCGATGGTCCGTTGAGTCATGGGTGTGTCTCCGAGAGAATTCTTTGAAATTGCTGACCTTGTGACGCGTAAGGCGTCGCCAAAGTTCCTTGTACGAAAGTTCATTCTGACACGTCAGACTTCTGGTGCAACAGTTCGGGTGTGTTCAAGTTGGCCAGGCGTGGATCATTGGCCGGGCATTCCAGGCCCACGCCGCCCAGCTGCAGCAGAATTTTGCGCGGGCTGCGCTCGCCGGCCTGCCAGGCCTGTTCTACCGCGTTCTTGAGGTGAGTCGGGATGATGCAGATCAACGGCTCCCAGAATTCCCCATGGCGCACCATCACCGGCGACTGCGGGGTGCGTCGTGCCGTGTCACGCAGATCGGTCAGCAGGCGCGCGTCGAGGTGCGGCACATCGCAGGGCAACACCAGCAGGTGCCCGTGGCGCGCAGCGGCGAGCCCGGCGCGGATACCGGCGAGCGGGCCGGGGAAGTCCGCGCTGTCGTCGTTCACCAGTCGATCGGCATAGGCCGCATAACGGTCCTGGTTGCGATTGCAGGAGATGATCAAGTCATCGGTCAGCTCGCGCACCAGCCCGTGCACCTGCGCGATCAGCGGCAGGCCGCGCCAAGTCAGCAGGCCTTTGTCCTGGCCGCCCATGCGCTGGCCGCGGCCACCGGCCAACAACAGAATCGAACAGGGCAATGGGCAGCAATCAAGGGACATGGTGGTTCCACAGCGGCAGGCAAAGGAGGGCCTGTGATATAACACTGGGCTGTTTCTTCGACAACCGGACCGTGCCATGAAAGCCAAGGTTGATGCGCCTTTTGTACCCCTGAATATCGCTGTATTGACCGTCAGCGACACCCGCACCCTGGACACCGATACCTCGGGCCAGGTCTTCGTCGACCGCCTGACCGCCGCCGGCCATCGCCTGGCCGAGCGTGTGCTGCTCAAGGACGACCTTTACAAGATCCGCGCCCAGGTTGCCCACTGGATCGCCGAAGACGTGGTGCAAGTGGTGTTGATCACCGGCGGCACCGGCTTTACCGGCCGCGACAGCACGCCAGAAGCGGTGAGCTGCCTGCTGGACAAGCAGGTCGACGGGTTCGGTGAACTGTTCCGCCAGATATCCGTGGCCGATATCGGTACTTCTACCGTGCAGTCCCGCGCCCTGGCTGGCCTGGCCAACGGCACCCTGGTGTGCTGCCTGCCGGGCTCCACCAACGCGGTGCGCACCGGGTGGGACGGCATCCTCGGCGAGCAGTTGGACAACCGTCATCGCCCGTGCAATTTCGTTGCGCATCTCAAGCAGGCTGAACCTTGTGAATCCCGTGGGTAAGCCCGGCAAGACCGGCGCCCTGATGCCGGTAGAGCAGGCCCTGCAACAGTTGCTGGACATGGCCGACGCCACGCCGATCCGCGCGCAGGAGACGTTGCCCCTGGGCGAATGCGACGCCCGCGTGCTCGCGCAGCCGCTGATCTCCACCCTCGACCTGCCGCCCTGGCCCAACAGTGCCATGGACGGCTATGCCGTGCGCCTGTCGGACTGGACCGGCGAGCCGCTGGTGGTGAGCCAGCGCATCTTCGCCGGTCAGGCGCCGCAGCCGCTGGCGGCCGGCACCTGCGCGCGGATTTTCACCGGTGCGCCAGTGCCGGCCGGCGCCGACTGTGTGGAGATGCAGGAAAATGCGTTGGTGCACGCCGATGAGCGCGTGAGTTTCAGCGAGCCCTTGCACCTGGGCCAGAACATCCGTCCTCAAGGCCAGGAAACCACGGTCGGCGAAACCGTGCTCGACGCGGGTACGCGCCTGGGCCCGATCGAGCTGGGCCTGGCCGCGTCCCTGGGCTGCGACCGTCTGGCCGTGGTGCGGCGTCCACGGGTGGCGGTGCTGTCCACCGGCGACGAGCTGATCGAGCCGGGCCTGCCCCTGGGACCGGGGCAGATCTACAACAGCAACCGCCGCGTGCTCTGCAGTTGGCTGGCGCGGATGGGCTGTGAAGTGATCGATGCCGGGATTCTTCCCGACGATCTGGAGCAGACCCGAGGACGCCTCGCCGGGCTGGGCAGCGTAGACCTGATCCTGTCTACCGGCGGCGTGTCGGTGGGGGAGGCTGACTTCCTGGGCATCGCCCTGCGTGAAGAGGGCGAACTGGCGCTGTGGAAGCTGGCGATCAAGCCAGGCAAGCCGCTGACGTTCGGGCATTTTCGCGGCGTTCCGGTGATCGGGTTGCCAGGCAATCCAGCCTCGACCCTGGTGACGTTTGCACTCCTGGCGCGGCCGTACATCCTGCGGCGTCAAGGCGTGGTCGACGTGGAGCCGTTGCGCGTCGAAGTGCCGGTGGGTTTCGAATGGCCCAAGCCGGGCAACCGCCGCGAGTACCTGCGCGGGCGCATTGAGCAGGGCCGCGCGGTCATCTATCGCAACCAGAGTTCCGGTGTGCTGCGCAGCGCGGCGTGGGCCGAGGGATTTGTGGAGGTGCTGGAAGAGACCACATTGGCGAGGGGGGATCGAGTCAATTTCATTCCCTTGAGTGAGGTACTGGGCTGACCCGCCGCCCACCGGCTCCGGGTGTACAAAGAGGAAAAGTCCTATCAGCTAATCCGAGCACGCACGTTACTTTTCCAGGCTCTGATTAACTGGAGGACTGAATATGCTCGTTCAACCTGGGACACCCGCTAATCCATCGTCGGCGCCTGTGCCGCTGGGCCTTGGTTCATCCTCTGCCTTGCCGATTGATGCAAGCAATGCGCGTGGGCTCTTGAGCGAGCTGACTCGTAGGCCGCTGTCCGAGAACACTTTCTCTGAGCGGCTTGCGTGTATGCGTGCTGATCCGACTATTACTACCTGGCAGGCACTGACCCGTGACCCCGAGGGGCTGCAACAACTTCAGGACAATGAGCACAAAGCCTGGTCAAATCCGGCGGCAGTCGACAAAAGCCTGCCGACGCTGGCGCAAGCGTTGAGCAAAAAGGGCGTCTGGCTGCCCGAGGTGGAAAACCTCAATGCCAACATTCTGAAAAACCTGACGACCCAGGTTGCAGAAAAATACCTGGCGCAGTTCCAGTCCATCCTTCAGGACCCGGCGCCTGCGAAGGCGCAAGATGTATCAATCGTGCGCGGCGCGCCCTCAGCGGGCAAAACCACCTTTCTCAAAGACCAGTTCACGCTCAACACCGATGCGGTTAAAAACATGATTCAGGACCGCATGCCGGGCACAGGAATGATGCAAGTGCATGATCAAGCCGTGGCGTTGGTTCAACAGTTTTCCGCGCCCATGGAAAAGCGCCTTGCACAGCCTCTGACGCGGGATGCGTTGTATTTGTGGCCAAATGACGTCCAGCAAAAAATCACCGGCGTGACGAAAGTATCGACTGGGCCCACACTGAATTTTCACGATATACAGGTCGACCTCACCACGTTGTGCTGCCGGATTCTCAAGCGCGGTACCGATGAGGCGGTAATGAACTTCGATGTGTTGAGTCAGTTTTTCAGCGCGGGGCTGGAGCACCGGAACCAGACTCTGGAATTGGTCAAAGACAGTAAGGCGCTGCTCAAGGAGTATTCGCTGTCGGCGTGGGACGGTACGAAAAATGTGCTCGTCGCGCAGTTAGAACCCAATAGCAAAGCGATAGTGGTCAAGGATCAGGCGATATTCGACAGCCTCACCGCTCGGGATAAAGACGCGATTAAGGCGGAGATAGACCGCGTCCGCGATACCGTTATCGACACGCATTTCATTGATACCTTTACAGCACCGCTTGCCGACGAGCCTGCAAACGCGTTTCGCTCGGTGCTCAGTGCCTATATGGGGATGACGTTCAAACAAGCTTTGGAGCAGCATACCCAACGCAAGCCGGTTGTCACATCAATCGCATCGAGAGTGCTGGCGGGTGTCGTCCCCAACTGAGTCAATAGTCGTCGCCACGCTCGGTCACATCCCGCTCCACCGGCCCCGCATGCGGGTCAAATCCCGCCGGGTACTTGCCTTTCAATGTCCAGGCAAACGCAATGATCTCGGCAATCGTGCGGTACAACTCCTCGGGGATGCTGTCGCCCAGTTCCATGCGCGCCAGCAGTTTTACCAGCTCGGCGTTTTCATAGATCGGCACTTCGTTTTCCCGCGCCAGCTTGAGGATGGCTTCGGCCAGCGCATCGTCGCCTTTGGCGGTGAGCGTTGGCGCCTGCTGGCCATCGTACTTGAGGGCAATCGCCTGGCGTGATGATTCGGTGTTTTTCATGCGGTTTCATCCACCCAGCGTTGCTCCAGTCCGGTTTTCGGCCCCCGGGGTGGCGTGCCCAGGTGGCAATCGAGGTCGCCGACGTTAAGACCCGAGCTCACCAGACGCTCGCGCAAACTGCCCAAATGGCTTTCGATCAAACTCGCCGTGAATGGCCGTGTCGCCCAGAGCTGGCTGGACAGCTTGCCCTGGGTCAGTTGCGCCTGTACCTGCAACGGTCCCAGTGGTTCCATATCGAAGGCCAGCTCGACGCGCCAGAGCATCTGCTTGGCATCTTTAGTCGTCTTGCGTTCCTGTTGGTCCTTGTCCGGCGCCGGTTCCTCGCGCTGGAACTTGACCTGCAACGGCACGATGTCCTGCAGAGTGCGCATGGGGATCTCCAACTGCCAGGTGGTTTGCAGGCGGCCATCGGCGGTGGTGCCGGTTTGCTCCAGGCTCGACAGCTGATGGCTCTGCAAGCGGGAAATGGCCCCTGCGGCCAGGCGCAGCAGGTTTTCCAGATCGCCTTCGCCTTCCAGTTTGCCCATCAGGCGCTCGGGCAGCGGGAAGCTCACCGGCGCCTGCCGTGCGCTGAGCTGACCCAGCGTGTTCAGCGGGCTGCGCACAAAGTTCGGCAGCACCTGGGCCAGGGTGTTGGCTGCCAGGATGGCATTCAGGTTGGTGCTGGCGGGCAGGGCGGGGACCAGGTCGGCGACCAACCGCAGCAGCGCACCTTTCATATCCAGAGGCGGTACCTGCGGGTTCTGCCCGGCCAGCAGCTTGGCCTCCAGGAAGGCGCCGCTGTTCTGAATCACCTGGGCAAGCACCTTGGGATTGCTCACCTGCGCCAGGTCCGGCAGGGCGGCCAACAGGCGGTCGGCGGCGGCGCGCAGGTCGGCGGAGGTGCTGTCGCCGCGCGGCAGGCTCTGCAATGCCGTGAACAGCACATCCAACGAGCCTTGGCGATTTTGCTGGACCGACAGCTGCTGCGTGACGGCCAGTTGATCCTTGAACTCGCTCAAGGGCACGAAGTTAAGGGTTTGCGCGTTCTGCACCACCGCGCTGAGCAGACTGCCCACTCGCAATGGTTGAGGACTTTCCACCGTCAGCGTCGCACCGGCCATGGCGCTGCTGAGCACCGTGACCAGCGAGCGGTAGATCGCCGGCTGCGTGGTGCCCTGCGGCAGCACCTGGGTGGTCAGTACTTTGGCCTGCAGCAGGGTGCCTTCGGGAATTTTGCTGGTATCGATGCGCGTCAGCGCCGCAACGTTGGCGCTCAACGCTTGCTGCAGACTCAAGGCCAGGTTGCCGGCAGAGGTCTGGCTGACCGCCACATTGCTGCCCAGCGGCAACGGTTGCGGACTGCTGGCCTGCACCAGGGTCTGGCGGCCGCCGTCGAGGGTCAGCTTGAGCAGCAATTGAAAAGCCTCGCCGCCTTGCTTGAGGGCGATCACCTCGGCGTTCGCGGTCTTGCCCGGATCGATCAAGCCGATCTGCGGCTCCAGCAGTTTCAGCAATGCCCCGGCGGCCGGCGGCGATGCCGGGCCGGTCGCCGTGGCAGGAGGTAGCGTAGGAAGGTTGATCTCGCCGGTCATTGCACGCATCGTCTCTAAGGGTAATTGCCCTCTTTAGCCTAGGGCATCGCATGTATAATGCCGCCCGTCTTCAAAGAGAGCGGTAAAAACCTCACAACTATTTGATCCAGCTCTCTAAAATCGGTCGCCAAAGCCGCTATTGTGCATTCCTCTTTAACGGCCGCAGCACCGCCGACTTGAACCGTAAAGGCCCGCGATCTCTTGACCAGCCCTCTTCTTGAAACCGTAGCGCTTGCCTGTGAGCGCGACCTGCGCCTGCTGTTCGAACGCCTCGAGCTGCGGCTGGCGGCCGGCGATATGGTGCAGGTCAGTGGCCCCAACGGCAGCGGGAAGACCAGCCTGCTGCGCCTGCTGGCCGGGTTGATGCAACCCACGGCCGGTGAAGTGCGCCTCAACGGCAAGCCTCTTAATGCGCAGCGCGGCGAATTGGCGCGCAATCTGATCTGGATCGGCCATGCCGCCGGTATCAAAGATGTGCTCACCCCTGAAGAAAACCTCAGTTGGCTCAGCGCGCTGCATCACCCCGCGTCCCGCGAGGCCATCTGGCAAGCGTTGGCCGCCGTCGGCCTCAAGGGTTTCGAAGACGTGCCATGTCACACCTTGTCCGCCGGCCAGCAGCGCCGTGTCGCGTTGGCGCGCCTGTTTTTGCCGGGCCCGCCGCTGTGGATTCTCGATGAGCCCTTCACTGCCCTGGATAAACAAGGCGTGGCCCAGTTGGAAGAACACCTTGCCCGGCATTGCGAGCAGGGCGGCCTGGTGCTGCTGACCACGCACCACAGCTTGACGCGGGTGCCTGCCGGTTACCGCGAGCTGGACCTCGGGCGGTGGTCGCTATGAGCGTGTTCGCCCTGCTGGTCGCGCGCGAAGCGCGTCTGTTATGCCGTCGCCCGGCCGAACTGGCCAACCCGCTGGTGTTCTTTGCCATCGTCATTGCGTTGTTCCCGCTGGCGGTCGGTCCGGAGACTAAACTGTTGCAAACCTTGTCTCCGGGACTGGTGTGGGTAGCGGCGCTGTTGTCCGTCCTGCTCTCGCTGGACGGGCTGTTTCGCAGTGATTTCGAAGACGGCTCGCTGGAGCAGTGGGTCCTTTCGTCGCACCCGTTGCCACTTCTGGTGCTGGCCAAGGTACTGGCACACTGGGCTTTTTCCGGCTTGGCGCTAGTCTTGCTCTCGCCGCTGCTGGCGATGATGCTGGGCTTGCCCGTCGAATGCCTGCCGATCCTGCTGCTGAGCCTGTTGCTCGGTACACCGGTCCTCAGCCTGCTGGGGGCGGTGGGCGCGGCGCTGACGGTGGGGTTGAAGCGCGGCGGGCTGTTACTGGCGCTGCTGATTCTGCCCTTGTACATCCCGGTATTGATCCTCGGCAGCGGCGCCTTGCAAGCCGCGCTGATGGGCATGCCGGCGACCGGTTACCTGCTGTGGCTTGGCAGCCTGACCGCCCTGGCGGTAACCCTGACACCTTTTGCGATAGCCGCCGGCCTGAAGATCAGCGTCGGTGAATAATGAGGTCTGGCTCAGCCAGTAAAGACCCTACGCTTCTTGCAACGACAAGAAGCAACCGTGAGAAACAGCAATGAACTGGACCTGGTTTCACAAGCTCGGCTCGCCCAAATGGTTTTACGGCATCAGCGGCAAGCTGCTGCCGTGGTTGAGCCTCTTCGCCGCCGTGCTGATCGGCATCGGCCTGGTCTGGGGCCTGGCCTTCGCGCCGCCGGATTATCAGCAGGGCAACAGTTTTCGCATCATCTATATTCACGTACCTGCCGCGATGCTGGCCCAATCCTGCTACGTGATGCTGGCGGTGTGCGGCATCGTCGGGCTGGTGTGGAAAATGAAACTGGCCGACGTGGCCCTGCAATGCGCCGCGCCCATCGGTGCGTGGATGACCGCCGTGGCGCTGGTCACCGGTGCGATCTGGGGCAAACCCACCTGGGGTTCGTGGTGGGTGTGGGATGCACGCCTGACGTCTATGTTGATCCTGCTGTTCCTGTACTTCGGTCTGATTGCGCTGGGCAACGCGATCAGCAATCGTGACAGCGCTGCCAAGGCCTGCGCGGTGCTGGCAATCGTCGGCGTGATCAATATCCCGATCATCAAATACTCGGTGGAGTGGTGGAACACCCTGCACCAGGGCGCCACTTTCACCCTCACTGAAAAACCGGCGATGCCGGTGGAAATGTGGGCGCCGCTGCTGTTGATGGTGCTGGGGTTCTACTGTTTCTTCGGCGCGGTGTTGCTGATGCGCATGCGCCTTGAAGTACTCAAGCGCGAGGCCCGCGCCAGTTGGGTCAAGGCCGAAGTACAAAGCTGCCTGGGGGCGCGGGGATGAGTTTCAGTTCTTTCGGCGATTTTCTCGCCATGGGCCATCACGGCCTGTATGTCTGGACGGCCTATGGCATCTGCCTGGCGGTGCTGGCCCTCAACGTCGTCGCGCCGATCCTGGCGCGCAAGCGTTACCTGCAACAAGAGGCGCGTCGTCTGCGCCGGGAGACCGAAAAGTGAATCCGCTGCGTAGAAAGCGTCTGTTAATCATCCTTGCCATCCTGGTCGGCGTCGGCATTGCCGTCGGCCTGGCTTTGAGCGCCCTGCAGCAGAACATCAACCTGTTTTACACGCCGACCCAGATCGCCAATGGCGAAGCGCCGCTGGACACGCGCATCCGCGCCGGCGGCATGGTGGAGAAGGGCTCGCTGAAACGCTCCGGCGATTCCCTGGACGTCACCTTTGTAGTCACCGACTTCAATAAAGCCGTGACCATCACCTACCGCGGCATCCTGCCGGACCTGTTCCGCGAAGGCCAGGGCATCGTCGCCCTCGGCAAACTCAACGCCGACGGTGTGGTAGTGGCCGACGAAGTGCTGGCCAAGCACGACGAAAAGTACATGCCGCCGGAAGTCACCAAAGCCTTGAAAGACAGCGGCCAGTCCGCCCCTGCACCCGCAAAGGAGGGCTGAACCATGACGTCCGCATTGTTTATTCCGGAGCTTGGCCAACTGGCGATGATCCTTGCGCTGTGCCTGGCTATGGTCCAGGCCGTGGTGCCGTTGCTCGGCGCCTGGCGCGGTGATCGCCTGTGGATGAGCTTGGCGCAGCCGGCTGCGTGGGGGCAATTTGCATTCCTGCTGTTTGCATTCGGCTGCTTGACCTACGCCTTTATGACCGACGATTTTTCCGTCGCGTATGTGGCGAATAACTCCAACAGCGCGCTGCCCTGGTACTACAAGTTCAGCGCCGTGTGGGGCGCCCACGAAGGATCGTTGCTGCTGTGGGCGCTGATCCTCGGCGGCTGGACCTTCGCCGTGTCGGTGTTTTCGCGCCAGTTGCCGCAAATCATGCTGGCCAGGGTGCTGGCGGTGATGGGCATGATCAGCATCGGTTTCCTGCTGTTCCTGATCATGACCTCCAACCCGTTCAGCCGCATCCTGCCGCAGGTGCCGGTGGATGGCCGCGACCTCAACCCGCTGCTGCAGGACATCGGCCTGATCGTGCACCCACCGATGCTGTACATGGGCTACGTGGGCTTCTCGGTGGCCTTCGCCTTCGCCATCGCCGCCTTGCTCGGTGGGCGCTTGGACGCGGCCTGGGCGCGTTGGTCGCGGCCGTGGACCATCGTCGCCTGGGCCTTCCTGGGCATTGGTATCACCCTCGGTTCGTGGTGGGCCTACTACGAACTCGGCTGGGGTGGCTGGTGGTTCTGGGACCCGGTGGAAAACGCCTCGTTCATGCCCTGGCTGGTGGGCACCGCGCTGATTCACTCGCTGGCGGTCACCGAAAAACGCGGTGTGTTCAAGAGCTGGACCGTGCTGTTGGCCATTGCCGCGTTTTCTCTCAGCCTGCTGGGCACCTTCCTCGTGCGTTCGGGCGTGTTGACTTCGGTGCACGCGTTTGCGTCCGACCCGGCGCGCGGCATTTTCATCCTGATCTTCCTGCTGTTCGTGGTCGGTGGTTCGCTGACCCTGTTCGCCCTGCGCGCGCCGGTGGTCAAGAGCCAGGTGGGCTTCAACCTGTGGTCGCGGGAGACCCTGCTGCTGGGCAATAACCTGGTGCTGGTGGTGGCCGCGTCGATGATCCTGCTCGGCACGTTGTACCCGCTGGTGCTGGATGCCTTGAGCGGCGCCAAGCTGTCCGTGGGACCGCCGTACTTCAACGCCTTGTTTATCCCATTGATGGGCCTGTTGATGGTGGTGATGGCGGTCGGCGTACTGGTGCGCTGGAAAGACACCCCGGTGAAATGGCTGCTCGGCATGTTGATGCCGGTGCTGCTGGGCAGCGTGGCTTTGGCGGTGATCGCCGGCATCGCCTACGGCGACTTCAACTGGGCGGTGCTGGCCACGTTCCTGCTCGCGGCCTGGGTGCTGCTGGCCGGCGTGCGCGACATCGTCGACAAGACCCGCCACAAAGGCCTGATCAAAGGCTTGCCGGCGTTGACCCGCAGCTACTGGGGCATGCAGGTCGCGCACCTGGGCATTGCCGTGTGCGCCCTCGGCGTGGTGCTTTCCAGCCAGAACAGCGCCGAGCGCGACCTGCGCCTGGCGCCGGGCGAGTCCATGGACCTGGCCGGTTACCACTTTATCTTCGAAGGCGCCAAACACTTCGAAGGCCCGAACTTCACGTCAGACAAAGGCACCGTGCGCGTCGTCCGTAATGGCAAGGAAGTCGCCGTGCTGCACCCGGAAAAACGCCTCTACACCGTGCAGAGCTCAATGATGACCGAGGCCGGTATCGACGCCGGTTTCACCCGCGACCTCTACGTGGCCTTGGGTGAACCTTTGGGTGACGGCGCCTGGGCGGTGCGGGTGCATGTCAAGCCGTTCGTGCGCTGGATCTGGTTCGGCGGCCTGCTCACCGGTTTCGGTGGGTTGCTGGCCGCGCTGGACCGGCGTTATCGGGTCAAGGTCAAGAGCCGCGTGCGTGAAGCGCTCGGCCTGCAAGGAGCGGCGGTATGAAGCGTTGGTTGATGGTGTTGCCGCTGGCGGCGTTTCTGGTGGTGGCGGTGTTCCTGTATCGCGGCTTGTACCTCGACCCGGCCGAACTGCCGTCAGCGATGATCGGCAAGCCGTTCCCGGAATTTTCCCTGCCCACCGTGCAGGGCGATAAAAACCTGACCCGTGCCGACCTGCTGGGCAAGCCCGCGCTGGTCAACGTGTGGGGCACCTGGTGCATCTCATGCCGCGTGGAGCATCCGGTGCTGAACAAACTGGCCGAGCGCGGTGTGGTGATCTACGGCATCAACTATAAGGACGACAACGCGGCGGCGCTCAAATGGCTGGCCGAGTTTCACAACCCCTATCAGTTGGATATCCGTGATGAAGACGGCAACCTCGGTTTGAACCTGGGCGTTTACGGCGCCCCGGAAACCTTCTTTATCGACGCCAAGGGCGTGATCCGCGACAAATACGTCGGCGTGATCGACGACGTGGTATGGCGCGAGCAACTGGCCGCCAAGTACCAGGCCCTGGTCGATGAGGCCAAGCCATGAAGCGCCTGTTAGTCGCTGCGGTATTGGCACTGGGGTTGGCCGGCGTCGCCCACGCCGCCATCGACACCTATGAGTTTGCCAATGATGCCGACCGCGAGCGTTTTCGCGACTTGACCAAGGAACTGCGCTGCCCCAAGTGCCAGAATCAGGACATCGCCGACTCCAATGCGCCCATCGCCGCCGATCTGCGCAAAGAGATCTTCCGCATGCTGGGGGAGGGCAAGGACAACCAGCAGATCATCGACTTCATGGTCGACCGCTACGGTGATTTCGTGCGTTACAAACCGGCGCTGACCGGCAAGACGGCGCTGCTCTGGTTTGGCCCCGCCGCGCTGTTGCTGAGCGGTGTGGTGGTGATGGCCGTGATCGTCCGCCGCCGCCGCGCCGCACCTACCGATGGCTCCGACGCGCTATCCCCGCAAGAGCGCCAACGCCTCGACCACCTGCTGGACAAAACCACTGATGATTGATTTCTGGCTCGCAGCAGGCTTGCTGCTTCTGGTTGCCCTGAGTTTCCTGTTGATCCCTGTGCTGCGCGGCCGTCGTGCCCAGCGCGAGGAGGATCGCACCGCGCTGAATGTGGCGCTCTACCAAGAGCGCGTGGCCGAACTGCAGACCCAGCAGGCCGAAGGCGTGCTCGACGCCGCACAACTGGACACCGGCCGCGCCGAAGCCGCCCGCGAATTGCTGGCCGACACCGAAGGCGTGGAAGCCCCCCGAGAATCGCGTCTGGGCAAACCGCTGCCGTTGCTGGCCGCGTTTCTGGTGCCGGTGCTGGGCCTGGGCTTGTACCTGCACTTCGGTGCCAGCGACAAGGTGGAACTGACGCGCGAATTTGCCCAGCCGCCGGTGTCCCTGCAAGACATGACCCAGCGCCTGGAACGCGCCGCCGCCGCCCAGCCGGATTCGGCCGAAGGCCTGTACTTCCTCGGTCGGGCCTACATGGCCCAGGACCGCTCCGCCGATGCGGCCAAGGTCTTCGAGCGTGCCGTGGCCCTGGCCGGTCGCCAGCCGGAACTGCTCGGCCAGTGGGCTCAGGCCCAGTATTTTGCCGACAACAAACAATGGTCGCCGAAGGTCCAGACGTTGACGGACGAGGCGTTGAAGCTCGACCCGAAAGAAGTCACCAGCCTCGGCCTGCTGGGTATTGCCGCGTTTGAAGGCCAGCGCTATCAGGAAGCTATCGACTACTGGAGCCGTCTGCTGGCGCAACTGCCGCCCGAAGACAATTCCCGCGCTGCGCTGCAAGGCGGTATCGACCGCGCCGCGCAAAAACTCAAGGAAAGTGGCGGCACCGTCGCCCAGGCGAAGCAGGCAGCGATGTTGAAAGTGCGCGTGGCTGTGTCCGCCGAGGTGAAGGCCAAGGCCCTGCCAGGTGACAGCGTATTTATCTTCGCCCGTGCCGTGAGTGGCCCGCCGGCGCCGTTGGCGGCCAAGCGTGTCACCGTAGCGGAGTTGCCGATCACCGTCGAACTGGGCGATGCCGATGCGATGATGCCGCAGTTGAAACTGTCCAACTTCCCCGAAGTCCAACTGGTTGCGCGCATATCCCGGGCCGGTCAACCGACCGCCGGCGAGTGGATCGGCCGCAGCCAACCCCTGGCCAGCTCCACCACTGCGCTGCAGCAGCTGACCATCGACAGTCCGGACAAGTCATTCGAGGAAACGCCATGACCGCATTCGCACGTATCACCTTGCTCAGCCTGGTATTGGGCCTGAGCGCCTGTGCGGTCCACCGGCCACCGTCTGGGCCGACCGGGCCGACCATCCCACCGTCGGGCCCGTCGACCCAGCCCAGCACCAAACCGTCCGGCCCGATCACCCCACCGCCGAAACCGCTGCCGACCAAGTCGCCGACCTTCGCCCCACCACCGGGCGCCGCCAGCCATTGGGACGGCAAGATGCAGGTGTATGTGCTGGACGAACAACCCGACACCTTCTACCGCCAGCGCACCTACTACCGCTGGAGCAATGGCTGGAGCCGCTCCATCAGCCCCAACGGGCCGTGGGAAGAAACCAATGTACAAGGCGTGCCGCCGGGGTTGAGTAAGCAGTACGCGCAGTGACAAAAGGCGACCTTCGGGTCGCTTTTTTTATCTTGAAATCCATTCCTCCAAACACCTGAGATCCATTGTGGGAGGGGGCTTGCCCCCGATCACGGTACGTCAGTGGTGGGCTGACTGACCCACCGCTATCGGGGCAAGGATCCTGGCAAGGTGCGCTCTCGTATCGCCGGTTTACCTATCCGTTCGGTCAGTACTGACCTGCTTGCTGTTTTGTTAAGTTGAAGCACTTGCTGCCTCCCAGGTGAAGTGCGATGCAAAAGCACGGTGTTTTTCTCGGATTGCTGTTCTGCCTGCTAAGTGCTGCGTTCGATGTATACGTGGGCTTCGTCACGCAAAGGCTTAACACGTTGCTGGTGATTTTCTATTGCTTTATAGCGTCTGCTGCGTTGTTCCTGGCAGTCGCGCTGTTTCATGACTCGGCTTCTTTCTGTTCCAAAGTCAAAGCCGATTGGAGGCGCGTACTGCTAGTGAACGTCGCAGTTTTACTCAACTGGGGCGGCCTGTTTTACGCCCTGCGTTATCTGGAGCCGGCCGTTGTCGGTGTCGCTTCGGTGGCCTGCGGGCCGGCGCTTACGTTGATTATTTCCTGGTTCGATAAACGCAGTGCGAAAGTTGCTTTTGCGGATGCGCTGATAGCGTGCCTGGTGCTCGCCTCAGTGGGGATCATGCTATCCAACTCGTTGGCGGGTGTGAGCGGTATAGAAACCGCCACGATCGGGCAGCGTTTGCTCGGGGTCGCCAGTGTATTGATGTGCGCGCTGGGTACGGTTATGTACACGGTGTTTTCAAAGCGGATGTTTGCTCTGCAGTGGTCGGTTCATGAAATCCTGGCTGTCAGAAATATTGCGATGATCGTGGTGTGCCTGCTGGCGCTTCCTCTGACCGGCACAGGTTTTTACCTCGAGTCCGGGTTGATCGCGCCCATGGTGGTTCTGGTCGTCGCTGGGCATTTGCTGCCGATCTACCTGATCCAGAAAACCATCTATTGCCTCTCGCCGATCCACGTCTCCCTGGTGTTGCTGACCCTTCCTGTGTTCGTGCTGTTACTTCAGTACCTGGACGATCGCGTGTTTTTTTCGCTGGCCAGTGTCGCGTCCGTCTGCATCATCGTGTTGTTGCTGTCGGGCCGGGCCTTATATGCAATGAGGAGGGAGGCAGCATGATCACGGTGGGCGTCGTGGATGGTTTTTCATCCGGGAAATGTGTAGCAAAAGGCTTGTTCGAGAGAGGCTGCAGGTTGATGCATGTGGCGTCGTCAGCCAGTCTCGATGATTACTACTACAGGGGCTTCGATCACTCGCTGTATGACCGCATGATTGTGCATACCGACTTCGCCACGACGCTCGCCAGCGTTGAGCTTTTCGCGCCCCAGTTCATCATCGCCGGTGCCGAAACCGGTGTGCTGCTCGCCGATCAGTTGAACGAGCGCCTTCAGTTACCGTATCGCAATGACTTCGACAACACCCATGCCCGTCGAAACAAGTTCGCCATGATCGAAACGGTTGCCCAGGCGCACTTGCCCGTAGCACGACAGTGCGTTGCCGACAGTTGGGCGCTTGCACATGCTTGGATCAACGCCCACGGGCGTTTTCCTGTGGTGGTCAAGCCGCTCGACAGCGCGGGGGCCGATGGGGTGTTTATCTGCGAGGATTTGCCGGCCTGCGAGGCGGCGGTGCAAACGCTGCTGGGCACGGTGAACCGGTTGAACGGCCGCAATACCCAGGTGTTGATTCAGGAGTATCTGGCCGGCCTGGAGTATGTGGTGAACATGGTGTGCGTCGATGGCCAGCAACTGGTCACCGAGGTGGTGCGCTATCAAAAACAGCGGGCCCCGGGCGGCGGCATTCTTTATGACATCGATGAATTGATCGGGCCAGACTCGCCACTCTACTTGCCGTTGGTGGAATACACCCGCGCCGTGGTGCAGTGCCTTGGCATCCGCAACGGCCCCAGCCACGCGGAAGTCATGTTCACCGACGAAGGGCCGAAACTGGTGGAAATCGCCGCGCGTACCGATGGCATTCTTCGTCCTGGCGTATCCCGCCAGACCACCGGGCTGGGGCAGATCGAGGCGGTGGTGTTGTCCATCACCGAACCCCAGGCATTCGCGCAGTTGCTGGCCAGGGACTTCGATTATCAGCGCCTGCAGCGCACCTACAATGTGTGCCTGATCAATCGCACCGACGGCTACTTCCACAAGGCGCGGTTTGTGGAGGAACTGCTCAAGCTGGCGTCATTCTTTGAAGCGGTGTTCTACGTTGAGGAGGGACAACCCCTGGGCGTGACGCAAGATGTATTCAGCCAGCCAGGTACGGTGTACCTGGTGCATGCTGATCCAGCAGTGATCGCTGCGGATTATCAGCGGATCCGATTGCTGGAGGCCCAAGGTATCTACCTCACCGCACATTGATGCGTTGCTTTGAGCCTCTGCGCACCCTCTATACTGTCCCGCGACAATTTCCCAGGTGCTGCCAGCCGCTCAATACGGCTGGAGATAAACGCAGAGGCTGTTTCAATGGCAGGCAGGTTGATCTATCTCATCGGCCCATCGGGCTCGGGCAAGGACAGCCTGTTGGACGCAGCGCGTGCGCGTCTGGCCGAGCGCGGCTGCCGCATTGTGCGTCGCGTGATTACCCGCTCGGCGGAAGCAGTGGGCGAGGCCGCGCAGGGGGTGAGCCCCGAGCAGTTCGCCGCGATGGAGGTGCAAGGGGCATTTGCGCTGAGCTGGCAGGCCAATGGGTTGTGGTATGGCATTCCAAAAGTGATCGACGACTGGCTGGCGGCGGGAGAGGACGTGCTGGTCAATGGTTCGCGCGCGCACCTGGCGGTGACCCGCGAGCGTTATCCTTCTTCGCTGGTACTGCTACTGACGGTTGATCAGGCGGTGCTGCGGCAGCGTTTGAGCGCGCGCGGGCGTGAGTCTCTGGTTGAGATTGAAGAGCGGCTGGCGCGCAATGCACGGTTTACCGAAGAATTGATCACCGGCAACAGCGCGCCATTATTCGTGCTGGATAACTCAGGGCCGCTCGAGCATACGGTCGAGCGTTTACTGTGCTGCCTGGCGCATGGCTATTCAGGCTGTTGCGACGGCTCCTCGGCGTGAGGCGCTCAGAAACCGCAACAACGCCACCAGTGGAAACGCGCTGCCCACCAGCATCACCCCCAGCCAGCCGCCGTGTTCGTACACGCTGCTGGCAATCGCCGAGCCGAAGGCGCCACCGATAAAGATGCTGGTCATATACAGCGCGTTCAAGCGACTGCGGCTGTTGGCGTCCAGGGCGTAAATGGCGCGCTGGCCGAGGACCATATTCATCTGCACGCAGAAGTCCAAAACCACGCCGGTGACCGCCAGGCCAATCACGCTGTACAGCGGATGTACGAAGGCCGGCAGGAAGCTCAGCGCTGCGAACAGCATGGCCAGCAATGACGCGCGATGCGTGTGACCGGCATCGGCCAGGCGCCCGGCGATCGGCGCGGCGATGGCGCCGATGGCACCGACCAGCGCGAAGATCGCGATCTGGGTCTGGCTCAGGCCGTGGTTGCGCACCAGCTCCAGCGGGGCCGCGGTCCAGAACAAGCTGAAGGTGGCGAACAGGCAGCCCTGGTAAAACGCGCGTTGACGCAGCAGCGGTTGTTCACGCAATAAGGTGCCCAGCGAGCGCAGCAGTTGGCCGTAGCTGGCGCTGTGATCGGGCTGACGCTTGGGGATGGTGAGCATCAGCACCACGCTGATAAACGCCATCAACGCCGCTGCGGCCATAAACATCGCGCGCCAGCCGAAGTGGTCCGCCACGACGCTGGACACCGGCCGCGCCAGCAGAATGCCCAGCAGCAGTCCGCCCATGATGCTGCCGACCACCCGGCCGCGGGACTCGGCGGGCGCCAGGTGCGCGGCCAGGGGAATCAGGATCTGCACCGACACCGAGCTGAAGCCGATCAACAACGACACCAGCAGGAACAGGTTCGGTTGCTCGGTAAACGCCGCGCCCAGCAGGCTGGCAATGGCCACCACCGTGGTGGTGATCATCAGTTTGCGGTTTTCCAATAAGTCACCCAGGGGCACCAGGAAAAACAGGCCCAAGGCATAGCCGATTTGCGTGAGCGACACGATCAGGCTGGCCATCGCAGGCGTGAGGCCAATGTCCGGCGCGATCAGTTCGATGATCGGCTGCGCATAGTAGATATTGGCGACGATGGCGCCGCAGCAAAACGCAAACAGCATCACCATGCCTCGGGTCATGGTGCTCGTTGGGTGTGGGGTTGCGTTCATGGTGTTCTCATAAAGGGAAGGAAGATGGCCTGCGAGGGTAAATGCAAGGCTTTGCGACGAGTAGGCCGCTTGGGATGATAGTACTTATGTCGGCTGATGATACATTCAGAAATATTTACCCAACCCCGTGCAAACCAATGTGGGAGTGTGGCTTGGCCTCTCCCACAGTTGATCTCCTAAGTCATCAGGCCACATGTCACTTCCGCTGCTGAGCGTGATCCACTAATAACTGCGCAATCTTGACCCGTGTAGCGAGCGTCGTGGCTAAGCTTTTTATGATTTCGAACTACCCATCCGTTCGGCCAGTACTTACCCGACTTCCAATGACGAGAGCTTGCGTCGCCCGGGCAGCTCATTGATCCATAGCGGGATGCCCGACCTTACCGCCGATTTGGTGAACACGACCCATGTGTGGCATACGCTGGATGCGTGGTTGCTGCGGCACCGCCGGGAATTATTGCGGCATGTGACGGTTGCCTGGGATGGTCGGGTGGTTTAAATCCTTGACAGTATGAGGTTTCCAACTAATTGACCGATATTGGAAGCTTTGTTGTGAGAACTGTATTTAGTCAGTAGTGGGAATAGTCTAAGTGTTCTCGATGCGTTATGTCATGTTGTTGCGGTTTTCAAAAATTTTGTTCAGGTACTTGCGGCTGCGGGGGGGGCGGCGTGTGGCGTTGTAGCGCGTTTCTTGGGTTTAAGTTAGGCTTGTGATTTGCTTTCTTGTTGTTTTGTTTTTTATTTAATTGATTGTATGGGGCGCAGTTTGTTTTTTGTTTTTTGTAAATTTTGGCGTGTATGACTAATTGATGCAAAATCGCTAGTGTTGAATTTTTGAAACAGGTTCGCGGCTGGAAAGTTGCTTTTTTATATGGGATGGTAATTGGGCGTCGAGGAGTTTCTCGGAGTGTAATCCGTGTCTGACGGGTTGATTATTGTTAAATAGATATAGGTTTTAGTTCTGTATGAATATGTTAAGTTTTCCGTCCTCAACTTGTTATTCCCCTGGTCCCGAATTCCAATCGCTGGCCGTCCTCCCGGAGACGCCGGATCGGACAGTCTCCACGGCTTCCGCTAAAAAGCCGTCCTTCGATACAGATCAGGCTGCAGCGCACATCACACGAGGCGGTTATAAGTTTCATGATCGAAATGGTGATAAAAAGATCGTCCTCTCGTACAATTTTGCCGGTGGGTTTACTGCGCAGCAGAAAGAGCGAGCACGTTTGGCCTTACAGTCGTGGGCAGACTTGGCGAACATCACGTTCAAGGAGAATGCCGACAACGCAGATGGTTCCATTACGATCAAGGACATTCCTGGTACAAGCGGCGGGTGGGCGTGGCTGCCGAGCAAGTCTTTTTATAACATCTCGGCGAATATCGGCACAGCGCGTGCCGAAAGTGATCCAAAGTTGGGAAGTTTTTTCAACTTTGTGATGGTTCATGAGCTGGGCCATGCCATTGGCCTTGATCATCCGGGTGGCTACAACGGCGGCGGCAGTTATGATAGCTCTGCCGACTTCGCGGAAGATACCAGGGCTCGCAGTGTCATGAGTTACTGGAGTGAACTTAATCAGCCGGGGCATGATTTCGATAGGTTAGTGCCTGCCGCACCGCTGATTAATGATATTGCGGCCATCCAGCGGGTTTATGGGGTGAATACCCATACCCGAACCACCAATACCATCTACGGCTTTAATTCGAATACCGAGCGAGATTTCTACAGCCTGAAAGACGGTACCGAAAAGCCGATTTTTTCGGTGTGGGATGGGGGGGGCATCGATACGCTGGACTTCTCGAAGTTTAGCCAGAATCAGATGATCAACCTAAACGCTGAAGCGTTTTCTGACGTCGGGGGGCTTAAGGGCAACGTGTCGATTGCCAAGGGTGTGGTGATAGAGAACGCCATTGGCGGATTGGGTCGCGATACCCTGTTGGGCAATCAGGTTGCTAATCGCCTCAAGGGAGGAGGCGGTGCGGATGAGTTGGTCGGCGGCGGTGGCGGGGACACCTTTGTCTACGACAGTGTGAGCGACTCCACGCCTGAGAGCCCTGACCTGATCAAGGACTTTACCAGCGGAGTCGACAGGGTGGACGTTTCGGGTGTGCTCAAGTCTGCCGGAATCAAGGCGCTTAACTTTGGCGCCATGACGGGGCGCGCTGGCGATGCCGTCCTGAGCTTCGACCACCGCACTGGAGAGGGTAGCCTGGCCATTGATCTTTCGGGAAACGGCAAGCCTGATCTTTATATAAAAAGCAAGGGGGAGATCAAGCCTGCAGATGTCCTTGAAAAAGGTGGCGAGTCTGATGATCCCAAGCCAGACCCCAAACCGGATCCGAAGCCTCGAACCGTGGACACCACTTACGGTTTCAACTCTAACAGCGGTAATCCCGCCACAAGCCTCACCTCCTCCCTTGATAAGCCCCGTTTCGCGGTAAAGGACGACGAAGGTGACGATACGCTGGATTTCTCGGGGTTCGATCAGGGTCAGGTCATTGACCTTCATGCCGGGTCGGCCTCAGACGTGGGCGGGATGAGAGCCAACGTCTCAATAGACGCGACTAGCATTATTGAAAATGCCATAGGTGGCGCGGGTAATGATCTGTTGATCGGCAATCATGTGAGCAACAGGTTGAGGGGAGGTGGGGGGGGCGACAAGTTGTGGGGG
>NZ_JAAMRE010000039.1 GCF_013522705.1 Pseudomonas lurida
TACGGAGGGTAAACGTGCCTGCCGGAATGTTGATTTCCAGCAGCGGTCGGCCTTTCGAATCCACCGCCGGCGAGCGAAGCACCATGCCCAGGATGATTTCCTGAATGATCGCCTTACTGATGATCGCCGTGTTGAACACAGCTTGGCCGTTCTCGATGACGAACATCGGGTCAACCTTTCCGCTCACCTCGTTCACCACCGCAAAGCGCTGAGCGAAGATCAAGAATTCCGACTGCTCTCCATTCGATCCAAACGCTAGCCCCGACACCACCTTCCTCCCATCCACGATTGTCTGGGCCTTCATGGTGGTCTGTGCCGAAACTCTGCCGTCCAGACGGACGACTGTCTCGCTCACCGCCTGCACGGACGCACTTGTCTGCCCGATACTCGACTGCAGCGTTTCCGATACCTTGGCCTGCGCCTCGATTTCAGATGCTCGCACCCGCTTCTCAGTGCTGATAGCCGCGGTCGATTCCCACGCCTTAATGGCCCCCGCCAGATCGCCTGAGCCGTTGTCACCGCGGACAGAAGCACGCAGCGCCTCATTGCTCGAAGCCTGCGACGTGATCTTTCCGTCCAGGTTCGTGACTTTCGAATCCAAGCTTGTGATCGCCTGGGCATTGCCGGTCGCCTTCTGATCAACAGCAGAAAGATCGCTTTTAAGCTGGGTGATCTGCGTGGCCGACGTCTCGCGGTTGCTGGCTACCACCTGCTCCAGGACGGTCAGCGACGACTTGTTTTCGCCAACCTGAGCACCCAGGCTAAGCAGTTGCTGGGCCATCGCGTCGTTTTCACTAGCTCGGGTTTTACGCTCAACGGCAAGATCTGCCGTGGACGTCCACCCTTTGATCGCGTCGGCAAGTTCGCCGGCGCCGTCACCACCACGAGCAGCGGAGCGCAGCGCCTCCACCGAGGTAGCAGTAGCCACGATTTGGCCGTCGAGTTCCCCGATCTTCGTCTCGATGATCTGCACCTGGGATGCCAGCGCGTTCGCTGTTTCCAGGATGGTGCCGATGTCGGTCCAATAGTCTGCGTCGGGCGGCGCCTCTCCCACGGGCACCGGACCTTTTGCTTGGTAGAGACGTTGATCAAGCCGGACTATGTCGCCCTTAAGATAGGGCTTGGCCGGGTCGTAAGCGAGCGCATCGGTCACTTGCTGGATCAGGTCTTCCAGTTCCTGCTTGGCTTCCTCGAGGCGTTCATTTACAGAGCCTGGACCGTCGCCGGTGATCAGCTCGATCTCTGCGCGCAGGCCTGGGTACAGAGCGCCCTTGCCGATCTTCTCGGCGTAGTACGCGTCATAGTCGCTCTCGTTGGTGCTGGCTTGGCCATTGACGGCGCCAGGTACCGGGAAGAAAGGGCCGACGTTGCCGGTCCTGTCCACCAGGCGAGCCCAGAAGAACAGGCTTGCACCAGGCAACAGCGCGTGCATCTCGTGCTTCGCCTGCGGATAGCTGAAGTCGCTAAGCTTGATCGCAGTCGTCAGGTCCGCCGATTGGCTGTACCAGAGTTCCGTCCGCTGGGTGTCTTCGGCACCTGGTGGAAATCCCCACTGGATACCGATGCCATAGACCAGGCTGGTGGTGGTCAGGAACGACACCGCCGGCGGCGCCCCGGTTTTCCCTTCCAGATTGGTCAGGACTGAGGTTTTCGGGATCGACGAAACGTTGAGCGCGCTTACCGCCCTGACTCTCGCCATGTACTGACCCGAGTAGATTCCGCGCACGTCGACCATTAGCTCGGCGGTTTGCGGTACCGTCATCCATTCGCGCGCGCCCCACTTCCACTCGACGTCATAAGCGACCGCACCCGGCGCTGCATCCCAGGCGATAGACATAACCGTGACGGCGATACCCTGCTCTATCACGACGTGCTGGCTCAGCATCACGCGCGCCGGAGCATCCTGCGTGCCCACGGGGATGCCGGTGATTGGCCGGGTATCCACCACGGCACCGTTATCGATCGCCGGAAACTTGCTCGGGTCGTGTTGGATTACCTCGAGCTGGTACTGGTGCCACTCCGGCCGCGTGACGTTGCGGACGTAAAACTGCATCAGCTTTAGGTCTTCGTAATCGAGGATCCAGCCGCTTTCTGGCAACGGCTGCTCACTGAAATCTGCCATGACGGTGACATCTCGGCCGGCTACGGACTTCACAACACGGGCCTCAGATTTCCCACTGGGTAGGTTGACCATTAAGCGCGCGCCAACGGGCACAACCGTATCCCGATCAAGCGTAACCACGCGGCCGGCGGACGCTGAGATGCGCCCGCCGTTGTTTCTGCCCACCAACATCGGGTCTGCCACGGCGATGACCTGCCCAGGCTTTGGAATGCCGCCATCCAAGCCGACACGGAACACACCGCCTTGTGTTTGGAGCTTCTCCGTAAGGGCAGCCCACTGGCCGGCGCGCTGCGCCTGGCCCTGCGATGTGCACGCGATAGCGCTCACAGACGTCTCGCGAACGATACCGCCCAACTCAACCATTGCCTCATCGTCGAACACCGGTTCCTTGTCGGTTTCGAAGCCCTGGTCAGGGTTGTCCCAGGCCACCATGTACAGCGTGTGGCGATCACGCGCGCGCGTGCCCTCGTACTTGACGGCGCCGTTGTTCAGGATTTGGGTCTGGTTGTAGGTGTAGACCGGGTCGCCCGGCATATCCGCATTGACCACGATCTGGCTTCCATCCCAGTAAGCCAGACCGTGAAAGATCGATGCCAGGTCCTGCAACACGGCGTAGGCCTCGGCCTGCTTCTGCAGGTACAGGTTGCAGGTGAAGCGTGGCTCCATGCCGCCTTTGCCGTCCGGCACCATCTGATCGCAGTGCTGCGCAATGCGATAAAGCGACCAGCGATCAACCATCGTGGCATCGATGCGATCGCCCAGGCCGTAGTACGGGTGCAGCACCAAGTCGTAAAAGACCCATGCCGGGTTGTTGGTGTAGGCCTCTTTGAATGTACCGTCCCAGATGCCGTTGCTGGTACCGGTGCCCGACGTCGCATAAGTGCGCGTCGAGGCGTCATAGTTGCTCGGCACGCGAACGATGCGGCCGCGCATCAATACCGCAATCTTGGCGATATCGCCGCCGAATGTCTGGGCGTCGTACTCGATCGCGCTGACGGCGGTAAGCGGGTATTCCTGGTCGCTGTCGACTACCTCAGCGATGGCCTTTACCACCATCTGATCGGCCACCAAATCCGAATTGGCGTTCGGCGTCAGCCGGCGAACTCGAATCGTCCAGCGGTTGCCGTCTGGCAGTTCCAGCCGGTGCGCACGCTCGTACTCGGTGACGTTCTTGCGATCAACGAACGACACTAAGGCCTCGACGTACGGCCCGCCGTCAGTTGCGATATCCACGGCGTAATCGATTCGCACGCCATTGATATTGCCGGACGCGTCCTGGCTTCGCAGGGCTGGCCAGCTCAGGCGCAGGCGGATCGCGTCGGCCACCTGGTTGGTCACGGTGTGCAGCCAGGGCGTGCCGAAGATCAACTCCTGCTTTACGTCGATCTCGTTGCTGGCCTCGGTGATTCCTTCCAGCCGCTCCTGGTTGAGCTCGCCGCTGCGGAACTGCCATTTCACGCTCGGGTAGTTGAGCGTACCGTCCTCGCCCTGAATGGGCGTCCCGTCCAACTTGACCGAACGCAGCCCATTCACCGGACCGACGATGGGGCCCCAGCTCCACATGTAGACGATGCGCGCGGTGGAAATCGACGGCACGCTGTTCAGGGCAATGCTCGGCTTTTTCTCTTTGGCCTGGCCGCCCTTGCCGCCGTGCACGGCGCGGCGCTTGGGAGTGATCGCGCGGGGCGCCTTCTTTGCTACTGCGCTCATGCGCCCTCCAGAATGCAAAAACCCGCCGAAGCGGGTTGTGGTGTTGGTTGGATCAGATGTTGTCTTGGGTGTAGACCCCACCCGACTCCACCGCGCCACCGATCTCGCGCTCTCCGTACAGCAACGGGTATGGGTTGCCCTGGGCGATGGTGGTGACGGCGCCGCCGAAACCGTAGCTTGGGTTGTTGCCGTCGTCGTTTTGGTTGTCCGTGGATACGTTCGTGGCCGGCGAAAGCATCTGCACCATTCCGCCCAGGCCGACCGCCGCACCCGCAGCCAACAGGCCCATGCCAAGGGCAGACGACGTGCCGCCGGTGAACAGGCCACCCACAATCAGCGCCACCCCGAGGATGGTCTGGAACAGGCCGGCCTGCTTACTTCCCTGGATAATTGGCTGGATGCGGATATCGCCTTCGGTCCGACCAACCATCCCGAGCTCTTCAAGGCCTATATTTCGCTCGTCGACAAACACAGCGAAAACCATGCCGCGCTCTTCGGCGCTGCGCATGAACTTCTCGAAACCGGGCTTCATCATGCAGAGCGCTGTTGTTGCGTCGTGGATGCCGTGCAGGTCGAGCCGGTATTCCTTGCCAAACTTCTTGCCCAGCACCCCGCCGAGCTTGATGGTGCGCATTGTCATGGGCGGTAGTCCTTGTGCCGGAGTATCAGCCGAACGCGGTTGGCCAGCGACCAGCCGTAGATCTCGCGCGCCGCCAGGCGGCCGGCCATGTGGTGATAAATGAACGGTCCAAAGCCGCCCAGGACCGGTGCAGGTTCACTGGCCAGCGACGGGTCATCACCCAGATAGATCGCGGCGTGGTTGGGGAAATAGCATTCCCGGCCCGGTGTTGGAACCTGCAACACCAGCATGTCGCCCCGCTGCGCCTCGCTCACCTGGTAGAAGCCGACCGCCGCGAAGTTGTCTTCGTAGAGGCTTGGGCCGTCTTTCTTCTCCCACCACAGGTCGGTGCGCTCGAAGTTCGGCAGATCCAGGCCAGCCTCGCGCGCGTACCAGTCGCGACATGCTGCCCAGCAGTCCAGCAGACCATGGGAGAAATCACGGCCCAGCAGTGGCGCCTGGAAGCCCGCTGGCTTGAACCACTCGAAGTCCCCGCCGGGCCAGCCCACGATGCCCCAGGGCAATTCGTGCAATTCGCAGCTGACCCGGTCCGCCATACTCGGCGTGGGCGCCTTGTCAGGGTGGCTGTGGATGATCGCCAGCACGTCACCGCGATCCTCGGCGGCAGCCATGTCCTTGTGGTCGATCTGGAAGTGTTCGCGCGGCGTCGTGGCGAGGTTCGAGCAGGGCACGTACTCCCTACCGGCGGCCGACTTGATCAGCACGCCGCAGGCTTCTGCCGGGTAGACACGCTCAGCGTGCGCGCGGATCTCGTCCTGCAGTGTTTTGTTGATGCGCATGGTCACCTCGATCGTGCGATAAGGCTCGCGCCCATGGACCCACCAAAGCGGCGGGTGTTGCCTCGGATCTTGCAGCTGCTCCACCAGCCGCCGCACCGGTCCAGCGCCGGGTTGTCGGTAGGTTGGTTCTTTTTGTCGAACATCGCGCTGCCGGTATAGGCACAGGCCTCCTGCCGATACCCGCCGCGGCACGCCCACCGGCAAAGCTTGGTGATCTGCTGGGAAGGCAACATCTGCCCTTCCATGTCCGTCGGGCTCGACAGCGAAAACGTGACAGAGATGCTGGGCAGCGCCTCTGTCTTCTGCTCGATAAACCAGAGGTTCGTCCTGCTCTGGTTGCTGGCATCCGGGTTGCCCTCGGGGAAGTTGGCCGCATCCAGGAAGTGACGGAATGTCTCAATGACCTTGACCCGGCATCCAGCCAGGTCGCGGAACTGGAAGCACAGGGCGGTGATTGCGCCGCGCACGCCGCCGAGCTCATCGTCGACCTGGAGCGTCGGCGTGGCCGGCCGGCCGTCACCGCGAATATCGAACCCCTTGGCCTCGATCTGCAAAGGCGAATACAGCTGGCCCTGCCAGATGATGTCGCCCTCATGGGCGTGCCCGTGGAAGCGCCAGATAGTGGCGCCCAGGCGTGTGGCGTCCAGTTCGTAAAGCCTGATTTGATTGCCAGGCTCCAGCTTTTGAAGATCGGAGTTGTAAATCATGGGGCCCCACAAACAAGAAGCCCCGCACAGGGCGGGGCTTGATAAGGGTTAGGGTCTAGGGTTGAAAACCTGCTTCACCGAGAAGGTGACGGTGTAGATGTTCGCGCCCAGCGCTTTCTTCTTGTAGCCGTTGGTTCTGTACCAGCCTTCCGGTTCCCCGGGCGGCGAGTAGCGGAAGGCCTTGTAGCCTTCGTGTCGATCGAGGAACTTGATCAACTCCGGCAACTCTTCGCCGGGGTAGTCTTCGCCGGTGTGCACCAGGTTCCAGACTTGGCTCTTGGTGTTGATACCAATCCCCCCCGCCTGGGCCATGCCATCGCCGAACTGGTTCTCCCATGTGCGCTGACTGACATCGCCGTCTGCCCCAGCCTCAACGTCAAAATCAAATGTCTCAGCCATCAACGCCTCCACAGCAGACCGTTCTGCCCCATTTCACGTTGGAGGAATCTCCTGAACTGAGCCTCCTGCCCCGCTTCCATCGCCTCTCCTTGGCGTCGAGCATCCTGGTCGCTCATCCCTGGTTGAGCCTGAACTGTTACCTGAGGGCTATAGACAATCTGAACGGGGCCGCCAGTAGGCGCGCTTGATGCCCCGCCGGAGTCGACCATGGCAGCACGTCCATTACCAACTGACTCCAGGCTGCCAGCGCCGATCTGCGCATAGGGCTGGGCACCGCTCAGGCTGTTGTCGATCCTGGACAGCATTGCATCCAGTTTCGCGCTGGTTTGAGCAGTGGTCACCCGCTCGCCCTTTTGCAGGAACCAGCTGCCGTCTTCTGGAACCGAGTCGATACCGTCGTGCGCCATACCCGAGAGGGCAGTCATGCCCACCGCTTGCGCAAGAGGGCCGGTGACGGTCAGTGCTGTAGCCATCGCGGCAGGCGCAGCCGCTGGCCCGATGATCGGGATAGCGGCCGTTGACGCGTACGCGTTGAGCCCCGCCTGGAGCGACATCGCCGCAGCATTCGCACCCAATGTCGTCGCGGCGCCCGCCTGGGTGGTCTTACCCACCAATAGTTGCACACCTTGGTAGATCAGCCACTGGGCTGCCATATCACTGAGAGCATTAAGCATTGACTTGGCGAAGTTACCGACCATGTCACCCAGGGCGTCCCCGGCATCCTCTGCGCCACTGGCCACGTCCGAGAAGAACGTGCCGAGACCACTGGTGCCTTGCTGTAGCGCTGTGTTAGTGAGGTCTGCGGCCTGGGCAGAATAGTTCCTCGCCGCGTCTGCGTAGTTCGCCCACGCTTCGTTGACGCCGTTCATCCAATTGGCTTGCTGCTCATCAGTGGCAGCATAAAAGTTCTGCTGATCTTGCAAACGCTTGTCGTACTCGCGCTTGAGGACCGCCGTTTCCTTCGCGTATAGCGAGTCTCCTATTTGACCGGTGTTGTGCTGCTCCTCAAGGTTAGCCACATCAGCTGCATATTTTTGGCGCATTGCCAGGTCAGCACGCATCCGGTCACGGGCCTTGTCGCCCATCCCGACGCCGGCAAGTTCCTGATCAAACCCGTCCTTTGTGGTTTGAGTGGCCAACGCTTGCGCGTTCTTGAACGCCGTCAGCTTGAGGGCGTCCTCATTAGCTTTCTGGATCTCTTTGAGCTTATCGAGCTCGGCGGCCAACCCCATGAGTTCCTTCTTGCGCGCTTCGCTCAGGTTGCCGAGCTTGCCCTCCTGCAGCTCGAACGAAAGCTTCATTACCTCGGTGGCGTCTTTCTGCTTGTCGCCCGTGGTGTTGATCAGCGCAATCTGCCGCTTGTAGCCTTCCTCAGTCGTCTTGAAGGCGTTGTCCAGTGCCTTCTGCGCGGCCTCAGCGGCTTTATCCGGACCGTTTTTGCCCAGCAAGCCGGTGATGCTGGTGGCTGGAAGTACGGTCGCAGGCGTCTCTGGTGTTTCCGACTTGCCGTCATCCCACCCCATTTGCTTGGTGTAGCGCTTGTACTGGTCCAGCTTGGCCTCGGCCTCGCGCTGGGCGGCCTTCCAGTCCTTGTTCAGCAGAGCGTCACCAACGTACAGCGACGGGTCAGTAGCAATCTTTCCCAGTGGCCCGGATGCATTGTTGTAAGCGGCCAGGTTGTCGACCAGTTCCTGCTGCTTGGCTACGCCAGCCAGGTGGCGGTCCTTGTCGGAGCCGAACGCCGATGCTTTGAGCACCTGGTACTGGTTGATCAGGCTTTGCACGTCCGCCGGGAGGCGGGCTATGCCCTGAGCGGCAGCACCCGTTATTTTGAGCACCATCGCCGCCAGGTCGGTCATGCCCTGCTGAAACTCGGGATCAGTGACAATGGCGTGCAGTGAATCCATCGAGTCTTGCAAGGGACTGATATCAACGCTGGCCAGACCGGCAGCGAACTCGTTTTTGAGACCCTTGGCTTGGTCTTCCATATCCTTCAGCAGATCGTAGGTCTTCACAAGAGCGTCGATCTGCTTCTGGTCCATTGCAATGCCGTAGTCGCCGGCCTGCTTCGCCAGCTTGCGGAAGCCCTCGGCGTTGTTGTCCAGCAAGGGCAGCATCCGCGATAGGTCGTTGCCAAGGCTTTCAAGGATGTTGATCTTCTCAGCCTGAGTGCCGACGCTCTCCAAGCCTTTGGCGATCGCCAGCAGTTGCTGGTCGGGTGTGAGCGTGGCAAGCGCCTTGGCCGAAAGCCCTAGCTTGTTCAGCGCGTCTACCGCCTCACCGCCGTTGGTGATCAGCACGTCACCGATCTTGTCTCCAATGTCCTTGAAGATATCGGCCATGTTGTCGCCGGATAGACCGGCGCGCTCGGCGGCGTACTGCCACTCCTGGAGTGACCGAGTGTTCATCCCAAGGGACTTGGCCCAGCGCTGCGTCTCGGCTGTCGCCTCTGCGGTCTGCTTGAGCATTGCCAGGGAGGCGGCGCCGGCAGCGGCGGCGCCAGTGACCAGGCTGGCGACCGCAGTGCCGGCGAGCTTTCCAGCTTGTTCTGCGGATAACCCCATGCGATTAAAGGCACGGTCCACTACGCCCAGGTTACCGTCGATTTTCTTACTTGCGTTGCCGACAGCGTTATCAGCACGGTTCAGCTCACTGCGCAGCTGTTGCGTCGTCGCTTCAATGCGCACCAGCATCCCGTGTACGTCAGTGTCGGCCATACTTTTCTCCAGGCAAAAAAAACCCAGCACGTGGCTGGGCTCTTCGTTTTCTATTTCTAAAGCGGATTACGGGTTCGCGGTATCTGTAGTGGTGAAGCTCGCCACCTTGCCGGTGGAGTCCAACACAACACTCAATGCTTGGTTGGTGTAACTGGAGCCAGCGAAACCGACCTTTGCATAACCCCAAGACATAACTTGCGTTCCATCAGAGTTTCGCGCGGTAACCAAAGGCTTGCCAAAACTGCTAAGCAAGTCCTGTTTGGTTGTTACGCCCGGTTTGATTTGGTCAAGTTGGGCTTGAGTAACAGGCTTGCCGTATGTACTGCAGGCTACCAGCAGGCATACCGCTATTAAAGTGAGTACCTTTTTCATTACGTTGCTACCTCTCCATTTGAGAGCGCAATCTACCAGAAACAATATGGCTCAAGCTGTCTGCCTACCGGTCAGAGCGTGGCGCAGCTTATCCGCCACGGTAGACGCCGTAGGCTTCTCGGTCTTGGCCTTTGTCTTGCCAGTGCCGAAGGGGTTGGTCATCTGCGCCCACTCGATCTTGGCATCCATGGCCAGGAACAGTTCGGGTATCGGAGTGGACCAGGCCAGCTCCGGCGGCCAACCCAGCCAGCCGGTGGCTACCGCATAGAGCCGGTCGACGTAGCTGCCGTTCTCGACAGCACTTACGCCGCCGCCGGCTTTTCCTTTCCCGCGTCAGGGCCTTTCGGGTTGTACAGCGCCACCAGGTAAGCGTTCAGCTGCACAGAAACGTCCACCACGCCCGCCAGCCAGACCTGCTCAGCGACAGCCCCGGCCGCCTTGCCTGTCAAGCCAGCACCGCCGGCGATGATAACCGCACAACCTTCGATGCTCAGCGCATTGATAGCCTGAGACGCCCCGCGCAGCCCTCCGAAGTGCGCCTCGATCGCGCGGACAGCGCCAAGCGTCGGGGTCAAGGTGTAAGTCTCGTCGCCAAGCTTGATGCCGACCGTTCCGTAAAGGGTCTTGCTCATTTGTCGAATCCTTGGGGTTCGGGGCCGGAGCCCCGCAGGTTAGGCGGCGGCAGCCGGGAGGATTTCCAGGATGTCGGAGTTGATGCCGATGGTGACGTTGCGGCGAACCACGTTGTCAGCAGCGCCGGCGGCGACTGTGTTGTTCATCACCTTGCCACGCAGGTAGAACGTGGTAGGCAGGATTGCCGGGGTGGCATCAGGATCGCCGTCGTTCAGGGTGATCTTGATGTTGTAATCGCCCTTGCTACGGTCGCGGTGAGCGATCTTCAGCTTTGCCTGGCCCAGGTCGCCGTTGTCCAGGCCTACGGCCAGGGTGAGGTCTCCGGCGTCCGCCGTGCCCTTATACTTGCGCACGCGGCCATCGCGCAGCGAGGTGAAAGTCACGGAGCTGAACGTATCACCGAACTCACCCAGGTCTTCCACCTCGCCGATATCGACGTAGGTATCCGCCTTGTAGAGCGCTTCAGTGTCTGCGCCGTTCTTGCTGCCGATACCGATACGGCAGCCGGCGGCTGTATTGAGGTTGTCTTCGGCCATGGGGGATCCTCCAAGGGCACATTGGATAAAGCCGCGGTGCGGCCGGGTGTTGGGATTAGTGGGTGGTGATGACGCGCACCGTTACCGATCCTTGATACGTGACGCCATCAGCATCGCGCTGGGCGTCGGCCTGCTCGACGCGGACCGATACAGCACGCCCGACGGTCAACGGCAGGCGGCGCTCGTCCAGAGCAGCAACAACCTCGCCGAGGATGCGCTTCACCTCGGCCTGGCCATGGGCGTCAGACCAGACCGACAGGTAGATCAGCCGCTGCTCGCGCTTCCGGCCGGCAATGGGCGAGATGTTTGTGGATATCTCTCGATCAAACGAAACGTATGGCATAGGCGAGTTCATGGGCGCGCCGTCGTAGACAGGGCACGACACCTCAGCCAGTAACCGAGCGTAAAGCGCCTCCTGCAGCGCAACAGACGGATCAGCCATTAGATAGTCCCTTGCTTGCCTTGCTGAGTGTCCGGCCTATTGCCGCCTGGATATTGGCAATCACATATTCCCGGTTCACGTCCTTCGCAGGTCGAAGCCATGGATGCGCAGGCCTCGCCGGAATATCCGGATACTTGCCGAAGAAGTTTGAGCCGTCGGCCTTATTCGTCGGTCGGCGAGCTCTGCCGCCGGCACGCTTGTTGCCGGTGTATCCCTTGGTCCCGTATTCGACAAACCGCATGTAGAAGAAACGCTGCTTGTTCTTCTTGCCCCTGATACCGATCTGGGCGTCGAGGCCACTTTGCGAAACAAAAACCGTCAGAGCGGCGGCGGCGGCGCCCGTATCTTTCGGGATCAGGCTTTTCATCGTGGAGAGAATCCGCTCGGCACTGTCGCGCATTACCGGCGCCAGCTCGTTATCCATGGTCGCGTGGATGTTGCGCAGCGTGCGGCGCAACTTGAAATCACCGGACATGCGCGATCGACGGGCGGCCATGGCCTACTCCTTGGGCTTGGCCGGCTTTTCAGCGGCGGGCGCTGCTTCGGGTGCTGGTGCTACCAGGCCGCGCGCAACAAGATCGGCGCCGAGTTTGGCATCGACCACAAACTCATCACCCTTCTCTCGGTCACCAGTGGCGCCAGACAGGGTTCCCAGGGCAACAACTTTCATAATTTACCTCTATGGATTGGGTACGTTTGAACAGAGCAGTCGAAGCATGTCGCGCTCGTTGTTTGGGAGCGCAGCTTCGATCAGGTATGTGGTGGCGATTCCATTTGCGGTGTGCACCAGCCGGTTCCCGGCCACTGCGTCCGCGCGCGGTCTGATGCGTATCTCAGCGGCCACCACCGCCTTCAACTGCTCAGCGACTGGTGCGGTCCGCCCGGTCGGCATGGTGATCTCACACCAAAGTTTTACGAGCTCCACCCATGAAGTGTCGAAGCCGCCCGTTTTATTTTTCGTCAGGACCGGTTTGAACATGGTGCATCGATGACGCAATGGGCCGGCTCTCATCAGACCCCCATGCCGATACGGTACGGCGCCAGCAACGATTTGCTGGTCAGCGGTAGCTCGGTCCCAGTAGTTCCCACTACAACCTCTTCACGGTTGGCGTAGAGGTGTCCAAGCTTCAGCAGGCAGGCCGCCTCGATCGCTTTGTTGGTGACCATCCCGAACTCGTCCATGTCGATAATCTCGAAGGTTTGCACCAGCACTTTGCGAGCCAGCTCTCGCAGCCTGCCGCGATCCTCGGCATTTTCTGGAGCGTCGGCCTGAACCAAGGCGGCCCGATAGACAGCACGCGCTGCCTGGGTGCGCTGGAAAGTTGTAGCCTTCGCTAAATCAAGGGCGGCTTGATCAACAAAGAACGAACGATTCAAGTACGCCATCGCTGCCGCCTCAGCACCATCCAACTGGGATTGCACCAAGTCCCGGTCTTCGCTTTCAGCGCGCAAGTGCTTCATGGCCAACTCGATATCGATCACGCTCATGCTTAATCAGCCTTTTTCTTGTCGGTGGCGTTTGCCTTGGGTGCAGACTTTTGAGTAGCGGCCAAACTAGTGGAAGTCATTGGGGCGGTTTCAGCTTCTGTGTCAGTCAGATCCACCAAGGCCTCATCCTTGCCTTCGTCTGGCTCGGCATAGCCTTTCTGCAATAACTGCCGGCCGTGCTGCTCACCAGTTAAAAACGAGGTGCCTTCAACCAAAGTTCGGCCACCGAGATACAGCGGCTTGAGGGTCTTCAATTTCATGTCAGCCTCCGAAGGGCCGCCACTCAGGCGGCCCCGATATATCAAGGGGTTGGAGTGGCGAAGGTGCCGTAGATGAACGCTTCCGGACGCTTAACAGCCAGCGCCAGACGCTCTTCGCAACGGATCGAGATCATGTTCTTCTCGAAGTCATCGGCGTTTTCGGTGGAGATCACCACGTTGGCGTCCTCGCGGTCGAAGATCTGTGCGCCTGTCTGGAAAGCACCGGTCAGGAACTTGCCCAGGAACGCTGCCAGTTCGGTTGCAACAACAGGCAAACCCCACAGAGTTGGGCCGGCGAGGCTCAGCGGGTTGCCTATGATGTAGCGACCCAGGGTGTCCTTGGTCAGCTCGATCTTCGCCCAGTCGGTGAAGTGGAGCACGTGCCCGCTGGCCGGCAAGCGCGCCAGCTGCGACTGGAGCATGGCCAGACGCAGTTGGTCGATCTGAGTCATGGCGTCAGGCTGGAATGCTGCCGAATAAGCTTCGGCCTGCGGCACGATTCCGTGCAGGTGCACACCAGTGCCGTCGCCGAACAGAATCTCCGACTCTTCCGCGTATTTCAGGCCGTAGCGCATTTCTGCGTCGATGGTCGATTGCAGCTGTGCGAAGTCATCCAGGATCTGCTTCGAAGCCTTGAACATGTGCGCGATAGTGGTAACCGGCGTGATCTTGGTATTGAACTGGATGTCGCTGTACGGTTTCTGGGTGTTTTCAGCGACAACGCGCGCGGCGTTGGTAAAGCCGGTCTGTTGCACCCAGAAGATCGCAGGGGACGTGGTGCGCCCCGGTGCGATGAGATCACGGATGAACAGTCGCTGCTTCGGCATCACGTCGATACCTGGCAAGCGCTGAGGCTCAACAACGCCTTCAGCAACTCCGGTGCTGAGCAAAGCGGCGTGTACGGGGACGCTGACGCGGCGGTTGCCTTGGATGCTCTTCGCGAACTCGGCAAGAGCTTCGCTTTTGATCACGGTGCCGCCAAGGGTTTCGCGCTGAGCGGCAGCTGCCTGGGTTGGAATTCGGGCGAACTCCTGCTCCAGTTCGCCGAGTTGAGCCTTGAGTTGCTTCTCAGCTTCAGTGAGGGTATTGAACTTCAGGGCCATCTCGTCGACGGCAGCCTTGGTTTCTGCGGAAAGGGTGCCGGCCTTCTTGGCCTCGCCCAAGGCGGATTCGGCCTTGGCGCTGAATTCGCTGGAAGCCTTTTCCAGCTCGGCACTCATTTTCGCAAGCAGTTGGGCTTGTTCGGACATATTGAATTTCCTCTATTTGGTAGCGGCTGCCGAGAAACGAGCGAGAGCTCGTTCCAGATCGGCTATCGGTTCGGCCAGATTGGCCAGCGTGTCGGCAGCGTCTTGCGTACCGGGCCCGGCAGCGCAAGGCGTGCCAGACTTGATTTCTTGAATCAGGGATCGGCGCTCACTGCGGGGCATGCCCTGCTTGGCAAGCAGCAGATCAAGTTTTCGGGCGGCTACTAGGCTTGCCTGAGTCTTCCCGCCCTCCTTGATCGAATCGGAATCGAGCAGCGAATCGGCAAAACCCTGGTCAACCGCCGCGGATCCACCGATCCAAGTCTCGGCATCCATCAGGGCCTGCATAGCCTTGAGATCGCCGCCAGTGCGGGCAGAGTAGATATCGCCCATGGCCGCGTCGAACGGCTCCATCATGTCGGCCACTTCGCGGAACTGGTGGCGGTTTCCGGCGGCGATGGTCCAGCCGTTGTGGATCATCAGGAAGCCAGAACGCGCGACCTGTAGGTCGTCGGCAGCCATGGCGATGATTGAGGCCGCAGAGGCGGCTAGGCCCAGCACCTTCACTGTCACATGCCCCTTGTACTCCCTGAGAATGTTGTAGATCGCCAGGCCCTCGAACATGTCCCCGCCTGGGGAGTTCATGTTCACCGTCACGTCAGCGCCGTCCATGCTGCGCAGCGCGGCCGAGATCCACTTGGCGGTAACGCCTTCACCGGACCAGGGATCGAAGCCGATCGCGTCGAGCATGGAAATAGTGTTCTTGGCATCGCCATCAGCAGCCTGGATGGTCGAGTTCCAACGCTCCAATGCCTGTGGCATCAGATCGAAGGAAACACCCGCGCACGGGCGACCCACCGGAGCTGCCGGAAGGCTACGAATTGTCATGGGTTATTCTCCAGATCTGCCGGTGGAACGGCCTTTATCAGTTGGGTTTAGCCAGTCGGACAGTGCAGACCTGACCCTTTCGCCGCTATCCGCCCCCTGGCCAAGCTGCTCAATGGGCAACAGGTTCGATTGCACGGTGTACACGTCGCCACCGGGAATCGGCGGGAGGTTCTCCAGCCGACGGACCTCATTGCGGCTCATCCATCCATTCTGCAAGCAGATGTTGTAATAGCTGGCCCTGCCCTGGCTGTCGGCGCGGAGCAGGCCTTCGACGGCGAACTCGGCGAAATAGCGATCATCACGGTCCAGCAGACACCGGCCGATTTCCTGCTCAATGTTTTCCAGCAGGGGCCGGAGGCAGTTGGTGAGGAACTGCAGGTTCTGGCCCTCAACGCTGGATGCCCAGCTGCTCTGCTTGTCCATGTGCCCGACCATGAACGGGGGCACCCGGAACCACCGGCAAACCTCCTCAATACCATAGGCTCGGGACTCAAGCATCTGAGCCGCCTCGGGGTTCATGGTGATGCCCTGGTACTTCAACCCTGCCTCGGCCACCATGATCTTGCCGGCGTTCTTAGAACCCATGAAGGCCTGCAGGCTGGCTCGAAGCTGCTCGCGCTGCTCGGGCTTGAGAGCGGTGTCGCTGCTCAATATCCCCGATGCCTGCATGCCTTGGGCAAATACCTTCGCCGCCGCCTCTTCAGCAGAAATTGCGGCACCCATGATCTCCTTCCCGGTAGAGACAGGGAGCATCCCGCAGACCCCATCCAGGCCGAAGCCGCGGATATGCATGAGGTCACCCTCAGAGATTACCCTGGGCTTTCCGTCGAGCGTATAGGTGTACTGGAGGCGCCCCGTATCAAGGCGCTTTACCGTCATAAGCTGCGGCAGCAACGGGTTCAGCGCAACGATCCGCGCACCGATGCGCTTCTTCTCGACGAAGGCATTCCCGCGCAGGCAGATGCTGGCCACCACCATAAGCATGAAGCGACCCGGCGTCATTTCTGCGTTCGGACGTTTCGTGAGGATGTCGTAGAGCGGGTGGCTCGTGGCGGCGATACGACTGCCGTCCGCGCCACGCTCATACAACCGCAGAGGCAGAGTGGAAACTGTCTCCGAAAGCAACCGCACGCACGACCACACAGCCGATAGCTGCAGCGCCTTGTCGACCGTGACAACCTGGCCGCTCGCGGAAGTGCCGAACCATTCTTGCCAGAACGCCTTATCGTTCAGGCCTACGGGCACGCCGAGCCAGCTTTGCAGGGCCGATCTGACCCGTCCAGGCTTCTTTTCGCGCGCCATCAAATGCCTACCATAATTGGATTTTCGTAGAAGCCACTCGTATCAGGCTCGCCCGCATTCGCCAGCACCCGACCTATGGCCATGATCAGCGCGACAGCGCCGTCGATCTTGTTGTCATCGCCCTGCTTGATGGGGCGAACGACGTCGTCGTTGCCCGGCAGGTTCTTGCCAATCACGTTGCCGACACACCAGGTCATGATCGGATTGCCGTCGTGATGAAACCGGCCCGCTTCAATGGCGGCCTCCAACTCCTTCATGGGGTCGGACATGTTGGTGTAGTTTTGCGTGATCGTGATCGGCTCAAAACCCTGGTCATCAAGGTCATGACTCAGGCCTGTCGCACCATGAGGGTCAATCGGACACTCGCGAACCGGGGCTTGGTGGTTCGCCTCCTTGGTGTCCTCGAGGATCTCGCGGTAGTCGACCTCTGCCCCGTCGGTCACATCCAGATGCTTGGAGTGAATCCAGGCCTGGAAGCGCTCAGCCATTCGCTTGTTATCGGTATTGAAGGCAGTGTCGTACGGAACCCAGAACTTCGGCGCAATGCTGTAGTAGTGGTTCTTGCCATCGACCACCCGCCAGAACAACCTGGCCCTCGAGTTCATATCGAGCTTGCGCGCTAAGTCGAAACCGGCAATCCACTCCTGCCCCTCGAACTGCTCCAGGGTCAGCGACGTGTCTTCACATGCCTTCCAGCTTTCCATGTTGTAGAAGCCGGACTTGGCGCTCACCCAAAGGTTGAGGTGCTTGGTTTTGAACGTGTTGGCGAAGCGCGCCGAACGAATGGCCCTGGCCTGCTGACTTTCCAGGTACTCCTGAAACACCGAGACGCCGTGGTTCGGATTGGCCTTGGCCAACATCTTCGGGTCGGTCCAGTCGTCTCCCTCGTCCAGCGTCCAGATCCAGCCGAACAACTCTTCGTCCGGTACGGTGCCGGCCAGCATCTCAACGACCTGGCGCCGCTTGTCGTAGCACGGCCCCTCAATATCGGCGCCGGCGGTGGTGATGATGAACATCAACGGCTGACGCCGTGCGCCCATGCCTGTGAGCATGGTGTCGTACTGGGCCGAAGTTGGGTGTTCGTGATACTCGTCGACGATGGCGCAGCTTGGAGATGCACCGTCGCCAGGGTTGCCGATCAGCGGCTCGAAGCGGCTGAAGTCGGACGGGATGTTCATGTTCGAGGCGTTCACCTCGATCCCGGCAGCCTGAATCAGCATCGGCGACTTGCTGACCATCAGCTTGGCGGGCCGGAAAACCTCCCAGGCTTGCTTCTCAGTGGTCGCGCCGGCGTACACTTCGGCACCGAATTCGCCATCGGCGACGAACATGCTGATGCCCACGCCTCCGGCAACAACCGATTTGCCGTTCTTCCTGGGCACTTCCCAGTAGCTTTCACGGAACCGGCGGTGCCCTCCCTTCTTCTTTACCCAGCCGAATGTCACGGCCAGGCCAAAAAGCTGCCAAGGCTCGAGCGTGATCAGCTGACGCTTGAATGCCCACTCACCCTTGGTGTGTGGTAACAGCTGCATCAGCTTGAGCTTTTTCTCTGCCTTCGCTGGGTCGAACTTGAAACGGAACCCGCGCTTACGGCTGGCCGCCAGGTCGTCGAAGTGGCGCTGCACTGCCTGGTGTATGTAGCGGCATGCCGGGACCTTCCCGCGGAGCAACGACCGACCCCACGCCATCGCCTTGTCGACGTTGGGATGGGCAGATTTGGTCATCAGCTACTCAGTAGTTTGGCGAATTCATTGGTTTCTTTTTCCTTGTTGCCGCCGATGAGTCGCGTGCGGCTGGCCGGGTCCAGGCCCAGCATCGAACCGAACGTCACCATCTGGCGCATCGTTTCGTTCGCGGCGGTAAGCGCGGGGTTCTTCATCGGTCCACCGGTGGCTCCGGTAACGACGATGCCGTGCAGCTGTATCGATTCCTGCGCAAGCCTCCAGTTGTCGTAGGCGCTACAGAAGGCCTCGACGTTGTGCAGGTCCGTGATCGCCACCACGTTCTCGCGCAGCAGCTCCGGAACAATCATGTTCCACATGGTGGCGGCCCGAGGGGTGAACCACTCAGGCGGATCGATCTGGGTAATCTTGGAAAACTGCGGCTCGGCTGTGTTCAGCGCGCGCTTGCCAGGGTTTCCGGCGAGTGCTTTTTTGGCCGTTGGCTTGGGTTTGCGACCACGGCCGGCGACCGTGGCGGTGCCTCCCATCGCGCAACTCCTGAATTTTTAATTTCGCGGGTGTAAGAAAAAGGCCAAGGGGACGGTCTAGCTACCAAAAGCCCCAGACTTTTGCCCCTCCCCCTCCGGTATTGAGAATCAACCTCATAAACCCGTCACAGTCGGTCAATTCGCACGATTTCTCGATGGATTGCCCCAACCGCCGTCCTCTGACGCTGTCTTGCGGCTGTGGCACGAGTGGCAGAGCGACTGCCAGTTGCTGCGATCCCAGAAGAGGGCCATGTCTCCCTTGTGAGGCACGATGTGGTCAACCTCAGTGGCAGCCGCAACCTCACCGCGTCGCTCGTGCTCCGCGCATAGGGGGTGCTTGACTAAGAACCCTTTGCTTGCCTGCTGCCACTTATAGTTGTAGCCGCGCTGCGCACTGGTTTCGCGTTGCCTCTCACGCCTCTTTGCCTCGGCACTCTTTCCAATGTCAGCATGGTCATCGCAGTAGCGAGCGTTTCGGGTCAGCGCATTGCAGCCCTGAGCGTTGCATGGTTTCTTCGGTCTCAAAGGCATAACCGCACCAACTCCGAATCATTGAGCAGCGCGACTGAGCGCTTCATCGGCCTTATCAGCTGCCTTGGCCGCCGTGTCTGCCGCCTGGACCGCCGTGTTCGATGCCTCTTGCACCTTGACCGCCGCGTCCTGGGTCTTCTCGGCCAAAGAGGTCAGCCGAAGGTCACGCTTGCCCAGGGCGGCGTCGTAAGCGGCGCGTACTTCGGCAAGCTGCTTGGTCTGCTCGCTGCTGGCTGACCATACACCGGCCTGGTATCCAAGGATGGATCCGCCGGCTACCAGCAACAGCGCGATTACCCAAACCTCAGCCCGCCTCCACCAGTGGCGGGCGATGAAGTTGATTGCGCATCTGTCCATCAGTTGACGCCTCCCAGCTTGGTTCGCAGGCGGGCGATCTCATCGCTCTGCGAGGTGACCGTTGCAGTGAGTTGCGCGACCTGGCTGGTGAGCGCCTCAATCTTGCCCTCCATCCGTCCAACCGCCGCAGCGAGCTCGTTGCGCTCTTTGGCGAACTGGTCGGCGCGTGCCTCGGCGGCGTTCGCTCGTGCACGCTCAGTGTCCAGTAGTTCGTTCAATCGCCTGACGGTGCCGATGTCGGCGTTATCCATCGCCCGATCGGTGGCGTCCTTCGAGAGGAACTTGCGAAGCCAAAGTAGGCCGCCAAGCGCGACGGTGGCACTACCGCCAAGCCAGGTAGCCGTGCCTGGGCCGAAGTCAGTAGGATCCATCCGATACTCCAGAAACGAAAAAGCCCCGCACAGTGGCGGGGCTCAGAATTTTGGGTCGTCTCTCATAACGCGCAAGATCGACATGATGGGGTTAATTTACGGCCAGTCGGCCAATGGGTCAAGCGGCATCTACAAAGATTTGCTCACTGTCGAATATCTCGGTCGCGTGGATGACAGCCTGCTCTTCCAGCTTCTCCAAACGCTTGTGGATTCCGCCGCGCCAGTTGCGGCGCGTCCGCTCCGGGGAGCCAGCAAGATCCCAGGTGTTCATGTCGTAAAACTCGGCGGGCAGCACGATCATATCTGTGGAGCGTTTCCCTATCTGCACGCCTTTCAGCTTCGGTATGGCCCACGCTGTCAGCGCCTTATAGACGAACAGCTGTGGCGCCGGGGAAACCATGCGGGCCACCAGCCTGCCGATGGCACCGACCTTGTTGGCCTTGTGCGTTGAGTACTTGGCCACCAACACATCCCATTGCGCTGGATCGAGTTGACGATGAAGCAGCGCGTACAGGCAGCAGTCGTAATCGAACTTGTCGCGCACGGACAACGTGCTGCCGGTGCCGCCCTGGCGAAGGTCGGCGTCGATCAACTTTTGCCATGACTGCTTGGTGCTGTTGTCTATGTTGTCTGCTGCCAGCACCCGCACCAGGGTACCCATCACGTCCTTATACATAGCCATGGCTCAATCCCCTGTGTAATTGGTGCCGCCGGCGCCGCGGCGGTTGTTCTGTTCGTATTGCTCGTGGGCACCGCCGATAACATGGCGAGCCCTGGCGATCTCGGTGAGCGCGTCTTTCAACCGCGCATTCAGCACCGGCACTACATCGCTCAACGGAAGAGTCTGGAGCGTGTGGCCGCAGACCCAACCAGAGCCCAGGCAGTGATCGCACTCGAGGTAGTGGAAAAGCCCGAGCACTTCGCCCTTCCCGTGGCAGAGGTTGCACTCGACGATGAACTTCAACTCCCGTCGGAATGCTGGGCCATGAGACTTTTTCATTCGGCCTCCAGGGGCAAGAAGTGCACGTCTGCGCGCGCAGCAATAAGCCCGCCACCGACAGCAAAAGTGCCTTTTTCAACCCCCATTACCACTGCAGGGCGATACCACGTTCCGCACCATTCGAAATTATCGAAGTTGGTCGGGCGCTGGTCGAGAACCTCAGTTTTGACCGCAACGCCTTTGACGATATAGCGAACAGTTACCTTCTGTTCGCCATCCTTGACGAGGTACAGCCACGTCGGATTAGCCATTTTTAAACCTCGCCTTTTATGGTTTCTGAATTTGGCTAGAGGCCGCGTCATTCATGGCCTCTGCGTCATTGTGCGAATTTCCGCTTCTAGTCATGGTCGAGCGGTGAATGAGCTTGAAACCCTTCCCGTCTAACCAGTCGTGCCACTTCACCAACGCCTCGCGCTTGAGCAGTTCGGCCGATGTGTGGATGTAGGTCTGCACGTTGCGGGTGAGCGTGTGGTTCACCAGCATCTCGCCAATGAGGAAGTCGACGCCCAGGTCTGTCCACCCGGTTCGGGCCACCTTGCGCAGGTCGTGGCTCGTCCACTCACCCTTGCCCAGCCTGGTGAACACTGCGCAGGCCTGACTGTCACTGATCGGCCCACGGCCCCGCGCCGGGAACACGTAGGTGCCCTTGTAGCCCTTGGCTGACTGCCAGTCCCGATACCGCTCCAGCAGCGCGCACACCTGATGGGTCAGTGGCAGGTGATGTTCGCAACGGGTCTTGGTGTTTTCGGTGGGGATGAACCACTCACCCTGCTCACCCAGGGTGAAGTGGGACCACTGCGCTTGCCTGGTCTCGCCTGCCCGGGTGCCGTGGCACAGCATCATCAGGGCCAGCATGCAGTCCTGTGGGTGCTGATCGAAGCCGGCGGCCAGTTCGCCAATCACTTCCTCGAGCTGTACGGCGCGCAGACGAGACGGCTTTGGCTGGATGCGGGCCTTGGTGAAGTCAGTGAACTTGAACCCGGCAATGGGGTTGGTGGTGATCAGGCGCAGCTTCTCGGCCTGGCGGAACGCAACCACCAGTACGCCCCACATCAGACGGACATACGACAGCGACATTTCAGCCTGCATCGGCCACATGACCAGTTTGTCGAGGGTGGAACGGTCGATGTCCTCCACCGACAACTCCGCGAGCCGTGGCTTCAGGTGGCAGGCGATGATCGAGGTGTTGGTGGAACGCCGCTTGGCTGAAAGACTGCGATCAATGGCTTGGCGCGCGGTGAACCAGTCGAGCAGATCGCCGACAGTCTGCAAGGTGCCGGCGGCGGCCGAGGCCTTTGGGTCAGCGGCCAGACGTTCGCGGATTTTCGGCAACGCGACGATCAACCCTTTCACCGGCAGCTGAGGAAACCCGGCGATCTTGTCCCACTTGCCGCCTGACACGAGGTACCAGGTTCCGCGCTCGCGGTTTTGATGGAAGCGGAAGTACACGCCAGGGTACCGAGCGTCACGCAGATCGCGGATCTGGTTGTTACTGGCCTGCCTGCGGATCTCCGCATCGGTAAACGAAGTGAGCATTGTCTGGGTCATGCGGCAGCCTTGGTTTGAGGTAGGAGTAGGTAGGCCCTCACAGCCTCGATGGCGTCGAAGTGCCCACGACAGACGATGGCCAGGTAACCCTGACCAGTCAGCGCCTGCAGGTATGCGTCCTGGGCCGGAGATACAGCCGCGTCGTGCGGCGCGGTCGCCTTGAATTCGATGTACAGGCCGAAGTACCCGCCGCGGGCCATGGGCAGTACCAGGTCGGGAACGCCGGCCTTCACGCCCTGCTCTTTCAGCTTGATCGCCACCAGCTTGTGCCGGTGCCCACCGTTAGGGACGTGGTAGATCAGCTTCGCAGCAGCGGGATAGCGCAGGCTGATCTCCTTGAGCAAGGCGGCCTGCTCCAGCCCCTCACGGTCGATGGACTTGGCGCGCGCGGGCTTCGCGCCAACGGACTGTGGGTTAAAGGGCTTCAAAGTTTCACCTTCCCTTCACGGATCAGGATGTCCTGGGTGCGCATAACGCCCTCGGCGAGAAACAAGCGGATCTCGTACTTGGTCAGCTGGCCAGGTGCGCGCAGCCGGCCATCGGCGATATCGTGGCAATAGCCGCAGGCCCATGCAGCCTGGAAGTCGTTCGGCTTCATGCCAACGCCGCATGTTCCGGCAAGGCGGTAGTGCGCCAGGACTGTGGTGGACGGCTCGCAAGAACAGCCAGGAAAGCGCACCTGGCAATCGCGATCACGCGCGGCTTTGGTGAGCTTGCTCATCGCGCCTCCCGATACCGAATCTGGCCATCAACTGTTGGCGAGCCGCTTTGCCGTCAGTTGTGATCCCCATTCGGGCTACCTGAGCAGAGGCGACCCGCTCAGTGAGCTCGGAGGCACGTTCCGCGGCTGACTTGTTGCCGTCGTAACCGATGCCGACGGCGATTTCCTCAAGAGGCAGTCCCTGTACCAGACGGCGGATGGTGATGTCGTACGCCCGGTCAAAGACCTTGCTGGCCTTTTCTGGAATCAGGTCGCCAAGGTTGTGCATCTCGCACTGGAGCGCAGCATGTCGCACTGCAACGTGGGACCAAGTGCGCGCGCCGAAACGGCTTGGGTGTGAGTTTTCGAGCGCCTCACGGAACGCCTTATCGTGGGAAGGAATGCCCAACATCTCGGGTGTCGGCTGGCACCACTTGATGAACTTGCCGACGCTTGGAGCGAAGTCGCCACCGATCTGGCGGCAGTTCTGCAGGCCGTAACGGATCTGCTCAAGGGTCGTTATCCCCGCAACGATGAACGCCTTGATCCAGCTGCGCTTGGCAGCATTCAGCGAATCGGCATCAGGCCAGGCCTGTTTCCAGGCAGGGAAAATCGCCTGCAATTCTTTGAACAGCGCGTTCACGACGTCGGCGGTGCCCGGAGGCAACTGCTTCGGCTGAACCAGCGCTACCGGTGGTAGATTGCCCATCGTGCTGAGCAGTTGTTCGGTGCTGCGTGGCTTCTTGTTTTCCATCACAGGTCTCCCAGATCATTTGCCCAGCTGGTGTCATCGAAATCAGGCGCCTTGCCCTGCCCCAACGCTTTGACGCGTTCGCGCCTGACCCACTGAACCAGTCGGTAGCACCAGCCTGCCGATGTATCAACGGTCGCTGGCTTGGCGACGAAGAAGCCCATGAAAGCCCTGATCGCCGGCTCAGGAACCGCATCGGCAGGAAGCCCGGCGATTGCGATCTGATCCGACAGCGCCTTCTCGTTCGGAGCCCAGGTGGCGAACATGGCGAAGCGTTGGCGATCATCCTGCGGCTCCACGGCGGCGCGGTTCTGTTCGTCGAGAGCGGATTGGATCTCGCGCTGCTGCAGCTGCTCTTCGGTTCCTTGATGGTTAAGTGATGGATTGGGTGCAGCGGCTGCACCCCGTTCTGTTCCAGACTGCACCCCGTTCTGTTGTGGGTTGCACCCCGTTGCATCATCTGCACCCCGTTTTGTACGGGGTGCAGGATTTGCACCCCGCAGTATCTGGAGGTCATAAACGACTGGCCGGCGGTCATGCCGATCAATGTGCACAGCGGCGATAGCTTGATTGCCCTTCTGGATCAGCCCGGACTTCTCCAGATCGTCCAGCTTGTAGCGGACGGTACGCTCGGAAAGACCTGTGTCCTGGGCCAGGGTAGAGGCGGACGGAAAGGCACCTGTGCCGTTCGAGCCCGCGTAGTTGGCCAGGCACAGCAGTACGTGACGCGCGCTTGAGTCTTTAAGGGTTTCGGTGGGCAGAGAGAGCGCCCAGGACATTGCTTGAACGCTCACAGCGAGTTTCCTTGGAGTTGTTCGGCTAGGGTAGTAATGCCTTTCCGGGTGACCATGACCTGCTCCACGACCTTGAGGTCTTGCTCGTCACCCTTCCCCACCTTGACGAGCTTGTGCTCCAGCAGGCCCGCGGTGAGGCGAGGTTGGTACGCAGACCAGGCCGAGAACGCGGCGCGGCGGTAGATCCAGCGGTTGTCGCTGAGCCACTTGAAGAGCTTCAGAGGGCCGACGCCGAGCTGCTTGGCGGCCGACGTGATGCAGATCGAGCCTTGAGTTGCAGATAGGCGCTCAAGGGCCAGGACCTTTGGAGCCTGCTGCTGAATGACCTGGTGCAGCGAAGCGTTGTGCTTGGCTTGATCGGCGGCAAGCTGAAGGGCTTCCGCAAAGTTGGAAGGCATCGATATGGTGTGTCGCGACACCTTTTCGAGTTCAGCCAGGCGTTTCACGACACGGTGCCGAAGTGGGATGCTGTAACCGGTGAGCAGCGTTTCGGTCAGTACGCGATCTAGCCGAACCTCCGAGGTGCGACCACGTTCATCCGTGTATCGAATTGCCTGGCTCAAATCTGAGCCAGTCTTTTCGAGAGCATCAAGCATCACATTGACGTCCCTCAAGACGTTCTTGTGCTGCTTGCCGGTGAGATCGGCGATCTCACGGGTCGACATCGTGACGGTATTGCTTGGAGCGACGAGTGTGTTCATAATGGCCCCACAAGTTTTATTGCTGTTGAAAGAGCCGCCCTGCCAGGCGGTTTTTTTATGCCTGCGATTCAGGCGGCCTTCAGCGATTCGCGCAGGATGTGTAACGCCTCAATGGCTTCCTGAATCGCTTTCTCGCCCTGGGCTTTTTCGTGCTGGCTGATGTGGTTGTCCGCAGCCGCGTCGAAGATCAGCCGACCGACGTCACCGCACTCGGCGGATAGATGGCCGAGGGCAACCATCAGCGGCTTGGCTGCCGGCTTCTCGCGCGCGACCAGCTCGTAGCCGAACTTGTCTGCCAAGGCCATCAGCGGGCGCATGTCGCCGGTGTGCAGAAGAACGCCGAACAGATGCTCAATCGTCAGGTGGTGAGCCGAGTTATCCGGATTCGAGCGCTGCAGCAGGCTGACGTGCGCGAGGCACATCTTCCCGGCAAGTTCCTCTGCCCCACTCTCCTTGATGGTGGTGTGGCAAGCCCTCAAGAAATCTTCCATTCGTAAAACCTCAAATTTGTTTCCGTGGAAGCGGCCGCCAGGTCCGACGATCATTCGCTCAACAGATCAATGACAAGGACGCCTTATGCAGCGGTTTTCTTTTTGTCGGCCTTCAATTGGCCGTCGGTTACAAGTTCAAGCTGGTACTGACGTAGCTCGGGGATCTCTTCGCCCCACTGCCGGACTGCCTCGTATGTGATGCCGAGCGCTTTGGCGAGGGGGGCGATCCCTTTGAAATGTTTAATTGCGTCGGCACGGTTCATGGCTGACTCCTTTGGGTATACGGCAATTCAAGCATGCTTGTGTTTACTAAGCAAGCATGCTTGCCAAGCTAACTTGTAGATTGCTTGCATGAAAATTACTGACCGAATTGCGAAACTTGTCCTGGCGCGAAAGCCTGAGATCGGACCGCGAGGATTCAAAAGGGATATAGCGACCACCTGCGGGGTCAGCTATGAAGCTGTTCGTCAGTGGTTTGCCGGAGATACCGGCAACATAAAGAACGAAAACCTGGTAGCGATCGCTGAAGGTTATGACACGACGGTCGACTGGCTGCTCTCAGGCAAAGGTGAGCCACCAAGCCGGAAGGCCAATGATGCCCCTAAAGCCGGCAATTATTCTTCGGCGGATTTGGTCAAACAGATGCTCGCGAAGCACGGAAGGGGTCTATCGGAAGAGGCGCGAGCACGAATCGCCGAGGTTGTAGAAGAGGTGGCGCTTGAGTCGAAGTCGACAAATGTTGTGAAAGTCGACTTCACCAGAGCCGGCCAAGTCGGTGACGAAGTATGGATTGCCCATTACGACGTGCGCGCAGCGATGGGTGGCGGGCAGATCCCGCACGAATACCCGGAAATGCTCCAAGACATAAGGGTTAGCCCTAAGCACCTGCGCGACCTGGGCGTCACCTTCAAAGAGCACTTCCATCTCAAGATGATCACTGGGTGGGGACAGTCGATGGCCCCAACGATCAAAGACCGCGACCCTCTGCTCGTCGACATTACGATCCGGGAGTTCACTGGCGACGGCATCTACCTCTTCTCCCACGACGACATGCTGTACGTGAAGCGCTTGCAGAAGAAAGGCAAGGACCGTTTCAAGATGATCTCGGACAACAAGCATCATGATCCCGAGGATATCCGAGTGGATGACACCTATATTTTGGCTAGGGTGCTACTCGTGTGGAACGCGAATTTGCTATAAGTCTCTATGAAAATTTAAAAAACAAGAATATAGCTGCCATCTTGGCAGTTTTTTAATGGGAGCCTAGTGACATGGATGTTTACATGACAGCAAGCCCCGAACTTATGAAAACCTAGGGGGCGTTCGATGGACGGTAAAGTCGTAACTGAATTCACAATATCCTACGATGCAAAAGGTGCTCTGGCTCATCACCAGATAAAAGCCAAGGACTTGGGGAGTGCTATCCTAGGCATGGATGACTTGATTACCAAGTCCGCGAAAATTGTCAGCAATGGATCATCTGAAGCAGATTTGAGCGTGGTCGCCCCTGCAAAAGAAGGGTCACTAGAGATAATTTATTCGATATTCGCCGATCCACTTACTGCTATCACCGTATTAAAATCAATCGGCATAATCGGCGGTGCCGCAATTGCATCAACCGCATCAGCAATCGGAATAATTGACCGAATAAAAGATAAGAAAATAGAAAAGGTAGTTATAAACGCCAGAAAGAAAACTGCAATTATCACTGTTGACGGTAATGAAATTGAAACAAGCAGTGATGTAGCTCAACTCGTTTCAAGCAAAGAAATCAGACAGGCACTTCACAAGGTCATTCAAGGCCCACTCCAAGGCAAGGACAATCCGCGAGTATCATTCAAAGCCGAAGGCAAAGTGACTACTTTAGCAGAGGATAAAATAGCAAACTTCAAGCCCATTAAATCTGATTTAACCGAGAAAGTTAACATTGATACATTTAGAAAGAAAATCCAATTTACCAAGCTAAACTTCAAAGGGAAGAGAGGCTGGAGTATTGCTAGTCGCGATGGGTTTGAAGCTAGCGTATCTATACAAGATGAAGAATTCATGTTGAAGGTTGCCGATAATGAAGAGGCGTTCCTAAAAGACAAACTCTACATGGTTAATATCGAGAAGAAGGAAATCATAGATCTTAGCGGAACCAGAACAACCTATGCTATAGTTAAAGTTTTCGGTGAAGCTGTATAGCTGCCTGAGGTTGGACTATGTGGACTTATGATTTGATCTTTCAGGCGATCGGGTGGAGCATCCTTATTCTTGGATTTCCGCTTATTTTCGTATATGTTCGCAAGATAACTAAATACGCATCGTATTTTCTGTTTCCTAAAGACATGTTAATCCAATACAAAACTGACAACAACGAAACAGAAAGTTTTATTCTGCATCAGTCAATAATTGGTAGAAAGAGACTGACTAAAATTTCGCAGCAACAAGCGGAATCATTAGGAGGCAGCCTGTGAAAAACAATATGTTCATGGCTTTAGCCACCAGTCTTCTCAATGCGCTAGCTTTGGTTCTGATACCAATATTGACTACGCCCGAAGCAAAACAGGGTTTAATGGCCCTGACGGGCATATTAAGTCCATTTGTGTCGATTTGGCTTCTAAAAATATATATACGCGCCGACGATCCTCCAGATCTGACGCGTCGAATAGCTGCTCTCAAAGCATCAATAAAGATATGTAAGGGAGACCTGAAAGACAAGGGTGCAAATGAGATTTTCAAAAAGCGCACTCGAGCCCAGATGGAAAAGCTCCAATACGCTCTGCAAACTGTTAGAGATGACTACGGAAAATCAAAGGAATACGCTTTGAGCGAGATTCAGCCACCAACACCCGATTGATAAATGTGGCTTATCCTATAAAGAGCCCGCCTTGCGCGGGCTTTTTATCGCCTGCTAAAAAGGCGCCGCCTCTCCTTCCTGCTCAAACTCCACCTGGCCCTTCCCCGCCACTTCTACCTCTTGCTGCTCCCACCTCACCGTAACGCTGCTGTCGTCATTGAGTGTCAACTCAAGCTCGTCAGTTTCGGCGATCACCCCTAAAACCTCTTCCCACTCGCGATCGCCATCCGTGTCCAGGCGGTGAATTGTCACCCAGCGCTGCGCCTGCGCCACTGGGTGGTTGATCATCGATGACACCCTCAATCCCAGCCGTTCCATGCCCGTCATTTCTGCCCGTCCCGAGCCTGCCGGGCTTCCCTTCTGCTTAGCCATAACCACCTCCCAAGAATACTGTACATAAATACAGTAATCAAAATAAACACAAGCGTGCTTGCATTCAATTCACAAGCATGCTTTTATTGATGCAAGCCGACTTGTGCTTCTCAGCAAGCACAGGACGCCCACCGCTCTTTAACAGCCAGCGCAACAAACAACAGACCGCATTGCCTCTACCGGCGACCGGCGAGCAGACAGGCCCGAAAGCCTGCCAACGACACGGAAAACCCTGTACGGCTGCCCGATGGTGAAACGCCAGAACTGAGTGAGTGACCCGGCAAGCAATGCGCCCCGCGAATCCCAGCGGCAGAAGGGAGAGATACCGAATCGAATTAGCGGTCCCGATAGCCTCGGCTGGGACCGCCGGACCTCATGCACCCTGCCCCACTCAATCAGGTCACTCAGAGCTGTAGCGTGCATGTTGTAAGGACCTGTGATCCACGGCGAACAGATGCTGTTTGACGCTGTGAGTAGGAAGCTCGAAGCCCACCCACGAAGACGACCGGCCAGCCCTGCAATCAGCGGCGGGTAACTGGCCAGCACCGCTGACGCAACAAACCCAGGCTGTCGCCAGTAGCGGGCCTGGGCCCCACAGATTTCCTCGATGACCTTGGCGACAGGGTCATCCGGAAAATCAACGGAGACACCAAGATGCTGGCGAAAGAAGACACCCCCGCTTCCGGGCCGAGGCAAAGAGCTTCAGGGCTCACGCCAAGGCGGCGAGATCTGAGGCAGCGAAGTGCAAAGCGGCCGGCGACTGGGTCGGCAAGTTGAAAGCCGAGTGCCGGGCAACTGAATACGTTCGGGATGCCCAGGCGCGGGACAAGTGGATCAAAGAACTGAAAGCAGCATGACGGAGCTTTTCACTGATGCCCATCCAGAGCGGTGGGCATTGGGAAAACAACCGAGGGAAGCGAAATGCGTTCAAGACAGTACTACCTCGCCCACGACTGCCCGCACTGCGGCGCCAAAGATGCCCTGAATGAATGGGGCGGCGCTCGAATGAGCAGTTCGGCCTGGGGCCACAGCTTCAGCTGTTGCAGCGACGAATGCGGCCTCGCTTTGGCGAAAACGGTAATACCCGACAGGGAAACAAAGGCCGGTCGGAAGCGCCTGAAAGCACTCTGGGAGAAGTTGGCCGGACAAGCTCAGCACCAGTTATCAGGCGAACCATACCCGGGTTACCCATGGCGATGACCATCTGAACAACCAGCGCCAAAGCCAGCCTGGCTATAACTGCCCGATCCTCTCTATGAGAGCGCATCGGTGATCACTCTGACTGATGGCTTACGTCATCGGCTGCGAAACCGGCGAGTACCTGGGGCTGCGGGCAAGACAGAGTGATCATCGATGCGGACGAAACTGCGGCCTATAACCGCCCACCTGCATCTCAACAGACCCAGCACGGAGGATTGGCAGCCATGTGAACTTCAAACCCAGGCGCTCGACCGCCCCCCCTGCGTGACATAGGGAGGTCTATGTAACGCAACGTAAGCCCGGTTTCGACTGGGCTTTTTTACGCCTCGCCTTTACCCGTCAGCACCCTCCCCTGGGCCCACCGGCACAAACCAGGCGGTCAGGGTGCTGACGAATAAACGCAACCCACTGAGGTATTCACCATGCACGCATCAATTCAACAGCGCGTAGACGGGGTTGCGGCCCTGCACATTCGCTCTCGCATCGCCACTGCCGAGTTCTACGCCCTGATCGGCAAGGATCAACCTGTTCAGCAGATCCGCTTCCAGATCAAGAACGTCGGCAACGCCTACCACATCGTGGAGCGCGCCACCGGCAAGGTGAAGGGCTTCCGCTGGACGTGGAAGGAAGCAAGCAACCTTGCCCAGGCCCTGGAAGCGCGTGCGGACGGCGTAAAGGTAACGCTCTCTGGCGGTGCCCGGTGATCGGCGAGCCAATGCCGGACCCGCGGCACTCGATCATCGCTGAGCTGAACCAGCAGTTGGACGCCTTCTTCGGTTCAGGCAAGACGGCTCAGATTATCCCCAACGGCGTCGGAGTCGACGGCCCATACAACGGGACCACGGCGCATCACGAACGCCTCCGCAAAGAGCGCGACAAGCTGGCCCCCGCAGTGCGCGCGGAGGCCGCCAAAGGCGTCGTAGCCAGCGTGGCGGCGAAGAACCTGGGCATGCACATCAAGCGCGTGACGCTGATTGCCCAGGAGAACGGCTTCAAGTTCGCCGACACCCCATGAGGCGCATCAAAAGCCAGGCGTGGCAACGACTTCGATAAGCGGAGCCACATCTACACTGCATTAAATCGAAGAGGTAGCCCTAGCCAGCCGTATTGCGGCGGTTGGTTTCGACCGCTCACACGTTGCGCGCAGATCAATCCGAACCGATCTTACTAATTAAGCGCAACACTTATGAGATATCCGAAAAATATCTCCAAAATTACAGCCAGCTCGATTTTAAAAAACAATCAAACTGAGCGTGTCAATTCAAAAAATTAGATTCTGCTGGGCATTTAATTCCCTATGCGATTTTAGGACCTAAACAACGCCTGCCAACACACCGTTATTTTTTAAAGTCCATCTCGAAGCACTTAGTTTCTTTCTAAGTGCTTTCCGAGCTTCAGCCCTGTCAAGGTTTTCTCTGTTCACCCCTTCAACTGACCAACAGGAAACACCACTTAACGGAGGAACGCCGAGACTCAATCCATAATGACTATTTGTTGCACTACACCGCTGCCACAAACCTTCGATATTCGAACAGTATAAATAGTTCTTACCTATTATCAGCTCTATGCCATTATAAAGAATTGTACCTTTTTCTATTACCACGTCGCCTGGAGGGCGAAATTCTATTTTGAGGAATACTCTCTTCGGTCCTTGACGAATAGTAAGAACCTTGCCAACCCATTCCACGTCCCATTGACCTGTATCTATGACTATCTCATTCTCTACGACTTTCAAAATCAACTTCTGCTCATCATCATAAATATTTAGACTGAGATAGTTCCGCCCTTTCCTATGAACAAATGAAACTACAGGCACGCGATCTATTATTAAAGGACAAAACTTTTCCCCTTCGTTAATATCAGTCAAATTAAAAGAGTTACCACCGAGCTTTAAATCCACCTTACGGCCTGTGAAATGCAGCATAACAGCAGAAGACGCCCCGGCATTTAAGTTATAAGGCGCTAAATTAGCCTCTCTCACTATTTCAATCGGTAGTAGCCCGCTCGTGCGCTGCCCATGATGAAATCTGCAAAGTAGTGTTATTTCAGAAGCTACGTGACGCTTCACCACTGACCATTTCAGCATGTGCTCATATTCGTAAAGCGGTATTCCGCAAATAACGCAACCAAAACCACACCTTTGTCGAATTTCTCTTTTCATAGCCTCTTGAATAGCTGGTCGTTTTTTCAAAGTTCATACCCTGCGATTGCACGTTGACACATCAAAAATTCCCGGCAATTCCCCAACCTCTCGACAACTGCTCATCCACTAATAGCTCATAAAACCTAACGACGCCAGCCGGCGAGGATCCCCTATGCCTACTCACAACATCGTCAGCATGAGCGGCGGTAAAGACAGCACGGCTACGCTGCTGGTCGCCCGCGAGATGGAGGTGCCGAATCTCAGCGCCGTTGTGGCTGACACCGGGCATGAGCATCCAGAGACGTACGACTATATCCATTACTTGGCCGAAGCCACCGGCGTTCCCATCCGTTGGGTGAAGGCAGACTTCTCCAGGCAGATCGCCGGCAAGCGCAAATTCATCGAAACGAAGTGGCGCGAAAAGGGCGTCGCTGAATCTGTGGTGCTGGGCGCTCTGGAAGTCCTACACCCAACAGGAAACCCATTCCTGGATCTGTGCCTTTGGAAAGGCCGGTTCCCCAGCACCAAGGCGCGCTTCTGCACCGACGAACTCAAGCGCAACCCAATCATTGAGCAGATCTACCTGCCACTCATGGACGGCGAAAACATGCTGCTGTCCTGGCAAGGCGTTCGGGCTGATGAATCGCCGGCCCGCAGGCATCTACCAGAGTGCGATGAGGTTGGAGGCGGCCTGTTCAACTACCGGCCAATATTGAAGTGGACAGTTGAGTCGGTATTCGAGGCTCACCGGGCAGCTGGTATCAAGCCGAACCCGCTTTACTTGCAAGGCTGTAATCGCGTTGGCTGCATGCCCTGCATCATGTGTGCGAAAGACGAGCTCCGGCAGATCGCAGCCAGGTGGCCAGAGGAAGTTGACCGGGTGCGCGAATGGGAGCGACTGGTAAGCATCGCCAGCAAGCGTGGCGCGGCTACATTCTTTGCTACCGTCACCGACCCCACCGTCCGCTCAGATGAGAAGGTGAGCGCCGTCACGCACGGAATCGACAGGATCGTCGACTGGAGCAACACCGCGCGCGGCGGCCGCCAGTTCGACATGGTCGACCTCATCGCCCGCACAGACAGCCAAAACAGCTGCTCTTCAGCCTACGGGCTTTGCGAATAATCCCCCACTCCACCGCCCGGGCATGGCCCGGCAAGGATTCCCCGTGATCAACTTGTTCTGGCGCCTTGTCGCCAAACTGCTTGCGCGCCCGGCGGTTGCCGCCTGGCTCATCGCCCGCGCCCAGCGCACCCCATACCTGCACATCATGTCCGCCGACGACACCGAGATGTACATGGGCCGCTGGTGGCTGTTCAACCCCTACTCCCGCGAAACGCACAAGCCGGCGATGTGGTGGTGCCCGTGGTCGTTCCGCGTGCACCACATAATGCGGCCCGATGAAGACCGGGATCTGCATGACCATCCCTGGAACGCCCGCACCATCATTCTGCGCGGCTGGTACACCGAACAACGGCTAGATCCTGCGACCTACTTCGAAATGCTGACACCAGGCCTTCCTCTGCTGTGGCGGGAAGAGCAGGACGATCTCTGCAAGCTGTCAATGAAGAGTAGGAGGCCGGGCGACACCGCGCGCCTCAATCACGGCGAGTACCACCGTATCGACGAGGTCTCGCCCGGCGGCGTCTACACCCTATTCATCACCAGCAAGTGGCGTGGTGACTGGGGCTTTCTGGTCAACGGCGTGAAGGTGCCATGGCGCACCTACACCGGCGCAGATGACTGAAACCCCGACAGGAGTACATCCGTACTCAACCCGCAAAACCTGTAACCCCTCCCCCTTCAAAGTCAGCCGCTATAGCGGCAAGGACGAAGTCATGCCTTTTTTTGCCATCGCCTACATGGCCTGGCTCATCTACAAAGGGGCGCGGTGATGATGGTGGATACCAAAAGCTAAGCGATCATCAACCAAAATACGAAGGCGCCAGAAACGTGGCTTCCGAAGCACTTTTTTAGCTCTCTTTTAGAATCATTCTATGTAGCCTACCCAATGGACCTTTTCGATCATTAATAGCGTCCGCGAGCTTTTTAAGGGCCTCTCTGCGCTTGCCGAAAACCTCCTCAAGCAGATATTCCATCATCTCTAACGCATGCAGCGCATCGTCAGGCTCAATCTCGTTTCCAGGGTGACTGCCATGATTTCCTAACCAGCGCAAAGCGCTAAATAGCTCTTTCACAGATTTTTGTTCTTCTGAGAGTTGCTGGATTCTTTTTCCAAAGGAAACATATGAATCTCCATCTTTCTCAGGAATACCCAAGTGATTCAAGACTTGTTCAGCCGCAATTCTGATGTTATTGCAGCATGAGGCCGGACTTGTGAAATACAAACTTGAAGCAACTGCCAAAGGAGAAGCTACCTCCGCAGGTGCATTTGCGGGATAATCAATTAGTTGAAGTGCTGGATGAAAAAAGGTAGGGGTGTAGTATTCGACGTAGTCGCGATGCCACTCGCCATCGTCATCGACTCCAACCTCTTCTTCTACGACCCCATTGCCTACAACAAACACAAGCTCCCGACATGTTGTGCACTTTAAAGTGATATTGAACACCAGCCGAATCATCTCTGGCTCCCACCAGTCTTCATTGTGTTCGGTACTTGAGACTTCTGTTTCTTCAGAGTTGAACTTCCCTTCAAGGCGAAGTAACCCTGCATAGCAGCGCGGACATTTGTAATCAAATACTTTTTCTTGAGTGAAAGCGCCCTTCAGAATTTCCTTGTTCATCCTTTTCTCCATGCAGTACTGACGATCAAGATCCAATCTTAATCTCGAGACATACTTATGCCCATAGAAAACCGTAAGCTCGGAATAAATACTTACCGACACGCCTTCGCAGCCGTCTGCCCGTCGGACGGCGAATTGATCATCTATCAGCTGGAAATCCGGTCGCCAGCGATGATCCGCGTCGAGCATATCAAGGCCGCAACAGCGATCATCAAAAAAGGCTGGCATGAACAGATTGCCGACCGCCTGGCCGAGGATATCGGCGGCGATCAAACGATCATCGCCAGGCACCAGGGCGTCGAAATCGAAACAGTGAGGCTCAGCGGATGATCCATTACCACGGCACGCCTGTCGGCGGTAAGCGCGAGGACGCCGCTAAGTTCCTGGCCGGCCGGCACGCGCTGGTGCCGTTCCCGCGCAAGGATGACCTCGGGGTTGTCGCCGATGTATGCAAGTCGTTTGTTTTTGATAACGGCGCCTTCACAGTGTGGAAGAAAGGCGGCCAGGTAGACGTCGAGGGCTACACACGCTGGGTCGAAGACTGGCACCGCCATCCTGGATTCACTTGGGCGCTCATTCCGGACGTCATCGACGGTGATGAAGAGGCAAACGACGACCTTGTTCGGCAGTGGCCAGAAGAGCTTCGCGGGGTGCCTGTTTGGCACTTACACGAATCGCTTGAGCGGTTGCAGCGGCTGGCAAGGTGTTGGCGTACGGTTGCCCTGGGCAGTTCTGGGCAATGGGCTTCACCGGGAACTGGCGCATGGTGGAAACGAATGGGCGTGGCGATGGATGCCATCTGCGATGACTTGGGCCGCCCAGCTTGCAGGCTTCATGGTCTGAGAATGCTCGACCCAGCGATTTTCCAGCACCTGCCCTTCGCGTCCGCCGACTCCACAAACGCCGCGGTAAACGGCGGCAGCATCAGCCGTTTCGGCATGTACGCACCGCCGACCGCCGGCCAGCGCGCGAACGTCATCGCCGATCGCATCGAATCGCACAACAGTTCCCCGATCTGGCAGCGAGAAACCCAGGGCGAAATGCCGCTGTAACCCCAATCCCCCTCCCCTACATGCCTGCCGGTGAGCGGCGGGCGAGGTATTCCTATGTCCGAATCCGAAGAAGTCACCAAGCTCAAAGCCGAAATCGCGCGGCTTCGAATGCACCTGGTCAGGCATCACCAGCTGACTGACGCGCCATTCCTCAAGAATTACGAGCCCTACAAGAGCCTGGACATGCCCACGCAAGACGACTTCAACGCAGTTTTTGATGACCTTCGGCGCAAAGGAGCCAGCATCGACGGCGACAACGCCTACAAGCGGGATCTACTGGACTGCGTTGTCGGTGCCCTGGCTACGGGCGCGCAAAACTCCAACCCGCCACCGGCCGGGCACTGGGGCCAGCGCTTCTGGGATATCGGCCGAGAGGAACGCGCCAGCAGCGAGCAACTGCTGAAAGCACTGACAGCGCTCAACCAGGTGGCGGGCGAATGCGAGCAGATCGCAAGCAACTACAGCGGCACCATCGACGGCGTCTTCGAACACGGCGGCGACGATCACGAAGATCCGAGCTGCGCGATCTTCCACCGCCTGTACTACGCCATGTTCGACGCCCGGGCCGCGATCAAGAAAGCCACAACTTAACCCACCTTCAGCCGCCCAGCGCGGCAAGGACACCCCATGTTCGCAATAAAACTCACCCTGATCCTGCTGGGCGCTTTGCTGTACCTGATCGCCAGCGGCTGCTGGATCTTCTGGGTCGGTCCTGACTTGGTTTTCACCGGCACCACTGAGGCACTGCTCTATGCGTTCGGCGGCACCTGCGCGTGGATGCTGATCAGTTTCGGCCTGATCGTTCACGTCATCAAGACAGCGCGGCCTACGGCCGGCGGGAGGTAGGAATGGCAAAAGTCCTTGCTCAAATTACGGTCAAGCTGCCGCGCCTGATGGAGGCCGGCGAATACAGGAAGTTGCGGTACGTCGGCGGAAAGCCGAGCCTGCAGCAGTTGAAAAAATGGATAGAGGAAGGCGAAGTGATCGGAGAGGTAAAAGGCGGGATGTATTTCGTCGATGTGCAGGCGGCGGTCATGGGATCGAATGACCCGCTGCTGGCCAAGATGCTGGAGATCGGGTGATGGCTGCCCGCCCCCGCACGCTGCAAAACAGAAAGCTGCCGCCAAACCTTTACCCGAACGGTAAGTACTGGCGGTACCGCAACCCGGTCACCGGCGTGATGACCAGCATCAACCGCCCTCTTGAGGAGGCAATCAAGCTAGCCCGGGCGGCCAACCTCAAGTTCGCGGAGCTGGTCGTCGATGATGGCTCGCTGCTGGCTGTACTGACAGGCGACCGCCTACCAATCGTTCGTAATTTGCTGACACGCTTCGAAGAGGAATGGCTGCCGGATCGCTCATACGCCGCGCGAACCCTGGAAGAAATCAAGTTCAAGCTCGAGCGGTACCGGCAGGATCTGGGCGACCGCCTGATTGGGCAGTTGGATGTGCTGTCCATGGCCGAGTACCTGGACAACTTCAGCAACAACGCCTATACGAAGCACCGCGGGCTGTGGGTGCAGATCTTCGCGTTCGCGGTGGCCAAGGGCCTGGCCGAGCGCAACAACGCCGAGCTGACCCTGGTGAAGAAAGAGGCCGAGAAGAAGCGCCAGCGCCACACGCTCGAAGGATTGAAGATGATCATTGATGCAGCGACAACCCCGCCGTGGCTGAAGCGGGCAATCCGGCTGGCCCTGGCCAGCCTTCAGCGCCGGGACGACATCGTCACCTGGCTGAAGTCTGCGGCCGACATGGAAAAGAATACGCTGACCGTCTCCCCCGGAAAGACCCAGGGTTATGAGAACCCTGTGCACCTCAAAATCACCATGGGCGCCGCGCTGCGGGAGGTGGTCGGGGAATGCCTGCGCTCGCCGCTCGCATCGCCGTACTTGATCCACTACAAGCCCAAGGCGCGCCGGCGGGAACAGATCGACGCCAAGGACCACTGGACATCCGTGACCCCGGACTACCTGACCAAGGAGTTCAGCAAGGCCAGGGACGCCGCACACGCCTACGACCATGTGCCGGCCGGCGAGCGCCCCACTTTTCACGAGATCCGCGCATTGGGCGCATGGCTGTACGAGCAACAGAAATTCCCACAGGAGTACATCCAAGCGCTCATGGGTCACGCGGACGAGAAGATGACGAAGCACTATCAGGAGGGGCACGACGAAAAGAAGATCGAGTACCTGGAGGTGGGCGCCGAATTGGCGTTCTGAGGTGGGTGTTTTGCAAAAGTTTTGCAAAAGTTTTGCAAATCCCAGAAAGCAAAAAGGGGTCACCGTTTCCGGTGACCCCTCTAGACCGCCCAGCAGAGCGGATTTTGTTTGGTAGGCGCGATTGGACTCGAACCAACGACCCCCACCATGTCAAGGTGGTGCTCTAACCAACTGAGCTACGTGCCTGCTGTGAGGCGGCATTCTACGGAATTCCAAAGGGGTGTCAACATCTTTTTTGCAGCTAACCCTATGAATATGCGAATTTTTTATTGAAGCGCGCCCTGCCCGCTTTTTTTGCATGGCTGGCGGCCGATTTTCAACTCGGGTAGGATCGGCGCACTCGTAAAAAATATAAAACAGAGGTTCCAGGATGGCGAACACCCCCTACCCCCAGTCGTATTACGCCGCTTCCGCTAACGCCGTTCCACCTCGCCCCGTGCTGCAAGGCGAGATCGAAACCGATGTGTGCGTCATCGGCGCCGGCTATACCGGCCTTTCCAGCGCATTGTTCCTGCTCGAGAACGGCTTTCGCGTGACGGTGCTGGAGGCCGCCAAGGTGGGGTTCGGCGCCTCGGGTCGCAACGGTGGGCAGATTGTTAACAGCTACAGCCGCGATATCGACGTGATCGAGCGCAGCGTCGGCCCCAAGCAGGCGCAGTTGCTGGGGCAGATGGCGTTTGAGGGAGGCAGGATCATTCGCGAGCGGGTAGCCAAGTATCAAATCCAGTGCGACTTAAAGGACGGTGGCGTTTTCGCGGCACTCAACGGCAAGCACATGGCTCACCTGGAATCGCAAAAACGCCTGTGGGAGCGCTACGGCCATACGCAATTGGAGCTGCTCGACCAGCGTCGTATCCGCGACGTGGTGGCCTGCGAGAACTATGTGGGCGGTTTGCTGGACATGAGCGGCGGCCACATCCATCCGCTGAACCTGGCACTCGGCGAAGCCGCTGCGGTGGAATCCCTGGGCGGTACGATCTACGAGCAATCAGCCGCCGTACGAATTGAGCGCGGCGCGAACCCGGTGGTGCACACGGCCGAAGGCAGAGTCAGGGCCAAGTTCATCATCGTCGCGGGGAACGCCTACCTGGGTAACCTGGTGCCGGAGCTGGCGGCCAAGTCGATGCCGTGCGGCACTCAGGTCATCACCACTGCGCCGCTGGGCGATGAGCTGGCCAAGTCGCTGCTGCCGCAGGATTACTGCGTCGAAGATTGCAACTACCTGCTCGACTACTATCGCCTGACCAGCGACAAGCGCCTGATCTTCGGCGGTGGCGTAGTGTACGGCGCGCGTGATCCGGCCAATATCGAGGCCATCATCCGACCGAAGATGCTCAAAGCCTTCCCGCAACTCAAAGACGTGAAGATCGATTACGCCTGGACCGGCAACTTCCTGCTGACGCTGTCGCGCCTGCCTCAGGTCGGGCGACTGGGCGACAACATCTACTATTCCCAGGGCTGCAGCGGTCACGGGGTAACGTACACGCACTTGGCAGGCAAGGTACTGGCGGAGGCATTGAGAGGTCAGGCCGAGCGTTTTGATGCGTTTGCCGACCTGCCGCACTATCCGTTTCCGGGCGGGCAGCTGTTGCGCACGCCTTTTGCCGCACTGGGGGCGTGGTATTACGGGCTGCGGGACAAGCTGGGCTTCTGATAGACCACTGGAGCCGGTTCGCCGGCTTCAGCTTCAGTACGCGTTTCAAATCGCACAAACAAAAAACCCCGGTCTTTCGACCAGGGTCTTTGCTATCGAATCAAAGCAACGTTGAGTTTGCTTCGTGCTCCAAGGCGTTCAGTGGGCCTTGGGGCAGATATGGCGCAGCGGACGGGACTCGAACCCGCGACCCCCGGCGTGACAGGCCGGTATTCTAACCGACTGAACTACCGCTGCGTATCGCTTGACCGGTTGAACACACACCTCAACCACGTCGTTAACTTCTGATCAATCAACCTGGGCTGTTCGATCTCAGACCCGACGTATCGAACCTGGAAAATATGGCGCAGCGGACGGGACTCGAACCCGCGACCCCCGGCGTGACAGGCCGGTATTCTAACCGACTGAACTACCGCTGCGCGTCGGTGCAACCTTTAACGTTGCGTCTTGCCCGAAGGCAAAACTCTCAAGAAGTGGTGGGTGATGACGGGATCGAACCGCCGACCCTCTGCTTGTAAGGCAGATGCTCTCCCAGCTGAGCTAATCACCCTTTGCTTCGTTGAGGCCGCGAAATTTACGCAGGTAGCCGACCTAAGTCAATAGCCCGCTTGAAGTTTTTCCGAAAAAGACAAAATGGCTTCAAGACAGGCATGCGCCCTACTCGCTGTAAATCATCTTCTTGCTCATACCACCGTCCACGACGAACTCTTGCCCCGTCACGAATCCGGCCTGGCGCGACAGCAGCCACGCCACCATCGCCGCCACATCCTCCACCGTACCCACTCGACCGGCCGGATGCTGGGCATGATCGGCGTCATTTAACGGTTCGGCGCGCCGCGCTGCGGGATCACGCGCATCAATCCATCCCGGGCTGACGGCATTGACCCGCACTTCCGGCCCCAGGCTGATGGCCAGCGCGTGAGTCAGCGCCAGCAGCCCGCCCTTGCTCGCCGCATAGGCTTCACAGTCCGGTTCCGACTGCCGCGCACGGGTCGATGCCAGGTTGACGATCGCACCACCGTGGGCTCGCAGGTAGGGCGCACAGTGCTTGGCCAGCAACATCGGCCCGCTGAGGTTAACCGCCAGCACACGATTCCAGTACGCCAGATCCAGGCTTTCCAGCGTGATGTTATGCGGGTCGGCAACCGCCGCATTGCACACCAGCGCATCCAGGCGCCCGAATTGTCCGAGCACTTCGGCAACCCCTTGGGCGACCTGTTTTTCGTCCGCCACGTCCATGCTGATAAACCAGGCATTGTCGCCCAGCACCGTGGACACTTTGGCTCCACGCTCGCGATCCAGGTCGGTCAATACGACCTGCCAACCCTCGCTGATCAACCACGCCGCAATGCCCAAACCAATGCCACGCGCCGCGCCGGTCACCAGGGCAACACGACCGTTACTGGCGACCGCAGCTTCCATGGACCACTCGATCACAAGGCCGCCAGCCCGCGAGCCAGGTCGGCCTGCAGGTCAGCCACATCTTCCAGGCCCACCGCGACGCGGATCAGGCTGTCACGGATGCCGGCCGCTTCCCGCTCCTGCGGTGCCAGGCGCCCGTGGGACGTGGTGCTCGGATGGGTAATGGTGGTTTTGCTGTCACCCAGGTTGGCGGTAATGGAGATCAAACGCGTGGCGTCGATAAATCGCCAGGCGCCGTCCTTGCCGCCTTTGACCTCAAAACTCACCACAGCGCCAAACCCCCGCTGCTGACGCTGGGCCAACTCGTGCTGCGGGTGGCTCTTGAGGCCTGCGTAGTGAACCTTTTCGATGCCGTCCTGCTGCTCAAGCCACTCGGCCAGGGCCTGGGCATTGGCACAATGGGCTTTCATGCGCAGGTTGAGAGTCTCCAGGCCCTTGAGGAAGATCCAGGCGTTGAATGGGCTCAAGGTCGGGCCGGCGGTGCGCAGAAAGCCCACCACTTCCTTCATCTGTTCGCCACGACCGGCCACCACACCGCCCATGCAACGACCCTGGCCGTCGATGAACTTGGTCGCCGAATGCACCACAACGTCCGCGCCCAGCTTCAGCGGCTGCTGCAAGGCGGGCGTGCAGAAGCAGTTATCGACCACCAGCATCGCACCTTTGGCATGCGCCACTTCGGCCAGGGCAGCGATGTCCACCAGCTCGGCCAATGGGTTGGACGGCGACTCGACAAACAGCAGCTTGGTGTTGGCCTTGATCGCCGCGTCCCAGCCGGACAGGTCCGCCAAGGGCACGTAGTCCACTTCGACGCCGAAGCGCTTGAAATATTTTTCGAACAGGCTGATGGTCGAGCCGAACACACTGCGCGACACCAGCACATGATCGCCGGCACTGCACAGGCTCATCACCACCGCCATGATGGCTGCCATGCCGGTCGCGGTAGCCACCGCTTGCTCGGCGCCTTCCAGGGCCGCGATGCGCTCTTCGAATGCGCGCACGGTCGGGTTGGTGTAACGCGAGTACACGTTGCCCGGCACTTCACCGGCAAAACGCGCAGCGGCATCAGCGGCAGTGCGGAACACGTAGCTGGAGGTGAAGAACATCGGGTCGCCATGCTCGCCTTCCGGCGTGCGATGCTGGCCGGCACGCACAGCCAGGGTATCGAAAGCTACGCCATCGAGGTCGCTGTCCAACCGACCGGCATCCCATTCCTGACTCATGCTGCCACTCCTTACTCAATACGGTATTTAACATACAAAACCGGCCCCTCAGGGCCGGTGTCTACTCAGTTGTTGTACAGATCGATGATCGCGCTGACCGCCTGGGTCTTGATCTTGGACGAGTCGTTACGCGCCTGCTCGATCTTGTTCAGGTAGGCCTCGTCGACATCCCCGGTCACGTACTTGCCGTCGAACACGGCGCAGTCGAACTGATCGATCTTGATCTTGCCGCCACCGACCGCTTCGATCAGGTCCGGCAGGTCCTGATAGATCAGCCAGTCGGCGCCGATCAGATCGGCCACGTCCTGGGTCGTGCGATTGTGGGCGATCAGCTCATGGGCGCTCGGCATGTCGATACCGTACACGTTCGGGTAGCGCACAGCGGGTGCGGCGGAACAGAAATACACGTTCTTCGCACCGGCTTCACGGGCCATCTGAATGATCTGCTTGCAAGTGGTGCCGCGCACGATGGAGTCGTCCACCAGCATCACGTTCTTGCCACGGAACTCCAGCTCGATGGCGTTGAGCTTCTGGCGCACCGATTTTTTGCGCGCGGCCTGGCCCGGCATGATGAAGGTACGGCCGATATAGCGGTTCTTGACGAACCCTTCGCGGAACTTGACGCCCAGGTGGTTGGCCAACTCCAGCGCAGCGGTACGGCTGGTATCCGGGATCGGGATCACCACGTCGATGTCATGCTCGGGACGCTCGCGCAGGATCTTGTCGGCCAGCTTCTCGCCCATGCGCAGGCGCGCCTTGTATACCGAAACGCCGTCGATGATCGAATCCGGACGCGCCAGGTAGACGTGCTCGAAGATGCACGGCGTGAGTTTCGGCGCCACGGCGCACTGACGCGTGTGCAGCTTGCCGTCTTCGGTGATGTACACCGCTTCGCCCGGCGCGAGGTCGCGAATCAGGGTGAAGCCCAGCACGTCCAGGGACACGCTTTCCGAAGCGATCATGTACTCGACGCCTTCGTCGGTGTGACGCTGGCCGAACACGATCGGGCGGATGCCATGGGGGTCGCGGAAACCGACGATGCCGTAGCCGGTCACCATGGCCACTACCGCGTAGCCACCTACGCAACGGTTGTGCACGTCGGTGACGGCGGCGAATACGTCTTCTTCGGTGGGTTGCAGCTTGCCGCGCTGGGCCAGCTCATGGGCGAACACGTTGAGCAACACTTCCGAGTCGGAGCTGGTGTTGACATGGCGCAGGTCAGATTCGTAAATCTCCTTGGCCAGTTGTTCAACGTTGGTGAGGTTACCGTTGTGCGCCAGGGTGATGCCGTAAGGCGAGTTGACGTAGAACGGCTGAGCTTCGGCCGACGTCGAGCTGCCGGCAGTCGGGTAGCGCACATGGCCGATGCCCATGTGTCCGACCAGGCGCTGCATGTGACGCTGATGGAACACGTCACGTACCAGGCCATTATCCTTGCGCAGGAACAACCGGCCGTCGTGGCTGGTCACAATACCGGCAGCGTCCTGGCCGCGGTGCTGGAGGACGGTTAGCGCGTCATACAGCGCCTGATTGACGTTCGACTTACCGACGATACCGACGATGCCACACATGCGACGCAACCCCTACTTAATGGATCTTGACTGAGTACCGCTTACTGAGGCGTTTTGGCCGGTAAGAGGTGCTCCTTGAACGGCATATCAGCGGGTACGCTGATGCCGCTGGCCAGCCACTGACTGCTCCACCCCAATATGAGGTTCTTGGACCAATCTGCAACCAATAGAAATTTTGGCACGAGTACCGACTCCTGCCACCATGCATCCTGCTGTACCGGCCCCAGGCTCAACAGCCCGACCGCCACGACCACCAGCAACGCGCCACGCGCGGCGCCGAAGGCCATGCCGAGAAATCGATCGGTCCCGGAGAGACCGGTGACACGTATCAACTCGCCAATAAGATAATTGACCATTGCCCCCACCAGCAGCGTGGCGATGAACATGATGGCGCAGCCCGCGATGACGCGAGCCGAAGGTGTCTCGATGTAACCGGCCAGGTAAACCGACAGTGAACCACCGAACATCCAGGCTACGACTCCTGCGATGATCCAGGTCAGCAACGACAGTGCTTCTTTGACGAAGCCGCGGCTTAGACTGATCAAAGCGGAGATGGCGACGATTGCGACAATCGCCCAATCAACCCAGGTAAATGGCACGTTTGAGCCTACGGACAGATAAGGCGGCGCATTTTAGCAGAGCGTCGGGCTATCGGTAAGCGGTGATTGCGGCTGCTTTGCAAATCAATAGTTTGTGGCGAAGCCATCACATTTCAACCTCACCGCTAAACCCATGGGCAAGCCCCCTGCCCCATATGATTGGCTTGCCGGTTTAAACGATGCTGGCTCAGCCACGCTCAGGCTGGAAACGAGTTACGAACCCTTTCAGGCCCTGCTGCCGATCCAGCAAGTCCCGCAAGCGGTCCGCTTCGGCGCGCTCGATCAGCGGGCCGATAAACACGCGGTTCTTGCCATCGGCGCTGCGGATATAGGAGTTATAGCCCTGGCTGCGCAGTTTTTTCTGCAACGCCTCGGCGCCCTCGCGATTACCCAGGCTGGCGACCTGGATCGACCAACTGATCGACAGGCCATTCGGGTCGATACGGCTCTGCCCTACCTCCGGCTTGCCCGGCGCGGCAGGCTGTGGCGCCACGGGCTTGGGCGCGGGGGTCGGCGCGGCAGGTTTGGCGGCCACGGCGGGCGCTGGCTTGACGACCGGCACGCTTGGCTGCACCGGCATCGACGGCGCCTGCTGCGCCGCCACGTCCGACTCGCTCGGCACGGGCTCTTCTTCCGGCAAGGCCTGTGGTTCAGGCACCACTACCGGCTCGACCTGTACCTGCGGCATTACCGGTGCCTGCGGCGCAGCTGGCGCCTCGACCACGACCTGGCGTTGTTCGTCCTGACGGGAAAACAACATCGGCAGGAAAATAACCGCCAATGCCACCAGCACCAGCGCGCCGACCATCCGCTGCTTATAAGCGCTATCCAGTAATGCCATGTGCAGCTTCCTCCGTGGAGCGCCGGGCCAACCACTCGAGCGCCTCGGCAACACAATAAAATGATCCGAACAACAGAATCTCGTCCTCGGCCGTTGCCACCGCACACTGCGCCTCAAGGGCAGCGATGACGCTTGCATACGACGTCACCGGAGCACCAAGGTTCTGCAGCGCCGCCGCCAATTCCGAGGCGGGACGACTGCGCGGCGTATCCAGCGGCGCTACCGCCCACGCCTGGACGCTGCCCAGCAAAGGCGCAATCACCCCTTCCAGGTCTTTGTCGGCCAGCAGGCCGAAGACCGCCAGACGACGCCCGATCGGCGGCGTGCGCGCCAGGCGCCGTGCCAGGTATTCGGCGGCGTGGGGGTTATGACCGACATCCAGCAACACATTCAGGCGTTTGCCCTGCCATTCGACCACCCGACGATCCAGTCGCCCGGTGATGCGGGTCGCCAGCAACGTCGCCGCGATCTGTTCGGCGTGCCAGGGCAGATCCAGCAGCAGATAGGCCTGCAGCGCCAGGGCGGCGTTCTCCATCGGCAGGTTCAACAGTGGCAGCTCCGGCACTGTCACGACCTGGCCGCGCGCATCGCGCCCTTGCCAGTGCCAGTACTGATCACCTATCTCAAGATTGAAATCGCGCCCACGCAGGTAAAACGGGCAATCCAGCGCGCGTACTTTGTCCAGCAACGGCTGCGGCGGGTCAAGATCACCGCACAGTGCAGGCTTGCCCTGACGGAATATGCCGGCCTTCTCGAACGCCACGGACTCGCGGGTATTACCCAGGTAATCGGCGTGATCCACGCCAATGCTGGTGACCAGCGCCAGGTCGGCATCCACCACGTTGACCGTGTCCAGGCGCCCGCCCAGGCCCACTTCCAGCACCACCACATCCAGCTGCGCGCGCTCGAACAGCCAGAACGCCGCCAGGGTGCCCATTTCGAAGTAAGTCAGGGAAATATCGCCACGCCCGGCATCGAGCGCGGCGAAGGCCTCGCACAGTTGTGCATCAGTGGCCTGGACGCCGTTGATCTGCACCCGTTCGTTGTAGCGCAGCAGGTGCGGCGAGCTGTACACGCCCACGCGCAGGCCCTGGGCCTGCAACAACGCGGCGACAAAGGCACAGGTCGAGCCTTTGCCGTTGGTGCCGGTCACCGTGATCACACGCGGCGCCGGCCGGCCCAACCCCAGGCGGGCCGCTACCTGTTGCGAGCGCTCCAGGCCCATATCGATGGCGGAAGGATGCAACTGCTCAAGGTAGGCGAGCCACTCGCCCAGGGTCCGCTGGGTCATAGGTTTGCAGGCACCGGCGGCACAACGATGGGCTCGACTTTAGGCGCGACGTAAACAGGCGTCGGCAAGCCCATCATTTGCGCCAGCAGGTTGCCCAGGCGCGGACGCAGTTCGCCGCGCGGGATGATCATGTCGATAGCGCCGTGCTCCAGCAGGAACTCGCTGCGCTGGAAACCTTCCGGCAGTTTTTCGCGTACCGTCTGCTCGATCACACGCGGGCCGGCAAAACCGATCAAGGCTTTCGGCTCGCCGACGATCACATCGCCGAGCATCGCCAGGCTGGCGGAAACCCCACCATAGACCGGGTCGGTCAGCACGGAGATAAACGGAATGCCTTCTTCGCGCAGACGCGCCAGTACCGCAGAGGTCTTGGCCATTTGCATCAGGGAGATCAAGGCTTCCTGCATGCGCGCGCCACCGGAGGCAGCGAAGCAGATCATCGGGCAGCGATTTTCCAGCGCATAGTTGGCCGCGCGCACGAAGCGCTCACCGACGATGGCGCCCATGGAGCCGCCCATGAAGGAGAATTCGAATGCCGACACCACGACAGGCATACCCAGCAGCTTGCCGCTGACGGAGATCAGCGCGTCTTTCTCGCCGGTCTGTTTTTGCGCTGCGGTCAAACGATCCTTGTATTTCTTGCCGTCGCGGAACTTGAGCCGATCGACCGGCTCCAGGTCGGCGCCCAGTTCATTGCGGCCGTCGGCGTCCAGGAAGATGTCAATGCGGGCGCGAGCGCCAATGCGCATGTGGTGGTTGCACTTGGGGCAAACGTCCAGGGTCTTTTCCAGCTCAGGGCGATAGAGCACCGCGTCGCAGGATGGGCACTTGTGCCACAGACCTTCAGGAACCGAGCTTTTCTTCACCTCGGAACGCATGATCGAAGGGATCAGTTTGTCTACTAACCAGTTGCTCATGCTTTCTTTCTCCAGTACCGGTGGCTTGAACTCAGCCCCGCGTATGCCCTTGAGCTAAATTCATATGTGGCGATAACACAGACTGGACGGGGTCAGACGTTCGACCTGCCATTTCCAGCCTGTGCCCTCAGCCTTCCAGACAACCTGCCGATGCAAGGTTGCCACTTCGTTTCCGAGCCACCCGCAGGCGGCGTCGGGCTGTTTTACACAGTGGTAGTTATGGACGGCGGCAGACTGCCAGCCGTCACATCCCGCCACTGCTGTTGCGCACGGCCTGCATGAACGCGCGAATCCTGCTGTGATCCTTGATGCCCTTGGCCTGCTCCACCCCGCCGCTGACGTCCACCGCGTAGGGCCGCACCTGCCGGATGGCGTCGCCGACATTCGCCGGGGTGAGCCCGCCGGCCAGGATAATCGGCTTGCTCAGCCCTTCGGGGATCAGCGTCCAATCAAACGCTTCACCGGTGCCGCCCGGCACTCCGTCGACATAAGTATCCAGCAGTATTCCGCGCGCACCGGCATAGGCGGCGCAGGCACTGGCGATATCATCACCGGCCTTGACCCTCAGCGCCTTGATATAGGGGCGCTGGTAGCTTTCGCATTCGTCGGGGGTTTCATCACCATGGAACTGCAGCATGTCCAGCGGCACGGCATCCAGGGTTTCGTTGAGTTCGCAGCGACTGGCGTTGACGAACAGCCCCACGGTGGTCACAAACGGCGGCAATGCGGCAATGATCGCCCGCGCCTGCAATACATTCACCGACCGCGGGCTCTTGGCATAAAACACCAGACCGATGGCATCCGCCCCCGCCTCGACGGCCGCCAACGCGTCTTCCATGCGGGTAATCCCGCAAATCTTGCTGCGAACGGCGGACATATCGAAGAAACCTCAGGGGTTGAGCCGAGAAAGTCCCGGATGGTAACAAAAGCTATTCCGGGCGTCAGCCGCCAAGTTCACTGAAACCTGTGAGGAAGTGTGGACCGATGAAGCGCTCCGGCAACTCGAACTCATCCCGATATTCGACCTGCACCAGGTACAGGCCGAACGGGTGCGCGGTCACCCCACCGGTGCGGCGGATACGGCTTTCCAGCACTTCCCTGGCCCATTCCACCGGACGCTCGCCAGCGCCGATAGTCATCAGCACGCCGGCGATGTTGCGCACCATATGGTGAAGGAACGCCCCGGCGCGAATATCCAGCACAATCATCTTGCCGTGTCGGCTCACACGCAGGTGATGGACTTCCTTGATCGGCGACTTGGCCTGGCACTGGCCGGCACGAAACGCGCTGAAATCATGCACGCCGACCAGATGCTGCGCCGCCTCGGCCATGCGTTCGGCGTCCAGCGGGCGGTGGTTCCAGGTGATTTCTTGATTGAGGTGCGCCGGACGGATCTGGTCGTTGTAGATCACGTAGCGGTAGCGCCGCGCGATGGCCTTGAAGCGCGCATGAAAATGCGCAGGCATCACCTTGGCCCAACTGACGCTGACATCATGGGGCAAATTGATATTGGCCCCCATCACCCAAGCCTTCATCGTGCGCTCGGCCTGGGTGTCGAAATGCACCACTTGGCCGCAGGCATGCACGCCGGCATCGGTACGCCCGGCGCACATCAGCGACACCGGCGAGGCGGCGACTTTGGACAGCGCGTTCTCCAGGGTTTCCTGCACCGTCGGCACGCCTGACGCTTGACGCTGCCAGCCGCGATAGCGCGAGCCTTTGTATTCCACGCCCAGGGCGATGCGGTAAAAGCCTGCGGCCGCCATTTCGGCGGCCGCGTTATCTATATTTGCCAAGAACTGAGAGCCTGATGAGTTGCGCAAAAGCCGCCATTATAAGGCGACATGCTTGGGACGCCATGGGTTTGCAGAGCCGCAAAGCAAAACGGCGGCCCGAAGGCCGCCGCAGTATCACTGAACGACGATCATGCCAGCCGGCCGAGCATCTCCTTGGCCTCGCCGCGCTGCCCTTCGTCACCCTCGGTCAGCACTTCGGAAAGGATATCCCGCGCGCCGTCGGCGTCGCCCATGTCGATGTAGGCCTGGGCCAGGTCCAGCTTGGTCGCCACTTCATCCGTACCGGAGAGGAAGTCGAACTCAGGCTCATCGTCGCCCAACGCGGCGTCCTGCGCCGTGAAGGTTGGATGTTCAAGGCTCTGGGACAAACGGTCCAACTCCGCGTTGACGTCATTCAGCTCCGAAGCGAACGCGTCCGGCTTGGCCTCTGACTCGGGCTCGTCCGCCAGGGACAAGTCAAAGTCTTCCGGCAGGTCGAAGTCTTCCAGCGCGGCCGGCGTCAGGGTTGGCGGCTCGACGGCCGGCACGTCTTTCATCTCGCCTTCCAGGCCCGAGAGGAAATCCTCATCCGATTGGGTCGACGTCGGTGCATCCAACTGCAAGTCGAAATCCGAGAGGTCATCCTTGGCCGCATTGGCTTGGGTCTGCTCCTTGAGCAGCGATTCGAACGTCTGCTGATCACCCTTGAGCTCGGCCGGCGACGTCGATTCCAGCTCGTCCAGGCTCAGGTCGAAATCCGTATCGAAGTTCTCGGGCGCCGCCGGCTTGTCTTCCAGCAACTCCTTGACGTACTGCGCGTCGAGGGCCGCCGCGGCGACCGCTGCGCTGACACCTGCGGCGAGTACCGCCATTGCCGGGAACCGTGCCTTGAGCTGCTCGACCTGGGCGTGGTTTTCACCGTTGGCCACCAGTTGACGCTCCTGGGTCACGAAGCCGTCCTTGTCGTTTTGCAGGCCGTAGACTTCCATCAGCTTCAGGCGCAGATCGCTGCGCTTGGGCTCATGCTTGATCGCTTGTTCCAGCACATCGGCGGCCTGGTTGAGCAGGCCACGATCAATATGTGACTGAGCCAGCGCCAAGGCGTCATTGGCGTTCTGCGGCGCCACGGCGGCGGCCAGCGGCGCCAGCACGGAGGCAACGGTCGGTGCGGCGACCACCGGCTCGATCACCGGCGCAGGTGACGGCGTAGCCGCCAGCTTGACGTTCGGCGGCGGTACTTCAAGGCCTTCGAAGCTGTCCGGCGGCAGGTCCTGGTCGATATTGGAGCTGAACTCCGGCTCTTCGGCCAGCGCACGCGCCATACGCAGGTGCTTTTCTTCCTCGCGACGAGCGTTGCGATGGCGCACGAACAGCAACAGGAGCAACAACGCAATCAAGGCTGCCGCACCGCCGACCACACCGAGCACAATCGGGTTGGTCAGCAGCTCGTTGAACTTGCCCTCGGTCGGCGTAGCAGGCGCCGCGTCCGCCTTGATCGGCTCAGGCGCAGGCGCTACCGGTGCGGGCGTGGCCGGGGTTGTTTCAGCCGCGGCGGGAGGCACGGCCGGGGTTGCGGCGGGGTCGGCGGCCAGCTGTGCCGGGATGGCCGCTGTCGCCGGGGCGGCGGGGTCGACTTTTTCAGCCTGCAGACGCGCCAGTTGATCGTTTTTCAGTTGAATCAGCTTTTGCAGTTTGTCGAGCTGGCTCTGCAGGTCGGCGGCACGGCTTTTCAGCTCTTCGTTGTCGCGGCGCGTGGTGTCCAGCTGTTCCTGAGTCATTGCCAGCTTGTCGCTGAGTACCTGGCTGTCGCCGGCCTTGCCCTTGGCGCCCTTCTTGGCCGCCTCTGCAGAAACCAGGCTCAGGTTGTCCTGGGTTCCAGTGGTTGCGGGCGCGTTGCCTGCCTGGGTGCGCCTGGTAGCATCCAGTTGCTGCTTACCGGCCGGCTGGTTGGCCGCACTGCGCCGCCCCTGACGCCAGGCATCGTTCTGCGCCCTTACCTCGGCAATCGCCTGGGGTTGCGGCAGCGCCGTGCTTTGCACGGTGTCCGGCAGGCGCAGGACCTGGCCGGTTTTGAGGCGATTGATGTTGCCGTCGACAAACGCATTCGGGTTAAGCGCCTGGATGGCCAGCATGGTCTGCTGCACCGAGCCGCCATTGCGGTTTTTTTCGGCGATTTCCCAGAGTGTGTCGCGGGAGGTGGTGACGTGCTGGGCGGGCCTGGTCACCGCCGGCGCGACAGGGGCGGGCGCATTCAAACGTGGTGCCGCTGCGGGGGTAGTCGCCGGCTGATCGAACTTGGCCGGATCAAGCAGCACGCTGTAGTCACGCATCAAACGGCCGTTGGGCCACTGCACCTGCAGCAGGAACCGGATGTAGGAATCGGGCAATGGCTTGCTGGAGGTGACGCGCACCACGCTGCGGCCGTTGGGGTTGACCACCGGGGTAAACGTCAGGTCGTTGAGAAACGCCTGACGGTCAACCCCGGCATCCACAAACGCCTGGGACGACGCCAGGCTCGGCGTGATCTCGGAAGCCGTCAGGCCACCGACATCGAGCAATTCGATTTCCACCGACAAGGGCTGGTTCAGCTTCGACTTGAGGGTCATCTCCCCCAACTGGAGCGCCTGCGCCATACCGGAGGACAGCGCCGAGGCGGCCGCTATTGCTAACACCAGTTTGCGAACTTGAACCATAGCCTCATCCTTTGTTTGAACACTCCCCGGCTTGCGAGAAGGTTGGTAACCGCTGCCATATAAGGCATGGCGAGCCGATAGGTCACCGACGCGCAATTGTTCCTGCTTGGGGCCAAGCATAGCGCCTGGTTAGAATCAATCTACAAATTGCCGCCAAGTATCTTTTACGCAAGGCCTTTTATCAACAACTGCGCCAGTTGCACGGCGTTCAGCGCGGCGCCTTTGCGTACGTTATCTGACGTCACCCAAAGATTTAGTTCCGCCGGGTCATCCACGCCGGCACGTATACGCCCAACATAGACCACATCCTGGCCCACTGCGTCACCTACGGCAGTCGGGTAATCGCCCTCCTCGACCCGTTCAATGCCTGGCGCCGCATCCAGTGCACGATTCACGGCGGCCAGGTCGACCGGCGCCGCCAGCTGCAGGGACACTGTCAGGCTATCGCCAAAAAACACCGGGGCTTGAACGCACGTTGCGCTAATTTTCAGCAACGGAGTGTCCAGCACGGCACGCAATTCGTGTATCAGCCTTTTCTCCAGGTCGGTATGCCCCTGGGCATCGGGCTTTCCGACCTGCGCCAGCAAGTTAAAGGCCATCTGACGATCAAAGAACGTCGGTTCCAACGGGCGTACATTAAGCAGCTCCGCCGTCTGCCGCGCCAGCTCACTGACAGCTTCGCGCCCCTGGGCCGACACAGCCAGGCAGGCGGTGACGCTCACGCGCTGGATATCCAGCAGACCCCGCAGCGGGGCAAGCACCACCGCCAGGTGGGTCGCCGATGGGCTCGGGCTGCCAAGCTGGAAAGGTTTGCGCATGCCGTCCAGTACATGGGCATTGGCCTCCGGCACCACGTGCGGTGCCTGCTCGGCGGGCAGCGCGCCCGACAGATCGATCACCGAGCAACCCGCCGCGGTGGCGCGCGGGGCGAAGCTTACGGTCACGGCCGGACCGGCGGCGAAAAACGCCAGCTGCGCTTTGCTGAAGTCGAACTCATCGACCTCCCTGACCCGCACGTTCTTGCCACGAAACGGCACCGAGGCCCCGGCGGAGTTACTGCCCGCCAACAGGTACAGGGTGCCTACCGGAAAATCCAACTCTTCGAGAATCTGCACCAGGGTTTCACCCACGGTGCCGGTGGCGCCGATCACGGCGATTTCAAAGGTCTGGGTCATGGCGGTAGCCTCGGGCAGTGCGGGGGGAGCGGCACTTTACCGGGTGGCCGGGAGTGAGGCAATTGGTGTGGGGGTGTGGTGGGGC
>NZ_JAAMRE010000003.1 GCF_013522705.1 Pseudomonas lurida
TGAGCTTTATCAACCAAAGGGTATGGCTGACCTGCAGCAGTCCGGGCGTGGACGACTTGAAGGTGCTTGACGGGTATGCGATCAACTCAGGGGAAGCGGCGGCGGGGCTGGTGAATAAGGATGTGGCGCGCGGTTGGTTTTCGGGGGTGCAGAACAATGGCTTGATGAACGTCAACTGCGAAGTGACGTTGGATGGCAGTACTGAAAGGCGGGGACAACCTTTTCCGTTGACGACTTATACGGTTAAGCGGGAAATGCGGATTATTAAAAATATTCCGGTGGGCACAAGTCCCAGTGCGATAGTATCCAACAGTGCTGGTACTCGGGTTTACGTGACCTATGCGCCAGGAAATTCTATTACAGTCATTGACACTGACAGAAACGAAGTCATTCACACCATTACCAATATAGGCGAACTTAAAGCGCGACCTCAACTTACAATCAGTAATGATGGAAGTCGTCTGTATGTTTCACTAGCACATGCTGTGCACTGCATAAATACTACCAGTTATGCAACGATTCTGACAATTTCCAAGAGATATGCAAATGCACTAGCGTTAAATGGCCCTGGAACACACTTATATGTTACCGTGAGTTTTTATGATCAATTACCTGAAGCCAAAAATTACGTTGTACGCTACAACGCTTTGAATGGCAGCACACTTGCAAATCTAGGCAATAATTTTTGGGAGTGGAGCAGCGCGTTGGTGAACCCAGAAGGAACGCGCCTGTATCTCGGTTCAGGATGGGGAACCTATATGATGAATATCTCCTCATCCCAGTATCTTCCTGAAAATGTTCCAGGAAGGGTTTTAGGTACCATGGCGTACAGTCAAAATAGCCGGATGGGATCTCGCTTATATTTACCGGTCATAACTGAAAACATGATCGCAATCAGCAACACGGATCGCCTGACTAACATAAAAAAATTGATTGGAATGTCAGCACCTCACTCCATAGCAATTGACCCAACCACCCACATGGCATACTTCACACAACAGACAGCTAACACGGTTAGCATAATTAATACTCTTACGGAAGAGGTAGTGGGACAAATCACCGGATTCAACAGGCCAGAGGGAATAACAATACTGCCCAACGGGGTGATATACGTTGCAAACAACGAAAACAACACCGTATCGGTCGTTAGTAACTAATACCCATTAGGAGCAAAAAGCCACACCATAACGGTAACACACTAAAACGGGACGGATTATTCAATAATCCGTCCCGTTTTTGCGTTTGTCCTTATAGTCTTGAGGCTCGGGATATGCGGTAAAACATCCCTGAACCTACAATTTTGCGCAAGGCATAACTCTGTGGGAGGGGCTTGTCCCTCGATGGCGCTGTGTCAGTCAAAATAGGTAAACTGACCCACCGCTATCGGAGCAAGCCTCCTCCCACATTAGATCTGCGGCGTTTGGAGCAGTGGGTTGGCTGTGAAAACAGGGAGTTGACTCATTTAATCGTTGAGTCTACTCCCCTTGATTTCGTTTCAGATTTTCCACTGCTCCGAGTTTTTAAGAAGCCCCTCACGCATCGTGTCGATGTTGGCGGCTAATTGCAGCGTCAACAACCGGTAACCATCTAAACCATTACGTACCGGCGTTTCGAGCAGGTTACGGTCGGGCGTTACATTGCCTGATCGCTCCAACCGCTCCGTCACCCCCGACCTCAACGCCCGTGCCATCCCCACCAGCTGCACCCGAATCTGCCGATGCTCGGCCTTCAGCATCACCTGCATCCGCGCCATCGCCTGTTCATCGCGAGGGTCCGGGCGGGTATTGCCAAGGATCTCCAGCGTGCTGATACACAGGCGCAAGTGCCGCTGGATCACGTCCAGCTCGGTCATGGAGATGCGCACTTCCTTGGACACCGACGGCATCAGCGAGCGTAATTGCAGCATCGCCGCGTTCAGGCGGTTGAGCAGTTTGAGGTGTTCGTCGTCGGTGACCGACTGGCCGTTGATGATCCGGCTGTAGATCTGCGCGCAGTCGCGCAACGCACCGGCCAGGTTGTAGCGCCACGAGTAGACGGCGTACAGCGGCAGGGCAAACGAGAACGCCAGGGCCAGCCCGATGCCGATAAGGATATCCACCGTGCGCCACAAGCCATCCGAGATCGGGTTGTCGCCGTGGCCGGCGACGATAAACACCGTGATCGCCGACAGCAGCGCGATGTAACCGCCCTTGCCGATGGCGTGATAGGAAAAGAACCCGCACACCATCGACATCAACAGATAGGTCAGCAGCGGCAGGCCGAAGTAGGCCTGTTGCACCACGAGCAGCAGGCCGACGCTGGCGCCGATCAACGTGCCGTAGGCGCGCTCCATGGCTTTCTTGCCGATATTGCCGTGGTGCTGCAAACCGCCGATGACGATCAGCATGGTCACCGACGCCCACTCTCCGTGGGGCAGGTTGAGGCCGGTGGTCAGCAGGATCGTCGCCAGCAGCCCGATGGACACGCGCACGGCGTGGATCAGCTTGGCATGGCGATAGCGGCGGTAGGGGTCGAGCAACGGGCGCAACAGGCGCCGGGCAACCATAGGCAGATTCATTGATAACAACGGGGCCTCAATTCTGGAGATGTACACAATTCGAATGTGGGAGGGGGCTTGCCCCCGATGACCATGGGTATCTACACAACTTTCAGATCCAGACAAATCCCCTGTGGCGAGCGGGCTTGCCCCGCGTTGGGCTGCGAAGCAGCCCCAGTAAAGAAGAATGTGGTGTATCAGACACTCTGTAGAGGCTGGTTTTGGGGCTGCTGCGCAGCCCAACGCGGGACAAGCCCGCTCGCCACAACAGCCCTATCTGCCGGGAATTCAGCGTTGAGCCAACGTTGTGTAGATACCTATGCCTCGATAACTGTGGATCAGTAAAGAATCGGTTAGCTGACACATCGCTATCGAGGCCAGGCCCTCTCCCACATGGTTTGACCGAGGTGAACCTAGAAGATGTAGTCAGTGGTCAGGAAGCTTGAATCGCGGTTGCGCAGGATCTCGCTGACCAGTGCCTTGTTGCTGTCCTGGAACTTGGTCGCCACCAGGGTGCGGATCGAGAACACGCGTAACGCATCATGTACCGACAGCGTGCCTTCGGCCGAGTTCTTGCGCCCGTTGAACGGAAAGGTGTCCGGCCCGCGCTGGCATTGGGCGTTGATATTGATGCGCCCAACCTGGTTGGCAAAAGTGTCCACCAGGCGCCCGATGGCTTCGGCGTTGTTGCCGAACAGGCTCAGTTGCTGGCCGAAGTCCGACTCCAGTACGTAGTCGATCACGGTCTCCAGGTCGCGGTAGGGCACGATCGGTACCACCGGGCCGAACTGCTCCTCGTGGTACACACGCATTTGCGGGTTTACCGGGTACAGCACCGCCGGGTAGAAGAACGAACCGCGACTGGCACCGCCATTGGCATTCACCACCTGGGCGCCGTGTTGCGCCGCGTCGGCCACCAGGCCGTTGAGGTAATCCACCTTGCCGACTTCCGGTAACGGCGTCAGGGACACGCCGTCTTCCCATGGCATGCCGGGCTTGAGCGTCGCCAGTCTGGCGTTGAATTTCTCGATAAACGCCTCGACCACGTCTGCATGCACGAACAGAATTTTCAGTGCGGTGCAGCGCTGGCCGTTGAATGACAACGAGCCGGTGAGCGCTTCGCTGACGGCATTGTCCAGGTCCACCTCCGGCAGCACGATGCCGGGGTTTTTTGCGTCCAGGCCGAGGGCGGCTCGCAGGCGGTGCGGCTTGGGGTGCAGTTTTTTCAAATCGCTGGCGGCCTTGTTGGTGCCGATAAACGCAAAGATATCGATCTTGCCGCTGGCCATCAGCGCACTGACGGTTTCGCGGCCGCTGCCATAGATCACGTTGATCACCCCGGCCGGGAAGCTGTCGCGGAACGCCTCCAGCAATGGGCGAATCAGCAGCACGCCGAGCTTGGCCGGCTTGAACACCACGGTGTTGCCCATGATCAGCGCCGGGATCAGCGTGGTGAACGTTTCGTTGAGCGGGTAGTTGTAGGGGCCCATGCACAGCGCCACGCCCAGGGGCACGCGGCGGATCTGCCCGAGAGTGTCCTGTTCCAACTCGAAGCGGCTGCTGCGGCGGTCCAGTTCCTTGAGGGCATTGATGGTGTCGGTGATGTAGTCGCAGGTGCGGTCGAATTCTTTCTGCGAGTCCTTGAGGTTCTTGCCGATCTCCCACATCAGCAGCTTGACCACCGCATCACGCTGTTCGCGCATGCGCCGCAAAAACGCTTCGACGTGGCGGATGCGGTCGACCACGCGCATCGTCGGCCATTCGCCCTGGCCACGATCATAGGCGCGCACGGCGGCATCAAGGGCGGTGAGGGCGGTGTCGGCGTCCAACAGCGGCGTGCTGCCGATCACCACGCGCTGATCACCCAACTGCACCGGGCTGTGGACCTGGGCCAATGGGCCGTTCCACACCTGCAACTGGCCGTCCACCAGGTAATCACGCTGTTCGATGGGCGCCGCCAGGCGGTATTGCTCGGGGATTTGGGCGGTGGAAGTGGGAAACAGCTGGGCGAGCAGGTGCTGAGTGGTCATAGCGCTATCCCTGTAATGGTTACAAAACTTGACTGGTGCTTGACTAGAGGGTCACCCAACCAAGGGCTCTATGGCAAGGCTTGTGCGCTTTGCAGTACGCAGCGCCACGGGTGCCGGGTAAACTGCGCGCCTTTCTTGAAGGAGTTCACATGAGTCAGTACCAGCCGGGCATTCTTGCCGCACCGGTGCCGTTGCAGGCACGCCATCTGTTTTTTGCCGTGGATTCCCTGGCCGCTGTGCCCGTCGCGCTGGACGCCCTGGTGCGGTTGACCGATGCGGCGGCGGTGGTCGGCCTCGGCGAGCCGCTGGTGACTGCACTGGGCGCGACGATTGACGGTCTGCGGCCGTTTGCACCGATCAGCGGGCCGGGGGCACATAACCCATCGACCCAGCAGGCGTTGTGGGTATGGCTGCATGGTGTGGATCGTGGCGAACTGCTGTTGCGCGCTCGCGCATTCGAAAAGGCCCTGGCCCCCGCGTTTCGCCTGGTGCAGTCGCTTGAAGGTTTCCGCTACAAGACAGGCTTCGACCTCACCGATTACGAAGACGGCACCGAAAACCCTCACGATGAGGCTGCGGTCGACGCTGCGATGAGCGCCAGTGGCGCAAGCTTCGCCGCCCTTCAGCAGTGGCGGCACGACCTCGACGGTTTCGCCGCGCTGCCGGCCCAGGAGCGCGACCATATTATCGGCCGTCGCCATGGCGATAACGAAGAGTTGGAAGACGCGCCTGAGTCCGCCCACACCAAGCGCACCGCTCAGGAGAGTTTCACTCCCGAAGCCTTCGTGGTGCGCCGCTCCATGCCCTGGGCCGAGAATGGCCAGGCCGGGTTGATGTTTCTCGCCTTCGGCCACTCCTTTGATGCATTCGAAGCGCAGCTGCGCCGCATGAGCGGTCTGGAAGACGGGATTGTCGACGGCCTGTACCGCATCAGCACGCCGTTGACCGGGGGCTATTACTGGTGCCCGCCGATACTCGATGGCCATCTGGACCTGAGCGCACTCGCCGGCTGAACCGGCTGCGGGGTGGATCAGCCGATCAGCTCAACCTCGCCACTGTGCAGGCGGTATACGCCGCCGACAATTTGCAACGTGCCTTTGGCCAGGGCATCGCTCAGCAGGCTTGATTCGGCCTTGAGCCGTGCCACCGTGTCCTGGACGTTTTGTGCGATGGCGTTATCCAGGGTGTCGCCCGGCGCCTTGAGCACTTTGGTGACGGACGGTTTGAGTGCGTCGGCCAGGCCCTGGATTTTGCCGGGGAAGCGCGCGCTGTCCTTGACGGCCTTGACCCCGGCCGCCACGGCGCCGCAGCGGTCGTGCCCCAGCACCATGATCAGCGGTGTACCCAGCACTGCCACGGCGTATTCGAGACTGGCCAGCCCGTCCTCGGTGACGAAATTGCCCGCCACCCGCACCGCAAAGAGGTCGCCGCGGCCGGTATCGAAGGCGTATTCCGGCGCGATCCGCGAATCGGCGCAGCTGAGCACCGCGACGAAGGGGTTCTGACCGCCCACCAGAGCCTCGCGTTCATGCGTGAAATCATGGCGCTTGGTAACCCCATCGACGTAACGCTGGTTGCCTTCCATCAAGCGTTTCAATGCCTGTTGTGGGTTGAGATCGTTGGCGACTTTAGGCGCAGGCGCCGCGTTCACCAGGCTGGCAGGCAAGGCACCGGCCAGCATGATCGCTCCCGCGCCGACGCCGGTGAGGCGCAGAAAGTTGCGGCGGCCGTTGTTTAAAGGGGCATCAGCAGGGTGTTGAGCGTTGCACATGGATGGGCTCTCGCAGTAGGGATGAAGGAAAGCGCAAAGGGTGCAGAGAACGCAGCATCATGGATGTAGGAAGTTTCTGGGGGTATGGTCAGCGGCTCACGGTGATCGTCCTCTGCAAAAGGGCTGACCGGACATTGTAAAAAACCGTGGAGGAACGCTACCTTGACCGCCTGAAGATTTCGGGATGTTTCAGATTTATGTCCAGCCAGGCCCAACGCTCTGCCGACTCCACCTCACGGCGCGCCGCGCTGACTCTCGCCCTGTGCCTGCCCAGCGATGTCCTGCTCTACCTGTTGCTGCCCATGCAATCCCAGGCCTTTGGCATCACCCTGGCCCAGGCCGGGGTGTTGCTGGCGGCCAATCGCCTGGTGCGGATCTTCGGCTACCGGCATGTACTGAATTTTTACGCGCGCCACGGTGATCGTCTGACCTGCATGATCGCCGCCGGCGCGGCCGCCCTGTGCGCCGTCGGCAATTCGCTGCTGTCCGGGTTTGCCGCCTTGCTGGGGTTGCGGCTGGTGTGGGGGCTGTGTTTCGCCGCGCTGAACCTGTCGACCCAAGTGCTGGCGACCGCCGAGCCGGCGGGTGCCGCACGACGCGCGGGGCGTTCGCGGGCGTTGGTCGCCTTGGGACCGATGCTCGCGCTGCCGTTTGGCGGCTGGCTCACAGTATGGGCCGGGCCGCGTCCGATCTTTATGCTCCTGGCCGGCTGTTGCCTGGTTGGGGTGTGGATGGCGCGCGGCTTACCCAGCGCCGGCCACGCCTTGCAAAACAGTGGCGTACGTCGCTTCAGATGGCCCGACAGTGTGGCCCTGTGGTCGTTTATTGAGGGCGTGGCGCTGGATGGGCTGTTTATCTTTGGCCTGTCGATTCAAGCGCAGAAGAGTATGGGCGGTGACGCGGTGCTGATCGCCGGCGGCCTGATGGCGTTGCGGTATGTGTCGGAGCTGCTTTTGAGCCCCTTGGGCGGGCAGGCGGCGCAACGCTTCGGCGCGACGTCGATGTTGCTGCTGTTTTCGTTCTTGAGTGCCCTGGCGTTGAGCGCGTTCGGCAGCCATTGGGTGATTGTCGGGGCGGCGGCGGTGTTGGTATTGCGCGCCTTGCAACTGCCCTTGGTAACCACCCTGGTGGCCGAGCGCAATCCCGGTGCGATGCGTGTATCGGCGCTGGCATCCAATGCGGTGTGGCGCGACATCGGCGCAGGCCTCGGACCGCTGCTGGCGGGGCTGTTGCTGCCGGTGGCGTCAGCACCGCTGGTGTTCGGCCTGGCCGGCGCGGCCATCGCCGTGAGTGCACTGTTTTGCTGGCGCGCACGCCCCACGGTGGTGTGACTCAGGCGCTCTTGATGCGGTCGAGCCAGGCGGGGTCCAGGCGGGTCTGGTCGGTGTCCAACCCCAGCGCCTGCATCTTGCCGGCGTGGGCCTGCATCTCACCGACCAACTGTGCCTGGGCGCTGGAGTTGGCATCCAGTGCGTGCATCTGGGTCAGCCCCAGATGATAGAAGCGCAATAGCTTCATGGCCGTCGGATCGTTGGCCTGCACCCGCTCGGTAACGTTGTGCATCACATTGGTCACTCTCATCAGGCTGCGCTTGAGCTGCCAGCCATACACCGCCGGCGCCAGCCACGCCTGGCTCCAGAACGGGCCGCGCACCAGCGCCACGGTGATCAGCACACCCGCGAATACACCACCGACATTGAAACGAAAATTGTCCCCGCCAGGTTCGCCGAACAGCATCACCGCCAGGCTCGACAGCAGCATGGCCAGGGCCAGGAACAGTAAGGCCACGATCAGCGTGCTGCGGCGGGTCTGTCGACGGTAGGTGGCAGGGTCGCAGGGTTTGAGCTCGAACATCCGGGGTAGGTCTCCAGAGGGTGGCGGTGCGGCATCATCGCACGCCTGGGCAAACAAGTTGAACGTTGGTGCGCAGGGCTTTCTCTAAATCGATGCAGGCCACCAACCTTTGCGAGGTGAACCACCATGCCCGAATACAAACAGCCGCCGCCCGGCACGCCGGACCCCAACCGTACCCCCGGCGAAGAAGAGCGCGACAACGACGCCCTGCGTCCCAATGACCCGGCGGATCGTCCGGACACCGACGACGATGTGGAGCAGGCCGAGCAAGACCTGGAACACCTTCACGATAAAGCCCGTCCGCTCTAGAGGAGACACCCATGAACGCTCCAGACAAAGGCCCACGCTCCAGCGAGCATGCCAGCGGCAAGGATGAGCTGGGTTTCGACCCGGACTCGCCGGATGTCGCTGACCCGCAGGTCGACCCCATCGGCCCGGCCATCGCGCCGTTGGACAGGGACAAGAAGGATCAACCGGAAAAAAAGCCGCCCTACGATCCGTTGGGCGACTTGAAGAAGTAAGGCAGGCCCCGCTCGATTGAGCGGGGCTTTTTCGTTAAGGGGTGGGGTTATTTAGGTGGCATCCAGGTGACATCGGTGATGCCGTATTTCTCCGCCCACGGACGGGTGGTTTTCTTTACTTGCTCATGGCCCACGCGGCCTATGCGACTCACGTGGGCAATGTCGGCGTCGACCGCCGCCCAATGCCAGGCCTCGGCGTTATTCATCACTTCGGCGCGTACTACAAAGGACTTCGGTTGACCGTGCAGCTGATAATTAATGGTGTAGATTTTTGCGGTACTCATGGTGCCTCCCTGACTTGTTATAAATGGATAGGAAGGCGTTTAAAAAGGTTCATTCAAAATGACAGTCTGCACGCGAGCGCGGCATAGTGACGCCTTTGCCCTTGCCCAAGGACCGTGCCATGCCTCGACTCAACCATTGCCAACGCTACCTGCAACGCCTGGGCTACGACACGCCGCCGCCGCCCACTCTGCAAACCCTGCAGGACCTGCAATTGCGTCATGTCAGCACTTTCGCCTTCGAAAGCCTGTCGACCCTGCTGCACCAGCCGGTGCCGATCGATCTGCCGAGTGTCGAGCATAAAGTGCTGTTCGAAGGGCGAGGCGGCTACTGCTACGAATTGAACCAGATGTTTCTGATACTGCTGCAGGAACTGGGCTTCGACGCGCGCGGCATCACGGGGCGAGTGGTTATGGGCGGCCCACCGGACGCGCGTACGGCGCGTACCCATCGCCTGAGCCTGGTGACCCTGGACGGGGCGCGCTACATCACCGACGTGGGCTTTGGTGGCATGGTGCCCAGCAGTCCCTTACTGCTTGATAGTCAAGCGGCGCAGGCCACGGCCCATGAGCCCTACCGTGTGACTTTCGATGCACGGGAGGGCAGCTACACGCTGTGGGCCGAGGTGGCCGGGGAATGGCGCGGCTTGTATGTGTTCGACCTGCAAGTGCAGGCCGACATCGACTATGAAATCGGCAACTGGTATGTCTCGACTCACCCTGGCTCGCCATTTCTGGGACAACTCAAAGTCGCGCGGCTGGCCGTGGGGGAGCGCCACACGTTGAATAACGCGCACTACGCGATTCACTACCTCGACCGGCCCAGCGCCAAGCGTACGGTGCACCACACTGATGAACTGCTGGCGTTGCTGCGTGACACCTTCGGCATTCAGGTGCCGACGCATCCGCACTTGAAGGACGCACTGGACGGCTTGATCCGGGCGAGCCGCCAAGAGCCTTGATCTAGAGCATTCGCTGAACCGTTTTACCTCCAAAATCAGGTGATTTTTTTCGAACCTTTTGCACGTGCGAAGGTTCGAAGCGATTCCTGAATAATTTGTCCACCTGACAAGGAGATGTAAAACGATGTCCAAACTATTCGGAACATTCCTCAAGAACGCTTCGTTGTTCGCCCTGGCCACCGCGCCGGCGATGGCGTTCGCAGCACCGTCCACCGACCCGATTTCCATCTTCGGGCTGCAGGGCAGCTACAACGATTTCAAACTCGAAGGCGGCAGCCAGAGCGACAAGGAGCACATGCCTGAAGCAGGCCTGTTCTACACCTTCGGCAACAAGCTCACCGCTGAGTCCGGTTTTATTTACCAAGCCGGCATCGAAGCCAAGTACGGTGAGAAGAGCGACAACAAACTCAAGGAAGGCCAAGCCGATCTCGACCTGGGCTGGCGTGCCGCGCTGGATGCGCGCAACTTTGTCGATGTGATCGTGGGCGGTGGTTACAGCTGGACCCGCTACGAGCCAGAGTCCAACGGTTATGACCTTGAGCTGACCACCAAATCGCCATTTGCCAAGGCGGCACTGGGTTACAACCACCAGTTCGATGACATGACCCTGCGGGTTGAAGCCGGTGCGCGTCACACCCTCGACGGCCGCGTCAAAGTTAAGGTTGACGGCTTGGGCAGCGATTCCGTGGACCTTAAAGACCGCACCAACCCGTACGCGGAAGTCAGCCTGCTGATGAATCAGAAAGGCAACCTGCCTGTGATGGCGGGCCTGTACTACACCCGCACCGAATACAAACTGGATGAAGACTCCCCCGTGGCCGACAACACCAAGCTCAAGCGTGACGAGTACGGGTTCAAGGTCGGTATTGCGTTCTAATCCGCTTGTAGTGAGCGGGCTGATTGGATAAGGGGGAGCTTTGTGGTGACTGAGCTTGTGGTCTACAGGCTCTTATTGTGAACAGGCCTTTGTGGTGAGCGGGCTTGCCCCGCGCCGGGCTGCGCAGCAGCCCCACCAAAGGCATTGCTAAACCCGGCTTGGCACTGCGCTGAAAACCTCCAACCCAATCCCCTCAATGCAAAAACGGCGCCCGAAAGGCGCCGTTTTTGTTTACTCACATCCCGCTAAGCGATCAAACACCCAGCACCGCATGCTGCACCAGGGTGAGCAACGGCTGTGGGTACACGCCCAGGAAGAAGGCGAGCAGGGCGATGGCCAGCAGCATTACGCCACCGGCTTTCTGTTCCCAGTGCAGCTCGGCATCCACACGCCGCAGGTTCGGCTCGATCAGGTACAGGGTGACCATCACGCGCAGGTAGTAGAACACGCCGATGGCGCTGCCCAGTACCAGCGATGCAACCAGCCACCACTCATGCGCTTCAACACCGGTAGCGACGATGTAGAACTTGCCGATAAAGCCTGCGGTCAGCGGGATACCGGCCAGGGACAGCATCATCACGGTCAGCACAGCGGTCAGGTACGGACGGCGCCAGAACAGGCCGCGGTATTCGTACAGCGCGTCGGCATCACGGCCTTTGTAAGGCGAGGACATCAATGTGATCACGCCGAACGCGCCGAGGCTGGTGATCACGTAGGTGACCAGGTACACGCCGATGGCTTCCACGGCCAGGCCTTTGCTCGCCACCAGGGCGATCAGCAGGTAGCCGAAGTGCGCGATGGACGAATAACCCAGCAGACGCTTGAGGTTGTTCTGGGTCAACGCCAGCAGGTTGCCGAACAGGATCGACGCAATCGCGATCACGGTCAGCACGTTGCTCAGCACGCCGGTATTGGCGGCAGGGGAGATCTGGAACAGACGCACCATCACCGCAAACACCGCGACTTTCGACGCCGTGGCCAGGAACGCAGCCACCGGCGCCGGGGCGCCTTCGTACACGTCCGGGGTCCACAGGTGGAACGGCACCAGCGACAGTTTGAACGCCAGGCCAATCAGCATCATGGCCAGGCCCAGCTGGGCGATCGGTGCAGGCAGGTGGGTGGCGGCCAGGGCGTGACCGATACCGGTGAAGCTCAGGCTGCCGGCTTCGGCGTAGAGCAGGGCCATACCGAACAACAGGAACGCGGAACCGGCGGCCGACAGCACCATGTACTTGATGCCGGCTTCCAGGGAGCGCTTGTTGAAGAAGGCGTAGGCCACCAGGCCGTAGGTCGGGATCGACAGCAGTTCCAGGCCGATGAACAAGCCGGCCAGGTGCTGCGCGCTGACCAGCACGATACCGCCGGCCGCAGCCAGCAGGATCAGCAGGTACAGCTCTTCGCGGTTGCCTGGGTAGCCGGTGCCGCCTTCGCCGAGGTAGGCGTGGGCGAGGGTGACGCACGCCAGGGTGGCCACCAGGATCAGCGCGATGTACAGCAGTGCGAAGTCATCGATCATCATCAGCGGGGTGACCGCCAACGGCGCGACCTTGAGGGCCGGAATGATCGACAGCAGGGCCAGGTTCAACCCGGCACAGGACAGCAGGAACGTTTGCGAGTGATTGCGGCGCCAGGCGATCGCCAGCATCACCACCACGATGGTGAGGCTGGTGATCAGCAGCGGCGCAAGCGCGATAAAGTGTTGGATCGTGAATTCCATAGCGCTCTTACCGGGCCGAAGCGAGTTGAGAGAAGGCGGTGCCGAACCACTGCTGCACGCCATGCATCGTTGCGGCAGACGTGTCCAGGAACGGTTGCGGGTACACGCCGATATAGATCAGTAATACCGCAAGACCGAGCACCATGATCAGTTCGCGCGCATCCATCCCTTTCAGGACGGTGTCGGACTTGGCCGGGCCGAAGTAAGCGCGGTGGATCATGATCAGCGAGTAGACCGAACCGAATACCAGGCCCGAGGTGGCGATGGCGCTGATCCACGGCGTTTGTACGAACGCGCCCATCAGGATCAGGAACTCGCCGATGAAGTTGCCGGTGCCCGGCAGGCCCAGGGACGCGGCGGCGAAGAACAGGCTGATCGCCGGCAGGTAGGCAATGCGCGACCACACGCCACCCATCTCACGCATGTCACGGGTGTGCAGGCGCTCGTACAACTGACCACTCAGGATAAACAGTGCGGCGGCCGAGACACCGTGGGCCAACATCTGGATCACGGCGCCTTGCAACGCCAGTTGGCTGCCCGAGTAGATGCCGATCAGTACGAAGCCCATGTGGGAAACGGACGAGAAGGCAATCAGACGCTTGATGTCGGTTTGCGCGAAAGCCAGGAACGCACCGTAGAAAATCCCGATCAGACCCAGGGTCATGGCAATCGGCGCAAACTCGGCCGAAGCATTCGGGAACAGCGGCAGGGCAAAACGCAGCAGACCATACGCAGCGGTCTTCAGCAGGATACCGGCCAGGTCGACGGAACCGGCGGTCGGTGCCTGGGCGTGCGCATCCGGCAGCCAGGAGTGGAACGGCACCACCGGCAGCTTCACCGCAAAGGCGATGAAGAAGCCCAGCATCAGCACGTACTCGGTGGTCAGCGACATCTTGGTCTTCAACAGATCGGCGTAGTTGAAGGTGATCACGCCGGTGTTGTTGAAATTGACCAGTACCAGACCCAGGATCGCCACCAACATGATCAGGCCGGAAGCCTGGGTGAAGATGAAGAACTTGGTCGCCGCGTAGATCCGGGTTTTCTTGCCGTCCGAAGAACTGTGACCCCAGAGCGCGATGAGGAAGTACATCGGCACCAGCATCATTTCCCAGAAGAAGAAGAACATGAACAGGTCGAGGGCGAGGAACACGCCGACCACGCCGCCCAGGATCCACATCAGGTTCAGGTGGAAGAAGCCCACGTGACGCTGGATCTCTTTCCAGGAGCAGAGTACCGAGAGGATACCTAGCAGGCCGGTCAGCAGGATCATCAACAGCGACAGGCCGTCGAGGGCCAGGTGCACGTTGATGCCGAAGCGCTGGATCCACACGTGCTTGAATTCAAGCGCGAACGTCGGATCGACACCCGGTGCCGGAGCAAATGAATAGTCGCCATGGGCCCACAGCCAGAGGCCGAGCGCGAGTTCCAGGGACATGGTCAGCAACGCAATCCAGCGGGGGAGGGTGGCGCCGAAGCGTTCACCCATCCAGCAGAGCAGGCCGCCGATAAAGGGGATCAGGATTAGCCAGGGCAGAATCATGACGGGCTCGTTTCCTTTCGCAAGTTCGCAAAGTTCATATCAGACCGCTACCACTACGATGGCGCCGATCACCAGCACGGCGCCAGCCGCCATGGAAGCCGCATACCAACGCAATTGGCCGGTCTCGCTGCGGCTCAAGGCTGTGTGACCGCCTTTGGCCGCGCGCGGGATCAAACCAATGGTCTGGTCGAGCGGGTCTTTACGCAGTACATGGCTGATGGCCAGGTACGGCTTGACGAACAGTTTGTCGTAGATCCAGTCGAAGCCCCAGGCAGCGAACCACCAGGCCGACAGGAAACGGCCGATGCCACTGTTGGCCACGGCGGTCACGAAGCGGCGCTTGCCGAGGAACAGCAGGGCCGCCAGCAGGATACCGGCAATGGCAATGGCGCCCGAGGCGATTTCCAGGCTGTGCTTGGCGTCGCCGCCGGCATGGCCCACGCTTTCCGGCAATACGCCGGCCAGTGGCGGAGTGATCATGGCGCCGATGAAAGTCGACAGGATGATCAGCACCGACAGTGGCAGCCAATGCGAGATGCCGTGGCCTGCGTGTGCTTCGGTCTTGGCTTCACCGTGGAAGGTGATGAAGATCAGGCGGAAGGTGTACAGCGAGGTCATGAAGGCACCTACCAGGCCTGCGTACAGCAGGTTCTGGTTGCCGCTGGCAAAGGCTTCCCAAAGGATTTCGTCCTTGGAGTAGAAACCGGCGGTCACCAGCGGCAGGGCGGCCAGGGCTGCACCACCGACGATGAAGCTGGCATAGGCCAATGGCAGTTTCTTCCACAGGCCGCCCATCTTGAAGATGTTCTGCTCGTGGTGGCAGGCCACGATCACCGCACCGGAAGCGAGGAACAGCAGGGCCTTGAAGAAGGCGTGGGTCATCAGGTGGAAGATCGCCGCGTCCCAGGCGCCGACGCCCAGGGCCAGGAACATGTAGCCGATCTGGCTCATGGTCGAGTAGGCGAGGATGCGCTTGATGTCGGTCTGTACCAGCGCGGCGAAGCCGGCCAGTACCAGGGTCACGCCGCCGACCAGGCCCACCAGGTGCAGGATCTCCGGCGCCAGGGTGAACAGGCCGTGGGTACGGGCGATCAGGTAGACACCGGCGGTTACCATCGTTGCGGCGTGGATCAGTGCCGACACCGGGGTAGGGCCGGCCATCGCGTCCGCCAGCCAGGTCTGCAGTGGCAGTTGCGCGGATTTACCCACGGCGCCGCCCAGCAGCATCAGCGTGGCCAGAGTGATCCAGAAGTCGCCGACCTGGAATTTCTGCGGTGCCAGTACCAGCAGTTCCTGGATGTTCAGCGTGCCCACCTGTTGGAACAGGATGAACAGGCCGATGGCCATGAACACGTCGCCGATACGGGTGACGATAAACGCCTTGAGCGCGGCATTACCGTTGTTGCGGTTGCTGTAGTAGAAACCGATCAACAGGTACGAGCACAGGCCCACGCCTTCCCAGCCGAAGTACAGGAACAACAGGTTATCGCCGAGCACCAGGAACAGCATGCTGGCGATAAACAGGTTGGTGTACGAGAAGAAGCGCGAGTAGCCCGCTTCACCGCGCATGTACCAGGACGCGAACAGGTGGATCAGGAAACCCACGCCGACCACTACGCCGAGCATGGTGATCGACAGGCCGTCGATGTAGAGAGCGAAGTTGGGCTTGAAGCCTTCCACCGACATCCACTGCCACAGCACCAGGGTGTAGTGACCGCCTTCCGGCGGCGCCACGTTGAATTGCCAGATGACGTAGGCGGCGACGATCGCCGACAGGCCAATCGAACCCACGCCGATCAGCGCGGACAGGTTTTCCGACCAGCGCCCGCGAGAGAACGACAGCAGCAGGAAACCGATCAGGGGAAACAGGAAAGTCAGAAAGATCATGTTCATCCGCGCATCTCACTGGCAGCGTCGATATCAAGCGTGTGGAAGCGACGGTACAGCTGCAGCAGGATCGCCAGGCCGATACTGGCCTCGGCGGCTGCCAGGCTGATCACCAGGATGAACATGACTTGTCCATCCGGCTGGCCCCAACGTGCACCCGCGACGATGAACGCCAGTGCGGCGGCGTTCATCATGATTTCCAGGCTCATCAACACGAACAAAATGTTACGGCGAACCATCAGGCCGACCAGGCCAAGGCAGAACAGGATGCCGGCGACCGCCAGACCATGCTCCAAAGGGATAGCAGGCATCGTCATTGCTCCTTGGCTTCGTTGCGGCCCAAGTGGAAGGCGGTGACGGCTGCGGCGAGCAGCAGCATCGACGCCAGTTCGACCACCAGCAGGTACGGGCCGAACAGGCTGATGCCGACGGCTTTCGCATCCACGGTGGTGTGGCCGATGGCCTGGCCGCTCTGGTGAGCGAACAGCACATACAGCAGTTCACCCAGCAGCAGCGCCGCGAGGACAACCGGGCCGAGCCAGATGCCGGGCTTGAGCCAGACGCGTTCCTGGGCGACCGAAGCCGGCCCCAGGTTGAGCATCATCACCACAAACACGAACAGCACCATGATGGCGCCGGCGTAGGCGATCACTTCCAGCACACCGGCGAACGGTGCGCCGAGGCTGAAGAAGGTCATGGCCACGGCGATCAGCGAAATGATCAGGTAGAGCAGGGCGTGCACGGGGTTGGTGTTGGTGATCACGCGAAGCGTGGACACAACCGCGATACCCGATGCGAAATAGAAAGCGAATTCCATCTTTCTTCCTTAAGGCAGCAAGCTCTTCACGTTGATCGGCTCGGCTTCGTTTTGTGCGGCGCCTTTGGGCTTACCGGCAACGGCCATACCTGCAACACGATAGAAGTTGTAATCAGGGTTTTTACCGGGACCGGAAATCAAAAGATCTTCTTTCTCGTACACCAGGTCCTGACGTTTGAACTCGGCCATCTCGAAATCCGGTGTGAGCTGGATCGCGGTGGTCGGGCAAGCTTCCTCGCAGAGGCCGCAGAAAATGCAGCGCGAGAAGTTGATGCGGAAGAAGTCCGGGTACCAGCGACCGTCTTCGGTTTCAGCTTTCTGCAGGGAGATGCAACCCACCGGGCACGCCACGGCGCACAGGTTGCAGGCTACGCAACGCTCTTCGCCATCGGGGTCGCGGGTCAGTACGATGCGGCCGCGATAGCGCGGCGGCAGGTACACCGCTTCTTCCGGGTATTGCAGGGTGTCGCGTTTGCGAAAGCCGTGGCCGAAAACCATCACCAGGCTTCGCAACTGGGTACCGGTACCCTTAACGATGTCGCCAATATATTTGAACATGGGTCAAATCCTCACTGAACCGCGCCCGCTGGCGTGTTCAACAACACAACGGCAGCGGTCACCAGCAAATTGATCAGGGTCAGCGGCAGGCAGAAGCGCCAGCTGAAATCCATCACCTGGTCGTATCGTGGACGCGGAATGGAAGCGCGCAGCAGGATAAACAACATGATGAAGAACGCGGTCTTCAGGAAGAACCAGAAGAACGCCAACTGCGGCAGGATGCCGAATGGACCATGCCAGCCGCCGAAGAACAGCGTGACCAGCAGGGCCGAGATCAAGATGATGCCGATGTACTCACCGACAAAGAACATGCCCCACTTCATACCGGCGTATTCAATGTGGTAACCGTCGGCCAGTTCCTGTTCCGCTTCCGGCTGGTCGAACGGGTGACGGTGAGTCACGGCCACGCCAGCGATGAAGAAGGTACAGAAGCCAAAGAACTGCGGAATGATGAACCACAGGTTCTGCGCCTGGTACTCGACGATGTCGCGCATGTTGAACGAGCCGACCTGCACCACGATGCCCATCAGCGCCAGGCCCATGAACACTTCGTAGGACACGGTCTGGGCCGAGGCCCGCAAGCTGCCCAGCAGGGCGAACTTGTTGTTGCTCGACCAACCGGCGAACAGCACCGCGTAGACCGACAGGCCGGCCATGGCGAAGAAGAACAGCAAGCCGATGTTCAGGTCCGCCACGCCCCAGGTCGGGGTGATCGGGATGATCGCGAAGGCGATCAGCAAGGCGCTCATGGCCACGACCGGTGCCAGGGTGAAGATCACCTTGTCGGCAAACGGCGGGGTCCAGTCTTCCTTGAAGAACATCTTCAGCATGTCGGCGGCGATCTGGAACATGCCGAACGGGCCGACACGGTTCGGACCGTAACGGTCCTGCCACCAGCCCAACAGGCGACGTTCGATGAAGCTGAGCAGGGCGCCCGCCACAACCACGGCCAACAGGATCACGATAGCCTTGACGACCGAGATGATCACGTCGATCACTTCAGGGGTGAACCAGGTCATTGCGCTGCCTCCTGCAGACCGTCAACGGTAAAACCTTCGATCGCAGGCGGGATGCCGGCGAGGCCTTTAGGCAGTGCAACCAGGCCGGCGCCCAACGCTTCGTTGATACGCAGCGGCAGACGCAGGGTCTGGCCGGCCACGGTCAGGCTGAGCAGGGCACCGTCGTTGACGCCCAGGCGGTCGGCTTCGGACTTGGCCACGGACACGTAGGCTTGCGGAATGCGCTCTTTTACCGGCGCGGCTTTGGAAGAGTTCTCTTCGCTGCCGAACAGGTGGAAGAACGGCACAACCTGCCAGGTGCCCTGAGCCGGGTTGAACGGACGTGGTATGGCGGTGAACCAGTTCAGCGAATCGCCCTGGGTTTCGATCAGGCGGGTGCCCGGGTCGCCGGCACGGATGTGGCCACCGACTTCGTCCTGGAACTTGTTCCAGGCCTGTGGCGAGTTCCAGCCCGGCGACCAGGCGAACGGCACCTGCTGACGCGGTTCGGCCGATCCCGAGTAGCCTTCCATGGAGAAGGCAAACGCGGTGTCGATATCCTGCGGCGTACGCGGTTCGTGCACGCTGATATCGGCGCGCATGGCCGTGCGGCCCGAGTAGCGCAGCGGTTCACGGGCCAGTTTCAGGCCCTTGATGCGGAACGCGGCGGACGGCGCGGCGTCGACAATCCGGGCAAGCTGCGGCGCGCTCGCGGCAGTGGCGGCGGTGACGTGGTCGAGCTGGGTCCAGTCGATCGGCTGGTTCAGCAGGGTGGCGCGCAGGGCATGCAGCCAGCGCCAGCCTTCGTGAACCAGGATGCTGGCGTCCATGTACTTCGGATCGAACACCTGGAAGAAGCGCTGGGCGCGGCCTTCCTGGCTGACCAGGGTGCCGTCGCCTTCGGCGAAGGTGGCGGCCGGCAGTACCAGGTCGGCGCGGTCGCTGGTGGCGGTCTTCTGGTGGTCGGCGACGATCAGCACCTTGGCGGCGTTCAGCGCAGCGTCAACCTTGGCCGCATCGGTACGGGTGTACAGATCGTTTTCCAGCACCACGATGGCGTCGGCGTTGCCGTCGATCACCGCTTGCAGGGCAGCATCCACGGACTCGCCACCGAGCATGGCCAGGCCGAGGCTGTTGGCTTCCGGTACAACCAGGCTGATGGAGCCGTTCTTGTCGCGCAGCTTCAACGCCTTGGCGATGTTGGCCGCCGCTTCGATCAGCGCCTTGGAACCCAGCGAGGTACCGGCAATGATCAATGGACGCTTGGCCGCCAGCAGAGCGTCGGCGATGCGTTGGGCCAGTTCGGCGGCTTCAGTATCCAGGCCTTCGACGGCAGGGGCGCTGGCGTCGAGGGCATGGGCTACGGCGAACCCGAGGCGGGCCAGGTCGTCCGGTGCGGCGTGTACGCACTCTTCGGCAATATCGTCGAGCTTGGTTTCAGCCAGGCTGGCGATAAACAGCGGGTTCAGCGCGTGCTGGCCGATGTTCTTCACTGCCGCGTCAAGCCAGGGCTGTACGCGCATGGCGTCGGCCATCTCTTCAGCCTTGCCTTTGACCGACTGACGCAGGGACAGCGCGATACGCGCGGCGGTCTGGGTCAGGTCTTCACCGAGGACGAAGATGGCGTCGTGGTCTTCGATGTCGCGCATGTTCGGCACCGGCAGCGGGCTGTCGTTCAGCACTTGCAGGACCAGGCGGATGCGTTCCAGCTCACCGGCTTCGATGCCGCTGTAGAAGTGCTCGGCGCCGACCAGTTCGCGCAAGGCGAAATTGCTTTCGAGGCTGGCGCGGGGCGAGCCGATACCGACGATGTTACGGCCGCGCAGCAGATCGGCGGCTTTGTCCAGCGCCGCGTCCAGGCTCAGCTTGGCGCCATCGGCCAGCAGCGGCTGGCGTGGGCGGTCTTCGCGGTTGACATAGCCATAGCCGAAACGGCCACGGTCGCACAGGAAGTACTGGTTGACCGAACCGTTGAAGCGGTTTTCGATGCGACGCAGTTCACCGTAGCGCTCGCCCGGGGAGATGTTGCAACCGCTGGAGCAGCCATGGCAGATGCTCGGGGCGAATTGCATGTCCCACTTGCGGTTGTAGCGCTCGGAGTGAGTCTTGTCGGTGAACACGCCGGTGGGGCAGACCTCGGTGAGGTTGCCGGAGAATTCGCTTTCGAGCACGCCGTCTTCAACGCGACCGAAGTACACGTTGTCGTGGGCGCCGAATACGCCGAGGTCGGTACCGCCGGCGTAGTCTTTATAGAAACGTACGCAGCGGTAGCAGGCGATGCAGCGGTTCATCTCATGGGAGATGAACGGGCCGAGGTCCTGGTTCTGGTGGGTACGCTTGGTGAAGCGATAACGGCGCTCGTTGTGGCCGGTCATCACCGTCATGTCCTGCAGGTGGCAGTGACCGCCTTCCTCACAGACCGGGCAGTCGTGGGGGTGGTTGGTCATCAGCCACTCGACGACACTGGCGCGGAACGCCTTGGATTCTTCATCGTCGATGGAGATCCAGGTGTTGTCGGTGGCCGGTGTCATGCAGGACATGACGATACGACCACGGGTGTCGTTCTCGTCGGTGTACTGCTTGACCGCACACTGGCGACAGGCACCGACGCTGCCGAGCGCCGGGTGCCAGCAGAAATAAGGGATGTCGAGACCGAGTGACAGACATGCCTGTAACAGGTTGTCCGCCCCATCGACTTCGAGCGCTTTGCCGTCTACGTGGATAGTGGCCATGGTTCAAAGTTCTTCGTTGGCCCGTTGTCAGCGGGCGTGGCTAATGGAATCTTGTTATTCATGTGCATCTACACAGCCTTCAAGGCGTCAGCACATGAGAAAAGCGAAGGGCACGGACCCTTCGCTTTTTTAAGCGTTACGCACCGACCATGGTCGGTGATACCACCTGATTGAGGTCGCCCGCGCGGGTTGGCGCGATGCCGGCCTCGAATTCAGAGCGGAAGTATTTGATTGCGCTGCCCAATGGCTCCACGGCGCCCGGTGCGTGAGCACAGAAGGTCTTGCCTGGGCCGAGGAAGCCGACCAGGCCCAGCAGGGTCTCGATATCACCCTCGCGGCCTTCGCCTTTTTCCAGGGCCATCAGCAGCTTGACGCTCCACGGCAGGCCGTCGCGGCATGGCGTGCAGAACCCGCACGATTCACGGGCAAAGAACTGCTCCATGTTGCGCAGTAAGGACACCATGTTGACGGTGTTGTCCACCGCCATCGCCAGGCCCGTACCCATACGGGTGCCAACCTTGCCGATGCCGCCGGCGTACATTTGTGCGTCGAGGTGTTCGGGCAACAGGAAACCGGTACCGGCGCCGCCTGGCTGCCAGGCTTTCAGGGTATAGCCGTCGCGCATGCCGCCGGCGTAGTCCTCGAACAGCTCGCGCGCGGTCACGCCGAACGGCAGCTCCCACAGGCCAGGGTTCTTGACCTTGCCGGAGAAGCCCATGAGCTTGGTGCCCATGTCTTCGCTGCCTTCGCGGGCCAGGGATTTGTACCAGTCCACGCCGTCGGCGATGATCGCCGGCACGTTGCACAGGGTTTCGACGTTGTTCACGCAGGTCGGCTTGCCCCACACGCCCACGGCGGCGGGGAAGGGCGGCTTGGAGCGCGGGTTGGCGCGGCGGCCTTCGAGGGAATTGATCAGCGCGGTTTCTTCACCGCAGATATAACGCCCGGCGCCGGTGTGCACGAACAGTTCGAAGTCGAACCCCGAACCGAGGATGTTCTTGCCCAGCAGGCCTGCGGCCTTGGCTTCCGCCACGGCACGGTTGAGGTGCTTGGCGGCAGTGGTGTATTCGCCACGCAGGAAGATATAGCCCCGGTAGGTTTTCAGCGCGCGGGCGCTGATCAGCATGCCTTCGATCAGCAGATGGGGCAGTTGCTCCATCAGCATGCGGTCTTTCCAGGTGTTGGGTTCCATTTCATCCGCGTTGCACAGCAGGTAGCGGATGTTGATGGATTCGTCCTTGGGCATCAGGCCCCATTTGACGCCCGTGGGGAAGCCTGCACCGCCGCGGCCTTTGAGGCCGGCGTCTTTCACGGTCTGGACGATATCGTCCTGGGCCATGTCGGCGAAGGCTTTGCGCGCTGCGGCGTAACCGTTCTTGGCCTGATATTCGTCGAACCATACCGGTTCGGCATCGTCGCGCAGGCGCCAGGTCAGCGGGTGAGTTTCGGGCGACCGCTGGATGCGGTTGGCCGGGCCGAAAGATGTCAGGGTCATGGGTAGCCCTCGAGCAATTGGGTCACGCCGGCAGGCTGGACGTCACCGAATGTGTCGTCGTCGATCATCAACGCCGGCGCCTTGTCGCAGTTGCCCAGGCAGCACACCGGCAGCAGCGTGAAGCGGCCGTCCGGGGTGGTCTGGCCGAGGCCGATGCCCAGTTTGTTCTGAATTTCGCTGACCACGGACTCGTGACCACCGATGTAGCAGACCATGCTGTCGCACACGCGAATGATGTGGCGGCCGACCGGCTGGCGGAAGATCTGACTGTAGAACGTCGCCACGCCTTCAACGTCGCTGGCGGGGATGCCGAGGATTTCGCCGATGGCGTAGAGGGCGCCGTCCGGCACCCAGCCGCGCTCCTTCTGGACGATCTTCAAGGCTTCGATCGACGCCGCGCGCGGGTCTTCGTAGTGATGCAGCTCGTGCTCGATGGCCGAGCGCTCGGTTTCACTCAAGGTGAAACGGTCTGTCTGGATAAGCGTGCTGTTCATGCTTAGCGGTCCACGTCGGCCATAACGAAATCGATACTACCCAGGTACGCAATCAAGTCCGCGACCATCTCGCCTTTGATCACCGAAGGGATCTGCTGCAAGTGCGGGAAGCTCGGTGTACGAATCCGGGTGCGGTAGCTCATGGTGCCGCCATCGCTCGTCAGGTAATAACTGTTGATACCCTTGGTCGCTTCAATCATCTGGAAGGATTCGTTGGCCGGCATGACCGGGCCCCACGAAACCTGCAGGAAGTGCGTGATCAGGGTTTCGATGTGCTGCAGCGTGCGCTCTTTGGGCGGCGGCGTGGTCAGCGGGTGATCCGCCTTGTACGGGCCTGCCGGCATGTTGCGCATGCATTGCTCGATGATCTTGAGGCTCTGGCGCATTTCTTCGACGCGCACGATGCAACGGTCGTAGGCATCGCCGTTGGCCGCCAGCGGTACTTCGAACTCGAAGTTCTGGTAGCCGGAGTAGGGGCGAGCTTTACGCAGGTCGAAATCGCAGCCGGTGGAACGCAGGCCGGCACCGGTGACGCCCCATTCCAGGGCTTCCTTGGTGTTGTACTGCGCAACGCCAATGGTACGGCCCTTGAGGATGCTGTTATCCAACGCAGCCTTTTGGTACTCGTCCAGGCGCTTGGGCATCCAGTCGATGAATTCCTTGACCAGGCGTTCCCAGCCATTGGGCAGGTCGTGGGCCACGCCACCGATGCGGTACCAGGCCGGGTGCAGGCGGAAACCGGTGATGGCTTCGATGACCTTGTAGGCGCGCTGACGGTCGGTGAAGGTGAAGAACACCGGGGTCATGGCGCCGACGTCCTGGATATAGGTACCCAGAAACAGCAGGTGGCTGGTGATCCGGAAGAACTCTGCCATCATGATGCGGATGGTGTCGACGCGGTCCGGCACCTTGATGCCGGCCAGCTTCTCGACCGAGAGCACGTACGGCAGGTTGTTCATCACGCCGCCGAGGTAGTCGATACGGTCGGTGTACGGGATGAAGCTGTGCCAGGACTGACGTTCGGCCATCTTTTCGGCGCCACGGTGGTGGTAGCCGATGTCCGGTACGCAGTCGACGATTTCTTCACCGTCCAGTTGCAGGATGATGCGGAAGGCACCGTGGGCCGAAGGGTGGTTCGGGCCCAGGTTGAGGAACATATAGTCCTCGTTGGTGCCGGAGCGCTTCATGCCCCAGTCTTCCGGACGGAAACGCGCCGCTTCTTCTTCAAGCTGCTGCTTGGCCAGGTTGAGGCTGAACGGGTCGAATTCGGTGGCGCGCGCAGGGAAGTCCTTGCGCAGCGGGTGACCTTCCCAGGTCGGCGGCATCATGATGCGCGACAGGTGCGGGTGGCCCGGGAAGTCGATGCCGAACATATCCCAGACTTCACGCTCATACCAGCTGGCGTTGGGCCAGATGCCGGTCACGGTCGGCACGCTCAGGTCACTTTCGGACAGCGCGACCTTGATCATCACGTCGCTGTTACGTTCCAGCGACATCAGGTGATAGAACACAGTGAAGTCGGCGCCGCTTGGCAGGCCCTGGCGCTTGGTGCGCAGACGCTCGTCCACGCCATGCAGGTCATAGAGCATGACGTACGGCTTGGGCAGGTTGCGCAGGAAGGTCAGGACTTCGATGAGCCTGGCACGTGCCACCCACAGCACCGGCATACCGGTGCGTGTGGCCTGGGCGGTGAAGGCGTCAGGGCCAAAACGGTTAATGAGTTCGACGACCACATCCTGGTCGTCTGCCTTATAAGGCGGGATATACAGAGCACTGCCTGTAGTCATGGTTTTTTATCGCTTTCGGTCAACGTAAAGAATGAGGCCAGGTTTTCGTTCTATGAAAGAAGCGGGCTGGATCAGACTTCGTCGGGGCTGCGCAGGTTGGTGACTGCGATTCGCTGTTCGCGGCGCTGTTCCTTTTGGGACGGCATCTCGGCGCGGTAAACACCTTGATCTCCGACCACCCAGGACAGTGGGCGACGCTCCTTGCCAATCGATTCCTGCAACAGCATCAAGCCTTGCAGGAATGCTTCCGGGCGGGGCGGGCAGCCAGGCACGTAGACGTCCACGGGCAGGAACTTGTCCACCCCCTGAACCACGGAGTAGATGTCGTACATGCCCCCGGAGTTGGCGCACGAACCCATGGAGATAACCCACTTCGGCTCAAGCATTTGCTCGTAGAGACGCTGAATGATCGGCGCCATCTTGATGAAGCAGGTACCGGCGATAACCATGAAATCCGCCTGGCGCGGCGATGCCCGGATTACTTCGGCGCCGAAGCGCGCGATGTCGTGGGGCGCCGTGAAGGCGGTGGTCATTTCCACGTAGCAGCACGAAAGGCCGAAGTTATACGGCCATAGGGAGTTCTTACGCCCCCAGTTGACCGCGCCACTCAGCACGTCTTCGAGTTTGCCCATGTAGATGTTTTTGTGGACTTGATCTTCTAACGGATCGGAAACGGTTTCCCGTTCGCCGATGGGGTACTGCTCGTTAGGAGCATCCGGGTCGATCCTGGTGAGATTGTATTGCATCGCCAAAGCCTCATTGTTTCAGCTTCGCCTGCCGCTTGCGACGAGCTTCCGGAGCCCAATCAAGGGCGCCCACTCGGAACAGGTAGACAAGACCTGCCAACAGAATTGCTATGAAAACGAGAGCTTCGACGAATCCGGTCCAGCCGCTTTCGCGGACGGACACAGACCAGGCAAAGAGAAAGAGGGCTTCGATATCGAAGATCACGAACAGCATCGCGACCAGATAGAATTTGGCTGAGAGCCGCAAGCGGGCGCCACCTGTAGGTAGCATGCCGGACTCGAACGGTTCGTTTTTGCTGCGGCCCCAGGCTTTTGACCCGAGGAGGCTGGAGACGCCGAGCATGAAGGCACAAAGGCCGACAACACCGAGAAGGAAAATGGCAAAGCCCCAGTTGTGGGCCATGAGTCCTGTCGCTTCGGTCATGCTGGAAATCCTTAACAGAGGGCAAAGGCCTCTGAGCTCGAAAAAGTAACGATGCAGTGACGATATGTCGCAGCGTAGTCAATCGCGTTGATTTTATGGCTAAACACCGGGCAAGTAAAATTCCGATGGCGAAATTATTCGGCGGAATAAGCACATAGTGCACCTTCTTGGGGCTGTAACCCTTGCGTGGTGGGCATTAGCGGGCATTTGATCAATTGTGTTTTGTTTAGGTTGTAACGAAGTTTCTATGTTCTAAATGATAATGAATATTGTTTGGGCGGGTTTTAAGCGGACGGTTGTGGTGTGGCGAGGGAAGTTGCCGTTACTTGATCGGTTACCGCTAGTTGTCGCAGCGGATCTTTTAACCGATTTATCTGCAGCGAATACCGCTCTGGATCAAGGTTTTGCACAAAATCTTCAGGTTGCAGGGTTCCTCCCACATTGGGCCCTTATTGAATCGGTGAGATGTATATCGGCAAAAAAACGCCCCGAACCAGTCGGGGCGTCAGATCGTGCGGCACTGCGGTTAGCTTTTTAACGGGTCCGCGGTGGCCGTGTACTTGGATCGATCAGTGGAACTGCTCTTCTTCAGTCGAACCGGTCAGCGCCGTCACGGACGAGGTGCCGCCCTGGATCACGGTGGTCATGTCGTCGAAGTAGCCGGTGCCCACTTCCTGCTGGTGCGCGACGAAGGTGTAACCCTTGGCGGCGTCAGCGAATTCCTGCTCCTGCAGTTTCACGTAGGCGGTCATGTCGTTGCGGGCGTAGTCGTGCGCCAGGTTGAACATGCTGTGCCACATGTTGTGAATGCCGGCCAGGGTAATGAACTGGTGTTTGTAGCCCATGGCCGACAGTTCGCGCTGGAACTTGGCGATGGTCGCGTCGTCCAGGTTTTTCTTCCAGTTGAAGGAAGGCGAGCAGTTGTAGGACAGCAGTTGGTCCGGGTATTCCTTCTTGATTGCTTCGGCAAAGCGACGGGCTTCGTCCAGATCCGGCTTGGCGGTTTCGCACCAGATCAAGTCGGCATACGGCGCGTAGGCCAGGCCGCGGGCGATGGCTTGATCCAGGCCTGCGCGAACTTTGTAGAAGCCTTCCTGGGTGCGTTCGCCAGTGACGAACGGCTGGTCGTACGGGTCGCAGTCCGAGGTCAGCAGGTCGGCGGCGTTGGCGTCGGTGCGGGCCAGGATAATGGTCGGCGTGCCGGCGACGTCAGCTGCCAGGCGCGCGGCGGTGAGCTTCTGCACGGCTTCCTGGGTCGGTACCAGTACCTTGCCCCCCATGTGGCCGCATTTTTTTACCGACGCCAGTTGGTCTTCGAAGTGCACGCCGGCAGCGCCTGCCTCGATCATGCTTTTCATCAGCTCGTAGGCGTTCAGCACGCCACCAAAGCCGGCTTCGGCGTCAGCCACGATCGGTGCGAAGTAGTCGATGTAGCCTTCGTCGCCCGGGTTCTTGCCGGCTTTCCACTGGATCTGGTCGGCGCGGCGGAACGAGTTGTTGATGCGCTTGACCACGGTCGGCACGGAGTCCACCGGGTACAGCGATTGGTCGGGGTACATGGATTCGGCGGAGTTGTTGTCCGCCGCCACTTGCCAGCCGGACAGGTAGATTGCCTGGATACCGGCTTTTACCTGTTGGACTGCCTGGCCGCCAGTAAGGGCGCCCATGCAGTTGACGAAATCTTTATCGGGGCGGAAGGATGGCTTGGCACCTTGGGTAACCAGGTTCCACAGCTTCTCGGCGCCGAGTTTTGCAAAGGTATGCTCAGGTTGAACCGAGCCGCGCAGGCGGACGACGTCAGCAGCGGAATAAGCGCGGGTCACGCCTTTCCAGCGTGGGTTTTCAGCCCAGTCTTTTTCAAGGGCTGCAATTTGCTGTTCGCGTGTCAGTGCCATGGGGAAAAACCTCGTCGCGTCTTGTGGAAAATCTACTGGGTTGAACATTCCGTTGGCCAGCCACTGTAGCCAGTGCGTGGTCATGGCTGCTCGCTGATCAGAAGCGTAGGCAGTCAGGTCAGGTTCGACGGGGTGGGCGACGGGTTGAACGATGGGCTCAAGGGGGAGTTGAGCAGGTAAGGGCAGACTGCGAACGGTCTTCGGGCGTCGTGGGCCTTTGTACGATCCATCAGTGTGTAGCCGGGTTACCTGGTTAGCTTCCGTCCCTCGGGACAACTTCGTTCCAGTCGCAACCTCGTCAAACACGCCTTGTGGGCGGTACAGACACGAATCGGCTCGGGTGGGTAACTTGGAGCGACGATCCGAAGGCCCTTGCCAGGGCCCCTGATTAGCGGGAGCGAGGCCATCATGCCCAGGCTTTTTTGGATCGTCAAATGTTTTGTAGTGCTTTTTTTCAGGCACTACATCTTTAGTCTTATACGACTCATCAGTCAGTTTTTGGTGCTTCAGTTCAGGGTGTCGACCTTGACCCGCAATGTCAGGTCATCCCGGCCCTGAGTAGAGTAGCTGCGGGTCGTGGACGTTTTATCGGCTTGAGTCTGGCGGTTGATGCCAGCGAGCGGGATCCACTCACCCAGGCGCCCGCTGACACTTGTGTCGGTGCTCTGCACGTTCACTACATCGGGACGTTCCTGGCTCATGCGGTCACGGTTGGTACTGATCGCCAGGTGTACGGTGTCGCCGGTGACGCTGGCGGTGACATAGAACCCTTGGGTGACGTTGCGATACTGGGTCTGGTTTTGCAGGCGCCCGTAGCTGTCTTGCGAGGTGGTAGTCAGCGGCAAGCTCTGGCCGACCTGGATCAGCGCGGGCACGCCTTCGCTGGCCTGGATCTGCTGAATGCCGCCCTCGCGGCTGACGGTGCCGTAGTTGATGATGCGGGTCTGGCTGTCGCCAGTGTCCTGTAGGTTGCTTTCATTGGTATCGACGGTAATCAGCAGGCGCTTGGCCGGTGTATCCAGTTGGGAGAGCAGGGTGCGCAGGCCCTCGATCTTCCCAGGGGCAGCGTTAACGATCAGCTGGTTGCCGTAGGCACTGACAGTGCCGTCCTTGCCGATAAAGTTCTGCGCCACCGGTAGCAGGTCGGCACTGGTGCGGTTGCTCAGGTTGACGACTGCGGTGTCGGCGCTGGCCGAGACGCTGACGGTCAGGAGGAGGGCGGTGAGCAGGGTGCGTAGGGACATGTCCGTTATCTCTGCGAGTCAATTAGACGTGATAGTGCCAGTTTGTCGGCCTGGCCGGTCGCATATTGAATCGTAGACGGCAAAATGCCCCGCATGGCGGGGCATTGCTGGTGTGGCTGAAATAGCTATCGGGGGCAAGCCCCTCCCACATGTTGACCCTGTACATTTCAAATGTGGGAGGGGGCTTGCCCCCGATGGCAGCGACACGGTCTCGAATCAGGCGCCGCGCACCATATCGACATGAGGAATCCCGACTTCCAGGAATTCATCACTGACGATCTCAAAGCCCAGCCGCTCATAGAACGGCGCGGCATACACCTGGGCACTGAGGAATTGCCTGGTCTGGCCGCGTTTTTCAGCGGCTTCGATCACGGCCTCCATCAGCTTGTCGCCCACCTTCAGCCCGCGCCAGTCCTTGAGCACCGATACACGACCGATCTCGCCGCTGGGCAGCAGGCGCGCGGTGCCGATCGGGAAGTCGCCTTCGAACGCCAGGAAATGCATGGCCTCTGCGTCGTCCGCGTCCCACTCCAGCTCAGGTGGAACCGACTGCTCAGCAATAAACACTGCTTCACGAATGCGCCGAATCTCAGCGATATCCTTATGCCAGTTCGCGACACTTACGTGAATTCTATTCATCGGCAAATCCCAGGCTTCCTTGCTTGACCAATTCGCACAGCAAGTCGCGACCGTCTTCGTCCGCCAGCCACGGGCCGAGGTTCTCGGCATGCAGGGCGTCGGCAGAGCAAATCATTTTCAACAGTTCGCGCAACTTGCCCGGCAGGTAACGACTCTGGCCGCTGGCGAACAGCAGCACGTCATCGTCCACTTCCGACCAGGCCATGCGCGCGCTTGGGTTGCGCACCAGGATCGCGCCGTCCTGCAGGCTGGCGACAAAGTCTTCTTCGCCCAGCTCTTCGCCGGCCACCAGTTCCGGATAGCGCGGTTCGGTCATGAATTGGCCGAACCAGGTCAGCAGCATTCGCTCATCGCTCATGTGCTCGGCCAGCAGGCTTTTGAGGCGGTCGAGGGCGTCGCTCTGGATCTGGTGCGGGTCGCTGACCGGCTGCGCGTCGGCATCGGTGTAACGTTCTTCGTCGGTCAGGTACTGGGCGAGGAAGTCGGTGAAGTGAGTCAGCACTTCGGCAGCGCTCGGTGCACGGAAGCCGACCGAGTAGGTCATGCAGTCATCTTCGGCGATGCCGTAGTGCGCCAGGCGCGGCGGCAGGTAGAGCATGTCGCCCGGTTCCAGCACCCACTCGGCGCTTTCTTCGAATTCGGCCAGGATGCGCAGGTCGGCGTGTTGCAGCAGCGGGCTCTCGGAGCTGCACATCTGGCCGATCTTCCAGTTGCGCTTGCCCTGGGCCTGCAGCAGGAACACATCGTAGTTATCGAAGTGCGGGCCGACACTGCCCCCAGGCGCGGCAAAGCTGATCATCACATCGTCGATGCGCCAGCTTGGCAGGAAGCGGAACTGCTCAAGCAGCTCGGCCACTTCCGGTACGAACTGGTCGACCGCTTGCACCAGTAGGGTCCATTCGCGCTCGGGCAGTGTGCTGAAGGCGTCTTCGGCAAACGGACCACGGCGCAGTTCCCACGGACGCTCACCATGTTCGATCACCAGGCGTGATTCGACTTCCTCCTCCAAGGCCAGGCCGGCCAGTTCGTCGGCGTCGATCGGGCTTTCGAAGTCAGGGATGGCCTGACGGATCAGCAGCGGCTTTTTCTGCCAGTAATCGCGCAGGAATTCCCGTGCCGTGATGCCGCCCAGAAGTTGAAGAGGAATATCAGGATTCATGTGTAACCTATTGAAAAAAAGCACTTTTCAGACTGGAATAAAAACGCCCGGCGCGGCCGGGCGTCTCAAGGGTCTTGCTTGGATCAGATGCGCTTGGCCTGGGCCACGGCATTGCCGATGTAGTTGGCCGGGGTGAGCAATTTAAGCTCGGCCTTGGCCGCGGCCGGCATGTCCAGGCCGTCGATGAAAGTCTGCAGCGCTTCAGGGCTGATGCCCTTGCCGCGCGTCAATTCTTTGAGTTTCTCGTACGGGTTTTCGATGTTGTAGCGGCGCATCACGGTCTGGATCGGTTCGGCCAGTACTTCCCAGCACGCATCCAGGTCAGCGGCGATCTTCTGCTCGTTGAGCTCCAGTTTGCTGATGCCTTTGAGGCTGGCTTCATACGCGATCACGCTGTGGGCAAAGCCCACGCCGAGGTTGCGCAGCACGGTGGAGTCAGTCAGGTCGCGCTGCCAGCGGGAGATCGGCAACTTGCTGGCCAGGTGCTGGAACAGGGCGTTGGCGATGCCGAGGTTGCCTTCGGAGTTTTCGAAGTCGATCGGGTTGACCTTGTGCGGCATGGTCGACGAACCGATTTCACCGGCAATGGTGCGCTGCTTGAAGTAGCCCAGGGAGATGTAGCCCCAGATATCGCGATCGAAGTCGATCAGGATGGTGTTGAAGCGCGCGATGGCGTCGAACAGCTCGGCGATATAGTCGTGCGGTTCGATCTGCGTGGTGTACGGGTTGAAGCCCAGGCCCAGTTCGTCTTCGATAAAGGCGCGGGCGTTGGCTTCCCAGTCGATCTCCGGGTAAGCCGACAGGTGGGCGTTGTAGTTGCCCACCGCGCCGTTGATCTTGCCCAGCAATGGCACGGCGGCCACTTGCGCGATCTGGCGCTCCAGGCGGTACACCACGTTGGCCAGCTCTTTACCCAGGGTGGTCGGCGAGGCCGGTTGGCCGTGGGTGCGCGACAGCATCGGTACGTCGGCGAAACGGATCGCCAGCTCGCGGATGGCGTTGGCGGTCTGGCGCATCAGCGGCAGCATCACGTCGTCACGGCCTTCGCGCAGCATCAGGGCGTGGGACAGGTTGTTGATGTCCTCGCTGGTGCAGGCAAAGTGGATGAACTCGCTGACCTTGGCCAGTTCCGGCAGCTTGGCCGCTTGCTCTTTGAGCAGGTATTCGATGGCTTTGACGTCGTGGTTGGTGGTGCGCTCGATCTCTTTCACACGCTCGGCGTGCTCCAGGGAGAAGTTCTCCGCCAGGGTATTGAGCACGGCGTTGGCTTCGGCGGAAAACGCCGGCACTTCGCTGATGGCGGGGTGAGCGGCCAGGCGCTGGAGCCAGCGCACTTCAACCAGAACGCGGGCGCGGATCAGGCCGTACTCGCTGAAAATAGGGCGCAGGGCCTGGGTTTTGCCGGCGTAGCGGCCGTCAACAGGGGAAACCGCAGTGAGCGAAGAAAGCTGCATGGGGTGTTCTCGGACAGTCGGGCAACGAAATGGGGCGCGTATCATACATGAAAAAATCCGCCGGTCCGTCGCCAACTGACCGGCGTATTACGCGTAACGGCGTGAAAACAGCCTGCTGCTGCGACTTATTCGTTGCGCATCAACGGGTAAAGCTCTTTGAGCAATTTGCGACGGCTGATGACCAGCTGCCAACGGTGACCGCCCAGCTGGCGCCACAGTCGCGCCGAACGAATACCGGCCAGCAACAGGGCGCGGATCTTCGACGCGTTGTTCGGTTGCTGCAGGTTGCGCATGTCGCCATGCACCTGGATGCGTTGGCGCAGGGTGCTCAAGGTGTCCTGGTACAGCGCACCACAGGCGGCGATCACGTTTTCGTGGGCCGGGCCGAAGTGCTCCACCTGGGACTGGATTTGTGGCAGACGCTTGCCGATGGTCTCCAGCATGTCCTCGCGCTTGGCCAATTGGCGCTCCAGACCGAGCATCGACAGGGCGTAGCGCAGTGGCTCGCGCTGCAAGGTGCTGGGGTCGCGTTCCAGGGCGCCGATCAGTGCGCGGTAACCTTCGCGCAGCGCCAGGTCATCACCGCCGTAAACTTCCAGGGTGTCCTTGGGGTCGCGGATCAGCAGGCTGCAGAGCATGCAGGTCAGGCCCGCCTCGGTGACCTGGCCGGTCTTGGCGATTTTGTCCACCAGCACGGCGGCCAGAAATACCCCGCCCAATGCCGTCAATTGCTCCTGGGTCGGGCTCATGCCGGGTTGCTCCAGGGTTCGGCGACTTCGATCACGCCACCGCCCAGGCACACCTCGCCGTCATAGAACACCACGGACTGGCCGGGAGTAACGGCGCGCTGCGGGTCATCGAAGGTGGCGCGGTAGCCGTTGGCGGTCTTTTCCAGGGTGCAGGGCTGGTCGCTCTGGCGATAGCGCACCTTGGCGGTCAGGCGGCGTGGGGTACTGAGGTCAATCGGGTTGACCCAGTAGATCTCCGAGGCCAGCAGGGCGCCGGAAAACAGCAACGGGTGCTCGTTGCCCTGGCCGACGATCAGCACGTTGTGTTCCAAGTCCTTGACCAGCACGTACCACGGCTCTTCGCCAGCGTCCTTGAGGCCGCCGATGCCCAGGCCCTGGCGCTGGCCGATGGTGTGGTACATCAGGCCATGATGACGGCCGATGACCTCTCCCTCGGTGGTCTTGATCTCGCCCGGTTGCGCCGGCAGGTACTGCTTGAGGAAGTCACTGAAGCGGCGCTCGCCGATAAAACAGATCCCGGTGGAGTCCTTTTTCTTGGCGGTAGCCAGGCCGTGCTGCTCGGCAATCCTGCGCACTTCCGGCTTTTCCAGCTCGCCCACCGGGAACAGAGTCTTGGCGATCTGTTCACCGCCGACGGCGTGCAGGAAGTAGCTCTGGTCCTTGTTTGGGTCCAGGCCCTTGAGCAGTTCCGTGCGGCCATCGATATCGCGGCGGCGCACGTAGTGGCCAGTGGCGATCAGGTCCGCGCCGAGGATCATGGCGTAGTCGAGGAACGCCTTGAACTTGATTTCGCGGTTGCACAGGATGTCCGGGTTCGGCGTGCGTCCAGCCTTGTATTCGGCCAGGAAGTGCTCGAACACGTTGTCCCAGTACTCGGCCGCGAAGTTGGCGGTGTGCAGCTTGATGCCGATCTTGTCGCACACGGCCTGGGCGTCCGCGAGGTCGTCCATGGCGGTGCAATATTCCGTTCCATCGTCTTCTTCCCAGTTCTTCATGAACAGGCCTTCCACCTCATAACCCTGCTCCATGAGCAGAACGGCGGAAACGGAAGAATCCACGCCGCCGGACATGCCGACGATGACGCGCTTCTTTTGTGTGTCAGAAGGGGCTGGATCACGCATAGGGTTTCAACGGGTGTCTTGAAAAAGGACGCGATTCTAGCAGGCCTGGGCCCGCAAGGCTAAAGAGAAGGGCGGATCAATTCCAGGCTGTGCCGCTGGCCGGCCAGATAATCATCGATGCAGCGGATAATCAGCTCGCTGCGCCAGGCGTCGCGCAGGCCCATCAGTTCGTCGCGGGTCAGCCAGCGGGCGCGGAGGATGCCGTCGTCGAGTTGATAGTCCGGGTGGTGTTTCAAGGCGTTGGCAATGAAGCAGACCCGTTGATAAGTCACGCCATTACTGGGGGCGGTGTACAGGTAGATGCCGACGATACCGGTCGCTTCCACGTCCCAACCGGTTTCCTCAAGGGTTTCGCGTACGGCGGCTTCGGTTAGCGTTTCATGCGGGTCGAGGTGACCGGCAGGCTGATTGAGTACGGCGCGCCCGCCCTTGAGTTCTTCGACCATCAGGAACTTGCCGTTGTCTTCGACGATGGTGGCGACGGTGATGTGGGGTTGCCAGGTCATGGTGTGCCTCTTGATTCAGGGGGCGGTGCGTTCTTGGATCTGGATTACAGTCAATGTGGGAAGGGGCAAGCCCCCCCCATATTTGATCCGGTTTCCTGAGTTGAGCGCTGGAAACAGAAACCCCGGCACGGGGCCGGGGTTTCTTTGCATCCTTACAACCTTACTTCAACTTGGCAATCGCCGCGTTAAAGGTATTGCTTGGGCGCATGGCCTTGCTGGTCAACTCCGGGTTCGGTGCGTAGTAGCCACCGATGTCCACTGGCTTGCCCTGTACGGCATTGAGCTCGGCGACGATGGTCGCCTCGTTCGCAGCCAGGGTCTTGGCCAGTTCGCCGAACTGCGCTTGCAGCGCTGTGTCTTCAGACTGAGCGGCCAGGGCCTGGGCCCAGTACAGCGCCAGGTAGAAGTGGCTGCCGCGGTTGTCGATGTTGCCGACTTTGCGCGATGGCGACTTGTTGTTGTCCAGGAACTGACCGGTGGCCTGGTCCAGGGTCTTGGACAGTACCAGGGCCTTGGGGTTGTTGTACGTCACACCCAAGTGCTCGAGGGATGCAGCCAGGGCCAGGAATTCACCCAGGGAATCCCAGCGCAGGAAGTTCTCTTCCAGCAGTTGCTGTACGTGCTTGGGTGCCGAGCCGCCGGCGCCGGTTTCGAACAGGCCGCCGCCGTTCATCAGCGGCACGATCGACAGCATCTTGGCGCTGGTGCCCAGTTCCATGATCGGGAACAGGTCGGTCAGGTAGTCGCGCAATACGTTACCGGTCACGGAGATGGTGTCCAGGCCCTTGCGGGTACGCTCCAGGGTGAACTTCATCGCGTCGACCGGCGACATGATGCGGATGTCCAAACCTTCGGTGTTGTGGTCTTTCAGGTAGGCCTGAACTTTCTCGACCACCACGCCGTCGTGGGCGCGCTTGGGGTCCAGCCAGAAAATGGCCGGGGTGTTGCTGGCGCGGGCGCGGTTGACGGCGAGCTTGACCCAGTCCTGGATCGGCGCGTCTTTGGTCTGGCACATGCGGAAGATGTCGCCGGCTTCGACGGTTTGCTCCATCAGCAGGTTGCCCTTGCTGTCGGTGACGCGGACCACACCGTCAGCCTTGATCTGGAACGTCTTGTCGTGGGAGCCGTACTCTTCGGCTTTCTTGGCCATCAGGCCAACGTTCGGAACGCTGCCCATGGTGGTTGGATCGAACGCGCCATTGGCCTTGCAGTCTTCGATGACGGCTTGGTAGATGGTGGCGTAGCAGCGATCCGGAATCACGGCCTTGGTGTCGTGCAGTTGACCGTCGGTGCCCCACATTTTGCCGGAGTCACGGATCATGGCCGGCATCGAGGCGTCGACGATGACGTCGCTCGGCACATGCAGGTTGGTGATGCCTTTGTCGGAGTTGACCATCGCCAGGGAAGGGCGAGCGGCGTAGACAGCCTGGATGTCGGCTTCGATCTGCGCTTGCTGGTCGGCCGGCAGGGCCTTGATGCGGGCGTACAGGTCGCCGATGCCGTTGTTCAGGTTAAAGCCGATCTGTTCCAGCACGGCAGCGTGCTTGGTCAGCGCTTCTTTATAGAACTCGGCAACGATCTGGCCGAACATGATCGGGTCGGAGACCTTCATCATGGTGGCCTTCAGGTGTACCGACAGCAATACGCCTTGTTTCTTGGCGTCTTCGATCTCGGCGGCGATGAACGCACGCAGGGCGTTTTTGCTCAGCACTGCGCTGTCGAGGATTTCGCCGGCTTGTACCGAGGTCTTTTCCTTCAGCACAGTTGCGGTGCCATCTTTGGCAATCAGCTCGATCTTGACTGCGTCGGCGGCTTCGATCTGTACGGCTTTCTCGCTGCCGTAGAAGTCACCATTGCTCATGTGGGCAACGTGGGACTTGGAGTCTGCCGCCCAGGCGCCCATTTTGTGCGGGTGCTTGCGCGCATAGTTCTTGACCGACAATGGCGCACGGCGGTCGGAGTTGCCTTCGCGCAGTACCGGGTTCACGGCGCTGCCCTTGACCTTGTCGTAACGGGCACGGGTTTCTTTTTCCGCGTCGGTGGTTACGGTTTCCGGGTAGTCCGGGAGGGCGTAGCCCTGGGCCTGCAATTCCTTGATCGCCGCCTGCAATTGAGGGGTCGAAGCACTGATGTTAGGCAGTTTGATGATGTTGGCTTCAGGGGTTACGGCCAGGTCGCCCAGTTCGGCGAGGTGGTCCGGCACGGCCTTGGTACCCAGTTGCTCGGGGAAGCTTGCGAGGATGCGCCCGGCGAGGGAAATGTCGCGGGTTTCCACGGCAATATCAGCGGAAGCGGTGAAAGCCTCTACGATAGGCAGCAGTGAATAGGTGGCGAGGGCGGGGGCTTCGTCGGTGAAGGTGTAGATGATCTTCGAGCGGGTGGGCATATTCGGATTAACTCTCTTCTTTGCTGAAAGCGTGCGCAGAAACTCGAGATGCGCCGGGTGGAGCGCGTTCGTTCAAAGTCATCCATGAGCGAAATGTCGAGGTTTCTTCGCGGTGATGTTGGGTTGCATCAGTCGAGCGTCAAGCGGGTGGACTATTGTAATAGTCCTGCTTTCTGGCGGAGGGCCCGGTTCCAGAGCGGTCTGCCGGCGTGACTCTTGGGTCAGCGGCGGCATTATACATAGGTCGCTATGCTTACGCTGAGCCTTCATACAAAAGGTGGGTCGTCCATTGGTCTAAAGGTCGCAGGTACCGGGTTACGCCTAAAGTCGCACGTTGTGCTCAAAATTGGCGTTTTTCCCTTTGCTTTCAGGCTTGTAGGCGACAATTTATGCTGTTTTCGATGCAAATGAGCATGGCGCTAGGTTTCAGTCGTCATTTATCTGGAGTAGGCTCGAACGCAGCCAGATGTTCAATCCATAGATGGAGTTCAGCATGGGATACAAGAAGATTCAGGTTCCGGCAGTCGGCGACAAAATCACCGTCAACGCAGACCATTCTCTCAATGTTCCTGACCACCCGATCATCCCGTTCATCGAAGGTGACGGTATTGGCGTCGACATCAGCCCGGTGATGATAAAGGTGGTCGACGCAGCGGTTGCCAAGGCTTATGGCGGCAAGCGCAAGATTTCCTGGATGGAAGTCTACGCCGGCGAAAAAGCCACGCAGGTTTACGACCAGGACACCTGGCTGCCTCAGGAAACCCTGGACGCGGTCAAGGATTACGTAGTGTCCATCAAGGGCCCGCTGACCACGCCGGTTGGCGGCGGTATCCGTTCGTTGAACGTTGCCTTGCGCCAGCAACTCGATCTGTATGTTTGCCTGCGCCCCGTGCGTTGGTTCGAAGGCGTGCCTAGCCCGGTGAAAAAGCCTGGTGACGTGGACATGACCATCTTCCGTGAAAACTCCGAAGATATTTACGCCGGTATTGAGTGGAAAGCCGGTTCGCCTGAAGCGATCAAGGTGATCAAGTTCCTCAAGGAGGAAATGGGCGTCACCAAGATCCGTTTCGACCAGGACTGCGGGATTGGCGTCAAGCCGGTGTCCAAGGAAGGCACTCAGCGTCTGGCGCGTAAAGCCCTGCAATATGTGGTGGATAACGATCGTGATTCGCTGACCATCGTGCACAAAGGCAACATCATGAAGTTCACCGAAGGGGCCTTCAAAGAGTGGGCCTATGAAGTGGCCGCGCAGGAGTTTGGCGCGACCTTGCTGGACGGCGGGCCTTGGATGCAGTTCAAGAACCCGAAAACCGGCAAGAATGTGGTGGTCAAGGATGCGATTGCCGACGCCATGCTCCAGCAGATCCTGCTGCGGCCGGCGGAATATGATGTGATCGCCACCCTTAACCTAAATGGCGACTACCTGTCCGATGCCCTCGCGGCGGAAGTCGGCGGCATCGGTATTGCGCCGGGCGCCAATCTGTCCGACACCGTCGCCATGTTCGAGGCGACTCACGGCACCGCGCCCAAGTATGCGGGCAAAGACCAGGTTAACCCCGGCTCGCTGATCCTGTCGGCGGAAATGATGCTGCGTCACATGGGCTGGATCGAGGCGGCGGACCTGATTATCAAGGGGACCAATGGCGCGATTTCGGCCAAGACCGTGACCTATGACTTCGAGCGACTGATGGACGGCGCGAAGCTGGTGTCGTCGTCAGGCTTTGGTGATGCGTTGATTTCGCATATGTAAGGCAGGCTAAATAAAACGGCCATTCTGCTGAACCAGAATGGCCGTTTTTTTTGCAGGCTATTTACCCAAATGCGATCAGGCCAGTTGCTTCTTTTCTTTAGAGGATTGATCTTTTTTGGGCTTTTTTTCGTGCGTCGTGTCGTGGGCCGTCCCGGGCGCCGCCGCGCAGGCCGCACAAATTTCAACGGCATGCAGTCCCTTTGGCCCCTGAATGATTTCGAACTCCACACTTTGGCCTGCTTTCAGCGTCTTGTAGCCGTCCATGGTGATCGCTGAATAGTGCGCAAAAAGGTCATCGGTTTTACCTTCTTCATTAATAAAGCCATATCCCTTGGCGTTATTGAACCACTTGACCTTGCCTTTGATCTTGCTGCCAGACATAACCCATTTCCTTCTGCACCAGACTCCATCACTGGAGTATCATCCAGTTTATCCGTCCTAACCCGAATAAATAAGGTTGACTGCGCGGACCTTTTTTACCCACTGTGGGTTCTATTGGTTGTAACACCGTTTTGCCGATAGTCAAGGCGACCAGTCGGTCAGAGTTGAAATTCTGACAGGTTGCCCCCACCACTGTATTGAACAACTGACGAACCTTTCTTTCCATGCATGCAATCAGCCAGATTCGACTAACATTCAATCAGGATCGACCGGATCACGAACACGATGACGACGGTTCTGCAGGCATTGCTGTTCAGGAGGCCAAGCCTGCCTTACAGGCGCCGCCGATGTACAAGGTGGTTTTGTTCAACGATGACTACACACCGATGGATTTCGTGGTCGAAGTGCTCGAGGTGTTTTTTAACCTGAACCGCGAGTTGGCGACCAAGGTAATGCTGGCCGTTCATACAGAAGGACGGGCAGTATGTGGAGTGTTTACCCGCGACATCGCCGAGACAAAGGCCATGCAGGTCAACCAGTACGCCAGGGAAAGCCAGCATCCGCTACTCTGTGAAATCGAGAAGGACGGTTAACGCCGACCACTTGGGTATGAGGTGAAGCTATGTTAAACCGCGAGCTCGAAGTCACCCTCAATCTTGCCTTTAAGGAGGCTCGTTCGAAGCGTCATGAATTCATGACCGTCGAGCACCTGCTGCTGGCACTTTTGGATAATGAAGCTGCCGCCACCGTTCTGCGTGCGTGCGGCGCCAACCTCGACAAACTCAAGCATGATCTGCAGGAGTTTATCGACTCCACCACGCCACTGATCCCCGTGCATGACGAGGACCGTGAAACCCAGCCGACCCTGGGTTTTCAGCGGGTATTGCAGCGTGCCGTTTTCCACGTACAGAGCTCCGGTAAGCGTGAAGTCACGGGCGCCAATGTGCTTGTGGCGATCTTCAGCGAACAGGAAAGCCAGGCGGTGTTTCTGCTCAAGCAGCAGAGCGTTGCCCGTATCGATGTGGTCAACTACATCGCCCACGGTATCTCCAAGGTGCCTGGGCACGGCGATCATTCCGAGGGTGAGCAGGATATGCAGGACGACGAGGGCGGCGAGTCTTCTTCTTCGGGCAATCCACTGGATGCCTATGCCAGCAACCTCAATGAACTGGCGCGCCAGGGGCGGATCGATCCGCTGGTGGGGCGTGAGCTTGAAGTCGAGCGCGTAGCGCAGATCCTTGCGCGTCGTCGCAAGAACAACCCGCTGCTGGTCGGCGAGGCCGGCGTGGGTAAAACCGCGATTGCCGAAGGCCTGGCCAAGCGTATCGTCGACAATCAGGTGCCGGACCTGCTGGCCAGCAGTGTCGTATATTCCCTCGATCTGGGTGCCTTGCTTGCCGGTACCAAATACCGTGGCGATTTCGAGAAGCGCTTCAAGGCGTTGCTGGGCGAGTTGAAAAAACGCCCACAAGCGATCCTGTTCATCGATGAGATTCACACCATCATCGGTGCCGGCGCAGCTTCCGGCGGGGTCATGGATGCGTCCAACCTGCTCAAGCCGTTGCTGTCGTCGGGTGATATCCGTTGCATCGGCTCCACCACGTTCCAGGAGTTTCGCGGGATTTTCGAGAAGGATCGCGCCCTGGCGCGGCGCTTCCAGAAAGTCGATGTGTCCGAACCTTCGGTTGAAGACACGATCGGCATCCTGCGTGGCCTGAAGGGCCGCTTCGAGGCGCACCATGGCATCGAGTACACCGATGAAGCGCTGCGCTCGGCCGCGGAGTTGGCGTCGCGCTACATCAACGACCGTCACATGCCTGACAAGGCGATTGACGTAATCGATGAGGCGGGTGCTTACCAGCGTCTCCAGCCAGCCGAGAAGCGCGTGAAGCGCATTGATGTGCCGCAGGTCGAAGATATCGTGGCGAAAATTGCGCGGATTCCGCCAAAACACGTCACCAGCTCGGACAAGGAGCTGCTGCGTAACCTGGAGCGCGACCTCAAGCTGACCGTGTTCGGTCAGGATGCGGCCATCGATTCGCTGTCCACGGCTATCAAGCTGTCGCGCGCGGGCCTCAAGTCGCCGGACAAGCCTGTCGGCTCGTTCCTGTTCGCCGGTCCTACCGGCGTCGGCAAGACCGAGGCGGCGCGGCAATTGGCCAAGGCCATGGGTATCGAGCTGGTTCGCTTCGATATGTCCGAGTACATGGAGCGCCATACCGTGTCACGCCTGATTGGTGCGCCTCCTGGTTATGTGGGCTTCGATCAGGGCGGTCTGCTCACCGAGGCGATCACCAAGCAGCCTCACTGCGTATTGCTGCTCGATGAAATCGAGAAGGCACACCCGGAAGTCTTCAACCTGCTGCTGCAAGTGATGGATCACGGGACCCTGACCGACAACAACGGGCGCAAGGCGGATTTCCGCAACGTGATCGTGATCATGACCACCAACGCCGGTGCCGAGACGGCCGCGCGGGCTTCGATTGGCTTCAGCCATCAGGATCACTCTTCCGATGCGATGGAAGTGATCAAGAAGAGCTTTACACCGGAGTTCCGCAACCGTCTGGACACTATCATCCAGTTTGGTCGCCTCAGTCATGAGGTTATCAAGAGCGTGGTGGACAAGTTCCTTACCGAGCTCCAGGCGCAGTTGGAAGACAAGCGCGTACAGCTCGATGTCACGGAAGCGGCGCGCAGTTGGATCGCCGAAGGTGGCTACGATGCGGCAATGGGCGCCCGCCCAATGGCGCGTTTGATCCAGGACAAGATCAAGCGGCCACTGGCCGAGGAGATCCTGTTTGGCGAGCTGTCCGACCATGGTGGCGTGGTGCATATCGACCTGAAGGATGGTGAGCTGACCTTCGAGTTCGAGACCACCGCTGAAATGGCCTGATCGTACCGCACCCATGCAAAAGGCGTCGAAAGGCGCCTTTTTGCTGTGTGGAAATTCGATTGCCAGACCAATGAAGATCCAGTGTGGGAGAGAGCTCGCCGCGGAGCCCCTTCGATGTTTGAAAAATCATGCACACAAAAACGCCCGGCATAACCGGGCGTTTTGTATTGACTTGCTTAGCGAGCGCGGTAAGTGATGCGCCCTTTGCTCAAGTCATAGGGCGTCAGCTCGACGCGCACTTTGTCACCGGTAAGAATACGAATGTAGTTCTTGCGCATCTTGCCGGAGATATGCGCGGTTACGACGTGCCCATTTTCCAACTCCACACGAAACATGGTGTTGGGCAGGGTGTCGACGACAGTGCCTTCCATTTCGAAGCTGTCTTCTTTCGACATGCAGTAAAGCCCTCGGTATCCAGTGAATGGCCCGGTGCAACTGCGCCAGGCAAAAGCGGCGTGCATTGTGCCCGAAAAAGGGTGTTTAAGCCAAGGGGTTCTAGTTAAGCGTGACCCATCTTTGATTAATCAGCAGCTCAATGGGCCGATATTGGGTCTTGTAATTCATTTTTTTGCAGTTTTTGATCCAGTAGCCGAGGTACACCGCCTCCAGTTCCAGGCGCAGCGCTTCGCCGATTTGCCAGAGAATGGCAAAACGCCCCAGGCTGCGGCGCTCCTCGCCGGGTTCGTAGAACGTGTACACCGCCGACAGGCCGTTAGGCAGCAGATCGGTGACCGCCACGGCCAGCAACCGACCACCCGCGCGAAACTCATAGAATCGCGAGAAGGGCAGGTCGCGTACCAGGAACGTGGAAAACTGGTCGCGACTGGGTGGGAACATATCGCCGTCGGCGTGGCGTTGCTCGATATAGCGTTGGTAGAGGTCGAAATACTCTTCAGTGAACCTCGGCCTGGCCGACGTTACTGTCAGGTCGGCATTACGCTTGAGGATGCGTTTCTGGTTGCGGTCCGGCAGGAATTGCCCCACGGGGATCCGGGCCGGAACGCAGGCGTTGCAATTCTGGCAATGGGGCCTGTACAGGTGGTCGCCGCTGCGACGAAAGCCCATTTCCGAAAGATCGGCGTACACATGCACGTCCATGGGCTGGCTGGGGTCGAGGAACAGCGTAGTGGCCTGCTCGTCGGGCAGATAGCTGCAAGAGTGAGCTTGAGTGGCATAAAACTTCAAGCGCGCCAGCTCGGTCATGATCAACCCTCGGGATAAGCTTTGAAATAAGTGTAAGCCAGGTCAGCGCAAGTCGCCTAAGAAAGCCAGGGTCCGGCGTTGGGCTGGTCCAGGTGGTCGCGCAGAAAGCCCGCAAACTCGCTGCGGGAAATGCCGCGTGCACCCAGGCTGTGCAGATGGTCGTTGGGCATCTGGCAGTCGATCAACACAAAGCCCCAGGCCTGCAGTTGCCGTGTGAGGGTCGCAAACCCGAATTTGGAGGCGTTGTCGGCGCGGCTGAACATCGATTCGCCAAAGAACAGTTGGCCCATGGTCAGGCCGTACAGGCCGCCTACCAGCGTGCCGTTGTCCCACACCTCCACTGAATGGGCATGGCCGCGCCTGTGCAGTTCCAGATAGGCGGCCTGGATGCCTTCGGTGATCCAGGTACCATCGGCGTAGGCGCGTGGTGCGGCGCAGGCCTGGATGACGGCGGCAAAATCCTGATCGAAGGTCACGGTGTAACGCTGCTGGCGCAACAGTTTGGCCAGGCTGCGGGACACGTGCAGTTCGTCGGGGAAAATCACGGTACGAGGGTCCGGCGACCACCACAGGATCGGCTGGCCCTCCGAAAACCAGGGGAAGCAGCCGTGGCGATAGGCGTGTATCAGACGCTCGGCCGACAAGTCGCCGCCGGCGGCTAGCAGGCCGTTAGGTTCGCGCATGGCCTTGGCCAGCGGGGGGAAAGTCAGCGAGTCGCGTTGTAACCAGGTCAGCATGGGTATCCAGGCTAGCGAAAGGGGAGGGGAGTGGCAGGCTTGGCACCTGCCGCGCGAGTGCTGATTATTGTCGACGCGGCGCCCTGGGGCCAGCCCGAATCGGCCGTTGGCGTGGATTAGCGTGAGCGGGTGTTTCTGCAACTCTGGGCCGAGGGTGCGGTCGTAAGCGGGGCGGTGACATGCAGGCCTTTTGCCAAGCTGCTTTGGATTGTCGGAAACAGCGCATAAGCCTTTGTCAGCAAAGGCAATGCATGCTCAAATTGAACCCGTCGCAACAGCGTAATCGGCCAGGCCGTCGAGTTGCAGGCAATGGCGTGGCATCGTGGTCACAAACCCGTACAATGCGGCCAGTGTGGCGTTATCGTCGTTTCGCACGGCAAGCACCCGTGCTGAAAGTAATTTTCACCCCGTTGGTTCATTTTTCAGCTGCCCGGATCCGGCAGTATTTTGCAGTCATTCAACAGATGGACGCGCTAAAAGCGCAGGAAAAGACCCGTTTTGAAGAAATCCACCGCGACACCTAAAACAGTCGTGCCGGCCTGGCGTCAGCACCTGCATTATCGTCTCAAGGAAGGTGCGCTGATCGCGATCGGCGCATTGTGCCTGTTCCTGATGATGGCCTTGCTCACCTATGGCAAGGACGATCCGGGCTGGAGCCATAACAGCAAGATCGACGACGTACAGAACTTCGGTGGCCCCGTCGGCTCCTACAGCGCCGATATCCTGTTCATGGTGTTGGGTTACTTCGCCTATATCTTCCCGTTGCTGCTGGCGATCAAGACCTGGCAGATCTTCCGCCAGCGCCACGAGCCGTGGCAGTGGAGCGGCTGGCTGTTTTCCTGGCGGCTGATCGGCCTGGTGTTCCTGGTGCTGTCCGGCGCCGCGCTGGCCCATATCCATTTTCATGCCCCCACCGGTCTGCCGGCGGGCGCGGGCGGTGCCCTGGGTGAAAGCCTGGGCGATCTGGCGCGCAGGACCCTGAATATCCAGGGCAGCACCTTGATGTTTATCGCGCTGTTCCTGTTCGGCCTCACGGTGTTCACCGACCTGTCGTGGTTCAAAGTGATGGACGTGACCGGCAAGATCACCCTTGACCTGCTTGAATTGTTCCAAGGCGCCGCCAATCGCTGGTGGGCGGCCCGGGTCGAGCGCAAACGCATGGTGGCCCAGCTGCGCGAGGTGGATACCCGCGTCAACGAAGTGGTGGCGCCGAGCACGCCGGATCGTCGCGAGCAGGCCAAGGTCAAGGAGCGCCTGATCGAGCGCGAGCAGGCCCTGAGCAAGCACATGTCGGACCGCGAGAAGCAGGTACCGCCGGTCATAGCCCCCGCGCCGCCCAAGGCCCCGGAGCCGAGCCATCGCGTGCAGAAAGAGAAACAGGCCCCGTTGTTTATCGACAGCGCGGTCGAAGGCACCTTGCCACCTATCTCGATTCTCGACGCGGCTGAAAAGAAACAACTCAACTATTCCCCCGAGTCCCTGGCGGCCGTCGGCCATCTGCTGGAGATCAAACTCAAGGAATTCGGCGTCGAAGTGTCGGTCGATTCCATTCACCCAGGCCCCGTGATCACCCGTTACGAAATCCAGCCTGCGGCTGGCGTCAAGGTCAGCCGTATCTCCAACCTGGCCAAAGACCTGGCGCGCTCCCTGGCCGTGACCAGCGTGCGCGTGGTGGAAGTGATTCCCGGCAAGACCACCGTGGGTATCGAGATTCCCAACGAAGACCGCCAGATCGTGCGCTTTTCCGAGGTGCTGTCGACGCCGGAGTACGACAACTTCAAGTCGCCGGTCACCCTGGCCCTGGGGCACGACATCGGCGGCAAACCGGTCATCACCGATTTGGCGAAAATGCCGCACCTGCTGGTGGCCGGTACCACCGGTTCCGGTAAGTCGGTGGGCGTGAACGCGATGATCCTGTCGATTCTGTTCAAGTCCGGCCCGGAAGACGCCAAACTGATCATGATTGACCCCAAGATGCTTGAGCTGTCGATCTATGAAGGCATCCCGCATTTGCTCTGCCCAGTGGTCACCGACATGAAGGACGCCGCCAATGCGCTGCGCTGGAGCGTGGCCGAGATGGAGCGACGCTACAAGCTGATGGCGAAGATGGGCGTGCGTAACCTGTCGGGCTTCAACGCCAAGGTCAAGGAAGCCCAGGACGCCGGCACGCCGCTGACCGACCCGCTGTACAAACGCGAAAGCATTCACGACGAAGCGCCGCTGCTGACCAAGCTGCCGACTATCGTCGTGGTAGTGGACGAATTCGCCGACATGATGATGATCGTCGGCAAGAAGGTCGAAGAACTGATCGCACGTATCGCCCAGAAGGCTCGTGCCGCCGGTATCCACTTGATCCTTGCGACACAACGTCCATCGGTGGATGTCATCACCGGTCTGATCAAGGCCAACATCCCGACGCGCATGGCGTTCCAGGTGTCGAGCAAGATCGACTCGCGGACCATCATCGACCAGGGCGGCGCCGAACAGCTGCTCGGCCACGGTGACATGCTTTACATGCCGCCGGGCACCAGCCTGCCGATCCGCGTACACGGCGCCTTCGTTTCCGACGATGAAGTCCATCGCGTGGTGGAAGCCTGGAAACTGCGCGGCGCGCCGGAATACAACGACGACATCCTCGCGGGCGTTGAAGAGGCTGGCAGCGGCTTCGACGGCGGCAGCAGCGGTGGCGACGATGACGCCGAGACCGACGCGCTGTACGACGAAGCCGTGGCATTCGTGCTGGAAAGTCGCCGTGCCTCGATTTCCGCCGTGCAGCGCAAGTTGAAGATCGGCTATAACCGCGCCGCCCGTATGATCGAAGCCATGGAAAACGCCGGTGTCGTCACCGCGATGAACACCAACGGCTCGCGCGAAGTCATTGCCCCCGGGCAGATGCGCGACTGACTACGTGCCGCATGGCAGCATGCGGCATGCCCTAACGACTCAATGAGGACTCCCATGCGCTTTATTCGCATGCTGTTGTTGCCGGCCCTGGCCCTGACTGCTGTTTCGGCGCATGCCGACCCGGCTTCCGTCACCAGCTTGAAGAATCTGTTGGACAAATCCCAGACCCTTACCGCGCGCTTCTCCCAGTTGACCCTGGATGCCGGCGGTACCCAGTTGCAGCAGACCGAAGGTGAAATGGCCGTGCAGCGCCCAGGCCTGTTCTATTGGCACACCGAAGGCAAGTCCGAGCAGACCATTGTGTCCGACGGCCAGAAGGTCACGCTGTGGGACCCGGACCTGGAGCAGGCAACCATCAAGAAGCTCGACCCGCGCCTGAACCAGACCCCGGCGCTGCTGCTGTCGGGCGATGTGTCGAAAATCAACGACAGCTTCGACATCACCTCCAAGCAGACCAGCAACGTGATCGAGTTCACCCTCAAGCCGAAATCCAAGGACACGCTGTTTGACACATTGTCCCTGTCGTTCGGCAACGGCGTGATCAATAACATGCGCCTGGTCGACAGCGTCGGCCAGCGCACCGATATCCTGTTCAGCGGGGTCAAGGCCAACCAGCCGGTACCTGCGTCCAAGTTCAAGTTCGACATCCCCAAGGGTGCCGACGTGATCCAGGAATAAACTGCCCAGAGGTTTCAAACGCTGCCCATGGACCTGTTTCGAAGTGACCCGATTGCCCAGCCCCTGGCCGCGCGCCTGCGCTCGACCAACCTGGATGAGTACGTCGGTCAGGAACACCTGCTCGCGCGCGGCAAGCCCCTGCGCGAGGCGCTGGAACAGGGTGCGTTGCACTCGATGATTTTCTGGGGGCCGCCGGGGGTGGGTAAAACCACCCTGGCGCGTCTGCTGGCGAAAGTCTCGGACGCGCACTTCGAAACGGTCTCGGCGGTGCTGGCTGGGGTCAAGGAGATCCGCCAGGCCGTCGAAGTCGCCAAGCAGCAGGCCGGCCAATACGGCAAGCGCACCATTCTGTTCGTCGACGAAGTGCACCGCTTCAACAAATCGCAGCAAGATGCGTTTTTGCCGTATGTCGAAGACGGCACCCTGATTTTTATCGGCGCCACCACCGAAAACCCCTCGTTTGAACTCAACAACGCCTTGCTCTCGCGTGCACGGGTCTATGTGCTCAAGAGCCTGGATGAAGCGGCCATGCAGAAGCTGCTGCACCGGGCCTTGAGCGAAGACAAAGGCCTGGGCAAGCGCCAACTGAGCGTCAGCGACGAAGGCTTCAAAATCCTGCTCAGCGCCGCCGACGGCGATGGCCGACGTTTTCTCAACCTGTTGGAAAACGCGTCGGACCTGGCCGAAGACGGCAGCGAGATCGGCGTCGACCTCCTGCAAAGCCTGCTCGGCGACACCCGTCGCCGTTTCGACAAGGGCGGCGAAGCGTTCTACGACCAGATTTCAGCGCTGCACAAATCCGTGCGCGGCTCCAACCCGGACGGCGCGTTGTACTGGTTCGCGCGCATGATCGACGGGGGCTGCGACCCCCTGTACCTGGCGCGTCGCGTGGTACGCATGGCCAGCGAAGACATCGGCAACGCCGACCCGCGAGCCTTGAGCCTGTGTCTGGCGGCGTGGGATGTGCAGGAGCGCCTCGGCAGCCCGGAAGGCGAGTTGGCCGTGGCCCAGGCCATCACCTATCTGGCCTGCGCACCCAAAAGCAACGCGGTGTACATGGGCTTCAAGTCCGCCCTGCGTGCGGCCGCCGAGTACGGTTCCCTGGAAGTGCCGCTGCACCTGCGCAATGCGCCGACCAAGTTGATGAAGCAACTGGGCTACGGTGACGAATACCGCTACGCCCACGATGAACCGGACGCCTACGCGGCCGGCGAAGACTACTTTCCCGATGCTCTGGAGCCCCAGCCGTTCTACCAGCCGGTGCCTCGCGGCCTGGAGTTGAAGATCGGCGAAAAGCTCAACCATCTCGCGCAACTCGATCGCCTCAGCCCCAAACAGCGGAGAAAGTAGTGCTCAAGACAATTCTTGCCGTGTCCGTGGCCGGCATCGCTGGTACATTATTGCGTTTCGCCACCAGCACCTGGGTCAGCGCCAACTGGCCGAAGCATTTTTATGCGGCGACCCTGGCGGTCAATCTGGTGGGCTGTTTGATTATCGGGCTGTTGTACGGCTGGTTTCTGTTGCGCCCGGAAGTGCCGATTGAGATTCGCGCCGGCTTGATTGTCGGCTTTGTAGGCGGTCTGACGACCTTTTCATCCTTTTCACTGGATACGCTGCGCCTGCTGGAAAGCGGGCAGGCCCTGGTCGCCTTCGGGTACCTGGGCATCAGCGTGTTCGGCGGGCTGCTCGCCACCTGGGCCGGCCTGTCCTTGACCAAACTTTGATAAACGAGAGACCGACATGCTCGATTCCAAACTGTTACGTAGCAACCTTCAGGACGTAGCGGACCGCCTGGCTTCCCGTGGCTTTGCCCTGGATGTCGCGCGCATCGAAGCGCTGGAAGAACAGCGCAAGACCGTCCAGACCCGCACCGAAGCACTGCAGGCTGAGCGGAATGCGCGTTCCAAATCCATCGGTCAGGCCAAGCAGCGCGGTGAAGACATCGCGCCGTTGATGGCGGACGTCGAGCGCATGGGCACCGAGCTGTCCGACGGCAAGGCCGAACTGGACAAGATCCAGTCCGAGCTGGATCAGATCCTGTTGGGTATCCCTAACCTGCCGGACGCCTCGGTACCGGTCGGCGAAGACGAAGACGGTAACGTCGAAGTGCGCCGCTGGGGCACGCCCAAAGCCTTTGATTTCGAGATCAAGGACCACGTCGCTCTGGGCGAATTGAGCGGTGGCCTGGATTTCGAGACCGCCGCCAAGCTGTCCGGCGCGCGCTTTGCCTTGCTGCGCGGCCCGATCGCGCGCCTGCATCGTGCCCTGGCGCAGTTCATGATCAACCTGCACACCGGCGAGCACGGTTACGAAGAAGCCTATACGCCTTACCTGGTTCAGGCGCCGGCGCTGCAGGGCACCGGCCAGTTGCCGAAGTTCGAGGAAGAGCTGTTCAAGATCAGTCGCGACGGCGAAGCCGACTTTTATCTGATTCCGACCGCTGAAGTGTCGCTGACCAATATCGTCGCCGGCGAGATTCTCGACGCCAAGCAACTGCCGATCAAATTTGTCGCCCACACCCCGTGCTTTCGCAGTGAAGCCGGCGCCTCGGGCCGTGACACCCGCGGCATGATCCGCCAGCACCAGTTCGACAAAGTCGAGATGGTGCAGGTGGTCGAGCCGTCCAAGTCCATGGAAGCCCTGGAAGGCCTGACCGCCAACGCCGAGCGCGTTCTGCAGCTGCTTGAATTGCCGTATCGCGTACTGGCGCTGTGCACTGGCGACATGGGTTTCAGCGCCGTGAAGACCTACGACCTCGAAGTGTGGGTGCCAAGCCAGGACAAGTACCGCGAGATTTCCTCGTGCTCCAACTGCGGTGATTTCCAGGCGCGTCGCATGCAGGCGCGTTTCCGCAACCCGGAGACCGGCAAGCCGGAGCTGGTGCACACCCTCAACGGTTCGGGCCTGGCCGTCGGCCGTACCCTGGTCGCCGTGCTGGAAAACTACCAGCAGGCCGACGGTTCGATCCGCGTGCCCGAGGTGCTCAAGCCGTACATGGCGGGCGTCGAGGTTATCGGCTAAATGGAATTTCTGCCGCTGTTTCACAACCTGCGCGGTAGCCGGGTGCTGGTGGTCGGTGGTGGGGAAATTGCCTTGCGCAAATCCCGGCTGCTGGCCGATGCCGGCGCCGTGCTGCGGGTGGTTGCTCCCCAGATCGAAGACCAGTTGCGCGTGCTGGTGCAGGGCAGTGGCGGGGACCTGGTTTTGCGCGGTTATCAGGAGGCCGACCTGGATGGTTGCACCCTGATTATCGCCGCGACGGACGATGAACCGCTGAATGCGCAAGTATCCAGCGACGCCAAGCGTCGGTGCGTGCCGGTCAATGTGGTGGATGCACCGGCCTTGTGCAGTGTGATCTTTCCGGCAATTGTCGACCGTTCGCCCCTGGTGATCGCGGTGTCCAGTGGCGGCGACGCGCCGGTGTTGGCGCGACTCATCCGGGCCAAACTGGAAACCTGGATTCCGTCCACCTATGGCCAGTTGGCCGGGTTGGCCGCGCGCTTCAGGGCCCAGGTCAAAGGCCTGTACCCGGATGTGCAGCAGCGTCGTGCGTTCTGGGAAGAAGTTTTCCAGGGGCCGATTGCCGACCGTCAACTGGCCGGGCAGGGCGACGAGGCAGAGCGCCTGTTGGTCGAGAAGGTCAACGGTGCGCCGCCCCATGCGCCGGGTGAGGTCTACCTGGTGGGTGCCGGTCCGGGTGATCCCGACCTGCTTACGTTTCGCGCCTTGCGCCTGATGCAGCAGGCCGACGTGGTGCTCTACGACCGCCTGGTCGCCCCGGCGATCCTGGAGTTGTGCCGTCGTGACGCCGAGCGCGTGTATGTCGGCAAGCGGCGCGCCGAGCATGCGGTGCCGCAGGACCAGATCAACCAGCAATTGGTGGACCTGGCCAGGCAAGGCAAGCGCGTGTTGCGTCTTAAAGGGGGCGATCCGTTCATCTTTGGCCGTGGCGGCGAGGAAATCGAGGAGCTGGCCGCCCATGGGATCCCGTTCCAAGTGGTACCGGGCATCACTGCGGCCAGCGGCTGCGCGGCCTATGCCGGTATTCCGTTGACCCACCGCGACTACGCGCAATCCGTGCGTTTTATCACCGGACACTTGAAGAATGGCACCTCTGACCTGCCCTGGCAGGACCTGGTAGGGCCTTCGCAAACGCTGGTGTTCTATATGGGCTTGATTGGCTTGCCGATCATTTGCGAACAGCTGATCCGGCATGGTCGTGCGCCGGACACGCCGGCGGCGTTGATCCAGCAGGGCACCACGTCCAACCAGCGCGTGTTCACCGGCACCCTGGCGGACTTGCCGCGCATGGTGGCGGAGCATGAAGTACATGCGCCGACACTGGTAATCGTGGGTGAGGTGGTGGTGCTGCGTGAGAAACTGAAGTGGTTTGAAGGCGCCCAGTCTCAGGTCTGAGCCTGAAGCGCTATCACCCTGTGGAAGGGGGCTTGCCCCCCGATGCGGCCTGGCAGTCAGGATGTTGGATCAGCTCCACACCCCTTTTCCGCTCAAGCGCTGCCGATGGTGCACGGTATCGAACGCCTGCAATGGCCCCTTCGGCACAATCCCGGTGGGGTTGATGGTGCGGTGGCTGACGTAGTAGTGCCCTTTGATGTGTTCGAAGTCCACCGTCTCGGCCACGCCAGGCCACTGATACATTTCCCTCAGCCAATTCGACAGGTTCGCATAATCGGCAATTCGCCGCAGATTGCATTTGAAGTGGCTGTAATACACCGCATCAAACCGAATCAGCGTGGTGAACAGCCGCACATCGGCTTCGGTGAGGTATTCCCCGGCCAGGTAGCGATGCTCGCCCAGGTGCTGTTCCAGATGGTCCAGCTCGGCGAATACATCATTGAACGCGCTTTCGTAGGCCTGTTGCGAGGTGGCAAAGCCAGCACGGTACACGCCGTTGTTGACGGCCGGGTAGATGCGCGCGTTGAGTGCGTCGATGGTGGCGCGCAACGGTTCGGGGTAGAAGTCCAGGGTGTTGCCGGTCAGCCCATTGAACGCGCTGTTAAACATGCGGATGATTTCCGCCGATTCGTTGCTGACAATGCGCTTGAGCTGGTTGTCCCACAGCACCGGTACGGTGACCCGCCCGGTGTAGTCGGACGTGTCGGCGGTGTAGCGTTGGTGCATGTAGGCAAAGTCGTCGAGTCGATCGCCGGTGGAGCCTTTGGCCTTATCGAAGGTCCAGCCGTTTTCCAGCATCAGCCAGCTGACCACCGACACATCGATCAGGTTTTCCAGGCCCTTGAGCTTGCGCAGGATCAACGTGCGATGTGCCCACGGGCAGGCGAGGGAGACATAGAGGTGATAGCGACCGGCTTCGGCCTTGAAGCCGCCTTCGCCACTCGGGCCGGGCTGGCCGTCGGCGGTGACCCAGTGGCGGCGTTGCGCCTGCTCGCGCTGGAAAGCGCCATCCGCGCTACTTTCGTACCACTGGTCTTTCCAGTGTCCTTCGATCAGCAAACCCATGACTGGCTCCTCGACTAATAAGCGTTGGAGCCAGTCTAAAGCTCAGGGTTCGATTTAAAAGCGCAAAGACTGCGGGTCAATTATCGATTAAATCGATCTGTCCCGCGCTTGCCAGTACTCCTCGGCCATCGCAAATGCCTGCTCACGGGGTTGCCCAAGGCCGCGTAACGCCAGGGCCATGGTGGCGATCAGCGCCAGTTGCGGGTAGCTGTCCTCGACATCGCCACGCCATACCGATTTGAGGTGTTCAGGCTCCAGGGTCGCCGGTTTGACATGGCGCTGGGTGGAAAGGGCCGGCCACTCTTCGTCCCAGCTCTGGCCGCCGGTGGTGCCGTAGAGATGGCTGAGGGTGTCGGGGTTGATCTCGATCTCGCCGCCATCCCCCTTGACCACGATCACCGTGTCGCCGAGCAGGCCGCTGGCATCGCGATGCACGCCCTGATAGCCGGGGTGGAAAATACTTTGCAGGCCGCATCGGGCGTTCAACGGGTTGAGCAGGCGCGCCAGGGAATGGATCGGCGAGCGCAGGCCCAGGGTGTTGCGCAGGTCGATCATGCGCTGCAACTGCGGCGCCCAATCCCCTAGCGGGATAAACGCCAGGTTGCCTTGGGCAAACGCGGCCTCGACCTGCTGCCAATCGCGGCACAATGGAATCTGCAAACCTTGCAGCAATTGCTCGGTGTACAGCCGCCCGGCGGTGTGCGCGCCGCCACCGTGCATCAGGATACGCACGCCGTTTTGCGCCAGGCACTTGGCGGCCAGCAGAAACCACGGCAGATGGCGCTTTTTACCGGCATAGCTGGGCCAGTCGATGTCCACGTTCAGCGCCGGAGCGTTCAGGCGCTCGCGCACCGCTTCGGTAAAACCGGCGAGTTCTTCCGGGCTTTCTTCCTTGTGCCGCAGCAGCATCAGGAAGGCGCCGAGCTGGGTGTCCTCGACTTTTTCGTCGAGCAGCATGCCCATGGCTTCGCGGGCTTCCTCACGGGTGAGGTTGCGCGCACCGCGCTTGCCTTTGCCCAGGATGCGCACGAACGGCGCAAACGGATGCTCTTCAGGGGTTTGCAGGGTCAGTGGGGCAAAGTCGGTCATAAGCAATTCGTCGGCCTGGGCAGGCCCGCCAGTTTGGCGGCGAGTTTGGCGGGAGTGCCGTTGAACAGTTTGTTGAGGTGCAGGCTGTTGCCCTTTTCCGGGCCCAGCTTCAAGGCGGTGTACTTGATCAGCGGGCGCGTGGCCGGGGACAGTTGGAATTCGGCGTAGAACTGGCGCAGCAGATCGAGGATCTGCCAGTGGTCCGGGGTCAGCTCCAAGGCTTCGGCGGCGGCCAGGGCGTGGGCGACTTCGACGGACCAGTCATCCAGGTCGACCAGATAGCCGTCCTTGTCCAGTTCCAGGCTGCGCGTACCGACGATGAGCGTATTCATAGCCAGGTGTTGACCTTGTCGTAGTCGATCGACAATTGCACGAATCCCGGATAATCCACGCTGCCGGCCCATTCAGGCAGCGGCAGGTTGCGTGCCTGGCGGTCTTCGGCCAGCACGAAGACCTTCACGCCTTTGGCCTGCAGCGCCGCGTTGTGCAGGCCGTAGGTGCCGTCACCACACAGCAGGATTGCATCATGAGCGCCGCAGACCCGCAGGCAACTGGCGAGGCGGCTGTCGGTAAAGGGCGAGTGGGAAACCACATGGAGAGTCGACATCAGAGGGTCATCACCTGGTCGTAACGTTCAATCAACTGGGAAACAGCGGCGCTGTCCAAGGGCTGCGCACTGGCGGGAGGCGTAAGCCCGCGTTCGGCCAGGCTGTGGCTGCAGGCGAACACGTCATCGATGCCGAACAACCCGAGGGCCTGCAGATTGGCGCTGAGGTCTTTTTGCTGCACGGCCTTGGCGTCCTGGCCGGGGGCCAGTTGAAACACGCCGTCGTCCATGAACAGCAGGCCGATCGGCAGATCGAAGGCACCGCCGGCCAGCACGATGTCTAGCGCTTCGCGCGCACTTGGGCCGGACCACGGAGCCTGGCGGCTGATTACCAACAAGGATTTGGACATGTCATGGCCCTCCAAAACAGATCAGGCGGTCGGCGGCCTGGGTGGCGTCGTGCAATTGCCCCAGGCCCGACAGCGCCCAGGGTGCCTCCAGGTTCACGGCGCTGCGTTGATAGCGCGTGGCTTCTTCGGCGTTGAGCACGCCACGGCGCAGGGCGGCGGCGATGCACACCACGCCATCGAGTTGATGCTGGCTGACGAACTCGCGCCATTGGCGCGCGATGTCCTGCTCATCCTGGGGCGCCACGACGGTATTCGCCGCGCTGTACACGCCGTCCTGATAGAAGAACAACCGCACAATCTCATGCCCGCCGGCGAGCGCGGCCTGGGCAAACAGCAGGGCACGGCGCGAGGAGGGCGCATGGGCGGCGGAAAACAAAGCAATCGCAAACTTCATGGAACACTCGGCAAGCAAACGTGGGCCAATGATAAAGCCGCGTGCACGAAAAAGCCCGCCGTGATCAAAACGGTCACTGTCGCTGACTGTTCTGACGATTGCCGGTAGGCAACGGGCTGCTTAGTCTGTGGGAACTCGACACCCAAAAGGAGTTTCCATGCCTGGTCCACTGGCGTCCCTTAAAGTGCTGGATTTCTCCACCTTGCTGCCCGGCCCGTTTGCGAGTTTGATGCTGGCGGACATGGGCGCCGAGGTACTGCGTATCGAATCGCCCACGCGCCCGGACCTGCTGCGTGTGTTGCCTCCCCACGACCAGGGTACCTCGGCGAGCCACGCGTACCTCAATCGCAATAAACGCAGCCTGGCGCTGGACCTCAAGCAGGCCGAGGCGCTGCAGATCGTGTATGCGCTGGTCGCGGATTACGACATTGTGCTCGAACAGTTCCGGCCTGGCGTGATGGAGCGCCTGGGTCTGGGGTATGAGGCGTTAAAAGCGATCAACCCGCGACTGATCTACGTGTCGATCACCGGCTATGGCCAGACCGGGCCTTACAAGGACCGTGCCGGCCACGATATCAACTACCTGGCACTGGCCGGCATGGCCAGTTATACCGGGCGCCAGGACAGCGGGCCGTTGCCCCTGGGCGTGCAAGTGGCGGATGTGGGCGGCGGCTCGCTGCACGCGGTCGTCGGCTTGCTGGCGGCAGTGATCGCGCGGCAGCAGAGTGGGGTGGGGCAATACCTGGATGTGAGCATGACGGACTGCTCGTTCAGCCTAAACTCCATGGCTGGCGCGGGTTATCTGGCGTGCGGTGTAGAGCCTCAATGGGAAACCCAGGTGCTCAATGGCGGCAGTTTCTACGATTACTACCGCACGCGGGACGGGCGCTGGATGTCGGTGGGCAGCCTGGAGCCGGCGTTCATGCAGGCCTTGTGCACGGCGCTGGGCCGGCCGGAGTTGACCGCCCACGGCCTCACATCCGAACGGCAGCCGGCGTTCAAGCAGGCGTTGCAGGTGGAATTCGAAAAACGCAGTTTTGATCAGCTCTGTGAGTTGTTTGCCGGTGTGGATGCCTGCGTGGAGCCTGTGCTGACGCTCAGCGAAGCCGTGGCCCATCCGCAGATAATGGCGCGGGCACTGGTCAGCCAAGTGCCCAGAAGCGATGGCTCGAGCCAGGCGCAGATTGCCTGCCCGTTGAAATTTTCAGAAGGGTTGCCGGCGCCCCGACACATTGGCGCCGCCGTGGGCGCACACAGTGATGAAGTGTTGGCGGAGCTGGGTTTCAGTGCTCAGCGGATAGCCGATTTGCGGCGGAGCAAGGTGGTAGGGTGACTGATCTGGCGCTATCGGGGGCAAGCCCCCTCCCACATTTGAAAGTTGATCGACATGACAGTGCGGTCAGATATGGGAGTCGGGCTTGCTCGCGAAGAGGCCCTTATTCCACCCGCGTTTCCCCGCTGAACACCAGGGTCTGCCGACACCGCCGACACAAATACCGCCGCCCCTGAGCCACCATTCCATGACGCTGCGACGAAAATGGAAAGTCGCTATCGGCACACGGGCAGCGGTAGATGTAGCGGGTCATCTGGCGGCGTTTCACCGCATAGGTGTGACAACGGTCCGGCGGCAGTTCGTAAACCCCGCGCATGATCAATTGCCATTCTTCGCCGTGGGGCTGGATGCGTTCGCCGAACAATTGGTGGGCGATCAGATGCGCCACTTCATGGGCCACGGTCTGCTTGAGGAAGTGTTGGCTGTTTTCCTGGTAAAGCTGGGGGTTGAAGCGCAGCAGGTTCTCGTGCAAATGCGCGACACCGGCTTTCTGGCCCCGCAGCTTGAGGCTGACCTGGGGGCGTTTGAAGCTTCGTTTGAAAAAGGACTCGGCTAGCTGGAAACACTCTTCGACGCGGGTATTGAGTTGCTCGGGCATGCTGTATCTATCTCCAGAGACGCCCAGTATGCCGTAAAACCGGGTGTTTCCGAATCTGTCAGGCGCCGAATGGTCATGCCAGACGCACAAGGCCACCTTGCGGTGGCCCTGCCGGCGCGGTGGGTGCGTCAGTTGGTGTAGATCGGCCCGACGCCCAGGCCCCAGACAATCACGGTAAACGCCATGATCGCCACCAGCACCACCAAACCTACGGCCAGTATGGAGCTGGAAAACAGGAAGCCTTCATCCGGATCGATGCTCATAAAGGTCGGCACGCCCACATACAGCAGATACACCGTATAGCAGATCGCCGCTGTCCCCACGACCATGCCCAGCCACATATGCGGGTAAAGCGCCGCCAGCCCGCCGATAAACAGTGGGGTCGCGGTATAAGTGGCGAACGCCACGCAGCGCGCCATGCTGGGATTGGCGTCGTAGGTGCGTGCCATCCAGTGGATGAAGGCGCCCATCACCGCCACGCCGGCGAGCATGGCCGCGTAGGACATGATGGTCATCCACAACGCGCTTTCCTGAGTCAACATCACGGGTGCGCGGTTGCCGATAACCCAGCCGACCCGGGTAGTGCCGATGAAGGCTGACAGGGCGGGAATCGCCGCAAGAATCAGCGTATGAGTGAGGTACATGTGGCCGATGCTTTCTTCCTTATCGCCACGGATCTCCCGCCATTCCTGGTCAGGATGGGTAAACAGCCCCACGACGTGATGGATCATGCCAGTCACTCCTGTCGTTATTACCATCGCCCCCCATCGGAGCGCCCACGGGCCAGTTGGCCTGAAAGGTCTGGATAGCTTGTATGCGACCTTATGTCGCAGTATAGGAACGGATGACCGCAAAAGCCGTAGGCCCGTTAGAGCATATTGCACTGTAAACACGCGGCGTAATCGCGCCAGGGTCTGTAGGTGGAGCACTGCAACCGCGCATTGGACTCGTTGGCGCATCCCGGTAAAATGCTGCGCTTTTCGTCACACACCTCAAGCGGATCCAAGCGCCATGGGCACTCTTACGGTCAACCAGAACAAACTGCAAAAACGCCTGCGTCGCCTGGCCGGTGAAGCGGTCGCCGATTTCAATATGATCGAGGACGGCGACAAGGTGATGGTCTGCCTCTCCGGCGGCAAAGACAGCTACACCCTGCTTGACGTGCTGCTGCACCTGCAAAAGGTCGCGCCGATCAAGTTCGAGATCGTTGCCGTCAACATGGACCAGAAACAACCGGGCTTTCCCGAGCATGTGCTGCCGGCCTACCTGAAAGAGTTGGGCATCGAGTATCACATCGTCGAAAAAGACACCTATTCGGTGGTCAAGGAGCTGATTCCGGAGGGCAAGACCACCTGCTCGCTGTGCTCGCGCCTGCGCCGTGGCACGCTCTACACCTTTGCCGATGAGATCGGCGCGACCAAGATGGCGCTGGGGCATCATCGCGACGATATCGTCGAGACGTTTTTCCTCAATATGTTCTTCAACGGCTCGCTCAAGGCCATGCCGCCCAAGCTGCGCGCCGATGACGGGCGCAACGTGGTGATTCGCCCGCTGGCCTACTGCAACGAGAAGGACATCCAGGCCTACTCCGATTTCAAGCAATTCCCGATCATCCCGTGCAACCTCTGCGGCTCCCAGGAAAACCTGCAGCGCCAGGTGGTCAAGGAGATGCTGCAGGACTGGGAGCGCAAAACGCCCGGACGCACCGAAAGCATCTTCCGCAGCCTGCAGAACGTGATCCCGTCGCAGCTGGCCGACCGCAACCTGTTCGACTTCACCAGCCTGAGGATCGATGAGACCGCCGCGTCGCGCTTCGTTAATGTGGTGAACCTCTGAGTCGATTCAAGGCTCTGACACACGGCGCTCGCGGGCGCCGTTTTCAATTCCACTGCCAGGAGAGGGCATGCGCGATTACAAGTGGCTGCACGAATATTGTCTGAATCGCTTTGGCTCGGCGGCCAAACTGGAAGCTCATTTGCCGACTCCCAAGACCCCGGCGCAATTGCGCAGGATCAGCGATGATCGCTACCTGTCGACCTTGGCACTGCGGGTATTTCGCGCCGGCCTCAAGCACAGCGTGGTGGACGCCAAATGGCCAGCCTTCGAACAGGTGTTCTTTGGCTTCGATCCGGAAAAGGTCGTGTTGATGGGCGCCGAGCATCTGGAGCGGCTGATGCAGGACACCCGCATCATTCGTCACCTGGGCAAGCTCAAGAGCGTGCCGCGCAATGCGCAGATGATCCTGGATATCACCCAGGAAAAAGGCAGCTTCGGCGCGTTCATCGCCGAGTGGCCGGTGACCGACATCGTTGGCCTGTGGAAATACCTGAGCAAGCACGGCCACCAGCTGGGCGGCCTGTCGGCCCCACGCTTTCTACGCATGGTCGGCAAGGACACCTTTGTGCCCAGCGATGACGTGGTCGCGGCGTTGAATGCACAGAAGATCGTCGACAAGGCCCCCACCAGCCTGCGCGACCTGGCGACGGTGCAGGGCGCCTTCAACCAGTGGCATGCCGAGAGTGGTCGGCCAATGTGCCAGCTGTCGATGATGCTGGCGTACACCGTCAACCACTGACCCCCACGGTCAGCGCGGCGTTCGTGGCGAGTCGCCTCGCCACGGAGGATTTATGCGGCCAGGCGTCGGTTCAACTGATGGCGCCAGCGCACATACAGCAGCGCGGTACAGAACACCGCCAGACTCGCCAGCATTTCCAGCACGCCGAACCACTGGCGGTTCGGGTCATACGCCGCCAACGCGCCCTTGATGAAATACAGGTTCACCGCAAAGCACATCCACGAGTGCCCGCGGGCGCTGCCGAGCAGCATGCCCGGTGCCAGTATCAGCAATGGCACCAACTCGATCAGCAGGATCACCCAGGGGCGAGCGCCGTGCAGATCGGCGACAAACAGGTAATACCCGCACAACAAACCCACCAGCGCCAAAAACGCCAGCAGGCTTAATGCGCGCGCCACTTTTACCCGTGGCTCCAGCCACGCTTGCGGTGGCAGTACCTTAGGCTTTCTGGCCACGGCCGTTCTCCAGCAACGTGGCGGTAGTGGCCAGGCGCAGGCCGAGGGCTTTGCACAGCGCCATTTCATGGGGGTCGAGCAGGCGCTTGCCGTCCGGCCCGGCATGGTGGCTGGCGCCGTATGGCGTGCCGCCGCCCTGGGTGTCGAGCAGGGCCTGTTCGCTGTAGGGCAGGCCGGTGATCAGCATGCCGTGGTGCAGCAGCGGTAACAGCATCGACATCAACGTGGTTTCCTGGCCGCCGTGCAGACTGGCCGTGGAGGTGAACACCCCGGCCGGTTTGCCCACCAATGCGCCGGTGAGCCACAGGTTGCTGGTGCCGTCGAGAAAATACTTGAGGGGGGCGGCCATGTTGCCGAAACGCGTCGGGCTACCGAGCGCCAGGCCCGAGCAGTGTTTCAGATCATCGAGGCTGGCATACAGCGCGCCCTCGTCCGGGATGCTCGGCGCTACCGCCTCGCACTCGGTGGACACCGCCGGCACCGTGCGCAGGCGTGCTTCCATGCCGCCCAGCTCAATGCCCCGAGCAATGTGCCGGGCCATTTCACTGACCGAGCCGTTGCGGCTGTAATACAGCACCAGCACATAGGGCGCAGTCACGGCAGAATCTCCAATACGTTCTCCGGAGGACGGCCGATGACGGCCTTGTCGGCGGTTTCCAGGATCGGGCGTTCCATCAGCTTGGGATGGGCGGCAATGGCGTCGATCAACTGGGTTTCACTGAGGCTGGCGTCAGAAAGGTTAAGGCTTTTGTATTCGTCTTCGCCGGTGCGCAGCAGCTGGCGCGCACTCAGGCCGAGTTTGCCCAGCAGCGCCTGAATTTGCGCAGCGTTGAGCGGGGTTTCCAGATAACGCACCACGGTCGGGGTAAGGCCGCGCGCTTCCAGCAGTTCGAGGGCACCGCGCGATTTCGAGCAGCGCGGGTTGTGATAAAGCGTCAGATCGGTCATATGCGGGTCGCATCTTGCAGGAGGTGGCGGGTATTCTACCTGCGCGGCGCCCGGTCCTTAAACCGTAAGAGGCATCCGGTCGCAGCCCATGTCTATTTTTACGAAGGATTACCCCATGACACGTCGACTGATCGGTGCATTGGCGATCATTACAACCCTGCTGCTCAGCGGCTGCGGGAATGACTATGGCATTGACCAATACGGCCAGAAAGTCGCGGCCGAACGTTTGGACAAACAGTGGGTGGTGATCAACTACTGGGCCGAATGGTGCGGCCCCTGCCGTACGGAAATCCCCGAGCTCAATGCCTTGGCCGAACAGCTCAAAGGCCAGAACGTCGGAGTGTTCGGGGTCAATTTCGACAATGTGCAGGGCGAAGAACTCAAGGCCGCCAGCGAGAAACTGGGGATCAAGTTCACGGTGCTGGCGCAGAACCCGGATGGCATCTTCGAGATTCCGCGCAGCGAAGCGCTGCCGGTGACGTACATCATCGATGACAAGGGTAAGGTGCGCGAGCAGTTGATGGGCGAGCAGACGGCCGCAGGGGTACTGGCCAAGCTCAAGGCGTTGCGCGGGTAAAGCGAGCTCTCAACGCAACGGTGGGAGAAGGCTCTGGTCCCACCGTTGGATGTTCATCCGATCAGAACTCGGATCAGCCTTCTTCGAGCCACAGGCGGATCGGCTTGCCTTCGGCCGGCCAGAAGCGGGTCTGCTCGATGGGCGAGACGTCCCAGCGTTGTACGTTTTGCAGGGCCTGAAAGAAGCGGTGCTCCTGCTCCATCAGGGCCTCGGCGCAGAGTTTGCGGGTGCTGCCGATCTTGCCGAAGCTGAGTTTGTCGCCGTCCAAGGTGTAGGGCGCAAACCAGTGGTTGCAGCCTCCATTGCCGTAGGCACGTCCGTCATTGCCAAGGGTGACGGTCAGGTGCGCGTAATCCATCAGCGGCCGCTCACCGATCCACTCCACCACGTAGCTGTGGTCCTGCTTGAGTTTGACCTCATCGCCCGCACAGCCGGCCAGGCCCGCGCCGAGTGCTGCCATCAGCAGCACGCCTTTCATTGCGTGGCCTTCCGGCAGCTCGGGCAGCGGTGCTTGTCGCCGTCGCTGGCCCAGCCCAACTCCGCGACACGCGCGTTGGCGGCCGGCTGCAGCGGCTCCTTGGTCAGCTTGGTTTCCACAGCGAACTCAAATTCCAGCACGGCGTCGCAGCTGTCGCAGTTGACCTTCCAGGTGTGGATCTCCAATTCGCCGAATTTCGGCCCCTGGGCCATGGCGACCCATTGGCCGGCCGGGCGGATGGAGTAGCGCGCATCGCCTTCGACGGTCAGACGCATCGACAGGGTTTTACTGCCGCGCAGGGTGACGATCAGAACGTCGCCATGTTTGATCGAGCCACCGTTGCCGGTGACCTGGTAACGGCCCGGCACCAGGGCGCGGCATTCGATCAGGGTGTGTTGCGGGCTCAGCAAGCTGAAGCGGAAATCGTGTTCGGCCATGGATCCTCCAAATAGGCGCGGCATCCTATCACGGGTGCCGGCCTATCATCAGCGCGCTATGTGACCGCTGATCAACCGTCAACCTGATTTCGCACCTGGCCGTCGGCCCATGCCGCGATGTTGGTCAGCGTGGTGGTGGCGATGGCCGCCAGGGCCTCGCGGGTCAGGAACGCCTGGTGCGCGGTGATGATCACGTTGGGAAAGGTCAGCAGGCGCGCGAGGACGTCATCCTGTAAGGGCAGGTCGGAGCGGTCTTCGAAGAACAACTGGGCTTCTTCCTCGTACACGTCCAGCCCCAGGTAGCCGAGCTGACCGTCCTTGAGGGCGTCGATCAAGGCGGGCGTGTCCACCAGTGCGCCGCGTCCGGTGTTGATCAGCATCGCCCCAGGCTGCATCTGTGCCAGTGAAACGGCGTTGATCAAGTGCCGGGTGTCTGTAGTGAGCGGGCAGTGCAGGCTGATCACCTGGGCCTGGGCGAGCAGCTCCGGCAGGCTCACGTAGCGCGCGCCGAGCGCCTGCACGTCGGGATTGGGGAAGGGGTCGTAGGCCAGGAGCGCGCAGCCGAATCCGGCCATGATCCTGGCAAAGGTTGCGCCGATCTGCCCGGTGCCGACCACGCCGACGGTTTTGCCCGCCAGGTCGAAGCCGGTTAATCCGTGCAGACTGAAATCGCCGTCGCGGGTGCGGTTGTAGGCGCGGTGCAAGCGGCGGTTGAGCGCCAGGATCAGCGCTACGGCGTGCTCGGCCACGGCGTGGGGCGAGTAGGCGGGCACGCGCACGATGGTCAGGCCCAGGCGCTTGGCGGTGGCCAGGTCGACATGGTTGTAACCGGCCGAACGCAGCGCGATCAGGCGCGTGCCGCCCTTGGCCAGGTGTTCCAGCACCGGGGCGCTGAGGTCGTCATTGATAAAAGGACAGACCACTTCGTGGTGCTCGGCCAGCGCCACGGTGTCGAGGTTCAGCCGCGCCGGCTGGAACTGCAGCTCCAGACCCGGCGGCAGCGGCGCGCCGAGAAAACTGTCGCGGTCGTAGGTTTGGCTGCTGAACAGAATTACGCGCATTGCAAAGCTCCCTGCGTATTCAAATCAATGGGCCGCGTCAGGCGCTGACCCGCGCTTCACTGGCCAATCGGGCGATGGCCATGTCGAGCTCGTCCAGTGCGTGCAAGGCCTTGGCGTCGTCCTGCTTGAGCAGGGTTTCAGCGCGCTGGCAGGCAGCGCGCAGTTGCGGCACGCCACAGTAACGTGTGGCGCCGTGCAGGCGATGCACGCGTTCGATGAGCGCGTTGTTGTCATTGGCTTGGCGAGCGACGCTGATGGCCGTGCGGTCCGCTTCCAGCGAAGCCAGCAACATGGCGAGCATGTCGGCGGCCAGGTCGGTCTTGCCGGCGGCCAGGCGCAGGCCTTCCTCATGGTCCAGCACCGGCAGTTGCACGCCAGGGGCCAGGCCGTCGGTGGTGCGCTCCGGCGCTTGGTTGCGCAGCGCCAGCCCGGTCCATTTGAGTACCACCTGGGCCAATTGCCGTTCGCTGATGGGTTTGGTCAGGTAATCGTCCATGCCGCTTTGCAGCAAGGCGCGTTTTTCGTTGGCCATGGCGTGAGCGGTGAGGGCGACGATCGGCAGCGGCGTGCCATGACGCTCGCTTTCCCACTGGCGTATCGCTTCGGTGCTCTGGCGACCGTCCATGCCGGGCATCTGCACGTCCATCAGCACCAGATCGTAGGCCTCCTGCTTGACTGCGTCGACGGCGGCGTAACCGCTTTCCACCGCGTGCACTTTGGCACCCATGTCTTCCAGCAACGTTTGCACCAGCAACAGGTTCGCCGGGTTGTCATCTACGCACAGCACACGCGGCGCGCGGCTGGACAACGGTTCGCCCGGCTCGCTGCGCGAAGGGCGCGGGCTGATCAGGTCCGACAGCGCCCGACGCAGTTTGCGGGTACACGCCGGCTTGGCCTGCAACTGGCTGTTGGGGTTGGGCACCGACTGATTGAACAGCATCTGCTCAGTGGTAGGGCACAGTACCAAGACCTTGCAGCCCAGGTGCTCCAGGTCCCACAAATGCTGGTTGAGGCGCTCCGGGGGAATGTCGTTGGCCGTCACGCCGAGTACGGCCAGGTCGATGGCCTGCTCAGTCTGATGGGCGCTGGTGATCCCGTTGGTCAGGCTTTCGAGGGTATTGAACGGGGTAACTTCCAGGCCGCAATCCTCCAGTTGGTGTTGCAGGGCCTGGCGCGCCAACTCGTGGTTTTCGAGGACGGCCACGCGATGCCCCAGCAGCGGCGCGCAGGGCAGGTCCTCGACGTCGTCCCGGGTTTTGGGCAGGTTCAGGCTGATCCAGAACTCCGAGCCTTCGCCAGGCGTGCTGTCGACGCCGATTTCGCCGCCCATCTGTTCGATCAACCGCTTGGAAATCACCAGCCCCAGGCCGGTGCCGCCGGGCTGGCGCGATAATGAGTTATCGGCCTGGCTGAAGGCCTGGAACAGCGCGCGTACGTCCTGGCTGGACAGGCCGATGCCGGTGTCCTGCACGCTGATGCGCAGTTGCACGGTGTCTTCCTGCTCCTCCTCGATCATCGCGCGGGCCACGATGGTGCCCTCGCGGGTGAACTTGATCGCATTGCTGATCAGGTTGGTGAGGATCTGCTTGAGCCGCAGCGGATCGCCCACCAGCGCCAGCGGCGTGTCGCGGTAGACCAGGCTGACAAGCTCCAGCTGCTTGGCATGGGCGGCGGGCGCGAGGATGGTCAGGGTGTCCTGCAGCAGGTCGCGCAGGTTGAATGGAATGCTGTCGAGCACCAGCTTGCCGGCTTCGATTTTGGAGAAGTCGAGAATCTCGTTGATGATGCCCAGCAGGTTGTCGGCGGATTTTTCGATGGTGCCCAGGTAGTCGAGCTGACGCGGCGTCAGTTCGCTTTTCTGCAGCAGGTGGGTAAAACCGAGGATGCCGTTGAGCGGCGTGCGGATTTCATGGCTCATATTGGCCAGAAACTCCGACTTGATGCGGCTCGCCTCCAGGGCTTCCTTGCGCGCCAGGTCCAGCTCGATGTTCTGGATTTCGATGGTTTCCAGGTTCTGGCGTACGTCTTCGGTGGCCTGGTCGATGCTGTGCTGCAGTTCTTCCTGGGCGTTCTGCAGGGTCTCGGCCATGCGGTTGATTCCCGAAGCGAGCTGATCCAGCTCCTGGCTGCCCAGCGCGGGCAGACGCGTTTGCAGATTGCCGTCCTTGAGCTGGGCCACGGCTTGCTTGATCAGGCCGATCGGCGAGGTGATCGTGCGGCTGATGCGCAGCGCCAGCGCGGCGGTAAAGATCAGCCCGATGGCAATCAACAGCAGGCTGGCGAACAGGCTGCGGTAGCCGCGCAGCAACATGCCGTTATGGGACAGTTCCACTTCGACCCAACCCAGCAGGCGGTCGCTTTCGTCGGGAATCAGGTCGCCCGCGAGGTTGCGATGCCGGCCGAACACCGGCAGCAGGTAACGGGTGGCGTCGTTGCCGGTGCGTTGCAACAGGTGTGAACTGTTGCCGATCGGTGCCGGATTGAGCATGGTCGGGCCGGCGTGGGCGAGGGTGCCGCGGTCGGGCGCGAGGAAGGACACGGTGCGTACATCCTGCTGCTCCAGGGACTGGGTGGCGATGCGCTCCAGCAAGTCCACGTTCCTGCTGCTCAGGGCCGGTGCCACCAGTGGCGCCAATTGCTCGGCGATCATCTCGCCGCGCTGCAGCAACTGGGTTTGCAGCTCCGACAGCTGCATCCAGGTGAAATACCCACCCAACAACAAGGCCATCAGGCTGGTCGGCAACAAGGTCAGCAACAGTACGCGGCCTTTTATCCCCATTCTTCTAAGCACGCCACTCTCCTGCTACTACATTGAAATCAATCGTTCGCGCAGGCATCCCGCCCGCGCCACCTGCGCAGTGTAGCCATTTGCGCGGGGTGTAATCTTGCAAATTCGACACCGCCGACAATCTTCAGGATATTGGAGGGCGAGCGGCGATTGCCTGCGGCGGGCTAATCTTGAATAATTGGCGATTGAGAATGACTTGCAGACGCTAATGACTCCCGCAGCCAGTATCCTGACCATCGAAGACGATCCCGTGCTCGGTGCCTACGTTCATGAACACTTGGAGCGCAGTGGCTTTCAGGTCACCTGGTGCCAGAACGGCCAACAGGGTCTGGACATGGCGCGCGCGCGTGCATTCGACGTGGTGTTGATGGATATTCTGCTGCCGGGGCTGGATGGCTTGTCGATCCTCACCGATTTACGCAAAAGTCATTCGACCCCGGTGATCCTGATGTCGGCCCTGGGCGCCGAGGCCGACCGGGTCAGCGGTTTTCGCCTGGGCGCAGACGACTACTTGCCCAAGCCTTTCAGCATGCTTGAGCTGCGTGTGCGCATTGAGGCCATTCTGCGTCGCGTGGCGCTTGACCGACGGCCGTTGCCTGCCCGGCCAGCCCTATGCGAAGACGTGCCGGGCCTGCGCTTTGACGATGAGCTGGATGATGTTTTCCACCAGCAGCACGCCGCCGGCCTGACCCGCAGCGAATTCCGCCTGCTGGAAACCCTGCACCGCAACGCTGAGGAAGTCTTGAGCAAAGCCTTTCTTTATCAGCATGTGCTGCAACGCGGTTATGCCCCCCATGACCGCAGCCTCGACATGCATATCAGCCAGATCCGCCGCAAGCTCAAGGCCATCGGCTACACCGAGCGCGAAGTGCGCACCGTGTGGGGCAGGGGTTATACGCTGAGCGGTCGCGATGACAGCCTTTGAACGTCCTTTGAAGCGCCTGCCGGGCAAGCACTCGTTGTTCTGGAAGCTGGCCTGCCTGTTGATTGCTTTCTGCTTACTGATGATCTGGCTCAGTTGGTCCTGGGGCCGCTACATGGAGCAGCAGAACGCCTACCTGTCCGAAGAGGCGAAATTTACCCTGGGCGGTTATGCGGCGGGCGCGGAGCAGGCTTGGAACCGAGGTGGCCATGCAGGCGTCGATGCCTGGCTGCAGATGCTGGGGGCTCGGGAAACCACCTGGGTCGGCGTGATCGGCAACGACCTGCAATCATTGAGCAGTTATCCCCTGAGCAGCTCGGAGAGCCAGCGCCTGACCTTTCTGCGCGGCTTGGACTGGCCGGTGAGCCGGCATGTGAAAGGGCTGCCCTGGTTGAAGATTGCATTCCCCACCGACCCCGAGGCCGGTTCGTTGGTGATCGAATTGCCGCAGCGTTTTATGCCCGGTCGCTATCAAGTGTTCTGGCGTGTGGTCACCAACGGCGTGATCCCTGGTTTGTTCACGCTGTTGTTGTGCATTGGCCTCTATCGCCTGCTGATCATGCCGCTCAATCAGTTGCGCGAACAGGCCAACGCCTGGCGCGCCGACCAATTGAACACACGCTTGTCGCAAGATGCGACCAGTCGCCAGGATGAGTTGGGCGAACTGGGCCGCGCCTTTGACCATATGTCCGAGCGCTTGCAGGGCACAGTGGTGCTGCAGCAGCAGTTGCTGCGAGACATGTCCCACGAACTGCGCACGCCGTTGAGCCGCCTGCGCGTGGCCTGCGACAGTGAGCAGGACCTGGCGCAGCTGCGTGAGCGCCTGGGCCGGGAAATCGACGCGATGCAGCGGCTGGTGGAAGACAGTCTGCAACTGGCCTGGCTCGACGCCGAACGGGCGCCGCTGGTCAAGGAAGCGATCCAATTGCAGGCGCTGTGGGACATGTTGCGTGAAAACGCCTGCTTTGAAAGCGATTGGCCGGCGTCGCGCCTGCCGTGCCTGCTGGGGCCTGAATGCTGGGTGCGGGGCAACCTCAATGGGCTGGCCCAGGCCCTGGAAAATATCCTGCGCAATGCCATACGGCATTCTCCGACGGGCGGGGTGGTGTGCCTGGACGGGCGGCGCGAAGGGGAGTACTGGCACTTATGGCTGGAAGACCAGGGCGGTGGAATCGATGAGCGGGACCTGGAGCGTATTTTTGCGCCGTTTACTCGGCTGGACGGCTCGCGCCCGGGCGATGGCGGCTTCGGCCTTGGGTTGAGTATCGCGCGCAATGCGCTGCAACGTCAGGACGGCAGCCTGTGGGCGGAAAATACCGGCGCGGGCCTGCGTATGCATTTACGCCTGCCGGCGCTGTAGATCTCAGCCGCGACGCTGTTTGCGTTTCTTCCATTGATGGGCAACCCACCAACGCCAGTAGCCCATGGTCAGGCAATAGGCCAGTGCGCCCAGCACCAGCCCCAGTACCACCGAACCGAGCAGAAAGGGTTGCCACAAGGTGCTTAACTGGCCGCTGATCCATTCCCAGGTCAAGTCGTCGGGAAGGCTGCGCGCGGGGACGTTCATCAGCCAGGCGCCGGTCAGATAGGTGCAAATGAACACCACCGGCATGGTGATCGGGTTGGTCAGCCACACCAGGCTCACGGCGATAGGCATGTTGCCGCGCACCGTGATGGCGAGGATCGCTGCGAGCAGCATCTGCAAGGGAATCGGAATGAACGCCGCGAACAGGCCCACGGCCATGGCCCGCGCCACCGAGTGTCGGTTGAGGTGCCAGAGGTTCGGATCATGCAGCAACGTACCGAGAAACTGTAATGACTTGTGTTCCCTGATACTGGTGGGGTCGGGCATGTACCGTTTGAATAAGCGCCGAGGCATAAGGGGTCCAGGTCGGTTCGAGGGGCAAGTATGCCCGCATTCTATAAACAGGAAATTCAGACTTTGTGACAAAACATCATAGGCCTTGTCGCAGGCCCGTCTAAGACTGAGTGGATCACTTGAAAAGGATGATTCATGAGGACAGGGATGTGTGCGCTTGCGTTGGGGCTGCTGGCGGTGGTGTTCCTACCCACGCTGCCTGCCACGGGATGGCTGATAGGCATGCTGGCGCTGGCGTTGATGCTGTTGCCATTTCGAACCTACCCACTGGCGTTTTTCCTGCTGGGACTGAGTTGGGCGTGTATCGGCGCGCAGTGGGCCCTGAATGACCGGCTGTCGCCGACGCTGGATGGGCAGACCCGTTGGGTAGAAGGCCGGGTGACGGGGTTGCCGCAACAAACCGAAGAGGCGGTGCGTTTCGAACTGACCGACGGACGGTCGCGGGCGGGTCGATTACCCAAGCGTATTCGCGTGTCCTGGCGTGACGGCCCGCCGGTACGCAGCGGCGAACGATGGCGTTTGGCAATTACCTTGAAACGGCCTGCCGGTCTGCTGAATTTCCATGGCTTTGACCGCGAAGCCTGGCTGCTGGCCCAGCGTGTCGGTGCGACCGGTTCGGTGAAAGACGGCCAACGCCTGGCGCCAGCGCACAATGCCTGGCGCGACGGCGTGCGCCAGCGGCTGCTGGCGGTGGATGCCCATGGTCGCGAGGCGGGCCTGGCCGCTCTGGTGCTGGGCGATGGCTCCGGCCTCACCATTGAGGACTGGCAGGTCTTGCAGGACACCGGCACGGTGCATCTGTTGGTGATTTCCGGGCAACACATCGGCCTGCTGGCAGGCCTGATCTACGGGCTGATCGCCGGGCTGGCGCGTCGGGGCGCCTGGCCGCGAGGCTGGCCGTGGCTGCCGTGGGCCTGTGGCCTGGCGTTTGCCGCCGCCCTGGGTTACGGATTGCTGGCCGGCTTCGGCGTGCCGGTGCAGCGTGCGTGTGTGATGGTAGGGCTGGTGCTGTTGTGGCGTTTGCGTTTTCGTCACCTGGGAGTGTGGTGGCCACTGTTGCTGGCATTCAATGGGGTGTTGATCCTGGAGCCGTTGGCCAGCCTGCAGGCAGGTTTCTGGCTGTCGTTTGCGGCGGTGGCGGTGCTGATCCTGGCGTTCAGCGGGCGTCTGGGGCCGTGGAGCCTCTGGCAGGTATGGACGCGGCCGCAATGCGCGATCGCCGTTGGGCTGTTTCCGGTACTGCTGGTGCTGGGGTTGCCCATCAGCCTGAGTGCGCCGCTCGCCAATCTGGTGGCCGTGCCGTGGATCAGCCTGGTCGTACTGCCATTGGCGCTGTTGGGCACCGCGCTGTTGAGCGTGCCAGTTGTAGGGGAAGGGCTGTTGTGGCTCGCGGGCGGCGCATTGGATGGGTTGTTCGTCGGCCTGGCCTGGCTCGCAGGGCACATGCCCGCCTGGCTGCCGGCCCAAGTGCCGTGGGCTGCCTGGCTGGTCAGCCTGCTCGGCGCGGTGGTGCTGTTATTGCCCCGCGGCGTGCCGCTGCGGGGGCTGGGTTGGCCGATGCTGCTGCTGGCGGTATTCCCTCCGCGCGCGCCGGTGCCCCACGGCCAGGTCGATGTGTTGCAACTGGATGTAGGGCAAGGGCAAGCGCTGATTCTGCGTACTCGTAATCACACGTTGCTCTACGACGCCGGGCCGCGCGCGGGAGCGTTCGACCTGGGCGCGCGCGTGGTGCTGCCGTCGTTGAAGAAACTTGGCGTCGCCAAATTGGACCTGCTGCTGCTCAGCCATGCCGATGCCGACCATGCGGGCGGCGCGGTGGCGATCGCGCGAGGCATGCCGGTTGACCGCGTGATCAGCGGAGAAACGCAACGGCTGCCGGCCCTGCTCGGCGCGCAGGCGTGTGTCAGTGGCCGGCAGTGGGTATGGGACGGGGTGGCTTTTGAATTATGGCAATGGCCTGAGGCTATCAGCGGCAACGCGAAATCCTGTGTCCTGCAAGTGCAGGCCAACGGGGAGCGCCTATTGCTGACCGGCGATATCGATCACGCCGCCGAGCGGGCGCTGCTCGACTCGCCGCTGGCGGTGCCGACCGACTGGCTGCAAGCGCCGCATCATGGCAGCCACAGCTCGTCCTCCTGGGCCTTTCTGGAGCGCCTTGCGCCCCGTTCGGTGCTGATCTCGCGCGGGCGCGGCAACGCGTTCGGACATCCCCATCCGCAGGTCATGGAGCGCTATCGGGCGCTGGGCAGCCGGGTCTACGACAGCGCCGAGCAAGGCGCCGTGCGTCTGCAATTGGGCGCTTTTGCGACCCCGGAGGTTGCGCGCGGTCAACGGCGTTTCTGGCGCGAACGGTTACCCTGACCCGGTATGCGCGACGAGCCTGGGCAATGCCAGGGTCGACGAGCCCCGCTGTCGAACCTATATGGTAAAGTGGCGCACTTTTTCGAGGGGACATTCACTGTGTGGGAATTGGTCAAATCCGGCGGCTGGATGATGTTGCCGATCATCTTGAGCTCCATCGCCGCACTCGGCATCGTCGCCGAACGCCTGTGGACCCTGCGCGCGAGCCGTGTCACCCCCGAGCATCTGCTGGGGCAGGTGTGGGGCTGGATCAAGAACAAACAGCTGGACAAGGAAAAGCTCAAGGCCCTGCGCGCCGATTCACCGCTGGGTGAAATCCTCGCCGCCGGCCTGGCCAACTCCAAGCACGGCCGCGAGATCATGAAAGAGTGCATCGAAGAGGCCGCCGCGCGGGTGATCCACGAACTGGAGCGTTATATCAACGCTCTCGGCACCATCGCCGCCATGGCGCCGCTGCTCGGTTTGCTGGGTACGGTGCTGGGCATGATCGATATTTTCAGCTCGTTCATGGGCGCGGGTATGACCACCAACGCGGCGGTGCTGGCCGGCGGCATTTCCAAGGCACTGATTACCACCGCGGCAGGCTTGATGGTGGGGATTCCCTCGGTGTTCTTCCATCGTTTCCTGCAGCGCCGCATCGATGAACTGGTCGTGGGCATGGAACAGGAAGCCATCAAATTGGTGGAAGTGGTGCAGGGCGATCGCGACGTGGATCTGGTTGGAGGCAAAGCGTGAAATTTCGCCGCAAGCAACGGGAAAATGTCGATATCAACCTGGCGTCTTTGATCGACGTAGTGTTTATCCTGCTGCTGTTTTTTGTCGTCACCACCACGTTTACCCGGCAGACCGAGTTGCGGGTCGACTTGCCCGAAGCGGTCAGCGGTTCGCCGGCCGAAGACCAGCAGGTCAAGCAGTTGGAGATCGCCATCAGCGCCGAGGGCGTGTTTTCGGTGAATAACCAGGTGCTGGAGAAAAACGATCTCAACAGTCTTATGGACGCGTTGCAGAAAGAATCCGGCGGCGATACGAAAATGCCATTGTCCATCAGCGCCGATGGCAAGACCCAGCACCAGGCCGTGGTCACCGCGATGGATGCCGCCGGCAAGCTGGGCTTCAGTCATTTGCGCATGAGCACCGTCGAGGCGGCGAGCCAACCCTGATGGCCATGTCCGATCGATTGCTCAAAGGCTGGTATGAAGGTCATCCGGCTCTGCTGTTGCTGCGGCCGCTGGAAGCCCTGTATCGCCGGGTGGTGCAGCGCAAGCGTGCGCGCTTCCTGGCGGGCGAGGGCGAAATTTATCGGGCGCCCGTGCCAGTGGTGGTGGTCGGTAATATCACCGTCGGCGGCACCGGCAAGACGCCGTTGATCCTATGGCTGATTGAGCACTGCCGCCGCAGCGGCCTGCGTGTAGGCGTGGTCAGCCGAGGCTATGGCGCCAGGCCGCCGCAATTGCCGTGGCGGGTCGAGGCCAGCCACAGCGCCGAGACGGCGGGTGACGAACCCCTGCTGATTGTGCAGCGCTGCGGCGTACCCCTGATGATCGATCCGGACCGCGGCCGTGCGGTCAAGGCGCTGCTGGACAGCGAACCCCTGGACCTGATCCTTTCCGACGACGGTTTGCAACACTATCGCCTGGCCCGTGACCTGGAGTTGGTACTGATCGATGCCGCGCGTGGCCTGGGCAATCGCCGCTGCCTGCCTGCCGGGCCTCTGCGCGAGCCAGCGGAGCGACTGCTGAGCGTCGACGCGCTGCTCTACAACGGTGCCCCCGATGATCGGGACGGTGGCTTTGCCTTCAGCCTGCAACCCACCACGCTGGTCAACCTGCAGACCGGTGAGCGCCTGCCGGTGGATCACTTTGCCAAGGGCCAGGCCGTGCATGCGGTCGCGGGCATCGGCAACCCGCAACGTTTCTTCAACACCCTTGAAACGCTACACTGGCGGCCGATACCCCATGCGTTTGCCGACCATGCGTCGTACAGCGCTGAAGTCTTGAGTTTTACACCGTCGTTGCCGCTGGTCATGACTGAGAAAGACGCGGTGAAGTGCCGCGCCTTCGCCCAGCCCGACTGGTGGTACCTTGCGGTGGATGCGCGGCCATCGCCGGCATTTGTCGCCTGGTTCGACAACCAGTTGATGCGCCTGCTGCCCGCCCGTTTCTTGCCTTAAAACGCTTCTTTCCAGGACACATTCATGGACACCAAACTGCTCGATATCCTCGCTTGCCCGATCTGCAAAGGCCCGCTCAAGCTCAGTGCCGACAAAACCGAGCTGATCAGCAAAGGCGCCGGCCTGGCATACCCGATCCGTGATGGCATCCCTGTGATGCTGGAGAGTGAAGCCCGCACCCTGACCACCGACGAGCGTCTGGATAAATGACCACTGCCTTTACCGTTGTCATTCCCTCACGCTATGCCTCGACCCGCTTGCCCGGTAAGCCGCTGCAACTGATCGGCGACAAACCGATGATTCAGCTGGTGTGGGAACAGGCCTGTAAAAGCAGCGCCGAGCGGGTGGTCGTAGCCACCGACGACCCGCGGATCATCGAGGCCTGCAAGGGTTTCGGTGCCGAAGCGGTGCTGACGCGTGAAGACCACAACTCCGGCACCGATCGCCTGGCGGAAGTGGCCACGCAACTGGGCCTGGCACCCGACGCCATCGTCGTTAACGTGCAAGGCGACGAGCCACTGATTCCGCCGAGCGTGATCGACCAGGTGGCCGCCAACCTGGCCGCCCATGCCGAAGCGCGCATGGCGACCCTGGCCGAACCGATCGAAGACATCGAGACCCTACTCAACCCGAACGTGGTCAAGGTGGTCAGCGACATCAATGGCCTGGCCCTGACGTTCAGCCGTTCCACGTTGCCGTGGGCGCGTGACGCGTTTGCCAAGCGGCCTGACGTATTGCCGGAAGGCGTGCCTTATCGCCGTCACATCGGTATCTACGCCTATCGCGCCGGTTTCCTGCATGACTTCGTCGGTTGGGGCCCGTGCTGGTTGGAAAACACCGAATCCCTGGAGCAACTGCGGGCCCTGTGGCATGGCGTGCGCATTCATGTGGGCGATGCCCTCGAAGCGCCGCCGGCCGGTGTCGATACCCAGGAAGACCTTGAGCGCGTTCGTCGTTTGCTGGGGGCTTGATGGAAGTTTTGTTCGTCTGCCTGGGCAATATCTGCCGTTCGCCGACTGCCGAAGGTGTGCTGCGCCATAAATTGCGTGAGGCCGGGCTGGCGGGACAGGTCGAGGTGGCGTCGGCCGGCACCGGCGACTGGCACGTCGGCAACCCGCCCGACCAACGCAGCCAGCGGGCCGCGCTGCGGCGTGGGTATGACCTGTCGGCCCAGCGCGCCCAACAGGTGTCGCGCGCCGATTTTGCCCGCTACGATCTGATCCTGGCCATGGACCACAGCAACCTGCGCAACCTCAAGGCGATGCAGCCCGCGCAGGGCAAGGCTGAACTGGACCTGTTCCTGCGTCGCTACGAAGGGGTGGTGGATGAAGTGCCAGACCCTTATTACGAAGGTGAACAAGGCTTTGAGCGGGTCCTGGACTTGATCGAGACCGCCTGCGATTTACTGGTGATCGAATTGAAGGGGCGCTTATGACCTTGCATATGCGAGCGCAGGCGTCGCTCAAGCCATTCAACAGCTTTGGCATTGATGTGCGTGCTCAGCTGTTTGCCGAAGCCCGCAGCGATGATGATGTGCGCGAAGCGCTGGCCTATGCCGCGACGCACGCGCTGCCACTGCTGGTGATTGGCGGCGGTAGTAACCTGCTGTTGACCCGGGATATTCCAGCGCTGGTGCTGCGCATGGCCACCCAAGGTATCCGGGTATTGCACGATGATGGTATGCAGGTGGTGGTCGAGGCCGAGGCAGGCGAGGCCTGGCACCCCTTTGTGCTGTGGACCCTCGCACACGGCTTTGGCGGCCTGGAAAACCTCAGCCTGATCCCTGGCACCGTCGGTGCGGCACCCATGCAGAACATCGGCGCCTATGGCGTAGAGATCAAGGACGTGTTCGCCGGCTTGACCGCCCTGGATCGCCACACGGGTGAGTTGCGCGACTTCAGTCTGGAGGAGTGCCGCTTCGCCTACCGCGACAGTGTGTTCAAGCACGAGACCGGTCGTTGGCTGATCCTGCGCGTGCGCTTCGCCCTCAGCCGTGCCAGCCACCTCAAACTCGATTACGGCCCGGTTCAGCAGCGCCTGGCCGGGCAAGGCATCACCGAAGCCACGCCGAGTGATGTGAGCCGCGCAATCTGCAGCATTCGCCAGGAAAAACTACCGGACCCGGCAGTGCTGGGCAATGCCGGCAGCTTCTTCAAGAACCCGCTGGTGTCCAAGGCGCTGGCAGAGGAACTCAAGGCGTTGTATCCGGATCTGGTGGCATATCCACAAGCCGATGGGCAAATGAAGCTCGCCGCCGGCTGGCTGATCGACAAGGCCGGCTGGAAGGGCTTCCGGGATGGCGACGCAGGCGTGCACGCGCTGCAGGCGCTGGTGCTGGTCAACTATGGCGGCGCCTCAGGGCACGACATCGCCAACCTGGCCCAGCGCATCCAGCATGATATCGCTGAGCGCTTCAAGGTTGAGCTGGAAATGGAACCCAACCAGTATTGAACCCCTGAAAACAAAAATGCCCCGCATCTTTCGATACGGGGCATTTTTTTTCCGCTGTGAATCAGTCGTCGCGGCTCATGATGCCGAAGATCTGCAACAGGCTGATGAACAGGTTGTAGATCGATACATACAGGCTCACGGTCGCCATGATGTAGTTACGCTCACCGCCGTGGATGATGGCGCTGGTCTGAAACAGGATGCACACCGAGGAGAACAGCACGAAACCGGCGCTGATCGCTAGCTGCAAGCCGCTGATCTGGAAGAACATGCCTGCGACCACAGCCGCCAGCAACACGAAGAAACCAGCGGTGATAAAGCCGCCCAGGAAGCTCATGTCCTTACGGGTAATGAGAACGTAGGCCGACAAACCACCAAATACCAGCGCGGTCATCGCAAACGCCGAACTGACCACTTCCGCCCCGCCGGCCATGCCGAGGTAACGGTTGAGGATCGGGCCGAGGATAAAGCCCATGAAGCCGGTCAGGGCAAACGCCGACACCAGGCCCCAGGCCGAGTCGCGCAGCTTGTTGGTGAGGAAGAACAGGCCATAGAAACCGATCAGCACCACGAAGATATTCGGGTAGCCCACACGCATTTGCTGCGCTACGAACGCCATCACGCCACTGAAGGCGAGGGTGAGGGCGAGCAGGCCATAGGTGTTGCGCAACACGCGGCTGACTTCAAGCTGCTCAGCCTGCGCGTTGCCATTCACTGCGTAATTCTGTTCGCGCATGGCGACACTCCTTGGGTTTTGAAACGTTCAGTCGCAAAGATCATAACAGACGCTCTGTAACAAGCGATGGCGAGAGTTTGACAGTGTGTTTCATTCGGGTATTATGGCGCCCGCTGAGACGGGATGGGCTATTATCATCCGTTATCGCACAAGGGAAATTGGCAGAGTGGTTGAATGCACCGGTCTTGAAAACCGGCGGACGTTAATAGCGTCTCCAGGGTTCGAATCCCTGGTTTCCCGCCAAACATGAAAGAGAAATCCCGCAAGCCAGGGGCTTTGCGGGATTTTTTTTGCCTGTGATTTGTGTTTCTACCCCCCTCTGTACCCCCGTTTGTGGCGGGATTGGCAGGGCCCGTGTGGGTCGGTATGGCGGAGGGGGGAGCAAAAAGTGACAGGCCGGCAGCAGTGCAACGGTTTAAGTCTCACACCTCATTTGTCTGGAAATGGTAGCGACAAAAGCCAGGCACTAAATGCATTCAACGAGGGTAAATTCTGATACCGAGTCGCGTAGATAAGATAGTAGCTACGACCGCTTTCCATCGGTTCAAACAATGCAACGAGTTCGCCGCTCTTCAATTCATCCTGCACAAGAATTTCTGGAACTAGGCCAATTCCAATCCCTGCTGATACCGCCTGAATGAGGTGAGCCGTGAGCTCAAAGCTCGGGCCTGCACGCATGTTTCTGTGGTCAACGTTATGGTTGTCGAACCAGTCAGACCAGGCACTGGGCCTCGATACGACATTTAACAATGTATGCTCAGCAACGTTCGCGGGTGTCATTGAGCGGTACTCGGGCAGCGCTGCAGGACTGGCAACCACTGCCAGTTTTTCAGTGAGCAACTTATGTGAAATGTAGCCTGGCCAGTCCCCGGAGCCGACGCAGATGATTGCGTTCATGTCGTGAGTTGAAGAGTGCACGTCCTCCCGGATGATTCTCGAATGTATGTGAACCAGGATTTCCGGGTGTTTTGCGTAGAACTCATGCATCCGTGGAAGCAGCCATTTCGAACCTAGTGTCGGCAGTACCGCCAGGCTCAGTGGGCCACCGTCATTCTTGTACGAAATGGTCTGCAATGTTGCGCTTCGAATGCGACCCAAAGCCGCCGTCAACTCGTGTTGATACAGCGCGCCGGCAGCCGTCAGTTCAATCTTTCGGCCTTCACGCCTGAAGAGCTCGATTTCAAGTTGAGCCTCCAAGGTTTGTACCTGGCGGCTGACAGCGCTCTGGGTCAACGCCAGCTCTTCTGCTGCCTTGGTGAAGCTGCAATGGCGCGCAGCAGCTTCGAAGGCAACCAACAGCGACATTGAGGGGGTCAGTCTTCTCGCGTTCATTCATAAAGCTCATGCAAAACCAGCAGAAATTACGTTTGTTCCAAGCGTGCGTAGGCGCAAGAATCATTGAAACCATATGCAGCTACTCGGTGCGCCCTGTACTAAGCATACGTAATGCGAATGCATAGATTAGCTTTTTAGCCCGTAGGAATTCCATCATGATTGCCCGGTTATCACCTCCAAATACCCAGAAAACGACCTATGACGCTTTTCTGAACGCGCTCCAAGGGGCGGGGTTTCAAGGTGAAATTGCCCGCAACTATGGCGACCGAACGGTATTAGCTACCGACAATTCTATTTACCAGCGTCTGCCCCAAGCTGCTTTGTTTCCATTGGACGCGCAGGATGTGGAGATTTTGGCGCGGCTGGTCAGTAATGCTGAGCACAGTACAGTGGTGCTCACGCCTCGAGGTGGAGGTACTGGCACCAATGGGCAATCGCTTACTGACGGTGTGGTGGTCGACCTGTCCAGGCATCTCAACAACATCCTGGAAATCAATGTCCAGGAGCGCTGGGTCAGAGTACAGAGTGGTGTGGTTAAGGATCAGTTGAACGCGGCACTCAAACCCTATGGATTGTTCTTTGCACCTGAACTCTCAACGTCGAATCGCGCGACTATTGGAGGGATGATCAACACCGATGCGAGTGGTCAGGGGAGCTGTACCTATGGCAAGACTCGCGATCACGTTCTCGAGCTTTCTACAGTATTGCTTGGCGGTAATCGTCTCACCAGTTCAGCTGTCGACGCGGAGCATTTGCCCGCGCTGACAAGGCGCAAAGACCGGGTCGGTGAGGTCTACAGATGTGTTTTGGACATCGCCGATACTCAAGCTGAATTGATCAGGAACACCTTCCCCAAACTCAATCGCTGCCTGACCGGTTATGACCTGGCACACCTGCGCGAATCGGACGGACGCTTCAATCTGAATAGTGTGCTTTGTGGCTCTGAAGGGTCGCTTGGATTCATCGTTGAGGCAAAACTGAACGTCTTGCCTATCCCGAAATATTCCATTCTGGTTAACGTACGTTACGCCGGATTTATGGATGCCTTGCGCGATGCGAAGGCCCTGATGGAAATGAAGCCGCTGTCGATCGAGACCGTGGACTCCAAAGTGCTGATGCTGGCGATGAAAGATATTGTCTGGCACGGCGTCGCAGAGTATTTCCCTGAAGATCCTGATACAGCGACGCTGGGGATCAACCTCATTGAATTTAGCGGAGACGATGAAGAGGTTGTTCTGCAGAGTGTTCATGAATTCGTACTGCACCTGCAGCGCGATACCTCTGTTGTGCGCTTGGGGCACACGCTGGCGATCGGAGCTGATGCGCTAAAGCGGGTTTATGCGATGCGTAAGCGCGCAGTGGGTTTGTTGGGCAACGTCAAAGGAGAGGCCAGACCACAGCCGTTTGTCGAGGACACCGCTGTTCCTCCCGAAAACCTTGCTGACTTCATCCAGGAGTTTCGAGCGCTCCTGGATAGCTATGACTTGCAGTACGGTATGTTCGGCCACGTCGACGCTGGTGTACTGCATGTGCGCCCTATCCTTGATATGAAAGATCCTGTTCAGGCGGCCTTGGTCCGACCGATTTCCGATGCGGTCGCTGCCTTGACTCAAAAACATGGCGGGTTGTTATGGGGGGAGCATGGCAAGGGCTTGCGGTCGCAGTATGTGCCAGATTACTTCGGCGATTTGTACCCGGCTTTGCAGGAGCTGAAGGCAGCCTTTGACCCACACAATCAACTCAATCCAGGCAAGATTGCAACGCCGAAAACTGTCCCGGGTTCTCGACTGACACGCGTTGACGAAGTGGAGTTGCGCGGTGACTTAGACCGGACAATTGATGAGCGTGTTTGGCAAAGCTATGACACTGCTGTTCATTGCAATGGCAATGGCGCTTGCTACAACTTCGATCCTGATGACGCCATGTGCCCATCCTGGAAGGCTACGCGCAATCGAATTCACTCTCCGAAAGGCCGAGCATCGCTGATACGTGAATGGCTGAGATTGCAGGGGGAGCAGGGCGTTGATGTTCTGGCTGCAAGTGATCGGCTGCGTTTGTCCGCTGCCCCTCAGAACCTTGCACATCGGGCCGTTAACAGCTTGGCGCAGAAGATGGGCCAGCAAGACTTTTCCCACGAGGTTTATAACGCGATGACAGGTTGCCTGGCATGCAAATCATGCGCAGGCCAATGCCCTGTCAAAGTGAATGTGCCTGAGTTTAGATCACGCTTTCTTGAGCTTTATCACAGTCGGTATTTGCGTCCCCTTAAGGACTACCTGATCGGCTCCTTGGAATACACAGTTCCTTACATCGCCAAGATGCCGCGTCTCTACAATTTCGTGATGAGCGCTCGACCGGTTCGCTGGTTACTCGAACGAGCTGCCGGGATGGTAGATAGCCCTCTACTCAGCCTGGTGGATTTTGCGGCCGTTTGCCGGCGCTGGAACGTGGAGGTGGCAATGCCTGAACGCCTGGAAACTCTTTCAGGTGAGCAGCGTGCGAAAAGTGTCATCCTTGTACAGGACGCTTTCACTCGTTTTTTTGAAACACCGTTGCTCGTTGACTGGGTGGAGCTGATCTCTCGGCTTGGCTACAAAGTCTACCTGGCACCGTACGCGCCTAATGGCAAACCCCTTCAGGTGCAGGGCTTTCTCAAAGCATTTGAGAAGGCTGCCAGCGTCAATGGAAAGTCGTTGCTCAGTCTTCAGCAGTATCAAGTTCCATTGGTGGGGCTCGACCCAGCGATGACCTTGGTGTACCGACAGGAGTACGCCAAGATATTGGGCGCCGGCGAAGCTCCCCTGGTGATGCTTGCGCAGGAGTGGCTTATCAATGCGTTGCCGCAAAATGAAGTAACGAAAGTGGATGAGCCTTACCACTTCCTGCCGCACTGCACTGAAAAAACTAATGAACCAGGCAGCATCGGCCAATGGCAGAAGATCTTTGAACGTATGGGACTAACGCTTCAGGTACAAGCAAGTGGCTGCTGCGGGATGTCGGGTACCTACGGACATGAAACGAGAAACGCCGAAACGTCGGAGACGATCTATGGGCAATCCTGGAAGCTGCTCATCCAGAAGTTTAACCAATCGGGACGAGTTGTTGCCGATGGCTATTCTTGCCGCAGTCAGGTTAAGCGACAGGAGGGTGCGACGGTGCTCCATCCGCTGCAGGTTCTGTTGGCTCGCATGAAAGAGACAGCGATGGAGACCTGATAAATCTCCACCAGCACCGACTCATGAGCAGGCTGGGGTACAGCAAGCGCTGTGAACTGTTCCCCGGTACCGAGGTTTCATGAATGGATTTGGGCTGGTCAACGGTGGTTTAGGAGCGGGCGGGTGGAGTCTGATCCCACGTGCTCAGCGATGGATTGAATTTGCTTTTGGATGTTAAGCACTGTGAAACCCGCCAAGGGGCTAGGCAGGACTTAAATCATCGGCCGGCTCCTAATGCACGGACGAAGTCATTGGTTATAGGTTGCTCATATTCAACCTCAATGTCGTGGGTGGTTCGGCCCTCAGGGCCGCTCTGCTGCCATGATAGAAACAAACGCCGATAGGCCCGTAGTGCCAGATTTAGGGAAATGCTGGGTCAGATGAGTTCGAAGGCGATGGGGATGTGGCGATGATCCACTTTATGTATTTCGTCATTTCTTTGAGTGGAGCGGCACCCTCGAAGATGATGAGTAGCGGCAGGCAGAAATTTGTTTCATGGATAGCGGTATAAGTAAAACGGATTAGCCCCTGTCCTGGTCGCCGTGAAAAAATCGCCCTGCTTTAGGTTCTGTGTGCGGCAAACAGGATTGATTTGAACATTTTGACGGGTGGAATCAATGGTCGACGTTATGCTTTCTAGCCTATCTAATGAAGAATTGGAGCGCCTTTCAACCGAAATTGATGCGCAGTATGCAAATTGCTGCGATCTCGGCTTCAAGTTGAATATGGCCAGAGGCATACCGTCGCTAGAGCAATTGCAGCTTTCACAAGAGCTTTTGGTTGACCGTTTGGAGCCGCCCTATGTTGACGTCAGTGGTGTGGATGCGCGCAATTATGGCGGGCAAGCTGGGCTTTTGGAGTCGAGGGCTCTGTTTTCTGAGTTACTTGAGGCGCCAGTGGAAAATGTCGTGGTCGGCGGTAGTTCCAGTCTCGCACTGATGTATGAGTGGATTTCTCAAGCGTGGCGAGTTGGAACCTGTGAGGGAGATGTTCCTTGGTCGCAAGTTGCGGGCGGTATCAGTTTCATATGTATTGTGCCGGGGTATGATCGCCATTTCGCAATGTGTGAAGATTTTGGAATAAAAATGATTGCTGTGCCGATGCTGGAAGATGGCCCAGATATCAATATGATCAAAGATCTCGTGCTGGACGATCCCTCGATTAAAGGTGTTTGGTGTGTGCCTAAATACAGTAATCCAACAGGTACAAGCTATTCGACTCGTGTGATATACGAACTCGCCTCTATGCCGGTCGCAGCTCGGGATTTTCGGATTTTTTGGGATAATGCCTACGCGGTGCACCCTCTTGCCCAAGACGATGTGCAGATCGCCAATATCCATGAATTGTGCGCGGCCAGTGGGTATCCTGACCGTTCGCTGGTATTCGCGTCGACTTCGAAGATGACCCTGCCTGGCTCAGGAATGGCTGCCATTGTCTCCTCAAAGCGAAACACCGATTGGTGGCTTGAGCGAGCAAAACTCAGAAGTGTCGGGCCAGACAAGATCAGCCAGCTGCGCCAGACACGATTTCTGAAAAGTGCCGATAACGTGAAATTGTTGATGGGAAAGCACAGGGATCTGCTTGCACCTAAATTTGCTAAAGTTGACGAAGTATTTTCTAGCAAATTGTCCGGTTATGATTTTGCCCGCTGGACTAAGCCGAAAGGCGGATACTTTGTAAGCTTGAATGTGGCTCCGGGTACTGCAAGTAGGATTGTGGAACTTGCAGATAACGCCGGGGTGTCCTTCGCGGTTCCTGGTTCCTGTTTTCCTGGCGCAATAGATCCAACTGACTCGCAACTTCGAATTGCGCCGTCTTATCCGCCACTGGACGATTTGACTGTTGGACTTGAGGTTGTCGCTGTAAGCGTGCTTAAAGCGGCTGTGGATCAAGCGAAAGCACAGCGCGGATAATTTGTGGAAGTTGAAAATGGCAATGTCTTTGATGTTGCCATTTCTTTGTGTGTAAACATTTTTTTATTGTGTATTTTGGCTTTATTTGTCTTGTGGATTTGACTATATAAAAAAGGGATTTGCCTTTAAACAGGGCGTTGGCGAAATTAGCTTCGTCTGTTGTGGATGCTGTGGGCGCACTCGATCTCGTCAAGAAAACGAAAATCTTTGATGCGGTCGCCAGTTTAAATAAGAAGTACAAGTCAGGCAGGAAAACAATATGAGTTCCGAATACAAGTACCATCGTTCTAACGTTAGCTGGACTGCTGAGAAGCGCGCAGCTGCCGCCACCGCCGTGTCCAATCTCATGGGCTGGGGATCTGCGGTCGAGGAAGTTCAAAGCTGGCCTGGATACAAGGTGCTGCCACTGTGGTCGCTAGACCAGCAAGCACGATCGCTGGGGCTGGGCAAAATTTTCTTCAAAGACGAGAGCGAGCGTTTCGGTCGCGAGCTCGGTAGCTTCAAGGCATTGGGTGCCCCGTACACGGTCTACATGCTCCTCGCCGATGCTGTCGAGAAGGAAACGGGCATAAGACCTACCGCTGCACAGCTGCGCTCGAAAGAATTCAAAGCCATCACTGAGCGCGTCACCGTCTGCGTCGCCACCGATGGCAACCAGGGGCGTGGCCTGGCATACGCAGCCGCAAACTTTGGTTGCCGTTGCGTGGTCTATATCCATGGCCATGTCAGCCCAGGCAGGAAAGAAGCTATGGAGCGCTACGGTGCGATCGTGATCCGCATCGATGGCGAGTACGAGGCTTCCGTTAAACGCGCCAAGGAAGACGGTCGCATGAACGGTTGGCATTTCGTCAGCAGCACCTCTTGGGACGATTTCAACGAGCCGCTGCCGCGCCACGTCATGAATGCCTACATGGTGATGGTGGAAGAGGCAATTGCAGCTGTCCCTGACTTGTCCAAAGTCACCCACGTTTTCATGCAAGGCGGTGTGGGCAGCATTGCGGCGGCGATCTTCCTTGGCATCGCGCTAGAGCTCAAAGAGGACAACCTGCCTCGTTTCGTCATGATTGAGCCTACTGAGGCGGACTGCCTCTATCAGAGCTCTGTCCAAGGCATCGCTACGCCATCCTCTGGCAGTCTGCGCACCATTATGGCTGGCTTGGCGTGCCGCGAAGTGTCACCTGCCGCCTGGAAGATCCTGGAGTGGTTGTGCACTGACTATCTTGCTGTGCCGGACACCTGGGCTGTCGATGCCATGAAGGCACTGGCCGATGGCGGCGGCGATGCGCCAATCGTATGTGGTGAGACGTCTGCAGCGGGTTATAGCGTGTTGTTGAAAGCGGCTCAGTTGCCTGAGCTGAAAGCACAACTGGGGCTCAACCAGAACAGCCAAGTAATGCTGTTTGGTGCTGAGGGTGCCACGGATCCAGTCATCTACGAGAACCTGGTGGGCATCGCCCCCTCCGACGTTTTCGCGCGTCAGGAAGCATTTTCGAAATAGTTCGTCATCCCCCAGCTTAGGCTTGAGGAACGAAGGAGTTTTTAAATGGCACACAATCCTGATCTTGAATTTGAAACGCTTGCGTCGAGCTTTGGAATCAATGCTGACTCACTCGCAGGCCCCGCCGGGCTTTACAAGGCCGCAGTCATCGACGGAGCCAGCGTATTTCTCAGTGGCCAGATCCCGAAAGTCGGAAATGAAGTAGTCGTTTCGGGAAAGGTTGGAAGTGAGGTAAGTCTCGAGGACGCCAAGCGTGGGGCTGCAATCGCTGCCATACGGTTGCTGGCGGTTCTTAAGGACGCTGTGGGTTCGCTCGCCAACATCAGCGCGGTTACCCGAGTGAACGTCTTCGTTCAGTGCGCCGAGGGTTTTGCTCAGCAGACCCAAGTTGCCGATGCCGCCTCCGGGGTGCTGCAGGCGGTACTCGGTGAGGCCGCTGGACATGCACGCACAGCCGTGGGTGTCGCGGCTCTTCCTCGTAATGCAAGCGTAGAAGTTGACCTGATGGCTTCCTTGAAGCACTAACAGCCGGCGACAGATGCTGAGGAGGCGACTCGGGGTGAATTGCATCCCCCTGCGCTGTCCTCCTCAGCTTCAAAATAAATACAGCATTGGTGGATTGGTGATGAATGCAGCAAATTCAAATGAGGCCGTTGTATCCCCTGATGAAATCAGATCGATTTTCTCAGAGAGAATGTCTCAGATGTACAAAGACGAGGTGCCTCAATATTCGACGCTTCTCGATATTGTGTCTGGAGTGAACCGAGAGGTTCTGGATCAAGATCCTGCCCTTGAGATCTGCCTGAAAAATAACGACGACTTAGCCCGACTTTCCCAGGAATACCACGGTGCCATTCGACTTGGCACCGCCACCGAACTTTCGACCATGCGCCGGGTGTTTGCTGTGTTGGGTATGGATCCTGTCAATTACTACGATTTGAGCGTTGCCGGCATTCCTGTTCACGCCACTGCATTTCGACCTACCACGCGGGCGTCTTTGTCCAAGAATCCATTCCGAGTGTTCACCTCGCTTCTGCGTCTGGAATTGATCGACGATCCAGATCTTAGGGAGGTCGCCTCTCAGATTCTGAGCAAACGAAACATCTACACCGCTCGGGCGCTTGAGTTGCTCGAAATCGTTGAGCAGCGGGGAGGGCTGGATGACCGGCAGGCCAAAGAGTTCGTCGAGGAAATCCTCGAAACTTTCCGTTGGCACAATGAGGCAACCGTACACGCAGCGACGTACGAACGGCTTCATTCGGCTCACCGCCTTGTGGCGGATGTGGTCAGCTTCAGAGGGCCGCACATCAATCACCTGACGCCTCGTACGCTGGACATTGATAAGGCGCAACACGAGATGCCGAAGCGAGGGGTAACTCCTAAAAACATCATCGAAGGCCCACCTCGGCGTAACGTGCCTATCTTACTTCGCCAGACGAGCTTCAAGGCGCTGGAGGAAACGGTGTCTTTCCAAGGCGCTAGTGAAGAGGGCACCCATACCGCACGTTTTGGAGAAATCGAGCAGCGAGGCATAGCGCTGACGCCAAAAGGTATGGCGTTGTACGATCGATTGCTCAATCAAGCCAGGGCATCGATCGGTGAGGAAGTCGATTACGATAAAGTCTTGAGCCAGGTGTTCAGTGAATTCCCAGACGATCTGGACGAAATTCGGACTAAAAAACTTGCGTATTTCAAGTACCGTGTTGCGCGCGAGGATGCCACCGGCCTTAGTATGAACACTGATGTCGAAGATCTTATCAAGATCGGAGTGATTGAGGTCACGCCTGTCCTTTACGAGGATTTCCTTCCTGTAAGTGCTGCAGGCATCTTTCAATCGAATCTCGGTGGGACTGAGCAAAAGGCCTATGCGTCTAATGCCGCCAAGGCTGAGTTCGAAAGGGCGTTGGGTGCGAGTGTGTTGGAAAGCTGTGAGCTATATACCGATATTCAGGAAAAATCGCTCAACGAAGTTCAACTTTGGATTTTGAACTGTGCGGCTGAAAGCGTCAATGCCTGATTAAGATGAGTGCGCCGATGGCAGTAATTCTGGCTTAGGCTAATCTATCTATTTTCATTCGGGTTATAATGGAACGCTATAGAGCATCATTGATGATGCTCTATAGCGTTTTTGTAGTTTGTGGAAAGGTGAGATCATGAATTTGCGATCGGTTGACCTGAATCTTCTCGTCATTTTTGACACGCTGATGACGGAGCGTCACGTGACTAGGGCGGCATTGAAGGTTCCCATGAGCCAACCCGCAATGAGTAGTGCGCTTGCCCGTCTTCGACTGTTGTTCAAAGATGATCTTTTTGTCAGGGTGGGTGGCAACATGGAGCCCACCGCGCGGGCGCTTGAATTGAGCGTGGGCGTTAGTCGTATCCTGAGGGAAACCGAGCGACTGATGAATTCGGATGTCATGTTCGATGCCTCGACCAGTGAACATCACTCTGTAGGGCGAATGTCCGACCTGGTGAGCTATCTGGTTCTGCCCAAGTTGCTTCGCCGATTGGAGCTGGACGCGCCAGCCATGAAGCTGGACGTCAAACATATTTCCATCGATGAGACTTTAAAAGGCCTTGAGGATGAACGCTTAGATTTCGCCGTGTCCACTCAATTGGAGCACACTAATAGCATTGTAAGCCAGCCGGTATTCACGGATCGATTGGTGTGCGTTATGCGGCCTGGGCATCCTCTAGCAGGTAAAAAAATGTCAATGGATGAGTTTCTCGCAGCGGGGCATATTCATGTTGCGGTGACATCTCACGACCTGCGTTTTGTAGATAACACTCTTGTAGAGAGCAAACTTGAAAGAAACATAGTTATCACTGTACCACACTGGTTAATCCTGCCTGCTGTACTCTCCGATACGAACTACATCGCGGTGTTTTCAGAAAAGCTTGCCAGGCAACTACCTGACGGCGTGATTGCGTGGAGTGAAATGCCATTTTTTTGCCCCACGTTTAACTGGGAGCTTTATTGGCACAAACGAAATCAAAATAGTGCACCGCACGTGTGGATGAGATCGCTCATAACCGAGTCGTGTAACTCACTGGACTGAGAAACTCATTCCAGGTTTGAAAAGGCGTTGTAGGTGATTATCTGTGTTTAATCAATCGGATGCCTGAAAAGATTGTTCCGATCCCTGCAAAGATCACACCTAGCCACAGTGCGAAGTAGGGCGCTCTGTCAGGCTGCGTGTGAAAGGCAAAGGCCACAGAAGCGGCTCCTAGGGTTTGTCCGATCAGACGCGACAGAGCGACCATTGCACTTGCGCTACCGCTTCGATGTTTGGGGGCGCTGGAGATCATGGTCTTGAGATTGGGCGCCTGAAAGAGTCCGAAACCCAAGCCACAAATCATCATCCGCCAGGCGATGTCAATAAATCCGATCTCGTCCGGCAGGAAGCACAGGCTGAGCATGCCGATGGCGAGAATGAATAGCCCGGCAGTGCACAAGCTGCCTGGATTCATTCTGTCCGACAACGCGCCGCTGACGATCGCCATGCAGGCCACAACTGCAGGCCATGGTGTGATGTACAGGCCGGTCATCATGGGCGTTGCAGACAGAAAATCATGGAAGAGAAAGGGGAGGGCGATGAAGGCAACGCCCTGTGTCATGAACGCAAAAATTGAAGTCAGGGAAGAGAAGCTGAATTGCGCGGACTTGAACAGGTCTGTCGCAAGCATCGGGGAGGCGTGCTTTCTTTGATGGAAAATCAAAATCAGAAAGCATGCACCTGCAGCTAACAGTTCATAGACCGCTTCTGAGTCGAATCCTGAATGAGCCAAAGTCACCAGACCCAGAATGGCGAGTACGAAAAGGGCGATACATAAAACCGCGCCAAAGAAGTCGAAGGAGCGTCTAGACATGTCCGTAGCAGGAACGTGCTTTCGTGTCAGGTACAGGCAATAGATGCCGACTGGCACATTCAGCAAAAAAAGCATATGCCAATTGGCTACAGCTAGCACGCAAGCGGCTACCGTTGGGCCGGCGGTGAAGGATAGACCGACAACAAGAGCATATATACCCATGCCTTTGCCTAGCTTTTCTGGCGGATAACATTGTTTGATCAGCGCTGTTACAACACTGCCAATCGCAGCGCCGCCGATGCCCTGAAGAGAGCGGGCGACAATGAGCCACAGGAGGTCTGTTGAAACACCCGCCAAAAACGAGGATGAGGTGAACAGAATCAGTCCGAAAAAGAATACTTTCTTGTGGCCGAAAATTTCGCCAAGTGAAGCAAATGGTAGTAGTAGAGCAATGACGGAAATCTGGTAAGTCGTAATTAACCAGATCGTCTGCGATGATGTTACACCGAGTGCACTTGAAATAGTTGGCAGGGCGGTGTTGATCAATGACAGGTCAAGTGTAATTATTGTTGCTGCCAGGCATAGCGCGATGATTGCACAGACATTGATTTTACTGGGGTCGTTTATGAGATTCTTTGAATCTAATGTGCTGCTGAGTGTCATTGTCTGACCTTATATAAATTCTGGGGTAGGTGCACACCATGCGGTAATTATCCTGTTATTATTTTGTGCCTATTCTGTTCTTCGACGCAGAATGCTGCAATTCATTTTATGTATAGTGCTATTCATCAATTCAATTTAGGCGGAAGCGGATCACGATGAAAATTTTGGAATTGGTCTGCTTGCCAGGATTTATGTTGTCGGATGACTTATGGAGCGACCTCATTCCAGAGTTGCCTGCCAATGTACGGGTTACATGCATTGATATCCGTGGCACGTCTATTAGAGAGATGGCCGAGCATGTGGTGGTATCTGCTCCCCCGAGCTTTGTTATTTGCGGGTTCTCCATGGGTGGTTATGTGGCACGTGAGGTCGTGCGACTTGCCCCGGAGCGGGTGAAGGGGTTGATTGTCATTGCCAGTTCCAGTCGAGCCGATACCGAGCAGCAGATCTCTCAAAAAAACTTTGCGCATGAGCAAATATCCAAAAGTGACTTTGCCGGTTTGAGTAAAAGCGTCATCGCTAAAGGGTTTGGCGATCTTAATCGCGGGAATCAGCGGTTGGTTGACAGAGTTCAGGCCATGAGTATTAAACTTGGTAAAGATGTCTTTTTGAAGCAATCTCAGGTTGTACGTGAGAGTGATCTAGAGTCGCTGTCTAGCGTGTCCCAGCCGACGCTTTTGATTGCTGCTGATCAAGACAAATTGCGCTCCCCAGAGGAGATGCTTGAAATCGCGGAGCGTATCCAAGGGTCTGAATTTTCACTGATCCGTGAATCTGGCCATATGATCCCGTTAGAGCAGCCGAAGAAACTAGGGGAAGTTATTTCTCGCTGGGTGAATCAGTGGATTGCGTTATAAGCGCTATTCGTATTATCTTCTTTTCATACCCTCATCCACTAGCTGGATAAGGGTATATCAAATATCGATTGTACTTATTCACTTCCTGAGCCGAGTATCGGAGCTGCTTCTGGTGAGGTGGCCGAAGTGTATGGTTGGCTGTTTTAAAAGTGGTGCCGCCTGCTCGTGCCAGGTATGGGCGCGATGTTCCAGGTCGGAGGTTAATAAACCCCTTCTGTTAATAATAACAGGCATTTACTGAATGGATACTTTCTGCCATTCTTTAATGAAGGCTATATATGAACAAAATAATAGTAAGAAGCATTATGGTTGCAATGGTGCTGGGTATCCTACTGGGTGCTGCAATCCATCATTCAGTCAGTGACCCTCAGCGCATTGCCGAATTGTCTGGTTATCTGAGCATTGGCACTGATATCTTTATGCGCCTCATAAAGATGATCATCGGGCCGTTGGTATTTGCGACGTTAGTTCCAGGTCTTGCGAGGATGGGTGACTCTTCCGATATTGGCCGCGTGGGCGCCAAAGCCATGACTTGGTTTATAGGCGCATCCCTGGTTTCTCTTTTTCTCGGGATGCTCATGGCCAACCTCTTGGCCCCTGGCGCCGGCATGGGATTGACGCTTCCAGCAGCGGACGCTCAGACGAATCTCAACACTTCAGTCTTCTCACTCAAAGACTTCATCACTCACTTGGTGCCTCGCTCGATCGCCGAAGCAATGGCGCAGAATGAAGTATTGCAGATTGTCGTATTCTCCATTTTTTGCGGTACCGCCTTGGCTACTCTGGGGAAATCCGGAGAGCCCTTCGTTGATGTGGTCGAGTCTATCGGCCACATGATGCTGAAGATCACCACGTTCGTGATGTGGCTCGCCCCTGTAGCTGTGTTCACCGCGCTTGCCAACGTCATCGCACTCAAAGGCCTTGGCGTCGTTATTACCTTCGCGAAGTTCATCGGCTGTTTCTACCTCGGACTTGTTGTCCTGTGGGCACTACTGATTTTTGCCGGGTACATGGTGCTGGGCAAAAGCGTGTTCACCCTGATCAAAAGCGTCAAAGGGCCTTTCTTTCTGTCGTTCTTTACCGCCAGCTCCGAGGCTGCGTTCCCGCAGCTTCTGGTTTGTCTGGATAAGTTTGGTGTCAAACGCAAGATATCGGGATTTGTCCTGCCACTCGGATACTCCTTCAACCTCGATGGCACCATGGTTTACTGCACCTTCACGGTGCTGTTTATCGCTCAGGCGTATGGCATCGACATGTCCTTGGCAACTCAGGTGAGCATGTTGCTTATGCTGATGGTTACCTCCAAGGGCATTGCTGGTGTGCCACGAGCATCATTGATCGTCATCGCGGCAACGCTGACACACTTTGGGTTACCAGAGGAGGGTATTCTGCTTGTCATGGCCATCGACACTTTCCTGGATATGGGACGATCTGCAACAAATGCCGTGGGTAATTCCATCGCCTGTGCTGTGGTCGCTAAGTGGGAGGGAGACCTTGCGCCTTCTGCCGCCTGCGATGAACTGTTCGTTGAATGTCCTCCTTTAGAACAACCAGTTCCGCGACGCTCTAATGTGGCCTAGTCTTCCCTCAGCGTAGAGCCACCTGGTGACCCGGGTGGTTCTCATCTCCTAAGCCCCACAATGCGATTGTGCGTCGTGTTTACGGCGCCTACAGTGTGAAAACGATCATTCGATAACATTCAGCTTCTCCTCACTGAGCTTGTTCCATATGACCTTTGAGCTTCTGCAAAATGTAGACGGCAATTGCGCCAGCCAAATTGTTAGCAAGACGCGCTTCGGCATGATGCGCGGCCTTGTTCCCGCCATGTGCACTGCTGACATGCGTGCGCAAAACACCCACTCCCTGAGCAATTGATTTCACTCCGCCGAAAAGCCTTGCTATGTCGTCACCGTAAGCGGTTCCATCCGGGAGCTTAAGTGCCGGAAAATCATTAACTACTTGTCCTATGAGCTTCGTAATGACGAGTTCAGTTGGGAGGGGTAACCCCCTGGTTTCAAGGTAATGGCGGCAGACAGATTCGACGAAAGCATTGGTATGAGAGATTGAGTCGGCTGGATCGGTCAGTATCGCAATGCGAGCTTTGTTCCATTGCTTTTCAAGATAGCTACCGTTCATCAACTCCGTGAGATCGTCATGAACAGCCTCGCTTTGATTGTTCGAAAACTCCGACAATAACTGCGCAGAACTCTTTGCTTCGCCTAGCAGTTGAGTCAGACTTTTTTCAACCGCATTCCATATGGAGTCGATCGCTGCGGGGGAGGCGAGCTTCGTCAGCTTTTCATCACTCAATTCGCTAATGTTTTTGATGGTCATATGCCCTTCATAGGGCGTGCCCTGTTGCATGGCATCATCAATGGTAGAAGACGTTAGAACCCTAAGATGCTGGCCATCAAAATAGAACTGGCCATACTCTCAGTCATTCTCATCGATATAACCGAGATTAACATGCTCCCCTGTTGCATACAGATTTAGCTCCCCAACAGCCTCCCGAAGTTCTTTTTCTACGGCATCTAGTCCGGCACGAATTTCACCACGTGATTCGCGCACCTGTTTCGCCAATCGGGCCAGAACATCCTTTCTACTGGTCATGGATCACTCGCAATCTAGTTTTCTGAAGGGAATATGAGGGGCGTGTTGGCGCTTTGCAACGCAGCTTCCGCCTTTTGTATCAGATGGATTGAGCACGCCGTGCTAGGTTCGAGCAGGGGCCGCCAATCTTGAGAGGGAACAAAACCTTCTTTCTAACTGGTAGCCCATACCCATGTTTCGCTGAGCGTCCCGGGATGGCAGCATGCTGCTGCCTGGGATCCTCGATGTTCAGCCGCATGCTAACAGTCTCAGCTTCCGCTCTGAGCTGGAACACGGGCGCCATCCACGGCCAATGATTCTGAATAAGAATTTCATGAGAGGCAGTGAGAGAGTTAGGAACTGCGGAAGCAGGCAACGTGCTATTCGATGAACTGCGAGAGTAAAGCAGTAAGGAACAACGTCGCTTTGAGATTGGTAGCGGTCATACCAAGTTCTTGCTGATCGACACCATGGTCGCAGGGCCAAGGTTGTGTTGGCAATCACTGCGACCAGAGTGAAGGCGAAAATTGCGCGCGGATCAAGGTTTCGCCTTCGCAGGGGAGTGACAGTTTAGATTACAAGGTGACCTGAAGCTGCCTGAACACAGCCGCCATCAAAATCCCGGCTGCAATCGCTGGAAGAGATTTGCGCAGTGTTAGCATCACAATGGCAGTCGTTAGCAATGCGAGTCGCGCGCCGTTATCACCCGTGATCGCCATCGGTGTCAGCACCGCCACCAATACCGATCCAGACATGGCGCTGATGAACTGCTGCACCCTGTAGTTGATGGGCACAAATGACATCACGAATACGCCACCCCATCGGGTCGCGAGTGTGACAATTGCCATGATCAGAATGATGTACAGCGTGCCGAACCCTGATATTTCAATGCTCATTCTTTTTCTCCGTCCACACTGCGCCCAGCAAACCACCCGCCAATGCTCCAGTAACAACGTGACTGTTTTCAGGCAAATACAAATAGGCCAATAAGGACGCTACGGCTGCCACACTCCAGATGACCAACATACGCAGGTTTTTTTGACCTCCGAGCACCATCGCGAGAAGAAAACAGCCCATCACCATGTCGAGGCCTAGACTCACTGGGTTCTGAATGACGCTTCCAAACTTCAGCCCCAGCCAACTGCCAAGCGACCAAGCCGACCACAGCGCAAGACCGCCCCCAAACAGCAGTCCCATGCCTCGCTTGCCGCTGTTGAACGCCTGCATCGACATCGCCCAGTTGGCGTCGGAAACCACCATCATCACGCCGTAACGCTTGGCGCGTGGTAGTTCGCGTAACCAGGGGTACAGGGTTGCTCCCATCAACAGATGGCGGGCATTGATCGCGAATACCGTGATCACCAACGGTATTACCGGGACGTGCTGACCCCAGAGGTCAAGCACGGCAAATTGTGCTGCGCCGGCAAATACCAGAATACTCATTAGAAGAGTTGACGCTTCGCTCAGCCCTGTCTGCGCGGCAGCAAGCCCGAAGGCAATCGCAAAGACCACAACGAACATGGAGATCGGCAATAGCTGTTTGAAGCCGCTCCATATTTCGTATTTATCCAATTCTACTGAGCTTGCATCGACACTTAACACCATTCCACCTCACTGGATTAGGTTGTACCTCTATTCAGGCGTCATTTTGGGGGCGCTGAGCGATCCAAGAAAAGCGAATAAGTTTTATAATCGCCATTCGAGTTTCGAATGGCTAAGGTTTAGTGATGCACTCCAAGGATTTGCAGATTGACTGGCTACGAACGTTCGTGGCTGTGGTTGATACCGGTTCCATGACGGCGGCAGCGCGACAGGTATCGCGCTCGCAGTCAGCCGTCAGCATGCAACTGAAGAAGCTAGAAGATAGTATCGGTCGCCCTTTGCTCAACCGCGAGCCTAGGCAACTGTCTCTGACGCCCGCTGGCTTCGATCTGCTGGGCTATGCGCGCAGGTTGCTGGCGTCTCACTCGACGCTGGTGCTTGCTATGCATGGTGGGGCTCTTTCAGGACGGGTGTCTCTTGGCGTTCCTGACGACTATGCAGTGCCGTACCTGGTGCCAGTGCTCAGACACTTTGCTGCGCGCTTCGGTGAGGTCGAGGTCACTTTGGTATGTGAAGAGTCCACAGCGCTGCTCGCAAAGGTTGATCGGGGTGAGATCGATTTGGCGCTGGTAACCCGTGATGCACCTTCACGTGGTGAGTTGCTCTTCAGGGAGGCCTTGGTGTGGGGCGCCGCTGAACAACACGAGATCTGGAAGCGCAGCCCGCTACCGATTGCAGTGCATGAATTAGGCGGACGGTTGCGTACCGAGATACTGGCAGCGCTTGAGGCTCAGCAACGTGAGTATCGAGTTGTCTACAACAGTCCTAATATCGGCGGGCAGATTGCTGCTGCTCAAAGCGGAATGGCAGTTGCTGTGCTTACGCGGTGCAGCCTTCCACCTACTCTAAAGATGCTGGATGCGCGGCAAGGTTTACCCGAGCTTCCAGTAATTGAAGTCGTGCTGATGCGGAGCCGGGACTCAAAGGGATCTCGTGCCGTAGATACACTGTACGATGAGGTCGTGGGTTCCCTAAGAGATCCACTATGTGTTGAACGAGCTAAATGAATCGAGCTTTGAGCTGACAGATATGACGGGAGCGCCGGGCAAATTGCTTCTCTCAGATAGAATAATTCGACTCTTCGGTGCTATTTGCTGTACCTAGCAGGATATCTAAAAAAATATGCACATGAGTGGCTTTGAATTGTACTCATAAATCAATGTGCTGACTGTAGCTGTATCCAAAAAGGGTAAGAAACTAAAATTCAGTGACTCTCAACCCTATTGGACGACCAATCATGCACAGCGTCAGTTTTAAGCAAGTTGATGTGTTCACTTTCGAACGATACAAAGGTAACCCTGTGGCAGTCGTTCTCGATGCGAAGGAGCTGTCGGACGCCGAGATGCAACAGATTGCCAATTGGACGAACCTTTCAGAAACCACTTTCGTATTACCGAAAACTCAAGAGCAGGCCGATTATCGCGTTCGCATTTTCACGCCTGGATCAGAGCTCCCGTTCGCGGGCCATCCAACTATCGGCACCGCACACGCTCTCATAGAGGCCGGCGCCATCGCTCCCACCGACGGCGTCGTAGTTCAAGAGTGCGGTGCTGGGTTGGTGCGGCTTGATGTCACCATTGACGAGGCCGGAAAGCAGTTAATCTCGTTTGAGCTCCCCCATCCGAAGTTCGAGCCATTTGATACTCAACGCATTGATGAATTGGAGGCCTGTTTGGGCACATCCATATCACGTGAGTATCCACCTGTTCTTGTTGACGTCGGTGCACGTTGGGTTGTCGTCCAGCTCGCCAGTGCTCAGCAGGTGATTGCGAATAAGCCTGATTTGCAGAGTATGAAGGTAAGCAATCTACGCGATAGAGCAACTGGGGTAATTGTTTTCGGCAAGTACCCGGTTGACGGCACTGCAGATGTAGAAATACGCGCTTTTGCTCCAGCTTGCGGTGTTAGCGAAGATCCCGTTTGCGGCAGTGGAAACGGAGCCATGGCGGCTTTTATCCGACATACCGGGCAGGCCGAAGCATTTGGCAGTCAATTTCGAGCCAGTCAGGGTCAAATTTTGGGCCGCGCGGGTTTCATCAATCTCGAAGTGAGCGATGAGGTCATCAAGGTCGGAGGCGAAGCCGTTACCTGTATTGACGGATTGATCAATCTTCGCTGATGAACGGTGTCCAGCTACCTCCGGTGGCTGGGCATGCCTAATCACCGTCACCGACTTTTGAAAGACGGGGGGGAACACCCGTATCGGTGCATCGTCAGAGTTTCTTTTGCTTGGTGGTCAATGAGACCCACGCGACACCGCTCAATGTCACTAAGGCCGAAATGCCGCTGAGCATTGTGATGTCCTCGCTGAGGATGAGAACGCCAAGTACCATGCTCAAGATGGGGACTGAAAGCTGAACGGCCCCGGCAGTAATAGTGGTCATTCGAACCCGTGCCCAATACCAGATCGCGTATCCAACGGCTGACGTTAAACCTCCAGCAATCACTGCATACCACGCCCCGGTAGTATCGACACGCAGATGATCATGTTGGTAAAGCACGAGCACAACAGCAAAGGGAATTGCCCCAAGAAAACTGCTCGCTGTCTTGACGAGTGGAGACTCGTTAGCCTTTCCCGCCACTGAGAAAGCGCCCCACGCGATTCCTGCAACTGCCATCAACGCGGCAGCATAGGCAGGCGGTGCCGATGCGGATGGGGCAAGAAAAGCAATCATTCCCCCGAGAGCAACGAACAGCCCGAAGATGCTTGTGCGTTCCCCCCTCCGGAGCCCATAAGAAATCATAAGGACTTGTGCAGATGCAAAGAGTATCAATGCGCCTGCGCCGGTACTGATGTCACGGTAGGCGAAGGAAAAGGCGGCGACATATGTGAAGAGAAAGACTGCGGCCCACCACTGCGCTTTGAGCTGTTTAATTTTTCCGCCCTGAGCCAGGAAAATTATCAGTAATGTCAGTGCGCCCGATATCACTCGGATGCCACTGAATGAAGCCGCATCGATGTCGGTCGTTTGAAAAGCTGCCCTGGTGAGCAATGAGTTGGCTGCGAACGCAATCATTGCAAGGCTCGTCATCAGAACGATAAAAGGCGCGACTGATGCGTTGCTAGCCGCTGTGTCAGTGCTCTGGCCTGAGCTCTTGAACGTCATTCTGAATCTCCATCACCGATTTCAATGCAATCGCAAGTGCGACACTGTGCGCTAGGTGTTAGCGCACGAGAGCGATGACGCTTAGGGCAAACCATTCTGTGCCACACTTTCACCTGCGACAGTCAACACAATCCGGAATTTGGCTTCACCAGACTTCAACTTCTGAAAGGCCTCATTGGCTTGTTCGAGTGGCATGACCTCGATTCTCGGACGTACATCCGTGAGCACGCTGAAATCCAAGGTGCGCTCATTTTCGTAGGGTGTGCCTGTGAGGGATCCGCACACACTGCGTTCGCCGACGACTAACTGTCCAGACGACACGGGCAGGGGTGACTTGTGTGCTCCAAGCAGAATCAACCTTCCTTGAGGTGCCAATCCGCCCATCACCGCAGACACGGCGTCGGGATGACCGACGGTGCTGACGATGGCCTGAGCACCGCCCAAGCTGTTGAGCGTTGCTGCAGCATCTTCGTTATTGGTGTCGATATAGAGATGCGCCCCCAATGCCAGCGCATCATCTGCAATGTCTTGACCTCGGCCCACGGCGATGACTCTAAAACCCATGCGGCGCGCATACTGGAGCGCCATGTGTCCGAGGCCTCCTATACCAAGAATGGCCACGGTGTCACCCGCGTTGGCACCACATTTTTTTAGGGCATTGAAGGTCGCTATACCTGCGCAGAGGAGCGGGGCGGCCTCCACTGCGTCGAGCTCGTCGGGGATCGACACCAGTCCGCTGCTGCGAGCGATCATCAGCTCGGCATAGCCACCGTCACAGGTAGCACCAACGAAATGTTGGTTAGGGCAAAGTTGAAAGTTGCCCTGACGGCATTGGGGGCACTCGTTACAGTGTCCGCCGAGTCGGCCCACCCCTACGCGTTGGCCAATCTTCCAGATGGAAGAGGTGTGAGCGCCGAGCGCCTTTATACGGCCAACCACCTCATGACCTGGTACCCGTGGTGGTTGCAGCGTTGGATCTGCACCTTCGATGTCGCTTATGTCGGCACCACAGATGCCGCACGCTTCGACTTCAATCAATACCTCTCCGGTACATGGAGTAGGTATCGGGCGATCCACCATTTCGAGGACTCCAGGCCGGGTCACTTGCATTGCTTGGTAAGTATTTTTCATGGTCTTGTGTCCTATGGTTAGGTCAGATTTGACGTGAGTGGGTTCAGCGCTTCATCGATTCAAAGCTGGGCGAAGCCCCCGTCAACAACAATCTCCGCACCCAACATGTAGCGCGATTCATCGCTGGCAAGAAACAGCACGGCTTGGGCAATCTCGTGTGGATCCCCCAACCGGCGAGCAGGAATTCGAAGCGCCATTTGCCGCTTTGTCTCGGCCAATCGTTCAGGCGTGGCACCTTCCAATTCGAAGATTGGCGTGTCTACTGCACCAGGGCTTACGGCGTTGACGCGAATTTTTCGATCCATTAATTCGCATGACCACGAACGAGCAAATGAGCGTACGGCTGACTTGGTCGCGGCCAAGGCAGAGAAACCACCCATGCCGACCGCGTTTAGCCAGGCGGAGTTGAGTACGACTGAGGCGCCGTCACGCAGCACAGGTGTAATGGCTTGCATGGAGAAGAACAGACCTTTGACGTTGACGGCCATAAGCTCGTCAAAGCGAGCCTCTTCGGTAGTGAGCAGGGGTGTGGAGAACGCCACGCCAGCATTGCCGAAGAAAATGTCCAAACCACCTTCACCAAACGTCTCGGCAACTTTTCGAGCCATGCGTTGCATATCATTGAGGCTGCGTACATCGGCCTGAATCGTTGTCACTGCGCCGCCCAGTTCTGCACCAACCTGTTTGAGACGTTCTGCGTCTCGGCCAGTAATGACCACTCGGGCTCCTTCTTCGACAAACAGCTGTGCAGTCGCCAGACCAATGCCACTGGTTGCGCCAGTGATCAAAGCAGTTTTGCCTCGTAGTCTCATGTTCAGTTCCTCAGGAGATCGGCTTAATGAGGGGCTCTTCGTCATCCACTAAAGCGTCGCTCTCAACTAGAGAAGTGCTGACATCTGAACCGCGAACGAGCGTCATATCGACGGGGCATCTATCGGCGATGGCCAGAAGCTTTCGGCGCTGCTCATCGTCGAGAGGCCCGTTCAAAGTGATCGAACGAGTGAAAAGATCCGCAGGTGACTGGTCGTTTCGCTTGGCGTGCATGACGTGGGCACTGGCACGTTGGAGCGGAATTCCTTTGCGGCGGGCATACATGCGCATGGTCATAACCGTACATGCCGCCAAACCTGCAGAAACGAGCTCATAGGGTGACAGTCCGCTTGCGAGTCCTCCCACGGATTTCGGTTCATCCGCGAGCAAATGGTGAGCGCCGGTGCTCAATCTGAGCTGGAACAATCCCGCTCCTGTCTCCTCTGCAGTTACACCTTCGCCCGTAGAGATATCGGCGATGTCATCGACCAACTTGGGCAGGTAGCGGGCGGCCCAAGCAGCGATTACTGATGCTGCATAGTCCGAGTCAGCCCGGCGTGTTAGCAGATGGTTGGCATCGTCCAGCGAAACAAAACTCTTAGGGTGGCGCGCCGCCAGGAAGATCCTTGAAGCGTTGTTGATTCCGACCACATTGTCGCCAGGAGCATGCAAGACCAACAATGGCTTGCCCATCTGGGCAATACGCTCTTCGAGATTCTGCTGTCGAGCGTCGTCTACGAATGATTTGCGTACTGTGAAAGGGCGACCACCCAGTAGAAGTTGCGCTTCGCCCTCTGTCTCGATCTGCGCGAGAGCGTCATTGTCGAACTGATGAAGGATATGTTTCACATCGGCAGGAGCACCGATGGTTGCCACTGCTTGCACGGAGGGCATTTCGGCGGCGGCACTCAACGCTGCCGCCCCACCCAAACTGTGGCCAATCAGTAATGAAGGAGGATGGCCTGCTTCAGTCATAGCGCGGCCTGCGGCGATGAGATCACCCACATCAGCGGCGAAAGTTGAGTCAGCGAATTCTCCTTCGCTACCCCCGAGTCCTGCGAAGTCAAAACGCAGTACACCAATCCCGTTCAGTGCAAGGGCTCGTGCAATCCGCGCTGCCGCGAGGCTTTCCTTTCCACAAGTGAAACAATGGGCAAAAATAGCCCACCCACGAGGTGTGGTCTGTGGACGCTCAATTCGTCCAGACAGCACTGTTCCAAGTGCTCCGTGAAAGTCAAAACGTTGATCTGGCATGTTCTCTTCCTCAACGAATGGGGGGGTATTCGTTTAGTCCGGCAATGGCGATAAGGCCCGAATTGCCAGCGACGTGGCCTCAATGGCACCGGCAACGTATCCAGGGAACTGTGGTGACCATTCACTGGCGATGCCGGTCAGTCGCCCCTTCCAAATCCCTGAACTCGCCGCAGCTTGGGGAGTATTTGTGGGATGGCCAGCCGAGCTAAGATCAGCTTCGGTAGAGGTCAAAGGATCCTGCGCCCAGTCCTTGATGAAGTCAGCGCGTGGTTCCGCTGCCTGTGATCCAAAGAGACGTACGAGTTGTGCATGGCAGTGTTCGCGCAGCACATCCTCGGGAACCGCTTTACGGACGTACGCCGGTACACCGAAGAAGCCAAATAGCGCCGCGCTGTCATCAGGCATGGACGCATCGTGTATTTCGCCCAATGGGCCTCGCGCGCTCCGCGCTGCACCGGACAGCCCCTGCTCCCGCCAGAATGGTCTGTCGTAGATCGCAAGGTATTTGGCATGAGGCGCCATCCAAGTGGCAGTGTCTCGCCACTGTCGAGCCAGCTCGGTTGGCAATGCTGGCTCGAACTTGATGTTGCGCTCTACGAGACGCGGAGGCATTGCCAGCAAGACTTGTTCTGCGCACCAGGTCGTGAGGTTTCCGGCAGAGTCTGTGCTATCAATTTCTACATTGGCCGGTGTGGCGCGAATCGAGAGGACGGTCTGATCGGTAAGCGTTCGTTTTGAGTCCAGCGCTCGGCTCAGTGCGTCTATGAGTGCCGACATGCCACCTTTCAAGCGAATAGAGGCCGGTGAGCTGGCATAGCCACGCATGCGTGCCGGCGAATCACTCGACGCGCGTTCCATCATCATGTCGCCAGTGTCGAACTGCTCGAAGTATTCCAGGCCTAGCTGCACAATCAGTTGATGCAGTTCAATCTGGAAGTCGGGCCAGAACCAAGTGGGCCCTAAATCAAATCGATCAAAGGTATTTGTCGACGCCCGGTCGTGGGGCGCTCTGACTGATGCGATTCGGCCTCCGAGCACATCACGCGCCTCCAGAAGCATGTAATCCTGGCGACCCTGACGTTCAAGTAGGTAAGCGGCATACAGGCCGCTCAAGCCTGCTCCGACGATGACAGTGCGTACGTGTCGCATTTAGACCTCTGCCGTCAGGTCGGCCAGATGGCCTGTCTTGAGATAGACGGTGGCACCCTGTTCGCCGGCGATAATAGGGGGGATTTCTCCAGCGGGTGTGCGCACCCAGCTACCAGAGGTAAAAGAGCGCTCACTCACAACCACTTCACCTTCCAGCACCAACAACTCCGCGCCTTGTACGGGCGTTGAGAGGAGCGCTTCAGATGCAGGCAGTCGAATTAAACAGACTTCCTCAGATTGGTCTGAGAACAAGGGGCAGATCTCACGATCACCGTGACGGAGCCAATTGTTTGGGTCGCTGGTGTCAATCCGCACGTGTTGGGCTTCGTCGTCGCGCATTTGCTGAAGTTTGACGAAGATAGTCGCGCCCTCACAGCTGGAGGGGCGGTGTCCAGAGCCGGGTGGGTTACGCAGATACCAGCCAGCGGGATAATCTTCGTCGTCCTCAGAAAAAGTACCGGCCAACACAAGGATCTCCTCACCGCCTGGGTGCATGTGGTGTGGGAAGTACGAATCGGGTGCATACCGCACTATGCTGGTTGCACGGGCTTTTTCTGCTCCCACGCGATCCAGCATCACGCGCTCTACACCACTTTGAGGTGAAGAGACCCATTCATACTTGTGGGACGCCACGAATGCGCGGCGTGAGAAATCTGAGTTGATCAGCATGACGACTTTCCAAATAACGCGCTGACAGGTGCCCTAGGGAAGCGGGCACCTGTCACTGCGACTTATGCTTTCGGGAGCTGTTGGTATGTCTCGATGACACGCGCCGAGTAGGTGAGCGCAGCACCGGCATTGAGGGCGATTGCAACACCCAATGCTTCGGAGATTTCTTCCAGCGTTGCGCCGGCTTCGACAGCCTTTTTAGTATGCACAGAGATGCATCCATCGCAGCGCGTGGTAACGGCCACGGCGAGGGCGATCATTTCGTGAAACTTGGCTTCCAAATGACCTGTCTTGGCAGCAGCGTTGTCGATAGTCATCAGGCCGCGCATAACGTCGGGGCTCTGTTTTGCGTAATCGCCTACGCGTTCCAGAAGGGTTTCACGGTAAGCGTTCCAGTCTTGCATCATGACGGTATTCCTCTTGAAAATTTGGGCATGCGTCGCCTTGCTGCGCTTATAACGCGGCTTAGGCGGCTAGGTAGATGCGCACATCGGGTGCGGCATCGAGCAGTGGTTTCAGAGCTTCGACGACGTCCGCCGTGAACAGCTCGCTTTGCAGGTAGGCGCGTGCGTTTTCTGTGGTGTCAAAGCCGTGCAGCACTTGCACATCCTCATCGCGTACAAGCAGCTCTTTGGACTGCGCACCCTTGATGGTTTCGAGGAAGGGCGCCTTGTACGTCTGGTAGATGCCGGCGGCTTCAGGACGTTTGGCAGCGGCAATCTTGAGGTTGATTTGCAGATAGACCATATGCATTTCTCCTTACCAGGTGGTGCAGCAATGTAGGCAGGCACGAGTGCCTGCCCGAGGTGTATCAGTTGCGGCCAGCCATCACGCCGCCATCGACATCCCAAATCGCGCCAGTGACCCAGCCTGCTTTATCTGAAAGCAGGAAGGAGACGACTTCGGCTACGTCCTGTGGAGTGCCGACACGACCGATTGGGTGAAAACTGTTGAAACCTTGCAGTGCGCTATGAACTTCAGCTTTAGGAATAAAGCCTTCGTAGATCGGGGTTTGTACGACCGCAGGGGAGACCGCATTGACGCGAATTTGCTTGGGAGCCAATTCCATCGCCAGATGTTGGGTCAGCGAGTGCAGACCGGCCTTGGCCATCGAATAGGCCGACGACGGAGTGGCCGCAATGGCTTGTTTGGCCCACATCGAACCGATGTTGACGATCGCACCTGGCTTGCTCTTGGCGACCAGATTGGCGGCTACTTTCTGAGTGATGAAGAAGAACGCTTTGTTCAGCTTCATGTACTGGTCGTAATCTGCACCCTCGTGTTCCAGAAATGGTTTAGGGAAGAAAACGCCAGCCGCGTTCACCAGCAGATCGACATCTGCATGCTGCTCATCAATGGCTTTGAGCAATGCATTCAAACCCTCGCTGCTGGATAGGTCAGCAGTCACCGCCCATACCTGACCCAATTTCGCCAGCTCCTGGCGCGCCGCTTCGGTCTTATCCGGGCGGTTGCCTACAATTACAGCGCTACCACCGCCAGCCAGCACCATGCGTGCCGATTCCAGACCCATGCCGCTGGTGCCACCGACGACCAACAGTTTTTTGCCTTTGAATTCAATGCTCATCTTGAAAACCTCGATTTTCGCCCGTCGACGACAGGACTCAGTAAAAGAAAAAATATCTCGGAGCATCCAGCTCACGCCCTTGCGCTAAACTGCACGTAGCACTCGTGCGTCCATTTACTGCTTCATCGATGGATGCGCTTGTCTGACAGATTCATTACGTCAGCAAGGCGCATTTCCTGAGCAGAGACTTTGCTCCGGCTTCGATATGGGATGGATTCTTCTCTGATTTGCATACGCCGACAAACGAGATAAAGTGTTCCTTTTTGAAAGAAATTCTTTACCGATATGAAATCGCCCGTTCACCTGAATGCCCTACGCGCCTTTGAAGCCAGCGCCCGCCATCAAAGCTTTTCAGCGGCAGCGGCGGAGTTGAATGTCACACCCGCGGCAGTCGGACAGCTCGTACGCACCTTGGAGGATTGGCTGGGTGCACCACTGTTTCTGCGCAGTAGCAGTGGACGCGTGCGGTTAATACCTACTGAAACTGCTGAGCGTGCGCTGCCGGATATTCGGGCCGGCTTCGACAGGTTGGTTCTCGGCATGGAGAGACTTCAGGAGGCATCCCCTTCAGGCGTACTCACCGTGGCGATAAGTCCTGCATTTGCTGCCAAGTGGCTGCTGCCAAGGATTGAGCACTTTCACAACGCTCGACCTGATACTGATGTAAGACTTGATACCAACCTAAAGCCCGTGGACTTCCTCGCTCAGCGTATTGATATCGGGGTGCGATACGGCGCAGGTAGTTGGCCAGGCCTGGTGGCAGATAAGCTGATGGGCGAAGAGGTCTACCCTGTATGTTCACCAAGACTGCTTAGCGAACATTGGCGTTTGCAAAAGCCAAGCGATCTGGCAAGCGAGACCTTGATTCATGATTTGTCGATGGATAGGCATACGGGCTTCCCGTCTTGGGAGATGTGGTTGCAGACGGCTGGCATCACCAACACTGCGACACGCGGCATGCAAATCAACAACTCAGCGGCTGTTCTACAGGCTGCAATCGACGGTCACGGTGTAGCCCTGGCTCGAAGCGTGATGGCAGCCGATGACCTCGCCGCAGGACGTTTAGTACGTTTGTTCCCGGAGATATCATGCATGTCGCCATTGGCTTATTACGTCGTATATCGAGCAGAGTGCTCCAGCTTGCCGAAACTGTCCGCTTTTCGAGACTGGCTATTCGAGGAGGCAGCGTCGAAGTAAATGAGCTGACATTCGGAGCGGCTACCGATAGTCAGCCGCTTGAAGGCGGTGCTCGCCCCGAAGGGCTTTACCACCTAACAGGCTGAACCACATGGCATTGACCTTCTTGCTGCAAGCAGGCCAGTGCCGAGCAGACCTGTTACGTTTGAGGCTGGACGCTTGCTTTAGATGGGCGACGCTGTAGCCAAAGGAGCCCGAACATAGCCAGCAGCACTGGAACCAGAATTAGACCGGAGACGGTCGTCCAGCCATATGCGTCGAGCAGTCCGCCAGATAGAAATGAACCGAAAACCATAGTGCCGAATACAACGAAGTCGTTGATCGCTTGTACGCGCGGCCCGTCTTCTGAGGTGTGGCAGGTCAGCACCAAGGCAGAGGCCCCGAGAAAACCAAAGTTCCAGCCAACGCCAAGCAATACCAGTGCTAGCCAAAAATGGCCAACGCTCATCCCTAGCATCCCAACCAGTGCAGCCATGCCTATCAGCCCTAGCCCTAATTGGATGATCAATGGAGCACCCAAACGGCTGATCAACCTGCCTGTAAAAAAGCTTGGTGCGTACATGGCGATTACATGTAGTTCGATGCCGGTGTTCGAATGCACTCTGGCAATTCCACACAGTTCCATCGCCAGTGGAGCGGATGTCATCATGAAGTTCATCATCATGTAACTGACAACCCCGCATGCCATAGCGATGACAAAGCGAGGCTGGCGAAGCACCTCTGCGATGGAGCCAGAAGGCCGGGCCTCACTATGTGCTATCTGCGGGCTGAAGCGAACGCCCCACAGAATCCAGCCCGTCAGCGCAGCAAGACCAGCGGCCGCGATATACGTCAGTGCATAAGTATGAGGAGAGAGATCCATGGTCGCACTGACCAATTGAGGGCCCAACACGCCAGCGGCGACACCACCAGCCAGTACGGTCGACAGCGCTTTGGGACGATCGTCTGAATTGACGCATTCGGCAGCAGCGAAGCGGAAGGTCAGTACAACCGCAGCATAAGCACCGCCGAAAAGCATAGCGATGCAAAACAGTATGAACGAACTGACATACAGGGCGTAGGCGGCAAGGAGGCCGACGATAACACCACAGATATTTCCGACGGCAAACGCAGAATTACGACCGAAGCGGCGGGATATATGGCCTATAGGTAAGGTGGCCAAAGCCATTCCGATGACAAATATTGAGATCGGAAGCGTTGCCAAGGTCGGACTTGGCGCAAGCATGTTACCGATGATTGCTCCAGTGGCATACACCACCACTGAGTTGGCACCAGATAAAGCCTGGGCAAGTGTGAGGCGCAAGATGTTCGGATTCATCCGAGAAGCAGACATTTTGAGTTTTCCAAATTACTTTTTTGTGAAGCACCGCCGGCCATAGTTACTAGCTTCGGGGGAAGCGACAAACCAGAATTTGTGTCTCGGTGCAAAAGAAAAACTTTCTCTGCGGAAGCCGGCCAGTAACTGACATCGGAACCAAACCAGGTCAGGCATCGGCTCTTCAATTGAGCCTGCTGCGTGGGTGAAGCGTGGATTCCAATTTTCGTGTGTTCAGTAGGCGAAAGCGCCGACGCCTTTTTTACCTTGCCATGAATGACGTCGAGCGCACCCGGACGAGAGCAGCATTAGCGCAAAAACAACGGGATCTGCTAGCGCTTTCATAAGACGATCTTGCAGGCGTTTTCTCAGGGCAAATTTCTGAGAAAATCTACCAAACCATCGCTGGTGTTCGGCCTGATGATTAATTCTGCCAAAAATACCTTCGAATCCATGGATGCGAACTTCCATGGGTATGCAACCAACCCGTCAGATGAGCCTCCAGCTCGCTGAGCAATATTTCCCACTCGCACTCTACTGCCAAAAGCAGCACGGAACTGCTCATTCGATAGTATTGATATTTATAATCACCACAGAGACGTTGAAACCCTACCAACTGGATGGTAGCGTTGTTGAGTGTTTTAGATAAATGCAACCAACACCATCCCTGTGAGAATCCCATGCAAGATTGGAAGCAAACCCGCAAACACATCAATACTCGTTTGGTAGAGCTCAACGGCCTGTCGCCGGAAACGATGAAAGGCATGGCTGCTCTCGGTGCTGCCGGTAGCAAAACAAATCATCTGGACGCCAAGACTCGCGAGCTCATCTCCCTTGCAGTTGCCGTGACGACCCGCTGCGACGGCTGCATTGCCTTCCACGCTGCTGAAGCCAAGAAGCTCGGCGTAACCAGTGAAGAGGTAGCAGAAGCACTGGGAGTGGCCATCAACATGAATGCCGGTGCTGCGCTGGTCTACAGCACCCACGTGCTCGACGCGTTCGACAAGTCCTAAATCAAACGCCGAATTTCTCCCTTCAACGACGTCGAGATAAATCATGAATAAGCTGTTCACTCCTTACGATCTGGCCGGTATTGCTTTGAAAAACCGCGTTGTCATGGCCCCCATGACTCGCACCCGAACCTTGAACAACATTCCGAATGAATCCAACGCGCTTTACTACGCGCAACGTGCTTCTGCCGGTTTGCTGATCACCGAAGGCCTGCCTATTTCCGATGAGGCTCGCGGCTATCTGTACACCCCTGGCATTTACGAGGATGTGCACTTACCAGGCTGGCGCAAAGTGACTGATGCGGTGCATGCCAAGGGTGGGAAAATTTTTGCTCAGCTCTGGCACGTTGGCCGCATGTCCCACGTCTCGGTACATGGAATAGTGCCTGTGTCCTCGGGCACGGTGCCTGCAGTGGATACCACTGTGTATGCCTGGATCGAACCTACCAAATCAGGCCCTGTTCAACCTAGCGCACCACGCGCCTTGGAGACTGAAGAAGTAAAGCGCGTCATCGCTGACTTCGTGAAGTCCGCACGGATGGCCATGGACGCCGGCTTTGACGGTATCGAAATCATGGCAGCCAACGGCTTCCTCTTCGACCAATTCCTGAGCAGCGCACTGAATGCTCGGACAGACCAGTACGGTGGCTCCATCGCGAACCGTCAGCGCTTCCTGCTGGAAACCATTGACGCGATTGCTGCTGAAATCGGCGGATCGAAAATCGGTGTGCGTTTCTCTCCGTTTGGTCGCCTCTATGACTTCGGTGTGTACGAAGGCGAAGAAGAAACCTGGATGAGCATGGCTGCTGCTCTCAACGAACGAGAGCTGGCATTTGTTCACCTGAACTACCAACCGACCATCCTTGCCGCGCAAACGCCACCTGGTTTCGGCGCTGCATTCCGTGAAGCGTACAAGGGCACCTTGATGGCTGCGGGCGGCTTCACCAAGGAGATCGCTGAGTCTGAGCTGGCCAAAGGCGAGCTAGACCTGATTGCCTTTGGCACCGCCTATATTGCTAACCCTGATCTGGTAGAGCGTATGCAGAACGATTGGCCATTGGCCGAAAGTGATCGCGCGACCTACTACGGTGTAAGCGATTCGATTGATAAGGGTTACACCGATTATCCGGAATACGCAGCCGCCAACGCCTGATATCCCATCCCAAACATTTAGGAGAACACCATGCCACTCGTGACTATTAAAGGCATTGAAGGCGTTTTTACCGACGAGCAAAAAGCCGAGGTCATCCGCAAAGTGACTGACGCCATGGTGTCGGTTGAAGGCGAAAACATGCGTGCCCTCACCTGGGTCATCTTCGAAGAGGTTAAGAGCGGAGACTGGGGTATTGCTGGCAAACCTGTGACTGCGCAGGAAGTATTGAAGCTGCAAGCCGGCCAGTAAGGCTTCACCTTCAGGTCATTAGCTTCCTGTTCGTTGAGTGCGGTTATGCTCAACGAACAGGGAGCTTTTCCGTTCTTAAAGAACGCCAGGTTTGTGGGTACTACTCCGTGATTTTGATCATTTACGCCCATCCTTACCCTGATAAATCCAACGTCAACATGTTGATGCTCAAGCTGGCAGTCAACAATCCAGATGTTGCAATCCGTTCGCTGTACGACCTCTACCCCGATTTCAATATCGACGTTGAAGCTGAGCAGAGGGCGGTGGAACAGGCAGATCTACTGGTTCTGCAACACCCTCTGTACTGGTATAGCTACCCACCTCTCTTGAAGCTGTGGATCGATAAGGTCTTCACTCAGGGCTGGGCCTACGGCGAGGGTGGCACCGCTTTGAAAAACAAAAAACTGCTGTGGGCCGTGACTACCGGTGGAGAGCATGATCATTTTGAAGGCGGCGACCACCCAGGTTTTGCTGTGCTGTCTCAGCCCCTACAAGCAACAGCGAATTACTGCGGGATGGATTGGTTAAGTCCAGTCGCAGTCCACGGCGCTTACAGAGCAGATCAAATCGCACTGCTCACCCAGATCCGTCACTACGGCGAGCGCCTGATCTCATGGAAGGAAGAATGAATGGACACTCACAGTCTGATTGAAATGCTCATCTACCTGGGCTCAGCTGCCTTGATAGTCCCAATCGCCGTTCGGTTAGGGCTGGGCCCGGTTCTAGGCTACCTGATAGCCGGCTGCCTGATCGGCCCATGGGGGTTGAAGCTTGTAACCGATGTCGAGTCCATCCTGCACTTTGCTGAAATCGGCGTAGTGTTGATGCTGTTCATCATTGGTCTTGAACTCGACCCCAAGCGCCTTTGGGCCATGCGCCGCATGGTGTTCGGCGGTGGCGCTTTGCAGATGCTGGCATGCGGTGCTGCCATCGCAATATTTTGCGCTGCACTTGGCTTGAACTGGACGGCTGCGCTGCTGGTAGGGCTGACGTTAAGCCTGTCCTCGACTGCTATCGCGATGCAGGCCATGACCGAGCGAAACATGAACTCCACCGCAGTGGGTCGCAGCAGTTTTGCCGTGTTGCTTTTCCAGGACATCGCGGCGATTCCCCTAGTGGCCATGATCCCACTGCTGGCCGCAAATGGTGGTACGCCCTCAGGTGCAGAGCTGGCCCTGTCCATCGCAAAAATCGTCGGAGCGATTGTCGCAGTGGTTCTCTTGGGCCAATACGTATCTCGCCCTGTCCTTCGCTTTGTAGCGCGCTCCGGCTTGAGGGAAATCTTCAGTGCCGTCGCATTGTTCCTGGTGTTCGGGTTCGGGCTCTTGTTGGAAGAGGCCGGCTTATCCATGGCCATGGGCGCTTTCCTGGCAGGCGTTCTCTTGGCCAGCTCGGAATATCGCCACGCTCTGGAAAGCGATATCGAACCCTTCAAAGGACTTTTGCTGGGTCTGTTCTTTATCGGTGTAGGGATGTCGATTGACTTCGGCACGCTGATCGATTCGCCGCTGAAAGTCATCACTCTGACCTTGGGCTTTATCCTGATCAAGCTGCTCGTGATCAGGCTCCTGGGGCGCTTCCTGAATGTCCCAAGTGATCAGCGCTCATGGCAGGCGGTGTTCCTTGGACAGGGAAGTGAGTTTGCCTTTGTAGTATTTGGCGCAGCGACAGTCGCCGGCATCCTGATAGACCCTTGGGGTAAAAGCCTGACGTTGGCGGTGGCGCTGTCCATGTGTGTAACGCCACTGCTGATCCTTTTGCTCAATCATCTGGAGTCTTCGAGCAAGCAGAGCAGCAAGGAATCGGACACCATTGATCAGAGCAACCCTCGAGTCATCATTGCTGGCTTCGGTCGATTCGGGCAGATCGCTGGGCGACTGCTGATGTCTTGTGGTTTTGAAGTCGTGGTATTGGATCATGATCCCGACCACATCGAGACACTGCGAAAGTTCGGGGTGAAGGTGTTCTACGGGGATGCCACCCGCCTCGATTTACTGCACGCAGCGGGCGCTGCTCAAGCCGTGGTGCTGATCAACGCCATTGATAATCAGGACGATAACCTGGCACTGACCAAGTTGGCCCAAGAGCATTTTCCATCCCTAAAATTGGTGGTGCGCGCTCGAGATATGGGGCACATCATTACCCTACGTCAGATGGGTGTGGAAGAGGTCGAGCGAGAGACATTTGAAAGCGCATTGTCCCTCGGGCGCAGAGCTTTGGAGCAACTCGGGATAGGACGCTACGAAGCTCGTGAGCGTGCGGATCGATTCCGTCGCCTGAACTTGGAAATGCTGGAGGAGATGGCCGCTCAGCCCGAGGACGATACCGAATTCAAGTACGACGCTTACAAACGAGCCAACGCTTTACTAACGGAAATATTCAATGAAGATCGCGCTCATCCAATTGACGCGGGCCCAGGAAAGGTGAGCTTTCCACGCAGCGAGTCAGATAGCTGACTGATTTACCGGTCGAGGAGGATGCTTGTTTAGCTAGCGTCCTCCAGCTCAGTGACGATTGCTTTTTTCAACGCTGAAACTGATTTAGACCCGGCGAAGACTTTCAACAATCGGCCTTCGTGGAACACTGCCAACGACGGCACAGAGCGAATGCCATACATCTGCGCAATCGTCGGAGACACAGCGATATCAATCTTCCCAAAAGATGCTATCGAATGGAGTTTTCCTTCGAGCTCAATGAAGACCGGTCTCATTTCTTTACAGGGTTTGCACCAGGAGGCTGAGAACATTACGACACTGCTGCCTTTGGCTACGAAGCGAGCAAATTGGGGAGCGCTCAACTCAACGATACGGCTCATCTGATCTCTCGTTCTGTGTCAGGGAAAGGCGGCACCTTGAGAGTGCCGCCATCCATTGCCAATCAAATTTTGCAGCCATCGATCCCGCAGACCTGACCTGTCAATGCGCTATCGTCGACTTTCATGCTCTTAACCATGTGGTTCAGTGCTTCAAGAAACGCAGCTTCAGGCTGCGCACCTGCCACCGAAAACTCATTGTTGAAAACGAAGAGCGGCACGCCGGAACCCAATTGGGCGGCAAACTGCTCATCCGCTTTCATTTCAGCGCGCAGCTCGGCAGATGACCAAGCCGCTTGGATGGAGTCGTCCGAGACACCTGCGTCTTTAGCAGTCGCCGCTAAGCTGGCGCGATCAAAGAGGGACTTACCGTGACTGGTGCTTTGCTCGTACAGCTCCTCTACAAGTCGCTTTTTTACCGCCGTATCTTCAACCGCTTTCACTAGCACATGAGCGTCAGTCGTATCGCCAAACATCATGGTGTCAAAGCGGTAATCCAACCCGTCGACCTGGCCATATTTACTTACGGTGCTCATCATTGCTACAGCGGAGTCAGGGTTACCGAGCTTACGATTAAGGGCCGCGACCATCGGTTCTGGGGTGTGGTTCGCAGCCAATCGATAGGCCCGAACATTGACCTGTACGTCGTCTTTCTCTGGGAAGCTTTCAAGTGCTTTCTCAAAGCGGCGCTTGGCAATCCAGCACCAAGGACACACATAATCAGACCAGATATCGACTACGTATTTTTTCGAAGGAGTTTTCATAATTCATCCTGCACGAAGAAATGAGGACTGAATTGCCGCCATTTCAAGCAAAAGGTCAAAACCAGCCAAAGGGTCGGTTGATCGACCGAGTGTCCAATCAATGAGGCTTGCTCCCTCCAACATACTCAGCAGCATGAAGGCGAAGTTCTCAGCGGTTGTTCCCAGTGACCAGTTGTGCTGCCGGACTGCGTCATTAAGGGTGCTTTGGAGCCAGGCGAGTTGCGAATTGAAGAAGTCCCTAGTGAGCCCTTGAAGCGATAAAGGCAATGCAGCCATCTCCGCCGCCAAGGCGCCGCATAACGGCAGCAGCCCCTCATTCGCGCTGATCACGAAAAGTCGGGAAAAAGCCTGTAAGCGCTGCAGCGGCTCGGGATGCCTGATCTCGATTGACACCAACGTCTCGTAGAACCGAGCGATGTAGTCGTTGATCAGCTCCGCGCCCAAGCACTCCTTGGTAGGAAAGTGATGGTGAATGCTGGCTTTTCTAATACCGACTTTCGCTGCGAGATCCGCGTAACTGAACGCTGAGTAACCCTTTGAGCGCATCTGGGTTTCCGCGTAGCTCAGCAGCGCGGCTTTTGTCGTGATGGACATTTGAACTCCTGCAGCCAGCAGCCTTATAACCGGAGCAGCGTGCTGGGAAGCGCCCCAATGAGAGGCGCTACACGCAACGCTTGCCTCGGTGTTTAGGCACGTACCGCCATCACCCCTGCATCAACGTCCCAGATAGCACCGGTCACCCAGGAAGTTTTATCGGACAGCAAGAACAGGATGGTATTGGCGACGTCTTCGGGAACACCCACTCGACCCAGTGGATGGAAATTGTTCAGTGACTTCATCGCTTCCGGGATCGCGTCCTTGTCCATGAAGCCTTCATAGATCGAGGTGTGAACGATGCCAGGCGAAACGGCATTGACTCGGATACCTGAATGAGCCAATTCAATTGCAAGGTTGCGGGTGACTGCGTGCAGGCCCGCCTTAGCCATCGAATAAGCAGTTGCTGGAGAGCCGGCCAGCGCGGCCTGTGCGCCAATCGAACCGACGTTGACAATGGAGCCTTCGCGCTTGGCAGCAAGCATATTTTTGACCACTGCCTGCGTGATAAAGAATGTGGCGCGGTTCAGATCCAGGTACATGTCGTAATCCGTCTCATCGTGCTCGATGAAAGGCTTCGGAATGAATATGCCTGCAGAGTTCGCCATGAAGCCGATGTCACTGTGGTTGGCATTGATTTCGTTGCGTACATGATTCATCCCTTCCTCGGTCATGAGGTTGGCAACGATCACTGATACGTTCCCCAGCGGACTCAGTTCGGCGCGCACAGCATCGGCTTTATCCTGTTTGCTGCCGGTGAGAACCACGCTGCCACCCGCTTTTAAAAACTGGCGCGCTGTTTCCAAGCCCATACCGCTCGTGCCACCGACGACCAACAGTTTTTGCCTTTAAAAAAATCGTTCATTACTGACTCCGGTATCAAATAAATGAGAGGTCGCCAGCGGCAAGGTGCCGTGCTGACCTGTAGCCAGGACGGTTAGCCTTCGATGACTTCGAGCTTAGGGAGCATGCGGATGGCTTTAGAGAAGTTTGCGTAGTTGACCGAAGTCTTGAGCACCACGTTGTGCAGTTCCTCTACGCGCTCACGGGGCGCATCGGTGTGCAGGCGAATGACGACACTTACTTCGTCGTAGCCTGGGTTAACGCTTTCATCGATGCCCAGGAAGCCACGCAGGTCGAGGGTGCCGTCAGTCTCGATCTCCAGGCTGTGAATTTTGATGCCCATCATCGCGGCATTGGCGGCATAGCCGACCGACATGCAGGCGTTGAGAGCAGCCATCAGCAGCTCCTGAGGGTTAGGAGCTGTGTTTTCGCCCAGCAATTCATTCGGCTCGTCGGCGGCAATTTCAAAATTGCGGGAATAGGTTTCACCGGCCAGGCTGTAACGGCTGACCTTAGCTACGGAGCGAGTCTGGCCTTTCCACTCGGTCTTAACGTTGAAGCTCGCGTGGCGCTTGCTCGCATCTACAGCAACGCCTTCGGCGAAATTCTGCAGTGCGGCTACATCGATACCATTCAGATTGCTGCTCATGTAGATGTTCCTCTTCAGATAAGCCGGACGATTAGACCGGGAGAGGAATAGCCTACCAAGTAGTAGGGAGGCTTACAAGGGATGTGATGATACCGATAGTTTTGTAAATTTAAGCTGCATAGAGGAATTGGGAATATTGATGGCAAAGCAATGGGTGGTGTGATCAGTAGAATCACCGAGAGCGGCGCCATGACAAGACATCGCACGGCTCTATGCATCGGGGTAGGTTTTATGCAATTGTGCAGGCGTGACGGCATGGTGCCATCATCACATGGATAGAAATCAGGGAGGTTTTATGGCTGTTTATGCCCCAGGCCACGTGCTGGGACGAGATGGAGGTTCGTTTCAAGAGGTCACTTTGAACGCAGCCAAGAGCGCGGTTACCGCTCGCCACGGGCGGTACTGTACGATCCGCGATCACGAAAAAGCTCCGCCTACAAGCAAGCCCTCGCGTCATTGGCTGCAAATCTACCGGACACCAGATAATACCGAGTGATCTATCCGGTGGATTTCAGTATGCGCTAATTGAAACAAGCGTAGATCGGCTCGCGACCCTGAATCAAATGATTCAAGGTCGCGAGCTCTTGATAGTTCAGCGACGAAGGGTAGATAAAATCAAATCAAATCCCGAGGATTTCTCGTAGTCATCGCTCATCGCCCAAGAAACAAAGCTCGCACCTTCCAAAGTATTCAATATGAACCTTGAAACCCTGATTACATCCAGGTCGGCTTTGAGCTCTCCTCGATCTTGACCCTGCTTAATATTTGCCTGAAGCCAAGTGAGATGGATCTCAAAGAAATCCTTCGTCATTTCTTTGAGACTTTCAGGCAGGGCCAGGAGCTCTGCGGCAAGGGCTCCACAGAGTGGAAGCATCCCGTTTTGACTGCTGTGCGCGAACATCAAGGCGAACGCATTCAGGCGGTCAACAACACTGACGTGTTCATCATTGATAGCGTCCAGCTGCTTTTTAAACCGGAACAGGTAGCTCTCGACGATGGCAATTGCCAAGCCTTCCTTGGTGGGGAAGTGATGGTGAATACTTGCCTTTTTAATGCCGATGTCGTCTGCAAGGTCGGCATAGCTGAAGGCCGCGTAGCCTTTCGTGCGCAGCAGAACCTCGGCGCTGGTCAAAAGGTCTGAACGTGTACTCATGATGCTGCATCCGAATTTGTCATCCAGGCATCATAAATTAGTCACTCCTCAGAAGACAGCGCTCGCCTTATGCGGCAATGAGCCACTTGATGCGTTGGACGTATCTAAATTGCCTGCCAAAGAAATCAGCGGGTTTAAAGAGCCTGCTTGCGGCTAAGCATGCTTGAGGGCTCGCGAGTCAGAGGTATTCGCGGTAAAGGCGTGAAAAATTGATCAGTGCATAACTGGTCATTAAACCTGACTTGCCCGTCCTGGTTAAGCTGGGCCTACACGTTCCAAAGACCGTCTCGTAGGGTCAGAACGGCGATGAGGTGATCAGATCTGTGCGTCCGCTGGGGAACGCGCAAAAACACGAAGCGCAGGGTAAAACTCACGGAAATCCGCGCTGAGTGACTCGTAATTGGCTTGCAGTTGTTCAAACAATCCATCCAGCCCATCCGGCCTGGAGAGGCGCCTCGAGACTACGCCCAAGCCGTATCCAATCATCTCAATGTCTTTGTAAGCGCAGAGCCAATCCTCGGAGATCATCAAGGGCGCGACCTGCGCCAGTGACGGAGGAAGGCAAGGCTCTGTTTCCAAAATCCCATAGACCTGCTGCGCGAAATCATCCAGCGGGACGTTAGAGTATTGCTCCCAATCGCGCGCGAGGCAGTAGTCAAAGAACATATCGAGTGCGATGCCAGCGTAGCGCCTTTTCTCGCCGGGAAAGCGGGATAGCGCACGCTTGACCAAAACGTGGGAATCGGTGAAGGCATCAATAGTACGATGCAGTTGTATCGCAGCCTCAGTTTCAGGAGAAAAGCGACTAAAGACCGAGCGATCATGCTCGCCGTCATTACGCCGGGTGGGCAAATGAATTTGCCTGTGAAAGTCAGTTTTTTTGATTATCTGACGAAGCCGGGGCAGCACGTCTTCACTGGAACGGATGGCGGCTATGTACGCAAGTCGGGTCGACAGCAAACCGTAGGCGGAATGGTGTCAGGCACTGCCATCCCGTGGCATACAACGGTCGACGTAACCGAGGTTTTTAACCCTTGCCCGCAGATTACAGACTAACGAGGAGTGGTGCGTTCCCTCGCAAGCGCTGCGCGCAGGTCGAAGCCCTTATGCGTGAAGGATGAATGCCCGAAGGGTGGTGCCGCCCCGGCGGCTCGGCTCGCGACGGCCGCCCTCAAAGAGGCACACCCTCAGAAAGCATGTACAGGCTTTCAGCATCCACTCGAGCATCTGATGTCTCAGGTCGACAGTTGCGCTACCCATTGACAATAAGTGGCAAGAGAACCAGATCCGGCTCTGGGCGTTGGAGCGCAAGAACTGGCTCTTGACAGGGTCGCTACGCGACGGCGAGCAGTCGGATATTGGGCGCGAGTGGTGGAAGTTGGGGTTTGAAGAGTATCTGAGGAGCAAGTCGCTATTTAGCTAATGATCAAGCGCTTCAGGCGGTGTTCTGGGGTCCGGCGCGAAACTGCAATGGATCGAGCTTGGGTATCTGCTCGGCGTTTTTTCGACGACTGACGTGTCTGGATCAACGGTTCTGGGGTTTTTTGGGTTGTCACCTGCGCATTTGGCGACTACCCTGAAAATGTATGAATTGTTACGAACAATTTCGGAAGCACCTTTTTTCAGGTGCGTTACTTCAGGACGAGGAACGAAAAAATGTTTTCACACGAAGGTCCCGCGCTAGAGCTGTTTATGGGCGTTTTTGCATTTTCGGCACTGCTTCTGATCGTCTGGTGTGTTCATCACCAATACGAGAGAAAGAATCGAAAAAATGTAAAAAAACCACAAAATCTCGGAAACGGGCAGTCAACCTAACGCGACTCCTGCCTCATTGCTTCGAGCCAGTCATTCGCGGCTGGCTCCATCCAATACATCGGGCGTGGATAAGCGCCAGTGCCATCTAAGGAATGGGAAGGGAAGAGGTGCCGACGACCGGCCATCGAGCCAGGCCGTCAGCAGATGGAGTTACTCTACGATACAAATCCAGCGATGATTACGCCGATAAGGCGCGCGCGTGAAGTGCACATCCGACACTAGATTAAGGCCACGTTTCTGCAGTGCTTCGGTCAGTTGTACGAGTGTCTCTGCTTTGATAGTCATTGCTGTTACCTCATCAGATTACTGCGTTCATAATTCTTGACCCGATGGACAACCGGCTAATTCAAATTTTCTACGGTGGTGATAGATGACGGTGGGAAGCGGCGTTTTATTCGCGCGCCTCAGCGATTAACTTGAACTGCTGTTCGCTGCAGCAACCCAAGTCATAACCACCCAGAGGATGCGTCCATGACTGACGAAAAGCAGAAAAAACCCGAGCAGGAAACACCAGCGCACGCTACTGAAGAGGAGCGCGAGCGTTTGAAAGATTTCAATAAGGACGGCATTCCGCCAGGCGCATGCTGATCAGATAGGCTGAGCGTCGCCGTACTCAGCCATGGGCGACGCTTTCCTTTATTCGACACCTTTGCGTCGCTGTGATGCCAACGTGTAGGGCAGCCTGGTTACTTTCCAATCAACAAAAAAGCTGAGCCACCGATAGCAGGCAAATCATCTGCACAACCATTTGAGCTCGAATGGGATGTCTCATTGTTGTGACCCTCGATTACAGTGACCGCTTATGTACGTCGCTGGTCCTGCAAGTATAGATCGTGAAACGAATTATTCACGGCTCTACCGCCTATTCGTCATAACAATCTGGACACCTGCGCCGCACTTTTTCACATTTTCCCGCTCTATCGATGTCCCAACTACGCCGATTCACGCGTGGGCAGACTATTCAGTATCGGGTGCCGATGAATCTCAGATTATCAATGCCAGTCAATTGCCGGGCGCGCTTGCCATTGCTGCTGGCGGTAGTTTGGGTCTTGGTCACCGGCTGCAGCCAGCAGCAGGGTCGCGATATCACCCGGCAATTAAGCAACGGCAAACCCGATGAGTTTTTTCAGACCAGTGTCGATCGCATGGCCACGTTGAGCATGCGTGACAACCTGCAAAGCCTTTATTTGCTGATGGGCAAGCTGTATCTGCGCAACCCCAACCAATGGCGGCAGTCGGGCTACCCGGACGCGGTGAGCGCCGAGCGGGAAATTCGCCAGGCCATCGAACAGCGTCGTCCACTGGCGGCCCTGGGCGAGCGCCGCGACCTGGTGGCGCTGAGTTATTCCCTGAGTCCGGAGTTCAAGGGCGATCGTGTCGGTGCGTTCATCTATGCGATCGGCAGCATGATCGTGACGGCTCACGGCGGGCGCACGGAGTTCTACCTGACCGATTCGATCAACCCGCAGTTCGTCAGCAACGCTGCACGCAATATCGAGAAGGCCACCTGGCTGCTTAGCCAGCGCCAGGATGCCAATGGCGTTTTACTGCTGTTTTCCAACGAAATATCGGAGGAGGGCAGCAACCTCAGTTTTGCGGTGGAGTTCGGCAAGATCGTGGCGCGTCTCGACTTGCTTACCCAAATGCTTGATGAACGCTACCGACGTATCGGCCTGAACTATGCGCAAAGTCTGCTGTTGATGAACTTTCTGCCCGTGCAATGAGCCGACTGCCGCACTGCCTGGTGCGGTGTTTCCCTTTCCCCTGTAGGAAGCGGCCTATCTTGCCTGCCGGTGCTTGAAACACCCTGGCCTGGGCAATAGCCTCGGACTTTTCCGAAAAAACGAGGCCCTACCTTGGGTAAGCGAAAGACGGTTTGGCCTACTGATCGTGAAATACGCCTGCGCTTCATGCTCTTTGCGTTGATCGATGCCGCGACGGTGGAGGGTGTGCCTGCCGATGTGTTGCTGCCGGCCCACAGGTTACTGCGCGATTCGCCGAACGAGGCGCAACTGCTGGGGGCGCTCAAGGACATACTCGGCACTGACGAGATGGCAGGCTTCAGGTTTGCGCCGGGCTCGGAGGCCGACGAGTTGATGCAGACCCTGACGGTGTCCACTCCCTAGGTTCCCCGGGCCCAGGACCGGGAAAAAGCGGCCTGGCGCGTCTTCAACCGGGAGCTATCATGACAGTTCGTCGACCTGTGTTTAAAGCATTGGGCGACTGAGCCGATGCAGTGATGAAAACCCTCAGTGGACGCCAACATGTTTAATCGACGCTTGAAGAAGGACCTTCTGGACCAGGACGATGAACTCTTCCTGCTACGTCAACTCGTCGCGCAGAGTGACCGAGGCATGATTTCCATACGCTTGGATGCCGACTTTCGCATCGCAGCCGTCAATGAGGGCTTTGCACGGGCCCTCGGCTATTCCCGCGAACAAGTCGAGGGGCGCTTGTTGAATGAGATAGTCCCTGCCTACGTCAAGGATCTACCCTGCTTTCGTAACTTCAACGCCGCGGTCGCGCGCTGTGAACCGGTCAACGATGATTACCGCTACCTGCGCAGCGATGGCAGCCTGGCCTGGTTCCACCTGACCTGGCTGCCCATTAAAGGGCGCGATGGCCAGCTGTCATATGTTCAGGCCTATGGTGCCGAAGTCACCCGCGCCATCGAAATCGGTAAGGAAAACGAAGCGTTCATCAACGCGCTGCTGCGCTCGACGGCGGTGATTCAGTTCAAGCTGGATGGCACCGTGGTCACTGCCAATAAACAATTTCTCGACGCCATGGGCTACACGCTCGAGCAGATCGTGGGCAAGAAGCACAGCATGTTCTGTACCCCGCAGGAGGCCGCGTCGCCCGCATACAGCCAATTCTGGCAGACGCTTAATCGCGGGGAATATGTCGCCAGTCGCTTCAAGCGCGTGGACAGCCGCGGGCATGAAGTGTGGCTCGAAGCTACCTATAACCCCGTGCACGATGCCGAAGGCAACCTGTGCAAAGTGGTCAAGTTTGCCAGTGTGGTGACCGACCAGGTCTTGAGGGAATCCGAGGTCAAGGAAGCCGCAGGAGTGGCCTATGAAGTGTCACAGCAGACCGATGTGACCGCCGAACGTGGGGCGGCGGTCGTGCAGAACACCGTGCAGACCATGCAGAACATCGCCGCGCAGATGCAGTCGGCGACCAGCAGCATCGAGGCGCTGGGCAAGCAATCGCTGCTGATCAGCGCCATCGTGCAAACCATCGGTGGCATCGCCGCGCAAACCAATCTGCTGGCGCTTAACGCGGCGATCGAGGCTGCGCGGGCGGGCGAGCAGGGGCGGGGGTTTGCGGTGGTCGCCGATGAGGTCCGGCAACTGGCCAGTCGTACCAGTGCCGCGACCGAAGAGATCGTCAGCGTGGTTCAGCAGAACCAGCGGCTGGCCGATGAAGCCATCGCCGAGATGTTCAGCAGCCGCGAACAGGCCGAGCAGGGCCTGACCCTGGCCAACCAGGCCGGTGCGGTGATTACCGAGATTCAGGGCGGCGCCAAGCAAGTGGTCAGTGCGGTGGGCCGTTTCGCTAACGAGCTGCAATAACCGCCAGCACCCTGCTGGCGGTGTTCTACAGCCGGGCCTGCGTGCCCGGCTGACGGTTTTCAGTCATCCAGGCTGAACGTCAGCCAATGCGCGCCTTCGGCTTCCCGATTGATCTCGACGATCACCCCTTTGATTTCCCGTCCGTTGGGCAGCGTCACCGTGACGTGATTGGCGTGCCCCGGCCATTGCAGCGGGCCGTCCACTTCCAGGCGGGCAATGGTCGGCGTACCTTGCTCCGTCAGTCTGATAGTCACCGATGGGTTGGGGCATTCCTCCGGTTCGGCGCCGAGATGGCGCGATGCCAGGAGTACATCGGCAGTACCTTCGTGTGTCAGCGACATGGGCGTTTCCTTTTCAATGCAACGCGATGAGTTAGGCAGTGGACCTCAACCAAGGCGTAGAGGTTTCGTCGGTGTTGTGGCCCCAAGCCTACGACGCCGTCCGATGTGAGCGTGGGAGGGTTCCGGTTGGTCACTTAGGCGTGACTTGCCGGGTGCCGCTGCCTTCCCAACACTGCCAGCGTGCTCGGCCACGCCGTTCACGCCCCCGAACTCCAAGGATTACCCATGCTGTCGCGTCAACCTGCGTTTCTTTTTGCTGCACTGACCCTGACTTCCTTTGCGCATGCCGATGCGCTGCAATTGGCGCCGGTCGAAGTCACCGGCGGTGAGCCCAGCGCTGGCGAAGTGGCCCGGGCGCAATTGCGCGACGTGCCTGGCGGCACTCATTACATTGACATGGACAGCGTGCAGCAGGGCCGGGTCAGCACCAACGAAGATGTGTTCAAGTACCAGGCCGGGGTGTATGCCAAGGCGGCCAACAACGAAGGGGTCAAGCTGTCTATACGCGGCTCGGGCCTCAATCGCGGCCCCGGCGCCCATGCCTCCGGCCTCTACGAAATGTTCGACGGCCTGCCACTGACCGGCCCCGGCGGCACACCTTACGAGCTCAAGGACCCGCTATGGCAAAGCCGGGTTGAAGTGCTGCGCGGCGCCAATGGCTTCGACCAGGGCGCGCTGGCGCTGGGCGGCGCGGTCAACTATGTGACCCGCACCGGCTACGACGCGCCCAAGCTGCAATTGCGCTATGAGCTGGGCAGTCGGGGCTATGGCCAGCGCGAGATCAGTTCCGGCCAGGTCTCGGGCGATGCCGATTACTACATCAGCCTCACCGATTCCGAGTCCGACGGCTATCAGCACCAGAGTGCCGGCTCGGGCAAGGGGGTTGCCGCCAACTTCGGCTACCGGTTCAACCCGGACCTGGAAACGCGTTTCTACCTGCGTTATCGCGAAACCACTAACGACACCCCCGGCAAACTCACGCGCAATCAGATCAGCCATGATCCCGAGGCAGCCAATACGCTCAATGTCGCTCGCGACTCCAAGCGCCTGCAACCCGGCTCCACCTGGCTGGCCAACAAGACCACCTTGCAGTTGGATGACAACAGTCGGCTCGAAGCAGGCCTGGCTTACCACGATTACCCGATGGACCTGCGCGAAGGCACCAATCGCCTGAAAGTGGCCTATACCGATATCAGCGGCACCCTCAATTACATCCGCCAGGACACGCTGTTCGGCCACGACAGCAAAACCACGGTCGGCCTGCGCACCACCCAGGCGATGCCCAACAACGGCACGTCGGAATACGTGCGTACGCCGGCCGGCAATACCGCCTCCTACGCGCCCGGCACCAAGACCCGCGACTACAGCTACCTGGGCTCCGACACCGTACTGCACGTAGGCAACGACCTGGAATTGATGCCGGACTTGTGGCTGACCACCGGTCTGGCGGCGATTTACACCCGTCGCGAAACTGAAGTGACCTACCCGGATACCGGCACGCCGGTCAGTCAGCACGATTGGGACTACGCGCCGCGCATCGGCCTGCGTTACGACTTCACACCGCAGTTGCAGGTGTACGGCAACCTGAGCCGCTCGGTCGAGCCGCCGCACGCATGGTCGATGATTTGGGGTTCCAATAAATATTTCCCCCAAGGCAGCGGCCCGGCCACTGGCCTGCAACGCGAAGGCGTAAAACTGAAAAACCAGACCGCCACCACCCTGGAAATCGGTGGGCGCGGCGAGCAGTGGTTTGGTGAATGGGACCTGGCGCTGTACCGCTCCCAAGTGCGCCACGAGTTGCTCAGTGTAGAGACGCAGGCGCAAACACCGACCAGCAATGCCGTGATCGCCGAATCCAACGCCAGCCCCACCGTGCACCAAGGGCTGGAACTGAACCTGCTCAGCCCGCTGTGGGACGGCGGCCGCAACGGCCGGCTCGCCCTGCGCCAGGCTTACACGTTCAGCGACTTTCACTACCGTGACGACGACCGTTTCGGCGACAACACGTTGCCGGGCATCCCCAGGCATTATTACCAGGCACAACTGCGTTACAGCCACCCGACAGGCTTTTACAGCAGCCTCAACACCGAGCGTTCGTCGCGGGTAGCGGTGGACTATGCCAATTCCTACTACGCCGCGTCATACACCATCCTGGGTGCAACCCTCGGCTACGACGCCCCCAAGGGCGACTGGCAGGCCTGGGTCGATCTGCGCAATCTGACCAATCGACGCTACGCCAACACCGTTACGCCGGGCTATGACGACAAAGGTTTGGATATGGCGCGCTCTACGCCGGCGCAGGGGCGCGGCGTCTACACAGGTGTGTCGTGGAGCTGGCGTTGAGCCACAGCAGTCTGATCCACATGCCCAGCGCGCATCACAAAAAGCGCGTGATCGTTCTGGGCAGCAAGCTTCCCTGCGCTTAAAGCGTCAGTGCTGGCGCAGACGTTTGTACAAGGTATTGCGGCTTACTCCCAGTTCCCGCGCCAAATGGGAAATGTTCCCGCCAGCGGCTTTCAGGCGTTGGTTCAGGTCGCCACTGTCTTCCAGCCCGTCATTGGCCGGCGGTGGCGCTGCCCGGCCCAAGTCGACAAAAAAGTCGTCCGGCAAATGCTCCGCGCGGATCGGCTGTTCTTCAGCCATCGCCAGCGCCACCTGCAGCACACTGCTGACCTGGCGCAGGTTACCTGGCCAGGGGTGTTGCTCGAACAGGGCCAGCACCTCGGCGCTCAAACCGGCCCATTGCGTCGGCTCGCGATGCCGTTGCCACAGTTGCTGGAACAGCGCCTGTTTGTCGTGACGTTCACGCAGCGGTGGCAGTTCCAGGGTCAGGCCACCGATGCGGTAGTACAAATCTTCACGAAAGCGCCCGACCTGTACCAGCTCGCGCAAGGCCCGGTTGGTGGCGGAGATGATGCGCAGATCCACCGGGAACACGTCGCTGCTGCCCACCGGTTGCACGCAGCGCTCCTGCAACACCCTCAACAGCCGCGCCTGAGTCGGCAGCGGCATGTCGCCGATTTCGTCGAGAAACAGTGTGCCTTTGTCGGCCTTGCGAATCAGGCCGATGCTGCCTTTCTGATTGGCGCCGGTGAACGCGCCTTTTTCGTAGCCGAACAGTTCCGATTCCACCAACTCGGCGGGAATGGCCGCACAGTTCACCGCGATAAACGCCTGGCGGCTGCGGGAACTGGCCTGGTGCAGGGCTTTGACGAATACTTCTTTACCCACGCCGGTTTCGCCGTGGATCAGCAGGGGAATGTCTTTTTCCAGCAGGCGCTCGGCCTGGCGCACGGCTTTTTCCACGCGTGGGTCGCCGAAATGCAGGGTATTAAGCCCGATTGACGCCGGTGGCGGGGGCGCGGGTGGTTCGCTGGTCTTGGGCTCGGTAAACACGCGAGCCTGCACCGGCTGCTGGAGGGGGCGTTTGAGCAGGCACTGGAAGCGGTTGCGCCCGGCCGCCTGCAACGAAAACGGCAAGCCTTCGGGCTGGTTGAGCAACTCCAGCAACGACACCTTGAACAGGCTGTCGATCATCACCCGCGACAAACTGATGCCCAGCAGGTTGTCGGCGCGACGGTTGGCCGACAGTACCTGGCCGCTTTCATCGAAAATCAGCAGCCCCGCCCATTGGCTGTCGAGGTTGCTCAATCCGGTGTTGAAGGTCAGCTGGAAGTGCTCGCCGCGAAACAGGTTGAGGATCAACCGGTTCTCCACGGTCTGGCTCATCATCTTGACCATGCCGAGGGTATGGGAGGGCGGCAGGTAGCTGTCGCTGGACACATCCAGCACGGCGATAATTTCGCGCTGGGCATCGAAGATCGGCGCCGCCGAGCCGGTCATGAAGCGGTTGGCCTTGAGGAAGTGCTCGTCATGCTCGATATGCACCGCCTGGGCACAGGCCAGCGCGGTGCCGATGGCGTTGGTACCGCTGGCGCGCTCCAGCCAGCTGGCGCCGGCGCTGAAACCACGGGCGAGCTTGGGTTCGATAAAACGCTGGGTGCCCCATGACGTCAGGACCTGGCCCTGGTTATCGGCCAGCATGATCAGGCAGTTGGAATTGCTGAGGATATTTTCGTAGTAGGGCAGTACTTCCTGGTGAGTGGTCTGCACCAGGGAGTGCTGGCTCTCCAGCAGTTGGCTGATGCCCTCGGCGGGCAACTGGTCAAAGCTGGGCGTACTTTGGTGGTCCAGGCCAAAGGCGCGGCAACGGCGCCAGGAGTCCTGGATGATGGTGTCGTGAGCCAAGGGTTCGGCCATGGGGTGACCTTCTTTTTATTGTTTTGGGGTCTTGCACGATCTACCTGACGCCACCGGGCCACCTTGGACCTGTGTGTTGAACAGTCAGTCGGGTTCAAAGAGTGTTGTTCAGAACTGTTCACTGTCAACCCCCAAGCTGTTCACTTGTTCAGCCAAATTGTTCACTCCTGAACATCACCTTGAGGCCATTTGCTTGTGAATCAAGCACCTGCATTTTTGGCACGAAACTCGCTCTGACGAATGGCCAGATTCATTCCAATAATAAAAAGGTCGTGTCATGTCATTGACCCTGGAACATGTCTCCCGCGTTGTAGAAGGCCAGACTTGGATCGACGACGCCAACCTGCGTTTCGAGCCGGGTTCGTTCAACGTTCTGCTTGGCCGGACGCTGTCCGGCAAGACCAGCCTGATGCGCCTGATGGCCGGCCTGGACAAGCCCGACAGCGGCCGCATCCTGATGAACGGCGCGGACGTCACCCATAAACCGGTGCGCCTGCGCAACGTGTCGATGGTCTATCAGCAGTTCATCAACTACCCGACCATGACCGTGTTCGAGAACATCGCCTCGCCCTTGCGCCAGGCCGGCGTGAGCGACGAGCTGATCCAAAGCAAGGTGCTGGAAACCGCCCGGATGCTGCGCATCGAGAAATTCCTGCAACGGCACCCGCTGGAGTTGTCCGGTGGGCAACAACAGCGCACCGCCATGGCGCGCGCCTTGGTAAAGGACGCCGAGCTGATCCTGTTCGATGAGCCGCTGGTGAACCTGGACTACAAACTGCGCGAAGAGCTGCGTCAGGAAATGCGCGAGCTGTTCGCCGCGCGTCACACCATCGCCATCTACGCCACCACCGAGCCTAATGAAGCGCTGGCGCTGGGTGGCACCACCACCATCCTTCATGAAGGCCGGGTGATCCAGAGCGGCAAGGCCGCCGAGGTGTATCACCAGCCGCAAACGGTGCTGGCCGCCGAGCTGTTTTCCGAACCGCCGATCAACTTGATGCCCGGGCGGATCAGCGGCAACGAAGTCAGCTTCGCCAACTTTGTGCACTTCCCGCTGAATGTCGACCTGCGCCCCATTGGTGAGGGCGAGTTCCGCTTCGGTGTGCGCCCCAGCCACATCAGCCTGGTGCCGAGCAACGACGACGACCTGGAGTTGGCCGTGACCGTGGAGGTGGCTGAGATCAGCGGCTCGGAGACCTTCCTGCATGTGCGCAGCGAGCACTTTCTGCTGGTGCTGCACTTGCCGGGAGTGCACGAGTACGACGTCGACGCGCCGATCCGCGTGTATATCCCCACCCATAAACTGTTTGTGTTCGATGGCCAGGGCCGTTTGGTCCAGGCCCCCGGGCGCCGTGTTGCGAGGGTTGCCTGATGGCCGAGATCCATTTGCAGAACCTGGCGCACAGCTACAGCCCTACGCCCAAAGGGCCTGAAGACTACGCGATCCGGGAAATGAACCATGTGTGGGAGCAGGGCGGCGCCTACGCGTTGCTCGGCCCATCGGGCTGCGGCAAGTCGACCCTGCTCAATATCATCTCCGGGTTGCTCAGCCCGTCCGAAGGCCAGGTGCTGTTCGACACCCAAGTGGTCAACGACCTGACTCCGGAGAAACGCAACATTGCCCAGGTGTTCCAGTTCCCGGTGGTCTACGACACCATGACGGTATTCGACAACCTGGCCTTCCCGTTGCGCAACCAGGGCATGGCCGAGGCGAAAATTCATAGCAAAGTGCAGGAAATTGCTGAAGTCCTCGACCTGCAAAACCTGCTGAACAAAAAAGCCCGCAACCTCACCGCCGACGAAAAGCAGAAAGTCTCCATGGGCCGTGGCCTGGTGCGTGACGACGTGTCGGCGATCCTGTTCGACGAACCGCTGACGGTGATCGACCCGCACCTGAAGTGGAAACTGCGGCGCAAGCTCAAGCAGATCCACGAGCAGTTCAATATCACCATGGTCTACGTCACCCACGACCAGTTGGAAGCGTCGACCTTCGCCGACAAGATCGCGGTGATGTACGGCGGGCAGATCGTGCAGTTCGGCACACCACGTGAGTTATTCGAACGGCCCAGCCACACCTTTGTCGGCTATTTCATCGGCAGCCCTGGGATGAATCTGATTGAGGTGCAGGCCGAGGCGGGCGGTGTACGCTTTGCCGGCACGCACCTGCCGCTGTCCGGCGCATTGCAGCAACGCATTGCCGAGTCGAACTGCCAAAAGCTCCAGGTAGGTATTCGTCCGGAATTTATCCATGTATGGGACGAGTACAACCCTGACGCCCTGCAAGCCGATATCACTCATCTGGAAGACCTCGGCACCTACAAGATCATGACCCTCAACCTCGACGGTGCGACGCTTAAGGTGCGCCTGGCCGAAGACAAACCGGTGCCGCAACGCCAGGCGTCCATCAGTTTTCCCGCGCAATGGCTGATGCTCTATGCCGACGATTACCTGCTGGAGGTGCAGCCATGAACAAGGTGCAGAACAACAAAGCCTGGTGGCTGGTACTGCCGGTGTTCCTGCTGGTAGCGTTCAGTGCGGTGATCCCGATGATGACCGTGGTCAACTACTCGGTGCAGGACATTTTCGACCAGTCCAGCCGCTACTTCGTCGGCGCCGACTGGTACAAGCAAGTACTGCTCGACCCGCGCCTGCACGACTCGCTGCTGCGCCAGTTCATCTATTCGGCCTGCGTGCTGCTAATCGAAATCCCCCTGGGCATCGCCATCGCCCTGACCATGCCGACCAAGGGCCGGTGGTCGTCGCTGGTGTTGATTATTCTGGCGATCCCGTTGCTGATTCCCTGGAACGTAGTGGGCACCATCTGGCAGATCTTCGGCCGCGCCGACATCGGCCTGCTGGGCTCGACCCTCAACGCCCTGGGCATCAACTACAACTACGCGGCCAACACCATGGACGCCTGGGTCACGGTGCTGGTGATGGACGTATGGCACTGGACCTCATTGGTGGCGCTGCTGTGTTATTCCGGCCTACGGGCGATTCCGGATGTGTACTACCAGGCCGCACGTATCGATCGGGCCTCAGCCTGGGCGGTTTTCCGGCATATCCAGTTGCCCAAGATGAAGAGCGTGCTGCTGATCGCGGTAATGCTGCGCTTTATGGACAGCTTCATGATCTACACCGAACCCTTCGTACTGACCGGCGGCGGGCCAGGTAACGCCACCACGTTTCTGAGTCAGACCTTGACCCAGATGGCCGTAGGTCAATTCGACCTCGGCCCGGCGGCGGCGTTTTCCCTGGTGTACTTCCTGATCATCCTGTTGGTGTCCTGGCTGTTCTACACCGCCATGACCCACTCCGACGCCAACCGCTGAGGCCGCCAACATGAGCAAACGCAAGCTGATTCCGCTGCTGGTGTACATCCTGTTCCTGCTGGTGCCGATCTACTGGCTGCTGAATATGTCCTTCAAGAGCAACACCGAAATCCTCGGTGGGCTGACCCTGTTTCCGCAGGATTTCACCCTGGCTAACTACAAGGTGATCTTCACCGATCCGAGCTGGTACACCGGTTACCTCAACTCGCTGTACTACGTGAGCCTGAACACAGTGATTTCCCTGAGCGTGGCGTTGCCGGCAGCCTATGCCTTCTCGCGCTATCGCTTCTTGGGCGACAAGCACCTGTTCTTCTGGCTGCTGACCAACCGCATGGCGCCGCCGGCGGTATTTCTGTTGCCGTTTTTCCAGCTGTATTCGTCCATCGGCCTGTTCGATACGCACATCGCCGTGGCGCTGGCCCATTGCCTGTTCAACGTGCCGTTAGCGGTGTGGATTCTGGAAGGTTTTATGTCCGGCGTGCCCAAGGAAATCGACGAAACCGCCTACATCGACGGCTACTCGTTTCCTAAGTTCTTCGTGAAAATCTTTGTTCCGCTGATCGGCTCCGGCATCGGGGTGACGGCATTTTTCTGCTTTATGTTTTCCTGGGTCGAGCTGCTGCTGGCGCGCACCCTCACGTCGGTCAATGCCAAGCCCATTGCGGCGGTGATGACCCGCACCGTTTCGGCCTCCGGTATCGACTGGGGCGTGCTGGCAGCGGCGGGGGTGCTGACTATCCTGCCGGGCATGCTGGTGATCTGGTTTGTTCGTAACCACGTGGCCAAGGGCTTTGCCCTGGGCCGGGTCTAGAGGATTCGATGATGGAATGGATGGCCTGGACCACCCCCACCGCGCTGTTCTTCGGCGGCATCGCCCTGATTCTGGCGGGCATGACCACTTGGGAGCTGCGCTCGCCGAGCATCCCTCGGCGCGGTTTTTTGCCGATCAGCACCACCCGTGGTGATCGCTTGTTTATCGGTCTTCTCGGCAGCGCCTACCTGCATTTGCTGGTGATCGGCGTTACCGACTGGAGCATCTGGGTAGCGTCCGCGCTGTCCCTGGTATGGCTGTTGAGTGTGATGCGCTGGGGCTGATGCCCTTATGAAATAAACAACCAGGAGGTCTCTATGTTGAATAAGAACAATAAGCTGCGACATAGCATTTCATTGGCCGCCGTACTGGCCCTGAGCGGTTTGAGCGCGTCGGCCTGGGCCGATGCCTACGAAGATGCCGCGAAAAAATGGATCGGCAGCGAGTTCAAACCGTCCACCCTCACCGAAGCCCAGCAGCTCGAAGAGTTGAAGTGGTTTATCAAGGCCGCAGAGCCGTTCCGTGGGATGAAGATCAACGTGGTGTCGGAAACCCTCACCACCCATGAGTACGAATCCAAGGTGCTGGCCAAGGCCTTCAGTGAGATTACCGGCATCAAGCTGACCCACGACCTGCTGCAGGAAGGCGACGTGGTGGAAAAACTGCAGACCCAGATGCAGTCCGACAAGAACATCTACGACGGCTGGGTTAACGATTCCGACTTGATCGGTACCCACGTTCGCTACGGCAAGACCGAGTCGATCACCGACCTGATGGCCAACGAAGGCAAGGACTTCACCTCGCCGACCCTGGACCTCAAGGACTTTATCGGCCTGTCGTTCACCACCGGCCCGTACGGCAAGCTCTACCAATTGCCCGACCAGCAGTTCGCCAACCTCTACTGGTTCCGTGCCGACTGGTTCGAGCGTCCGGAGCTGAAAGCCAAGTTCAAGGAAAAGTACGGCTATGAACTCGGTGTGCCGGTGAACTGGTCGGCCTACGAAGACATCGCCAAATTCTTCAGCGAAGACGTCAAGGAAATCGACGGCAAGCGCATCTATGGGCACATGGACTACGGCAAGAAAGACCCGTCCCTGGGGTGGCGTTTCACCGACGCCTGGTTCTCCATGGCCGGCGGCGGCGACAAAGGCCTGCCAAACGGCTTGCCGGTGGACGAGTGGGGCATTCGCGTGGAGGACTGCCACCCGGTGGGTTCCAGTGTCACCCGTGGCGGCGACACCAACGGCCCGGCGGCGGTATTCGCCACCCAGAAATACGTGGACTGGATGAAAGCCTACGCGCCGCCGGAAGCGGCGGGCATGACCTTCTCCGAATCCGGCCCGGTGCCGTCCCAGGGCAATATCGCCCAGCAGATCTTCTGGTACACCGCGTTTACCGCCGACATGACCAAACCGGGCCTGCCGGTGGTAAATGCCGATGGCACGCCGAAATGGCGCATGGCGCCGTCGCCGGTAGGGCCTTACTGGGAAAAGGGCATGAAAAAGGGCTATCAGGACGTAGGTTCCTGGACGTTCCTCAAGTCCACTCCCGAGAAGCAGAAACTGGCGGCCTGGCTCTATGCGCAGTTCGTCACCTCGAAAACCGTGTCACTGAAAAAAACCATCGTCGGCCTGACGCCGATTCGCGAGTCCGACATCAACTCCCAGGCCATGACCGACATGGCGCCGAAACTGGGCGGCCTGGTGGAGTTCTACCGCAGCCCGGCCCGCGTGGAGTGGACCCCGACCGGTACCAACGTGCCGGACTACCCACGCCTGGCGCAGCTGTGGTGGAGCAATATCGCCGCCGCCGCCAGCGGCGAGAAAACCCCGCAGCAGGCGTTGGACAACCTGGCCAAGGAACAGGACGCGATCATGACGCGCCTGGAACGTTCCAAGGTGCAACCGGTGTGCGGCCCGAAAATGAACCCCGAGCGCGACGCGCAATACTGGTTCGACCAGCCGGGCGCACCCAAGCCGAAACTGGCCAACGAAAAGCCCAAGGGCGAAACCGTCGGCTACAACGACCTGCTTAAACAATGGGAGGCGGCGCGCAAGTAAGCGCCCTTTGTAGTGAGCGGGCTTGCCCCACGCTGGGCTGCGTATCAGCCCTTCTTAAGGCACCTCGGTGTGTCAGATGGAACACATCGCCTGAAAAGGGGCTGCTTCGCAGCCCAGCGCGGGACAAGCCCGCTCGCCACAGAAAGCCCATCCACCCCATAAGCCCTGCCAAGCCATGCAGGCCCACTGCGCGCCAAATCAATCGACCGCTGGTCCAGCCCATCTGAACCCAATTTGAATTTTCTGCACACTCCGACGCTCTGCATTCTAGACACGCGTATTTCAGCGCGCTCACGGGGCCGCCTTGTCGGCAGGCCTGGTTGTTTAGGACTTTGCGGACACTGCCATCATGACGTTCCTCACTGCGCTCTCAGGCCAGCCGGCCTCGATGCTTCTTTCGGCTCACGGTCGTTATCAACACCTGTATCAGCAGTTGTACAGCGAAGTCGAGGGCGCCGAAGAGGTCGCGCGCGACTTCGTGCAGGCGCAATTGACCCTGGCGCGCGAGCTGCCCGGCGATCTGCCCGAAGTGCCTGAACATCTTACGGCGTGGGTGGAGCAGCGCTGCGCCGAAGTCGCCCAGGCCTACGCCGAGTACCTGGAACAACGCCAGCAAGGTCGGCCCCGGCGCTTTTTCCAGAACAAGGCCCATGCCTTGTATTGCCTGCAGCGCGTAGCACCGACCAAACAGGTCGACGGCGCCTGGTTGTACGGGCTGCTGGCCCACTGGCACGACCCGCGTTTCGACGGCCTGCTCACCACCTACCTGGAAGAGTTGGGCGACGGTCAGGCCGCGCAAAATCATGTGGTGATCTACCGCAAGCTGCTCAGCGATCACGACGCCGCCAGCGAAGCCGGCCTGGACGACGACCATTACCTGCAAGGCGCTCTGCAAATGGCGCTGGGCCTGTGCGGCGAGGACTTCCTGCCGGAAATCATCGGCTACAACCTTGGCTACGAACAGTTGCCCCTGCACCTGCTCATCACCTCGTACGAGCTGAGCGAGCTGGGCATCGACCCTTATTACTTCACCCTGCATGTAACCATCGACAATGCCAGCACCGGCCACGCCTGCAAGGCGGCGCAATCGGTGATCGATCTATTGCCGCTGGGCGAGGGCAGGGCGGACTTTTACCGACGTGTCGCCGAGGGCTATCGCCTCAATGACCTGGGCCCGGGCACCAACGCCGTCATCGACAGCTTCAACCTGCATGACGAAGTGGTGGCCATGCTGGAGCGCAAGCGCACGTTCGGCCAGCACATGCACTCGGATTACTGCCGCTTCGAAGGCAAGACCGTCAACCAGTGGCTGGCCAAGCCCGGGCAGATCGGCGCATTTCTCCAGGCTCTGGAAGACAAGGGCTGGATCAAACGCAATCAGGACCCAACCGAGAGCCGTTTCTGGCAACTGATCGAAGGCGCCGGCGCGGCGATGTTCGGCGTGTTCAGCGGTTATGAAAAGCAGGTGCTGCACGACTGGATCGCCGGTGACTGGATCAGCGCCGAGCGTGTCCCGGCGGTGCGGCCTGGACGCGGCAGACCCTTGGCCCGCGACTCGCACCGTCCAACGGACCCGGACACTCAGTCCCTGGTCGAATCGCTGAGCAACCTGACCGATGAACAGCAGCTCACGGCGCTGATTCCCTGGCTGTCGGCCCGCCGCCATTGCACCCCTGCGGGGCTGTATGCCACGCGGCGCTTTATCCAACTGCGTGCGCGCCTGCGCTAAGGAACCCGCTTATGTCCGCACAACAACTCGCCGACCGCGCCTTGCTGGACTTGGGCCGAGGGTTGAAACACGACGGCTATCACTTCACCACCCCCACGCCGCTGACCCATGACCGCGTCTATCGTCGCCTCGCGACCCCGCTGGCGATGAACCTGCGCGACGTGTTCGGCTGGTCGATGCCGTTCGACCGTGACCTGTTGCCTGACAGCGTGCGCGAAGCGTTGCAGCATGCCGACGTGGTCGAAGAGCACGATTCGCTGTGGCGCAGTACGGTGCGCTGGTCGAGCCTGGATGATCTGTTGATCGCCCATTCGGCGTACCCCACCACCCAATCGGACGCGGTGTTTTTCGGGCCTGACAGCTACCGCTTCGCGCAACTGATCGAGGCCCACCTGCAACAGCGTTTCGAGCCGATCAAACGCGCGGTGGACATAGGTTGCGGCGCCGGCGTCGGCGCGCTGGTGATCGCCCGGGCGCGCCACGACGCCGAAGTGCTCGCGGTGGACATCAACCCCCGCGCCCTGCGCCTGACTGCCGTGAACGCGGAGCTGGCCGGCCTGGGCAACGTCAGCGCCTATCACAGTAATGTGCTGGACAGCGTCGAAGGCGAATTCGACCTGATTGTCGCCAACCCGCCCTATATGAACGACGACCGCCAGCGCGCCTACCGGCACGGCGGCGGTGCCCTGGGCGAGCAACTGTCGGTGCGGATTGTCAGCGAGGCCCTCGGTCGCCTGGCCGTGGGCGGCACCCTGGTGCTGTACACCGGTGCGGCGATTGTCGCCGGTGAGGACCCCTTCCTCGCCGCAGTCAAGCCGTTGCTCGGTAGCGATGCCTACGGCTGGACCTACCGCGAACTGGACCCGGACGTGTTCGGCGAGGAGTTGGAAAAACCGGGTTACGAGCGCGTGGAGCGGATTGCCGTGGTCGCATTGGCGGTTACGCGACTGCGCTGATGGCCGTCCCTTAAATCTGCCATTTTTTCCAGATCAGGAGTGCAAAGCATGCGAGCGATGACTTTCCAAGGGTCCCACAAAGTGCAAGTGGATACGGTTCCCGACCCGATCATCGAGCAACCCGACGACATCATTCTGCGCGTCACCGCTACCGCTATCTGCGGTTCGGACCTGCATCTGTATCGAGGCAAAATACCGACGGTGGAGCACGGCGATATCTTCGGCCACGAGTTCATGGGCATCGTTGAAGAGACCGGTCCGGCGGTCACCGCCGTGCAGCGTGGCGACCGGGTAGTGATCCCGTTCGTAATCGCTTGTGGCGACTGCTTCTTCTGTCAGCTCCAGCAATTTGCCGCCTGTGAAACCACCAATGACGGGCGCGGCGCGATCCTCAACAAAAAGTCGATCCCACCGGGTGCTGCGTTGTTCGGCTACAGCCGCTTGTACGGTGGCATTCCCGGTGGTCAGGCTGAGCTGGTTCGGGTTCCCAAGGCCAATACCGGGCCGTTCAAAGTCCCCGGCGCCCTGGCTGATGAGAAGGTGCTGTTTCTCTCAGACATCTTGCCCACGGCGTGGCAGGCGGTGACTAACGCGGGCATCGGCCAGGGCTCCAGCGTAGCGATCTACGGCGCAGGCCCCGTAGGCCTGCTGAGCGCCGCGTGCGCGCAGATGCTCGGCGCCGAGCAAATCTTCATGGTCGATGATCACCCGTATCGACTGGCGTACGCGCAGAAGATGTATGGCGTGATTCCGATCAATTTCGAGGAAGACGATGACCCCGCCGATACCATCATCCGCCAGACCCGTGGCATGCGTGGGGTCGACGGGGTAGTGGACGCGGTCGGCTTCGAAGCGAAGGGCAGCACCACCGAAACAATCCTTACCACGCTTAAGATCGAAGGCAGCAGCGGTAAGGCCCTGCGTCAATGTATTGCTGCAGTCCGACGGGGCGGAGTGGTAAGCGTGGCAGGGGTGTACGCCGGATTCATCCACGGTTTCATGTTTGGCGATGCATTCGATAAGGGTTTGACGTTCAAGATGGGGCAGACCCACGTGCAGCGTTACCTGCCGCAACTGCTGGAACATATCGAACTGGGGCGTCTGAACCCGGAGGCTATCGTTACTCATCGCCTGTCCTTGGAGCAGGCGGCGCGCGGCTATGAACTGTTTGATAAAGCCGAGGAGGAGTGCCGTAAGGTGATTCTGGTGCCGGGTCTGGATGAGCGGCCGCTGGTGGAGCCGCTGGATGAAACGACGCCTGAGCTGCAAGTGCAGGGCGTGCCGGGGTTCTGAGTCGGGCGCGATGCGGGAGGGGTTATCCTTCCTGCATCGCTTGGCTCAGATTCACCCTATAAAAGTGCATTTGCCGTACGAATCAGGCCATAGCCTGGGGCTGAATGTGCAAGACACCGTCCACATGCTTGACCAGCCCACTGGCCAAAAACAACGGCTCCAGGCGCTTGTGCAGTTGCGGCTCGACAAATTCTTTTACCGTATCGAGGGCCAACACGCCGCTCGCGGGCAGCTCTGCCTTGGTATACGACAACCAGGCCTTTTTCAATGCCTGCAACACATCGCTGCCCGCCGTGGAAGCAAAGCGGCGATGCGTGGGTTTACCGTCGAAACCGAAGGTGTGCTGGAACTCATAGCCGTTTTCGTCGCCACCACTGGCTGTGCAACGAATGCAGGTGCACGGGCCGTCGCCAAATGCGCTGCGCAGGTAAGCGTTAAACTCCACCACCGGTTTGAGTGACAGGCGCTTATCGACCTCGAACAGGTCTCCGGTCATTTTTTCGTCAGTGTTCAACGTCCGTTTCCTCGCAGTGGCATGGCAGCTTTTCAAAGCGCCGCACAATAACAGCCGAGGGCGGGTTTGGGCACTATTTGCGCTCGCGGGTGGATGAGTTGCGATAGAACGACAGCATCGCCAGCAATTGAACGGCCGCCGTCGCGCCCACCATCGCCATGATCGTGTGGCCGGGGTCGTCGAAGACGGAGCGGATCAACCCGAAAAACGCCGGCGCACAGGCGTAAGTGGCCTGACTGACGGCCACCATCAGGGCGATGACCTTGGCAGTGTGCGCGCGATTGAATTCAACCTGTGCAATCAGCGGCGGCAGCGAAGTCGCATTGCCGATGCCCGAGCCGATCAGCAGCACGGCGGCCCATGCGAATGTCGGATGCAGGTCCAGACCCAGCAGCATCAAGGTCCCCAGCAACTGCACCGCGTACCCCAGGCAAGCGAGGTGGCGACGGTTGAAACCGCCGATCATCAAATGGGCGGCAACGTAGCGACCGCCCATTGCACTGGCGGTGGCCAGCGCCATGGCCACGGAGGCTTCATGACTGCCCAGACGTGTGCTGAGCAGGGAATACAAATGCGCGATCAGGCCGATCTGGGCGAACAGGCCCAGTGACATGCCGGCGGCCAACGAGCGGAACGAACCTGACCTGAACGCCTGTGCGGTGGTCCAGGGCGAATCGGCCTGGGAGACGCTCACCGGTTCCGCCTGGGCTTGGTTATCCGGATGTTGCCCGAGATCACGCGGCGTCCGGTTGAAGACCCGCAGCGAGAACCCGGCGATGACGACCACGGCGATCAGGCTGACCATCAGCGCAGCCACGGCAAAGCCGAAGCGCTCGATCAGCACGACCCACAACGGCGAAAAAATCACCCCGCCCAGGCTGGCGCCGTTGTAAGCCTTACCCAAGGCTTTTGGCCGCTCCTTGACGTACCAGGGCGCGATCAAAGTGTTCACCGCAGTGGCGCCCAGGGTCACCCAGCCGATACCCGAGCAGATCGCGCCCAGGTACAGCACCTGCACGGTGTCGGCCCGGGCCCAGATATTCACACCGATGCCCAGCATCGCGCAGCCCGCGAGTGTGATCGCCGGCACGCCGAACCGTGCGTACAGGCGGGGCAGATTGGCAATCACCAGCGTGCCGCTGAGGAAGTGCAGGGTGACGGCGCCCGACACTTGAGCGATTGGCCAGCCCGTGCGCTCCATCACCGCCTGCAGATAAATCGGCGGGCCGTAAAAGCCGATGCCCCATCCGAGCATCGCCAGAATGAATGTGCACCTGAGCACGGTGTGTCCGAAAAAATGCTTGTCACGCATGGCTATCTCCTTTTGGTGGACGCACAGGCTATGCTTGCGCCCTGTCGTTCACTTCGAGGAGCATCGAACAATGGATGTTGAGCAGTCCGAGCTGCGACTGGCCAGTGTCGCCGCCGCCATCGCCGACCCCGCCAGGGCGCGTATGCTCTGCTGCCTGCTGGACGGCCGCGCGCGCACGGCGACCGAATTGGCGGTAGTGGCGCAAAAGAGCCCGTCGACCGCCTCCAGCCATTTCCAGAAACTGCTGGAACAGGGGCTGGTGACCCTGGTCACTCAAGGCAAGCATCGCTACTTTCAATTGGTCAGTGCCGATGTCGCCAGGGCGCTGGAAGGCTTGCTTTCAATCAGCTCATTCGACGCGCCGGCCTTCAAACCCTCGACGCCTTGCCACCTGCGCCACGCTCGCAGTTGCTACGACCACCTGGCCGGAGAACTTGGCGTCCTAGTGCACGATGCGTTGTTGCGCAAGCAGTGGATGTGCCTGCAGGACAGCGGATATCAACTGACCGCCACAGGCACCGAACGGCTGACGGCGCTGGGGCTGCAGGCAGTTCCGGACAGCTCGGCGCGCCGCCGATTTGCTTATCCCTGCCTGGACTGGAGCCAGCGTTGCTCGCACCTGGGCGGTGCGTTGGGCGCGCAGTTGCTGACGCATATGCTGCATGACCGCTGGCTGATGCGCACGCTCGATACCCGCGCGTTAACGCTCACCCCCAAAGGCCGCAAGCGCCTGGCTGCTGTATTTGATATTTCATCCTGACGCTGGAATCAGCGGAAAAACTCCCCCGGCGTGGCATCGAACTGCTGGCGAAACGCATTGATGAACGCCGATGTCGATTCATACCCGCTGGCCAGCGCCACGTCCGTGACCCGTTCGCCATGTTCGAGGGCGGGCAGGGCGCTGAGCAGGCGCAGGCGTTGGCGCCAGGCGCGGAAAGTCAGCCCGGTATCGCGCAGGAACAGGCGGCTGAGGGTTTTTTCGCTGACCCCCAGTTTGTCGCTCCATTGCCCCAGGGTGGTCTGCTGTTCCGGGCGCTGGTTGAGGCTGCGGTAGATCTGGCGCAGGCGCGGGTCCATCGGCAGCGGCAGCATCAGGTCGACCTGCGGCGCGGCGGCGAGTTGGTCGAGGATCACCTGGGCCAGACGCCCGTCGGGGCCGTCCTCGGCGTATTCCACCGGCAGTTCGCTGAAGCGGCGGATCAGCTCGCGCAGCAGGTTGCTCACCTCCAGTACGTGACAATGCCCGGCCGCCCATGGGGTGACGCTGCAATCGAGGTACAGGCTGCGCATCTCGGTGTGGGGCGTGCTGTACACCCGGTGCGGCATGCCCGCCGGAATCCACACGGCCCGCTGTGGCGGCGCGACGAAGCGGCCGGCGCTGGTCTGGATCTCCAGCACCCCGGAAATCGCGTAGGACAATTGCACCCACGGGTGACTGTGGCGACGGGTCAACGCGCGATTGGGCAGCGATTCGGTGCGCCCGTACACCGGCCGTGGCAGGCTGGACAGCCCAGGAATGCTGCGGCGCACGGTGTTGGCATGTCCTTTAGGCGGCATTTACTGGCTCGTTGGCGTTAGTCGGTAACAAGGCGTTACGTTAGAGTCGCGGTGACGCTCTTGGCAACCCCTGGAAGACTTCACTATGACCCGGCCCCGCTTTCTGCCCGACAACTTCACCCTCACGCTGATCGCCACGGTGATCCTCGCCTCCCTATTGCCCGCCAGCGGCCAGACCGCCGTGGCATTCGGCTGGGTCACCAACCTGGCCATCGCGCTGCTGTTTTTCCTGCACGGCGCCAAGCTTTCGCGCCAGGCCATCGTGGCCGGCGCCGGCCATTGGCGCCTGCACTTGCTGGTGTTCAGCCTGACCTTTGTGCTGTTCCCGTTGCTGGGGCTGGCACTCAAGCCGGTGCTGTCGCCGTTGATCGGCAAAGACCTGTACATGGGTATGCTCTACCTCTGCGCGTTGCCGGCCACGGTGCAGTCGGCCATCGCTTTCACTTCCCTGGCGCGGGGCAATATCCCGGCGGCGATCTGCAGCGCGGCGGCGTCGAGCCTGTTTGGGATCTTCCTCACGCCGTTGCTGGTGACCCTCTTACTCAACGTGCATGGCGAGGGCGGCTCCACCGTCGATGCCATCGTGAAAATCAGCGTGCAATTGCTGCTGCCGTTTATCGCCGGGCAGATCGCGCGGCGCTGGATCGGCGAGTGGGTAGGGCGCAACAAGGCCTGGCTGAAGTTCGTCGACCAGGGTTCGATCCTGCTGGTGGTGTACGGCGCGTTCAGCGAGGCGGTCAACGAAGGCATTTGGCACCAGATCCCATTGTGGGAACTGGGCGGGCTGGTGGTGGCCTGCTGCGTGCTGCTGGCGCTGGTGCTGATGGCGTCCACCGTGTTGGGCAAGGCCTTTGGGTTTAACCAGGAGGACCGCATCACCATCCTGTTCTGCGGCTCGAAGAAAAGCCTGGCGACCGGTGTGCCGATGGCTCAGGTGCTGTTTGCCGGGGCGAGCATGGGCGTATTGATTCTGCCGTTGATGCTGTTTCACCAGATCCAGCTGATGGTGTGTGCGGCGCTGGCGCAGCGTTATGCCAAACGCGCGGAGAGTGTTGCGGAGTTGATGGCGCAGGTGGATCCGTAACATTTTGTTGCTCTGCGACGATTAACCTCAAGTTAGTACCTGTGCTGACGACTTACTTCTTAATCACCAGGAAGGAGTATCAGCATGCGTATCAACGGTTTTTCGGCAGCGACAGGTCTCCTTTGCCTCTGGGCAAGCGCATGCGGCGCGGCGCAGCCGGCAAGTCAGGGCACCATCAGGTTTACCGGGAGTATCGTTGAGCCGATGTGTGCGACAAATGCGCACAGTGGCACGCAGTTGGACGTGACGGGGTGCCCCAGCGCCAGCCGAGGTAACCAGTTCACGGTCCGCAGCGTGGCACCTGTGGCCAGCGTCAACGGGGCCAGTCTGCGGCTGGTGGCGGACAGCGGCAGCGGGCGTTTTTACGATCAGCGCTACCTATTGGTGGACGGACGCGGTCAGCCGGTCAAATCGGGTAGGTACGTGGTGACGCTGACCGCGCCCTGATTCTGCGCCGCGGATGAGCGTCAACAGCCGCCCGAGAAACCTATAGAATGCTCGGCGGCGGCGCTTGTCCTGGGTGGCCGCTCGATCACCGTCAGAGTACCTCGCCCGTCAATGAGCCTTTCAACCGCAACTCCCCAGCCAAACTGGCAACCGGTCATCGCCCTGGCGCTGGCCGCTTTTGTGTTCAACACCACCGAATTCGTACCCGTCGGGCTGCTCAGCGCGATTGGCGAAAGCTTCGACATGCCCATCGCCAGCGTTGGCCTGATGCTCACCATTTATGCGTGGGTCGTCTCGCTGACCTCGTTGCCGGTGATGTTGCTGACCCGCAACGTCGAGCGACGAAAGTTGCTGATCGTGCTGTTCGGGCTGTTTATCGCCAGCCATATTCTGTCCAGCGTGGCCACCAGCTTCGGCCTGTTGATGGTCAGCCGTATCGGCATCGCCTTGTCCCATGCGCTGTTCTGGTCGATCACCGCATCTCTCGCCGTGCGCCTGGCGCCGCAGGGCAAGCAGGTGCAGGCCCTGGGCTTGCTGGCCACCGGCACGTCCCTGGCGATGGTGCTGGGCATCCCTCTGGGGCGCCTGCTCGGTGAAGCCATGGGCTGGCGCACCACCTTCCTGGTGATCGCCGCGTTTGCGGGCGGGCTGGTGTTCTGGCTGGCGCGTACCTTGCCGCCGCTGCCGAGCCAGAACTCCGGCTCCCTGCGCAGCCTGCCACTGCTGTTCAAACGCCCGGCGCTGGTGGCGTTGTACGTGCTCACGGCGATGACCGTCACCGCGCAATTCACCGCCTACAGCTACATCGAACCCTTCGTCGAAGGCGTGGCGGGCATGGGCGGCGGCGCCGTGACCCTGATCCTGCTGGTGTTCGGCGGCGCGGGCATTATCGGCTCGCTGCTGTTCAGCCTGGTGCACCGCTTCAACCCGCATCTGTTCGTGGTCGGTACTGTGTTCCTGCTGGCGGCCTGTCTGGCGCTCTTGCTGCCATTGAGTGGCGCCCAATCCTACCTGGTGGGCTTGAGCGTGTTCTGGGGTATGGCGATCATGGGCTTCGGCCTGGCCATGCAATCCAAGGTGCTGGTGCTGGCACCCGACGCCACGGATGTGGCCATGGCGATGTTCTCCGGTATCTACAACATCGGCATCGGCGGCGGCGCCCTGATGGGCAGTTGGGTCGGCAGCCACTTCGGCTTCGCCTGGATTGGCGCGGCGGGTGGGCTGCTAGCGGCGCTGGCGTTGGTGGGGTATTGCCTGGCGATTCGGCGGTTTGGGACGGGGGTGGTGCCGCGGGAGTAGTTCACCCCGGTAAGGTTCTGTGCTTCTTGTGATTGATTCAGTGCGTTCTTATTTGTCCGGCGCTGAGCGTGGGTCAATCTGGCGCCTATCTGGACTCATGGGACGGTGCAGCACCTGGGCATTTGAACTACTTTGATTGACGACCGATTCCTGCCCGGTGATGACTGATGCGTACGTTCTGGAAGCGATATGTGGCCCTGCTGGAAAACGACTTGAGTGCGCAGATTTTCGACAATGTGAAAAACCTGCTGGTGTGTGCGCTGTTATTCGCCGCCGGTACCAACACGCTGCTGGGCCAGCAGCCGCTGTTTATTGGCGTGTTTGCCTCGACTGTGGCGGGGTGGGGGCTGATTGTGTTGTCGAGCATGCTGATGCTGTTGAACGTCAGCGATGGCATCCGCCGCCTCGCCAGGTTGCGCTACCACCTGGCGCTGCAACTGTTGTTGATCCTGGTGTATCTGGTCGTGGCCGAGCGGGTGGTAGAGATTGTGTGGGGCTTTCGCGCCCACTGAAGTATCCTGCGCGCCCCGTTTACCACTGATTCAAACCACGATGACAGGACAAGACATGCAGGCGTTGCTGGAGTCGATTCTCGACGAAGTGCGCCCTTTGATCGGCCTCGGCAAAGTCGCCGATTACATCCCCGCGCTGGCCGATGTGCCGGCCAACCAACTTGGCATTGCGGTGTACGGCAACGACGGCTCGGCTTACCGCGCCGGCGACGCCGACACGCTGTTCTCGGTGCAGAGTATTTCCAAGGTGTTCAGCCTGGTGCAGGCGATCGATCATGGCGGCGAAAGCATCTGGGAACGCCTGGGCCACGAGCCTTCGGGGCAGCCGTTCAACTCCCTGGTGCAGCTGGAGTTCGAACGCGGCCGTCCGCGCAACCCGTTCATCAACGCCGGCGCCCTGGTGATCTGCGATATCAACCAGTCGCGCTTCGCCGTGCCGATCCTGTCGATGCGCGATTTCGTGCGGCGCCTGTCGGGCAACCCGCAGATCCTGGTCAACAGCGTCGTCGCCGACTCCGAGGCCCAGCACGGCGCACGCAACGCAGCCATGGCCTACCTGATGAAATCCTTCGGCAACTTCCACAATGACGTGGACGCGGTGCTGCACAGCTACTTCAACTACTGCGCCCTGCAGATGAGCTGCCTGGACCTGGCCAAGGCGTTCAGCTTCCTGGCCAACGAGGGCACGAGCGCCCACAGCGGCGAGCAGATCCTCACGGCTCGCCAGACCAAGCAAGTCAACTCGATCATGGCCACCAGCGGGCTGTATGACGAGGCGGGCAACTTTGCCTATCGCGTGGGCTTGCCGGGCAAGAGCGGTGTGGGCGGCGGCATCGTCGCGGTGGTGCCGGGGCAATTTACCGTATGCGTATGGTCGCCGGAGTTGAACGCAGCGGGGAATTCGCTGGCTGGGATCAAGGCGTTGGAGTTGTTGAGTGAGCGGATTGGGTGGTCGGTGTTTTGAGATCGTTCCCACGCGCGTGGGAACGATTACCTGAGTGTCATGCCGCTGGATGGGCGTCATCCAATGCTTTGTCTACCAACAGTTGGACACCTTCCAGCATTCGGCAGATGCCCAGCGCGACATTGCGTTGTGCACCGTCGATTTCAAAGGCCAGGTGCGTGGCGATGTCGGTGATGGAGGATAGATCCTGGGATGCGTTGACCAGCAGGGTTTCTGTGCCCAGGTTGGGGCGTACGGTGAAGAGTCTATCTGGGGGATTTGGGGTGTCTTTGATCATGGTGGAGCTCCGTCGACAAGTGGAGCCGCCAGCGTTCGCGGTCAAACGAAGAGGGTGGCAGCTGTACGCGGGTTGACCGACCGGTTGTCAACGAACCCGGCATACCCGAAGGTATCCCGCGCACAACTGCCGCGACACGATACCTCAGGCACAAAAAAAACGCCTGGGATAGGTGCAGGGCGTAGCAGCTCGTTAACAAGGCCGGACGGTCAAATCCGGTCGCTGAATTGGCAGCGACGGAGGAGAGGTTAGTCAGGGAAGTTCCGAGCGACAACCTGAAAGCCTTGTCGGAAAAATCCGAGAAAAGCAAACGTAGAAAACCAATGCTACGCTGCCGTCGCAGCCTAGGAATTTTCCCTTTTTTCAGATGGATGTCTGTATGGCCTATGAACTCCATATCGCCCGTGTCGAAAGCAATGTAATAACGCCTGAAGAATGGCGTGCCTTGTGTGCCAGTGACCCAACCATCGTGTTGCAGGACGAAGTGACCGCCATTAATCCCACGACAGGAGCGACGATCTCCATCAGCGGCAACCAAACGGCTTACTGGACCTCTCCCACTACGCAGCAGGAATACTATTTCGATTATCGCGGTGGCCAAATTTCGTTTGTGTACAGCGATGAGAACATCGTCAAAGCCAGAGCGATCGCCCAGGCTCTCGTCGCTGAAATTCGAGGCGATGAGGGTGAGAAATACTGATCCGCGAGGTTTTGCGCGGCGTCACGAACAGGTCGATCAGTCGCGCCGACCGTGACGCTCCGCGTCACCGTCGCGCGGTACTCAAGCCGTGGACCGTTTGGCGGGACGCGGAGCGTCCCAGGCGGCATTCCCACGCAGAGCGTTCGAACGATCAGCCCGCTCGTCACAAAGGTTTATTCAGCGTCTTTTTTGCGTGACTTCACCCACGGCAAAATCATGCCCACCTCCTGCTGGTAACGCCGATACCGCTCACCAAACAACGCCACCAGATCCTTTTCTTCAAAGCTGGCGCCAATGAAGATGTAAACCGTCATCCCCATCGAAAACAACAGGTGCCCAGCGGTCATGTGCGGTGTTGCCCAAAAGGCGATCAGGAAACCCAGGTACAGCGGGTGACGCACGATCTTGTAAAACAATGGCGTTCTGAATTCTGGCGCCTGTGGCGTGGCCCTGCGCCAACGGTCGATGGGCTGCTTGAGCCCGAACAGTTCGAAGTGGCCGATTAAAAAGGTTGCCAGTAAAGCGATGCCCCAGCCCAACCAGAACAGGCCAATCAATAGGCCCCTGGCCCACGTCGTTTCAACTTCCCAAACGGTGAGCGTCATCGGTTGCCACAGCCAGAACATCAGTACAAGCACCAGGCTGCTGAGCAGTACATACGTGGAGCGTTCAACGGACGTCGGAATGACTGCCGCCAGCCACCGCTTGAAGCCTTTGCGTGCCATGACCGTGTGCTGGACGCCGAACAGCAGGATCAGTGCGCAGTTGATCAGCGCGGCGAGTGGCCAAGCGAGGAGGGGGCCATCGTTGATGTTTTTGGGCACCGCCACACTGCCGACGAAGCCGATCAAATATAAGAACGTGATTAGGAACACCACGTAACAGCAGGCGCTGTACACCAGTGCGATGGCACGGGCGGCGCGGTTGTTGTTGAGGTTCATGAGCGTGCCCTACCCACAGGATGAATGGGCAGCAAACCTGCAGGTCAGCCACTCCATGGTTAAGCCTAGCGGGTATTGCGTGCGCGGTAACCTGTGAGAATTGACAGTGCTCGGTGTGGCTGGTCGTCGCAATTGCAATGTGGTTTGGAGATAGGTATCCGCCCAAACAAAAAATGCGCCCCTTCGAGCGCATTTTTTTGTTCGGTCCGCTATCGCCTATCAGGCCATTGCATCCCAGGCACGATCACCGTGCTCGTCCTTGATCCGAGTCGGCAGGCCCATCACGTCCAGCGCCTTCAGGAACGGTTCTGCCGGCAGTTCCTCGACGTTGGCCATGCGCTGCACGTCCCATTCACCACGGGCTACCAGCAGCGCGGCGGCTACCGGTGGTACGCCGGCGGTGTAGGAGATGCCCTGGCTGTCGGTTTCGGCGAAGGCTTCTTCGTGGTCGGCGACGTTGTAGATGAACACTTCACGCGGCTGGCCGTTCTTGGTGCCTTTGACCAGGTCACCGATGCAGGTTTTGCCGGTGTAGCCCGGGGCGAGCGAAGACGGGTCGGGCAGTACGGCCTTGACCACTTTCAACGGCACCACTTCCAGGCCTTCGGCGGTTTTGACCGGCTTTTCGGACAGCAGTCCGAGGTTGTTGAGCACGGTGAACACGTTGATGTAGTGCTCGCCAAAGCTCATCCAGAAACGCACGTTGGGCACGTCGAGGTTTTTCGACAGCGAGTGCACTTCATCGTGGCCGGTCAGGTACAGATTCTGCGAACCGACTACCGGCAGGTCGTCGGTGCGTTTGACTTCGAACATGGTGTTGCTGGTCCACTGGCTGTTCTGCCAGCTCCACACCTGTCCGGTGAATTCGCGGAAGTTGATTTCCGGGTCGAAATTGGTGGCGAAGTATTTGCCATGGGAGCCGGCATTGACGTCGAGGATATCGATCGAATCAATGCGGTCGAAATGCTGTTGCTGCGCCAGCGCGGCATACGCGTTGACGACACCCGGGTCGAAGCCCACGCCGAGGATGGCGGTGATGTTCTTCTGTTTGCACTCTTCCAGGTGGTTCCATTCGTAGTTGCCGTACCACGGCGGGGTCTCGCAGACCTTGCCCGGCTCTTCGTGGATGGCGGTGTCGAGGTACGCTACGCCCGTGTCGATGCAGGCCCGCAGGACCGACATGTTGAGGAACGCGGACCCCACGTTGATGACGATCTGCGAGCCGGTCTCGCGGATCAGGGCCTTGGTCGCTTCCACGTCCAGGGCGTTCAGCGCGAAGGCTTGGATATCGGCGGGTACCTTGAGGCTACCCTTGGCCTTGACGCTGTCGATGATGGCCTGGCATTTGGAGATGTTGCGCGACGCGATAGCAATACGACCGAGCTCGTCGTTGTGCTGCGCGCACTTGTGGGCCACCACCTTGGCGACACCTCCTGCACCAATGATAAGAACGTTCTTTTTCAATTGCTTTATCTCTCCTTTATCCGCCAGCTTACGAAAGGCTGGACAGGTAGTCTTCGTAACCAAATTCACGAACCACCTCGACTGTACCGTCGAGTTGTTTCACTACGATGGACGGCATTTTCAGGCCGTTGAACCAGTTTTTCTTGACCATGGTGTAGCCCGCGGTGTCGATGAACGACAACCGATCGCCGATGGCCAGCGGACGATCGAATTGATATTCGCCGAAGATATCCCCGGCCAGGCAGGATTTGCCGCACACCATATAGGTGTGTTCGCCTTCGCTCGGTGCCAGCTTGGCGTTGAGGCGGTAGATCAGCAGGTCCAGCAGGTGGGCCTCGATGGAGCTGTCGACGACGGCGAGGTTTTTGCCGTTGTAGAGGGTGTCGAGCACGGTGACTTCCAGGGAGGCACTGTTGGTGATCGCCGCTTCACCCGGTTCCAGGTAGACCTGCACGCCGTACTTCTCGGAGAACGCCTTCAAGCGCGCGCAAAAGGCGTCCAGCGCATAGCCTTCGCCGGTGAAGTGGATGCCACCGCCGAGGCTGACCCACTTGACCTTGTGCAGCAGTTCGCCGAAACGCTCTTCGATGGTGCCGAGCATCTTGTCGAACAGGCTGAAATCGCCGTTCTCACAGTTGTTATGGAACATGAAGCCGCTGATCTGCTCGATCACGCCTTCGATTTTCACCGGGTCCCATTCGCCCAGGCGGCTGAACGGACGCGCCGGGTCGGCCAGCAGGTAGTCGGAGCTGCTCACCTGCGGGTTCACACGCAGGCCACGGGTCTTGCCTTCGCTGCGTTCGGCAAAGCGCTGCAGTTGGCTGATGGAGTTGAAGATGATCTTGTCGCAGTTCTCCAGCATCTCTTCGATTTCATCGTCGGCCCAGGCCACGCTGTAGGCGTGCGCTTCACCTTCGAACTTCTGGCGACCGAGCTTCAACTCATACAGCGACGACGAGGTGGTGCCGTCCATGTATTGCTGCATCAAGTCGAACACCGACCAAGTGGCAAAGCACTTGAGCGCCAGCAGCGCCTTGGCGCCGGACTGCTCGCGCACATAGGCAATCTTCTGCATATTGACCAGAAGCTTCTGTTTATCGATGAGGTAGTACGGCGTTTTGATCATTTTTGAGAGCCTGCGGCGGTGCCTGCCAAAAAAGGACACGCATTGTGCCCGCACTTGGAACAGATCGAAAGGTTCGTGGGCGGATTTTGCTGCGCCACTTTTAATCTGGCCTGCCAATGTGACAGGCCGTCAGTATGATGGGCCACTCTGATGATGGAACCTGTTCAGGACGACGAGAGGTGAGAATGGACGCATGGACACTGCACTGGCTGGAAGCTTCGGGCGCCTTGGCCAAGTGTCGCCCTGAAGTGAGCGCGGCATTCGAAAGTGCTTACCGCGCTATTGCTCGCTGGATGCCGCCACCGAGACTGGACGTACTGATCCAGCGTCTGCCCGGTGAGACCCTTCCCGAACTGGGCCTGGTCGGGCGGGCATATCGCAGTACGATGTTCTCCATGACGCTGGATCCCGATAACCCGCACTTTGCCGACAGCCTCAACAATGGCGCGCTGCAACGGCACATTGTGCATGAGGTGCATCACTGTCTGCGCATGGCCGGGCCCGGCTACGGCTGGACATTGGGAGAGGCTCTGGTCAGCGAGGGGCTCGCGGGTCGGTTTGTCGGGCACCTGCTCGGCACAGCAGCGGAACCGTGGGAACAAGCGTTCAGCCTAGACGAGCTACGAATTGCGCCCGTACCGATGAGTCAAATTGAGGCGCCGTATTACGATCACAGCGCCTGGTTTTTCGGCTCCGGTGACAAGCCCAGATGGTTGGGCTATGCGTTGGGGTTTCACATGGCCGGGTGTTGGTTGGCCTCGGTCGGCGAGCCGAGTGTGAAGGCGTGGATCAACGTTTCGGCGCAAGAGGTGATGGCGGTCGCACTCGAGGAGGGGCTGTTACTGCGCTGACTTGCCCCTAAGCTCACGCCACTTTATTCCTACCCGCCGCCTTGGCCTCATACAACCGCAGATCCGCGCGTTTGAGCAGCGCCAGGGAATCGCGGTCGGCGGGTTCGGCCACGCCGATGCCGATGCTCACCGTCATCTGGCCTACCGTAGGAAACACTGCCGCTGCCACGGCGGCGCGGATCTTTTCGGCGACCACTTCGGGGCTGTCGGGTTCGTCCACCTCCGGCAGCAGCACCGCGAATTCTTCACCGCCGTAACGGGCGACGAAATCGGTGGCGCGGGTCGTTTTTTCGATCACCGAGGCCAGGTGCGCAAGCACGTCGTCCCCGATAGCGTGGCCGTAGGTGTCGTTGATGCGCTTGAAGTAGTCGGCGTCGATCAGCAGCAGGGCGAAGGTGCGGCCGGTGCGCTGAAACAGCAGGCTGTTTTCCGCGAGTTTTTCGTCGAAGCGGCGGCGGTTATAAACGCCGGTAAGGGCATCGTGCGTGGCCAGTTTAAGCAGTTCGGCATTGGCCTGGGTGAGGTCGGCGGTGCGTTGGGCGACGGTGGCCTCCAGGGACGCGTTGGCTTCCTGCAGTTCGCGCTCCTTGCTCAACAGCGATTGGGTCATGCCGGCCAGCGAGCGGCCCAGTTGGGCGATCTCCAGCACCGCGTGTTCCTGGGGAAACACCGCGCCGGGCTGCTGGTCCTGCACCTGCTTGGCTGACTTGGCCAGCCGTTCGATCGGACGGCTGAGGGTCGACGCCAGATAATAGGCAACCAGCCCGAACACCACTGCGGCGAGTACGCCCAGTATCAGCAGTTTGTACAGCAACTCGCGCGCCGGTTGCAGGGCGATATCCAGCGGTTGGCGCAGTACGATGTACCACGACAGCTGGGCATTGGACGGGCTCGGCACCGCCACCGATGCCGTCACGTAGCCGTTGCCGGAGGTCCAGCCGGAGGGGCTGTTCAGGTGGGTTGGGGGTATCTGTTGGCCGGCGAGTGCCTCGGGGTAGAGCACCTTGCCATCGCCGTCGATGATCAGCGCTTGCAGGTCCGGCACGGCGTCTTTTTGCTGGGTGGCCGACTCGACGATATGGGTGACCCAGCTCCAATGCGCGTGGGCTCCAAGCACGCCGATCGTCTCGCCCTGGGCGTTGCGGATCGGCGCAGCAAAGTCGATGAAGCGCAACGGCTCACCACTGGGCGACCCCGGCATCAGCTTGGCCAGCAACACCGCTTCGTGGGGATCGCCGGTGTACTCGCCGCGCATGCCGGCCTGGAACCAGGGGCGTTGCTGCACCGATTGATTGACCAACAGCCCGTTGACCGCCTGATGCACACGCCCCTGGGTGTCGGCCACGCCCATCCATGCATACTCGGCGCGCGATTGGCTGCGCAATTCCATCAGTGTAAGGATATCCGGCGCGTCCAAGTTGCCCAGGCGCATCAACGGCGCCTTGCTCAGCAGCGACACTTCCAGTTGGCGTTCGCGCAGTTGCATGGCCAGCAGCGCAGCGGTGGAACGAGCAGCACCGAGCAAGGCATTACCGCTGGCCTGACGCACCTGGCCGGTGGCGATATGGCCCACGTAGAATCCGACACTCAACAGCGTGAGCAATGACAAACCGGCAAACCACAGGGTCAAGTGACTACGCAGACTGGTTTTGATCATGAATGCTCAAATGAGTAATTATTTTGACGCATGGTATGCCCGATGCAGGGGTGGCCGCCAGCCAGGACTTGCCCGACTTTGGGGTTAACATGAGCGAATCTTGTGTTCATCTAAAATAAAATGAGTTTGTTTCACGCTGATCACCTGCCGACAATAGCCGCCATTACCACTTGTATTGGAGTTGCACGTCATGGCAGTCGCTCATTCCCTCGGGTTTCCACGCATTGGACGCGACCGAGAATTGAAAAAAGCCCAGGAAGCCTTCTGGAAGGGCGAACTCGATGAAGCCGGCCTGCGTGCCGTGGGCCGTGAGCTGCGCCAGGCACATTGGGCGCTGCAGAAACAGGCGGGTATCGAGTTGTTGCCGGCCGGTGATTTTGCCTGGTACGACCAAGTGCTGACCCACTCGCTGATGTTCGGCGTGGTCCCCGAGCGTTTTCGCCCAGCCGATGGCCAGGCCACGCTGCATACTCTGTTCGCCATGGCCCGAGGGGTCAGCGACCCCTGCTGCGGCGGTGCCCATGCCCAGGAAATGACCAAGTGGTTCGACACCAATTATCACTACCTCGTACCTGAGTTCAGCGCCGACCAGCACTTCCATCTCGGTTGGGACCAACTGTTCGATGAGGTCAGGGAAGCCCGCGACCTGGGGCACACCGTCAAGCCGGTGATCATTGGCCCGCTGACTTACTTGTGGCTGGGCAAAGCCAAGGGTGGCGAGTTCGACAAGCTCGATTTACTCGATCGCCTGTTGCCACTGTACGGTCAGATCTTCCAGCGCCTGTCGGAACTGGGGGTGGAATGGGTGCAGATCGACGAACCGATCCTGGTGCTCGACCTGCCGCAGGCGTGGAAGAACGCGTTTGAACGCGCCTACAACCAAATCCAGCGCGATCCGCTGAAAAAACTGCTCGCCACCTACTTCGGTGGCCTGGAGGAAAACCTCGGCCTGGCCGCCAACCTGCCGGTGGACGGCCTGCATATCGACCTGGTGCGCGCGCCGGACCAGTACCCGACCATCCTCGACCGTTTGCCCGCCTACAAAGTGTTGTCGCTGGGCGTGGTCAACGGCCGCAACGTCTGGCGCTGCGACCTGGAAAAGGCGTTGGCGACCCTGCAGCACGCGCATGAGCGCCTTGGCGATCGGCTGTGGGTGGCGCCGTCGTGTTCGTTGCTGCACAGCCCAGTGGACCTCGGTCGTGAAGACCAGCTCGACGCCGAGCTGAAAAGTTGGTTGGCGTTTGCCGTACAGAAATGCGCCGAAGTGGCGCTGTTGGCCCAGGCGGTCGATCAGCCAGACGCCGCCAATGTGCGCGCCGCACTCACTGAAAGCCGCACCGTGCAGGCAGCTCGCGCGGCTTCGCCACGTATCCACAAACCGGCGGTGCAGGCGCGCGTAGCCGCCATCACGGCCGAGGACAGCCAGCGCCAGTCGCCATTTGCCCAGCGCATCGAGCGGCAGCGCGCCGGCCTTGATCTGCCGCTGTTTCCCACGACCACCATCGGCTCATTCCCGCAGACCGCGTCGATCCGCCTGGCGCGTCAATCCTACAAGCAAGGCAAGTTGAGTGAGGCCGAATACGTCGAAGCCATGCACAGCGAGATCCGCCACGCAGTCGAGGTGCAGGAGCACCTCGGGCTGGACGTACTGGTACACGGCGAAGCCGAACGTAACGACATGGTCGAGTATTTTGCCGAACAACTGGACGGCTATGCGTTTACCCGGTTCGGCTGGGTACAGAGCTACGGTTCGCGCTGCGTGAAACCGGCGGTGATTGTCGGCGATCTGAGCCGTCCGCACCCCATGACCGTCGAGTGGATCCGCTACGCCCAGGGGCTGACCCGCAAGGTCATGAAAGGCATGCTGACCGGCCCGGTGACCCTGTTGATGTGGTCATTCCCGCGCGAAGACGTGAGCCGCGAAGCGCAGGCCCGGCAATTGGCCCTGGCGGTTCGGGATGAAGTGCTGGACCTGGAGGCCGCGGGCATCCGCATCGTGCAGATTGACGAAGCGGCGTTCCGTGAAGGCTTGCCGTTGCGTCAGGCGCAGTGGCAGTCGTACCTGGACTGGGCCACTGAAGCGTTCCGACTGTGCGCCGCTGGCGTGCGCGATGAAACCCAGATCCATACGCACATGTGCTACAGCGAGTTCAACGACGTGATCGAGTCCATCGCGGCCATGGATGCTGATGTGATTACCATCGAAACCTCGCGCTCGGACATGCAGTTGCTGGAGGCCTTCGAAGCGTTCGATTACCCCAACGACATCGGCCCGGGCGTCTATGACATTCACTCGCCTCGTGTGCCGGATGCCTCGGAGATGGCCAACCTGCTGCGCAAGGCCGCCCGGCGCATCCCCGCCGAGCGCTTGTGGGTGAACCCGGATTGCGGGTTGAAGACACGCGCCTGGCCGGAGACGGAAGCGGCGTTGATTCATATGGTCACCGCCGCCCGCCAACTGCGCGCCGAGCTGGCTTGACAGGGTAAAAAGTGCAGAGGGGGCTTGTTGTGATGGGCGTACTTGCCCCTCCCGCAACTGGATCGGTGTCAGCTCAAAGGTATTTGAGCCAGGCCAGGTCGCGGCGACGGTTTTTGAGCGTGGCGAACCAGCGCACGGGCGGGTACAGCGCCAGGGGCAACACCAGCGCCAGCAGCCATACCGCACCGATAGTGTCGAAGCCGAAGTAGTTGCCATGGTTCAGGCCGAACAGCGCGACACAGGCGACATACAGCACTTTCAATACATATAGATGCAGCAGATAAAAGAACATCGGCACGCTACCCAGCACCGCCAACACGCCAATCCAGCGTCGATGCCCCGCGCGTTCAAACGCCAGCAACAGCAACAGCCCAATCCCCAGTGTCAGCATCAGGAACAACAGCGAAGGCGGGTACTTGGTCACATTAAAAAAGCTCATCAACGCTTGCACGCCGCTGTCATACGCCTGCCAGGGTTTTTCGCCATAGCCATTGGCTGCACGCAGCCCCACAAACCCCACCAGCGCACTCGCGCCGGCCCACAACAGATAACGCTGGCGTACGCTTGGGGAGGTCATCTGCGCAAACCACGGGCCGAGGCCGTAGCCCAGGGCAATCACACCGATCCACGGCAACACTGGGTAGGTGACGCGCAGGCGCAGGTTCTCGCTGAGGTCTATCCAGCTGCGTTCATGCGCAATCGCCCATAGGTGTTGCAGCGCCGACCCGTTTGCGACGTGCACGCCGTCAAGCAGGTTGTGGCCGGCAATGAGCAGCAGCGCCAGCCCGATCAGCAACGCGCGCGGCAGCCACACCAGCGCGGCCAGGGCGAGCATGCTCACGCCGATGGCCCAGATCACCTGCAGGTAGATCACGCTGGGCGGTAACTGGAAGGTCCAGGCGAAGTTGACCAGGGTAAATTCCAGCATCACCAGAAACAGCCCGCGCTTGAACAGAAATGCCGACACATCGCGCCGCCCTTGGTGTTTTTGACCATACAGCCAGGCCGAGAGCCCGGTGAGTAATACGAACACCGGTGCGCAGAGATGGGCGAGCGTGCGGCTGATAAACAGCACCGGCTCCGTGCTGTCGATGTTCATCGGGTCGCTGACCTGGCGGTGCAGCAGGAAGGTCTCGCGCGCATGGTCGAGCAGCATGAACAGAATCACCAGGCCACGCAGGGCGTCGATGGAGAGCAGGCGTTGGCGCGCAGGGGCAGCGTCGGTCATGGGCGAGGGTCACAGGGCCGGTTGAGAAGGAGTGTTATCCTATAACATTCGAGTGTGTCGTGCCGTGCTTCTGATACCGTTATTGTTTAAGCCTTACTGGAGTCCGCCACCGTGATCCCCCATGACGCCACAGCCAGTCACACCGCCCAGGACGTTCTCGATTTCTGGAAAACCGCCGGCCCCAAGCGCTGGTTCGCCAAGAGCGAAGCCTTCGACGCCACTTTCCGGGACGCGTTCTACGCCACCCATCTGCAAGCCGCCCGCCGCGAGCTGGAGGGTTGGCTGGACTCGGCGCAAGGCGCGCTGGCCCTGCTGATCCTGCTGGACCAATTCCCGCGCAACGCCTTTCGCGGCACCGCGCATATGTTCGCCACCGACCCGCTGGCGCGGCTGTATGCGCAGCGCATGCTCGACGCCGGGCTGGACCAGCAGGTTGAACCGGCGTTGCGCGCCTTCTGCTACCTGCCATTCGAGCACTCCGAAGAACGCGCCGACCAGCAACGCTCCCTGCAACTCAATCAGACGCTGGACGCGAACACCTTTCGTTGGGCCAAGGAACATGCGCGCATCATCGAACGATTTGGGCGCTTCCCCCATCGCAATAAAGTGCTGGCGCGGATCACCACGGCAGAGGAGCAGGCGTTCCTGGGCACCGGAGGCTTTGCCGGGTAACGGCTATTCCTGCCGGGAATGCCCCCATAAAAAGCCTGCATTGTCTTTATCGTCGTCGATCTCGTAGCGTAGGGCTTCATTTCAAGGAGATCGCCATGCACCACAAACCGTTGCGTCTTTACGTCGACTCGCTCTACACCAGCCCTTACGCAATGTCGGTTTTCGTCGCCCTGCAAGAAAAAGGCCTGGCGTTCGATACGATCCCCCTGGACCTGGAGGCAGGGCAAAACCAGGCGGCCGACTATGCGCGGCTGTCGCTGACACAACGGGTGCCGACGCTGATCGAGGGGGATTTTGCCTTGTCGGAGTCCTCCGCGATCACCGAGTACCTGGAGCAGGCTTACCCGTCTATCCCGGTGTATCCCACCGACCCGAAGCAGCGTGCCAAAGCGCGCCAAGTACAGGCCTGGTTACGCAGTGATTTGCTGCCGATCCGCCAGGAGCGCTCGACGCTGGTGGTGTTCTGCGGGCAGAAAATGCCGCCGTTGTCGCCAGTGGCCGAAGCGGCCGCGGCTAAATTGACTGCGGCGGCCCAGGCACTGCTGTCGGATAACCCGGTTCACCTGTGCGGCGAGTGGTCGATTGCCGATGTAGACCTGGCGGTGATGCTTAACCGCCTGATCCTCAATGGCGACGCAGTGCCCGCCGAGCTGGTGGCGTATGCGCAGCGCCAGTGGCAGCGGCCGTCGGTGCAGGCGTGGGTCAATCAGCCACGTCCGGCGCTGTAGCCGGCTCGGCCAGTTGCGCGGCACGCCGGTCGAGGTCTTCCCAATCGGCCATGCCCAACACCCGCGTGGTGTTCAAACCGCGCAGGTAGCCGCGCAACTGCTGCGCGCTGGCCTGGAACCGGTCGGCGTCCACCGTCTTATCCTGCAGCACCTGCTCATACTCGGCCAGGTAATCGGCGACCCGATCGCGAAACTCCGGCAGGACGGCTTCGCGGATGCGGTCGAAGGTTTTCTGGTGGGGCTTCATGGCGTGGTCCTTATAGTTTTAGCGGTGCACTATCGCTTCAGATAATAGTCACCATCACGTAACGCAAGTTCTGTTTTTGCCGCATAAGCGCAAAATTGCCTCATCGACACGCCGTTCAGGGAAATGCGCGATGAGAACGTTTATTCAATTGTGTTCAATCATTCTGATGCTGGGGGCGCCTGCGCTCAATAACGCGGCAATTGCCGGCGATCTGCGTGCAGGCCATTTGCTACCTATCGTCGGTAGCGTAGACTCTCTGCAGCCTACGCAATCGGTGGGTGTGTTGCTGAGCGACAACACCCGCGACAATCTCAGCTACCTTGAACGCTACCACGACATGGCCTTGAACGGCGCCAAGGATGCCCTCGATTCACGCATCCGCGCAGCGTTCGTCAACAGCTCCGACCCGGAACTTGCCATGGACTGGTTGATGCATTCGCTGCAGGGCAGCTTCGTCTCGGTCACCGTCTACGACAACCTGGATGCCCTGGTGCGAGCGCATCCGGATGTGGTGGTGATGCTCGACACTCATAACCAGTTGCTGACCCCGCGTAATGACCAGGTCCAAGCGCGGTTTGTGGCGCGGTTCTATGATGCCGACCTGCAATACATCGCCAAGGCCGAGGGCTCGGTACACCGTCATGTGCCGTCGGTGTGGGTGCGCGACAAGGCTGCGCCGGAGATTGCGGCGCAGATCGAACAGCAGCGCGATGTACAGCTCGACGCCTTAAAGCAGTTCGATGCATCGCTCAAGGCGCTGATGCGTGCGGGTTGATATGAACTTTTACTTTTATCGTCAGGATGTTTTCATGCGCTCTTTTTTCGTACCGGCCACGGCCTTCGCTTCTTTGTTGCTGGCCGGTTGCGTCTCTGCCCCTAACACTCCGAGCTTGACCCTGCAGACCACCAAAACCCCTGAAGGCTATGTGCAGTGCGTGCTGCCCAAGCTGGAAAAACATGCGATCTCCTCCACGGTGACGCAAAACTCGCGTCACGCCAAAGTGCTGTTGACCAGCCGGATTGCCGCCGACGATGTGCTCGAAGCCTACAAGGCCGGGGAGGGCGCCAAGGTGTTTTTGTATGAGCGCAAGCCGCTGGCGTCGACTATTACGCCGTCGCGCCTGGAGATAGCGGCCAAGGAATGCCAATAACGCGATGCGCTGATAGGAGAGGGGCCTGGCCCCTCCCGCCAAGCGGATTTACGGTTTAACTTCGTCAGCGAAGTGACGCACTGTTTTGATCAGCCCCTGTGCGGCCAACGCCACCAGTTCCCCGCCTTTTTCCACCGTCGCCAGCGCCGGGTCGGAACCCATGCGCCCATCGGGGAAGCGTGCGCGGAAGTCCAGCGCTTCGCGGATCGGCCCGGTGTTGGCGATCTGCGGCGAATAGTCGGCTGTCTTGATTGCATCCGGGTAAGCCCATTGCGTCACTGCGATTTCCGACGGCGTGGCGTGGCTGCCATGACCCACGGGGAACTGACGATGGGCCAGCTCATTGACACCCTCCAGATCCCACCAGTTCACCAGTTTCAGCGCGAACCCGGCCGGACGCCGGGCGAAGCTGGCTTCGGCGTACAACTCGGAAAACGCCGCTTCAATCGTGGCGATATTGCCGCCATGGCCGTTCAGGAACAGGATCTTCTCGAAGCCATGCCCGGCCAGCGAGCGCACCCAATCGCCAATCGCGGCGATAAAAGTGGAGGGGCGCAGGGAGATGGTGCCGGGAAACCCCAGATGGTGCTGGGCCATGCCGATATTGAACGTGGGGCCGATCAGCAGGTCGGCGTGCCGTTGTGCCTCATGGGCGATGATTTCCGGGCACATCCAGTCGGTGCCCAGCAGACCGGTCGGGCCGTGCTGCTCATTGGAACCGATGGGCACCACCACCGTGCGGCTGCGCTGCAGAAACTGCTCGATCTCGATCCAGGTGGACTTATGTAGAAGCATTGGGTGCTCTCTTTAATCGGTGGGGACAGGCTAACCGCCACGGATTGTACGACTACTGGCCACCTGTTGGGGCTTGCAATTGAGGTAAGTGGAAGACTTCAACCAGCGCTGGTCGGGATACCACGAAAACATGAACTGGCCGTCCTTGAGCTTGTCCACCACTTGACGCGCCACTTGCGGGCGCACGGCCGGGCAACCCTGGCTGCGGCCAATACGGCCTTCGCGCTTGCTCCACAGTGGGCTGACGTAATCGGCGGCATGAATCACAATAGCGCGGTCGCGGGCCGAGTCATTGAACCCCGGCTCCAGCCCGTCCATGCGCAGTGAATAACCATGGGTGCCCAGGTAACTTTCCTGGGTGCGGAACAGGCCAAGGCTGGACTGGTGGCTGCCTTCAAGGTTGGAGAACTGGGTGGCGAAGTTTTCCCCGGACTTGGCGCCGTGGGCCACCAGGTCGCGCAGCACCAGGGTTTTCTTGCGCAGGTCGAAGATCCACAGGCGACGGGCGGTCGAAGGTTGGGAATAATCGATCACGGCCAGGCGTTCGGAGCGTTCTTCGCCGTTGCTGACTGCACATTGCACCGCGTTAAGGGCGCTTTTGAGCACAGTGGGATTGAGTTCTGGAGCCGATCGCGCCAGGCTGTTATACAAGGAAGGCACGTTGCCATTGGCGGCGAGCACAGAGTTACTCAACGCAGCCAGGCTTGCGGCCATCAGGCCGAGGCGGCACAGGAAAGTCAGCATCTACAGTACAACCCCCCACTGTGGATTGGAGCTAAAGCATTGTTCAAAAAACACGCATGTTACTTGAGCATTTGCTTGCTCGTTGCACCATTGGTCGCCACGGCCGACGCGCTGCCGGTCGAGCCCTTGCCGGTGACGACGCCGGCACCGGTCGACCTGGCGCCCGTGCAGCAGGCGCTGGCGCAGTTGCCCAGTGTCTGCCCCGGCCTTGCGCCGCAGATCGACGCCGCCGCACAGGGGCGCCTGCAAGCCTTTTATCAGCAGCAGGGTGATGTCGCGTTGTGGTCCGACGAAGCCCGTCGCCAAGCCTTGCACGCCCAACTGCAACTGCTCGCCGACGACGGCCTGGACCCTTCCCACTATAGCCTGCCTGCCGTGGATGCCACGGCTAACGTGCTGTGCAGCGATATCGACAGCAGCCGCCACTACCTGCAGGCCCTGCAGGACCTGCACTACGGACGATTGCAGCAATCACGCTTCGAACCGCTGTGGCATTCCCAGCCGCCTGCCCGCGACCCCGATGTTGAAGTGCTCGCCCTTGCTGCGGTGGGCCTGCAGGACATGGCCCAGGCGTTCGATCAAGCGCGCCCCGGCGCCGATTTGTATCGCAGCCTGCGCAATGCCTATGCGAGCGTGCGCCTGCAACCGTTGCCGCATTGGGACGCCGTGGGCAGTGGCCCGTTGTTGCGCCCCGGCATGGAAGACACGCGGGTGCCGCAGCTGGCACGGCGTCTCTACGACGGCGGCTACCTGGCCGCTGAGCCCCAGGGCGTCGGCAAGCAATACCGCGCGGAGCTGGTAGACGCGGTCAAAGCCTTTCAGCTCAGCCATTCATTGCAGGCCGATGGCGTGATCGGTGCCGGCACGGTAGCCGAACTTAATATCAGCCCGGCGGTGCGTCGCGAGCAGTTGCGCATCAACCTCGAACGCTTCCGCTGGCTGGCCCAGGACCTGGAGCCCGAAGGCGTGCTGGTCAACGTCGCCGCGGCACAACTGAGCGTCTATCAGAGCGGCATCCCCGTGTGGCAAACCCGTCTGCAAGTGGGCCGCGCCGAGCGCCAGACACCGTTGCTCAAATCGCGCATCACCCGGCTGACGCTCAACCCCACCTGGACCATCCCGCCCACGATTATGCGCGAGGACAAACTTCCGGCCATTCGCCTCAATCCCGAATACCTGCGCCAGCAGAACCTGCAGGTGCTCGACGCCCAAGGCCAGCCGCTGGCCCCGGAACAGATCGACTGGGCACACCCCGGCAACATCCTGCTGCGCCAGGAAGCCGGCCCGCGCAATCCGCTGGGCAAAATCGTGATGCGCTTTCCCAACCCCTACTCGGTGTACCTGCACGACACCCCCAGCCAGCCGCTGTTCACCAAGGGCCCGCGCGCGTTCAGCTCCGGCTGCGTGCGGGTTGAACAACCGTTGCTGCTGCGCGACCTGCTGGTCAGTCCTGCCGAGCGCGCTCGCACCGATGAACTGCTGGCCACCGGCGTGACTCATGAATTCCGCCTGGCTACCCCGGTGCCGGTACTGCTGGGCTATTGGACAGTGGAAGTGGACCGCCAGGGCGGCCTGGTGTACGCGCCGGATATCTACGGGCGGGACCTGGTGCTGATGAAGGCGATGGGCAGCGTGCTCTGAATATAGGGCCGCCCCGCGCCCCAGCGCGGGAGGTGCGACGATGCGACAAGCCCGCTCATCACCTAAAAGCTCACTGCAAAAGCGTGCTCAGGGTGGCTATAAGTGGTGAGCGGGCTTGCCCCGCGCCGGGGCGCGAAGCGGCCCCAAAAACACCACCGCGATTCCACTTATCGCCCTAGATGAGCGAGCAACGTTTCAACCGCCTCGGTCGCCGACAGCGTAGCCGTGTCGACGGTCAATGGCGCTTGCGCCCAGGCTTCATACTCATGGGTCATCACCGAGTGCCAAGTGGGTGGCGTCAGGCCGGGGATATCCCCGGTGCGCCTTTCAACCCGGCCTTGATGCGCCTGCCGATCGGAGCAAATCACCTGTACGTCCACTAACTCGACGCCCGCCGCCAGGGCCACCGCCTGCCACGCCGCACGACTTTCCCGCACTGGATTGACGCCGTCGGCGATCACCCGATGCCCTAACCGCAGATTGCTCAGCGCGACGGCATTGGCCACGCCGTAACCGCTGGCCCCCACATCACCCGCCAGCACCTCGGCATCGCGAATGGCCTGCTCGATCACATCGATCCGCAGGTAAACCGCGCCGAGCCGCCGCGCCAGTTCATGGGCGATAGTGGTCTTGCCGGTGCCGGGCAATCCGCTGAAGACGATGAGCATGGTGTGGTCCTTGGATAGTTCAGTGGCCAGCGCCTACGTGTTCTGAAATGTCACCGTAAACGTAGTGCCGGCTGCCGCGCAGGAATTCACCGCCACATCCCCGCCGTGCACCTTGGCCAATTCGCGCACGATGTACAACCCCAGGCCCACGCTGCGTACATCGCTGCCCTGGTCGGTGCCGCGGGTCATGGGTTCGAACAGCCCTTCGAGCAAGGCCTGCGGGATGGGGGCGCCGTGGTTATGCACCGACACCGCACCTGCGTTGTCGCCAAGATGCGAGGTAATGGTGATGGGCTGCTGCAGATCGCCATACGCCACGCTGTTGGCCACCAGGTTGCCGATAATCTGCTGCACGCGGTCGGCGTCCAGGCACGCTTGGCCGCTGCCTTCGGTGCAATGCAACAGGGTGGCCTTGGGGAAGGCCACGCGCAGTTCCTCCACCGCGCGCTGAATCACGTGGTGCAGCTCCAGTGGCGCGGCTTTGATCACGATGCCGTGGCCGACCCGCGCCTGGGTGAAGTCCAGCAGGTCGGCGATCATGCGCTGGGCACGTTCGGAGGATTGGCCGATATGCCCCAGCAGCTGACGCTCCTTGGCGGTGCGTTCGCTGCGGCTGAGAAAGTCCGAGGCCATGCGGATCGCGGTCAGCGGGTTTTTCAGGTCGTGGCTGACGATTGCCATCATCTGCTCGGCGAACACCGCGCGGCGCTGGGAGATGGCATAGGCCGCGTTCAACTCGGCCTGGGCGTTCTGCAGCGCCAGCTCTGTGGCGGTTTTTTCCTGCAGCAGCGCTTCGGCCAGGTTGCGGGCGTTCAGCAGTTCGCGCTCGTACTTGTCACGGTCGGTGGTGCCGAACAGGGCCAGGTCGTACACCACCGTATCGGCCTGTACGCGTTTATTTCCGTTGAGCAGCACGGTCACCTTGTGGCCGTCGCGGTGCAGGATGTCCAGTTTCACTTCGGTGATGCTGCCGTGCATGCGCAGCATCGGTGCCAGGTGGGTCTGATGGAAGATTCGTCCGCCCATGGTCAGCAGGTCCTGAAACCTGCGCGCACACAGCTCGGCGGTGCTGAACCCCAGCCAATCGCCGAAGCGCGCATTGGCCTTGAGGATCGTGCCATCTTCGCCGGTAACGGCCAGGGCGCAGGCGGCGCTGTCGAACACGTCAGCCGGCACGGGTGGCCGTCCACCGCGCCAGGAAACCGTGCATGGCCGCCGCGCATGCCTGGGGTGCGCTCATGTGCGGGCAGTGGCCGACGTTGTCCACCAGGCAGTACGCGCTGTTGGGCAACACACTGTGCAGGTATTCGCCCACGGCCACCGGGGCGATGAGGTCGTCGCTCGATTGCAGGATCAACACCGGGGTAGCCAGGCCGATTACGTCCTGGCGGTTGTCCGAGGTAAACGTCACCCGCGCAAAGTGTTTGGCGATCTCCGGCTCGGTGCGGCAGAAACTGTCGGTCAGGGCGTCGCTGAGCGCCGGTTGCTCAGGTGCGCCCATGATCACGGGGGCCATGGCGCTGGACCAGCCCAGGTAGTTGCTGTCGAGGGTGGCGAGCAGTTCATCGATGTCGCTGCGCTTGAATCCACCGATGTAACCCTCGTCATCGATATAGCGCGGCGACGGCCCGATCATCACATGGGCTGCGATACGTCCTGGCGTCAGGCGGTCGGCGAGGGTGCCGATCATCGCACTGACCGAATGCCCGACCAGAATCACCGGGCCTTCGGCATAGGCGTCGATAATCTCGTTCAAGTCGCGGGCGTAGCCGTCCAGCGTGGCGTACCGGGTTTTGTCGAACGCGCTGAGGTCCGACAGGCCCGCGCCCACCAGGTCGTACAGCACCACGCGAAAGTGCTCTAGAAACGCCGGCACCAGATCGTTCCACATGGCCTGGTTGCAGCCAAAACCATGGGAGAACACCAGGGTCGAGGTCCCGTTGCCCATGACGTTGACGTTATTGCGGTGACGTAAATCCATGGGCATCTCGAAAATTATGGCGTATTGCTATTGGCGGCCAGTTTAGATAGTCAAACGCTTTGGGTCACGCGTTATAGCGCCGATAGAGTAAAGTCGGCGCCTTCAGGAAGAAACCTCGGGTAACAAATTATGATGCGTCGGTTGCGGCAATCCGCCTTGAGTCTGCTGTTGCTTGTGTGCGCCAGCCTGTTGGCGACGGCTCACGCCCAGACGTCGGCCATTGGTGTCGCCCTGGACCAGCGGGTGATCGACCTTACCCATACGCTTGACGCCTCCACCACCGTGCGTCTCAAACAGCAACTGGCCGATCTGGAACAACGCAAAGGCGCGCAAGTCGCCGTGCTGTTGATACCCACGCTCGGCGGCGCGGACCTTGAGGATTACACCAACCAACTGTTCCGCGCCTGGAAGCTGGGGCGCAAGGACGTCAACGACGGCATCCTGCTGCTGGTGGCCAAAGATGACCGCAAGGTGCGCATCGAAGTGGGCTATGGCCTTGAGGGCACCGTCACCGATCTGCTGGCGCACCGCATCATCGAGGAGCACATCACCCCGGCGTTTCGTCAGGGCGACTATGCGGGTGGGATACAGCAGGCGGTCGATGACCTGACCACGCTGGTGGACGGTGGTGACCTGCCGGCGCTCGAAAATCCGTTGGTTGCTCCCGGCGCCATCGCGGTATTGCTGGCGTTCATCCTGGGGGCCATCGGTGGCGTGCTGATCGCGGCCCGCAAGCTGGGTTGGCGCGCCGCACTGGTCGCTACTCTGGTGATCACACTGGGACTGACGATTGTTGCCGGCGGCCACGAATGGCCGGTGTACCTGCTGGTTGTGCCGCTGACCCTGCTGACCGGCGGCGCTACGTTCGGCGCGTTGTGGCTGGTGCGTACGGCGTTCTATGGCGTGCTTGGGCTTTTCGCCTACATCGTCGCAGTCGTGGTCGCCAACCGCTTTGTGGACGTCAGTTATGTCCGCTGGCTGGCGTGGCCGCTGGGTGCTCTGGTCGTCCTGGGACTGTATGTGCTGTTGTTTCTGCTGATCAAAGCGTCCTGGAAAAACAGCCCGAGCGGGTTCCTCCTGCGAGCGTTCGTGGTGGCGGCGATCTACGGGGCGGCGGGGCTGCTGCTGGGGCACGGCGCGCAGGGTTGGCTGATCGCGGTGCCGATCGCGTCGTTTCTGGCGCTGTTTGTGTTTATCCCGACTCGCGTGGGAGCGGGGTCCAGCGACGGGTCCAGTTCAGATTCCAGCCATTCCGATTCGAGTTCCAGCAGCAGTTCATCGGGCGGCGGTGGTTCCAGTGGCGGTGGCGGGGCGTCGGGGAGCTGGTAGCGCCAATGGGCACGCTGATTCAATGCGCGTGACGGTCAACGCCCGATGCTCCTTGGATTACAGCACCATCACCATCTCATGCCACGCCATGCCGCCATGGTCCGACGGCGATGGCTGCACATAGGTGTAGCCCATGCGCGTGTACAACGGCACATGCTGCTCCTTGCACATCAGGTGAATCGTCTGTTTGCCCAAGGCGCGCATGCGCTGCACGAAGTCGCTCATCAACACCTTGGCGTAGCCCTTGCCTTGATATGCCGGGTCGACCACCACCGACATGATCACCACATTCGGCGCCTCGGCCGAATGCCCCACCAGTTCCTTGAACGCCTCGTCCGACATCACCACTTCATGGGCGCAGCCGCCGTTGATAAAACCCACTATTTCGCCGTCGGCTTCCAGGATCAAAAAGCCTTGCGGGTATAGCGCAATGCGCGTGGCGATCTTTTCCAGGGTCGCGGCTTCGTCACCTTCGTAGGCGGTGATTTCAATTGCATAGCAGCGAGCGGCGTCAGTGGGCATGGCGTTGCGCAGGGTGAGGGCGGGCATCGGTGTTCCTGGGGCGTTGAGCGGAAGGCCACATCATAGCGGCCTCGCTGGAACTCTGCGTTGAACACGGCTCAAAAAATGGGAATGGGCTTGTTCGCGTCAGGCATCGTAGCGGATACTTTTTCGACAATTTTGGCCATGGTCATCGACGTCAAAAAGGCAGTGTGAAAATCTGACGGTAACCGGGATACCAATGTGGGAGGGGGCTTGCCCCCGATGGCGGCGTGTCGGTCAGCGCATCTATAACTGAACCCGCGCCGCATATCATTGGCGAAACCAGGATTGGCAATTACGCACGGACAGGGACCGTTATTCATTCACCCGAGCGGGTAATGAAAACGCATAAAGGGAAGGATCAATGCTGGAAATAAAACGCGCGACCCTCAACGACGCAGGCGCTGCTTTTGACATCCGCCGCGAAGCCATCCGCAGCCAATGCGTCGGCGCCTACACCGCTGAACAAATGGCACTCTGGACGCGTGGCAACGCTGAAGACGGCTACAGCGCACTGATGGACAAATCGTTTTATCTGGGTTGGCTTAACGATGAGCCTGTAGCCACCGGCATGCTTGACCTGGACAACAACGAAATCGGTGCGCTGTTCGTGTTGCCCGCATTCACCGGGCGTGGCTATGGCAAGGCCATGCTGGATCACCTTGAGCATGTCGCACGGGAACTGGCGATTGAAGAGGTGGTGCTGGACGCGACGTTGAACGCCGCGAGTTTTTATCGAGCGTGTGGTTATGTCGGGAATGAGCAGGCCATTTACCACTCACCGTCGGGGTTGCAGTTGGCGTGTATCCCGATGAAGAAGCGGGTTGGCTGAACCGATGGCCTGATGAGCGAGGGCCATAGGTTTGTTACGCAATAATTGGCTCCGCTCGTCACTCGCATCGGCTCGTCAATTTCAGCCGATGTTATAGTCCCAGCGTTTTTTTACCATTTGATCGCGCCGGCAGGCCTTAGGAGAATCTGCATGAACCTCTACACCGCAGGCTACGAGGGACTGACCATCGACGCATTCATTGCACAACTCAAGCAGGCCGGGATCGACAGAGTGCTGGATGTGCGTGAATACCCGTTATCGCGAAAAAAAGGTTTTTCCAAAAATGCCTTTGCCCGGGATCTGGCCGCACAGGGGATCGCTTATGAGCATAACCGGTCGCTCGGCTGCCCAAAGCCCATACGCAAGCAGTACAAGGAAGACGGTGATTGGACAACCTATGCGCGCGAGTTCAGGACTTATATCCGCACCCAAGGCACGGTGTTGAACGAGCTGGTTTGCAATGCAGCCCAGCAGCGGATTTGTATGGTCTGTTATGAGGCGGACGCCCGTTTTTGCCACCGCAGTTTGATCGCTGAAGCCGCGCAGGAGTTGACGCCCTCGCTCGACATTCAACACCTACCCTTCAAAACAACGCTATTTGATGATCGTCTTCTTTCTGTCGCTTAGGCGGATAAATCAGGCTCACGATCAACCACTGGCTGGGGAAACGATGAATCGTGCCCATCAAGAGCATGAGCTCTTTGCTCGGTAGATGGGTTTCCAGCTTTTGCCGAAAGGGGAGTTCCCAGCCCTTTGCCCCGTGTTTGCGATAGACGTTCCTATAGAGCTGGCTGACTTCCCAGTCGACAATTTTATGAATATGGGTTCTCAATTCTCCGTCGGTCACACACTCATAAACGTAATGAAAGTCAAAGGGCACTTTTTCAAGGCGCTTGATGCTGGCGTGTTCTTGCTCTTCAAACAGGCTGGGTTGGCGCTGCATTGATTGCAGCTTGTCAATTTCCTCCGAAGTCCATCCTTGCGAGGCTGATTTCTGAATGCGAAGTGCGGTGACGCGTGCAGGTTTGATCAGGCCTAGCGTGACGTTATGCTCAGTCCTGGCTTTATCCAATGCGTCAAAATTCTCATAAATTTTCAGCCTGTCCAGCAACACCCGCCGCTCGCACCAATCACCTGCGGGCAAAACTTTTCCCGCACAAATGCTGTCCACACCGATCTTATGGCTTTCTGGCCTGCGGTCCGCAGGGCTTCGTTCGATGGAGGCTTCGATCCATTGCCACTTGGCAAACTGCTGATCGCTAGTGATCAAGCGGAACGGTACTGGATACAGCCTTATAAGATTGCCTTCCTCATCCATCCCTGCGACGCAGGACGTTTCGGCATATTTTGCGCTTGGGGAAGGGTAGGTTTTGCATAGGATCAATATCCGAACTTTGCGTTTCATGCAGGCCATATCCAGATGTCTTTTTTGAACTGTATCCAGAGATGGGAAAACTGCCAGATAGACGTGTAACCGCATATGCAGATCGACTGCATCACCGCTATGTCAGTCCACGCAAAGGTCGGTATCAGGGCGCATACAGGCGCGCAGGCAGTCGATGACCTGCGCGACGGACGGTCCTTGAATCGCCGGCGGGGTCGGTCTCAAACAAGACGTAAGCGGGGTCGATCAGCATCAGCATGCCTCCTCGGTGATGGGGAAGCAGAATAACAAGCACGGTTGCCTGTATGCCGCAAAACTACTCCATCTGTGTCTACCGCCCCCCTTGTCAGCCCATTAGCCTCAAGCCCCCTTAACTCACACCCGAGCCCCCCATGGATCTTACCGCCGTCCCGTTTTGCACCACCGATTGGTCCAGCGTTGAACCCGTCATCTATCCCGGCGTAACGGGCAGTGCCACCTGGCGCACCGGGCACTTTGGCACGACTCGCGTGCGCATGGTGGAGTACAGCGCCGGTTACCTGGCGGATCATTGGTGCACGCGCGGTCATGTGCTGTTGTGTCTGGAAGGCGAGTTGCACACCGAGCTGGCGGATGGGCGTCGGTTTACGTTGACGGCCGGGATGAGTTATCAGGTGGGCAATGATATGGAAGCGCACCGTTCATCGACGCTGGACGGTGCGAAGCTGTTTATCGTGGACTGATGGACGGGTTGAGGTGAGCCAACCCGAACCAAGCAGCTGCAATCAGTGCTTATGGCTAGGGTCCATGCCGTCTACGCCTCGGGCGGTGGCCTTGACTTCAATCGCCTGCTGTTCGCCCTTGGCATTTTCCACGGTCAGGGTCAGCGGCACCTGGTCACCTTCCTTGATCTGCCCGGTCAGGCCCATCAGCATTACGTGGTAACCGTTGGGGTCGAGAGTCACGGCTTTGCCGGCAGGCAGGGCCACCGAGTCCACGGGGCCCATGCGCATGACGTCGTCCTTCATGCTCATCTCATGGATCTGCACGTCCTTGGCCACCGGCGAGGCTACACGCAGCAGCTTGCTGTCGACGTCGGCGGTGACGGTCATGAACGCGCCGCTGGAGGGCTGGCCCGCAACGGTCGCGCGAACCCAGGCGTCGCTGACCTGCACCTGGGCGCTGGCGTGAGCGGCGAGGCCCAGCAGGGTCAGGCCAAGGGTGAGGCGCTTGAGGTGTTGAACGGCAGTCATTAGCAGACCTCCATGACGGTGAGCAGGTCTTCTGCGCACTCTTGAGCGGTGAGGGATGCCTGGAGCCCCAGGCGCAGGTTGCCACGGGTGTCGAAGACAAAACTGGTGGCGGTGTGGGACAGGGTGTAGGTGTCGCCGGCGGGGATCTTTTCATAAAAGATCCCGAATTCCTTGGCGGCCACGGCGATTTCTTCCGGCGTGCCGTACAGCGCTTCAAAGCTGGGGTCGAAGGCCTTGACGTACTTGTCGAGAATCTCGGGCGTGTCGCGCTCCGGGTCCAGGGTGATGAAGATCACTTGCATGATTTCACCGTCGCGGCCCATCAGCTTCTTGGCCTGGGCGGCGCGGGCGAGGGTAGTGGGGCACACCGCCGGGCACTGGGTGAAGCCGAAGAACACCACCGGCATCAGACCACGGTAGGAACTGAGGGTGACGGTGTCGCCCTCGGTGTTCTTGAGCTTGAACGTGCGGCCCATGATCTTGTCGCTCAAGTCCTTGCCGTACTTGAAGTTCAGTTTGGGGCTGTTGTCACAACCGGCCAGCAGGCCCAGGCCCATCAGGCCCATACCGGCCAGGACCTTGCGGCGGGTGAATAACGTACTCATCAACTGTGCATCCTGTAAAACGCCTGCATTGCGCCGGGTCTAGCCGTCAGGCTGGGAAAAGCAGGCATTTGAAGTAAGAAACGCGAAGGGCGCCAAGTCTACCAACCCCTACCCGCCTGCGTAATCTGCGACGTTCTGCCACAGGGGCGCGTCGCGCTTCATCCGTTGGCGGCGGTGATGGTAGAGTCGCCGCCATGAAATTGAGCCTGCCCGACCGTTCCCTGATCGCCTGGACCCTGTACTGCTGCGTGCTGATGAACCTGTTCGTGTGCGGTTTGAGCCATGGTCAGATGCTCGGCCAGCAGCTCAACGGGATCGGCGGGGCGTTCTGTTCAGTGGACGGCAAACCCGCGCCACTTTCCGATAAAGGGTCGGGTGACGCGGCTTCCAGCAACATTTCGAACTACATTGCCTGCCCGGTGTGCGCAGCCCTGAACGTGGCCCTGGTGTTCCTGATCGGCCTGGCCTGGCTCCTGGGCCTGGGTCAAACCCCGTGCCCGGCCCATGCCCAGCGCAACAAAGCGCCGCCGCGCTACGCCTGGCCCTCGGCCAACCCTCGCGCTTCTCCCGCCTTCTGACGTGTGCCTTGGGCCTCCTGTGACCAGGGGGCATTCTATCGTCACGACTGTGAGTGCGTTTCATGAGCTATCCATCGCCAACCGGCGCCGTTCGCCTGCGCGCAGCACCGGCGCCTGCGCAATACCCCAGCAATGTCCGTTGTTTCGTCCACCTGGACGCCCGTTTGTTGCCCTATTGGCACAGCCTGTTCGACATCTGCCCGGCGCTGCTCAAACTCGACCCGCCCGAAGGCCTGAACCTGTTTCGCAGCTTTATGACCTGGGCCTACCGCAACCAGCCGGCCGGGGATTGGACCTACCACCTGAACGTGTGCCGTTGGTTGCTCGGCTCGGCCTACCGCACGCGCATCAATGAGGAACCCGTTGAAGCGTTCATGGCCGCCGCTGCGGCAGGCTGGATCAATACCGATCACAGCCGGGCCGAAGGTATCGTGCTGGCGTGGCGCACGCTGCGGGTATTCGATTGGAAAGCCACGCCGCCCGTCACCGTTGAACAACCGCCTTTGCCGCCGCCCGGTTGGGATTTCGCCTGGAGCGCGCTGACCCGGCGCGGTGAGTTCCGCGGCTGGCAGGCGCTGACTTGATCTGACTCAGTTGTTCGCGGCGCTGACCTGTCTTCAGTCGATGAAATCCAAGACCTCCTTGATTTTGTCCGGTCTGAAGACACCTTCCGTGCCGCCGTCTGTGACCAGGGTAAAGGTCCCGTCCGGCTTCACATCGATGGCGGTCGCGCTGGCCAGGGTCATTGTCACACCGGGTTTTTGCACAATCGAGAGCAGAGGTTTGCGACCGTTTACTTCCTGACCCAACACACTGGCCATGCCCACAACGGATTTTGAGTTGCTGCCGCCGACGAAAATGACCTTGCCGCCGCCGTCCAATGATTGTTCCAGGGCCGCCAGTTCAGTGGCCGCGTGTCCATGGCTCAAGCCCATCGCCACGTTACTGCCGGTCAGGTGCATCAAGGTGCGTTTGCCATAGACGCCGTTCTTAAGATCCGTCAGTACCACCAGCGCTGAGCAGTCCGACAGACCTCGGGTGGACAACACCGTATCGCTGTCATCGAGCGTGCGGCTGAACCCCATTTCCACCTCTTCGCGGGGGGCCGTCCGGGGAGGGATGACCTCGGCGAGCGTGCCTGGCGCGCTGGGCGTCTCATAGCTGTGGTCGTAAGGAGCCTTGGGCTGTTCGATCAGCTCGTCCAGCCACTTTGGATCGGTGGGGCTCATAACCCCGGTGGGGCCATTCAGTATTTTCCGCCCACCGGCCTGCCATTCGGTCATTACCGCTTTGAGCCGGCTCGTGTACTCACGGGCCGGGCAGGCAATACCGGCCCAGGGATCGACGATCCATGCATCCCGCCATATAGCCTCGGAAAAATCACGGGTTGCCGGCGGGCGCTCCACAGGGCCCCCGATCACGGTGAACGCATGAGCGTTACCCGCCGACCATTCATAAGCCCGGCCACCGCTTTTGGTGACGATGTCCTTCGACAGCTGGCTCATTTCGCCACAGTTGCCGGCTCCGGCCTTCAGGATCATGTCCCCCCGATTCGGTGCATGGGGGTTAGTGGTACGGCGCATCCACTCCACGGTGGTGGCGGCCGCTTCGGCGCGTGCAAGATCGCTGGCTGAGTGCACCTGGTTACCCGGCCCCAGGCCTGTCGCCTTGAGCCCGCGACTGACCGAGTCCTGCGTGCCTTTAGCGTAGAAGGCGTTTTTTTGCTCGGCCGTCAACGTGCTGAATCGAGCGGGTTTGGTCAATGGGCGCACACGTGCCGGCTTGAGGGCAATATCCGGCTTTTCGATGGCGTGGCGGCTTTGCAGTTGATACACCACTTCGCGTTTTTGCTCGACGGTCATACCTGAAACGCTGGCTTTGAGGTCCTGGATCTGGGCCTTTGTGTAGCCATTTTTTCGCAACTGTTTCAGGGCCTTGTCCAGCGGTGGCAGCGCAATCACGTCGGCGTCGAAAGGCACCGCGGCAGTGCCTTGGCGCTGGGTCAGTTCACTGCGGTAGTGCTTGACCAGATCCAGATCCGCCGCGGTGGCTTCGCAGCGAATGAAGTTCACTTTGCCGGTCTGCCCATCCGTAATCAGCGCTTTGTAGAACGCTGCGGTGTCTGCTTCGACGATCAGGTACTTGCGGGTGTCGGCGGGGTTGGAACTGGAAACCACAACGCCACGGACTTCACGGGAATCATTGCAAGCGTCGCTGATTCGGCCAAGTTTCACCGCATAGGTGCGCTCGCGCAGGAACGCGCTGTCGCTGTTGTCGTACATGCCGAATCGAGCGTTTTTGCTGATGTCGCCTTTGACCACGGTTTTGTATCGGACGTGCGCTTTACCGGGCAGCGGCACCAGCTTGCTCCCCAGTTCGGTATCCACCACTCGATTGATGCGCTTTTCGAAAATCACTTCCCGGTCGCCGTTGAACAAGGATTTGCGCGCAGCGGGGAACAGCCGAACGTGCTCCAGCGATTGCAGCTCTTTGCCCGCCAAGTCGGTGACGGGCTCCAGGGCTTTGATGAAGCACCTATCATTGGCGCCGCGTTTGGCTCTGCGCGACAGGGCAGTCGGCGCCGGACAAACATCCTCGAACCGGTCGAGGCGGTCCGTGCGTTCGGTGGACTCCAGATCACTCAACAGCCCAGGCTGGTCGGCATCGTAGCGATAGACCTTTTCGCCCTCTACCAGATCGAAGCCGCTGGAGCGGGCAATGGTGTAAGCGTCGGACGAAACAGGCCGTTCGAGCAGCAGCGGCGCGGCACCGTCGGCGAAGCGTTGCCGGCCGACTGCTGGACCTGTGGCCGCCGCCTCGCGGGAGACAGAGAAGGGATCTTCGGGCCGCTCGGCGGCGCCTATGGAGAACAACGTATTGAGCAAACCGTCGAGGGCCTTTGCTGCGCCGTCGCGGCGTTCGGCCTCGGTGTCGCCTGAAAGGGATTTTTGCGCCCCCAGAACGCTTTCGCCGAGGCCTGCCAGAAACGCCAGCGCCGCCACCGGTTCGGCGATGGGGGCCAGTTTGCCCAGCAGGCCGGCTGCCACACAAAGGTCGTTGAGCCAGGTGTCGCGCGTCACTTCATCGTTGGACTTGATGGTGACCTCTGCATCACGGCTCATCCGCTGGCAGGTCGCCCGCATGATGCTGTCGAACACATCGCCGGTGATGCGTAGGTTGCCGCTGTCGATCACGGTGCCCTCCAGACGATCCCAGGCGCCGGTGCTCAAGTTGCGCAGGGCGGTGTCGACGCCTTTCTCCGGGCGATCCTTGAGAAGCTGGTCACCAAACGGAATCAGCGCCTTCAAGAGGCTCACGACAGCGCTGCTGGAGGTGTCCTGGCGGTCGGACAGGCTGAAGTGCGATGCCAACGCTGTGCGCTTGTTCGGGTCCTTGCATTCATCGGCGATCCATTTGTCCATGCTTTCGAGCGAGGCGAACTTCAGGAACTCTGGCGTGCGGCCTGGGATGTAGAGGATCTGCCGACCGTCACGACGGCCTTTGAGGTAGAGGTACCGGCCGTCGTCCTGCTCGGTGAATCGCAGGATGTCCGTGGATCTGAAACCATTGATATCGAATGCATGCACGCGGACCTTGCCCTTGACCGGTGCGCGTGCCTGCAGTGCTTGGAGCGGCACCGGTTGCTCGGGACCCACCGGCACATTAGAGACGGCCTTCATGACCCACTCATAGTCGCTGCGGGTAAATTGTTCTGCGGCCGGGATTCGGGCACGTTCGGCAGGGGAGGCTCGTTCGTACGCATTGAACTGGTTGCGGGCACTGTAGATAAACTGGCCTTTAAGGATGTCGCGATACTCGTCGGCGTGGTCCGTCCAGAAACTGTCCAGCTTGTCGTTCATGTGTTTCTGGAAGTCGGTGGACCACGCTTCGTGCATGATCTTTGAGGGGGGCAGGGGGAATTCGTTATGTTTGCCGTAGCCTCCGGCATGACTTTTACCGGGGCCGTCGAAGTAGAGGCCGGCTTCGAAATCCAGGTTGTTGGGCACCGCGTCGTGTTCCGAAAAATTCTTGAGCAAGGCATCGGGCAAGCGCAGTGAAGACTTCGGTTCCTTGCCCATGTGCTCCCATCCTGTCTGGGTGTCCGCGCTTTGGGAGCCGTCGAATCGGTTCAGATAGATTGTGTCGGCATCGAAGGGCTTGCCGGTCAACTTGAGGATGATTGCTTCGGCCCACTTTTTCGCTTCCTGACGAACATTCGGCAGCGCTCGATTGACATTGAGCAGGCGCGTAGCGAAATCACGTTTGTCGGCCCTGGACTCTGCCAATGCCGCGAACTGCGCCTGAGCCTGGGTGCCGAGGTTGCCAAGGGCTACACAAGATCGGGTGTCGGCAGACCGCAGTGGGTCATTTGGTGCAATCGGATCAAAGGCCCGCTGTGCGTTCAGGTGCTGGATACGCGCGCGTTGGGCGGCGCTGTCGGCCTGGGGCGGTTCGCCCTGGAAGTCGGCAACCACGCCCAGTGGCGTGGCAATGAAACCGTTGCCTGGAACGATCTGCAGCGACTGATCGGGTGAAGGCGCGATCACCCTGGCCACCTTCATGATCGGGCCGGCGATAGCCCCCCAGCCGGATTCGTCCGTCGGTGAAAACACCGCGACATCATCGGCTTTTTTGACCAACAGCGTACCGGTGGACGGGTTCAGTTCCAGTTGTGCCAGGTCGAGCCCCTTGATCTGCATCCACTCCCGCACCGCTGGATGGTCGAACAGGCTGCGATACAGCTCCAGCCATTGGCCTAACGCCGTTTGGGCGGGCACGCGCACCCAGGCAGGCTCCTCGCCCCGGTTCGCCTTGCTTAGCTCGTCGGTGAAGGCCGTGACCAGGCGTTGCTCATGCGCGTCGCGAGGCTCACTCGACAGCGATTGCTGCACAACCGACCACGCTACGCCGAACACGGACGCCGCTGCGGGGCCGAGGGTGCCGGATAAGGAGTCGACCATGTGTTTGCGGTTTTGTGTGACGCGTTGGTAGTCCGATGGTTGATAGCTCGCATCCGTCGCCAGGGGCACCTGCAGGGAAGGGACGTCGCGTGATGGCTTCAGGCTGTTGCTTGCAAGCGAGGTCGTGGGCAGGTCGGTGGCGCCACGGGCCGCATAAAAGTTGCTGACGATGTTCAGGGGCGCACTGCGCGCGCCGGTGTATTCGAAGGCGCCCGGCAAGGTTGGCATCAGCTCGCGCGTTGCGGCGAGCAGGTCGCCGGATACCTGGTTCCAGGCTGGGTTGTTATGGGTGAGCTTCATCCGTACGCCATTGCTGACCCATTCGATCCGACCCTCTGACGGGACCACGCTGAAGTGCGTGAGGTTGATCTTTTTATTACGCGCGAACGAAGCAAACGGCTCTTGCTTGAGCGTTTCGGTAAACCGTGCCAATGCCTGGCCGAAGGTTGAGTTGGCCGGGATGTTGTCGATGGTTGCGGCGGGTGGGGCGTTTGTCGGGTTGGCTTGCAGTGCAATCACTCTGTCCATGAGGGCGGCGGAGCACGAGCGTCTCAGTAAGTCGTCCGCCTCCTTTACCGAGTCGCCCGGTGCCGCGCGTGTCGATCGGCCACTGTTGGACGTTTCGCCGGGCCGAAGGCTGTCTACATTCTGCGGGTTTTGCCGCGCGAAGGCCGAGGCTGGAAAGCGACTCGCTGGAGATTGAGTTGTACGCATGCAGGTGTCTTCACTGTGAAGGGAGATTCACCTGTGTGGACAATGCATGCCGAGGGTTCCAATGGCGGTGCTGCGCTCGAACCTGTGAGAGGGCGGTGCGACTTGCGCCGATAACCACGGAGTTATTTGTCAGGTCAGGTTTTCACCGAAGCTGTGTAGACACCTATGGTTAACGCAAGCAAATCGCACCCTCACATTTGAATCGCCCTACAACCGCAAATAACCCGTCAGTTACCTGAACGCGCTTTGTCCTTGCGCTCTTTGGAAGTTTCGGCAGGTTTGGGGGCTTTTTTCTGAGGCTGTTTGCGGGGGCTGTCGTCGGTGTGTTTGCTGTCGCTGTTGCCAGTGCTGGAGGCGCTGCTGGGACTGCTGGGGTAGTTGCCCGGCGGCAGTGCCGAACCGGCTGCGCTGTTGTTATCGCCGAATGCCGCAAGGACGGGGCCGGCGAGCAGCGCCGACAGGCAGACGGAAAGTGCGATCCTGCGGGACGTGGTGGTCTTCATGACGCGATCCCCTTATGTCATTGCACAAACCCCGGGCCCCTGGAGGGTGGCCCGTGGTCCGGCCGGCGGTTAGGCGGCCATCGGCTTGGTCATGGTTTTTTTATAGTCGGCCTTCATGGCCTCCATCGCGGCGCCGAGCTCTTCCAGCTGCGCCTTGCCCAGCAGCTTGCGGGCCTGGGGGAACATCTCGGTTTCCTCTTCTTCGATATGGTGCTCCAGCAGTTCCTTGACCACTTTCACACGCCCGGAAAATTCGGTGGTGGACGGCTCGGTCTGCTTCAGATCAGGCAGCACCAGGCTGTCGACGGTGCGGTGCTCTTCCTTGGCTTCGTGGTACATGATGTCCTGCTCTTTGCCACCCGCTTTGCGGAAGGCCGGGTAGAGAATTTCCTCTTCAAGCTTGGTGTGCAGGGTGATCTCCATTTCGAGCTTGGCCAGCAGCTCAGTACGCTTTTTCACGCCGCGCTCGGTGGATTCGCTCAGCTGGGTCAGCAGTGCCTTGACGCGTTCGTGGTCGGCTTTGAGCAGGTCGATGGCATTCATGGTGAAACCTCACGGATAGGATTCGGGCGCGTCGAAGTGCGCGCCTCGTCCGTCAGGCTGTTGCATCAGCCGTACCAACTTAGGCTTTTGCATAAAGATGTTTTTAATCAGCAAGTTAGACGACATCAACGCGAGGCGCGATCGTGCAGCTTGCATGGTCCGGCACCGGTTACCTTGCATTACGCCGCACCGAACCGAGAGGCGCGTGCGGGGTGCTGGAGGCACGCATAAAAATCCGATGGAACCCTGGGCGCAACCGGTTGACCTAAGCCTTAGACCTCAGGAGGTGAAACATGCAATTAGAATATGTCTGGATCGGGTTGGCGGTGGTTGTGCTGCTGTTGGAATTGTGGGCGATCAATGCCGTGCTGCGCAGCACCAGCGGCTGGGAAACCAAGGGGTTGTGGCTGATCATCCTGATCTTCGTGCCGTTGCTGGGGTTGATTGCGTGGGCAATGTTCGGGCCTAAGCGCGAGATGCCGCAGCAGGATAAACACTGAGCATCCGCTGTACAGCAAACAGGCGCCCCATGGGGCGCCTGTTTTTTTAACGATCCACTGATCAGCCGGCCAATGCCTTGGCAATCGCGTCGTTGAAGGCCGGCAGATCATCCGGCGTGCGCGAGGTGATCAGGGTCCAGCCATTGGCCGTGCATTGCTTGACCTGCTCATCCACCCAGCCTGCCGCACCGGCGTTTTCCAGGTCGATGCGCACGCTCTTGTAGGAGGTGAGGGTTTTACCTTTGATCACGCCCGCGTCGATCAGCGTCCACGGGCCGTGGCAGATGGCGGCGATGGTCTTGCCGGCGTCGGCAAAGTCCTTGATCAGTCGTAGCGCTGCCGCGTCCTGGCGCAGGGTGTCGGCGTTGACCGTGCCGCCGGGAATCACCAGCGCATCGAAATCCTGGCTGACCACATCCGACAGTTGCGCATCGGACTCTACGGTCTTGTCCTTTTCGGTGTCGCCTACAAATGTCTGGGTGGTGCCACCCTTGCTGGAGGCGTGAGTGACATTGGCGCCGAAACCGCGCAACGCTTCCAGCGGCTTGACCAGTTCGTCGCGTTCAATACCGGTATTGGAGGTGATGATAAGGATGTTCTTACCGTTGAGTGATGTACTCATGATCGCGTGTCTCCTGTCTGAGGGGCATCAATATCCGCACGTAAAAAGCCCCGCGCCGTATTCATGCGCAGGGCTGATCGCGCTCTTTATTTGGCGTATTTGCTTTGCAGCTCCTTGGCCATTTGCAGGTGTTTTTCCAGGGTCGGCAGCTTCTCGGTGGCGAAAGCTTTCAGCTCGGCATTGTCAGACGAGCTCGCCTCTTTCTTGAACAGCTCCACGGCTTCTTCATGGGCGTTCACCTGGTTATTGGCGTAGGCCTTGTCGAAGGACTCGTCACGCATTTCCAGGATGGCTTTCTTGGCCTTGTCCATCAGTGCGGCGTCGTCCGGCACTTCCAGGTCATGCTTTTTGGCCAGGGCCATCAGCTGCTGGTTGGCTTTGGTGTGATCATCCACCATGTGCTGGGCGAAGGTTTTGATGTCAGCCGAGCTGCTTTTCTGCAAGGCCAGTTTGCCGGCTTCGACTTCGGTGATACCGCTTTGCGCAGCGTTGTCCACGAAGTCGTTGGAGGTGGCGGCGAAGGCAACGGACATCGAACCGGCAACCAGCGCAAAAGTCAGGCCCATCTGTTTCATCAGCTTGGTAGTCATGGTGTCTCTCCTTGTGAATGACGAGTGTCGCTACCTGGGTGTTGAGCCGGCACGCACGCAAAAGGTTTAAATTTTTTTGCGCTTTTTTCACCAACGGTTTGGCTGGGCAATTTCCTTGAACTATCGAAATTCCCCAGGCTCTGCTGAATGAGTCCGGCGCGTGATGCCGGCTCTTCAATCTCAGGAGAATTCCCCATGACCGACCTTAAAAACGCCGACAAAACCCCCACCCCCGTCAGCTCCGAAGAGGCGCAGAAAGGTACGGACACTCCCGTCAAGGGACAGACCCTGGAGCGCCCCAATCCCAACACCGAAAAGGTCGACAAGGTGCTCACACCCACCTCCATCAAGGACACCGAGCGTCAGACCGATGCGATCAATGAGCAGGCCGCCAAGGCTGAGCGCAAATTGGACCACTGAGCATGGCCAAAGCGATCAGCGCGGCCGAGCTGGGCATCGACCTCAAGCCTGAGGATGACGCCAGCCTGTTCAAGTGGTTTGTCGCCAGCTTTCTGATGGGCAAGCGAATCCAGGCGCCCATTGCGGCGCAGGCGTACAAGGTGATCGTCGAGGAGCACGGGCGTGACACGCCGCACAAGTTGCAGCACTGCACGTCGCGCGAGCTGGTGTCGATGCTTGGGCGTGCCCACTACGTGCGATATGACGAGAGCACGGCCCAGCGCCTGCTGGACCTGAGCGCCAAGCTCAACGCCGAGTACGCCGGCAGGATCACGCATATCCGCCGTGCCAGCGCTGACCGCCATGGGTTCGAAAAGCGCTTGGGCGAGTTCGAGGGCGTAGGGCCTAAGACCATTGAAATCTTTATGCGCGATGCCGCCAAGGTGCTGTTTTGACGGCGCCGTTGTACATCGGCTGCGCCGGCTGGAGCCTGCCGCGCGAACAGTGGCCGGCGTTTGCCGCCCACGGCACGCATTTACAACGCTATGCCTCGCGCTTCAATGCGGTGGAAATCAACAGTTCGTTTTACCGCGCACACCTGCCCGCGACCTACGCGCGCTGGGCGCAGTCCGTGCCGGCTACGTTTCGGTTTGCAGTGAAAGTACCCAAGCTCATCACCCATGAGCTGCGCCTTGCGCACTGCGAAACCGCGCTGGACGAATTCCTCGCGCAGTGCCAGCGACTGGGCGACACGTTGGGCTGTCTGTTGGTGCAATTGCCGCCCTCGCTGGCGTACGAGCCGGTGACGGCCGCAGTGTTTTTTCGTGCCCTGCGTCAACGCTATCTCGGCGCGGTGGTGCTGGAACCTCGCCATTGCAGTTGGCTTGAAGCCGAGGGGTTGCTGCAGGACCTGCACATCGCTCGGGTCGCCGCCGACCCGCTGGTACTGGAAGGTGGCGACGCGCCCGGCGGCTGGCAGGGTGTGCGCTACTGGCGCCTGCACGGCTCGCCACGCATCTACCACAGCGCATATGGACCCGAACGGGTGCGCGCGTATGCGCAACGTCTGGCTCAGTCCATCGAGGACGGTATTCCCACGTGGTGCATCTTCGATAACACCGCCAGTGGCCACGCGCTGGATGATGCCTTGTGCTTGCTTGAGCAAGAGCGGGCAGGGTTCAGCGCACTATGACTGGCGGTTAGTCGCTGTTTATTGCCAATCGTTCTATAGACCTGTCAGATCTGACAGTAGGCACTTTGGCTACGGTGGATATAGTTATAGGTGTACACCTACTCAGCCAGGAGAATGGCCATGACTAAATCCGAGTTGAAGCAGTTTTTACAAGTCAATATCGACCGAAAAGCCAACATCATCCTCGACGAGCGTGTGCGGTATGACGACGCAGCTATCGGCGAGTTGAAAATTTACGCCTGTCTGCGGCGCATCCTGAATAAGAACGCAACACTTGAGGACATTGGCGTGTTGCATGCCGTCGACAAACTACTGCATGCGACCGGCGTACTGGGCCCCAAAGAAACGCTCGGCTCCAAGGTCACCCAGTGAGGATATTTAAATGAGTGACATCGAACAGCGTGTAAAAAAAATCGTTGCCGAACAGCTGGGCATCGCAGCAGCCGACGTCAAGAACGACAGTTCATTCGTGGACGATCTGGGGGCCGACTCACTGGACACGGTGGAACTGGTGATGGCTTTGGAGGATGAGTTTGAAATGGAAATTCCAGACGAGGAGGCCGAGAAAATCACCACGGTTCAACTGGCCATCGATTATGCGACGTCACACGTTAAGCCATAGCACAAACCCACACCACTGCGGTGGCTAGGCATCCCCGTGCAGCGCCTCCAGCTGGGGTTGCGTATATGCCTCGATATTCGACGCATGCGACTCGGTGATCAGGCTGCGCAATCGCAGTGGCGAGGGTTTTGCTGGCAAGCCCCTTTGCCGAAGTGCCAAACCGCACAAAAAAATCGTAAAAAAATAAAAAGAGTTGTCCACGAAAACCGTGGGTATCTCTGTGGATAACTTTGCCGGACCCCGGCGGGGTTGGCGATTTCGCCGAAGGTCATTATTTGATCAACCGGTGGTTTGGCCCAGCATGGCCAGGGTTTGCGCTTGACAGGCCTGTTCGAACCCAGTGCCGAAAAGCGCTCAAGAGTCGCCGTCACGGCTTGTGGAGTGGGTAATGGCCTGGGTCGGCATCTTCGATTGCATCAGGTGATCAAGGGCCTCACGGTATGTGCGGCCGGCCAGGCTCATGCTGTTGTTATGGCTGGCACCCGGCACCAGCAACAGGCGCTTGGGTTGCTGGGCGGCGGCGAACAATTGCTCGCTGAAGCGCGGCGGTACATAGCGGTCGTCCAGGCCGTGCACCACCAGCAGCGGCATGCGAATGTCGGCGATCTTGTCGATGGAGTCGAACTTCTGCGACAGCAGCCAGCGCACCGGCAACGACGTATCGGCGACGGCCGTAGCCACATCGGCCAGGGAGGTGAAGGTCGATTCGATCACCAGCCCGCGTACCGGCACGGGTGACTGCCGGCCCAGTTCCGCCGCCAAGTCGATGGCCACCGCACCGCCAAGCGAGTGCCCGTAGATCAGGCGTTTGCGTGGATCGGGTTGCAGCACCTGGAAGCGTTCCCAGGCGATGCGTGCGTCCTCATATACCGTGGTTTCGGACGGCAGGTCGCCGTGACTTTGGCCAAAGCCCCGGTAGTCGATGGCCAGCACCGAAAAACCCAAGGCATGCAATTGCTCGATGCGAAACAGTTGCCCGGTCAGGTTCCAGCGCACGCCGTGCAGGTAGAGGATCGCCGGCGCGTCCTTGCTGGCCGCCGGGTACCACCAGGCGTGAATGTTCTGCCCCGCTTTGAAGCTGGCCGGCTTGAGTTCGAATTCCTGCACTGCCTTGGGCAGGCCGCTGTACCAACTGGCGGTGCCCGGCTCGATGCGAAACACCAGCTCGCGCTCCTTGTGTTGCAGCAGACTGCAGCCCACCGGCAGGCCCACGATCAATAACGCCATGCACAGCAGGGGAAACCAGCGCAGGCCCAGGCGAGACAGCAAACGAGACGACATGAACGTTCCAGGTCAACGGATCAAGCAGGGTTTTTACCAGATGCTCCGCACCGGCAGGAACTATTTCGACCATCGTAGGCCGGCTTGACGCTGGCGACAGCTGCGGGACATGCTCCTGCTCTTTTGAGCAAAGGCCCGATCATGGACAGCAGCCCCGTACGCATCACCGCCGAAGAAACGCTCTCGGACAACTGGTACAACCTCAAGAAATACAGCTTCGACCTGCGCCGTCGCGATGGCAGCTGGCAGGCCCAGACACGCGAGGTGTACGACCGTGGCAATGGCGCGACCATCCTGCTGTACAACCGTGCGCAACGCACCGTGTTGCTGATCCGCCAGTTTCGCATGCCCACATTCGTTAATGACTACCATGGCTACCTGATCGAAACCGCGGCCGGCCTGCTCGACAATGCCAGTCCCGAAGAACGCATCCGCCTGGAAGCCGAGGAGGAAACCGGCTACCGCGTCGGGCATGTCGAGAAGGTGTACGCGGCATTCATGAGCCCCGGCTCGGTGACCGAGCGCATCCACTTTTTCATCGGCGAATACCAACCCGCCGACCAGGTCGGCCAGGGCGGTGGCCTGGAAGAAGAGGGCGAAGACATCGAAGTGCTGGAGCTGGGTTTCGAACACGCATTGGCGATGGTGCAAAGCGGCGAGATCGTGGATGGCAAGACCATCATGCTGCTGCAGCACCTAGAGTTGCGGATGTTGAAAGAAGGCTGGTAGGCCACCTCATCCACACAGCACGTATATCCAATTTTCCCAAGCCCGCCCCCGGCAAACTCCCCTCATCGCTGAAATCTCGAAGCAGAGGGGCACGCCATGGAACCAGCACCCAAGACAGGGCCCGACGAAATCGTCACCCTGGTGGTCAAACACCGCATCAAACCCGGCCTTGAGGCGGACTACGAAGCCTGGCTGCGGCGCATCGTGCGCATTGCCGGCGAACGGCCCGGGCACCTGGGCGTCGACGTGGTACGCGGCAAGCAGGACGGCCTCGCGCTGTTTACCTGCGTGCTGCGCTACCGCTCCACCGATGACCTGGAACGCTGGCTCGACTCCCCCCAACGCAAGGCCCTGATTGACGAAGCCGCACCGATGCTGGCCGATGGCGACCAGACCGAAATCGGCGCCGCCAATGAATTCTGGTTCACCCCGCTGGCCGACAGCGCCGCCAAGCCACCGCGCTGGAAGCAGGCCGTGGTAACGCTTTGCGTCATCCTGCCGCTGACCTTGCTGGTGCCGATCGTCTGGGGCCCGGTGCTACGCCTGCATCCTTTGCTCTCCAACTATGTGGTGTCCACGTTCCTGGTCACCGTGACCATCGTGGTGCTGGTGGTGTACCTGCTGATGCCGGCCGCCACACGCCTGTTCGCTCCCTGGCTCGAAGCCTCTGTAAAGGAAACCCTATGAACGCTGATCTGATCCTGTTCAATGGCCAGTTCCACACCGTGGACCGTGAAAACCCGCGTGCGACCGCCGTCGCCATTCACCAGGGGCGCTTTGTCGCCGTCGGCACCGACGGTGAAGCCCTGGCGCTGCGCGGCAGCGCAACGCAGGTTATCGACCTCAAGGGGCGCACGGTCATCCCCGGCCTCAACGACTCGCACCTGCACCTGATCCGTGGCGGCCTGAACTACAACCTCGAACTGCGCTGGGAAGGCGTGCCGTCCCTGGCCGATGCCCTGCGCATGCTCAAGGACCAGGCCGACCGCACCCCGACGCCGCAGTGGGTGCGGGTGGTGGGCGGCTGGAACGAATTCCAGTTCGCCGAAAAACGCATGCCGACCCTGGAAGAACTCAACCAGGCCGCGCCGGACACCCCGGTGTTCGTGCTGCACCTGTACGACCGCGCCTTGCTCAACCGAGCGGCTCTGCGCGTGGCTGGCTACACCAAGGACACGCCGAACCCGCCGGGTGGCGAGATCGTGCGCGACAGCAATGGCAACCCCACCGGCATGCTGGTGGCGCGGCCCAATGCGATGATCCTGTATTCGACCCTGGCCAAAGGCCCGAAACTGCCATTGGAATACCAGGTCAATTCGACTCGCCAGTTCATGCGCGAACTCAATCGCCTGGGCCTGACCAGCGCCATCGATGCCGGCGGCGGTTTCCAGAACTATCCCGATGACTACGCCGTGATCGAGCAATTGGCCAAGGACCAGCAGCTGACGGTGCGCATCGCCTACAACCTGTTCACCCAGAAGCCGAAGGAAGAACTCAGCGACTTCAAGAACTGGACCGGCAGCGTCACCCTGCATCAGGGCGATGACTACCTGCGCCACAACGGTGCCGGTGAAATGCTGGTGTTCTCCGCCGCCGACTTCGAAGACTTCCTCGAACCGCGCCCCGATCTGCCGCTGACCATGGAGCAGGAACTGGAACCGGTGGTGCGTCACCTGGTGGAGCAGCGCTGGCCGTTTCGCCTGCATGCCACCTACGACGAATCGATCTCGCGCATGCTCGACGTGTTCGAGAAGGTCAACCGCGATATTCCGTTCAATGGCCTGCCGTGGTTCTTCGATCACGCCGAGACCATCACCCCGAAAAACATCGAACGCGTACGCGCCCTGGGCGGCGGTATCGCGATTCAGGACCGCATGGCGTTCCAAGGCGAATATTTCGTGGAGCGCTACGGCGCCAAAGCGGCCGAAGCCACGCCGCCGATCAAGCGCATGCTGGCCGAAGGCGTACCGGTAGGGGCCGGCACCGATGCCACGCGGGTCTCGAGTTACAACCCGTGGACCTCGCTGTACTGGATGGTCAGCGGTCGCACCGTCGGCGGCCTGGAACTGCACGCCGAAGGTCTGCCGCGTCTCACCGCGCTGGAACTGTTTACCCATGGCAGCGCCTGGTTCTCCTCGGAGCAGGGCAAGAAGGGCCAGATCAAGGTCGGCCAATTGGCGGACGTCGCCGCGCTGTCGGCGGATTTTTTCAGCGTCGATGAAGAAGCCATCAAGTGGATCGAGTCGGTGTTGACCGTGGTCGGCGGCAAGGTGGTGTATGGCGCCGGCGACTTCGAAAATTACGCACCGCCGCGCGTGCCGGTGCTGCCGGACTGGTCGCCGGTGGTCAAGGTGCCGGGGCACTGGCGCCCCAGCTCGCCGTTGCAGGCCCAGGTTCATCAATGCAGCGGCCCGTGCGGCGTGCATGCCCACAGCCATGAAAAGGCGCGCCTTTCCAGTGTGCCGGTCAGCGACTTCCAGGGTTTCTGGGGCGCGTTCGGCTGCTCGTGCTTTGCCTTCTAATCCCAACCCAAGGAGTTAACCCATGACGTACAAGCGCTTGAACAAAGATGACGCAGTGGTGCTGTTGGTGGATCACCAGACCGGCCTGATTTCCCTGGTGCAGGATTTCTCCCCCAACGAGTTCAAGAACAACGTGCTGGCCCTGGCCGATGTCGCCAAGTTCTTCAACCTGCCGACCATCCTCACCACCAGCTTCGAAAGCGGCCCCAACGGCCCGCTGGTGCCGGAGCTCAAGGCACTGTTCCCGGACGCGCCGTACATTGCCCGGCCTGGCCAGATCAACGCCTGGGACAATGAAGACTTCGTCAAGGCCGTCAAGGCGACCGGTCGCAAGCAGATCATCATTGCCGGTGTGGTGACGGATGTGTGCGTAGCGTTCCCGACCCTGTGCGCCCTCGACGAAGGCTTCGACGTGTTCGTGGTCACCGACGCGTCCGGCACCTTCAACGAAACCGTGCAACAGGCCGCCTGGGCACGCATGACCGCCGCCGGCGCGCAACTGGTCAACTGGTTCGCCGTGGCCTGCGAGCTGCAGGTTGACTGGCGCAACGACATGGAAGGCCTGGCCAACCTGCTGTCGCCGCGTATCCCCAATTACCGCAACCTGATGAACAGCTACTCGGCGTTCACGGCCAAGTAAGCGGTTTTCAAGTCTGTAGGTCATCAATGTGGGAGGGGCTTACCCCCTCCCACATTTTATTTGTGGTGTTGCGACCGTCCGGTTATAAAACCCTTCAAATGTCCACCGAGAAGCGACAATGAACCCCTTCGAAGACATGCGCCTGTTCTGCCAGGTCATGGAATCCGGCAGCTTTACCGCCGCCGCCGAGCAACTGGGCCTGTCCAAGCAGTTTGTCAGCCGTCGCCTGATCCAGCTGGAAGACCGACTGGGCGTGCGCTTGCTCAATCGCTCCACGCGCCGCCTGGATGTCACGCCCCTGGGGCAGAGCTATTACGAATCCGCCTTGCGCCTGCTCGGTGAAGTCGAGCAGGTCGAGCAGGGCATCGCCGGGCAAAACAGCGAGCCGCGCGGGACCATTCGCCTCAGCGCGCCGTTGTCGTTTGCCATTGCCCACCTGGGTTGCCTGTTGCCATTGTTCCTGCAGCGTTATCCGCAGGTCACGGTGGAGGTGGACCTCAGCGACCGTCCCGTGGACCTGATCGGCGAGGGCTACGACCTGGTGCTGCGCATCGGCACCCTGGAGGACTCCACATTGATCGCGCGGCGCATCGCCAGTGTCGCGCGGGTCTATTGCGCCAGCCCGGATTACCTGGCGCTGCGCGGCACGCCGCTGAAACCCGAAGACCTGGTCGACCACGACTGCCTGCCCTACGGCCACGGCCGCCAAGTGCAATGGCGCTTCAAAGGCAAGGTGCAGGCGCTGAGTGTCAGCGGGCGCATGCGCGTGAACAACGGCGATTTACTGCGCGACACCGCGATTGCCGGGTTAGGCGTCACCTACCTGCCCACTTTTATCGTCGCCGAGGCCCTGCAGGACGGGCGGCTGGTCACCGTCCTGGATGCGTTTGCCCCCGAGGCCTTGACGCTCTCGGCGGTGTATCCGCAGCACCGGCAAAGCTCACGGCCGGTCCAGGCGCTGGTGGAGTTTTTGCGCGAGCGCCTGGCTAGCGGCTGTTGAACAACTGACGGATCAGGCTCGGCGTGCTGCCGGTCCAGCGCTTGAAGGCGCGGCGGAAATTGGCCGCGTCGTTGAAGTTCAGATACGCCGCCACCTCATCGTTGCTGTAACCCTTGACCTGATACAGGTGCAAGGCCACCTGTTTGCGCACGCGGTCGACCTGTTCCTGAAAACCGGTGGCGTGTTTGTGCAGTTTGCGCTTGAGGGTCGCCGGGCTCATGGCGAACGCCTGCGCCGCCTGTTCCAGGTTGGGCGGCTGGCGCACCTGATCGCGTAGATAATCGTAGAGGCAGTCGAGAAAACTGTCGGCGAAGCCCAGCTGGTCGATCTGTGCGCGGGCCTGTTGACGCGCAACCTGAGCGGCGGTGGCCGAGGCGCCGGGCCAGGCCTGCGCCAGGTACTCGCGGGGGATGCACAGCATGTCCAGGGGGCGTGCGAAGCGGGTGTCTTCGCCCAGGTGCACCCAATACTGCTCGACGTAGCGCGGCTCGTCGTGGCTCAAACTGCAGGCCCAGGGCAGGCGCTGGCCGCTGAGCCATTGGCTCATGGCAACCAGCGAAGTCATGCTGGCCTCGAGCAGAAAGCGCCAGTGCTCGCCCGCCCCGCAACTGTCCTGCCAATACAGGTAGGCGTGGTGTTCGTCCAACTCCAGATGCAGCGCTACCAGCGGGCTGAGCAGCACCTGCAACTGGATCAGTACCTCCAGCGCCTGGTGCAGGTTCTGCGCATGGCCCAGGGCGTGGCTGGCGGCGCCGTAGTAACCGGGCAACAGGCGTTGGCCGAACAGAAAACTGCTGTCGTCGGCGTCGAGCAACCTGCGGCTGTTGCCGATCAATCCCAGAAATTGCTGCGGGCTCAAACGCGCGTTGCCGGCCAGGATGTCTTCGTGGAACAAGCCGGTACCGCGCAGCAGGCGATGGCTGTCGATGTCCCGCGACAAAGCCAGGTCGATCAGCGTGGCGGGTTGATAGTGCCCAGGGATGAAGCGGCTGTCGCTTTCATACCAGCGGGTTTTGATCGCCATGTCAGGCACTTTTCGCCAGGGGTTGCTTGGCCTTGGCCAAGGCCAGGTTAAGGCGTTTGAGCAGGTCGTGGGGTGGCTCGTCCAGGGCCATCACCACCGCCGTGGAGGCCGCCAGCTGCAGGCGCTCGCCCTGTTGGCGGGTCTTGTGGGCCAGGCCACGCACCGCTTGCTGCAATTCCAGGGCAATGTCCTGGGCCTGGCGCTCGCCAGTATTGGGCAGCAGCACCACAAAGCGGTCGCCGGCCAGTCGGCACAGCAGGTCCTGGCGACGCAGGTTGAGCAACAGCAACTGGCTGAGGGCCTGCAACACCGCATCGCCCTCGGCATGCCCATAGGCCTGGTTGATGGCCGCGAAGTTATCCAGGTCCAGGGCCAGCAGCGACAGCGGTTGGGCCTGCTCGCGGCTGTCCTGCAGGCTCTCGGCCAACTGACGCTTGAGGTAGTCGGCACCGCCCAGGGGCGTGAGCTTGTCGAACAGCCGATGTTCGCGGAACACCCGCTCGCGTTTCTCCATTTGCGCGCTGATCGCCAGTTGCTCGCGGTGCCAGTGGTAGATGCCGAGGGTCAACAGGATCATGCCGACCGGCATCGGCCCGGACTCCAGCCAATGGTCCCAGGTGACGCTGTCGGGCAAGCGGATAAATTCGTCCAGACTGTCGATCCACCAGGAAAAGAAGATGCACGACAGGCCCAGTACCAGGTAGTTGGTGACCCGTCCGGCGGGGCGGCTTTTCAGCACCAGGCCCAGCCACACCAGCGCCAGCAGCGCCGAGCCGCCTTCACCGACGATATCCAGCCATTCCCATTCGCTGACGCTTTTGAGCTCGCCACAGGCCAGGTGCAGCATCAGCCCCAGGTTGGCGGCAAGCAGCAGCAGGGCGAGTTTCCAGCGGTGGGGTTTGAGCACGGAGAACATGGCCGCGAGTCCTTGGGCAAAGAAGCGAAGGGCGCCAGCACAGCAGATGGATGTGACGGTTGGATGACAACGGGGAAGGGTCGAATCAGCTCACCCCAAACACGCTGCGCCACAACAACCTCATTTTCTCATGCTATGTAGATACCTATTCCCCTGATGGCGGTGGGGCAGCTGGCATATCTGTCGGCTGCTAGACCGCCATCGGGGGCAAGCCTCCTCCCACAGGGGATATTTGCAGGTCATATCAGCTCATTTCGTCTCAGTTCATGGCTGAAAGCCGCGGTTTACAGGGCTTTACGCCGATCGCTGTCACAGAACCGTCATCCCCCACCCCTAGCGTGCCCTCCCAGTTGCCGGGCCTTTTGCCTGGCGCCGAACGGATTCTTGGGGAGGATTGCATGTACAAGCGCACCGGGCTCGTCAGCTTCACGCTTACTGCCTTGGCCCTGGCGATAGCCAGCGAGCGGCTCTATGCGGCTGACGTGGCCGCCACCGAGCATGTCGACGTGGTCGGCCAGGCCGCCGCCATCAGCCAGGCGCTCAAGGAGCAGCGCAGCGCCGACAGCATCAAGAGCGTGGTGCACGCCGACGGCGTGGCCCAGTTGCCGGACGAGAACGTCGCCGAAGCGGCGCAGCGTCTGCCTGGCGTCAGTGTAGAGCGCGACCAGGGCGAAGGGCGCTTCGTCAGCGTGCGCGGCCTGGGCCCGGACCTCAACAGCGTGACCATCAACGGCACGTTGGTGCCATCCCCGGAAAGCGCCCGCCGCGCCGTGGCCCTGGACGTGTTGCCATCGGAGCTGGTGCAGTCGCTGTCGGTAATCAAGACCCTCACCCCGGACATGGACGCCAATTCCCTGGGCGGCACCGTCGACGTACAAAGCCTGTCGGCCTTCGATCACAAGGGCCTGTTCTACACCGGCAGCAGCGAAGCCAGCTACGACAAGAACACCCGTCAGACCAGCCCCAAATTCTCCGGGGCCGCCAGTAACCGCTTCAGCCTCGGCGATGGCATCGACAACTTCGGCGTGGCCGCGGCGCTGAGCTGGCAGAAGCGTGATTTCGGCTCGGACAACGTCGAGACCGGTGGCGCCTGGGACTTCACCGACGGTGCGCGGCTCAACGAGTTCGAGCAGCGCGACTACGACATCAGCCGCGAACGCGCCGGCGGCGGCCTTAACTTCGACTACAAGCCCGATGACCTGAGCAGCTACTACCTGCGCACCCTCTACAGCCGCTATACGGACACCGAAACCCGCAACTCCACCAGCCTGGAATTTGCCGACCCACAGGCGCCGGGCCAGTTGGGCGATGCCGAGGGCAAACGCAAGCTCAAGAACCGCGAAGAGACCCAGGAGATCCAGTCCTACGTGTTCGGCGGCGAACGCATGCTCGGCCTGTGGACTCTCAGCGGCCAGGCCGGCTACAGCCAGTCCAGCGAAGACAGCCCGGCGCACATTGCCGGCGCCACCTTCGACGGCGGCGACTTCGCCGACAGCGGTTTCTACGACAAAGACAAACCGCGCCCGATCATCGGCAGCGCGTTCTACGACCCGGCCAACTTCACCCTCGACAAAGTCGACTGGGAAAAACAGAACACCAAAGACACCGAGAAAAACCTGCGCCTGGACCTGGCCCGCGACTACGACCTGAGCGGCTACGCGTCCCAGGTCAAATTCGGCGGCAAGGTCAGCCGGCGCAACAAGGACAACGACCTGCAAGCCTGGGTCTACAAGGATTTCGACAGCCTGGGCTTTACCGACCAGCAGCTCAACCTGACGCAGTTCCAGAAGGGCAACGTCGACTATCGCTTGGGCAACTACGGCCCTGGCATCAGCGCCAGCGGCATCAAGCAGTTGATCGGCGGCCTCAACCGCGCGGACTTCTACGACGAGACCGAATCACGGGTCAACGACTTCACCCTGCGTGAAGACATCAACGCCGGCTACCTGATGAACACGATCGATATCGACGACTGGCGCTTTATCGCCGGCCTGCGCTACGAAGGCACCGAGTTCGAAGCCAAGGGCACCGGCGCCACCGACGGGCAATTCACCGCCACCGACACCCGGCGCCGCTATCATCACTGGCTGCCGGGCCTGCACGCGCGCTATCAGATCGACAAGAACACCCAGGTGCGCGCGGCCTGGACCAAATCCGTGGTGCGCGCGACTTTCGGCCAACTGGCGCCGGGGTTTGTGATCGACGATGACGAAGCCACCTTCGGCAATCCGGACCTCAAACCCCTGGAGTCGAGCAACCTGGACCTGGGCATCGAGCATTTCATGGGGCGTGCCGGCACCGTCTCGGCGTTCGTGTTCTACAAGGACATCCAGAACTTCGTCTACAACACCGACCTGGCCGGCAGCGGGGCCTGGGCCAACTTCGCCGAGGCCCACACCTACGCCAATGGCGACAGCGCCAAGCTGTATGGCCTGGAGCTGGCCTACTCGCAGAAATTCGACTGGCTGCCCGCGCCGTGGAACGGCCTGCTGGTGGGCGCCAACAGCACGTTCAGCCGCTCCAGCGCGGACATCGAAGGTTTCGACGCTGCCAGCGGCACTAATCGCAAACGCAACATCAGCCTGCCCAGCCAGTCGGACACCGTCGGCAACCTGATGCTTGGTTGGGAAGACGACAAGCTCAGCCTGCGCCTGTCGGCCAACTATAAATCGGCCTACCTGTATGAGCTGGCGTCGATCAACGACAAGGCCCACGACCTGCATGTCGACGCGCAGACCTTCGTCGATTTCAGCGCGCGCTATTCCCTCAGCAAGAACCTGCAAGTCAGCTTCGAGGCCCAGAACCTGACCGATGAGTCGTACTTCGTCTACACCGGCCACCGCGGCTACAACGGCCAGTACGAAGAGTACGGCCCCACCTACAAAGTGGGCCTGACCTTCACGCATTTCTAACTCACCCAATTCCAATGTGGGAGGGGGCTTGCCCCCGATGAGGGCCTGGCAATTGACGCATCAGTAGCTGACCCACTGCAGCCCCCCAAGCCCACAGCGTTCTGCATTTTTGTCGAAGGATTTGTTCGTTCATGAGAATTTCCAAGCTGTACCTGCTGATCGCCCTGGCCACCAGCGGCCATGTCTCTGCCGCCGACCTGGCCCTGACCCCCTGGGCACCCAGCCTTAAGGCCGAAGCCGTGGCCTTCCTGCCCAATGGTCAGACGCGCCTCACCGCCAGCCCGCGCGACGGTCTGCAGATGCTCGACAGCCAGGGCGCCGAACTGGCGCGTTTCAACGGTCACTTCAGCGGCCTCGATACACGTGCCACCGGCACCCAGGCAGTGGTCGCCAGCCTCGACAACGACCGCCAGCAGGCACTGCTGGTCAACCTCGATTCCGCCGCCAAAACTTGGGGCCAGCCGTTGTACCTGCCGCCTCGCGACTTCCCGGTGAACGGTCTTTGCCTGTATCGCGACGCGGCAGCCAACCTGTTTGTGTTCCTGGTCGGGGAGGAGGGCAAGGGCGAGCAGTGGCTGGTAGGCAACGGCTCGACACTGCTTGCTGAAGCCCGCCGTGTGCGTGGGGTGCCGCTGCCGCCATCGGCGCAGTTCTGCCAGGTGGACGACGCCACGCAGCAACTGGTGGTGAACGAAGAAAATGTCGGGTGGTGGGCCTACCCGGCGCATCCCGAGGCAGCGGTCAAACGCACGCCGGTGGCGCTGTTCGATGATCCCAAGCGTGAAGCCGGGGCCATGGCGCTCGTGCCGGGGGGGATGGTTGCGCTGGACCCGAAAACCGCGCAACTGCATCTGTTCCAGCACACCGGCACGCGCTGGGTGGAGCAACCGAGCCTGCGCCTGCCCGGCCTCAAGGAGCCGGAGCAACTGGCGGTCAATGGTCGGCAATTGCTGGTACGCGATGACGACAACGGCCAGCTGTACCAAGGCACCCTCGACTGGCAGGCCAAACCCGTGCCGGTCGCGCCGGTGCTGCCGGAGGTCGCCGCGCTGCGCCAGAGCGAACCGGTGGGGCGCCAGGGCGATGCGGCGGATGACCCGGCGATCTGGGTTCACCCCGAGCACCCAGGGCAGAGCCGCGTTCTGGGCACCAACAAAAAACAGGGCCTGCTGGCCTACGATCTCGACGGCAAGTTGCTGCAGGAGCTGGCGGTGGGGCGTTTGAACAACGTCGACGTGCGCCCGCGTTTCAAGCTCGGCCGGCAAACGGTTGACCTGGCCGTGGCGAGTAATCGCGATCGCAACAGCCTGAGCCTGTTCAGCATCGACCGGCAGACCGGCGAGTTGCGCGAGGCCGGTGAGGTGCCGACGCCGCTCAAGGAGATCTACGGCATGTGCCTGTTCCAGCCTGCCGGCGGTGAGCTTTATGCGATTGCCAACGGTAAGGACGGCACCTTCCTGCAATACCGCCTCAGCGCCCCGGACGGTCACGTGCGGGGCGAGTTGGTGCGCCAGTTCAAGGTCGATAGCCAACCTGAAGGCTGCGTCGCCGACGATCAGCGCCAGCGTTTGTTTATCGGCGAGGAAGACGTAGGCGTGTGGGCCGTGGATGCCCGCGCCGATCAACCGGCGACATTGACCAGTGTGATCAAGGTCGGCGCGCACCTGCAGGCGGACGTCGAGGGCCTGGCGCTGTACCAGAGCGCGCAGCATGACTACCTGGTGATCTCCAGCCAGGGCAATGACAGCTACCTGGTGCTGGATGCCGAACCGCCGTTCGCCAGTCGCGGTGCCTTCCGGGTCGGCCTGAATGCCGCTGCCGGTATCGATGGCGCGTCGGAAACCGATGGCCTGGAAGCGACTGCCATCAACCTCGGCGGGCCGTGGAGCCAGGGCATGCTGGTGGTGCAGGACGGGCGCAAGCGCATGCCTGAGCAAACCCAGAACTTCAAGTTTGTGCCCTGGGCCGATGTGACCCGCACGTTGAAACTGCCCTGAGCTGTCATCAGCCAGTCATGACTTTTTAATCACTGCACGTTAAACCGATAGAGGACATTCACCATGCACGCGACGATGGAACATATGACGATCTGGGGCCTGATCAGTGACGCCAGCCTGTTGGTCAAGGCGGTGATGATTACTTTGCTGCTGGCCTCGTTGTGCAGCTGGTACCTGATTATTCAGCGCGGCACGGTGCTGCGGCGTCTGGAGCGGCAGTTGAACGGGTTTGTGCAACGCTTTCGCGCGGCGCCGGATTTGCAGGGGCTTTACCGCGACACCCTGCAGGCGGGCGAGGGTGGAGTGGCGCCGATCTTCATCGCTGGGGTCCAGGAATACCAGCACCTGCACAGCCATGATCCGGCAGTGCTCGAAGGCGTGGAGCGGGCCTTGCAGGTGGCGATCACCGCGCAGGAAATCGAACTGGAAAAAGGCTTGCAGTTCCTGGCCACCGTGGGCTCGGTGAGCCCGTATATCGGCTTGTTCGGCACCGTGTGGGGCATCATGAATTCGTTCCTCGGCTTGTCCCAGGTGCAGCAGGCCACGCTGTCCACGGTGGCACCGGGGATTGCCGAGGCGTTGATCGCCACGGCCATCGGCCTGTTTGCGGCGATTCCGGCGGTGATTGCCTATAACCGTTTTTCGGCGCGCAGCCAGACCTTGCTCACCCGCTATTACGCCTTTGGCAACGAGCTGCAAGTGCGGTTGCATCGCACCTTGCGCGGTACGCCAATCAACCTGGCCGTGGCCGCCTGAGCAGGAGCACTCCGATGTTAGTCAGGCCACAACGCAAGCACGGGCCCAAGGCCGAAATGAACGTGGTGCCGTATATCGACGTGATGCTGGTGCTGCTGGTGATCTTTATGGTCACCGCGCCGATGCTGACCCAGGGCGTGAAGATCGAACTGCCCAAGGTCGCCGCCGAGGCGCTGGCCACCGACACCCGCCAGCAAATCCTCACCTTGTCGGTGCAGGCCGACGGCGGCTACTACTGGAACCTCGGCGAGGAACTGGACACCCGGCACCAGACCGACAGCGCAGTGAGCCTGGAAGAAATGGGCGCCAAGGTCGCGCAGGTGGTGGCGGCGCGCAGTGACACCCAGGTGTATATCCGTGCCGACGACAATGCCGGTTATGGCCGTGTGGTGGCTGCCATGGCGGTGTTGCAGAAGGGCGGTGTCAGTAACCTGGGGCTGGTGACCGAGGCCCCGCAATGACGGCGATGATTATGCACAGTCCAACCTTGCCGATGGCCTCCGCGGCGCCTTCGGGCTTCTGGCGCAATAGCCTGGCCGCCGGCCTGGCGGTGGCCTTGCATGTGATTGTGCTGGCGCTGTTGATGCTGGGCTGGGCGCCACAACCGCCCACGCCGGAGGCCCCGAGCGTGATGCACACCCAACTGGTGATGCTGCCCCCGGCGCCGGTCCCAGTACCGGCCCCCGAACCGGTTGCGGTAACGCCGCCAGCGCCGGAACCGGTGGTACTGCCAACGCCGGTCAAACCCGCAGTCGATCCTCGTGTGCAAGCACAAAAGTTCGAAAAAGCCGCCCTGGCGCGCAAGCGTGTCGAAGAAAAGAAAGCAGAGCAGCAACAACAGCAGCGCTTGGCCAGCGAACAGCGCGAGCGTGAACAGGAACAGCAACGCCAGGCCCAACAACGCCAGGCCGCCGAAACAGCCCGCGCCGCCGTACCTGCTTCGGCTCCGGCGTTCGACAGCCGCCAATACATGCCATTGAGCAAGGAAGCCCCGGAATACCCCGAACGGGCCCTGGACAAAAACATCGAGGGCGACTGCTCGGTGGAGTACACCGTCAACCCCCAGGGCCGCGTGGAAAACCCCAAAGTACTGGACGGCTGCCACCCGTTGTTTATCCGCCCATCATTGGCGGCGGCCAACACCTTCCGCTACCAGCCGAGGATCGTTGATGGCAAGGCCGTGGCCGTGCCGGCGGTGCGCAATACCTTTCACTACCGCATCAAATGACCGACCGGGCCTTGCGCCAGTCCTAAGACCAGCGGTAACCCAAGGTGGGATGGGGCTTGGCCGATAGCGGTGGGTCAGCAACACAGGTATCGACTGAGCAGGCCCCATCGGGGGCAAGCCCCCTCCCACAGTTTTGACGGTGTTCACTTGAGCACAGTGGTCCCCGGCTCGGTCGTCAGGTGTTACACCCATCCAAAGGCCAACGGTAACCAGAGTGGGAGGGGGCTTGCCCCCGATGGCGGTGGGTCAGCAACACAGGTATCGACTGAGCAGGCCCCATCGGGGGCAAGCCCCCTCCCACAGTTTTTGACGGTGTTCACCTGAGCACAGTGATCCCCGGCTCGGTCGCCAGGTATTACAGCTATCCAGAGGCCAGCGGTAACCCAAGGTGGGAGGGTTGTACACCCCTCCCACAGTTTTGACGGTGTTCACCTGAGCACAGTGGTCCCCGGCTGGGTCGCCAGGTATTACAGCCATCCAGAGGCCAGCGGTAACCCAAGGTGGGAGGGTTGTACACCCCTGCCACAGTTTTTGACGATGTTCACTTGAGCACAGTGGTCCCCGGCTCGGTCGCCAGGTATTACAGCTATCCAGAGGCCAGCGGTAACCCAAGGTGGAAGGGTTGTACACCCCTCCCACAGTTTTGACGGTGTTCACCTGAGCACAGTGGTCCCCGGCTCGGTCGCCAGGTATTACAGCCATCCAAAGGCCAGCGGTAATCCAAGGTGGGAGGGGGCTTGCCCCCGATAGCGGTGGGTCAGCAGCGCAGGTATCGACTGACCGAGCGCTTTCCACCGGGTTTGTGTCACGAAAAAATGCCTAGGGGATCTGCTCTTCAGTGCGAAGTTGCACACTCATTTCATCGCAGCTGCGTGCCCAGTCCTGCAGCCACTGCGGCATGGGCGGCGAAGCTTCGTCCAGTCCCAGTTCCCGGACAAACTCGCTTGGCGGCAAGGTGCCCTTGGCCGAGCGGAACAACCCGCGCATGACCACCACTCCAACCACGCGGCCGCGACTGACGAAACGATGTTCCATCAGGCTCCACTTAGCGTCCCAGCCGAGCATGCGGGTGTGCACTTCGAAGGCTTCGAACAGCTTTAATTCACGGCGGAATTTACCCCAGGTATCACCCACGATCGGCAGCGCTTTGTGCCGCAGTGCGACGCGAAACGCCCCGGTGCGCAGCACGAAATCCATGCGCGCCACGTCCGCCAGGGAAAAGTAGCGGCCATTAGTGACATGCCGGTTGATGTCCAGGTCCAGGGGCCATACGCGCATACGCACCACCGTAGTGGCCAGGCCATGGGCAGGTTTGCGCCAGGGACGACGGCACAGCAGGTACAGCAAGCGAAACCACAGATTCATCAGCCCATCCGAGTCTTGATCAAAGGGTGGCACTTTAATGAGCGGGCGAGGGCTGGGGTAGGTCTGCAAATGACTGATTTCAGGCAAACCGTGCGATTGGGTGAATCGGCGCTATTACACGCGAAAAAAAACCGGCTGATCAGGCCGGTTTGGGGTACCTCGCAAACAGCGAGGGGTCAAGCATGGTTGTCCAGCAGACGATCCGCACCGCCTTCAGCCAGGCCGCGTTCCTGCAGACGGTCCGCACCGCCTTCAGCCAGGCCGCGTTCCTGCAGACGATCCGCACCGCCTTCAGCCAGGCCGCGTTCCTGCAGACGGTCCGCACCGCCTTCAGCCAGGCCGCGCTCCTGCAGACGATCCGCACCGCCTTCAGCCAGGCCGCGCTCCTGCAGACGATCCGCACCGCCTTCAGCCAGGCCACGCTCCTGCAGACGATCCGCACCGCCTTCAGCCAGGCCGCGTTCCTGCAGACGGTCCGCGCCACCTTCGGCAACACGTGTTTCCATCAGACGATCCGCGCCGCCTTCGGCCACGACGGGGTGAGCAAAAGCGCTGGTAGCGAGTACCGAGAAAGCGAGGCTAAGCAGGAGTTGGCGTTTCATGAGTGTGTGCTCCGAGTCATTAAGTTGGGGTGTTGCCGGGTATGGGTTGAATGTTACGCCTTGCATTATTGAAGAGAACTTCATTGGGCTGATGGTGACTATCGACGCCAGCGATGGCCCGTTGTCCGGGTCACCGCACGGTCGGTCATGGCATCTGCGGTAAGTCAAGCGGGCGCAGGTCGAACACCAGCACCTCGGCGTCCTCGCCCTGGCTGAGGCGAATCTGACGTTCATCCCGCACGCGGGCACCGTCGCCTTCCTGCAAGCGTTGGCCATTGATTTGCACGCTGCCCCGGGCGACATGAATGTACGCATGGCGGTCTGGCGGCAGGTCGAGGGTGGCGGTTTCATCGCCGTTGAACAGCCCGGCATACACCCGCGCGTCCTGGCGCACGCTCAAGGAGCCGTCGGTGCCGTCCGGCGAGATGATCAACTGCAGACGCCCACGTTTCTGCGCTTCGCTGAAGTGCTCCTGCTGATAGCGCGGCTCGGCGCCGGCCACCGAGGGCACGATCCAGATTTGCAGGAAGTGCACGCCACGGGTCTGGCTATGGTTGAACTCGCTGTGGGCCACGCCGCGGCCGGCACTCATCAGTTGCACATCGCCGGGGCGGATCACCGAACCGGTGCCCAGGGTGTCCTTGTGTTCCAGAGCACCTTCCAGCACGTAGGAAAAAATCTCCATGTCGCGGTGCGGGTGCTGGCCGAAGCCTTTGCCGGCGGCGACGCGGTCATCGTTGATGACCAGCAGGTCGGAAAAACCCTGCTCGGCGGGGTTCCAGTAGTTGGCGAACGAGAAGGTATGGAACGACTTCAACCAACCGTGATTGGCGGCGCCGCGTTCGGAAGCTTTGCGAAGGGTCAGCATGGTCTTGTCCTCAAGTAAGCGCGGGCTGCGACATGCAGGGCGCTGGCGTTGAGAAGAAGGCTACTGGTTGCCATAGAATTCATTAAGAAGATCAAAACTGAATAACTGTCCACTTATGGTTGACAGTCGCCGGCGTGCCATAATGGCCGCCGCATTTCCTTCTCTGGAGCTTTCGCTGTATGAAAACCGTGGCCATGGCGCTGTTCCCGGACTTCCTTCTGCTCGACATGGCCGGTCCGCTTGAAGTGTTTTCCATTGCCAACCGCTACCTGCCGCCCACGCAGCATTATCGGATCCTTACCCTGGGCACCGAGCCCGGCCCGTTGCGCGCCTCCAATGGCGTGATGGTGCAGGCCGACCTGTTGCTGGAGCAGGCCGACGATGCCTACGACCTGCTGCTGGTGCCCGGTGGGCCGGGGGCCTACAACGAGTGCCATCCGGCGTTGCTGCCGTGGCTCAGGGCGGCGGTGCCACGGGCGCGACGCTACGGCTCGATCTGCACGGGTGCCTTTGTGCTGGGGTACGCCGGGCTGTTGGACGGCCATCGCGTGACCACCCACTGGCACTACACCGAGCGATTGATCAAGGCCTTTCCCGAGGCCATCGTCGAGACCGATCGCATCTACTTGCAGGATGGTCGCCTGATCACCTCCGGTGGGGTCACGGCGGGGATCGACCTGGCGCTGTCGGTGGTCGCCCAGGACCATGGCAAACAGGTCGCGGTGGAAGTGGCCAAAGTGCTGCTGGTGGTGATGAAGCGCCAGGGCGGCCAGGCCCAGTTCAGCCCCATGACCTCAGCCGTGGCGCCTCAGGAAACCCCGATCACCCGCGTGCAGAACCATGTCCTGGCGCACCTGGAGCAGTCTTTCACCATCGAATCCATGGCCGCGCTGGCCGGTATGAGCGCACGCCACTTTGCACGGCTGTTCGCCAAGGACGTGCAGATGACGCCCATGGCTTTTCTGCAGGGCGCGCGCATCGACCGCGCCCGGCATCTGCTGGAAACCACCGAGCTGCCGCTCAAGACCGTGGCGTTCCACGCCGGGTTCGGCAGCGTGCGGCATATGCGCTTTCTCTTCAGTGAAAAACTCGGCCTGACCCCGACCCAATACCGACAACAGTTCAGTTAACGACAGCGTGTCCGTCTGGCGCACCGGATTGTCCGTATCGCTCCCTGTGCCAGCATTGTCCCGTCATGGCCAGCTGGCAAGATAGCGCCAGGCCCATGGAAAAGGATGCGCGAACGCCCAAGACCGGGTGTTCCAGCGCGATGACGAGACATGAACAACCTTCAGTCGATGGGCGCTGATGGCACGCTGCGCTTCGGTGCTTATGTCTTCCACCGTCAGCAACGCCTGGTCAGCAAGGCGGGTTGGCCCGTGCCCCTGGGCGGGCGGGCGCTGGATATTCTTGCAGTGCTGCTCGAGGCACCAGGGCAATTCGTCGATAAGGCGACCTTGATCGAGCGCGTCTGGCCGTGCAGCGTGGTGGAAGAAAACAACCTGCGCGTGCACATCGCCGCCTTGCGCCGTGCCTTCGATGGGCAGCGCTACATCCTCAATGATCCTCAACGCGGCTACTGCTTTGCGGCCGTGGTACAGGGCGCGCCGCTGCTGGCTGCGGCGCCGCAGCACAACCTCGGCGCCCGACTCAGCCCGGTGATCGGGCGCGACGAGCTGCTGCGCATGCTGGCCCGACGCTTGTCCGGGCAGCGCCTGATCACCCTCAGCGGGTACGCCGGCGTGGGCAAGAGCACCTTGGCCCTGGCGCTGGCCGAACGCGTCCTGCCGCGCTACCGCGACGGAGTGTGGTGGGTGGAACTGGCCACGGTGAAGGCGCCGAGGGCGATGTTCGAGCAAGTGGCGGCGGTGTTGCAGCTGCAACCCCCAGGCACTCCCGACGAGCTGGCGCGTCAATTGGCGTCGCGTCAGTTGCTGCTGGTGCTCGATGGCGCCGACCTGCTGCTGAGCGCTTGCCGCCAGTGGCTGCGAGCAATACGCGCGTACGCGCCACGGGTCAGCGTCCTGATCAGCAGCCGTGAACCGTTGCACCTGCCCGGCGAATGGGTGCAGCAGGTGCCGCGCCTGGCGGTGCCGGCGCCGGCCGCGCTGGGCAGTGTCGAACAGGCGCTGGCCTGCCCGGCGGTGCAGTTGTTCGTGGCGCGCGCACGCGCCGGTCAGCAAGGCTTCGTGTTGCGCCCCCAGGATCTGGCGCCGTTGCGCGATATCGTATGGCGCCTTGACGGCCTGCCTTTGGCGCTGGAACTGGCGGCGGCGCAGGTGGACGCCCTGGGCATGCGTGGTGTGCAGGCGCAACTGCGCAAAGGCCTGCAGGTATTGACCCGAGGGCGCCGCACCGCAGTGGAACGTCACCGGTCCCTCATGGCCGCACTCGATTGGACCTATGAGCGCCTGAGCCTGCCGGAACGCTGGTTGTTCCTGCAATTGGGCCTGTTCAAACAGGCGGTGGACCTGCCGACATTGAGCGCGCTGGTCACCGGCACCGAACTGGAACATGCCGACCTGTCATACGTGCTGGCGCGCCTGGTGAATGTCTCGCTGCTCAGCGTCCAGCCCGGCCCAGGCGCCCGTCGCTATCGCCTGCTTAACTGCCTGCGCAGCTACGCCTTGGCGCAATTGCGCGACCCGCGCCAGGTGGAGCGCCTGCAGCACGGCTACACGCATTACCTGGGAACGTTCTCAGGCCGGCCGTTTGTCCTGCAGCTGGTCGAGCAGGCGGCGAGCGTCGACTAGATCCGCCGTGGCGAAACCTTCGCTGAAACGCTCATACACGGCCTTGAGCATGTCCCGTGCAGCATCCGCGCGGCCCTGGCCCTGCCATACCCGCGCCAATGACACAGCGCTGCGCAGCTCCCAGGCCAGCGCACCTTGGCGCCGCGCCAGCTCGATCGCCTCCTGCAGCAGGGTTTCGGCGGCCAGCGTGTCGCCCTGGCGCAGCCGTTGTTCGGCGCTCACTCGCAGAACCTCCGGCGCACACCAGCCTGCGGCACCGCTGCGGGCGCGGGCCTCGCCGTGCTCATCGACGTCGCTGGCGCCCAGGGTGATCAGGATGTCATCGATCAATCCCAGGCCCTGCAGGTCGTTGCCGGTCAGGATTCCCGCGTAATGCGCGGCCCAGGTCTGGAACAGCTGCACGCCATGCTTGTGCGACTGCTCCAGCAGCAGCGCCTGCAGCGACTGCGCCGCAGCCTGGTCGCCGTTATAGCGGGCAATTACCACGCCCGCCAGGGCCAGGGTGTAGCAGATCGACGTGCCGTGGTTGATTTGCTGTGCCAGCTCCAAGGCCTGGCGGGCGGTGCGCCAGGCGCGTTCGGCATGGCCTTGCAGCCACAGGATGCGCGCCAGCACGGTCAGCGAGGCGACACACTGGTCGTATTGCACACCAATGCCGTGGGCGAACCGGTTCAAGTGGCCGCTGTGGGCCATGCGCTGGAGCACCTGCTCGGCATTCTGGCGGGCCAGAATCTGGTTGCCCGTGTAGTGCTGCGCCAACACTTGCAGGCGTTGATTGCTCACGCCCAGCAAGGGGTCGGTGCGCGGGTCCAGGCGGTCGAACTGTTGGCTCTGCGCCAACGCTTCGCCATAGCGACCGCTACACAGATTCACCGCCAAATGCCCGGAGATCGCACGCAACTGCCCGCTCAGGTCCTGGCATTGCTCCGCCAGGCGCCTGGCATCGTCGAACGCCGCGCCGCTCTGAAAGGCGCCGCCCACGGCATGGTATGACAGGCTGCCGAGGGCCAGTTGCAGCTGCATGGCCAACTGCGGGCAGGGCACATCGGTATTGGCCATCAGGTCCAGGGCCTTGCCCACGTACAAACCGTGTTCGCGCAGCAGTGACAACTCCTGCCACAGCGGCATCGTGCTGACGGTCAGGCGGATGGCCAGCGCGTGCGCGCCTTTTTCGCCCAGGCCCCAGTCGAGCGCGGCGCGGATATCTTCGCGCAGCGGTGCGTAGCGATCGATCCACGGCTGCGTGGCCAACGATGACCAATCGGCCTGCGCCTGTTCCATCAGCGCCAGGCAGCGCTCGGCGTGGCGCTCGCGGGTCGCGTCGAGTTCCTGGGCGAGGCTGAGTTTTTCCAGGGCGTAGGCGCGCGTGATATCCAGCAGGCGATAGACCATGTCGTCATCGCCGGGCTCGACGTTCAGCAGCGATTTGCCCACCAGCTGGGTGATCGCGCCGGGCACCTGCGCCGCCGAAAGCGCTTGGCCGGCGATGACCGCTGTGGCGCTGGCCAAACTGAAGCCATCGCGAAACACCGCCAGACGGCGCAGGCAGATCTGCTCGTCGGCGCCCAGCAGGTTGAAGCTCCAGTCCAGCGTGGCGCGCAGGGTGTGATGGCGGGGCAGGGCATTGTCCCGGCCACGGTTGAGCAGGCCGGGATTGTCGTCCAGTTGCGTCAGCAGTCCCGGCAGGCCGAAGCGCTCGATCTGCGCCGCTACCAGTTCGATGGCCAGGGGAATACCGTCGAGGCGTTGGCAGATATCGATCGCCAGGGGCAGCTCGGTTTCGCTGAGTTCAAAGTGCTCCTGATGCGCCATGGCCCGTTCGATCAGCAGTTGCAGGGCCGGGTAGCCAAGGGCCTGGGCGCGGTTGACACTGGCGGATGGGCAGGCCAGCGGGTCCAGGCGCTGCACGTACTCACCCTCGGCGCGCAGCGCTTCGCGGCTGGTGGCCAGGATGTGCACGTGAGGGGCGTGGCGCAGCAGGGTTTCGCTGATCAGCGCGATGTCGTCCAGCAGGTGCTCGCAGTTGTCGATCACCAACAGCAGCTGACGCTCCTGCAGGCTGCGCGCGAAGGTCACCAGCGGCCCGTGTGCGGCCGGTGCGAGGTCGAGCAGGGCGGCGAGGTTGGGCAGGATCAGCGACGGTGTGCTCAGGGGCGCCAGGTCCAGCAGGTGAATCCCGTCGCGGTAATGGCCGATCAGCAATTCCGCCACGCGCAGCGCCACGGTGGTCTTGCCGATGCCGCCGGCGCCGGTCAGGGTCACAAAGCGTTGTGCGGGCAACTGCTGCACCAGGCTGTCGATCAGCGCGTGGCGCCCAATCATGCGAGTACGGCGCAGGGGCAGGTTGTGGCATGGACGCTGGGGAACACCGTCGCTGGGCAGGCTCATCGGTTCAATGCTCAGTGGCGCAACAAAACTGTAGCCGCGCTGGGCCACCGTGACGATATAACGCTGCCCGGCCTGGCCATCGCCCAATGCCTTGCGCAGCGCCGCCATGTGCACCCGCAGGTTGCCGTCTTCCACCACGCTTTTAGGCCAGACCCGCGCGATCAGTTCCTGCTTGCTCACCACATTGCCGGCCTGCTCCAGCAGGATCAGCAGAATATCCACCGCCCGCCGGCCCAGGCGCAGGGGGCGATCGGCCTCCAGCACCAGGCGTTGGCGTGGGTGGACGCGGTAGGGGCCGAACTGCACGGCCTGATCACGAAGGTCACTCATGGGTGGCCATGCTCTGGGAACGGTAGGCGGCCAGCATAGGCCAGGCGCGTGCATACCACTAGGCGGCGATCACCTGCGACTTGTGACGCAGTTGGTGATTTCGCCAGGTCATCGGGTTGACCCCTTCGCTGCGGGTGAACATATGGCAGAAGTGCGCCTGGTCGCAGAACCCGCACTCCAGGCTGATTTGCGTCAGGCTCAGGGAAGACGAAATGATCAGCTCTTTGGCGCGCTGGATGCGTTGTTGACGAATCCATTCCTGGGGCGACAATCCGGTGGTGCATTTGAACGCCCGGGAGAAATGGCTGCGCGACAGCGCGCAGGCCTGGGCCAGGTCGGCGATGGCCAGGCTTTCGCCCAGGTTGGCCAGGATCAGTTGTTTGGCGATACGTTCGCGCCGGGGGCAGAGGCCGCCGGTGGCGGGCAGGCGGGGCGCACAGTACTCAAGTCGGGCCATGACAGTTATCCGCAGTCGATGGGAACGTTCCCGGTGAATGGATGCAGTGTAGACCGCTGCATTCTTGGCGCCGGAGCCTGTGCCTGACGAGTTAATCGTTGTTAATTTTGCCAGGTTCGGCCGCCTGGATCGGCGAAAAAGACAGCACAGGCATGCAACCCGCAACATGCTGAATGTGCTTAGCTGGCGGCCTGATAACCGTCTGGATAGCGCCATGAACCGCAATGACCTGCGCCGCGTCGACATGAACCTGCTGGTGATTTTCGAAGCCTTGATGTTCGAGAAGAACCTGACCCGGGTCGCCGAAAAACTGTTTATGGGGCAACCGGCGGTAAGCGCGGCGCTGGGGCGTCTGCGCGACCTGTTCGACGATCCGCTGCTGCTGCGCAATGGGCGGGGCATGGAGCCTACGCCACGGGCGGTGGCGATTCTCAAGGAGCTGCAACCGGCCATGGACACCATTTCCGGAGCGGTCAGCCGCGCCAAGGATTTCGATCCTTCCACCAGCTGCGCGGTATTTCGCATCGGCCTGTCCGACGACGCCGAATTCGGCCTGTTCCCGCCCTTGCTCAGCCAACTGCGCGAAGAAGCACCGGGGATTATCGTGGTGGTACGCCGGGCCAATTACCTGCTGATGTCATCGTTGCTGGCCAGTGGCGAGATCTCGGTGGGCGTCAGTTACACCACCGAACTGCCGGCGAATGCCAAGCGCAGGAAGCTGCGGGATATCCCGTGCAAGGTCCTGCGCGGTGACGACGGCGCAGCGCCGCTGAGCCTGGATGACTATTGCGAGCGGCCCCATGCGATGGTGTCGTTTTCCGGGGACTTGAGCGGCAATATCGACCTGGACCTGGCGCGCATCGGTCGGGCGCGGCGAGTGGTGCTGGCGGTGCCGCAGTTCAGTGGCCTGCGAGCCTTGCTGGCCGGCACGCAGATCATCGCCACCGTGCCGGACTACGCGGCATGCGCGCTGACCGAGGGCACGTCATTGCGCGCCGAAGACCCGCCATTCGAGATTGATGCGGCAGAGTTATCGATGGTGTGGAGCGGGGTCCATGACAACGACCCGGCGGAGCGCTGGTTGCGCGCGCGGATTGCCGAGCATATGGCGCGCAAAGTGTGAAATCGGCGCTAGGTCGTAGTCGCAAAAAGAGCTGAGGGAGCCCGATTCAATCGAGCTCCCCGCGCCGCCCTGGCAAAGAGGTGACTGTCAGTGGGTTGCCAGTCGAATCTGGGCCTTGGCTTCTTTCACCACATGCTCAACCGTGAATCCGAACTTCGCCTGGAGTTTGCTCAGCGGTGCCGAAGCACCAAAACTGTTCATCACCACCTTGGCGCCCGTCTGGCCCACATACCGATCCCAGCCCAAGGGGCCGGCCTGTTCGACTACCACTCGGGCGGTCAGCGCCGGGGGCAGCACGCTGTCGCGGTACGCCTGGTCCTGATCCTCGAACAGCTCCCAGCTGGGCATGGACACCACTCGCGCGCCGATCCCGTCAGCCTTGAGCTGTTCATAGGCCGCCACGGCCAGGCTGACCTCACTGCCCGTCGCGATCAGGATGACTTCAGGCGCGTCAGCGCCTGCCAACACATAGGCGCCCCTGGCGGCACCGCAAGCCGGCGCGTACAGCGTGCGGTCCAGCGTCGGCAGCGGTTGGCGTGACAGCACCATGCAGCTTGGCCGATGGGTCTGGGCCAGGGCGACCTTCCACAGTTCCAGGGTTTCATTGGCGTCGCCAGGCCGCAGGGTGAGCAATCCGGGGGTGGCGCGCAGTTGGGTCAGGTGCTCGATGGGTTGGTGTGTCGGTCCGTCTTCACCGACGCCAATCGAGTCGTGGGTAAACACGAACACCACCGGCAATTCCATGATTGCCGCAAGGCGGATCGGCGGTTTCATGTAGTCGCTGAACACCAGGAACGTCGAGGTGTACGGCCGCAGGTAGGACAATGCCAAACCATTGGCAATCGCGCCCATGGCATGTTCGCGGATGCCGAAGTGCAGGTTGCGACCACTGTAGTCGTCGGCGCTGAAACGCCCGGCGCCGTCGAACGTCAGGTTGGTTTTGGTCGACGGCGACAAGTCCGCCGAGCCACCGAGCAACCAGGGGATCTGCTGGGCGAAGGCGTTCAGCACCTCACCACCGGAGGCGCGGCTGGCGACGCCTTTGGCATCCGCTGCAAAGCTGGGCAATTGTGTCTGCCAATGCTCGGGCATCAAGCCTGCGCGCATGCGGCGTAACTCATCGGCGCGCTGCGGGTCGAGGCCGGCCAACGCCTGGTTCCACGCTTGGAATAACGGCTCGGCGCGCTCGTACAGCGCATCGCGCAGGGCCGTGCGCGCGGCGTCGTGCACCAGGAAACTGGCATCCTGCGGCCAGCCGTACGCGGCCTTGGTCAGGCGTATTTCCTCGTCGCCCAACGGCTCGCCATGGGCGGCGGCGGTGTTGTGCTTGTGAGGCGAACCGTAGCCGATCACGCTGTCGACCACGATCAACGTGGGCGCGCCGGTATTGGTTTGGAATGTCTGCAGTGCGTGGCTCAACGCGGCCAGATCGTTGGCATCGGTGACGTGCAACGTGTGCCAGCCATAGGCCTGGAAGCGCTTGATCACATCCTCACTGAACGCAAGCTCAGTGTGGCCTTCGATGCTGATGGTGTTGTTGTCGTAGATCCAGCACAGGTTATCCAGCTTCAAGTGCCCGGCCATGGACGCCGCTTCGCTGCTGATGCCTTCCATCATGTCGCCGTCGCCGCACAGGGTGTAGACGTTGTAGTCGAACACCACCTGGCCGTCGTGGTTGAAGCGCTCGGCCAGCCAGCGTTCGGCCATCGCCATGCCGACGCTGTTGGCGCACCCCTGGCCGAGCGGGCCGGTGGTGGTTTCCACACCGGTGGTCATGCGGTATTCCGGGTGGCCGGGCGTCTTGGAGTCCGCCTGGCGGAACTGCTTGATATCGTCCAGGCTGATCGCCGGCTCGCCGGTGCGTTGGCCATGAGCGTCGATCTCCACCACACCGGCCAGGTGCAGCAGCGAGTACAGCAGCATCGAGGCATGGCCCACCGACAACACAAAGCGGTCTCGGTTAGGCCAGTCGGGTTGCTCCGGGTGGTAGCGCAGAAACCGGCTCCACAACGTATACCCCACCGGCGCCAGGCCCATGGGCGTGCCGGGATGGCCGGAATTGGCCTTCTGCACGGCGTCCATCGCCAGGGTGCGAAGGGTGTTGATGCATTGGGTGTCGACAGCAGTGGCTGGGTGAGTCATGAACCGGTCTCCCTCGGTGTGCGATCTGCAGTGGAGGGCAGGACGGCGCAAAAGGTTTGATCTCATCTCTCCTGCCGCGACGAACGGGGCGAGATTGATCCTGGACATGACAAGACCCCGGTCAATGGTCTAGCTTCAAGGGCGTCAGCCATTGATCAACATGCGGAGGTACGCCATGCCAGTGAAACACGACCTGTATCAGGATTTGGGGTTGAGCAAGGAAGCCGTTCACGAACGCAGGGCAAGCGACAAACGTCTGGACTCGCTGCTCAGCCAATACGACGCCGCCGATGCGGAGGTAGTGAAGGCCGAAGGAGCAAGTGCCAGCGATGAGGACGTGGAAAAACTGAAGAAAAAACGCTTATTGGTGAAAGACAAGATCGTGGCGCAATTGGGCTGAAGAACAACTTAGAGCGAACGGGCTCGCGAAAAACGCTAACGATAACGCAGCGCATCTGATTCAACGCTGTGTTCTTAGGTTCTTCGCGGGCAAACTCGACTGAGCTAAGTTCACCTATATTTAATCCAAAATGGTTTCGATCGCGTCTGATATATCATACCAATGGTGCTCTTGGCCTGCCTACTGACATCCAAGAGCGCTAATAAGTGAAGGCTAGCTTCGCTGAGCGCGTAGGTTCTCAGAATCTAGATGATGATAGATTGAAACGCTTTACTTCAAATTTTGAAAGCGAGGCAACAGGTTGTTGCCCAGCGGCCATATTGGCAAGAGCGTCACCTATAGCTGGCGCAAATTTAAATCCGTGTCCAGAGCAGGCGGACGCGAAGTAAACTGATTTCTTTTCGTGGGATCTCCCTATCAAAAATGATTCATCAATACTCATTGTATAAAAGCAATTTTTTGCGTGGGTGGGGGTATGTTCTAACTCAGGAAATATAATTTTAACCGCTTCAGACATCTCATCGATATTGTGTTGTTGTATGGGGGGCTTGGCCAAATCAGGAGTAGCGCGAGTTTGCTGTCTATTATGGAAACCAATTTTTACCCCAGGTTCAGACCTGCTGATTGATGGTACACCATACATAAGGGCGCCATCTTGATGCTCGTACAAAAAAACGGGGAATTGATAAGCTGAGAAATTATTTTTTGATGCGTCTTTCGGTTTAAACCAGTATATTGGAACCAGCCGCGGATCCAGTAAGTCTTTTAACTCAGGTATCAAGCTTCTAGCCATCCAAGGGCCAATCGTAACTATGACAGATTTTGCAGTATAAACCTGGCCGCGTATCGTTTTTACACGAACTCCTAGATTGTGGTTTTCTAATGCAACAACGCAGTCACCAAAGACAGTCATGGACCCACTTTGTACGGCCTGATTTAACATTGATGATCTAGCATTGCTGGCTGATATCGCATATGCCCCCGGCTCGAATACCCCGCTCATTTGATGTGATATGTTAAATGCGGGAAAATTATTTCTAATATCTGATCCCGTCCATATTTCGTGTTCGATATTTCCTTCTCTAGCGGTTTTAACGCTTCCCGCGACGAGACGGCTATCCTGATGCCCAATGAAAACTCCTCCTGTCCGAAAGAGTAGTTGCATCTGACTTGTTTCTTCGAGTTCATTCCATAATGAGTTAGCATGTCTAAGTAAGGGTAGGTAGTTGCCACCTTCCCAGTACGCTTGGCGAAAAATTCTTGAGGCTCCTTGAGAGGACCCACCGCTATGAGTTGGACCTGCGGCTTCGATGCCCAGCGTTCTAGAGAATTTCAGCGAGGATCTCCATAACGCTGCTGCGCCCATTATTCCAAGGCCGATAATAATAACGTCATAAAGTTTATTCATTTTTTATTCCGGTTTTTTTGCTTTGTGAGTGGATAATGTTTCGCATGCGATAATAGCTAAGAGTATGCTTATTATTGCTAAAATAATTATTTGGGATTGGCTGGTATCTTCAGGGTCGCCAAAGAATAGTCCGATGCTTATAAGTGTGAGTGGTAAAATAAATTGCAAAATTCCGGTTAAGGATAGTGGGATTTCTCTAGAGGCAAAAGAAAACATCAGCAATGGTGTAACGGACACGATACCAGCCAGCCAAATTAAGTGAGTTATACCTTCGGGAAGTTCGTCAGGGAGAGCAATGGGCAAGCCTAATAACAAAAAGGCTAATAATATGCATAAAGTTAAAAAAAGGGTCTCTAAAAACAATCCATTTATGGCATTCAAGCTTGTTTCTTTTTTTATATACGTATACGAACCCCATGTGAGAGCAATTAAGAGATAAGTGAGATGATTGAGGTTTTCACTTGAGAATACGAGAAAAACGATTGAGGCGAATGCAATGGCAACCGACCAGACTTTACTGCGACTGATTTGATCGTTATAAAATACAATGCCTAGTGTAATGGAAATAAAAGGAGCCAGTAGATAGCCAAGCCCACTTTCGAGTACAAAGTCATTTACAGATGCCCATATGAACGCACCCCAATTTATGACGATAAAAAAAGAAGCGGTGCAATGTGCAATTATTGATTTTTTATTTAGATTACTAATTTTATTGAAGTTTTTGTAATATATAAAAAGTGCGCCTAGGATGATGGTTGATAATAAAACTCTATAGGAAACCAGTGTTAAGACTGGAACTTCACCAAGTTTTTTCCAGTAGAGAGAAGACGCTCCAAGACTAAAGTTCGCTATGCCTGATAGCAGCACTGCCGAGAAATACCTTGGGCGTGAGTTTTTTTGTATAATCATGGCTTTATGTGGTCCGATGATAAAATTCAATAATCTCATATGACCAATATATATTTCCGAATTTATCTATTGAGTAAGCGGCTAGATTTTTGTTAGACCATTTTTCAAATTCTTTTATTATGTTTTTTTCGAGGCTCTTCCAGAAGTTCGAATAATAGATAAGTGGTAGGGTGTGTCGCTCTATTAATTTATAGGATAGTGGAGGCGCACCTTTGTGTTTTTGCCCGTATCTATACAAGACGTCCTGTATTCCGATCAGCGAGTTAAGACCTACTATTGCTCTTCCCTTAATGCTAAGGTGTTCGGGGAGTTGTTCAAGAAAACGCGACACTACCTCCTCGCCACAAAACATTGCCTGGATAGGAAGTTCTGATGCTTGGTCTGCGGCATTCAGTTTATTAATAAGAGCTTGTGACGGTGTTCGCCAGCCGGGAGGGTTAAAAACTATTGTTTGAAATTGTTTTTTTGGCAGGCTTTCGAATAAATCGCCGGTGTAAAATTCTATTCTGTTATTTTTTAAGTTTAAATGTTCGTTAAGCTTTGCGTGCTCGATAGATTTTTTAGATATATCCGTAGCTATTATGTCGTTGTTGCCAAGCTTACGCATCAAAAGAGCATGAACTCCGCTGCCCGTACCAAGATCCAAAAAACTTTTCTTTGAAGCGCTAGAGTCTAATGATCGTACTAGGTAGTCTCCAAGCCTTACACCGGCCAAGCTTACTTTAAAGACATTGGGTGAATGAATTAGACTAATGCTCTGTCCCAGGCCGAAGTAAATTTTATATGTGTTATATAAATTTCTTGCGTGCTCAGTGTTAAGGCCTTTTTCCGCGTATGTGTTATGATCAATAAGTCCCTGCATTTTTATAAGCTCCTTCCCAGTTTCGCTGAGTGCGCGCAAGCCTTCTTTAGTCCTTTAGTAATGATTTTTTTTATTTTGTTTTTTTAGAATATCTCAATGGCTTGTTGTGTTGTTCCTCCGGGTGTCATAATTTTTTCGCAAAGCTTCATCGGGTGCTCTTGGTTTAATTTTATTAGTGTTGAAGTGCCGCTCATTATTTTTGTTGTAATCGATGAAGAACTTTCTTTGTCGAAGCCGACACTTATTGCATATTCATAAATTGCTGAAGCAAAGAAAGAGAAATATGCCGGTCCGCCCCCGACTAAGGCGGTGGCACCATCCATCAAACCTTCGTCTTTGATGGAGATCAGTAAGCCGAGTTTTGAAAGTAGATTTTTAACTTTTCTATCGTTTTTTTGTGTCGTGGATGGAGCGGCGGTTAAAATGGTAACGCCTTCATTTTCAATACAAGGAAGATTTGGCATCGCACGAAATAGTTGTGAGCAATTCAGGCGATTTGCCAACTCGAATATGCTAATGCCCGCGAGCACCGAGATTATGATGCCCGAGTACTGCCTAATTTGTGGACTTTTTTTTAAAAGTCGTGAGAGGTCTTGAGGTGTAGTTGCTAAGATTAAAAATTCTGAAGTTATTGGATTTGGCAGGGTTTCTGTCGCAGTGATCCCCCTATTGCTAATTGATGTCCGGCGAATGGCATCGGGATCAATCGCAACTATCGAGGTGTTTTGGTCAGCACGTCGTAAGCCAAGCGCTATCGCGCTGCCCATTTGACCAGCCCCTACAATTATAATTTTCGTCAGCGCTTTCATGATATTTCCTATTCGAGTGCTGTTTTTTCCAGCTTCGTCTCGAATTGAAAATTCATCAAATTGTTAGCGTCCTAAAATCGTGTAGTCCATTTCTCATGAAGGAATGCGATGGAAGACTGTAGAAAGAAATATTAAGTACGGAACGCCGTAAATTCAGGCAATTAGGTCAGGCCAACAACACCCGCAAACACTCCTCCATCGATCGCTGTTGCGTCTCTGCATACAACTTCAATTCATCAAGGGTCGGGCTGCCCAGGGCCTGCTCGAACTCGGCCTGGTTCGAGTTGGCCGCGTAGTGACTTTGCGCAGCGTCCCCCAGGTTCGACTGGAAGATTCCGGCTGCGCTCACTGGCAGGAAGTCCTCATAGACCAATGGTTCTACATCGATGTGTCCTGCGTCGATCAGCGCCGGCAGGGTGCGGGGTTGGTCGGCCTGGCCGCGGGCTGCCATGCCTGTGTGCGTGGCGAAGTAGCGAAAGTACGCCAGGCCCTGTTCGCGCATGTGCGTGTAGTTATCGGGGAACGCCTGGAAGTGCTGCGCCATCAACTGCGTGTAGCGCGCGGCGTTGCTCTCGTTGGGGAAGGCGCCCAACTCATCACGGGCGGCATTCAGCAGGCGGTCATACAGCGCGCGGCCCTTGGGCGTGAGTGCGACGCCGCGGTGTTCGATTTCGCCAAAACGTGCGCTGTGGCTGCCTTGGGCGTCGGTGAATGCGATGGGTTCGTCGAGGGCTTTGAAGCTGGTCTGGCGCAGCAGGATCGGACACTGGCGGCGGGGCGGGCCTTCGATCACGGCTTTGGGCGTGATGCCTTTACCGGGCATGGCGGCTTGTACTTGGTCGATGTCCAGGGTGCGCGGGGTGAGGTGGTTGATATGCGGGCCCTTGAAGGCCACCACGTCGGCGATCAGGCGATGCTGGTCGCTGAGTTGCCGGTATTGCGCGGCGGTAACCGTGGCGGTGTGGTGCCAGCGGAACGTTTCCAGGGCCTGGCGGATAAATTCATCGGCATCCGCTGCGTTGAGGCCGCCGTCTCGCTCCGCCTGCTCGATCAACGCCAGGGCGCCCTGGGTGAAGATCGAGCGTTTGGCCAGGGCGGTTTCGGCGAAGACGCGCAGTTCGGGGTTTTCGATCAGTTCCAGGCGCAGCAGCGACGTGAATACGCGAAACGGGCTGGCTTGCAGCGCGCTTTCATGCACCGCGCGGAACGCGGTGGAATGCACCGGTACACCCGCCGGGGTCAGGTCGTAATAGCCCACCGGCTGCATGCCCATGACCGCGAACAAACGGCGGATGGTAGCCAGCTCGGCGGCCGTGCCCAGGCGAATGGCGCCATGACGTTCCATGTCCAGGCGCTGGATTTCGCCGGTGCGTTGCAGCTGTTGCGCCAGTACCGGGTCGGCCTCAAGCGCCTGTGCGTTGACCTGCGCCACCAGTTCCATCAGCGCGCCATACAGCGGGACTTCCTCGCGGTACATCTCGGACATGGCCTTGGAAAAGCCCTTGCGAATCTCGTCTGGGCTGACAGGTGCGCTGGCTGGCATAGAAAAATTCCTGATGACAATGGAAGAGGGCGTGAGCGTTGGCTGGATTTTGTTGAGCCCTGGGGCGGCTTGCAAACGAAGAATCCTCTGGACTTCATTCTGCAAACGAATGAGTCAAGGTAAAACCGAGTTCATGTGCATTGATACGCGCAGGGGTTCTACACTGGCCGCCACCCATTGCCTGATGGAGGATTGGATGAGCGCGTCTATTCTGCAAACGATCGAGGGCCGGCGCCTGCTTGGTGAGTGCGCCGACGCCTGGCGCGCGTGGGGGCCCTATCTGAGCGAACGCCAGTGGGGCACGGTGCGCGAGGACTACAGCGCCGACGGCGATGCCTGGCGCTACTTTCCCCACGATCACGCGCGCAGCCGTGCCTATCGCTGGGGAGAGGATGGCCTGGCCGGTTTCAGCGACAAGGCGCAACACTGGTGCCTGGGCCTGGCGCTGTGGAACGAGCGCGACGCGATCATCAAGGAGCGTCTGTTCGGCCTGAACAACGCCGAGGGCAACCACGGGGAGGACGTCAAGGAGCTGTACTTTTTCGTCGACGGTGTACCGAGCCATGCCTACATGCGCATGCTGTACAAGTACCCGCACGCCGCGTTCCCCTATGACGACCTGGTCGCCGAGAACGCCCGGCGCAGCTTGAGCGATGCCGAGTATGAAATCCTCGATACCGGGGTGTTCGAGGACAACCGTTATTGCGATGTCAGCGTCGAATACGCCAAGCACCAGCCCGACGATATTTTCATGCGTATCACCGTGCACAACCGCTCGCAGCAGCCCACGCGCCTGCAGGTGCTGCCGCAATTGTGGGCGCGCAATGACTGGAGCTGGACATTCGATGCACCCAAGCCACGGCTGAGCCTGGACGGCGAGCAGGTGTTGGCGCGTCATCCTGAGCTGGCGGATCGCCGTCTCAGCGCCTGGGGCCAGGACGGGCTGGAATGGGTGTTCTGTGAAAACGAGAGCAATGGCGTTCGGTTGAACGGTCAGGCAGCGCCGGGTCCGTTCAAAGATGGCATCAACGATTACCTGGTGAGCGGCGTTGATTCGGCGATTCGTCGCGACGCCGGCACCAAGGTCGCCGCGCGTTTCATCCTCGATCTGGCGGGGCTGGCCAGCCAGACCCTGTACGTGCGCTTCGCGCCGTTGGCAGCGCCCCAGGTCAATGCGCGCAAGCTGTTCGAGCAGCGTCGCCAGGAGGCAGATGATTTCTATACGGCGTTGCAACACGGCATCAGCGACGCGGACGCGCGCAATGTCCAGCGCCAGGCTCTGGCGGGGTTGCTGTGGTCCAAACAACTCTACTACTTCGACGTCAATCAATGGCTCGACGGCGATCCCACCCAGCCTGCGCCGCCTCGCGAGCGCCTGCATCTGCGCAATAGCCATTGGCGGCACCTGTCCAATTTCGACATCCTGACCATGCCCGACACCTGGGAATACCCGTGGTATGCCTCCTGGGACCAAGGGTTCCAGGCCGTTTCCATGGCGCTGATCGATCCGGGGTATGCCAAGCATCAGTTGTTGCTGCTGGTGAAAGATCGCTTCATGCACCCCAACGGCCAACTGCCGGCGTACGAATGGCGTTTCGACGACGCCAACCCGCCGGTGCACGCATGGGCCAGTTGGCGGGTGTATCAGCAGGACAAGGCGCTCACCGGTATCGGCGATTTGGATTTTCTTGAGCGTATCTTCCACAAGCTGCTGTTGAATTTTTCCTGGTGGGTCAACCGCAAGGACGCCGAGGGGCGCAACCTGTTCCAGGGCGGTTTCCTGGGCCTGGACAATATTGCGTTGTTCGATCGCTCGGCCGCGCTGCCGCCGGGCTATCAGCTCGATCAGGCCGACGGCACGGCGTGGGTGGCGGCGTATGCCCTGGACCTGATGCGTATCGCTCTGGAGTTGGCCAAGCGCAATGCCGTATATGTCGATATCGCGGTGAAGTTTTTCGAGCACTTCCTGTATATCGCGGGCGCTATTAACCGGGTCGACGACAGCGCCGAAGGCCTGTGGGACGAGCAGGATCTGTTCTTTTACGACGTACTGCACCGTCCCGACGGCCAGAACGAGCCGGTGCGCCTGCGCTCCATTGTCGGCCTGATGCCGCTGTTTGCCGTGCTGGTGCTGGAACAGCGCGAACACGAAGGGCTGGCGGGGTTGCGTGAACGGCTGTTGGGTTTCATGCATCACCGGCCGGACCTTGCCAAGCTGGTGTCGCGCTGGAACGAACCGGGCCAGGGCAATCGCCTGTTACTCGCGCTGTTGCGTGGCGAGCGCACCAAGGATTTGCTGCGGCGGATGCTCGATGCCGACGAATTCCTCTCGGCCTTTGGCGTGCGCTCCCTGTCCAAGGCGTTCGCCGAGCAGCCACTGGCGCTGAAGATGAATGGCGATACCCTGTGCGCCCGTTACCAGCCGGGTGAATCCGACTCGCGCCTGTACGGCGGCAATTCCAACTGGCGCGGGCCATTGTGGATGCCGGTGAACTACATGCTGATCGAATCGTTGCGCGAATTTCACCGCTACTACGCGGACAACTTCTCGGTTGAATACCCTACGGGCAGCGGGTATCTGGCATCCCTGGAGGACGTGGCCGACAGCCTCAGCCAGCGGATGACCCGCCTGTTTCTGCGGGATGAAAACGGTTCACGACCGTCGATGGCGGGGTATGCGCAATTGGAGGCGGACCCGGCCAGTCGTGACCTGGTGTTGTTCCATGAGTATTTCCATGGCGAGACGGGGAGGGGGTTGGGAGCTTCACACCAAACGGGTTGGAGTGCGCTGGTGGCGTTGTTGCTGCAACCTAAGGGCAGACCCAGATAGAGCTGCAGCAACGTATGGCTATTTTAGCGACACCTTGATTCCATTGATGTAAGTGAACGTCAGCGGAGGACTTGGTTGGCTTTGGTTTCCCCCCGCGCTGGTAGCGATACTGCCAGCAGCCAACGCTATTCCGCCGAAAAATCTAGGCTTAATCGGTGGCGGCGACGGGGAGATATCAGTGACTTCATCAAGTTTGATCGTTTCACCTGAGGTCGTGATAATGCTCGCGTTGTCTTCGCTTAGGGCGACGATCCCAGTGGTTTTAACGATCGTTATTTTGACCAGCTCTTCGGCATTAATGGTTACCGTCACACTGCCGCTTTCGTCGTTGGTTATGCTGTCCATGATGAGTACCCGCTTCGGTTTAGGAGGGTTTAGCGTGCAGTGATGTCCAGCTCGCGAATACTGTCAGAAATACTAGTTATCAAGATTGTTTGGCGATAAATCGTCTGACCCAAATAGTCGGATAAGAGGTTTTCCAAGCGCCATGCGGCAGTTGCTTTCCAGCATGCAAAAAAAATCCCGCCTTAAAGACGGGATTGGCATCAGGGTTGCCCTTGAATCAAGCTGGGAACAGTTCGCTCAGCTTCATCGCCAGCATCATGTCGCCTTCGGTGCGCAGCTTGCCGCCCATGAAGGCCTGCATGCCATCGGTCTCGCCGCTGACGATGCCTTCCAGGGTTTCGCTGTCCATCACCAGGGTGACCTGAGCGTCTGGGTTTTCGCCTTCCTGCAGTTCGCAGGTCTTGTCCTTGACGATCAGGGAGAAGTTCTTGGTGTCGTCGATACGGAAACCGAACACCAGGTCCAGGCCTTCGGCGGCGCTTGGGTTGAATTTGGCTTTCATTGCTTCTACAGCTTTGGCTACGTCAGTCATGGTTTCGATCCTTAAGGGTAGAGTCCAGTGACCTTGGGGTCACGGTTGGCCGCGGTTCATCGGAAGGTGATGAGCTGCGGCGCCTTCAACAGTTGCAAGTGGGTATGGCTGTTGAAGGAAGCCAGGGCCACCTCGCGGCCGCGGAATTTCAGCTGGTTGAGCGAGGTGTTTACAATTTGCCAGTTCAGTTCGAAGGCCTGGGCGGCGGGCATTCGGGTGATCAGATGGAGTAGGGCGGTGATGGTGCCGCCGGAGGTGAACACCGCAATTTTGTGCGAGTTGCTCGCCGCGTCCAGGATGCGTTGCAGGCCGCCTTGCACCCGTTCGATGAACCCCAGCCAGCTCTCCAGCCCCGGCGGGTCGTAGGTGCCGGCCAGCCAGCGCTCGATGATCAGGGCGAAGATGCGTTGGAATTCACTGCGGTTCTGCGCGGCATTGCGCAGGATGTCCAAGGCTTCGGGCTCGCTGGTCAGCAGGTCGGGGAGCAGGGCGCGGATGATGGCGTCGGCGTCGAACTCGTTGAAGGCGCTGTCGGTTTCCAGGGCTGGTATCGGCAGGCCGAGCGCGCTGTACTGGTCGAAGGCGGCCGTCGCGGTGTGCTGCTGGCGGCGCAGGTCGCCGGCGATGCAGCGGTCGAACACCAGGCCCATGTCCGCCAGGTGGCGACCGAGTACTTGCGCTTGTTCCACGCCGATGGGCGACAGCACGTCGTAGTCGTCTGCACCGAAAGAGGCCTGGCCATGTCGAATCAAATAGATGCTGCCCACGTCCGTCACCCGGTACGTTGAAAGTCTGGCGAGGTTATGAGGATGCCGGGGAGCTGTCAATGAAAAAACATACGCTTGTTTTAAAAGCTCCTTAGAGTCCGCTCAAGGGCCCCGCCGTGCGGGGCCGGTGCACTTCAGCGCAGGCGTTGATCGACCCCGCCGGTCAACCATTGGCTTTGGTCATGGCCGCCACCGCGCAGCAGGCCCAGGTTGAATTGTTCATCGCGCTGGCGCTGTGGATCAGCGCTGTCGGTGAATTGCGCGTACAAGGCCTTGCTCAGCTGCTCGGGGGAGGTGGAGACATTCAGCGAGAAGTCCGTACGGGTGTCACGGCCCCGCACATCGTGGGTAGTGACGTTCGCGCCACCCAGCGTCACGCCGCCATCACTGGAACGGATGCGAGCCCCGGTCAGCTCGACCTCGCCGCCCACCTGCAGGGCCACGCCGTCGCGGCCGCTGATGCCGGACGCCTGGGCGACTGTGTCATTGCTCAACCGGGTGACATCTACCAGCAGCGTCGGGGTGGTGCTGCGATGGGCCGGGTTCTGGAACAACAGATTTTTCAACGCGGAGCCGCTATCGGCAGCACCGCTTGCGGGACTGCCCGAGGGCGCGGCGGCGGTTCTGCCGGTCAGCTTGTCCTTGAGCGTACGCGCCTTGTCGGCGGTTTTTTCATAGAGATTTTTGCTGCCGCTCTTGAGCTTGCCGGCCAGGGGGCCGCTGGCCACGCTGAGTTTATCCACGGTGCCGGCCGGGTTCTTCTCGGTGGTCAATTGCGTATCCACCTGCACTTTCAAACCGGTTACCTGGTCTTGCCGGCTCTGCACGATCAGGTCGCCGCCGACAGTGCCGCTGACGTCGTGCGCCGTGACCACAGCGCCCAGCAGCCGCGTATCGCCCCGGCTGTCGAGTTGAATGCGATCGGCCTGCAGGCGCGTATTGGTGTGGGTCTGGCTATTGAGTGTATCGACCCCACCCTTGGCCCGGGCGAACAGCCCGGCGCCGTTGCTGGCTGCGTCCGAACCGCGGCTGCCGCTGAGCCCCAGGCCACCGGCGATGGAGCGGTTGTTGCGCTGTTCGTGGGTCAGCGCGGACTCCAGCAACAGCTGGCCTTGCGTCGCGGCCAGCTCGAATGCCCGCGCCTGGCCCTGGACGCCTTGCAGTCGCACGCTGCCGGCCTGCAGGCGCACGCGCCCGGAGCTGTCGAGGGAGCCGCTGCGCTGCACGGTGCTGCGTTCATTGACATCGGCCAGGCTGAACTGGGCACCGGCACTGCCGCTTTTGCTGTTGGCCGTGTCACTGCGAGAGCCTTTGACGCTGGCGCGACCGCCGCCGCCGAGGCTGTTGCCGTCGGCCGTGTGGGTATCGATGCCGGCCAGGAACTCAAGGCGGTTGCCGGCCGAGAGGTTAACGTCGCCGCCGTCCGCCGCGCCGACTTGCGTACCGTGCAAGGTCAAGTCCTGCCCGGCGCTGATCTCGGTCAGCCCTGCGGCGACCAGGCTGGCTGCGCGGCCCTGGGAGTCCTCTACGGTCAGCTCGGCCTTATCCAACTGCCCGCCGGCGTTGGCTTTTTTACTGCTGGCGGGGCTGCTGCCCACTTCGAGCCAACCGAAACCGCTCAAGGTGCCTTCGCCGGAGCGCTGCCAGTTACGGGCTTCATCAAAGGTCAGCGAGCCCGGCGTGTGCACCTTCAGGTCACCCAGCCCGGCGTTGAAACGGGTGCCCTCATAGCGCCCGTCGCTGCCCAATTGCACGCTGATGCCGTGTGTCGCTTCAAGGCTGCCTGGCACTGCGGTGCCGGTGGCGCCCGCCAGATCAAAACTGCCGCCCACACCGAGGATTCGCCCGTTGATGTCTCGGCCAGTGGTGGTGTAGAGCCGCAGTGAAACATCGGCGTCGGTGCCGGTGTCCCGTTGCCAGGTGCGGTTTTCGGCGGCCGTGAACGCGTGGCTGTCGGCGTTGATCGAGACGCTGCCGGCGTTCGCCACATAGCGAGTGCCGGTGTCCACCAGCGCCCCGTCGACCTGCACCTTCACCGAGGCACCTTCGAGCGTCGTAACCACCGCCGTGCTGACGCCTTTTTCGGCGCCGGTTTCCAGCGCATTGAACGCCAGGTCGACGCCCAGGTTGGGTGGGTCAAGCGCATCCAGCACCGAGGGCTGGTAGAACTTGCTCTGATCCACCCCGTCGACGACTTTCTGCACCGGCCGTGTGACGTCTTTGTATTCCACATTGCCGCCGATGCTGGCGGTCCAGCGGCTGACCTGCTCGGTTTCGACCGTGCTGTCGGACACCGCGCGGTTCTCCACGCTGCCGGCGCTGATTGTCAGGTCCTGGCCGGCTTTGAGCTGCGCCGCTTCGGTGACAACCTGCCCGGCGACAAGCGTGAGGTCGCCCGCGCTGTCCAATTGGCTTGTCTTGACGGTATTGGTGGTCTGGGTTTGCACCCCTTGCTCCTTGCCGACTGTGTAACCGCCGCCCGCACGGTCCATGCCACCGGTGGTGTAATAGCCAAGGGCAAAATTGTCGTTTTCATGGGTCTGCGTGGTCTGGTCGGCGGCGCTGAGCAACTCAATGGATGAGGCGCTCAGGTTCAAGTCGCCGTGGGTTGCGCTGACGTCAGAGGCCGTGACGCGCAGCTTATCGCCTGCGGTAAGGTCCACCGTGCCGCCTTTGAGTTGACTGCCCTCATGGGACAGCCGCTCCAGGGTGGTGGTGTTCTGCTGTTGAGTGTAATTGACGCCCGCCTGGAACTGATTGGAGTCCTTGATGCCGGGTGCTTGCTGTTTGGTCTCGCTGGTGGAGGGGGAAAAACCATTGCGCACGGTCTGGGTGACGGTGGTCTCGCGCTGGGTGGCTGCCAGCACATTGATATCTGCGGCGGCGCTCAACGCCAGTTCGGCCTTTGCCTGGACATCGGAGCCGATCACGTTCAGGTCTTTGGCGCTTTGCAGGCGTAGGTTGCTGTGCGATTGCACCTGGCTGCGCACCTGAGTACTGGTGTCTTTTCGCTCGCCGGTGTGATCCTTGAACAAGCCGAACAGTTTGCTGTCGGTATTGGATTTGTCCGAGCTCACCCGGCTCTCGGCACCGTCAATCGTCAAGGCGCCGCTGTTGCTGACCAGCAGCGCATCGCGTTGGCCGAGCACCTGGCTGCCGCTGATCAGCACATCCTCGGACTGCACGCGCAGCGTACCTTGGGCGCCGACGCGGCTGCCGACCGCTGTGTCCTGCGAGAGGTTGTCCTTGTTTTTATTGCCGAAGAACGCGCCGGAGACCAGGTCGCCTTCGTAGTTCTGCTCAATGCGCTTGCGGGCGGCCCGTGTTACGCCGATGTTGACCTGTTTCCCGGCCTCGATGGTCAGGTCGCGCCGGCTCTGCACCTGGCTGCCGAGCACGGCAAGGTTTTTGCCACTGCTGAGGGTCATCGCGCCGCCGCTCGAGAGGCTGCTGCCGCGCGCGGTCTCGGTGCCGCGGGTGGTGTCGTAGTCGCCGCGCCACAGGCCTTTGCGGTGCTTGAGCGTTTCGCGTGTGGTCTCAGCGTCGTTCAGTGCGGTCAGGCGCAGGTCCCGGCCGGCCGTGGCGCGCAAGGTGCCGCCGGCGGTCGCGGTGGAGGCGGCCAGCTGCAGGTCTGCGCCGGCCTTGAGCGTCAGGTCGGTGCGCGCCTTGAGGTGGGTGCCGAATTGCTCGACGCGGGTTTTCAGGGTCGTTTTGTCGTAGGTTTCGTGGGTGACGAACAGCACCTTCTTTTTCCAGGACTCACGTTTCTCGTCCCGGCTAGTGCGGGTTTTGGCGTCAAGCCGCAGGGTGCCCCCGGCGCTCGCATCGATGGCGCGGCCCTGCACGTCTACCGCCGACAGGTTCAGGTCATCCCGAGCCTGCAGCGCAATATCGCCGGAGGTGCTGCTGACCCGCATACGCAGGGGGTCGGGAATGCCGGAGATTTCCAGATTGCCGGCTGAGGTGACCTTGATATCGCCGCGTGCCGTCAACGGCGCGGCGATCCTGACCCCGGCGCCTTCGGCAGTACTGACCAGCGTGATACGCCCGCCTTGCATGGCGCCCAGCAGTTGCGCATCCACCGGGCGCGTGTTGGCCCGGCGGCTGCTTTCAAGGCTGCTGTCGCTGTAGCGCAGGCGGTTCTGTCCGAGGACCAGGTTGAGGTCGTCTCGTGCGCTGACAGGCCCGGTGGTGTCGATGCGCGGGGCAATCAGGTCGATAGCGCCGGTGCTGTTGTGCACACCTCGCTCGCCGACGTTCAGCGCGTTGACGCTATCGAACGTGGTGAGGCGCTTGAGCGCACCGTTCTCGAACTCCGGGCGTCCCACCACAAAGCTGGCGCGCGGTGTATTGATGAAGCTGGCGCCATTGACGTGGATGCCATTGGGGTTGGCCAGGACGTAGTCGGCGGGGCGGCCGAACACTTCCTGTGCGCCATTGATGCGGGAGGCGTTGCGGCTGACCACTTCATTCAGAATCAAGCGTGCCTCGTGCCCGCGCAACTGTGGGTTGGCCGACAGCCGCCCGGCCAGTTGCGACTGGCCCGCGGTCAATGCGTTGTTCAGCACCAAGCCTGCACGCTGGACGTTGTAGTCGACAAATTTGTTGTGGGAGACCCCGGCCGCGTTGGGCGCGACGATGTTCACCACCGGCACGCCCTGTGCGGTGACAAGCTGCGCATTGCCGGCCACCGGTAGCACGTCGGCGGCGAAGGTTTGTTGCCCTGAGTGAAGGGTGATCAGGCTGCAGATTGCCCAGCGCAGGGTCTGGGAGGGTTTGAGGTGAACGCGGGGAAATCGAGAATGACGGCTCATGGTGTGGTCTTCTTGTTGTTGTGAAAGGGTCATTTCAGAGGCAGGCTCAACTCCATCAGCCAGAAGCCTCGCGCCTTGGCTGGCAACGCCGGCCCGAACAGGGCGCGCTGGTAATCCAGGTCCAGCTGCCAGTCGCGCCGGGACAGCGCCATGCCAAGGCTGGCGCCGCCCACGCGCTGGATGTCGGCGCCGTTTACGTACTGGCTCCAGCCCAGGTCGACGCCCAATCGGGGGCTGATATGCCATTGCTCGGCAAGCGGGCGTGGCAGGCTGAGGGTATTGCGCCACACCGCACCGTTGGCGGCGGCCAGTGTGCTCAGGCGAAAGCCGCGCACCGCGTAATGGTCGGTGACCAGCAGCTGCTCCAGGCCCGGCAGCGGGTCGGGGCTGTATTGCAGCGTCAATTGGCTGCTCCATAACCGCTCGACACGCTGGCTTTGACGCGTGTAGTCGATGTCGAGGCGGTACTTGCGAAACTGCGCGCGCGGCAGGCCCGGGGATGGGTGCTGGCTGTCCCGGTCGGCGCCCAGCCCACGAAGGCCCTGGGCGTAGCTGAGTGTGCCGTTCCAGATGCCGTCGGAGATCCTCAGCAGGTTGAGGCTGGCTTCGGCCACCGTGAGGCTTGGGCTCTGAATCGCCAGGAAGGTGTCGGCAATATAGCTGCGTGAACGTTTGGTACTCAGGCGCAGGTTGCCGTTCAGCAGGGTGCGCTGGTCGCGCCACAACAGGCGGTTGAGGCCCACGCCATACTGATTGACCTGACCGTTGGCCCTGATGGTCTGACTGGGCAGTTCGATGCCGTACCGGTAGTGCGCCTGGCTGGCAGTCAGGGCCAGGGTCCAGTACCCGTAGGGCAGCGAATAGTAGATGCCCTCGGAGCGGCTGTAACGGGTGCTGCCGGCCAGGGAGGTGCTGGCGCTGAGGTTGATGAAATCATTCAGGCCCAGCGGGCTGTCGTAGGCGAGGTTGAACACGCCCGTGTGCCGCCCGGTGGTGTCGGCGCCCCGGTTGTTGTACCGCGCAATGCTGCTCAGGCGCGATGCAACGCTGCGCGGATGCACCCGCAGATGGGAGCCGCCGGGCTCGGTGCCGGGCAATACCTGCACCGTCAGGTCGAGTGAGCGCAGGCGGTTCAACTGGTCGAGGCCCTGCTCCAGGTCGCGCAGTTGCAGCGGTTGGCCCAGCATCCCGGGAAACGCACCGCGCAGCGACACGGGCAGGCTCGGGTCGGCCAGCTCGATGCTCTCGACAAAGCCTTGTTCGATGACGATATCCAAGGGTTGGCCATCTTCGGGCGCCTGCCGCAAGTACGGCCGGCTGGCGATAAAGCCCGCGTCGACATACAGCGCGGTCAATGCCGCGAGCAGTTGGTTTATCTGCGTAGCGCTCATGCAGGCGGTGAGGTGTGACTGCAGCAGGCTGCGCACGCGCGCAGGGTCCAACAGGGAATTGCCCGTCAGGATCAGCCCGCTCGTGTGCCAGCAGGGCTCGTCGGTGACGGGCGACGGTGCGCAGGGGCTTGCCGGCGCCGGTGGTTCGCGTTCGAGCTGGCGCAAGCGTTGCTCGCGTTCCAGATGTTCACGGGTTCGGCGTTCGAATTCCTGTGTGCGCAGCTCAACCGGGTTGGCCTGCACGGTAGCGGCCAGACCGGGCGTGGCGGCACTCGACGCAATGGACAGGGCCGTGAGCAGGCAGGCGCGAATATCGAGCGGGAAGGGACGCATGAGCAGAGGTCCTGTCGAATGCTTTCAACGCGAAGTTTAAAGTCGTTTTCCCCTGTAAATGCTGAGTTGTACGTCTGAAAATTGTGTGGGAATCGAACTACTCAAGTAGGACCCTGTCGTTTTTTTTGTAGGTTTCTGACCGAGTGAACAGCGTTAGACACAGCGACGCCAATCCCCGTAGACTGCGGCTTTCGAGCCTCATAGGTGTCTTATGGAGTTTCTTGCCGAGTACGCAAGTTTTCTAGCTAAAACCGTCACCCTGGTGGTCGCCATTCTGGTGGTGCTGATCAGCTTCGCGGCGCTGCGCAGCAAAGGTCGGCGCAAGTCCGCCGGCCAATTGCAGGTCAGCAAACTCAACGATTTCTACAAAGGCCTGCGCGAACGTCTGGAGTCGAGCCTGCTCGACAAGGACCAGCTCAAGGCCCTGCGCAAATCCGAGGGCAAGGCTGAGAAAAAGAAGGGCAAGCAAAAAGCCGAAGCTAAACCACGCGTGTTCGTGCTGGATTTCGACGGTGACATCAAGGCTTCGGCCACCGAGAGCCTGCGCCATGAAATCACTGCACTCCTGAGCCTGGCCACGCCCAAGGACGAAGTGGTGCTACGCCTGGAAAGCGGCGGCGGTATGGTGCACAGCTATGGCCTGGCCTCGTCGCAACTGGCGCGTATCCGCCAGGCCGGCGTGCCGTTGACGGTGTGCATCGACAAGGTGGCGGCCAGCGGCGGCTACATGATGGCGTGCATCGGCGAGAAGATCATCAGCGCCCCGTTTGCCATCCTCGGCTCCATTGGCGTGGTGGCGCAGTTGCCCAACGTCAATCGCCTGCTCAAGAAGCACGATATCGACTTTGAAGTCCTCACCGCTGGTGAATACAAGCGCACCTTGACGGTGTTTGGCGAAAACACCGAGAAGGGCCGGGAGAAGTTCCAGGAGGATCTGGACATTACCCATCAACTGTTCAAGAACTTTGTCTCGCGTTATCGCCCGCAACTGGCCATCGACGAAGTGGCGACCGGCGAGGTGTGGCTGGGTGTGGCTGCGTTGGATAAACAGCTGGTTGATGAACTGCAGACCAGCGATGAATACCTGGCGACGAAGGCGAAGACGGCCGAGGTGTTTCATTTGCACTATGCCGAGCGCAAGAGTTTGCAGGAGCGCGTGGGGTTGGCGGCGAGCGGGTCGGTGGATCGAGTGTTGTTGACGTGGTGGAGTCGGTTGACTCAGCAGCGCTTTTGGTAAATCTGGATTCAGAATGCAGTGTGATTGTGGGCGTAGGTTTGTGCACACATCTTAAGGCTGATAAATAACTGTGTGGTGAGCGGGCTTGCTGTGGTGAGCGATCGGGGGCAAGCCCCTCCCACCTGGTTTATGTGCCAGGTACAGGTTTTGTAATGGTTTTGTGTTGTGGGAAAGTCGCGTTTCGAATGTAGGATTTAAGTCCTTTTCTGATCACAGGACTTGCATGAATACCCTCTCGGAGCCCCCCAGTCGTCTCTCCCCAAGGCGCTTGTTGCTGCCGTTCCCGCTGAAACATCCCGTTTTTCGATTGCTAACCTTGTCCCGGTCTTCTGACCGCGTCTTGCCGTGTCCGGCATTCTGAATTCAACCAGGGGACTTCATAAATGGAATGGTTAGCGGATCCAACGGCCTGGCTCGGCTTGTTGACCTTGATTGTGCTGGAACTGGTGCTGGGTATCGACAACCTGGTGTTTATCGCGATCCTGGCGGATAAGCTCCCGCCCGAGCAGCGCGACCGTGCGCGGTTGATCGGTTTGTCTCTGGCGTTGCTGATGCGCCTGGGCCTGCTTGCGAGTATTTCCTGGTTGGTAACGCTCACCCAGCCGCTGTTTGAGGTCTTTGACAAGACGTTCTCGGGGCGCGATCTGATCATGCTGTTCGGCGGTGTGTTCCTGCTGTTCAAGGCGACCATGGAATTGCATGAGCGTCTGGAGGGCCATGTGGCACAGCGTTCGGGCAATGCGGCTTATGCGCTGTTCTGGCCGATCGTGGCGCAGATCGTGGTGCTCGATGCGGTGTTTTCCCTGGATGCGGTGATTACCGCCGTGGGCATGGTGGACGAGCTGGCGGTGATGATGATCGCCGTGATCATTTCCATCGGCCTGATGATTGTCGCGAGCAAACCGTTGACGCGCTTCGTGAATGCCCACCCCACGGTGATCATGCTGTGTCTGGGCTTTCTGATGATGATCGGCTTCGCCCTGACCGCCGAAGGCCTGGGCTTTCATATTCCGAAGGGCTACCTGTATGCGGCCATCGGCTTCTCGATTCTGATCGAAGTGTTCAACCAGATTGCCCGCGCCCGTCGCAGGAAATCGGCGCAGGGCGTGCTACCGGTGCGTGAGCGCACCGCCCATGCGGTCATGCGCCTGTTGGGCGGCCGCAGCCTGGCGGTGGAAGAGGTCGGTGAAGAGGTTGCCGATCTGCTGGGCGAACCGGACGCGGCGCAAGGTCCGCTGTTCCACCGACGCGAGCGGGTCATGATCAGCGGCGTACTGCAATTGGCCGAGCGACCGATCCGCACGCTGATGACACCGCGGGCCAAGGTCGACTTCATCGATCTGTCGGACGATCGCGACACTATTCGCCTGAAACTGATGCATTCGTCCTATTCCCGGCTGCCGTTGATCCGTAACGGTGCCATTGATGAGCCATTAGGCTTTGTGCACAAGAAGGAACTGCTCAAGGAATGCCTGGCTGGTAACGAGCCGAACCTTGAGCACCTGGCGCGCCGGGCGATCAATCTGTTGGAGAGTTTTTCGATCCTCAATGCATTGGAGCAGATGCGCCAGGAGTCGACCCACATCGCGTTTGTGATCAACGAATTCGGTGATTTTATCGGCGTATTGAGCATGACCGACATTCTTGAGTCCATCGCAGGCGAACTGCCGGATGCCAGCGAAATTGAAGGCCCGGACATTGTTGAAGAAGGCGCGGGCTTTCGCGTCAACGGCGCGCTGAATCTGCAGCACGTGCGCCAACGCATCGGCTTCAACGCCATCGCTACCCAGGATTACCAGACCTTGGCGGGATTGGTGATGAGCCTGCTCGACCGTCTGCCCGTGGTGGGCGACCGGCTGGAGCATGAGGGTTGGCGTTTGACGGTGGTCGCGGTAGAAGAGCGGCGGGTGACGCAAGTGGTTTTGCAACCTTGCGACGTGAATAATGTTTGAAGGTGCTGCGCACGACACGGAGTTGCTTGGTCTCGGGCCCGAAGCCCTTGAGTTTCTCCATCAAGGTGCCGCGCATATAAATCAGTAACGTCGGGGTACCCGTCACGTCAGGGTGCCTCGGCGTCTTCGCGCAATCCACCACCAGGCTGCGCACGCGCGGGTACTGTCGGGCAATTCGGTCAAACAGCGGCCCGGCCGTTACGCAGGCTGGGCAATGCTCAGAGACAAACAAAATGAATACCGGACGCTTGGTGTTCAAGATCCGTTGATATTCCTGGGCGTTGGCAATCGTTGCGGTGGCATACCCCATGGCGTGAACCTCCTGGATAGAGCTGGTTTTCACCAACGCTAAGCCGGGCCCGCGCCTGCGTCTACTGTCAACCTTTACAGGTCAGCCTCCCGTTCCGCGCGTTCGCGCGCCTTGCGCGCCTGGTTCGCGCACTTGCGGTATTCCTCATTGTCGCGAGACGCCTTGGCGCGGCGATAGTCGTGATGGTTCTGGCTGCTGTAATTGGCATCGAAGGACTCCTTGAGCCTCGCCAACTCCTCCTTGCACGCGCGACGGTCCTCGCTGCCCAGTGCATGCCCGGCAAACATCGCAAAAACCACTAACCCGACAACACTCGTCTTCATCATCGCCCCCGCACCCCGCCTTCAAAAAAACCAAAACAACACGCCGCGCCTGACCCTGAAAGCCTAGCTCCCCCTCTCGATATTTCCACGCTGCCACCGCCCCCAATTGAGGCGTTATCACCCAACCTGTGGCCGCAGGTAGCACCTTAGCAGCCGATACTGGCTCTTAGCCGTATTTCATCAAAAGCCTATCTCACTGATCTAAAAGGTATTTCCCACCAGCATATTTTTCCGCGTCTACGTATGGCACACTTTCTGCTGTCTATTCCGTTGTTACAAACTAAGTTCCGGTATAGCGGAATACACAACCCCTGGAGTGCTTGTCATGCATCACCGACCTTCCGTGTTCAAAGCGTGTGTTTTTCTCTTCGCCGCATCGGCTTCCCTCGCCAGCGTTGCGCAGGCGGCGGGCAGCAAGCTCGATGATGTGCTCAAACGTGGGCATCTGATCGTGGGTACAGGCAGTACCAATGCGCCGTGGCACTTCCAGGGAGCGGATGGCAAGTTGCAAGGGTTCGATATCGATATCGGCCGCATCGTGGCCAAGGGGCTGTTCAACGACCCAAGCAAGGTCGAGTTCGTGGTGCAGTCGTCCGACGCGCGGATTCCCAACCTGCTGACCGACAAGGTCGACATGAGCTGCCAGTTCATCACCGTCACCGCCAGCCGCGCGCAGCAGGTGGCGTTTACCTTGCCTTACTACCGCGAAGGCGTGGGCCTGCTGCTGCCGAACAACAGCAAGTACAAGGAAATCGACGACCTGCAGGCCGCGGGCGATGGCGTGACCGTGGCCGTGCTGCAGAACGTGTACGCCGAAGAGTTGGTGCACCAGGCGCTGCCCAAGGCCAAGGTCGATCAATACGACAGCGTTGACCTGATGTACCAGGCCGTGAACTCCGGCCGCGCCGATGCCGCCGCCACTGACCAGTCCTCGGTCAAATACCTGATGGTGCAGAACCCCGGCCGCTACCGCAGCCCGGCCTACGCCTGGAGCCCGCAGACCTACGCCTGCGCGGTCAAGCGCGGCGATCAGGACTGGCTGAACTTCGTCAACACGGCGCTGCATGAAGCCATGACCGGCGTGGAGTTCCCCACCTACAAAGCGTCCTTCAAGCAATGGTTTGGCGTGGACCTGCCGGAGCCGGCGATTGGCTTCCCTGTCGAGTTCAAGTGACGTGTAAAAACCGGGGCGCCAACACTGGCGCCCCTCTCAGGTAGCGTTGACCATGAATTATCAGTTGAATTTTGCCGCCGTCTGGCGCGATTTCGACACCTTGCTGGCGGGGCTCGGGTTGGGTCTGCAACTGGCATTGCTGTCGATCGCCATCGGCTGCGTGATCGGCCTGCTGATGGCGTTTGCCATGCTGTCCAGGCACCGCGCCTTGCGCATACTGGCGTCGGTGTACGTGACGGTGGTGCGTAATACGCCGATTTTGGTGTTGATCCTGTTGATCTACTTTGCCTTGCCCAGCCTGGGCATTCGTCTGGACAAGATTCCTTCGTTCATCATCACCTTGTCGCTTTACGCCGGGGCGTACCTGACCGAAGTGTTCCGCGCCGGGCTGTTGAATATTCCCAAGGGGCTGCGCGAAGCCGGCCTGGCCATCGGCCTGGGCGAGTGGCGCATTCGGGCCTATATCACCGTGCCGGTGATGCTGCGCAATGTGCTGCCGGCGCTGTCGAACAACTTTATCTCGCTGTTCAAGGACACCTCCCTGGCCGCTGCGATCGCCGTGCCGGAACTGACCTATTACGCCCGCAAGATCAACGTCGAAAGCTACCGGGTGATTGAAACCTGGCTGGTCACGACCGCGCTCTACGTGGCCGCCTGTTACCTCATTGCCCTGTTGCTCCGCTACCTGGAACAACGTCTGGCGATCCGTCGTTAAGGAGGGTTCCCCATGTACGAATCTCCCAGCTGGTTGCATGCGTTGTGGATCGCCCGGGACACGCTTTGGGCGGGGTTTCAGGCCAGTGTCTATGTGTCGGCGCTGGCTATTATCTTTGGCACGCTGATCGGTATCGTCGCCGGGTTGATCCTGACCTACGGCAGGTTCTGGATGCGTGCACCGTTTCGCCTGTATGTCGACCTGATCCGTGGCACCCCGGTGTTTGTGCTGGTGCTGGCGTGCTTCTACATGCTGCCGGCGCTCGGCTGGCAGATCAGCGCATTCCAGGCCGGTGCGGTCGGGCTTACGTTGTTCTGCGGCTCCCACGTGTCGGAAATCGTGCGCGGCGCATTGCAAGCCATTCCCCGTGGGCAACTCGAAGCGAGCAAGGCGATCGGTCTGACGTTCCGGCAGTCGCTCGGCTACGTGCTGTTGCCGCAGGCGTTGCGTCAGATCCTGCCGACCTGGGTCAATTCCTCCACGGAGATCGTCAAAGCCTCGACCTTGCTGTCGGTAATCGGCGTGGCCGAATTGCTGCTCAGCACCCAACAAGTGATCGCACGCACCTTCATGACCCTGGAGTTCTACCTGTTCGCCGGGTTTCTGTTCTTTGTCATCAACTACGCCATCGAGTTATTCGGGCGCTACATTGAAAAGCGGGTGGCCTTGCCATGAACCAATCTCACACAACCGAACCGCTGCTGAACATTCGCGGCCTGCGCAAACAGTACGGCGAGGTCGAAGTGCTCAAGGGCGTCGACCTGTCGATGCAGCGCGGCAATGTGGTGACGCTGATCGGCTCCAGCGGCTCAGGCAAGACCACACTGCTGCGTTGCGTCAATTTGCTGGAAGAGTTCCAGGGCGGCCAGATCACCCTGGACGGCGAGTCGATTGGCTACAGCGACGTCGGTGGCAAACGCGTGCGTCACCCGGAGCGCGTGATCGCTCAGCATCGGGCGATGACGGGCATGGCGTTTCAGCAGTTCAACCTGTTTCCGCATTTGAGCGCGTTGCAGAACGTCACCCTGGGCTTACTGAAAGTTAAGAAAATGCCTAAGGACCAGGCGGTAGCGCTCGCGGAAAAATGGCTTGAGCGCGTAGGACTTCTAGAGCGGCGCAATCACTTTCCCGGCCAATTGTCCGGTGGTCAGCAACAGCGCGTGGCAATTGCCCGCGCCATTGCGATGAACCCCAGCCTGATGCTGTTCGATGAAGTGACCTCGGCGTTGGACCCGGAACTGGTCGGCGAAGTGCTCAGTGTGATCAAGGGCCTTGCCGAAGAGGGCATGACCATGTTGCTGGTCACCCATGAAATGCGTTTCGCCTATGAAGTGTCCGACCAGATCGTATTTATGAACCAGGGGCGTATTGAGGAGCAGGGTTCGTCGAAGGATATCTTCGAACGTCCGCAATCGCCGCGCCTGGCGGAATTTTTGAAGAACATTCGTTTTTAATCAGGAGCACATCGTTATGAGCATCACTCGTTACGGAGCCGGCAGTACTGCCGGCGGTGGCCAGCCTCGTCCTTTCGCGCGTGCCGTGGAGGCGGATGGCTGGTTATACGTGTCAGGCCAGGTGCCGGCAGTGGACGGCGAAATCATTACCGGCGGCATTGTCGAGCAAACCCACCAGACCTTGCGCAATGTAGTAGCGATTCTGGAAGAAGCCGGCTACGAATTGAAAGACGTGGTCCGGGTCGGCGTATGGCTGGAAGACCCACGGGACTTCTGGAGTTTCAACAAAGTCTTCGGCGAATATTTCACCCCTGAACACGCCCCTGCGCGGGCTTGCGTGCAAGCCAGCATGATGGTCGATTGCAAGGTCGAGATCGATTGCGTGGCCTACAAGAAAAAAGGCTAAATGCTTCGACTTCCATACAGAACCCATGTGGGAGGGAGTGGCTCCCCCCACATTCGACCGGACCGAAAACCACCATGACCGAAGACACCATCAAACGCCGCGCCAAAGGCCTGGACCGCGCGTTCGATATTCTCGATTTTCTCAAGGAAATCGGCCAACCGCTGCGCCCGAACGATATCGCCAGCGGCATCGGCAGCCCCAAGTCCACGGTCTATGAACTGGTCGCCTCGCTGCTGGAGCGGCGCATCCTGGAAACGGTGGGCAAGGACGGTCACGTCTACCTGGGCCGCCAACTGTACTTTCTCGGTCAGGCGCACCTGCGCCATTTCGACCTGACCCGCGAGGCCGACCATGCCTTGCAGGAGATCGTCAGCCAGACCCACGAGACCGCCCAGATGTGCCTGCTCAACGGGCGCAAATACACCGTGGCGCTGATGCGCGAAGGTGAGCGGCATTTCCGTATTTCCTCGGACATCGGCGAAAACGCGCCCATCCCCTGGACTGCCTCCGGGCGTCTGCTGCTGGGGCACTTGAGCGATCAGCAGATCGTCGACCTGATCGACCCCGACGACTTCATCCTGCCGGACGGCCAGCGCCTGCCGCTGGAGACTTTCCTGGCGCAGATTCGTCAAGCCAGCCTCGACGGCTTCTTCTCGTTCGACAGCGTGGCCGACACCTTCACCCACTGTTTCGCCGCCCCGGTGCGGGATGCCCAAGGGGTGAGCATCGCGACTTTGTGCATCGTCGCGCCACGGGCCGACGCCCTCAACAACTACAACGACTATCGCCGGGTGCTGATCGAAAGCGCCAACCATCTGGCCCGTCGCATCAACGAATAGGAACCTCTTATGCCTGCCCTCAATGCCGTTGAAAAAGGCGCCGCCGCGGTCGGTGCCCATCTGGTCCGCGACGTCAGCATGCCGGCCCTGGTGCTGCACCGTGACGCCCTGGAACACAACATTCGCTGGATGCAGACGTTTGTCCGCAACAGCGGCGCCGAGCTGGCGCCCCATGGCAAGACCAGCATGATGCCGGCGCTGTTCAAACGGCAGATCGAGCAGGGCGCGTGGGGCATTACCCTGGCCACCGCGGTGCAGACCCGTGCTGCTTATGCCGGTGGCGTGCGCCGCGTATTGATGGCCAACCAGTTGGTGGGCGCGCCGAACATGGCGTTGATTGCTGAGCTGTTGGCCGACCAGGATTTCGAGTTCCATTGCATGGTCGACCATCCGGACAACGTCGCCGACCTGGGGCGGTTTTTTGCCGCCCGTGGCCTACGCCTGAACGTGATGATCGAGTATGGCGTGCTCGGCGGACGTTGCGGGTGCCGCAGCGAGCAGGACGTGCGCGACCTGGCCAAGGCGATCAAGGCGCAGCCGGCCCTGGCACTGACGGGGATCGAAGGCTACGAAGGGGTGATCCACGGCGAACACGCCATCCGCGGTATTCGCGATTTTGCCGCGAGCCTGGTGCGCCTGGCGATGGAACTGCAGGACAGCGGCGCTTTCGATCTGGCCAAGCCCATCGTCACCGCTTCGGGGTCGGCCTGGTACGACCTGATCGCCGAGTCGTTCGAAGCCCAGAACGCCGCCGGGCGTTTTCTCAGCGTACTGCGCCCCGGCAGCTACGTGGCCCACGACCACGGTATCTACAAAGACGCGCAGTGCTGCGTGCTCGACCGCCGCAGCGACCTCAGCGAAGGCCTGCGCCCGGCCCTGGAAGTCTGGGCCCACGTGCAATCGCTGCCCGAGCCGGGGTTTGCAGTCATCGCCCTGGGCAAGCGCGACGTGGCCTACGACGCCGGCCTGCCAATGCCGCTCAAGCGCTACAAGGCCGGTGTCCTGCCGGCCGAAGGCGATGATGTGAGCGCCTGCGTCGTCACCGCCGTGATGGATCAGCACGCCTTTATGACCGTGGCGCCGGGCGTGGAGCTGCGCATCGGCGACATCATTTCCTTCGGCACCTCGCACCCGTGCCTGACCTTCGACAAATGGCAAGTCGGCTGCCTGGTGGATGAGCAATTGCAAGTGATCGAATCCCTGCACACCTGCTTCTAAACCGCGCCGCCCCTATCTGGGGCAAGCCCCCACCCACCTGTTGAAATGCGTTCCCATGTGGGAGGGGGCTTGCCCCCGATAGAGCCCTCAGCCACATCAGAGACTCAGGCATGAACACAACCCCTCGCATCGCCCTGATCGGCGAATGCATGATCGAACTGCAATACCGCGCCGACGGCAGCCTGCACCAGAGCTTCGGCGGTGACACCCTGAACACTGCGGTGTACCTGCGCCGTGAGCTGGGCGAAAGCGGCAGCGTCGACTACGTCACCGCCCTGGGCGATGACAGCTTCAGCGATGCAATGTGCCGGCAATGGGTCGACGAAGGTCTCGGTCTCGGCCTGGTCCAACGCCTGCCGGGGCGGTTGCCGGGTTTGTATTGCATCCAGACCGATGACCAGGGCGAGCGAAAATTTCTGTATTGGCGCAACGAAGCCGCCGTGCGCGACTGCTTCACCACGCCCGCCGCCGAGCCGGTTCTGGCGGCGCTGCCGAGCTACGACGTGGTGTATTTCAGCGGTATCACCCTGGCCGTGCTCGGTGAGGTCGGCCGTGCGCGCCTGCTGCAGGCGCTGATCGAAACCCGCCGCCGTGGCGGCCAGGTAGTGTTCGACAACAACTACCGTCCGCGCCTGTGGCCCAGTGTGGAAGCAGCGCGCGCGGCGTATCACGCGGTGCTCGCCGAAGTGGACATCGCCTTGCTCACCGAAGATGACGAGCGCGGGTTGTTTGGCTATCAGGACGCCGAGCAGGTGTTCGCGGCCTATCCAGCCATTGCCGAGGTGGTGCTCAAGCGTGGCGCCGATACATGCCTTATCCGCTGCAACGGCGAGCATTTTGCCGTGCCGGCGTTGAAGATCGAGAAGGTGGTGGATACCACGGCGGCGGGGGATTCGTTCAGCGCGGCGTATCTGGCCAGCCGGCTCCAGAGTGGTTCACCCGAGGTGGCGGCGTTGGCTGGACATCGTCTGGCCAGTCGGGTGATTCAGGTTCCGGGGGCATTGATTCCCCTGGGGTGAATAGCCGTCTTCGGCGGATCGGGGGCAAGCCCCTCCCACAGTCGATTGCATTCCTCCAGATATATGCATTCCACGGTGGGAGGGGCTTGCCCCCGATAGGGCCCTGAAGGCATCCCTCAATCGCGATAAAACACCTGCACCAAGTGATACCCGAACTTGCTCTTGACCGGCCCATGCACCACCCGCAGCGGTTTCTTGAAAATCACCGCATCGATCGCCCCAACCATTTGCCCTGGCCGGATCTCGCCCAGATCGCCGCCACGTTTGCCCGACGGGCAGGTGGAGTACTTCTTGGCCAGCACATCAAAAGCTTCGCCCTTGGCAATGCGCTGCTTGAGTTGTTCGGCTTCCTCGCTGGTTTTCACCAGGATATGACGGGCTTGGGCTTTCATGGTTTTCTACCAGGTGTGCGACGGCGCGCGATTATGCCTGAAGTCGTTCGTCGACGCCGATCATCGCGCGGATTTTCGTCGCCAGCAGATCAATGGAAAACGGCTTGGCTACCATGTCCATGCCATCCTCCAGGAAGCCCTGGCGCTCGGAGGCTTTTTCGGCGTAGCCGGTCATGAACAGCACCTTGAGCCCCGGACGGTGCTGGCGCGCGATTTCCGCCAGTTGCCGGCCGTTCATGCCCGGCAGGCCCACGTCGGTCACCAGCAGGTCCACGCGCAGGTCCGATTCCAGCAGCGGCAACGCGGTACGCGCGTCCGCTGCCTGGTGTGCCGTGTAGCCCAATTCGTCCAGCAGGTTCACCACCAGCATGCGCACCGCCAGGTCATCCTCGACCACTACGACTGCTTCGCCCGCCTGGGCCACCGGCGCTTCGCCGAGGCTGGCCGGCAGGCTGCTCTCCAGGGAGGTGCCGTGCAGGCGCGGCAGGTACAGGCGCACGCAGGTGCCCTGGCCCGGCTCGCTTTGGATGGTCACATGGCCGCCGGACTGCTGGGCAAACCCGTAGATCATCGACAGCCCCAGGCCAGTACCCTGGCCGATAGGCTTGGTGGTGAAGAAGGGGTCGAACGCTTTGGCAAGAATCTTCGGCGCCATGCCGGTGCCGTTGTCGCACACACCGAGCATCACGTAATCGCCGGCCTTGACGGGTTCGAGGGTGGTGATGTCGGTGCCGTCCAGGTAACTGTTGGCGGTTTCGATCAGTATTTCACCGCCGTCGGGCATGGCGTCACGGGCATTGATCACCAGGTTGAGCAACGCGTTTTCCAACTGGCTGGCATCGGTGTTGACCGGCCAGATGTCCTGGCCCAGTTGCACATTCAGGCGAATGTGCGCGCCTTTGGTACGACGGAACAGGTCTTCCAGGGACGCCACCAGTTGGTTCGGGTCCAGTGGGCGCCGGTCCAGCGACTGGCGCCTGGAGAACGCCAGCAACCGATGGGTGAGGGCGGCGGCGCGATGGGCGGAGGACACGGCGGCCTCGATGAAACGGCCGATCTCCTCGCTGCGCCCTGCGGTGATGTAGCGCTGCATCAGGTCCAGGCTGCCGATAATGCCGGTGAGCATATTGTTGAAGTCATGGGCGATGCCGCCGGTGAGCTGGCCTACCGCTTCCATCTTTTGCGCATGGCGTAAGGCATCTTCGGCGCGCTCGCGTTCGTACATTTCGTTTTGCAGGCGCTGGTTGGCCTCGGCCAGCGCCTGGGTGCGCTGGGCGACCCGCTCTTCGAGGTTTTCATTGAGGTGGCGCAGGGCCTGTTCGGTGGTCTTGCGTTCGGTCAGGTCCAGGGCGGCGCCGAGGAACCGCGCCGGCCGGCCCTGGTGGTCCTTGTAGCAGCGGCCGCGGGCGAAGATCCAGCGTACCTCGCCATCGGGCAGCAACAAACGGTACTCCTCGGCGTATTCGGTGCCGTGGCTGATGCAATGCTTGATGCTGCGCGCCACCGTGCCACGGTCTTCGGGGTGAACACCTTGCAGGTAGGCGCTGATGGGCAAGAGGCCGGCGTCGCCGGGTGCGACGCCGTGCAGATAGGCGAAGTGCGCGTCGGCGATGAAGTGGTCTTCGCCAATGTCCCAATCCCAGGTACCCACCGCGTCGGTAGCGGCCAGCGCCAATTGCAGGCGTTGCTCGCTGTTATGCTGGGCCTTCAGGCTGGCTTCGGAGCGTTGTTGCAGCTCGAGGGCCTTGCTGCGGCGCTCGTGGGTGTCGATGGCGGTGACCAGGATGCCGGCAACCTGGCCGCTTTCGTCGCGGATCGGGCTGTAGGTGAGGTCCAGCCAGATTTCGGTGTCGCGGTGGTTGCGCTGCAGCACAAAGCGCTGCTCGCTGAAGGTGCGCGTCTGCCCGTCGCGCACGGCGCTGTAGATCGGTGCGGTAAAGCTTTCCAGCTCCGGCCAGGTCTGATGCGCCGGCTGGCCCATGGCATCGGGGTGCTTGTTGCCCGCCAGCCGGGCAAAGCCATCGTTGTACAGTTGGATAAGTTGGTGGCCCCACAGCAAAAGCATCGGCATCGGTGAATTGACCACGATATCGACGGCTGTGCGCAGGCTTTGCGGCCAGTCATTGGCCTCACCGAGCGGGCTTCGTGCCCAGTCCAGCCGTGCAATCAATGCAGCGGCTTCGCTACCGGTGGATGTTCCATTCATGAAAAAGCCCTGAGCGTAACGCTTTGAAAGATAAAAACACCCATTATCCCGTGAGTGGGCAATAAGTGACTACCCCGGAAAAATAGCACGCCCTGGCGTTTTGTCTCGCAAATCGGCCCCTCAGAGCTGAAACCTTTCATCTTCAAGCCAGTTCGGGACGGTCGCGAAACGCCTCCAGGGCCTCGGGGTTGGCCAGGGCGTCGGTGTTCTTCACCGGTTCGCCGTGCACGACGTTGCGCACCGCCAGTTCGACGATCTTGCCGCTGATGGTGCGCGGAAGATCGCTGACGGCGAGGATCTTCGCCGGCACATGGCGCGGTGTGGTGTTGGCGCGGATCACCTGGCGGATCTGCTGTTCCAGCGCCTCATCGAGCACGACGCCAGGGTCCAGGCGCACAAACAGCACGACCCGAACGTCGTCCTGCCAGCGTTGGCCGATGGCCAGGCTTTCCAGCACCTGAGGGACTTTTTCCACCTGGCGATAAATCTCGGCGGTGCCGATGCGCACGCCGCCGGGGTTGAGCACCGCGTCCGAACGCCCGTGGATCAACAGGCTGCCGTTGGCGCGCTGCTCGGCGTAGTCGCCCTGGGCCCATACGCCGGGGAACTGGCTGAAATACGACGCACGCAGTTTCTGCCCGTCGGGGTCGTTCCACAGGCCGATGGGCATGGCGGGGAAGTGACGGGTACACACCAGCTCACCTTTTTCGCCGATCAACGGCTGGCCCTGGTCGTCCCACACCTCGATGGCCATCGCCAGGCTCTTGCACTGCATTTCGCCACGGCGTACCGGCAGCACCGGGTTGCCGATGACAAAACAGGAGACGATGTCGGTGCCGCCGGACATCGACGACAGGCACAGCTCGGCCTTGATCTCACGGTACACGTAGTCGTAGCTCTGCGGTGACAGCGGCGAGCCGGTTGAGATCAGCCCCTTGAGGCTACCCAGCGCATGGCTCAGGCGCGGTTGCAGGCCGGCCTTTTCCAGGGTGGCGAGAAACTTGGGGCTGGTGCCGAACACGCTGATGCGTTCCGCGTCGATCAGGTCGATCAAGCGCGCAGGCCCTGGGTGAAACGGCGAGCCGTCATAGAGCACCGCCGTAGCGCCCAGGGCCAGTACCGACACCAGCCAGTTCCACATCATCCAGCCGCAGGTGGTGTAGTAGAACAGGCAGTCGTCGCGGGACAGGTCGGCATGCAGGCCGTGTTCCTTCAGATGGGTGAGCAGCACACCGCCGGTGCCATGGATGATGCACTTGGGCACCCCAGTGGTGCCACTGGAATACAGGATGTACAGCGGATGATCGAACGGCACCGCAACAAACGCAGGCTCGCCGCCGGGTTGGTAAACGTCCTGCCAGAGCGTCACGCGGGCCCGGGTGCGATAGTCCTCGACCCGAGCCTGCGGCCGTGCGTACGGCACCACGATCAACTGCTGCAAAGACGGCAGGCGTTCGAGGATTTCATTGAGCTTGGCGCTCTGATCGATGGTTTTGCCGGCATACCGATAACCGGCGCAGGTGATCAGCACCTTGGGTTCGATCTGGCCGAAGCGATCGATCACGCCTTGGGTGCCGAAGTCGGGCGAAGAGCACGACCAGATCGCGCCAAGGCTGGTGGTGGCAAGCATGGCAACCAGGGTTTGCCAGGTATTGGGCATACACGCCGCGACGCGGTCGCCGATACCGACGCCCGCTGCTCGCAGACTGTTTTGCAGGCCGGCGACATGGGCGGCGAGTTCGGCGTAGGTGAGTTGTTCGCGCTGGCCGTCTTCGCCGACGGCGACCACGGCCGGGTGATGGTCGCGGCGGCGCAGCAGGTGCTCGGCAAAATTTAGGGTCGCACCGGGAAACCACTGGGCGCTGGGCATCGCGTCGCCTTCGATCAGCGCGGCGCTGGGCGGGCTGCGAAACTGCACGTCGAAAAACGCGACAATGGCCTGCCAGAACTCGGCGCGCCGGTCGATGCTCCACTGGTGCAGCGCCGGGTAGTCGCAAAGCTGCACGGCGTGGCGATCATTGATAAAGCGCCGGAACTGATCCATGCGCGTGTTGCGGATGCGTTCCGGGGAGGGTTGCCAGAGGATTTCGGACATCAGCCAGGTCTCTTGTTCTTATGCACGTCTTCCAAACAACAGCGTTCCGCTGTGTTTGATCTATTGGGCCAGCCAGCCCCCATCGATATTCCACGCCGCACCACGCACCTGGGCGCCGGCCTCGCTGCACAAAAACAGCACCAGTTCGCCCAGTTGCGATGGGGTCACGAACTCCAGCGACGGCTGTTTCTCCGCCAGCAGATCATGCTGCGCCTGCTGCGGGTCCACGCCTTGGGCAATGCGGTCGTCGATCTGCTTCTGCACCAGCGGCGTCAGCACCCAGCCGGGGCAGATCGCGTTGCAGGTTACGTTGCTGGGGGCGGTCTCCAGGCCCACCACTTTGGTCAGGCCGATCACGCCGTGCTTGGCCGCCACATAAGCGGCCTTGCCCACCGAACCGACCTGGCCGTGCACCGAGGCAATATTGACGATACGCCCCCAGCCCTTGGCCTTCATGCCCGGCAGGCCCAAGCGTGTGCTGTGGAACACCGACGACAGGTTGATCGCGATGATCGCGTCCCAGCGCTCGGCCGGGAAGTCTTCGACCGCCGCCACATGCTGGATGCCGGCGTTGTTCACCAGAATGTCCACGCCGCCGAACTCACGCTCGGCGTAGGCGAACATGTCGGCGATCTGCGCCGGGTCGCTGACGTCCGCCGGATGGTGACCGACCTGGCCGCCATAGGCTTGCACCTGGGCGATTACCGCGCTGGCATCGCCAAAGCCATTGAGGATCAGGTTGGCGCCGGCCTTGGCCAGGCTCAGCGCGATACCCAGGCCGATGCCGCTGGTGGAGCCGGTAACCAGGGCGGTCTTGCCATTCAATGTCGTCATGTACACCTCATACAATGCCTGTGGCATAGAAAGTACCGATCACCACGAACACCGCAAGGGTCTTGATAATCGTGATGCCGAAAATATCCTTGTAGGCTTCGCGGTGGGTCAGGCCGGTGACCGCCAGCAGGGTGATCACCGCGCCGTTGTGGGGCAGGGTGTCCATGCCGCCACTGGCCATGGCCGCGACCCGGTGCAGCACTTCAAGGGGGATATTGGCCGCGTGGGCCGCCGCGATAAAACTCTCGGACATCGCGGCCAGGGCGATGCTCATGCCGCCCGAGGCGGAACCGGTGATACCGGCCAGCAACGTCACAGTGATCGCCTCGTTGACCAACGGGTTGGGGATGCCCTTAAGCCAGTCCGCCAGCACCAGAAAGCCCGGCAACGAAGCGATGACCGCACCGAAGCCGTATTCCGACGCGGTATTCATCGCCGCCAGCAACGCACCGCTGACCGCGCTCTTGCTGCCTTCGGCGAGTTTGCTCTTGATGGCCGAGAAGCCGAACACCAGCACCATGATAATCCCCACCAGCAGCGCCGCCTGCACCGCCCAGATCGCCGTGAGCTTGGCAATCTCGGTGGTCACCGGCGCGCTCATGCCAGGCAGGCTGAGGCTGTGGGTCTTGCCGTACCACTGCGGAATCCAGTGGGTGAACAGCAGGTTCATCACGCCTACCAGGATCAGCGGCGACAGCGCGATCCACGGGTTGGGCAGCGCCAGGTTCTCAGCGGTTTCCGGTTCATTGCGCAGGTCGATGCCGTAGCCTTCCCCGGCGCGCTGGGCCTTGTTGCGTTGGCGTGCCAGGTAGAGCATGCCGGCGCAGAACACGAAGATCGTGCCGATCAGCCCCAGCCACGGCGCCGCCCAGGCTGTGGTGTTGAAGAACGTGCTGGGGATGATGTTCTGGATCTGCGGCGTGCCGGGCAGGGCGTCCATGGTGAAGGAAAACGCACCCAGGGCGATGGTCGCCGGGATCAGGCGCTTGGGGATATTGCTCTGGCGGAACATCTCCGCCGCGAACGGGTACACCGCGAAAACCACCACAAACAGCGACACGCCGCCGTAGGTGAGCAGGGCGCAGACCAGCACGATCACCAGCATCGCCTGGCGCGTGCCGAGCAAACGGATCGCCGCCGCCACGATCGAACGCGAGAAGCCCGACAACTCAATCAACTTGCCGAATACCGCACCCAGCAGGAACACCGGGAAATACAGTTTGATAAAGCCGACCATTTTTTCCATAAACACCCCGGTAAAGGCAGGGGCGACGGCGGAAGGATCGGTCAGCAGCACCGCGCCGAGGGCGGCGATGGGGGCGAACAGGATAACGCTATAGCCACGGTAGGCAGCCAGCATCAGCAACGCGAGGGCTGCCAGGGCAATGATCACACTCATGGTGTGTCTCCAGATGGGATTGTTATTTTTGTGGGTGACGCTGTGGGAAGGGCTATAGCGAGATGTGTGCCAAGTGGTTAATTGCTTGAAATATATGGATATTTTTCAACAGGTTTTAAGCCGTGTCTCAATTTCAAGACAGGCGCGGATCAAATGTGGGAGGGGGCTTGCCCCGATAGCGGTCTATCAGCCAGGAAAATAGCGGCTGAACCAATGCCATCGGCGGCAAGCCCCCTCCCACCCAGTCTGTCTATTTATTGAGATGCTTGTCTCTATTTAGAGATTGCGTAATGCCCAGGGCCACCATCTTCTTGTACAACGTCGATCGCCCCAGCCCCAACCGCTTAGCCGCCTCCACCACATTGCCTTCACATCCTTTGAGCGCCGCCACAATCACCTGCCGGTCAAACCGCTCTCGCGCCGCGTTGTAGCTTTCGCCTTCTACCGCCGCCACGGCATTGCTACGCGCCACCGGACTGAAGGTGCCGATCGCCGCGCGGACTTCCTCGGCGTTCAATACCAGGTCATCGCTCAACAGCGCCGCGCGCTCCAGCACATTGCGCAACTCGCGGATATTCCCCGGCCAGGCATGCTGGGCCAGCAGGGCCAGGGCTTCGCGGTCCAGTTCGTGGTGGCTGCTCAGTTCTTCGAGGATCGCCTCGCTGAGCGCCGGAATATCTTCCAGGCGTTCGCGCAGGGGCGGCACCTGGATGGGCAGCACGTTCAGGCGGTAGTACAGGTCTGCGCGAAACTCGCCGCGCTTGATTGCCGCTTCAAGGTCCATCGATGTGGCCGCGATCACCCGCACATCACTGTGCAGCATCTCGTTGGAGCCGACCGGTTCGAATTCCTTTTCCTGCAACACCCGCAGCAGTTTGCTCTGCAGCGGCAGCGGCATATCGCCGATTTCATCCAGAAACAACGTACCACCCTCGGCGATCTGGAACTTGCCGGAGCGGCCCTTGCGGTCCGCCCCGGTAAACGCGCCAGGTGCCGTGCCGAAAAATTCGGCTTCCAGCAGGTCATGGGGGATCGCCGCGCTGTTGATGCTCACGAACGCCTTGTGCGCCCGCGACGACGCGCCATGAATGGCCTGGGCCAGCAGCTCCTTGCCGGTACCGGTTTCCCCCAGCAGCAATACGGGCGACTCGGCCTTTGCACTGCGCCGCGCCCGGCGTTTGACCTCCAGGCTCGCGGCACTGGTGCCGATAAAATGCGCGAAGGTGTACTTGCTCTGGCGTGAGCGCAGCAACGAGCGGGTGGAGGCCAGTTCCTGCTGCATGCTCAGGTAGCGCTCGATCAGGGGCGACAAGTTGCGCAGCTCATCGAACAGCGCGAAGCCGATGGCGCCGATCACCGCGCCGGCATCGTTGTGAATCGGCAGGCGCATCACCACCAGCGGGCCTTTGGGCGTGTCCTGGATATCCAGCAGGATCGGCCGGTCGGTGCGCACCACCTGGCGCAACAAACTGTTTGAGATCACTTGTTCGCACGGTTGGCCGATGGCCTCTTCGGCGCTCTTGAGACCGAAGCGTCTGGCGTAGCGCTCGTTCATCCACACGATGTTGGCATCACGGTCGACAATCACCGTGCCTTCGCTGGACTGCTCGATGATCTCGAACAGCGACTGGATCGCCAGCCCGCGTACCTGTTGGTAATCGGTGAGGTTATCGGTGAGGTTCATGCCCATGCCGCCAGCAAAAGGGTGAGTGGAATCCCATAACGTCCTACAGCGGGATATGCGCCGCTGCCATCAGTTCCTTGGTGTAGGGGTGCTGCGGTGACTCGAATAGGTCATGGCTGGCGCCGCGCTCCACCACCTGGCCGTCCTTGATCACGATCATGTCGTGGGCCATGGCCCGCACCACGGCCAGGTCATGGCTGATAAACAGATACGTCAGGCCGTATTTTTCCTGCAGTTCACGCAGCAGCGCCACCACTTGTTTCTGCACGGTGCGGTCCAGAGCGGAGGTGGGTTCGTCCAGCAGCATCAGCGCCGGCTTGAGCACCAGTGCGCGGGCGATAGCGATGCGTTGGCGCTGGCCGCCGGAAAACTCGTGGGGGTAGCGATGCCGGCTGGCAGGGTCCAGGCCCACATCCTTGAGCACCTGGATGACCTGCGCTTCGCGCTCGGCCAGGCTGCACGGGGCATGCACTTCGAGACCTTCGCTGATGATCTGCTGCACTGACATGCGCGGGCTGAGGCTGCCGTAAGGGTCCTGGAACACCACCTGCATCTGCTTGCGCCACGGGCGCATCTGTTGATGGCTGAGGGCTTCTAGGGCGTGGCCCTGGAAGCATATGCCGCCGTGTGAGTCCAGCAGGCGCAGGATCGCCTGGCCAAGGGTGGATTTGCCCGAGCCGGATTCACCGACGATGCCCAGGGTCTTGCCACGTTGCACGCTGAGGCTGATGCCGTCTACCGCGCGCAGGTAGGTTTTGCGCCGAAACAGCCCGCCGCCGAGGCGGAACTGCACGCTCAGGTCATTCACTTGCAACACCGTCTCGCGTTCCTCGCTGCACAGGGCGTCGCCCGCCGGTTCGGCATCCAGCAGCAGGCGGCTGTAAGGGTGCTGCGGCGCGCTGAACAGCGCCTGGCATTCGGCCTGCTCGACGATCTCGCCGGCGTGCATCACGCACACCCGTTGGGCGATGCTGCGTACCAGGTTGAGGTCATGGCTGATCAACAGCAGCGACATGCCCAGGCGTTGCTGCAGGGATTTGAGCAGCAGCAGAATCTTGCGCTGCACGGTCACATCCAGCGCGGTGGTCGGTTCATCGGCTATCAGCAGCTCCGGCTCGCATGCCAGGGCCATCGCAATCATCACCCGCTGACGCTGGCCGCCGGACAACTGATGGGGATAGGCCTTGAGGCGTTCCCTGGGCTTCTGGATACCGACCAGCTCAAGCAATTCCAGGATGCGCGCCTGCGCCGCCCTGCCGCCCAGGCCCTTGTGCAGCAACAGGGTTTCACCGATCTGTTTTTCGATGCTGTGCAGCGGGTTGAGGGAGGTCATCGGCTCCTGGAAAATCATGGCGATGCGGTTGCCGCGCAGTTTCTGCAAGGTCGTCGCAGGCGCTCCCACCAGTTCCTTGCCGCGATATTTCACCGAGCCGGTGGTGGCGCTGCCGGCTTCAGGCAACAGTTGCAGAATCGAATGGGCGGTCACTGACTTGCCCGAGCCCGATTCGCCCACCAGCGCCAGGCACTCGCCGGGGCGCACCTCCAGGCTCAAGTTGCGTACCACGGCCTGGCCGTTGAAGGCGACGCAGAGGTCGCGGATCTCGATCAGGTTCATTTGCAATCACTCATGAGCGTGGGTCGAAGGCGTCACGCAGCGCCTCGCCGATAAAAACCAGCAGCGACAGGATCAGCGCCAGGGTGAAAAACGCCGTCAGGCCCAGCCACGGCGCCTGCAGGTTCTGTTTACCCTGGGCGATCAGCTCACCCAGCGACGCGCTGCCCGCCGGCATGCCGAAGCCGAGGAAGTCCAGGGCGCTCAACGTGGAAATGGCACCGGTCAAAATAAATGGCAGGTAGCTCAAGGTCGCAGTCATTGCATTGGGCAGGATATGCCGACCAATGATCTTGGCATCGCCCAGGCCCAGGGCCCGCGCCGCCTTGACGTATTCCAGGTTGCGCCCGCGCAGGAACTCGGCGCGCACCACGTCCACCAGCGCGAGCCAGGAAAACAGCGCCATGATCCCCAGCAGCCACCAGAAATTCGGCTCGACGAAACCCGACAGGATGATCAGCAGGTACAGCACCGGCAGGCCGGACCACACCTCAAGTACACGCTGCCCGATCAAATCCACCCAGCCGCCGTAGTATCCCTGCAGCGCGCCGGCGGCAATGCCGATAGCCGCGCTGATCGCGGTAAGCGCCAGGGCGAACAGGATCGATACCCGAGCGCCGAAGATGACCCGCGCCAGCACATCCCGCGACTGGTCGTCGGTGCCCAACCAGTTCACCGCCGAGGGCGGGCTGGGGGCAGGGCGGGTCAGTTCGTAGTTGGGCGTGTCGTCGCTGAATGGGATCGGCGGGAACAGCATCCAGCCGCCGTCCTGCTTGATCAGCTTTTGTACGTAATCACTGCGGTAATCGGCCTGAAATGGCAATTGCCCTCCGAACTGCTGCTCGGTGTAGCGCTTGAACACCGGGAAATACAATTCGTGCTTGTAGCTCACCACCCAGGGTTTGTCGTTAGCGATCAACTCGCCGCCCAGGGTCAGGATAAACAGACCGATAAACAGCCACAGCGACCACCAGCCGCGACGGTTTTTCTTGAACCGCTCGAAGCGTCGGCGGGCCACCGGTGACAGATTGAGCATCAGGCGTTCCTCGCGGCGAAGTCGATACGCGGGTCCACCAGGGTGTAGCAGAGGTCGCCGATCAGTTTTATCAGCAGGCCGAACAAGGTGAAGATAAACAGCGAGCCAAACACCACCGGGTAGTCCCGTGATACGGCGGCTTCGTAGCTCATGCGGCCCAGACCGTCGAGGGAGAAGATCACTTCGATCAGCAGCGAACCGGCAAAGAACACACTGATGAACGCCTGGGGAATTCCGGAGATCACCAGCAGCATGGCGTTGCGAAATACATGACCGTACAGCACGCGGCGCTCGCTCAGGCCCTTGGCGCGCGCGGTGACCACGTACTGACGCGTGATTTCATTCAGGAATGAGTTCTTGGTCAGGATGGTCAAGGTGGCGAAACCGCCGATCACCAGGGAGGTCACCGGCAGCACCAGGTGCCAGAAATAGTCGGCCACCTTGCCCACGGTGCTCAGCTCTTCGAAATTCTCCGAGACCAGGCCGCGCACCGGGAACCAGTTGAGGGATGTACCACCGGCAAACACTACGATCAGGAACATCGCGAACAGGAACGCCGGCATGGCATAGCCGATGACGATGGCGGTGCTGCTCCACACGTCAAAGCTGCTGCCATGGCGCACGGCCTTGCGAATGCCCAGGGGGATCGACACCAGGTAGGTGATCAGAGTGGCCCACAGGCCGAGGGAAATGGTCACGGGCATTTTTTCGAGGATCAGGTCGATCACGCTCTTGCCACGGAAGAAACTGTTGCCGAAGTCCAGCTGGGCGTAGCTTTTGAGCATCAGCCACAGACGTTCCGGCGCGGGCTTGTCGAAGCCGTATTGCTTTTCGATGTCCTTGATCAGTTTCGGGTCCAGGCCGCGACTGGCGCGCGAACCGCTGCCGATGCCTTCGCCGGACGAGCCGCCGACGCCACCGCCGCCAATCCCTTGCAGGTGGGCGATCGCCTGTTCCACCGGGCCGCCGGGGGCGGCCTGCACAATCACAAAATTCACCAGCAGGATGATCACCAGGGTCGGGATGATCAACAGCAGGCGCCGCACGATATAGGCAAACATCAGCGGGCCTCCGCGCGTTTTTTCAGTTCGGCTTTCATTTGTTCATTCGTCAGCGGTGTGGGGCTGATTTCCCACCAGGTTTCCAGGGCCTCATCGTTCTTGGCCTCGATGGCCGGGCGGCCGAAGCGGTTCCACCACGCCGCCGACGTACCGGGCGGGTAGTAATTGGGAATCCACAGATAATTCCATTGCAGCACCCGGTCCAGGGCATGGGCGTAGGTGAGCATCTGTGCCTGGGTGTCGGCCTTGACCAGGCCTTTGATCAGGGTGTCGACGGCCGGGTCCTTGAGCACCATGTAGTTATTGGCCCCCGAATCGAACGCGGCGGCCGAACCGAAGTAGTTGTACAGCTCCATCCCCGGAGAGGTGGTGACCGGGAACCCGGTGACGATCATGTCGTAGTCTCGACTCATCAAGCGGTTTACATACTGCGAGGAGTCGATGCGACGAATATTCAGGGTGATACCGATCTGCGCCAGGTTGCGCTTGTAGGGCAGCAGCAGCCGCTCGAGGCCGGCCTGGGCATTCAGGAAGGTGAACTCCAGCGGCTCGCCCTGGGCATTTACCAGTTTGTCGCCGTCGGGCTTCCAGCCAGCTTCCTCAAGCAGGCTCAGGGCCTGCAGCTGTTTGTCGCGGATCATGCCGCTGCCGTCGGTGACCGGTGCCTTGAACACCTGGGTGAATACCTCATCGGGTACTTGCCCGCGCAGCGGTTCGAGAATCGCCAGTTCCTCCTTGGTTGGCAACTGGCTGGCGGCCAGCGGGCTGTTGGAGAAGAAGCTCTGCTGGCGGATGTACATATTGCGCATCATCTGCCGGTTGGCCCACTCGAAATCCCACAACATCGCCAGGGCCTGACGTACGCGGCGATCCTTGAACATCGGCTTTTGCACATTGAATACATAGCCTTGTGCCGGTTGCGGCATCTCTTTGGCCAAATGCGCGCGTTGCAGGCGTCCATCGTCGAGGGCAGGGCCGTTGTAGCCGATGGAGTAGCCGGTGGCGGAAAACTCGCGATTGAAGTCGTAGGCACCGCCGCGCAATACCTGGCGTGCGACTTCGGTGTCGCCGAAGTACTCCAGGCTCAGGTGATCGAAGTTGTACAGGCCACGGCTGATGGGCAGGTCCTTGCCCCACCAGTCGGGGTCGCGGGTAAACGTGATGGTGCTGCCCGAATCGATCTTGCTGACCTTGTAGGGGCCGCTGCCCAGTGGCGCTTCGTAGCCGCCGCCGTTGGCAAAATCGCGGGTCTTCCACCAGTGCTGAGGAAACACCGGCAGGGTGGCGATATCCAGGGGCAGGGTGCGGTTCTCATTGCTGGAAAAGTCGAAGCGCACCTGGCGCTCGCCTTCCACTTCTACGTGCTTGACGTCGGCGAACAGCGTACGAAAGCGCAGGCTGCCTTGGGTCATCAACAGGTCAAAGCTGTAGCGTACGTCTTCGGCGGTGATCGGCTTGCCATCGGCAAAGCGCGCCTTCGGGTTCAGGTAAAAGCGCAGCGACAGGCCGTCCTCGGCACGCTCCATCTTCTCGGCGACCAGGCCATAGACCGTATAAGGCTCATCCAGGGAGCGCTGGGCCAGGGGCGCGTAAAGCCAGCCATCGACCTGGGACACGCCGATGCCTTTGTCGATATACGGCAGCACATGATCGAAGCGCCCGATCTCGATAGCCGAACGCCGCAGGCTGCCGCCCTTGGGTGCATTGGGGTTGGCATAGTCGAAATGGGTGAAACCGGCCGAGTACTTGGCCGGTTCACCGTACACCGTAAGGTACGTTTGTGGCGCCGCGATCACGGCGGTACTCGCCAGCACAAGGGCCAGCGCAGTGCCGAGAAGGGGTGTGGAAAAAGCCAATCGCATTGTCAGCCTTGAACGCCGGATAAAAGAATAGGGATTTGTACGCTAACGGCGGCACCGTCGCCAGTGATCGGATGCACAACGGCCCACCAGATGGCGGGCCGTTGTTTCACGCATCAGCGCAGGGCGGATCAGTCCTGACGGCTGGTGACTTCCAGCAGGTGGTAGCCGAACTGAGTCTTGACCGGGCCTTGCACGGTGTTGACTGGAGCGCTGAATACCACGGTATCGAATTCTTTAACCATCTGGCCTGGACCGAACGAACCCAGGTTGCCGCCGTCGCGGCTGGATGGGCAGCTGGAGTTGGCTTTGGCGATTTCTGCGAAGTCGGCGCCGCCTTCGATTTGGGCCTTGAGTTCGTTGCACTTGTCTTCGGTGGACACGAGGATGTGGCGGGCGGTGGCTTTGGCCATGAGAGTAACTCCTTGAATGAAAAGGGTGAGCGTACCGGAATCAGGCGGCTATTTCCCGGCAAAGTTCCCAGGGATTGCCTGAGCGGTGCGGCGGCGGGCCATGCCTTTGGCAGGCAGGCTGACGTTTCACTATAGAACGATGTAATCGTTGCGCTGGACGATTGGAAGATGTGCGCCCTGGACCAGGTGCAGGTAGCGGCCATCCACCAGGTCGATGGGCAGGCAGTCGTCCACATCCAGCACTGCGTCGGTATGGGCCTGGGACCAGTGCCGTCGCATCTGTTGCTTGCCTTTGCTCGTGGCTTCCTGCTTGTTACGGGCAACCACCAGCACATAATGATGGGCCTCGCCGAAGCTGTCGGTCTCATAGCCGCCCAGATTGATGAAATACAGATGATGGGCGCCGGCCTGGGGCGCCAGGTGGCTGAGTTCGATTTTCCAACCGTCGACGCCGTCGACCTCCATCCACGAATCGATGTGCACGCCCTTGGCATTGCCGAACCAGGCATCGCGCAGTTGCGGGTAAGTGCCTTGCAGCGTATCCGCCGCAGCGAACACCACATCATGAACTTCGATACTGGCCCGTGGGTGTTTGCCCCCGAGCATCACGACAAACAGCATTGCAGGTCCTTCCTGGCGATTGAGCAAGGCACAACCATACTTCGATTGAACCCTTTTGTCCGGTCAATGCCACAGTGTTAACCCGTGAATTGAGCAGGAGGTTGTCATGCGTAGCATTGATCTGGCGGGCGTGCCCGTCCCTGTCATCGGCCAGGGCACTTGGCGCATGGGCGAAGACCCGAATCATCGCCGCGCTGAAGTCGCGGCGCTGCAACTGGGCATCGACGAGGGCATGACCTTGATCGATACCGCCGAAATGTATGGCGAAGGCGGCGCTGAACGGGTGGTCGGCGAGGCCATTCATGGTAAACGCGACCAGGTGTTTCTGGTGAGTAAGGTGTATCCGCACCATGCCAGCCAAAAGGGCATTCCGCGTGCATGTGAAGCCAGCCTCCAGCGCTTGGGCACTGACTATATCGATCTGTATCTGCTGCACTGGCGTGGTCAGTACCCCCTGGAAGAAACCGTCGAAGCCTTTGAGCGTCTGCGCGAGGCAGGCAAGATCGGCCGTTGGGGCGTTTCCAACTTCGACGTAGCCGACCTGCAGGAACTGGCATCCCCGGCCTGTGCGACGAACCAGGTGCTCTACAACATTCAAGAGCGCGGCATCGAGTTTGATTTGCTGCCCTGGTGGCGACAACATCACTTACCCCTTATGGCCTACTGTCCGATTGCCCAGGGCGGAGAACTGTTGTCCAGTCCGGCGCTCAAGCAGATCGCCGCTCGTCACGAGGCAGATCCCGCCCAGGTGGCCCTGGCCTGGGTGCTGCGCCAGGACGGTGTGATCGCCATTCCCAAGGCGGTTACGCCGGAACACATCCGGCTTAACGCGGCGGCTGCCGACCTGGTTCTGGACAAGCACGACTTGGACGCCATCGACCGTGTCTTCGGGCCGCCCCAGCGCAAACATCGGTTGGCAATGGTCTAGCCGCAACCGGAAACGGTGCCGTCCATGGGCGCCGTTTCCGTGCCGAGCGGCTTAACCCGCTACCGGGCTGCGCCAATCGTCGGAGCCGGAAGTACCGGACACTTCGTGTGTCCACACGATCTTGCGATAGGTGAAGTACACATCCTCCAAGTGCGTGAAATGGGCGTTTTCCGGGTCCTGGCAGTTGGGCATGCGCGATTGGATATCCACCAGCGTGGCACCCTCCAGCTCGATGGTGAAGTAATGCTCCTGGGTACCGGCCGACGAAGTCCGGAACCATTCCAGTCGACACTTGACCTCTTCGCCACTGGTCAGCGCACTGAACAGCAACGGTGAGGATTTATCGAAGACCTTGCTGATCATCAGCGGCTTGTGAACCCGCTGCCCGGTCGGCTGCCCGGATTGCGGATCGCGGGGAATGATGACCTGGTGGGCGAAGGCCTGGACCAGGATCTGATCCTCGTGCCCCTCCTGATAGATGTTACCTACCGAGTCCTGTGTAAACGTGCCTGCCGTGATCAAACCTTGTTTGACGCCGGTAATGGAGAGATACGCGGGTGTTGGCATGACGGTTTTCCTTGCCTGGTTAAATAGGTAGTTCCAGAAGACAGCTGCGTCGACTGGTCAAATGCCTATAACAAAAAGCGTGCCGGAAAGTGCGTGAGCCAATAAAGGCGCGGGGTTGCTGCGATAACGTGCTTGTTTTGGTCGAATATGATCGAGTGAGAGTTAAGTTAATGGTGGGTTGTTTGCGCATGAGTGCGCAGTTAATTGCTCGCAGTGAACGGGCTTCAAAGGCTGGGGTTTAGTATTTAATTGACGAATTGGGCTTAGTTGACTGTTCAAAATGCTGCGCAGGCCTTGATTTTATTGGGTTGTAGGAAATGGCTTAAGTGGCGACTGGTGGCTTGCTGAATGCTGGAGGCAAGTCTACTGTTTGCAGACTTCGTTGTCGTTCTGGCGAAATATATCTGAAATATGATGCGTTTATGCAATGCGATTAGTTGGCTTCTCGTGCTCTTAAGTTGCGCGTGGTTAAAATGAATTATTATGAAAAGCTCTGTGTTTATTATATTGAAGTTGTCCGTGCGCCCTGTTCGCAAGAACATTTCGCGGGTGGTGACGTGCGCTTTTCGCCCGAGTACGAGGCCTTGGAATTGGAACTAAGTAAGGTCCACTCAATGCACGGCACCTCCCAGCCGGATTGGCACAAGGTCATTGAAGTCAGTGAGCAGCTGCTGCGCCGTCAGTCCAAGGATCTGCGCGTGGCTGTCTGGCTGACCTGGGCGCTGCACCAGCGTGAGTCGTTTGCGGGTCTGCTGGCGGGCCTTGGGATGTTGTGTCATCTGTGCGACCGTCATTGGTCGATTGTTTATCCTGCAAAAAACCGTACCCGAGCCGCGGCATTCGCGTGGTTGGTTCTGCGTCTCGAGTCATTGTCGGCGCAGATTGTTTCGCTGCATGACCAGCAGCCGCTGCATCGCGCTTTGCTCGAGCGACTGGCCCATTTGGATGAGTTGTTGAGCAGTCACCTGGGTGATGACGCGCCGCTGCTGCTGTCGATCCGCAGGCAATGGGACCAGCGCTTGGAGCATACCGCGCCAGGCGATCCTGCTGACGCCCAGTTGGGCGGTGTCGTTGCTCAGGCCAACCATGCGACCACTCAATTGCTGCGAGCCGAACTGTCGCTGGACAGCGAAAAGGACGCCCATAAATGGCTGCGTTCCTTGCAGGAACAAGCTCGGCCATTGTGCGCCTGGTGGCTGCGTCAGAACGCTACCGACCTGCGTGCATTGCGCCTGAATCGCACGTTGATGTGGATGACCCTGATCAGCTATCCGCAAGCCGACACGGAGCGGATCACCACGCTGCGTGGCCCGGCGCCCGACAAGCTCAAGCGTTACCGGGAGTGGCTCGCCCAGGGCCAGTACGCCGATCTGCTGCTTGAGCTCGAGGCCAGCCTGGCGGGTGCGATGTTCTGGTTTGATGGGCTGCACATGGTCTGGCAATGCCTGGAGGCCCTGCAGGCGCCATTGGCCATGAGCGAGCTGGAAGTGAGCTTTGCCCTGCTGCTGCAACGGCTGCCCGACCTGCCTGAATTTCGCTTTCACGACGGCAGTCCGTTTGCCGATGCGGGCACCCGGACCTGGATTGCCTTGCAGGTGCGGCCTCATAGGCAGCCGCCCGAAACGCTGTGTGAGGCCGCCGATGCCCAGCCTTGGGAGGTCGCCCTGCAGGCGCTGCAGCCCAGGCTGCGAAAGGAGGGCCTGAAGGCCGTCGTACATGAACTCAAGCAAGGCCTGCACGGAGCTCGCGGCGACCGTGAGCGCTTTTACTGGCGCCTGGCCCAGGCGCGCCTGTGTGTGCAAGCGGGCAAGCATGAACTGGCAAAGATCCAGCTCGACCAACTCGATCTAGAACTGCAGCGCACCGGGCTGGACCGCTGGGAGCCGGAGCTTGCGCTGCATGTCGCCCAATTGCTGCACCGTTGCTGTGACCTCGTGCCGCAAAGCCATGCCGTGCGCGAGCGCAAGGAAGACACCCATCGCAGGCTGTGCCTCTTCGATCTTGAAGCGGTACTTGAATAGGCTCTCGAGCCCCCCGAACAAGGAGAAATACCATGGCCAAAGAAGGTTCCGTAGCCCCGAAGGAACGCATCAATATTACGTTCAAACCCGCTATCGGTGGCGCCCAGGAAGAAGTCGAGCTGCCGTTGAAACTGCTTGTGCTGGGGGATTTCACCCAGCGCGAAGACGTGCGCAAGCTCGAAGACCGCAAGCCTATCGCCATCGATAAGAACACCCTGGACGAAGTGTTGGCCAACCAGGCATTGAACCTGACCCTGAATGTGCCCAATCGACTTCAGGAGGGCGCCGATGCCGAGGAGTTGGGGATTCAGGTGCGCATCAACTCGATGAAGGACTTCAACCCTGCGCATCTGGTTGAGCAGATTCCTCAACTGCAAAAACTGATGGCGCTGCGTGAGGCGCTGGTGGCGCTCAAGGGGCCTTTGGGCAACACACCAAGCTTTCGCAAGGCCATAGAGCAAGCCCTGACCAACGACGAATCCCGCGTGCGGGTACTGGCGGAGCTGGGCCTGAGCGACCCATCCGCCTGACATACCTCAGTAAAAGGACACTGACGCCATGAATACCCAACACACTCAAACCGTTGCCCACGCCGCTCAAGAGCACGGCATTCTCGACAACATCATTGCCCAGACATTGTTGAGCGCGGACGACGAAGCCTATGGCATTGCCAAGCGTGGCGTCTCAGCCTTTATCGAAGAATTGATCAAGCCGCACAACAGCGGCGAGCCGGTGAAAAAACGCCTGGTTGATCGAATGATCGCCGAAATCGACGCGAAGCTCAGCCTGCAAATGGACGAGATCCTGCACCACCCGGACTTCCAGGCCCTGGAATCGTCGTGGAAGGGTTTGCAGTTGCTGGTCGACCGCACCAATTTTCGCGAAAACATCAAGATCGAACTGCTGAACGTTTCACGTCAGGACCTGCTGGATGACTTTGAAGATTCTCCGGAGGTGACGCAGTCCGGGCTCTACAAACATATTTACAGCGCCGAGTACGGTCAGTTCGGCGGCCAGCCCGTGGGCGCCGTCATCGCCAACTACTTCCTCTCTCCCAGCGCGCCCGATGTGAAACTGATGCAGTACGCCGCCAGTGTGGCCTGCATGGCTCATGCGCCGTTTATCGCGTCTGCCGGCCCGGGTTTCTTCGGATTGGAGAGCTTCACGGGCCTGCCTGACCTCAAGGATCTCAGGGACCATTTCGAGGGGCCGCAGTTTGCCAAGTGGCAAAGCTTTCGCGAGAGCGAAGATTCGCGCTATATCGGCTTGACCGTACCGCGCTTCCTGTTGCGCACGCCTTACGACCCCCTGGAATGCCCGGTCAAGACCTTTGCTTACCGGGAAAACGTGGTGAACAGCCACGAACATTACCTGTGGGGCAATACCGCCTATGCCTTCGCCACGCGCCTTACCGACAGCTTTGCACGGTTTCGCTGGTGCCCGAACATCATCGGCCCGCAAAGCGGCGGTGCAGTGGAAGACTTGCCTCTGCATCACTTCCAGAGCATGGGCGAGATCGAAACCAAGATTCCTACCGAAGTGCTGGTGTCCGACCGCCGTGAATATGAGCTGGCGCAAGAAGGCTTTATTGCCCTGACGATGCGCAAGGGCAGTGACAATGCTGCGTTTTTTTCCGCCAGCTCCGTACAGAAACCCAAACATTTCGGCATCAGTACCGAGGGCAGGGAGGCGGAGCTGAATTACCGGCTGGGCACCCAGCTGCCGTACATGATGGTGGTCAACCGTCTGGCGCATTACCTCAAGGTTCTACAGCGCGAGCAATTGGGTTCCTGGAAGGAGCGCACCGACCTTGAGCTGGAACTCAACAAGTGGATTCGTCAGTACGTCGCCGACCAGGAAAACCCCAGCGCCGAAGTCCGTGGACGGCGCCCGCTGCGTGCGGCACGTATTGTCGTCAGTGATGTGGAAGGCGAACCGGGCTGGTACCGCGTCAACCTGAGCGTGCGACCGCACTTCAAATACATGGGGGCCGATTTCACCTTGTCCCTCGTCGGCAAGCTTGACAAAGAATGAGCAAGCGCCAGGTCATGACTCGCAACCACAGCCTGTTCGAACGATTTGCAGCACCGTCGGCCAAGCCCGGCTGTGGCGTGACATCTGTCGCGGCTCACCTGGGCAAGATGCTCAGCATCCGCGCGGGGAGCGTGCAGACGCTGCCGGATTATGGGTTGCCTGACTTCAATGAGATGAACCAGAGCCTGCACGAATCATTGAGCCAGTCACGCTTGCTGATCGAGCGTTTTATTCGAGCCTACGAACCACGTTTGAGCAACGTTCGTGTGCGTGTGCTGCCGCGCGATCATGACCCCTTGTGCCTGGCATTTGCCATCGACGCCACACTGCGTATTGATGGCGTCGTGCAACCGGTGGTGTTTACCGCACACCTGCGTGATGCGGGGCGTATCGAGGTGTTGCCCGATGTCCTTTAACCGTTATTACCAAAGCGAACTCAGCGCCTTGCGTCAGCTGGGACGGCAGTTCTCCGAACGCAATCCGGCGCTTGCGCCGTTTCTCGGCGAAGCCGGCCAGGACCCGGATGTCGAGCGGTTATTGGAAGGCTTCGCTTTTCTAACCGGGCGCCTGCGTCAGAAACTGGATGACGAATTGCCGGAGCTGACGCACTCCCTGATGCATTTGCTATGGCCCAATTATATGCGCCCGATTCCAGCACTCAGCATCCTGCAGTTCGACCCATTGAAGACGGCTGGGCCTGGGGTCATGGTTGCGCGGGATACACCGGTGGAAAGTGGCTCGGTCGAAGGCGAACGTTGCCGCTTTCGAACCTGTTACGCGACCCAGGTCTTGCCCCTTCAACTGAGCGCGTTGGACTACAGCGTTCAGGGAGAGCAGGCAGTGTTGAGCCTGCAGTTGCGCATCAGTGCCGAGGGCGACTTGAGTCAGTGCGCATTTGACCAGTTGCGCCTGCACCTGACCGGGGACCGCTACATCAGCCAAGGCCTGTACCTGGGGCTGCTGCGTCATCTTACGGGTGTGCAGTTACTGCCACTGGACCGTGCAGGTGCGCCGATTTCCGAGCGTGATGGCCAGGCGTTATCGCTGCGCATTGGCGCGGATCAGGTGCAGCCGGTGGGCTTCGCGCAGGATCAGGCGCTGATCCCCTATCCGCCGAACACCTTCACTGGCTACCGTCATTTGCAGGAGTATTTCATCTTCCCCGACAAGTACCTGTTCGTCGATGTGACGGGGCTGGATGCGCTGCGACGCTTGCCCAACGAGGTCATCAAGCGAATCTGCGGCGTGACGTTGCGCTTTGAGTTACACAACCAACCCTCGCAGCTCCAGCATCTGACTCGGGACAACGTAAAGCTGTATTGCACGCCCATCGTCAACCTGTTCACACATGATGCGGTACCGATTCGCCTGGATGGCAAGCAGGACGAGTATCTGCTGATTCCAGGAGAGTATGCGCGAGGTAACGCCGGTGTGTTTTCCGTCGACCGAGTGACAGGCTGGCGTCCTGGCGGCCAGGGTTACCGGGCGTACGTCCCCTTTGAATCGTTTGAACACGATGGCCATGGGAACGCCTCCGCAGGCCCGCCCAGCTACACCATTCGCCAGCGCGCTTCGGCGCAGCATGGTGGGCTCGACACCTGGTTGGGTTTTGCCGATGGCGTCGGACACGAGCAGGAAACGCTGTCGATCGAGCTGACCTGCACCAACCATAACCTCACTCGACAACTAGCGGCTGGAGCGATCAACCAGCCCTGCGAGCAGACCCCCGAAGGGCTGTCGTTTCGCAACATCTGCGCGCCGACCGATAGCCTCGCACCGCCCCTGGACCAGGATTTTCTCTGGCGCCTGATCAGCAATATGTCGCTCAACTACCTGTCGTTGAGCGATATCAACGCGTTGAAGGGCGTTCTGGAAACTTACGACCTGCCGCGTTATCACGACCGGCAGGCCAGGAAAATCAGCCAGAGAAGACTGGGCGCATTGCGCTCCATCAGTCACGTCCAGGTTGATCGATTGCATCGAGGCATGCCGTTGCGAGGCGTGCTGATCGACCTGAGCATCGACGCCCAAGGCTTCCTGGGGCAGGGCGAGATATTTGTATTCGCCTCGGTACTCAACGAATTCTTCGCGCTCTATGCGGGCCTCAACACTTGCCACGAACTACGTGTCACCAGCACACAAGGAGATGTGTACCTATGGCCAACCCGGATGGGCCAGCAGCCTCTGATTTAACGCAACTGTCCCGTGTCATCCGTGAATATTCGCTGTTCCAGGCAATTTCGCAGGTGATCCGGCGTTTACGCGATGCGCATCCGTTGCTGGATAACGACGCGCTGTATGACCGTTTGGAATTCCAGGCCAACCCAGGCCTCGGATTTCCCGGTCACGATATCGATCGATTGGAGTTTTTTGTCGAGCAGGGACAATGGCGCGCGCGTCTTCGTCTCAACGTGCTGAGCCTATGTGGCGCAGGCTCGCCGTTGCCGGCGTTCTACGGCGAGCAGGCATTTGCCGATGGGGCGGGCGGCAATGCTGCCCGTGACTTCCTGGACCTGTTCCACCACCGGCTGCACCGCCTGATGCTGCCGATCTGGCGTAAGTACCGCTATCGCGCGTGCTTCGAGGGGGGCGCGCGGGACAGGTTTTCCGAACAGATGTTCGCCTTGGCCGGGTTGAGAGGCCAGCCGATTCGCGATGCCGCCCAGTTGAACTGCAAGCGACTGCTGCCTTATCTCGGGTTGCTCAGCCTGCGCGTGCATTCCGCGGCCTTGATCGAGACGGTGCTGCGTTACTACTTCAGGCACTCCCGCCTGTGGGTCGAGCAATGGGTGGCGCGCTCGGTTGTTATTTCACCGACGCAGCGCAACAGGCTTGGCGACGCCAACAACGCGCTGGGTGTGGACCATGTCCTTGGCTGCCGAGTCGACGACCGCAGCGGGAAATTCAGGGTGCACCTGCCGGACCTCGACTGGCAGCGTTTTCACGATTTTTTACCCTCGGGCACCGACCACCCGCCGATGTGTGCACTGATAGAACTGATCGCGCGCGAACCACTGGACTATGACCTGCGCCTGGTATTGAGCAAAGAAGAGATCAGACCGTTGCAGCTTGGCGAACACAACGTTTGTCGATTGGGCTGGGCCAGTTGGCTGACGCCTGCACGCGCCGATGGCGCGGTCATCGTGACCGGCAATATTCGCCGCAAGGGCAGAGGCATATGATGAATGTAGACCTGCAACAACTTATCCGCGCATTGAATCCCCAGGCGCGGCGAGACGTGGAACGTTCAGCCGAGCGTTGCGTGACGCGCGGAGGCGGCGAGGTTCTTGTAGAGGATCTGCTGGGCGTCCTGCTGGAACACCGCGAAGGCCTGTTGATCAAGGCATTGGCTGACGCCGAGGTTGACAGCGCTGAACTGGCAGCCACGCTGCGGCCAAGGATTGAAACGAGTGCTTCGTCTAATCCGGTGTTCGCCAAGGGCCTGGTGCAATGGTTGCAAAACGCGTTGATGGTGGCCCATCTGGAGTTGCATCAAACCGAGGTGGACCATGCCGCGCTGTTGTTGGCGTTGTTGTGTCACCCGCCACAGCCTGAAGGTTGCGCTTATCAACGCGTGCTGAGCCGCCTGGATGCGCAGCGCGTGCGCGAGTTTGCTGCAAGTCGGAAGGTGGAGGGCGCCCCGGCAAGCGATGGTGAGTCGTGCCTGTCACGGTTCACTCACGATCTGAACCGGCAGGCCCGTGAAGGCCGGATCGATCCGGTGCTGTGTCGCGATGGTGAGATTCGCCAACTGATCGATATCCTTGCGCGACGACGCAAGAACAACCCGATCCTCGTTGGCGAAGCCGGCGTAGGCAAAACAGCCGTGGTCGAGGGGCTTGCCTTGCGGATCGCCACCGATCAGGTGCCGGAACCGCTCAGAAACGCACGGGTGCTGACCCTGGACATGGGCATGCTGCAGGCCGGAGCCAGTCTCAAGGGCGAATTCGAACGGCGCCTCAAGGGCGTGATGGATGAGGTCAACGCCTCGCCACAAGCGGTCATTCTGTTTATCGACGAAGCGCATACGCTGGTGGGCGCGGGTGCCCAGGCGGGTGGCGCCGATGCGGCCAACCTGCTCAAGCCGGCGCTGGCCCGAGGTGAGTTGCGCACTATCGCCGCCACCACCTGGTCGGAATACAAACGTTACTTCGAGAAAGACCCCGCCCTGGCCCGGCGCTTTCAACCGGTCAAGGTCGGCGAGCCGAGTGTTGAGGAGGCGGTTTCGATCCTGCGTGGCCTGGTGCCGGTGCATGAAGCCAGCCATGGCGTCTATGTACGAGACGACGCCGTGGTGGCCGCCGCCTGCCTGAGTGCCCGCTACCTCGCTGGGCGCCAGTTGCCCGACAAGGCCGTGGACGTACTGGATACCGCCTGTGCCCGTGCACGTATCAGCCGGGTCTGCGCACCCGAGTCGCTGCAGCGGCTGGGTGCGCAGAAGGCTGAATGTATGCGACAGCGTCTGTCGCTGTTGCGAGACACAGACGCAGGGTTGCCGGTGGATGCGCAGGCATTGCGCGCGGTGGAACGGCGACTGGCGGCTGTCGAGCACGCGTACCAACAGTTACAAGCACGTTGGCTTGAAGAGCAGGCGTGCGCGCAACAGGTACTTGCACTGCGACAGCAATTGAACGATGCCCGCCAGGCAGGGCAGGACGTGGATGCCCTGGAACAGGTGCTGGCAGAACAGCGTGCCCGACAGGGCGCACATCCCCTGGTTCATCTCGAGGTGTGTCCGCGCCTGGTGGCCCAGGTCGTCAGCGCCTGGACAGGTATTCCGGTTGAACGCCTGGCGGTCGAGCACAGTGAGACGGTCCTGGGATTCGCTGACGCGCTGCGCTCGCGCATCCTGGGTCAGGAGCATGCCGTGCAGGCCCTTGATCGCAACTTGCGTGCCGTCGCCGCAGGTCTCAACACGCCCGACGCGCCTGTTGGCGTATTCCTGCTGGTGGGCCCAAGTGGCGTAGGCAAGACGGAAACGGCCATGGCCCTGGGGGATTTGCTCTATGGCGGCGAGCGCTTTGTCACGATCCTGAACATGGCTGAATATCAGGAAAAGCATGCGCTGTCTCGACTCATTGGTGCACCTCCCGGCTACGTCGGCTACGGGGAGGGCGGCGTACTGACGGAAGCGGTGCGTCAGCGCCCGTATTCAGTGGTGCTGCTGGACGAAGTGGAGAAGGCTGACCCCGACGTGTTGAATCTGTTTTATCAGATCTTCGACAAGGGCCTGGCCAACGACGGCGAGGGGCGTGAGATCGATTTTCGCAACACGTTGATTCTGATGACCTCCAACCTGGGCAGCGAATGCATCACCGAGCTGTGTGCCGGCGCTCAGCGGCCCGACCCGCAGGTACTGCAAGCGGCCATCTATCCGATGTTGCGTGATTATTTCAAGCCGGCCCTGCTGGCTCGAATGCGTGTGGTGCCCTATTACCCGATCGCCGGTGACGTGCTTCACGATCTGGCCAGGCTCAAGCTGGAGCGTCTCGGCTGCAGGCTGCAATTGCGTCGTTTGTCGTTCAGCTATACGGACGATCTGGTCAAGCACATGGCCGAACGTTGCAGCCACAGCGACAGTGGCGCCCGTTATATCGACCAATGGATCGACAGCTGCCTGTTGCCGCAGATGGTTGACCGGCTTCTGGAGACCATGGCTGTCGGCGAATCCGTAGCGCGCGTGCATGCCGGTCTGGACGCCAACGCCCAGCCGATCTGCGAGTTCAGCCAATGACAGACAATCCGTTCAGCCAAGTACCCCATCCCCTGGACTATGCCGAGGCTTTGCTGGCCTGGTTCACTCGCCTGGGCAGTGAGTGTGACGAAGCCAGCTTGCCTGACGCGTGCGTCGCGGCGGCGGCCCAGCTCAGCGGTTGTGAACTGAGCCAATTGTATTGGCGCGACGAGACAACGGGCCGGCTCGAGCTGACTGCCCAGCATTTGCCAGGGGGCACGCGACCCGCTGACCCCACGTGCGGGCCGGACTTTCAACATGAGCAACTGCTGCACTACGTAATCGATCAGGTTACCCCGCTGTCGCTCGATGAGTTGGCGCGCAGCGTCTATGCGTGCGGCTTCCTGCCGGCAATGGCGACACCCTGGCAGTCGTTGTCCTGCATACCGTTATTCGGGCGGCGCAAGTGCGTTGGCGGCCTGTTGCTGTGCGCCAGCCTACGTAAACAATCGTTGCAGGGTTACGCGTCGTCATTGGGGCAATTGGGCAGCTTTGCCTTGAGGCAGCTCACGCTGCTCAAGCGTACGGGGCCTGCACACACGCGTATGGGCGCCACGCCTCGTATGGGTGCATTCGGGCTGATCGGCAACAGCGCCGCTATGGCGGCAACCTGTCGCTTGATCGGTAAGGTGTTATTTGCCCCCAGCACCGTGCTCCTGCGGGGCGAGACCGGAACCGGCAAAGAGGTGGTGGCGCGTGCGATCCACGACGCAGGCCCGCGCAAGGGCAAGGCTTTCGTGGTGCAGAATTGTGCCGCCTTCCCCGAGGGGCTGCTGGAAAGCGAACTGTTCGGCTACCGCAAGGGCGCGTTCACGGGGGCCGAGCGTAACCATATCGGCTTATTTGACGCGGCCAATGGCGGCACGTTGCTGCTGGATGAGATTGGCGATATGCCACTGTCGCTGCAGGCCAAATTGTTGCGGGTACTGCAGGAGGGGGAGATTCGCCCGCTGGGTGCCGGCGCGCCGCATAAGGTGGATGTGCGGATTATCGCCGCCACCCACCGCGACCTCGCCGCGATGGTGGCCGAGGGCCGTTTTCGCGAGGACCTGTATTACCGCCTGGCGCAATTTCCTATCGAACTGCCGCCCCTGCGTAAGCGAGAGGGTGATGTGCTGATGCTGGCCCGGCATTTTATGCAGAACGCCTGCGATGCGTTGGGACGCAGCCCCCTGGAGTGGTCAAGCGCTGCGCTGGATCAACTGTCGAGTCACGCTTTCCCGGGCAACGTTCGGGAACTCAAGTGCCTGGTGGAGCGCGCGGTGCTGCTCTGTGAAGAGGACGTGATCCTTCCGGCGCACCTTTCTCTCACGCCACCACCAGTGCCCTGCGCCGTCGAGGCAACGTTGCGTCAGCGCCTGGAACGGGTGGAGCGGGTGTTCTTGATCGATTGCCTGCACAAGAACCGCGGCAATCGAACCCGCACTGCCCGCGAACTGGGGGTGGCACGTCGCACCCTGCTTTATCGTCTCGCACGCTTGAACATCCCTTGTGACGACATGCGCGGGGAGCGCTGATGAAGAGCTCATGGGTGCGATTTCCGGCTGCCCGGCCTGTTTTTCCTGGAGAAACCTGATGCATTTTCGTCCATGGCAAGCCTGGTGGCTTGCGTTGTGTTTGTTGAGTGGCTGCAACGCCAATTACGTGTTTGATGACGCCGACTACCGTCCGCTGGGTGATCCCCAGCTGACGCGTAGCGGCCGTTGAACGAGGGCCCTGGCATGCAATTAGTGTTTGAAGTGTGCGACGCCGCAAGCGGTGATTCGTCGGCGCGCAAGGTATTCGATGACGCCGGCGGCGTGATCGGTCGTGGGGTAGGGTGTGATTGGAACCTTGCCGATCCCAGTCGCTTGCTGTCCAGCCATCATGGTCTGGTCAGTTACCGTGACGGGCAGTACTTTCTCACCGATATCAGCAGTAACGGCATCGGCCTGCGGGGCAGCAGCGAACGCCTGCGCAAAGGCCTGGCACGGCTGATCAGCGACGGTGACGTCTATCAACTGGGGCCGGTGGATATTCGTGCGCGGCTGGCGGAACGACCAAGCCCCATCGCGGCGCAGAGCTTCGCCGGTAGCGAGACGATCCCCCATGATGCCTTTGTGGGGCTGGACCCGTTGCAGGCAATGCCCAGTGACGACTTGTCCCATCCGCCATCCGAAGATTCGCACGGGTTGCCCGACAACGCTGCGCTGAGCGCCCGCGCGCTTTCCAGCGGTGACTTGGCGCGCGACCACTTGATCGCGCCGAGATGGGCCGATGTCCAGGAAAAAGCACCGGATGTCGAACCGCTTTCGGCTCCTGCTCCGGTCCCTGCGGTCTTCTGGACGCAATTCGGCGAGGCGCTGGGCCTGCGGATGGAGGGGCTTGATTCACGCACGCGCGAAGCACTTGCGATCAAAGTGGCGGGATTGTTCAGGCAAACCGTCGAGGGTATTCAGCAAAGCTTGCGCACCCGCGACGAGCTGAACAGCGAGTTGCACCTGGACCTGACCACCTCACCCTTCAAGCGCCAGAACCCGCTCAAGGACTGTGTCGACCCCCAGGCTGCCATGAGCGCGCTGCTGGGCATGGAAGATCAAGGCCAGCTTTGCACCGAATGGGCGGTTGCCCAGGCTTGCCGTGAACTGCAGATCCACCAACTGGCGCTGCTCGTGGCTTGCCGTGCCACGGTGCGCAGTGCGGTAGCGGCGTTTGCCCCAGTGCATCTGCTGACATGCTTTGAACGTGAGCGCAGCCCGTCGAGGTTCACCACCGCTGGTGCACATTGGCGCGCCTACCAACGTCATTACCAACGACTTAACGACACGCCTGGCCTTGAGGAACGCCTGTTACGCGAGGATTTTTCCAAAGCCTATGACGAACAGGTGCGTCTGGTTTCAACACTGCACACGGCCTATCCGGGATGACTTTCATGTATCGAGCTGTCGTCGTCTTTCTACTGTCGGCGTTGAGCCTGCTGGCCGGCTGCCACAGCCTCTCTCCTTTTTCGACCTTGACCAAGCTGGAGCTGACCCTGACGGCCAGCGAAACGCTTAATCCGGACCTTCACGGTCGTCCATCGCCGGTGGTCATACACCTGATCGAACTGCGGCACCCGGCGGCATTTGAGCATGCTGATTTCTTCAGCCTGTATGGACGCGCTGAGCAAGCGCTGCCCAAGGACTGGGTCGGCAGCGAGGAGCTGGCCTTGAGTCCCGGTGAGCGGCAGGTGCTCAAGCTCAGTATCGAACCGCAGAGCCGCTACGTCGGCGTGCTGGCGGCCTACCGGGATCTGCCTCGTGTGCAGTGGCGCAGGGTACTCAGCGTTCAACAACAGCAGTTGACCCGTGTCGACCTTGTGCTTGACGAGGCGGGTATCCGCATCGTCGGCCATGAGGCCGGTCGCTTGGGAGATCGAAATGCAGATCTATAACGTCATCTGGCAGGAGGGCATGTTGCTGCGCCCGCAGCACTTGCAGCACAGCGACCGTTACTACCACCAGCAGCTTAACCAGACCCGCCTGTTGCAGGGCGATGGCTGGGGATTCCTGACGCTTGAGGTCGACTCGCAATACCTTAACCTGGGCAAAGTGGTAGTCGCCCGAGCCAGCGGGGTATTTCCGGACGGCAGCCTGTTCGAGCTGGGCAGCGCGAACGAACCCTTGGTGCTGCAGGTGCCTGCTGACGCGGGCGGGCAAGCGGTGTACCTGGTGTTGCCGCTGGCGGTCGGCAATCAGGTGGAGGTGCGCAGGGCGGAGCAAGGCGACGTTCTGGCGCGCTACGTCAGTCATGAAACCCAGGTGGGCGACTCCAATGCCGGTGTCGATTCCCGTTGCCCGATCAATTGCGCTCGTCCGGACCTGCGACTGGCGTTGGGAGAGCAGGCCGGCGACCCGCTCCTGGTGAAACTCCAGGTGGCCCAGGTGCTGGAGTCGACACGCGAGGGAGGCGTGACGCTGGACGCGGACTTTGTGCCGACGTTCATCTACCTGCAACGCTCAGGCTACGTGTCGTCGTGCCTCAAGGAGGTGATCAGCCTGCTGGGTACCCGCGGCGACGCGATTGCCGAGCGCATCCAGGGCAACGACGGATCGAGCACGCAACTGGGCGACTTTCTCATGCTGCAGTTGATCAACCGCACAGAGTCGACCCTGCGTCATTACCTGACCCAACCTCAGGTTCGTCCAGAGACGTTGTACCGCGAGCTGTTGGTGATCCTCGGTGAACTGTCGACGTTCGCTACCCACAATAAACGCGCCCAGATAGAGGCGAGTTACCGGCATGGCGACCAGGGTGCGAGCTTTCGCGGGTTGATGGACGGCATTCGAACGGTGCTGTCGTCGGTGCTGGAGCAGCATGCCATTGAGCTCTTACTGCAACCGCGCCAATACGGGGTGCTGGTCTGTCCGGTCAGTGACCTCAAGTTGCTGGGCTGCGCCACTTTCATTCTGGCGGCCACTGCCCAGTGCGACTCGGAAGAGCTGCGCCAGCGCTTGCCCGCGCACCTGAAGGTCGGCCCCGTGGAGCGCATTCGCGAACTGGTCAACCTGCATCTCGCGGGAATCAAGGTCAAGCCGCTGCCCGTGGCGCCGCGACAGATCCCGTTCCATGCCGGCAAGACGTATTTCATGCTTGAACTCAGTGCTCGTGACATCGCGCAGCTGGCGCAATCGGGAGGTTTTGCCTTCCACGCCAGCGGCGAGTTTGCCGGGCTTGAGCTCAAGTTCTGGGCCATCAGGAACTGATCGTTATGACTATGGACAGTGAATACCCGCAGGACGAGAAAACCGTACTGCTTGATCGCGATGGTCACGGTCCCGTGCAGGGCGCCGTGACGGATTTCGCAGCGCCGCCGCGCTTCGAGCACCTCGAGGACCGGATGATCTACACCGCCGGCCTGCAGGGCGCGCACAGCTTTACGATAGGCCCCAACCTCCTGGTCGCGTCGGCCTGGGACCTGCTGCTCCAGACGGTCCAGCTCAAGACCAGTTCGGGACGCGAGAGCCTGCAGGCGCTTAACGACCGGCTGTCCGCAGGGATCCTGGCCTTCGAGGCGCGCGCCCTGCATCACGGCGAGGAAAACAGTCAGGTCATGTCCGCGCGTTATGTACTTTGCAGTGTGATTGACGAAGCGGTGGTGACCACGGCGTGGGGCGGCCATAGCGATTGGTCGAAAACAAGCCTGCTGAGCCGCTTTCATCAAGAGACCTTTGGCGGGGAAAAGTTTTTCCAACTGCTGGAGCGCTTGTCCCTCGATCCGCTTAAGCACCTGGCGATGCTGGAATTGATGTACCTGTGCCTGTCCATCGGCTTTGAAGGCAAGTACCGCGTGACGGAGCGCGGTGGGGTGCAGCTTGAAGCGGTGCGCGACGGCCTGTACCGACAGATTCGACATGGGCGTGGCGAACACGCGTCGATGACGGTTTCCACCGAGCCAGACAGACCGGCGCGCACGCGGCTACGCATTGTGCCGGCCAAATGGGTCGCCACTTGTGCTGGGATCTGCCTGCTGGCGATGTATCTGGCATTCGCCGGCGTGCTCGGCGACCAGCGCACGACCTTACTGCAATCCTTTCAATCTTTGGCGCCGGATCTGACGCGGACGTCCTCGTAACGCTGGGAGCAATCATGAGCGCATTCTTCAAGGGCGTGGGCGCGTTGCTGCGCAAAATTTGGTTATGGAGCCTGTTGTTGGTACTGGGCAGCGCACTGTTGATATGGTTTGCCGGGCCGCTGTTGGCGGTCGCTGACCACCGTTTCTGGCAAAGCTCGACGGCGCGTCTGCTGACGATCAGCGCGTTGTTTCTTGCATGGGGGCTGGCGATGGTGGGGGCCGGCGGTCGGCGTGCCGCACGGTTGCGCTTACCTGAGACCGAGGCGAGTCACCCGCGCGACGGATTGGTGGAGACGGAGCAACGCCAGGTGCGCGGGCGTTTCAAGGAGGCCTTGCACACCTTGAGAACCACGCGGCGTTACGGTGAGCGCAGCGCGCGCTGGCGCAACGAGTTGCCTTGGTATTTGTTGGTTGGCGAGCAAGGCAGCGGCAAAAGCTCTTTGCTGGCGGCCAACGGTTTGGTTTACCCGCTCGATCGCTCAGAGGCGCGGTCTTCGAGAGCGAACGCTTACTTCGATGCCTACCTGGCCGACGAAGCCGTTGTGATAGAGGTTGCCGGGCGCTATCTGACGCAGCCTGACGTGCCGGTGGACGGTGCTGGATGGTCGACGTTGCTGGGCCTGCTCAAGTCGCGACACCGAGCGCGGCCGCTCAACGGTGTGGTGGTGACCCTGGCGGTGGAAACGTTGCTGGGCATGAACGAGCACGACCTCGACCTGCATGCACGACGGATACACACGCGTCTGCAAGACATCCAGCAACGGCTGCACATGGACGTGCCGGTGTACCTGATACTGACCCAGGCCGACCGCTTGCCGGGGTTCGCCGAATTCTTCGACTCCCCTATGGGCGACAGCGCAGAAGCGGTGCTCGGCGAGCCCCTGGCGGCAGGCAAGGCCGGCACCGAGATCGGCCATGTGCGCGAAGCGTTCGAGAGGTTGCTGAAGCGTCTGGGCACGCAGGTGATTGCTCGCTTGCATCTGGAACGTGATGTCGAGCGCCGCGGGCAGATGCTTGACTTCCCCCGGCAGGTTGCCCATATCGGTGAGCGTTTATGCCTGTTCGTGGAAACTGCGTTCTGCGCTCATCGCTTCCAGCGCATCAATCGACTGCGCGGGTTCTACCTGGCCTGCGGGGCGTCGGAGGACGGACGCTCGTATTTCGTGCAGGGCCTGTTCAACCGCGTGATCTTTGCGGAGGCTGACCTAGCGGGGCTGCATACCCCCGAGCGACAACGCCTGCGCCGCCGCCAAGGCCTTGGGATGCTGGTCGCTTCGTTGCTCGTGGTCGTGGCGGGAATAGTCTGGACACACAGTTACTCGGTCAACCACCAGCGCCTGCTGCAATTGGCGCAACTGCTCGACATCCAACCGCCCGATCCTGCCATAGCGGATTCCACCCTGGCACTGCTGCCGCGGCTGGACAGCCATCGGGCTGCGACCCAGGTATTCCCTCCCGTGGCGCAGGTGCGGATGGTCGAGCGGGTAGGGTTGTTCCAAGGCGAGGCCGTCCGTCCGCTGTTATCCGATGTTTATGACAGGACACTGCATCAGCAACTGCTGCCGCAAGTGGTTGCCCTGCTTGAAGAACAGGTCCGGGCCAGCCTGGGCGATCGCGAAACGTTGATGGATACGTTGCGGGCGTACCTGATGCTCAACTTGCCGAAACGTCGTGATAATGCCTGGCTGAAGGAGCGTGTGGCGGGTCATTGGTCTGCACGTTACGCCAGCGACCCGTCGGTGCAGAAGCGCTTGAACGAGCATTTCTCGCGCTTGCTTGAGCAACCGTTCGTGATGCCCTTGAGCGATGACCTGGTGGCCGAGGCTCGCCAACAATTGCGCGGTGAATCGCTCGCCGGCGTGGTCTATCGGGCGCTGCGTCACCAGGCTCGCAACCTTGAACCTTATCGACTGGTACAGGGGCGCGGGCTTTCCGCGCCGGATGAACCCATCCCCGGCTTCTTCACCCGGCGGTACGTGCAGTACTTCGAAAAGCAGGGGCCGCGACTGGTCAACGCCATCGCGCAGGACAACTGGGTGCTCGGCGAAAGCGGTGACCTGAGCCCCATGGATTTACGCCAGCTGATGCTGGAGCTGGAGCAACGCTATTTCAGCGAGTATGCCGATGCGTGGAGCCACGCCATCGGTCAGGTTCGGCTGTTGGAGAGCGACAACCTGCGACAGCATGCCGAGACGCTTGCCGACCTGGCATCCGCCCAGTCGCCGTGGGTGCAACTGTTGCATCAGTTGCGTGAAAACACCCGGCTTGTGGCGCAACGCGAGCACCTTGAGGGCGTGACGCGCCAAGTTGGCGAGCTGGGCGTTGCGGCGCAGGCGGGCGCGTCCCTGTTGTCAGGCAGCGCATTACCGGGGCAGATGGCACCTGATTCCGCGCGGCGCGCGTTGCAGCGGCGCTTCGAGCCCTTGCATCAATTGCTGGATGCGGAGCAGAACCCACGTGAACAACTGCTGCAGGCGTTGCGGCTGCTGGATGAATGGCAACTGCAGTTGGCGGGCTTGAACCGCGATGACTTGCCCGAACAGGCCGCGTTCAGGATGGCCAGCCGGCGCATGGATGGCCAGCAACCGCAATTGGGGCGTTTACGTGATACGGCTGCGCGCCTGCCGCAACCTCTGAAAGGGTGGTTCGACAGTATTGCCGACGATAGCTGGCGGCTGTTGCTTGACAGCGCTCATGCCTATGTCAATCAGCGCTACCAGAGCGAACTCTACGGCTTTTACGCCAAGACGATTCAGCGTCGGTATCCATTCACTGCCAGCGCACGCACCGATGTCGCCCTGGAGGATTTTCAGGAATTCTTCAAGCCACGGGGGAGCTTGGCGCGCTTCTACGACAGCCATCTGCGCGCGTTTGTCAGTGCAGACGGCCGCCGCTACCGCCTGCGTAGCCTGGACGGCCGCAGCCTGCCGATGTCGCGCTCGTTGCTGGACCAACTCAGCAAAGCCCAGATGATTCGTCAAGGTTTCTTCAATGACGAGCAGGAGTGGGCGGTGCGGTTCAGTCTGGCGCCCTACAGCCTGGACCCGGCTGTCAGCCGTGCGATGCTGAGTATTGGCGACAAACAGCTCGAATATCGCCACGGACCCATCGTGCCCATGGTGTTCGACTGGCCCGGCGAGGCGGACCAGAGCCGCACCAGCCTGGTACTGGAGCGTGGCGCGCAGCGGCCATTAGGCATCAAGGATAACAGCGGGGCGTGGTCATTGTTTCGGTTCGTCGAGCTGATGCAAAGTGAGCTCATTGATGCTCGCCAGGCCCGCCTGTTCAAGGCTGATCTCTCCGGGCTGCGTGCGCACTTCCTGCTTTCCAGCCAACGCAACCCGGTGCCGCTGCAGTGGGAGCAATGGCGCACCTTTCGCTTGCCGGAGCAACTATGACCCCGATGCCTGCGTTGTGGCGCAGCGCCGGGCGTACGGCGCGGGGCAAGCTGCGTGCGCGCAACGAGGACGCTTTCCTCGACTGCCCGCAGCGTGGCTGCTGGGCGGTAGCCGACGGTATGGGCGGCCATCGTGCCGGGGATGTGGCCAGCCAGTCGGTCATCCGAAGCCTGGCGTCGTTGCCTGGCGGTGATGGCTTCGATCAGCGTATCGACACGGTGCGCAGGCGTCTGCGCGCACTTGACCGCCAGTTGAGCCGCGCGGCGCCATCGGTTGATGGCAGCCTGACGGATATGATGGGCAGCACCGTGGTCGCCTTGCTGCTGGATGGCAATCGTGCCGCCTGCCTTTGGGTCGGCGACAGCCGATGCTACCTCTGGCGCGGGCAACGTCTGTACCAGTTGTCGCGGGACCATTCACGCTTGCAGCAATTGATGGATCGCCAGCACTTGACCCTGGAGCAGGCGCGCGGCCATCCGAATGCCAGAGCCCTGACGCGGGCCATCGGCGGCCGACAACCCCTGGGCCTGGAGGTGCTGGAACTGTGCGTCCACCCCGGCGATGTGTTTTTACTGTGCAGCGACGGTTTGTATCAGGGGCTCAGCCACGGCGTGCTGGGGCATGCGCTGAGTATGAACAACCCTCGGCAAATGGTGGATCGGTTGTTCGCCGAAGTGTTGCGCGGCCCGGCCCAGGACGACCTGACGGCGGTGGTGGTGCAGCCATGAGCGCGGCCCTGGGTCCGCCCGACCTGCTTGCGGGGCGCTATCAGCTTGAGCGCGTGTTGGGAACGGGTGGGATGGGTGTGGTTTATCGTGCACGAGACCTGCTGCACGAAGCCTTCGGTGAGCCCAGCCCCTGGGTCGCATTGAAACTGCTGGGCGACAGCCTTTCCACCTGTCCCGATGGGCATGTGCTGCTGTACAGCGAATTCGCCCTGACACGAAGGCTGCGCCATGAGCACGTGGTGCGCGCGTTCGCTTTTGAAGTCGACACGGTGCGTCAGGTGGCGTTCTTCACCATGGAGTGGCTGCCGGGGCTGACCCTGGACCGGCTGCTGCTGGAGTACCCGGACGGCCTGCCTTGGAATGAGCTGCAACCGATGGCCGTGCAACTGTTGGATGCGCTTGCTTATGCGCACCGCGAGGGTGTGCTGCATGGGGATATAAAACCGACCAACATCATGGTCGGGGAGCAGGGCTTGTGCCTGTTCGACTTCGGCCTGGGGCATGCCGAGTCGCAAAGAGCCGCCGGATTACCAGGCTTGAGCCACCGTCGGCTGAATGCGTGGACCCCGGCCTATGCCGCCCCGGAGTTGAAGGACGGCGGCGGACCGTCAGTGAGCGCCGACCTTTATGGCGCCGCGCGCGTGCTGTACGAGTTGGCCCAGGGAAGGCGCGTCGTGGAGCCTCACCGCACCCGCCCACTGCCCCGGCCGCGCAGGTTGCCCAGGCGCTGCTGGAGCGCGTTGCGTTCAGCCTTGAGCTGGGCTGCGACGCATCGAACGGTTACGGTTGAACAACTGCGCGATAGCATGGCGGTGACGCACCGGCGATGGTTTGTCTAGGGGAGGGGGACGCCGGGCAGGTTGTGCAGCTCGCAGTATTCGGACCAGCTCAATCCGGCCATCTGCGCCACTTCCCTGTGCACTTCCAAGCGTTGAGCGTTGAAGGCTTCGGGGGACTCGGCGGTGAGTTTAAGCGTCAGTTCCCACGCGAACAAACCCAGGCGCTCGGCTTCCGCTTCGAAGGCTTCGTGCAAGCGTTCCGCGCGGTATTGGGCAAGCGATTCACCCTTGGCCTGAGCGGCCAGGGGATTCAAGGCGTCCAATTGCGCGAGGAGCTCCGGATGGGCCACAAGAAATCGATCAAGGGCCAGTTGATGGCTATCACCCGGCTCAGCTACAGGATCGTTTCTATGCTCAGACACCGGTGCCGACCTCCTGGTGGGATTCCCTGCGTCGAGCACGCTTGCGCAGGTGGCGCGATACCCGATGTTGCAGTGGTTCGAGTATGAAGAACAGCAGATAGGCCATCAGCACCAGCGTCAGATCAACCCAGGTACCGGCGATCGGTCCGGACACTTCTTCAACAATATCTTTGATTACAAACAACAGGGCGACTCCGCCCAGCCATAGCATTGCGTTAAGCAGCAGTGGCCGCATTGCGTTCGACAACTTGTGTTGCATTTTGAACCTACCTCCTGGGTACCTGGTATGACTCAGGCCCTGCTTCCCTGAATTGGCGACCTCAGCCTGACGCTTTGCCGGGTCACACTCACGCTCCATAAGCCGTCAATAGTACCCGCTCAACCACGATTAGGGATTTTTCCTACTTAAAAAGTTCAATTAATTGCGCGCGATCACCCATTCCAGGCCGCAACCCCCTGGAAAATCGACGCCAACGCCGTAAAGGCCTTTCGCTCCCAGTGCCTGGGCGTGTAGCGTTACCTCGTGTTTCCGGGCCCTGCCTTGAAGGGCATCGTGCGATGGGCAGAGGGATGGGTCATGGCGCAAACGCTCTTCAAGCTTTTCTTCACCCAACGTCTGGCGGCCTTGGCCAGCACCGAGTCGTTGCGGGCAATCCGCGAAGGGCTGTTGTGGATCCTGCCTTGCCTGCTCGTTTCGGCCGGGTTTCTGATCCTGTCCGAATGCGCCCGGGTGCTGGGATTCGACCCGCGACTGGTGGCCTTTCTCGCGGGGCTGCATAACCAGATCAGTTCGGTCATCCCACTGCTGGTGGCCGCGTCCATTGGCTACATGCTGGCGATCCAGTATCGCCTCCCGCAGCTTCCGGTGGCGTTTCTCTGCCTGGCCCACGTGGTGATCGCCACCTTTGTACTGCGCGACTACCCACGGGCCTCGGCCACCTTCGTGTTATTCATCGCCATCGCCTCGCCGTTGCTGAACGTGCCGGCCGTGGCCTGGTTGCACCGTTATCGTTGGACGCGGCTGGTCAACGAGGACCTGGTGGGGCACAACCTGCGTGGCACCATCAACATGGTCGTTCCCGGCGCGCTCACCGCCCTGGCATTGGTCACGGTCCTGTCGTTACTGCTGCAAGTCCCGTATGTGGCACAGTTGCAGGGGCCGCAGGTGCTGGATGCGTTGCAATCGCCCTACGGCAGCGGCCTGTTCGTGACGCTGATGAATTCTCTGTTGTGGTTCTTCGGAATCCACGGCGTGTACGCCATGCAGCCGCTGTTCGATGTGTTGGATCAGGCCGTGGTGCTCAACGGCACGGCGGCGGCTGCAGGGGAGCCGATCAAGTACCTGTTGAACAGCGGTCTGCTCGGCAGTTTTGCTTTTATCGGCGGTTCGGGCGGCGCGTTATGCCTGCTGCTGGCGATCCTGCTGTTTTCCAAGAGCCAGTCCATGCGCCTGGTCGCCGTGGCGAGCTTGCCGCTGTCACTGTTCAACGTCAGCGAGGTGCTGCTGTTCGGCTTGCCGATCATCCTCAACCCGCGTCTGTTCATCCCTTTTCTATTAGTGCCTGCCATGAACGCAATGCTGGCCTTGGGGGCGGTGCAGATGGGCTGGGTTTCGCCGGCGGTGGCCAGTGTGCCGTTCACCTCTCCGGTGTTGCTCAATGCTTATCTGAGCACTCACGGCGACCTGGCGGCGGTCGCGCTGCAGGTGGCGTTGCTGGGCCTGGGCACGCTGGTGTATGTGCCGTATGTGCGGGCGATCCATCGCCAGGCCAGCGAAGGCGGCACGGTGTATCTCAAATCCCTGGACATGACCTTCCGTGGCCTGGAGGAAAAAGGCCGGCTGCGCGAACTGGACCCCGTGCTGGCTTCCCACAAGACCCTGGCGCGTCACGCCAATGAGCTGAGCCGCATCCAGCAGATCAGCGACTACGATTTCTATCTGGAATTCCAACCGCAAGTCTCGACCCGCACCGGACTGTGCACCGGTTGCGAGGCCTTGATGCGCGCTCGCGATGCCCAGGGCACGGTGCATTCGCCCTGGGAATTCCTGCAATGGCTGGCCCAGGCCCAATTGATGCCGGACGTGGACATGTGGGTGGCGTCCCAGGCCGTGCGCCAATACCAGAAATGGCAAAAGTTGGGGTTCACGCTACCCATGACCATTAATATTTCCAGCGCGACGCTGACGGATGCCACCTATGGCGAGCGCCTCGTCGGCATCCTGGCACAGGCCCACGGGCAGGTCTCGGTGGAGATCACCGAAGATGCTCTGGTCAGCGATATCCAGGCTACGCGGCGGACGATTCAAAAACTCCAGGCGATTGGCGCCAAGGTGTATATCGACGACTTTGGCACCGGTTTTTCAGCGTTGAGTTACCTGCACCAGTTTCCGGTGGACTTTATCAAGATCGACCGCAGCTTCGTGGTGGCCCAGCATGATCCCAAGGGCGCGCAGGTCCTGACCGGGATGCTGCGTTTCTGCGAGGCGTTGAACCTGGGTGTGGTCGTCGAAGGGGTGGAGACCGCCGAGCAACTGGCCTTCCTGAACACCGGCAGCGAACTGTTTATCCAGGGCTGGTATTTCAGCAAGGCGCTGCCGGGCGATCAGTTGGAAGGCTTTGTGCGCGAACGTGCGGCGTTGGCGCAGACCTAGGCGGATTCGTAGCCGCGCCGGGTCTGTTCGATGTCGTCGACCAAAGCGTCGATACCGGCCAGGTGCGCGCGATTGTCATGATCCCAAGGGTGGAAGCCTGGCTTGAAGTAATGCAGCCAAGGCACCAGCATGCGCGGGAAAACGCCTTTAGGGCCATACAGAAACTTGAGCATGCGCCAGAAGCCCTTGAAAAAACCTCCCGCCTTGCGGTCCGCCACCAGCAAGCGCACATGAAAGTCCAGCACCACCAGCCAGAACAGCAGCGTAGTGGTGAGCATGGTCCCGGTGCGCAGCAGATAGCGCCCGGGACCCGGCTTGATCACAGTGTTCCATACGTCAAACGCCACGGCTTTGTGCTCGGTTTCTTCGAGGGCGTGCCAGTACCACATTTGCTGGTAGCCCTTGAGTGAATGGCCGAAGCGCGACGGGTCGCTCAGCAGGATCTCGGCGAGCATCGCGGTGTAGTGCTCCAGGGCGATGGTCACGGCCAGGTTGAACGCCGGCGGCAGGTGTTTTTTTTGCCAGTCGAGGATGAATTTCAACCGCCGATCGAGGGTGTGCGCCGGCAGGCCCGCCGCTTGCAGCAGGTCGTTATAGGCCACATGTTCGCGGCTGTGCATGGCCTCTTGACCGATAAAACCCTGGATTTCCTTCTTCAACAGCGGGTCGTCGATGCGCTGCCGGTAATGGCGCACGCTGTCCATGAAGAACAGTTCGCCCTGGGGAAACAGCAGCGACAGGGCATTGAAGAAGTGCGTGATGAACGGGCCTTGTTCGTGCCAGTCCTTGATGCGCTCGGCGGGCAGGGCAAAACGGACATCGCGACGGATGGGTAGCATGGGCTGTGCTCCTGTTCAGAGACGAGACTCGTCGTTGGTTTCAAACACTGGCGTGCGCGGTTTGGGAGCCATGCGTTTGCTGGCAAATACCACCAACGCCTGGTAAGCCGCCGGCAGGCAACGGGCAAGCAGGTCGAGGGCATAGGCGTCGCGGCCGATCAACACGCGACGCTTGTTTTTGCGCACTCCGTGCAGGATCACTGTCGCGGCCTGGTCGGCATCGGTGATAAACAGTTTTTCGAAGTCGGCGCGGGCCTGTTGTTCGCTGTGGATCAAAAAGCCGGTCATGTTCGCGTCGATACGGCTGCTGCGGCAGATATCGGTGCGGATCCCGCCGGGGTGCACGCAGGTCGCCGACACGCCGCAGCGTTGCAGGTCGAGTTCCTGACGCAGCGCCTCGGTAAAGCCACGCACTGCGAACTTGCTGGCGTTGTAGCCGCTCATGCCCGGCTGCGCGAACAGCCCGAACACGCTGGAGGTGTTGATCACGTGGCCTTCGCCGCTTGCCTTGAGGTAGGGGAGGAAGGCCTTGGTGCCGTGGACCACGCCCCAGAAATTGATACCGACGATCCACTCCAGGTCAGCGTAATCCACGCCCTCTACGGTACTTGACAGTGCCACCCCGGCATTGTTGAAAACCAGGTTGACCTGGCCGTGCTCGGCCATGCAGCGCGCGGCCCAATCCTGCATGGCTTGGCGGTCGGCCACATCAAGCATCTGCGTAGTGATCCGCACCGGCGGCAGGCCCGACTCTTCGAGCAAGGCGCGGGTGTGTTCCAGGCCTTGAAGGTTTTTGTCCGCCAGTGCCAGGTGGCACCCCTCACGGGCCAAGGCCAGTGCCAGCGCGCGGCCCATGCCGGAGGCCGCGCCGGTGATGGCCGCAACGCGGCCGTTGAATGACTTCATGACAGGCTTCCTTCGGGATTGGCGCGGACCACGGAGGGCGCACGCGCAGGTGGGCTGAGGACCGCCATGCCCGTCACATAATCCTTGAGCGCGAACTGGCGGGTGAGTTGCTTGAAACGCCAGGTCGAGCCGGGCCACAGCGTGGTGTTCCTGCCGGTGCGCGGGTCCAGATACCAGCTCTGGCAACCGCCGGTGTTCCAGATGGTGCGTTCAAGCTTGTGTTGCAGATGGTGGTTGTAGGCCTGTTCCACCGTCGGCTTGACCTCCACCGTGGCGATACGCTGGCGTTGCATCTGCTTGAGCGCGTCGAGGATGTAGGCCACCTGGGCCTCAATCATCAGGATCATCGAGTTGTGCCCAAGCCCGGTATTGGGCCCGACAATCAGGAACAGGTTGGGATAGCCGGGCACGGTTGTGCCCTTGTAGGCATGGGCGCCCTCACGCCAAGTGTCCATCAGGTCCATGCCGTCGCGGCCGATGATGCAGCCGCGTGGCAGCGGGTCGCTGGCCTGGAAGCCGGTGCCGAAAATCAGGCAGTCCGCCGGGTGCTTGATACCGTCGGCGGTGATCACGCCGTCGGGTTCGATGCGCTGCACAGGCTCGGTCACCACCTCGACATTGCTGCGCGACAATGCCGGGTAATAGTCATTGGAGATCAGCACGCGCTTGCAGCCGATGGTGTAGTCCGGCGTGAGGCGCTTGCGCAGGGAAGGGCGCGCCACTTGCCTGTGCAGGTGACGCAGGGCGATACGCTGCACCATCTTCATCAGCCGCGGATGCCGCGCAAAGCCCACCACTCGTCCTTCCAATGCCCAGTAAAACCCCGCGCGCATAAGCCGCTGCGTAACAGGCACGTGCTTGAACAGCCAGCGTTCCAGCGGCCCAATCGCACGGTCGGGTTTGGGCATGATCCATGGCGGCGTGCGCTGGAACAGGTCCAGATGGGCCACCTGCGGGGCGATCTGCGGCACGAATTGAATCGCGCTGGCGCCGGTGCCGATCACCGCCACGCGCTTGCCCTTGAGCGAATAACCATGGTCCCACTGCTGCGAGTGGAAACGCTGGCCCTTAAAACTTTCCAGGCCCGGAATATCCGGCAACGCTGGGCGCGACAGGCCGCCCATCCCCGACACCAATACCCGTGCGCTCACCTGCCGACCGTTGCTGAAACTCAGGTGCCAGCGCTGTTGGGCTTCATCGAACACCGCGCGGGTCAACCCCATACCGAAGCGCAGGTAGGGCGCCAGCTCGAAATGCGTGGCGCATTGCTCCAGGTAAGCGCGAATTTCCGCCTGCGGCGCGAACTGCCGCGTCCAGTTCGGGTTGGGCGCAAAGGAAAACGAGTAGACATGGGACTGCACATCGCAGGCACAGCCGGGGTAATGGTTGTCGCGCCAGGTACCGCCGAGGCTGTCGGCCTGTTCGGCGACGAAAAAGTCGGTAAGCCCGGCCTGCTTGAGCTGGATGGCCATGCACAGGCCGGCGAAGCCTGTACCGATGATGGCGATGTCGATCGAGTCATTGTGGGCATTCATAGGCTGTCCTGAGTGGGCATCGGATGGGCTCCTGATCTTGTTGTGTCTTTTGGGTGGAACGCCGTTGCAAAGGAAAATTTAATTAATTATTTTAAAAAAGATTTTAAATAATCTACCTGAAAATATCGCCTACGCTAGGTCCTTGTCTCGAATGTGCGATTTGTCCGACGGACGCGCATGTCTGTATCAGGCTCGGGTCCAGGGTGTGTGCGGTGGCCGAGGCCCGACCAATTCCGGTTGGGGCGCCGGCGGCAGGGAATGCAGAGGACCGAGCGCATGACGATGGAATGGGTAATGGCTGCGGGTGTGGGGGCGTGTGCAATGGCCTGGGGTTTCAGCGCCTGGATGACGCGGCGCATTGAAAAGGCCGTGCCGCGCGCTGGCCGTTTTATTGAGGTCGACGGCGAGCAATTCCACTATGTGGAAGAGGGCAACGGGCCGCCATTGGTGATGATTCACGGATTGATGGGTAGCAGTCGCAACCTGACCTACGCCTTGTCCGGTCACTTGCGCGAGCAGTTTCGGGTGATCACCCTCGACCGGCCGGGCTCGGGTTACTCCACGCGCCGCACCGGCACTGCGGCCGACCTGCCGGGCCAGGCGCGGCAAATTGCCCGGTTCATCCAAGCGTTGCGGTTGGACCCACCGCTGGTGCTTGGGCATTCCCTGGGGGGCGCGCTCGCTCTGGCGCTGGCCCTCGACCATCCTGAGACGGTATCGGGCCTGGTCCTGGTGGCGCCACTGACTCATCCCCAGCCGACATTGCCGCCGGTGTTCTGGTCGCTGGCGGTGCGGCCGGCATGGCTGCGCCGCTGGGTTGCCCATACGTTGACGGTGCCCATTGGCCTGTTGACTCGGCGCAGTGTGGTCAAAGGCATCTTCGCGCCGGATGTTGCGCCCGAGGATTTCGCCACCCGTGGCGGTGGCCTGTTGGGCATGCGTCCCGCCAACTTTTATGCCGCCTCCAGTGAAATTGCCCTGGTCAACGACGACCTGCCGCACATGGTCCGGCGCTACCCAGGCCTGACCTTGCCGATTGGCTTGATCTACGGCGCGCGGGACCGGGTGCTGGACTTTCGCACGCACGGTCAGGCGCTCGCCGACAGGGTGCCGGGCCTGAAACTGCAGCTCGTTGAAGGGCGCGGCCACATGCTGCCGATTACCGCCACGCCGCGGGTGGTGGAGCTGGTGCAGCAGGTGGCCAAGCGCGTGCGGTCAGGGCATGCCAATACGCAACTGCCCCCGCCCGTTGCCCTGGCGAACAAATAATCATGGCCGTCGTGTTCGGGCGGGGCGGTGCAAACCGTTGTTCTAGAGACCTGACTGGCGGACCTGAAAAAAGACTGCGCAGTCACCGGAAAAAGCGCTCGACAAAGTAGTTGACGACCTAACGATTCCGCGCTATCTATTTAAAAAAATATTTCAATATTTATTTTGAAATGAATTTTTTGAAGTGCCTAAGAGCGAACAAAAATGAAAAAAACGCTTTTTATCGCATGCTTGATGTCCGGGGACCGCTCGCGCTCCCCCATCCTGTGGTCTGCCACTCGGCCTGCGCGTTTCGCCCGGAGGCTGCCATGAACCAGACGCTCGCAGCACCTTCGGTATGGGCCGATGGCAAACGCCACCTGTGGTGGCTGGGCATCATGCCCCTGGCCACGCCGCTGTTGTCCGGAGCACTGGCGATCAGCACCGGCGTCCAGCAGCTCTGGTGGGTCGGGGTGCTGGTGATCTTCGGCCTGATTCCGTTGATCGACGGCCTGCTCGGCGAAGACGTCAGCAACCCACCGGAATCCGCCGTCGGCCACCTTGAATCCCAACGCTATTACCGCTGGATCGTCTACACCGGCGTACTCTTTGTGATCGCCTCGGTGGTGATTACCGGCTGGCTCGCCGCGGGGGGCATTGCCTGGATCATCGACGGCGGGCTGCTACAGGCCACCGCCCATCTCGACCCGGCTGACTGGCTGTCCCAGGTGGCCGCTTACGTCACCGCCCGCACTCAGTTGCATGGCGAACCGAGCTGGTTCACTTACCTGGGCATGGCCATGTCGACCGGTGCCGCCACCGGGATTGCGATCAACACCGCCCATGAACTGGGGCACAAACCCAAACCCCTGGAGGTGTTCCTGGCCAAGGTCACGCTGGCGCCGACCTTCTACGGGCACTTTTACACCGAACACAACCGTGGCCATCACGTCCGCGTCGCGACCCCGGAAGATCCGGCCAGCTCGCGCCTGGGGGAAAGCTTCTGGGCATTTCTACCACGCTCGGTGTGGTTCAGCGCGCGCTCGGCCTGGAACCTTGAGCGTGAGCGCCTGCGCAAACTCGGTCTGCCGGCCTGGCACTGGAAAAACGCCGTGCTCAGTGCCTGGATGTACAGCGTGGTACTGTGGGGCGCGATGATTGCCTGGCTCGGGGCGGCGGTGATTCCGTTCCTGATTATCCAGGGCATCTATGGATTCTCGTTGCTGGAAGTCGTGAACTATGTCGAACACTACGGCCTTAAGCGTCAGAAGTTGCCCAACGGGCGCTATGAGCGTTGTTCACCCCGACATTCCTGGAACAGTAATCGGATTGTCACCAACATCTTTCTATTCCAGTTGCAGCGCCATTCCGATCACCATGCCAACCCCACGCGCAGTTATCAGTCGTTGCGCCACTTCGATGAGTCGCCGCAACTGCCCTATGGTTATGCAAGCATGATTGTCTGGGCCTATGTGCCGTACTTGTGGCGCCGCCGCATGGACCATCGCGTACTTAATCATTATGCCGGGGATATCACCCTGACCAATCTTCAACCGTCGCAACGTTTGAAGTATCTGGAGAAGTACAGCCATAACGCCACACCGTTCTAATGTAATTAGAAACAGGGTTATCGGCGCGCGGTGTATCCAGCGCGCGGGTTTTTGTCGCCCTGGGTTTGTCGCTCAAATAGTTAGCAAGTTGTGTTTGACCCGAACAAAAACAATTAAAGGGAAGGACGTCCACCATGCAGGCACCCGCCAAATTCACCGCTCATGTCGTATTGGCCGCGTTGGGGCTGATCGCCTATCACCAGGCCCAGGCCGCCCGCATCGAGCCGGCCGGCAGCGCTTTTACGGCACAGGGTCCCATCAGCTTTTCCAAGGGGGCACTGATCAGCGCCGACTGCACCATTAAAGTCGCCGGCAAAGTGGCGGCGGATGGCGCATCGGTCAATGTCGACAAAGTTGAATTCGATGGCGGCCTCAAGTGCAGCCGGGTGGAGGCCATTAACTTGCCTTGGATACTGGTGGCCAAAGACAGCCGCAGCGGGTCCATGTCAAAAATCAGCGTTGATGTACATGCCTTCGGTCTGGGCGGCAAGTGCGGTCCCTCTACCGCTGATGGCACCTGGGATAACGCCACTGGAAAGTTGGAAGCGGCCAATGTGCCGATTGGCGAAGACTGCAAGATAAAAACGGTGTCGATCAAGATGCCGCCCAACTTCAAAGTGGTTGATTAACGCAACGCACATTAATAGCGGTAATTGCATTGAAATTTGGCTGGAAAGGGAAGTTCTGCAGTTTCACCGTGACCTCTCGTTCATGGCCATTACCCCTGGCGAATGACTCGCCATCACTGTGAGGAAAAACAATGAAAAGCTTGAAAACCCTCGTATCGTTGTCTGCTCTGGCTGTCTGCATGGGTGCTGCGTCGATGGCGAACGCCTATAGCATCGCCCCGGTCAATACCAGCTTTACCGCACCTGGGACGATTTCGGTGAAATCGCCGTCTTCTTTCCAGGCAACCGTCAACTGCGGCGCCACCTTCACCGGTAATGTCGACGCCACCGGCGTTGCCAAAATCACTGGCGTGGCGGTCACCGGTGGCGGTCTTTGCGCATTGCCGAAAATCACCGGCCTGCCGTGGACCCTCACCGCCACCGGCCCAACGGCGGGTACCGTGACCAACGTCGGCTATACCATCGCCGCTTCGATTCTGTACCCGGCTTCCAATTGCGGCCCGTCCACCATCACCGTGGGCTACAGCGGTGGTGTGCTCACGGCGACCAACCAGACCCTGAGCGGCAACTGCACGGTCGCCAGCCTGAGCGTGACCCCAAGCCCGGCACTGACCATCGTGCCGTGATCGTCGGTTGAGAACGAAGGGCTGATCACCCGTGGAAAAACCGGCGCCTTTACCGGGCGCCGGTTCAGGCTGGGCCAGGCAGCAGGACGAACCGGCAGGGCCGGCTCGGAGCGATAACAATAAGGAGTGCCGCATGAATAATAAGAAACAACATGTGCAGGTTTTGCTGGGGCTGGCGTTGATAGGCGGCGTGGTAGTGGCCGCGCCTGTTCAGGCCGGCGGCTTTTCAACCCCCACTTACGGCGCGCCAGGCTGGGGCAGGGCCTTTGCCGGCGGTTCGCTGTTCAAGAATGACCCCAGCTCCGCCTACAACAACCCGGCGGCCATGGCCTTCGTCGAACACAACGTCGCGCAGCTTACCGTCGACTATGCGCGCATCAAGATCAAGTACAAGGGCGATGCCTTCGATTACGCCGGCAACCCCGTTTCCAGCACACCGCTGGACGCCAACGGTTTTCCTGACGTGGCAGCCGCCACGCCGAATAACAACGACGGCGGCGAGGGCGGCTTTACCGCGTGGCTGCCCACCGGTTTTATGGTCATGCCCCTCGGAGACCGGTTCGCGTTCGGCTTGAGCCAGGTCGTGCCGCAGGGCATGCGCTCCACCTGGGATGAAAATTCGAAACTGCGCGATTTTGCCGTGGACACCAAGATTGAAACGGTGGGGCTCACCGGCTCCCTGTCCTTCAAGGTCAACGATCAGTTTTCCCTCGGCGGGGGATTGATCGTGCAGCACAGCAAGGGCTTCGTCAGTCAGAACGTCGACCTGCTGTCCGCCGCGGCAGTGTCCGATTCAGTCCTGGGTGGCATCAACTTTCCGTCGGATGTGGGCAGCGCCCTGATGCGGGTCAAAGTCGATAATATTTCGACCGGCTGGTTTACCGGGCTCGTGTGGAAACCCACGGACCGCGACACGCTGGGCTTGAATTATCATGCCAAGATCAAGAACAAGATGACCGGCAAATACACCGTCCGCGCCGACCAGTTCTCCAACAACCTGATGACTCAGCCGAGCCCGTTCGGCGGCACCGGTACGCTGGTCAACACTGCTTATCCAGGGCTTGAACTGTATCCGAACGGCGCCCATGCCAGCGTCCAGTTGGACATCCCCGCCACGGCGGGCCTGGACTGGGTGCACCAGTTCAATGACCGTTTGACCCTGGGGGCGAGCGTCACCTGGACCGAGTGGTCATCGTTCAAGGACCTGACCCTCGAGTCTGGCGGCACCACCGTTGTCTCCATTCCCTACAACTACAAGAACACCTGGATGTATTCCCTGGGCGGCGACTATCGGTTGACCGACGAACTGACCCTGCGCGCCGGTGTTGCTCTCGACCAGACGCCGACCCGCAATTCGACCCGCGACCCGCGCATTCCAGATGGCGATCGCACGTTCTTGTCATTGGGCGCCGGCTACGATGTCAAAGCCGTCAAGGGCCTGAGCCTGGACTTGGCGTATTCCCACCAGTTCGTGCAGGAGGTCAAGCTCAAGACTCAGAACGTGGATCGCCTGGGCGGCGCGCGACTCGACGGTAAAGCCGAATCGTCGGGCGATGTGGTCAGCGTGTCGGCGACCTACGCGTTCTAACCGTACGTTGAAGGGCGGGAGCAGCCAGCGCATCTGGCTGCCTTGCCGGTGATTTTTTCGTGCAACCGGCTGAGTCCGCTCAGCCGTTATTTTTCGCCCAGGCATTAAATAAAAATTTCAAAACAAAATTTGAATTTGTATCTTCCCGTTTGTAGTGTGGCTTTACGCCGCTGTCGTGCTTGCGCGACTTGCATAGGTGTCGTGCCCTGAATCGAGTAGAGGTCTCCCATGGTTATCTGGTTATTGGCGGGTTTCGTAGCAGCGTTTGCCCTGGCGTATCGACAAGCGGCGGCAGCCCAATGGCTGGGGGTCAGCCTGGTGTGGCTGGCGCTCGCTTACCTGTTCGGCGTGGTCGCTGGCCTTGGCGTCAGCGTTGCGGTGCTGCTGGTGGTGGCTCCCGCGCTGCTGATGACGATAAAACCCTTGCGGCGCGCGCTGCTAAGCAGCAGGGCCCTCGGCCTGTTTCGCACGATCATGCCGGCCATGTCCGACACGGAACGCGCGGCCATCGAGTCCGGCACCGTGTGGTGGGATGCCGAGTTGTTCAGCGGTAAACCCGACTGGCGGCGCCTGCTGCAGGCCGCGCCGGCCAGTCTCAGCGCTGAGGAACAGGCGTTTCTGGATAACGAAGTGGAAACCCTGTGCGACATCGCCAACGACTGGGAAACCACCCAGGTCTGGCAGGACATGTCCCCCGAGGGCTGGCAGTACACCAAGAGCGCTGGCTTCCTCGGCATGATCATTCCCAAGCAATACGGCGGCAAAGGCTTCTCCCACTACGCCCACTCCCAAGTGGTGATGAAGCTCTCCACGCGCTGTTCGGCGGCGGCCATTTCGGTGATGGTGCCCAACTCGCTCGGCCCGGCCGAACTGTTGTTGCACTACGGCACCGATGCCCAGCGCAATTACTACCTGCCGCGCCTGGCCCGTGGCGAAGACATCCCGTGCTTCGCCCTGACCAGCCCCTACGCCGGTTCCGACGCCGGGGCGATTCCCGATGTGGGCATTGTCTGCAAGGGCCAGCATGACGGGCAGGAAGTGCTGGGCCTGCGGGTGACCTGGGACAAGCGCTACATCACCCTCGGCCCGATCGCGACGGTGCTGGGCCTGGCGTTCCGCGCCGAAGACCCGGACGGCCTGCTCGGCACGCCCGGCTCGCTGGGCATCACCTGCGCGTTGATTCCCACCTCCCACCCCGGCGTCAACAGCGGCCGGCGGCACTGGCCGCTTAACGCGGTGTTCCAGAACGGCCCGACCACCGGCAAAGACGTGTTTATTCCGCTGGACTGGGTGATCGGCGGCCGCGAGCAGGTCGGCAACGGCTGGCGCATGTTGATGGAGTGCCTGGCCGCCGGTCGTGCGATTTCCCTGCCTTCGGCCAATGTCGGCCTGGGCAAGGTCGCGGTGCGGGGCACCTCGGCCTACGCGGCCATGCGCAAACAGTTCGGCCTGCCCATCGGCAAGTTCGAAGGGGTGCAGGCACCGCTGGCGCGCATGGCCGGGCATTTGTACGCCTGCGACGCGGTGCGCAAGGTCTCGGTGGCGTCCCTGGATGCTGGAGAAAAACCCTCGGTGATCTCGGCCATCGCCAAGTACCACGTCACCGAGCGGGCGCGGATGATCGTCAACGATGGCATGGACATCGTCGCCGGCAAAGGCATCTGCATGGGCCCCAATAATTTCCTGGCCCGCGCCTACCAGCAAAGCCCCATCGCCATCACCGTGGAAGGCGCGAACATCATGACGCGCTGCCTGATTATCTTTGGCCAGGGCCTGATCCGTTGCCATCCCTATGTGTTCCGCGAGATGGAAGCAGCGCGCAACCCGGACCGGCGCCAAGCGCTGGAAGCGTTCGACAGCGCCATGTTCGGTCATGTGAGTTTTGTGTTGGCCAATACCGTGCGCGCGGCGGTACATGGGCTGACCGGCGGCCGGCTGATTTCCGTACCGGCCAAGACCGACCCTGCGCTGGCGTCCTACTACCGCCAGGCCAATCGGCTGTCGGTGGTGTTGGCGCTGATCTCGGACGTTTCCATGGGCGTGCTGGGCGGTGCGCTCAAACGCAAGGAAAGCCTCACCGGGCGCCTGGGGGACGTGCTGTCACAGTTGTATATCCTGTCCTGCGTGCTTAAACGCTTTGAGGACGATGGCCGCCCCCAGGCGGACCTGCCGCTGGTGCATTGGTCGGCCCAGGACGCGCTGCTGCGCGCCCATGAAGCCCTGGCCGAAGTGCTCGACAATTACCCCTCCAAAACCGCTGCGCGGGTGATGCGGGCCTTGAGTTTTCCGTTCGGTCTGCCCTTGCGCAAACCGTCGGACCGCCTGTTGGCCGACGTCGCCGACGCGGTACAGACCCCCGGCGCCACCCGCGACCGCTTGCTGGCCGATTCCTACATCCCGCGCCCGGAAATCGACAAGTTGGCTTATGGCGAACTGGGCTTCCGTTTGCTGCCCCAGGTGGAGCTGATCGACGCCCGGCTCAAGCCCGCGATCAAGCAAGGCGTGCTCGACCCGCTGCCGATCTCCGCCACGGCCTTTGCCACCTGGCGCGTCAAGGCCCGGGCACTGGACCTGATCAGCGACGATGAGGAGGCCTTGCTCGCCCGCTACGTGGAATACGCCGATCACGGCATCCAGGTGGATGACTTCCCCCAGGACTTCGGATTGCTGGAGGCGTTGCAGCAGCGCAAGCAGGCGCTGGAGCCGACCACCAAGCGTCGTACGGCTCAGGGCGAAAACGCCTCGGTCAACTAGGAAAAACCCGATCAGAATGTGTTGAGAGTGATTGCTGATATGAGTGACAGCTACCTAACCTTCGTCAATTCGCCTTGGGGCCGTCGCCTGGCACAGGCGGCGGGCTTGCCGCAGCCCTTGCCGTTGCAGCGTCATCGCAGCGGCCAGCAAAGTCTGGTGAACCCGGTGATTGTCGCCGGGGCAGGGCGCCTGATGACCCAGGTGCAACGGGTTTTCAGCGACACCGACACAGTTGCCGCCACCCCGGCGACACTCAACGCGCCATCTACGGTCAAGGTGCAAGGCGCGGTATTCGATGCCAGCGGGCTTGCCAGCCTGGAGCAACTCGACGAGCTGTACCGGTTCTTCCACTGCAACGCCAGACGCCTCGGTCAGCACGCGCGGGTGGTAGTGCTCGGCACGGCGCCGGAGCACTGCGCGGATCTGCCCCAGGCCGTCGCCCAGCGCGCCCTCGAAGGCTTGGTGCGGTCCCTGGCCAAGGAGCTGCGCCGGGCTATCACCGTGCAGTTGCTGTACGTGGCACCGGGCGCTGAGGACGCGCTGGACAGCAGCCTGCGGTTTTTCCTGTCGCGCCGATCGGCCTATGTGTCGGGGCAAGTGGTGCGCGTACACGCGCCGGTGGACGGCCACGTCACGGTCAACTGGGACAAACCCTTCGCCGGCCGCCGCGCGCTGGTCACCGGCGCGTCCCGTGGTATCGGCCTGGCCATCGCTCAGGTGCTGGCTCGTGACGGCGCGCATGTGGTCTGTGTGGACGTGCCTCAGGCCCACGATGCCCTGCAGCAGGCCGCCGGCGCAGTGAACGGTTCGGCATTGCCGCTGGATATCACCGCGCCCGACGCCGCCTCGCTGTTGCAGGCCCATGTCAGCCAGTACGGCGCGTTCGATGTGGTGGTGCACAACGCCGGGATTACCCGCGACAAAACCATCGTCAAGATGAGCGAATCGGCGTGGCAGAGTGTGCTGGCGGTCAACCTGCAGGCGCCGCTGTGCTTGAGCAACGCGTTGCTGGAGTGCGAGGGCCTTAACCCTGGCGGCCGCATTGTCTGCGTGTCGTCGATTTCCGGCATCGCCGGCAACCTCGGGCAAAGCAACTACGCCACCTCCAAGGCCGGTGTGATCGGCCTGGTACAAGGGCTGGCGCCGCGCGCGGCGACTCAGCAGGTTACGGTCAATGCCGTGGCGCCAGGCTTTATCGAGACGCAGATGACGGCCCGCATCCCTTTGATGATCCGCGAGGCAGGGCGGCGCATGAATTCGCTGTCCCAGGGTGGGCAGCCGATCGACGTGGCCGAAACCATCGGCTGGCTGGCCCATCCGGCGTCGGGCGGGGTTAACGGCCAAGTGGTGCGCGTGTGCGGCCAAAGCCTGTTGGGAGCCTGATGCCATGGACGACCTGACGCAAATCATCGACCCACCGCCGTCACGCACGCGCCTGCTGCTGGATGGTATGCGCGCACTGCGCAAACCCAAGCTGGACGGCGCGCCGCTGCTGCCCAAGGCGCGCCTGGTGCGCCCGGCGGTGGAGCTGTCGGCTGAGGGTATCGCCGCGTATGGCAGCGCCTGCGGTTTTCGCCGCGAGCAGGGCGTGCCGTTGACCTATCCCCATGTGCTGGCCTTTCCTTTGCACTTGATGTTGTTGACCCGCCCCAGTTTCCCGTACCCGGCCAGCGGCATGGTGCACCTGGCTAACCGCATTCGGCAGTACCAACGCCTGCGGGAAGGCCAGGCGTTGCGGCTGGAGGTGTATGCCGAGCGCTGGGTCGCTCACCCTAAAGGGCAGGCTCTGAGCATCGCCACTCGCGCCTACAGCGCGGGCGCGCTGGTGTGGGAGGGCGATAGCCTGTACCTGCGCCGGGGCGTGGCGGACCCGGTCGGCGAACCTTGGGTGGACGCGCTGGGCGTGGCTTCAGACAGCTGGGTCCGTACCCAGAAGTGGCTGTTGCCGGCCGACCTGGGCCGGCGTTTTGCTAAGGTGTCCGGGGATTTCAACCCGATCCACACCTCGGTCATCGGCGCCAGGCTGTTCGGCTTTCGCCGCGCCATCGCCCATGGCATGTGGACCCTGGGCCGCGCGCTCGCCGCCCAGCAACCGCCGGGTGGCCTGGAGCGCGCCGAGGTGCGGTGCGAATTCAAGTTGCCGATCCTGCTGCCTGGCCAGGTCGCGCTGTGGAATCCACCTTCCAGCGGCCCGCGTCGCGCTTTCGAAGTGCGCAACGGTGCGGGCGACAAACCCCATCTGCGCGGCCTGCTGTCCTTCAATGAGAACCTGCAATGAGTCACTACAGCTTCAACCCGGCGCCGACCCGCCGCGTGGCGATTATCGGCGGCAACCGTATTCCCTTCGCGCGCTCCAACACCGTGTACGCCCACGACAGCAATCAGGATTTGCTGGTGGCGGCGCTGCAAGGTCTGGTGGACCGCTACAACCTGCATGGCCAGCGCTTGGGCGAGTTCGCCGCCGGCGCGGTGATCAAGCATTCGCGGGATTTCAACCTGGCGCGCGAGTCGTTGCTGTCCACCACGCTGTCGCCCGAAACGCCCGCCTACGACGTGCAGCAAGCCTGCGGCACGGGGCTGGAAGCGGCGTTGCTGGTGGCCAATAAAATTGCCCTGGGTCAGATCGAAGCGGGCATCGCCGGGGGCGCCGACACGACCTCCGATGCGCCGATCGGCATCAACGAGTCCCTGCGTCACACCTTGCTCGCGGCTAATCGCGCCAAGGGCATGGGTAACCAATTGAAGGCGTTGCTTAAGGTCCGTCCGTCGATGTTTTTCAAGCCGCTGCTGCCGCGCAACGGTGAGCCGCGCACCGGCCTGTCCATGGGCGAGCACTGCGAAGAAATGGCCAAGCGCTGGCAGATCAAACGCCTGGCCCAGGATGAATTGACCCTCACCAGCCATCAGCGCCTCGCGGCGGCGTACCAGCGCGGCTTCTTCGACGACCTGATCAGCCCCCATCGTGGCCTGGCCCGGGATAATAACCTGCGTGCCGACGCCAGCCTGGAGAGGCTCGCCGGCCTGTCCCCCGCCTATGACCGCCAGAGCGGCACGCTCACCGCCGGCAATTCCACGCCGCTGACCGATGGCGCCTCGGTGGTGCTGCTGGCCAGCGAAGCCTGGGCCGCCGAGCACGGTTGGCCGGTGCTGGCTTACTTGCGTACCGGCGAGACGGCAGCGGTCAATTTTGTCGACGGCAGCGAAGGCTTGTTGATGGCGCCTGCCTATGCGGTGCCGCGCATGTTGCAACGTGAAGGCTTGAGCTTTGCCGACTTCGATTTGTTCGAGATCCACGAAGCGTTCGCCGCCCAGGTGCTGTGTACGCTCAAAGCCTGGGAAGACCCCGACTACTGCCGCGAGCGGCTAGGCTTGGCGGCACCGCTGGGGGCGATCGACCGGGCCAAAATGAATGTCAACGGCGGCTCCCTCGGCTGCGGTCATCCGTTCGCCGCCACCGGCGGTCGGCAGTTGGCGGCGCTGGCCAAGGCGATCCATGAGCGCGGCGGCGGCCGCGGCCTGATTTCGATCTGCGCCGCGGGCGGGCTGGGCATTACCGCCATCGTCGAAAAATAGCGCTGTTAAAAACAACAACAAGGAAACCGCCATGAACGCTATCAGCCTGGAACAACGCGAACGCATCTGGTTGGACGCTTATCTGCCCGGCGTCCCGGCCGATATCGACGCCGGCATCGAGGACTACCCCTCACTGCGCGAGGTGTTCCTGGAGCACCTGGAAAAATTCCGCGAGCGCGTCGCCTACGTCAGCATCGGCACCGAAATGACCTACGCCGACTGGCAGGTGCAAGGCTTTGCCTTTGCTGCCTGGCTGCAGGCCCAGGGCGTGCAGCGCGGCGACCGCGTGGCACTGATGATGCCCAACTGCTTGCAGTACCCGATCTGCCTGCTCGGCACAATCCTGGCGGGAGCGGTGGTGGTCAACGTCAACCCGCTGTACACCGCCCATGAGCTCAAACATCTGCTCAAGGACAGTGGCGCCGAAACCGTGGTGATCTTCGAAAACTTCGCCCACACCCTGGAAAAAGTCATCGAAGGCAGCAGCGTCAAACGCGTGGTGATCGCGGCCATCGGCGACCTGCTCGGCACCTTCAAGGGCGCCGCCATGAACTTCATCCTGCGCCGCGTACAAAAGCAGGTGCCGGCCTTTACTTTGCGTGGCTCGGTGCGCTTCAAGCGGGCGTTGCAACAGGGCAGGGCGCTTGACCCGCAGCCAGTGGCCATGCATCTGGATGACCTGGCGTTTCTGCAGTACACCGGCGGCACCACCGGCGATGCCAAAGGCGTGATGCTCAGCCATCGCAACATCATCGCCAACCTGTTGCAGGCCAAGGCGTGGGTCGGCGACCAGTTGGATCAGGACAAGCAGGAAACCAACGTGACCTTGCTGCCGCTGTATCACATCTTTTCTCTTACGGTGAACTGCCTGATGTTTATGTGCCTGGGCGGGCGCAATATCCTGATCGCCAACCCTCGGGATGTGAAGCGGGTGCAGATGATCCTGCGCAAGGAGCGTTTCAACGGGATTGCCGGGGTCAACACACTGTTCAATGGGTTGCTGGAAAACCCGGAATTCTGCGCGCGGGACTTCTCCGACCTGCGCATGGTCATCGCCGGCGGCATGGCCACGCACACCGCTGTGGCCAAGCGCTGGAAGGAAGTCACCGGGCTGCCGATCATCGAAGGCTATGGCCTCACCGAGTGCTCGCCGGTGGTGAGCATCAGCCCCATCGATATTTCGCGCATGCGCGAGATGGACTTCACCGGCAGCATCGGCGTGCCGTTGCCGTCCACTTGGGTGCGTTTTATGCGCGAGGACGGCGAATTGGCCGACATCGGCGAGCAGGGTGAGCTGCAAGTGCGCGGCCCACAGGTGATGCAGGGCTACTGGAAACGCCCCAGGGAAACCGCCGAAGTGCTGGATGCCGAAGGCTGGCTGGCCACCGGCGATATCGGTGTGATGGACGAACGTGGCTATATCCGCCTGGTGGATCGTAAAAAAGACATGATCCTGGTCTCAGGCTTCAACGTGTACCCCAACGAAATCGAAGACGTGGTGGCCCTGCACCCCGGCGTGGCCGAAGTGGCGGCGATTGGCGTGGAGGACGGCGTGACCGGGGAGAAGGTCAAGATTATCGTGGTGCGCAAGGACCCGAGCCTGACCCAGGAGCAAATACTCGCCCACTGCCGGGAATACCTGACCGGTTACAAAGTGCCGCGTTACGTGGAATTCCGTACTACCGAACTGCCCAAGACCACCGTGGGCAAAGTCCTGCGCCGCGCCTTGCGCTGATGTAAATGTATGCAGCTGATCTAAAGGTGGGAGGGGGCAAGCCCCCTCCCACCTTTGATAGCCATTCCAGGCGATGTGGTTTCAGCTGACACTCCGAGGTGCCTGGGTGTGGTGCCGCTTCGCAGCCCAGCGCAGGGCAAGCCTGCTCACCACAGCAAGCCTGCTCACCACAGAATTATTTGTCAGTCTTTAGGGTTTGCGTGGAGTGTCAGACCGCGTTTACGTTGACCCAGCGTTCCTCGCGGGCCGCCAGGCGAATCGCGGTCGCCAGCCGCTCCACGGCCCACGCCGCTTCAAAGTCAGTGCCGTCCGCGCCCTGGCCGGCCACGGCCATGAGCAGCTCGTGCACTTCCAGTGTCTTCAATTCGTTGTAGCCCAGTTGGTGCCCCGCCGCCGGGCTGAAGGCGGCGTAACCGGGCAGGGCGGGGCCGGCCAGCAGGCGCTGGAAACCTTCCTGGCCGACGCGGCACAGGCGCAGTTCGTTCAAACGTTCCTGATCGAACGCCAATGTGCCCTGTGTGCCGCTGATCTCGACACTCAGATGGTTCTTATAACCGTGCTTGAGCCAACTGCTGCTCACCGTGCCGCGTGCGCCATTGGTGAAGCGCAGCAGGGCATGCACCTGGTCGTCCACCGCGATGACTTTGCGTTCGGCGCTGCCGGTGACCGCAGGGCGTTGGCGGTGGACGGTCTGGGTGTCGGCGCACACGCTAGCCACTTCGCCCACCAGGTAACGCGCCATCGACAACACGTGGCTGCCCAGGTCCGCCAGGGCGCCGCCGGCGTGTTCCACTTCGCAGCGCCATGACCACGGCGACTGCGGGTCGGCCATAAAGTCTTCGCTGAATTCACCCTGGAAACTGATGATCTCGCCCAGCTCGCCATTGGCGATCATCTGCCGCGCCAGGCCGATCATGGGGTTGTGTTGATAGTTGTAACCGACCCGCGTCACCACCCCGGCGGTGCTCGCTGCCCGGCGCATGGCGTCGGCCTGTTCAAGGCTGACGGCCAGGGGTTTTTCGCAGTACACCGCTTTACCGGCGGCAATCGCGGCCATGGCCATGGGGTAATGCAAATGGTTAGGTGTGGTGATAGCCACGACATCCACGGCCGGGTCTTCGATCAGCGCCTGCCAATCGCCATGGGCCTTGGCAAAGCCCCAGGCGTGGGCGCAGCGCTGCGCACGCTCGGTGTCGGCGTCGGCCAGGGCGGCCAGCTTGAGGTGCACCGGCAGTTCGAATACCGCCCGGGCGTTATTGAACGCCAGGGCGTGGGCACGGCCCATGAAGCCTGTGCCGATCAGGCCGATTCCGAGTTCGCGCATAACCTTTGATCCTTTGGATTATTGTTGTGAGAGCGGCTATTAATGGAATAAAAATTCTCATAATTCAATAGATGGAATAAAAATTCAGATAGCCCGGCACAATCAGCCTGACGAATGCGGCCATATTCACCACATGGCCAAACGCCGCCAGTTAACAAAAGATAACGTAGCGCTGATTGTCAGACGATTCCAAAGCCCGATAGGATGGCCCCTGCTTCCTCCAGGCGCTCTAGATTGCAGGTTTCAGAGCCCGGGATGGCAAGACCTAACAATAATAAATGGGAGAAAGGTCTATGAGTGAGCCTGTCATGGGTTGGGTTGTCTGCCGCCCACGCGCCGCACGCAGGGTTGCGTTGCTGGCCACAGCGCTCTCGCTGTTTGGGGCTGTCGCGTTGTCGACCGCCGTCCAGGCCGCCAGCGATACCCCCGCCGCCGCGGTGTTTGCGATTGAATCCCCCAAGGCCGCCAAAGGCCTGATGATCGACGTAGTCCACGCCGGCAAGCGCCTGGTGGCGGTCGGTGATCGCGGGCATATCCTCTATTCCGATGACCAGGGCGCCACCTGGGCCCAGGCCAAGGTCCCCACCCGGCAACTGCTTACCGCTGTATTTTTTGTCGATGACAAACACGGCTGGGCCGTCGGCCATGATGCGCAGATCCTCGCCAGCAGCGACGGCGGCGCCACCTGGACCCAGCAGTATCAAGACCTCAAGCGCGAAGCGCCGTTGCTCGACGTGTGGTTCAAGAACGCCAGCCACGGCCTGGCCGTCGGCGCTTACGGTGCGCTGCTGGAAACCAACGACGGCGGCAACAGCTGGGAAGACGTCAGCGACCGCCTCGACAACGAAGACCAGTTCCACCTCAACGCCATCGCCGCCATCAAGGACGCCGGGCTGTTTATCGTCGGCGAGCAGGGCAGCATGTTCCGTTCCAGCGACGACGGCCAGACCTGGGAAAAACTCGAAGGTCCCTACGAGGGCTCGCTGTTTGGCGTGATCGGCACCGCACAACCTCAAACCCTGCTGGCCTACGGCTTGCGCGGCAACCTTTACCGCTCCACGGATTTCGGCGGCACGTGGGAGCAGGTCGAGCTCAATGCCGCGCGCGGCGCCCTGGAGTTCGGTCTGTCGGGCGCCACCTTGCTGGAGGATGGCTCGCTGGTGGTGGTCGGCAACGGCGGCAGCGTGGTGGTCAGCCACGACGACGGCCAGACCTTCAGCGTGTTCAACCGCCCGGACCGCATCTCCCTCTCGGCGGTGACCGCCGCAGGCAATGGCAACCTGATTCTGGCCGGGCAGGGCGGCGTTCGCGTCGCCAGGCCAACGGGCGCCGAACTCGAAAAACAATAAGAAGGCAGAGAAAGCATGAGCAGTCATCACAACGATAAAGCGACCTTTCTTGAGCGCCTGATCTTCAATAATCGCCCGGCGGTGATCGTGATCTGCCTGCTGGTGAGTGTGTTCTTGTTCTGGCAGGCGACGTTGATTCGCCCGTCCACCAGCTTCGAAAAAATGATCCCCCTCAAGCACCCCTTCATCGAAAAAATGATGGAGCACCGCAACGACCTGGCCAACCTGGGCAACACGGTGCGTATCTCGGTGGAAGCCAAGGACGGTGACATTTTCACTAAGGAGTACATGGAGACTCTGCGGCAGATCAACGACGAGGTGTTCTATATCTCCGGCGTCGACCGCTCGGGCCTCAAGTCGCTGTGGAGCCCCAGCGTGCGCTGGACCGAAGTGACCGAAGAAGGCTTCGCCGGTGGTGAGGTGATCCCGCAGAGCTACAACGGCTCGCCGCAAAGCCTCGATCAACTGCGTAACAACGTGCTTAAGTCCGGCCAGGTCGGGCGCCTGGTGGCCAACGATTTCAAGTCGAGCATTGTCGATATTCCGCTGCTGGAGTCGTACCCGGACCCGCAGGACCAGGGCAAGTTGCTCGCCCTGGATTACCAGAAGTTTTCCCACGAGCTTGAAGACAAGATCCGCACCAAGTTCGAAGCGCAAAACCCCAACGTGAAAATCCATATCGTTGGCTTTGCCAAGAAGGTCGGCGACCTGATCGACGGCCTGATCATGGTCGTGCTGTTCTTCGGTATCGCCTTCATGATCACCCTGGTGCTGCTGTACTGGTTCACCTGGTGTATCCGCAGCACCATCGCCGTGCTGATCACCACCCTGGTGGCGGTGGTCTGGCAGCTGGGGTTGATGCATGCGGTGGGCTTCGGGCTGGACCCTTACTCGATGCTGGTGCCGTTCCTGATCTTCGCCATCGGTATTTCCCACGGCGTGCAAAAGATCAACGGCATCGCCCTGCAATCGAGCGACGCCGACAACGCCCTGACCGCCGCGCGCCGCACGTTCCGCCAGTTGTTCCTGCCGGGCATGATCGCCATTCTCGCCGACGCCGTGGGCTTTATCACCCTGCTGATCATCGACATCGGCGTGATCCGCGAGTTGGCCATCGGCGCCTCCATCGGCGTGGCGGTGATCGTGTTCACCAACCTGATCCTGTTGCCGGTGGCGATTTCCTACGTCGGCATCAGCAAGCGCGCCATCGAGCGCAGTAAAAAGGATGCGCATCGTGAGCATCGTTTCTGGCGCCTGCTGTCCAGGTTCGCCAGTGCCAAAGTCGCGCCGGTCTCGATTCTGCTGGCCCTGGTCGCTTTCGGCGGCGGCCTCTGGTACAGCCAGCACCTGAAAATCGGCGACCTCGACCAGGGCGCGCCGGAACTGCGCCCGGACTCGCGTTACAACAAAGACAACAACTTCATCATCAGCAACTACTCCACCAGCTCCGACGTGCTGGTGGTGATGGTCAAGACCAAGGCCGAAGGCTGCTCGCGCTATGAAGCCATGGCGCCCATCGACCAGCTGATGTGGAAGATGCAGAACACCGAGGGCGTGCAGTCGGCGATCTCGCTGGTCACCGTGTCCAAGCAAATGATCAAGGGCATGAACGAGGGCAACCTGAAATGGGAAACCCTGTCGCGCAACCCCGATGTGCTGAACAACTCCATCGCCCGCGCCGACGGCCTGTACAACAACAATTGTTCCCTCGCGCCGGTGCTGGTGTTCCTTAACGACCACAAGGCCGAGACCCTCGACCGCGCGGTGCATGCGGTGCAGGAATTCGCCAGGGAAAACAACAAGGACGGCCTGGAATTTATCCTGGCCGCCGGTAACGCCGGCATCGAAGCGGCCACCAACGAGGTGATCAAGGAGTCGGAGCTGATCATCCTGATCCTGGTGTACCTGTGCGTGGCGACCATGTGCATGATCACCTTCCGTTCCTGGGCGGCCACCCTGTGCATCGTGCTGCCGCTGGTGTTGACCTCGGTGCTGGGCAACGCGCTGATGGCGTTCATGGGCATCGGCGTCAAGGTCGCGACCCTGCCGGTGGTGGCGTTGGGCGTCGGGATCGGCGTGGATTACGGCATCTACATCTACAGCCGCCTGGAAAGCTTCCTGCGCGCGGGCCTGCCGCTGCAGGAAGCCTATTACCAGACGCTCAAGTCCACCGGCAAAGCCGTGCTGTTCACCGGCCTGTGCCTGGCGATCGGCGTGTGTACCTGGATTTTCTCGGCGATCAAGTTCCAGGCTGACATGGGCCTGATGCTCACGTTCATGCTGCTGTGGAACATGTTCGGCGCGTTGTGGCTGCTGCCGGCCCTGGCGCGCTTTTTGATCAAACCGGAAAAGCTGGCCGGGCAGAAGGGCAATTCGCTGTTCGCCCACTGAGCCTTGAGCGGCCCGTGCTCCAGAACACGGGCCGTACGTTTCATGGGCGGGGTGCGATGGCCAGGAACAGCTGGTCCACGGGCGGGCTGATCAGCGCGTAGACGATGCTGCGCAGCGGCACCGCGCCAGGTTCTCCGTGAGCCTGCAACTGCTGCTGCACATGCTCCTTGAGCAGGTCCTTCTGGGTGAACTTGCGCTGTTCGGGCAATTTCAAATGCGCCCGCGTGTACGCGGCGGCCGGCGCCTGCGCCGTGGCGTAGTGGAAGTGGGCGTACCACAACACCTTCGGTGGCTTGCCGACCTTGTCGTACACCGCGTACTCGGTGAAAAAGTCACCGCGCAGGGTCGGCCGTTGCGGGTCCGCCAGGCTGGTCAGGTTGATATCGATCTGCTGGTTGCGCCATAAGTACTCGATGCCTGCCTGGGTCGGCCACTGCCGCTTGTAGGCGGCGCTGCACACCTGTACGGCCTTGCGCTGCATGTCCCGGGCGTTGACGCGAAACTCCTCGATCAAGTCTGTGGACGCCTCGGGGTAATGGTGGGCCAGTTCGTCGGCCACCGCGTCCAGTTCACGGGCCTGGCCGCCCAGCAGCTCCTCCCAGTCCGCCGGGTTGATGGCCTGGCGGGTGACAGGGTCGTCGAGTTCACTCTGCTGGGCGCTGATGACCTGCTCGATGGCGGCTCGTTGGTTGATCAATCCACGGCCTTGCTCGCGCAGGGTGGCCAAGGCGATTTTAGGTGGGCTCGTCACTGGCGCGTCCGGGTCTTTTTCAACGACTTGCGCCCAACCGTCGCCGCTTTTCTTGAAGGTAGTGAGGGCCCTGGTGGTGAAGGCGTCGGTGATGGTCACCTGCTCCTCCTGTGCATCGGTCAGTTTGAAATCGCCCACCAGATAGTCTTTCCCGCGGGTGCGGAATACCTTGGTGGTGGGGGCCTTCGCCCGCAGGGTTTTCGACAGGGGCAATTCGACCGCCAGGGCCTCCTGTTTGCGCACCACGCTTTCTAATTCGTTTTGCGCCAATGCCTGTGCGTACCGCAGGCTTTGTAGAAAACGCTCGGAACTGGACGGCAATCGCAGCGGATTGATGGCCTTGAGCGCCTGAATGCCGTTCTCGTACTCGTTGTAATGGCCGAGCAGGCTTTCATAGACGTTGCGTTGCTCATCGAGAGGAAACCCGTCGCTGCTGCGCACGGCGATGTGCGACTGCACCGCCTGATGAATATCGAGGCTGTTGAGGCGCTTGACGTACAGCGCCTCCTGGGGTGGCAACCGGCTGTCGGAAACGACGGCCGTCACTCCGGCCAGCGCCGATAGCGCCCTAAGGCGCATGTTCTCGTTGAAGAAAGTGCTCGGATTGATCATCGCCAGGAAATCCTGACGGATCGCGCGACCCGCGCCGGAATCCTGTTCCAGTTGATCGAGGGTGGTTTCCATCTCACTGGCGAGTTGACCCATGCGCTCAAGTGCATCGGCCATTTCGATGCTGCGGCTGACATGTTCGTTATAAGCGGTGGGGTCGCCAAGAACGTAACTGACCAGCATGCGTTTTCCCAAGTGGCTCATCGGCTCGCCACGGTTTGAGTACAGCAGGGAATTGGTCCAGTTACGCAGATAGGTGTGAATGACGAATTGCTGCTCCCAGATCAGTTTCAGCATCTTGGCGCGTTCCTGCACGTGCATCCTGGCGCCGCCGAACTTTTCCAGGTCGCGGCCGACCTGGATGGCCTCCTGGCGCAACCGCGAGGTGTGCTCGAAGCGTTCGATCAGGGTCTGCATAAGGATTTCGAATTGGGCGCGGGCCGCGCTGTGCCGTTGCATCTCCTGGGTGTGCCGGGCCTGCAGGGCCGGTCTTTGCTGCACGTCGGCCTGGTCCATCAGGTTCCACGCCACATTCAGCACGCGTCCTTGTCTGGCCAGGGCCTGGTCAGCCTCTTCCATGCGTGTCATCGATTCCCTGAGCGTAGCCATCTGCGGTGTGATTTCTGCGTTGAGGGCTTCTGCGCGATTGATCAGTTGGCGCGTTTTCTCACGATTCTCCTCGCGCAGCGCAGCAATACGCTTGGGGCCACCGCCCTGCAGTTTCAGGCCTCGATCCAGCGTCCAATGACCTTTGCCATCGGTCTTGAGCTTGATGCCGGGGTGGTCGGTTTTTTGTGGATGGATGATGAACACCTCGCCCACACCCGGTACGATCGAGACGCGAAATAACAGGCCGCCCACCGAGGCATGCCACAGGCTGTCGATCCTGTACAAACCCTGGAACGGGCCGATATCGACGGCAGCGGGCGCAGGCTTTGGCCAGGGCCGGCTGACCGCCAGCAGTTTTTCCAGTAGCCGCGCCGAAGCGCTGTCACTGGCCAGGGAGCGGTCGAAGTCCAGCGGCGTGCGCCCCCCGCCGGGCGGCTCGGAAGGCACGCCGGTGCCTGCGTAGTGCACTTGCGCTTGAGGGTGGCTGACGGGGTCGCCAAGGCGTCGACGTAACGGCAGCTGGGCGAGGGTTTGCGCGCGGTGCTCCGTTTCTACCATTGCCTCGCTCGCCTGGCCCTGATGCACCAGCAGCATGCCGATGTTCAACAGCACGTCGACCCAGGCCAGCTCTCGGGCAACCGGGTCATCGCTTTGCAGCGCCGGCAGATCCTGGCTAAGGCTCTGCGTCAGTTGCAGCATCCACGCGGCGGCGGCCAACGGCCCGCGTATCACCACCAGCAGCGTGTTGAAACCCAGTTGCACGCCTTCGAGCAGATGCGCCCAGCGACTTTGCGCGCTGGACGTCGACTGGCGCTGCGCCAGGTCCACCAACTGGCGCGCCTCACTGCCGAACAGGTACTCCATCAACCGGCCATTGCTGAGGTAACCCAGTATCTCGCCCGCGCTGCGATCGTCTGCCGGCGCCAGCGTGGCGGGGCTGGGAACGCCGGGCAATACGTCGGATTCGGAGCCCAGGCTGAAACGGATGATATGGGGCTCGGTAAAACCACCGTTGCTGTAGATCGCCCTGGCGTTATCCGGCAACCAGGTCAGGACGCTGTCTTGCAACTCGCCAGGCGCGGCGATAGCGTTGAGCAGTTGTTCGCGGCTGGCAAACTCCAGCAGTGACTGAGCGTAGGCCGGGCGATACAGCACATGCGGTCCGGCATCCGCATTGCGCGGCTCGATGATGAACATGTTTTGTACGACGTCGGCGTGGGCGTCGGGTTTTCGTCTGAAGGCCAGCACGCGCATGATGATTTCATCGTCGCCGACGCAGCGTTGGGCGCGAACGGGCTCGACCACCGCGCTGACGCACTGGAAACCACGCCGGGTCAGTCCGCCTTCACCCTTGATTTTGTACTCCATTGCCAGGGTCTTGAGTTGCACCGGGCATTGTTGAATGAACAATTGCTGGCGTTTCTGCGCCTGCGGATTGTCGTCCAGCAGGTGTTCGCGCAAATAGGCGGGATAATAGCGACCAATGTCGACCTGTTCGATCATCTGCATCAGGTAATCGGTGGTCAGCCACGCTTCGATCTCCCGCCTCTCGCGGTGGCGCAGGGTGACGTTGCCGCTGGGCTTGCCCGCCAGGTTTTTCAGGGCCAGATCGACCAGGCTCATCGTCACCGTTTCCAGGTAACCGCCCTGCAGCGTACCGATTGCGACCTTGAAGACCAGTTGCAAGTCTTCGGCGCGCCAGGCCAACGTGGCGTCATCGGTGCAGGTTTCCTCCAGGTTCAGGGCGGCATTGCGACCCCGGCACAATTGCTGGTTCAAGCGTTTGGCAGCAAAACTGCGCAGCGTCTCGATGCCGTCCAGATACCGTTCGCCAGGGTTCAGGCGCTGCAGGCTGGCCTGCTCCAGCAGGCATTGGCGATAGGCCAGTCGGTCGGCCGCCGAGGCGTTTTTGAGCCAGTCGGGAAGCGCGGCCCGGACTGCCTCCAGCGACGGCGCAGGCGTCGACCCAGGCGCAATGAACAAGGGCGCCGGATCGGTGAGCGCGGCCAATCGGGCGGCCAGTTCGATTGGCGTGGTCTGCACGCGCAGATCGAACGCGGCAAGGTCTTCCAGTTGCTGGTTGAGCACCAGCGCCGCTTGCACCTCGAACAGGTCGCCATCGGGTTCGTATTGGCGCCAGGTGATCTTTTCGGCGTTGTAGCGTTGCGCCATGCGTTCGCCCCATGCCAGGCCAAAGGCTTGCAGGCTGGCAAAGGCTTCCAGTTGGCCCGGCAGGCTATACAGCCAGACCCGTTCGCCGCTGACGATGAGGATTTCACTGCCCTGTAGCGTGAGCGTGACGTCGTCGTGTTCCAGGCGCGTTTCCACGCAATAAGCATGCACGGCGCTGCCGGGCCATGCCTGTCGATTGCGGGTTTCCCGTGCGGGGTAGCGGACCAGGCTGGTCAGGGGGCGCAGTTGCAAGGGGTCGGTCCCGGGCTGGTTGATCGTGCAGCCCCGAAACACGCCCTGCAACACGCCGGCGAGCCATTGCCAGCGCGTGTTACCGCTGCCGTCGTCCTCGCTCCAGAACACGCTCAAGGCTTCTTGAAAACCTACATGCAGGATCAAGGGCAGCTCCCGGATTGCATCCTGGATAACGGTCAGGTCATACGCGCGCGAGCCTTGCGCCTCATAAACCAGGCGTGTTCCGCTGGCGTCGCTCAAGTAGGCATCGAGGCCGCCGCGCGTTGACAGGTCGGGCAGTGAGCCGTCGGCAAGGTAAGTCAGCGCGACCTCCACCAACGGCGCCAAGGCGCGGCCGCCGCCGTCACGCGGGTGGGCCAGGTAGAGGGCGGAGGCGGGCAGGGTCAAAGGCGGGTATTTATCCCGCAGGTTGTCGGCCAACATCTGTGTGGTGACCGAGCGCAAGGTAGGTCGCGCGGCAAATTGCGCGTGTACGGCTTGCGCCAGGATCCGGGTATCTGGAGTGGGCATGAAATAGTCCTTTATAAGTCTTGAGCGGGTATATCGCGCCGTTACGACGCCAACGGCAGGAACCAGCGCTCGGCCAGGGCCTTGCCGATCAGGCCACGGTGCACGTTCACCACGGCCTGGGGGTTGTCAGCCTTGGCCAGCAGTGAGTAGTAGCTTTGCTTGCGCTGCTCCTTGGTTTTGAGGTGCGCGACGGTGTAATCGGCTTTGGGGGTGTCGGCATTGGCGTAGTGAAAGTGCGCGTACCACAACAGTTTTCCTTGCGGGTCTGTCAGCGCGTATTCCTGAATGAAATCCCGGCGCTCGCCACTCAGAGGCACGCGCTCGCCATACCGGGCCACACCGACCTGCTTTTGCTCGATCAGGTATTCAAGGTTTGCATGGGTGGGCGGTAGGTCCAGACACAGTTGCAGGCGCAGTTCGTCGCCCTTGGCCGTCAGCCGAGCGCCGGCTTCGAGCAGGTGCGTTACCAATGCCCGATCGGCGTTATTGCGGTCTTTTTCAGGCAACGCCTGGATGGCCTGATCCAGCTCCGTGGCGAGGCTGTTGAAGCGGTCGCTTTGATGCTGCATGAACTCCTGCACTTCTTCAGGGTGTCGGGAAATTCTGCGGTACTCGTTGCCGCGGCGCAGGTGCTCGTCCAGCGTGGCCAGCAGCTTGCGAGCCTCGCCCTTGACCAGGTTAAGGCTGCGCACGGCGGACGGTGGGCGCGCAGCAGCGGGCTGCAGGATTTCATCCCACACCTCACCTTTCTGCGAGTACATGCTCAGCAATTGATCGTTGTCTTCGGACCTGACCTCGACGACCTCTATCGGCAAGGTGCTTCCCGCCGGTTTCAGGTCGCCGATAAACGTGCCTTTCTTGCGCGTCCTGATGACTTTTTTCTGGGGCCTTCCTGGTGCGGTCGGAGGGCGTCCGGGCCGGCGTTCGCGCGGTTGGGCGACGGGTTTGATTTCGTCGGCCAGTCTGCGGGTGACATCCAGGTACAGCGCCTCAATCAATTTGAAAAGCCGGTTCGAATACGGTCTATCAGGGGCCTGCACGGCCACGATGCCTAGCCCCTGCAAGGCGTCCAACGCTCGGCCGTAGTGTTCGACCAGGCTGTCCAATACGCTCACCCGGTCACCGGCAGTCAACTCCAGGGTGTTGAGCTCGCTATGGGTACGCACGTGTTGCGACAGCGGTGACACGATGGCGTCCAAAGCCTGAAACGCCGGCGCATCTTCTTTGATGACCTGCAGCTTGAGCGTGCGAATCTGCAGGTCCTGGATTGCCAGCGCACTGATCTCTTGCGGCCGACCTTCCGTCAACCGCGTAAATGCTTGCGCACCAGGGGTTCCCTGGCCGAGCAGTTCGTTGAGGTGACGGTCCTTGGCTTGCAGCCAGTGGATCGAGCGTTCATTGATGTCCAGCAATGCCTTGATGAACTGTTCATGGCCTTCGGGATCGAGCATCACCGCCAGATCGAATTCGGCGCCCTGGACGGTGAATTTGCTGTTCGCCCTGTAGAGCGCTTGCCGGTCGGCTTCGGCGACCACCACCAGCTTTCGTGCGTTGTTGACGCTGTTTTCCAGGAGTACCGCCACTGTTTGCGCTGACAAGGGGATGTCCAGCTCCCGCCTTTCCTGTGCACCTTCGAGAATCTTTTGGTACGAACGGGTTTGTTGTTCCAGGGCGGTTTCGAAGCGCCTGCGCGTATCGGCACGCTGTGCATCGGTGTATCGCGTGTCTTGCTGCGCACTTTCCATGACCGCCTGGGCGACCTCGACTGTCCGGTTCTGCGTGGCCTGCTGACCCAGGAACTGCGCGTAGTCGGCTTCAAGCTCGGTGACTCTCTGAGCCTTGCGTCGGCGTTGCTCGGCAATACGTCTGGGCGGCATGCCGCCGCGCAGGCGTAGGCGGGTATCGAGGGTCCAGGTGCCCTGGCCGTCGGTACGCAGGTGCGGGCCGCGACGCGCGGAATCGAGCGAGTCGACGATGATCACCGCGCCGTTCCCAGGTTCGAGTTCCACCTGATACCACTGGCCGTCTACCAGGGCGTGCCAGAGGTTGTCGACCACATACAGGCCCTTGCGCGGCCCGTGCAATATCGGGGCAGGCAACACCCGTGGGCGCTGCGCCTTGTAGCCGGCCAGGCGCGCGCGTTGGCTGGCCGTCAAGCGCTGCCGCGCGTGGGCGAAGCTGAAGTCCAGCGGCGCAGTGTCGGCGCCGAGCAATACGCCGGGCAATGCCACCGCGCCTTGATGAATATGGGGCGCAGCTGGAACGGGCCATTGCTCGGCAACATGCGGCGGCAGCGGCAGGGAGGACTTGCGCGGGGTACCTGTGGCGACATGCGCCACCGTCGGCAATGGCGGGCCCTCCAGCAAAGCCAGGCCCAGGTTGAGCAGCAGGTCGACCGTGGCCAGTTCCCGGACCTGCGGGTCCGTGGATTCCTGGCCCTGGACGTCGTGTTCAAGGCCTGCGTACAGCGTGGCCAGCCAGGCGGTCAGCAGCAGCGGGCCGCGCAGTAAGGGGTACAACACGCTGCCGAACAGCAACCCACCGCCCTCAAGCAGTACTTGCCAACGGCTTTCGCTGTTGGACACCGATGTGCGATCAGCCTGGGCCACAAGCGCCTGGGCATTGCTGCTGTACAGGTACTGCATCAAGCGGCCGGTGAGCAGGCACTGGTGCAACTCGTCGTTCAGGCCATCGACCGACAACGTGGCAGGCTCCGGCGTGCGCACAGGGCTGAATTCATCGCCCTGGCCAAAGCGCAGGTAATGCGGCTCATGAAATCCATTGTTGGCGTAGATCGGCCGCGCGGAGTCGTCCAGCCAGAGCAAAACGCTCGATTGCAACTCTCCCGGTTCGGCAATGGCGTCGAACAAGGCCGCGCGGCTGTGAAACTCCCGAAGCGGTTCTCGGTACAGCGGTCGATACAGGATATGCGGCCCATCCTCGATGTTACGGGCTTCGATGATGTACATGTTCGCCACCTGGTCCGAATGGGCGCCAGGGTGGCTGGACAAGGCCAGATGGCGAATCACGATGTCCTGCTGGTCGGCGACGTCCCTGGCCGTCAGCGCCGCCACGCGTCGGGCGCCGGCGCGGGTCATGCCGCTGGCGTGTTGCAGGCTCAGTTCCAGGGCCAGCATCGGCAGCTGTACCGACACCTGATCGGCGAACAATACTTCGCGTTCGCGGGCTTGCTCATCGTCGCCGAGCAGTTGGGTCTGCAGTAGCCCGGGATAATGCCGGCCGATGTCGACACGTTCGATCAGCCCACCGCTTCCCGTGACATAGTCGGGCGTGAGCCAGGACGGCAGCGGCAGGCCCTGGCGGTGGTTAATGCGCATCTGGCCCTTGGGGCGGCTGGACAGGTTATTGACTGCCAGCTCGGTGAGGCCCATGCGTTCGTGCTGGATGACGCCTACGGTGCCTGGATAGCCGGCGGCGACGCTGAAGGTCAGCTCAAGTTGGTCGGGGTCCAGCGCCGAGGCTTCGGCGGGCGAGTTGAAGCGCAGTGCATCGCGGCGCAGCTCGTTTCGCAGGTTGTCGGCGGTGAACGTCTTGATATCTTTGATGCCGCTGAGGAAAGTACGCCCGCCCGCGCGTTGTTTTGCGCTGGCCAAGGTCAGGCTATAGCGACCGTACTCGGCCTTGGTGGCGCTGTCGGCGTCCTGCAACCAGGCCGGTAGTTGGGGGCGCAAGGTCGTGAGAAGGTCGGGCGCGATGGTCGGCGAGTCGGCAAAGAACTGCGCTGGATCGACGATCCGTCGGTATTCTGCCTGCAAGGCTGCAAACCCCTGGGTGGCGGGCAGGGACAGGGCGCCCAGTTGTTCCAATTGCCGGTTGAGGAGCAGGGCGGCCTCGTGATCGAAGGCGTTGGCGTCCGGCTCATAACGGCGGATGAGGATGTCATCGACGCGGTAGCCCGCGCCCTGGCGTTGGCCCCAGGCCTGGGTCAACGCGTCCATCGAGGTGAATGCCTCGATCTGCCCGCCGGGGTTGCACAGCAGCACGGTGGACGTGCCGTGGCTGGGGCGCGTCAGCACCAGCTCCGGCCCCAGTACGGTGACGCTTCGGCCAGCGCTGCGCAGGGTGGCTTCCAGGCAATAGGCAAACACCGCCTGGGCGCCATGACGGGCGCTGCGCTGTTCACGATCGGGCGTGCCGATGAACTGGTCGAGCATGTCCCGAGCCTGGTCATCCAGGTCGGTGCGACGCAGGGCGGCGATTCTCAACGTGTCCATCAGCATGTCCGCCAGCCAGCGCCAGCGGTCGTCTCTGCTGTCGTCGCGCCAATAGTCGCCTATGGCGTTCTGTAAGCCGATCGGCAGGGTCTCGTTCAGCTCCTTGATGAGGCCTTCGATCACCTTCATGTCTATGCGCGTTGCGGTGGTGCCGGGCAGTTTCAACTGGCGTGGAGGGTTGTCGGTCAGGTAATAACCGAGGTTGCCGATATCGCTGAAGTCCAGATTGACGACGCCGCCCAGGTAGTCATGCACCACTGACAGCAGCGGACGGAAAAACCATTGTTTGCCGTTCGGGGTCGCCAGTTGAGTCGCGGCCAGATCCAATCTCAGCGACGGATAGCGCTGGCCAATGGCGGTGGCGAGCAGGTGTTGAATCACCTGCTCAAGGGTCGGAAGATCGGCGAACTCGCGTGCGACCGCCAGGGCTGGGGTATTCACCCCGGCAGGCAAGGCGGAAGGAGGACTGAAGGGCGCAGCGGGGCTTGAGTCGGGCATGTGTATTCCATGGCGGCATGAGGAGTTGTGCCGAGGATGCCAAAGCGGCCGCGCAGGGGACCCATAACCGGGTACCTCAACCACACAAAACCCGCAAAGCCGCAGCGGATTAGCCTATCATCAGCGGTTTTCTTGACTGATGAATGATCCCGATGACTGCTTCCAGCCTGCCCGCTGAACTTCACACTGCCGACATGCTCGAAATCGATGGCTTGCATGCCTTTGACTTCACCTTCGACGAGAACGGCCTGCGCATCACCTGCATGGACGGCCGCGCCGAAAAGCGCTGGTCGTTCAGCCAGGCGCAGGTGCAGAGCGCCGCTTTTGACGACAACTTGCAAAGCTGGACCCTCACCGGTGAGTCGGGCGAACACCGCCTGGTGTGCATGAGCGCCTTCACCGGCAACAATAACGACGAGGAAGACGAGCATGATGATGCGTAGATTCTGGCCGCTGCTGATGGCCGGCAGTGTTGGTGCGATGTCGGTGCAGGCAGCGCCGGCGGACACCTATGAACTGTTGGTGGGCAGCTACACCGCCGGCACCAGCGAAGGCATTTACCGCCTGCAATTCGACAGTCGTACCGGGCAGTTCCAAGGCAAACCGGTGCTGGCGGCCAAGGCGGACAACCCGTCGTGGTTGACCGTATCCAAGGACCAGAAGCATCTGTTTGTGGTCAATGAAAATGGTCCGGGCCAGAAAGATGCGGTGGGGCGCGTGAGCAGCTACGCGATCGACCCGAAAAATCACCAGCTCACCCTGGTCAATCAGGTGCAGAGCCTGGGTAACGAACCGACCCATTCCAGCGTGGCGGCGGACGGGCGTTACCTGTTTGTCGCCAACTATTCGGTGGTGGAAGACCCGGGCGGCAGCCTGGCGATCCTGCCGGTGGACGCCGGCGGCAAGTTGTCGACGCCGGTGCAGTTGAGCGGGCACCCGGCCAGCCGCGTGAACCCTGAACGCCAGGCCTCCAACCACGTGCATTCGGTGGTCTCATCGCCAGATGGCAAGTACGTGTTCGTTCAGGACCTGGGAGCGGACAAGCTGTTCGCCTACCGGTATGACCCGACGACCAACCACGAATTGCCATTGACCCCGGCCAATCCGGCGTCGGTGCAGCTGCCGCCGGGCAGCGGCCCGCGTCACCTGCTGTTCAGCGCGGACGGCAAACACGCCTGGTTGACCACCGAGATGAGCGCCCAGGTCGCGGTGTTCGATTACAACGACGGCAAGCTGACCCAGACCCAACTGGTCGACTACGCCGCCGGGCAGCCGGTGTCCGACAAGGCCGGCGCGGCGTTGCATGCCTCCAGCGACGGCAAGTTCCTGTATGTGAGTAATCGCGGCACCGCCAACCAGATCATCGTATTTGGCGTGGACCCGGCCACCGCGCACCTCAAGGAGCTGCAGCGTCGCAGTGTGGAAGGCGACCATCCGCGCGAGTTCACCCTCGACCCGAGCGGCAAGTTCCTGTTGATCGCCAACCAGAAGAGCAATGAAATCGTAGTGATCGAGCGCGACCTCAAAACCGGCCTGCTGGGTAAAACCGTGCAGAAATTGCCGATCGATGCACCCAGTGACCTTAAGTTCCTGCTGCGTCAATAAGCCACAGGCCCCGTTCAGCGGGGCCTGAGCCTGTGTATTAATTGTATTAATAGCGGCTAATGTTTCAAAGCATTTCTAAGGCGCGGCCCTCGGGCGTACGTTTGGTTCCAAGGCCACCCCGGCCACACCACCAAACGTACACGAGGGTTACCGCCATGAACTTCAATCTGTTCTCCGTCATCGCCGCTTCCGCTGTTTCCGCCACCGTCGCCTTGCCGGCCGCCGCCAGCGTGGAAGTCACCAGCCGCACCTCCAGCACCAGCGCCTATACCCAGAAATACCTGCAGCAAAGCGCCAACTTCTATGCAGCCCTGGATCATAAAACCCAGCACTGAGCACGTCAGGCCACGGCCTTTTGATCGTTCCCACGCTCTGAACTGACCCCACAAAGTTGGACGATTTTCTATCTATGCCTGAGCGGCCTGAATTCTGTATTCAACAGGACTCAGGCCGTTTAGCTTCAGTCTGATACGCGAGTGATTGTAATACTGGATGTACTC
>NZ_JAAMRE010000040.1 GCF_013522705.1 Pseudomonas lurida
AGGTCAAAAGCGAGAGCAAGAGCGGCTCGCTTCGCATCGTGGTTAGGGTTGGTGGCTGCATGTCTTCGGTGAAAACATAGCCTGAGAAAATGAGGTTCTTGTAGTGAACGGGCTTGCTGTGGTGAGCAGGCTTGTCAAATCGTCGCACCGCCCCTGCCACAGGTTTAGCTCGGCGCATCCTGCTAGATCACGAACAAGTCCACGAAACGGTTGACCGGGGTGGCTTCAAGCTTCGCCTGATCCTTGCACAACGCAAAAATCTCGGCACTGCGCTGCGCGGTAAACCGCGTGGCCAGGTTGGCCTTGAACTTGTCTTCCAGCAATGGAATGCCCTGCGCCCGACGGCGGCGATGACCTATCGGATATTCCACCGCCACCTCTTCGGTGCAAGTGCCATCGGTAAAGAACACTTGCACCGCATTGGCAATCGAACGCTTGTCGGCCTCCAGGTATTCACGGCTGTAGCGCGGGTTCTCGACGATGACCATCTTGTTGCGCAGCACGTCGATGATCGGGTGCGCGGCATGGAAAGTATCCTCGTAGTGCTCGGCCACCAGGTTGCCGAACGCCAGGGGCACGGCGGTCATGTATTGCAGGCAGTGGTCGCGGTCGGCGGCGTTGGCCAGGGGGCCGACCTTGGAGATGATACGAATCGCTGACTCATGGGTAGTGATCACGATGCGTTCGACCTCGTGCAGGCGGTCCCTGACCTGCGGATGCAACCTCACCGCGGCTTCGCAGGCGGTCTGCGCGTGGAACTCGGCGGGAAAGCTGATCTTGAACAGCACGTTCTCCATCACATAGGTGCCATAAGGCTGACTCAAGCTGAATGCACGCTGGTCTTCGGGCTTGAGCGCCAAGTCCTTGTTGGTGTGGCTGAACAGTACGTCATAGAAACCCCATTGCGGCGCACTCAGCACCCCCGGGATGCCCATTTCGCCACGCAGCGCGATATCCGCCAGGCGTACGCCGCGACTTGAAGCGTCCCCCGCCGCCCAGGATTTGCGCGAACCGGCATTCGGCGCGTGGCGGTAGGTGCGCAACGCCTGGCCGTCAACGAATGCATGGGACAGCGCCGACAATAACTGCTCGCGATTGGCGCCCATCAGTTTGGCGCTGACCGCGGTGGAGGCGACTTTCACCAGCAGCACATGGTCGAGGCCGACACGGTTGAACGAATTTTCCAGGGCTAGCACGCCCTGGATTTCATGGGCCATGATCATCGCCTCCAGCACCGCGCGCAGGGTCAAGGGCGCATCGCCATTGGCCACGCGCTTTTGCGAGAGGTGATCGGCCACGGCGAGGATGGCGCCCAGGTTATCCGAAGGGTGGCCCCATTCGGCGGCGAGCCAGGTGTCGTTGTAGTCGAGCCAGCGCACGAGGCAGCCGATGTCCCACGCGGCCTTGACCGGGTCCAGCCGGAATGAAGTACCCGGCACCCGCGCGCCGAACGGCACCACCGTGCCCTCCACCATCGGCCCCAGATGCTTGGTGCATTCGGGGAAACGCAGGGCCAGCAGGCCGCAGCCGAGGGTGTCCATCAGGCAGTGGCGTGCGGTGTCCAGAGCGGCCTGGGATGCGATCCGATAATCGAGAACGTAATCGGCGATGTCCTGCAGGACCTGATCATAGTCAGGACGGTTGTTCTGGTCGACGTTGGCGCTCATGGCAGTTCTCCACAAGGATTGGTGTTGCGCTTTAGAAGGAGCCCCCGGGTACGCGCACGAAGCCTTCCATCAATACCCGGGCACTGCGGCTCATGATGGCCTTCTTCACCACCCATTCACCGTCCACCTGGGTGGCCTCGGCCCCCACGCGCAAGGTGCCGGACGGATGCCCGAAGCGCACGGCGTTGCGCTCGATGCCACCGGCCGCCAGGTTGACCAGCGTCCCGGAAATCGCCGCCGCCGTGCCGATCGCCACCGCCGCCGTCCCCATCATGGCGTGGTGCAACTTGCCCATCGACAGCGCGCGCACCAGCAAATCCACGTCGCCGGCCTTGATCGCCTTACCGCTGGAGGCCACGTAATCGGCGGGTTTGGCCACGAACGCGACCTTGGGCGTGTGCTGACGCTGGGCGGCTTCGTCCAGATGCTTGATCAAGCCCATGCGCAGAGCGCCATGGGCGCGCACGGTCTCGAACATCGCCAGGGCCTTGGGGTCGCTGTTGATCGCGCCTTGCAGTTCGGTGCCGGTGTAACCGAGGTCTTCGGCGTTGATAAAAATCGTCGGGATGCCGGCGTTGATCAGCGTGGCCTTGAACGTGCCGACGCCCGGCACCTCCAGCTCGTCCACCAGGTTGCCGGTGGGGAACATCGAGCCGCCTCCGCCCTCTTCGTCCGCCGCCGGGTCCATGAATTCCAACTGCACTTCGGCGGCCGGGAAGGTCACGCCGTCCAGTTCGAAATCGCCGGTTTCCTGTACCGCGCCGTCGGTGATCGGCACGTGGGCAATGATGGTTTTGCCGATATTGGCCTGCCAGATGCGCACCACGGCCACGCCATCGCGCGGCACACGGGCCGGGGCCACCAGCCCGGCGCTGATGGCGAACGAACCCACCGCCGCCGACAGGTTGCCGCAGTTGCCGCTCCAGTCCACGAAGGGCTTGTCGATGGAGACCTGGCCGAACAGGTAATCCACGTCGTGATCGGCGCGGGTGCTCTTGGCCAGGATCACCGTCTTACTGGTGCTGGACGTGGCGCCGCCCATGCCGTCGATTTGCTTGTCGTAGGGATCGGGGCTGCCGATCACTCGCAACAACAAGGCGTCGCGTGCCGCACCCGGCACCTGCGCCGACGCGGGCAGGTCCAGGAGGCTGAAAAAAACGCCCTTGCTGGTGCCGCCACGCATATAGGTGGCGGGGATTTTGATTTGCGGTGCGTGTGCCATGGTCATCCTCCTCAGGCGGTCGCCGCCGATTCCAGGAAGTCCTGGGCAAAACGCTGCAATACGCCACCCGCCTCGTAGATCGACACTTCTTCGGCGGTGTCCAGGCGGCAGGTGACCGGCACTTCGACACGGGCGCCATTCTTGCGGTTGATCACCAACGTCAGTTGCGCGCGCGGGGTGCGTTCGCCGACCACATCATAGGTTTCACTGCCGTCGATCTGCAGGGTGTGCCGGTTGGTACCCGGCAGGAACTCCAGCGGCAACACACCCATGCCCACCAGATTGGTGCGGTGGATACGCTCGAACCCTTCGGCGGCAATTGCTTCCACGCCGGCCAGGCGCACGCCCTTGGCCGCCCAGTCACGGGACGAGCCCTGGCCGTAGTCGGCGCCGGCGATGATGATCAGCGGCTGTTTGCGCTCCATGTAGGTTTCGATGGCTTCCCACATCCGCGTGACCTTGCCTTCGGGCTCGATGCGCGCCAGGGAACCCTGCTTGACCTTGCCGTTTTCCACCACCATTTCGTTGAACAGTTTCGGGTTGGCGAAGGTGGCGCGCTGCGCGGTCAGGTGGTCGCCACGGTGAGTGGCATAGGAGTTGAAGTCGACCTCCGGCAGGCCCATTTTCGCCAGGTACTCACCGGCGGCGCTGTCGAGCATGATCGCGTTGGACGGCGACAGGTGGTCGGTGGTGATGTTGTCCGGCAGCACCGCCAGCGGCCGCATGCCCTTGAGCGGCCGCGCCCCGGCCAGCGCGCCTTCCCAGTACGGCGGACGACGGATATAGGTGCTCTGCGGACGCCAGTCGTACAGCGGCGCGACTTTCGGGCCGGTGTCCTCGTGGATCGCGAACATTGGGATATACACCGCGCGGAACTGCTCCGGCTTGACCGACGCCTGGACCACCGCGTCGATTTCTGCGTCGCTCGGCCAGATGTCCTGCAGGCGGATCTCCTTGCCGTCGGCGTCGAAGCCCAGCACGTCTTTCTCGATATCGAAACGGATGGTGCCGGCAATCGCATACGCCACCACCAGCGGCGGCGAGGCGAGAAAGGCTTGCTTGGCGTACGGGTGGATGCGCCCATCGAAGTTACGATTGCCCGACAGCACGGCGGTGGCGTACAGGTCGCGGTCGATGATTTCCTGCTGGATCGCTGGGTCGAGCGCGCCGGACATGCCATTGCAGGTAGTGCAGGCGAACGCCACCACGCCAAAACCGAGTTTTTCCAGTTCATGGCCCAGGCCGGCTTCTTCCAGGTACATCGCCACGGTTTTCGAGCCTGGCGCCAGGGACGACTTGACCCACGGCTTGCGCGTGAGCCCCAGTTTGTTGGCGTTGCGCGCCAACAGGCCTGCGGCAATTACGTTGCGCGGGTTGCTGGTGTTGGTGCAACTGGTGATGGCGGCAATGATCACCGCACCGTCGGGCATTTGGCCGGGCACTTCGTCCCATTGGCCGCTGATGCCTTTGGCGGCCAGGTCGCGGGTGGCGACGCGGGCGTGCGGGTTGCTCGGGCCGGCCATGTTGCGCACCACGCTGGACAGGTCGAAGGTCAGGCCGCGCTCGTATTGCGCGCCCTTGAGATCGTCGGCCCACAACCCGGTATGGCGAGCATATTGCTCGACCAGCGCGACCTGCTGGTCTTCGCGGCCGGTGAGTTTGAGGTAGGCAATGGTCTGTGGGTCGATGTAGAACATCGCCGCCGTGGCGCCGTATTCCGGGGCCATGTTGGAGATGGTTGCGCGGTCGCCGAGGGTCAGTTTGGACGCGCCCTCACCGAAGAATTCCAGCCAGGCGCCGACCACTTTTTGTTGACGCAGAAACTCGGTCAGCGCCAGCACCATATCGGTGGCGGTGATGCCAGGCTGCAGTTCTCCGGTCAGTTCCACACCCACGCTTTCCGGCAGGCGCATCCACGACGCGCGGCCGAGCATCACGCTTTCGGCTTCCAGGCCGCCGACGCCGATGGCGATCACGCCCAGGGCATCCACATGCGGGGTATGGCTGTCGGTGCCGACGCAGGTATCGGGGAACGCCACGCCGTCGCGCACCTGGATCACCGGGGACATTTTCTCCAGGTTGATCTGGTGCATGATGCCGTTGCCCGGTGGGATCACGTCGACATTCTTGAAGGCTTTCTTGGTCCATTCGATAAAGTGGAAACGGTCTTCGTTGCGACGGTCTTCGATGGCGCGGTTTTTCTCGAACGCGTCCGGGTCGGAACCACCGGCTTCGACGGCCAGGGAGTGGTCGACGATCAGCTGTGTCGGCACCACCGGATTGACCTGCGCCGGATCACCGCCTTGCAGGGCGATGGCATCGCGCAGGCCGGCGAGGTCGACCAGTGCGGTCTGGCCGAGAATGTCATGACACACCACACGCGCCGGAAACCACGGAAAATCCAGATCGCGCCTGCGCTCGATCAACTGGCTCAGGGAGGCGTTGAGGGTGGCAGGCTCGCAACGGCGCACCAGGTTCTCGGCGAGTACACGAGAGGTATAAGGCAGCGTGGCATAGGCGCCGGGACGGATGGCGTCGACCGCCGCACGGGCGTCGAAGTAATCCAGGCGACTGCCGGGGAGCGGTTTGCGAAATTCAGTGTTCATCGTCAGGACTCGGTCACGGTGATTGCAAAAGGAGGACCTGCTCCGATCCAAAATTGAAATGCGACTTAATGTGGGAGGGGGCTTGCCCCTCCCACACTGGGTCCGGTTTCCACTTCGGGATCGTCGGTATTCCCATTCAGCGACGTTCGATTGGCACGAACTTGCGCTGCTCCACGCCGACGTACTCGGCGCTTGGACGGATGATGCGGTTGTTGGCGCGCTGCTCAAATACGTGGGCCGCCCATCCTGTAAGCCGCGAGCACACGAAGATCGGCGTGAACAGCTTGGTCGGGATGCCCATGAAGTGGTACGCCGAGGCATGGTAGAAGTCGGCGTTGGGGAACAGTTTCTTCTGTTCCCACATGGTTTTGTCGATGGCTTCGGAGACCGGGAACAGCACGGTGTCGCCTACTTCATCGGCGAGTTTTTTCGCCCAACCCTTGATCACTTCGTTGCGCGGGTCGCTGTCTTTGTAGATCGCGTGGCCGAAGCCCATGATTTTGTCCTTGCGCGCCAGCATGCCGAGGGTGCCTTCCACCGCTTCTTCGGCCGAGGCGAAGCGCTCGATCATCTCCATCGCCGCTTCGTTGGCGCCGCCGTGCAGCGGGCCGCGCAGGGAACCGATGGCGGCGGTGACGCAGGAATACAGGTCCGACAAGGTCGAGGCACAGACCCGCGCGGTGAACGTCGAGGCGTTGAATTCATGTTCGGCGTAGAGAATCAGCGATACGTTCATGACTTTTTCATGCAGCTCGCTCGGTTTCTTGCCGTGCAGCAGATGCAGGAAGTGAGCGCCGATGCTCGGCTCGTCGCTCACGCAGTCGATGCGCTTACCGTCGTGGCTGAAGCGATACCAGTAGCACATGATCGCCGGGAATGCGGCGAGCAGGCGGTCGGTGACATCGCGCTGGGCGCCGAAGTCTTTTTCCGGCTCGATATTGCCCAGAAACGAGCAACCGGTGCGCATCACGTCCATCGGGTGGGCGTCGGCGGGGATACGTTCGAGCACTTCTTTGAGCGCCTGCGGCAGGTCGCGCAACGTGCTCAGCTTGGCACTGTAGGCCGCCAATTCGGTTTTGCTCGGCAACTCGCCGTACAACAACAGGTAGGCGACTTCTTCGAATTGCGCGTCGGCGGCCAATTCACGCACGTCGTAGCCGCGATAGGTCAGGCCGGCACCGGCCTGGCCCACGGTGGACAGTGCAGTCTGCCCGGCCACCTGGCCACGCAGGCCGGCGCCACTCAATACTTTTGCTTCAGCCATGGTTCTTCTCCAATTTTGTAATTATCAGGGAGGCGCTGCGCTTATTTCTTGGCGGCGAACAGCGCGTCGAGCTTCTGCTCGAAGGTGTGGTAGTCGATGCGATCGTAAAGCTCCATGCGCGTTTGCATGGTGTCGATCACGTTCTGTTGGGTGCCGTCGCGACGGATCGCGGTGTACACGTTTTCGGCGGCCTTGTTCATGGCGCGAAAGGCCGAGAGCGGGTACAGCACCAGGGAAACATCCGCAGATTTCAACTGTTCGGTGGTGTACAACGGGGTCGAGCCGAATTCGGTGATATTGGCCAGGATCGGCGCTTTTACCCGCGCGGCGAACAGTTTGTACATCTCAAGCTCGGTGATCGCTTCCGGGAACACCATGTCGGCACCGGCTTCGATGCACGCAGCGGCACGCTCCAGCGCGGACTCCAGGCCTTCGACGGCGAGGGCATCGGTGCGCGCCATGATCACGAAACTGTCATCGGTGCGCGCGTCCACGGCGGCCTTGATGCGGTCGACCATTTCCTGCTGGGATACGATTTCTTTGTTCGGACGATGGCCGCAGCGCTTGGCGCCCACCTGGTCTTCGATATGAATGGCGGCCGCGCCGAACTTAATCATCGACTTGACCGTGCGCGCCACGTTGAAGGCCGAGGAACCGAAGCCGGTGTCCACATCCACCAACAGCGGCAAATCGCACACGTCGGTGATGCGCCGCACGTCGGTCAGTACGTCGTCCAGCCCGGTGATACCCAGGTCCGGCACGCCCAGGGAACCGGCGGCCACCCCGCCACCCGAGAGATAGATGGCCTTGAAGCCGGCGCGCTTGGCCAACAGCGCATGGTTGGCGTTGATCGCGCCGACGACCTGCAACGGGTGCTCGCTGGCCACCGCGTCACGGAAGCGCTGGCCGGGTGTGCTTTTGTTGTTCGAACTCATGACTCACCTCTATCAGGGGCGCCGCCTGGGAAATGACGGGCAATATTGCGTTTGGAAGCGCCGATATGCCGGCGCATCAATAACTCGGCCAGTTCGCCGTCGCGATCGGCAATCGCATCAAGAATGCGGTGATGCTCGGCAAACGCCTGGCGGGGGCGGTTGGGCGTGGTGGAGAACTGGATGCGGTACATGCGCACCAACTGGTACAGCTCGCCGCAGAGCATCTGGGTAAGCGTGCGGTTGCCCGCGCCTTGAATGATGCGGTAATGAAAGTCGAAGTCGCCTTCCTGCTGGTAGTAGCCGACACCGGCCTGGAACGCCGCGTCCCGCTCATGGGTGTGCAGCACCTGGCGCAGCTCTTCAATCTCGGCATCGGTCATGCGCTCGGCGGCCAGGCGACAGGCCATGCCTTCCAGGGATTCGCGGATTTCGTACAGTTCGATCAGCTCGGCATGGCTGAGCGAAACCACCCGCGCGCCTACGTGCGGCACCCGCACCAGCAGGCGCTGGCCTTCCAGGCGGTGGATCGCTTCACGCAGCGGGCCACGGCTGATGCCGTAGGTGCGCGCCAGCTCCGGTTCGGAAATCTTGCTGCCGGGGGCGATCTCACCTTTGACGATGGCTGCCTGGATCCGCCGAAAGACGTTCTCCGACATCGTTTGGGACTCGTCTGACGCCACCGTCGGAAGTTCTGATTGAACCGGCATATTGTCGACACCTTGAAAACCAATGCGGCAAAAACTAGCCAATCAATCACGCTTAGTCAAAGAATAAATGCATATTGTCGACAATCGTCTAATAACCTCGACGTGTCGCTTAGGAGCATGGCCGGCTGCCAGCGCTGGCGCCAGAAAAGCATCATGCTAGAATGCCCGCCGCCTTTGCCTGACATCGCTTGATGAAACGGCGCACCAGAGATTGCGCAGTCATGCCAGTCGCCATGAATGAACATCGCACTGCACCGCGTCAGGATCTATGAGACTCAAGCCCCTCCCCCTAATGTTTTGCCTGTTGTCCATCCCGAGCCTCGGCGCCGCCGCCGAGAAGACCGTGTATGGCCTCAACGAATATGCCCAATTGGCCGGTATCGACCTGGAAGTCGCCGCCAAATTGGACACCGGTGCCAAGACCGCCTCCCTCAGCGCCCGCGATATCAAGCGTTTCAAACGCAACGGCGAATCCTGGGTGCGCTTCTACCTGGCCATCGACACCGCCCATTCCCACCCCATCGAACGCCCCCTGGCCCGCGTCAGCAAGATCAAGCGCCGCGCCGGTGACTACGACCCCGATGAGGACAAGAACTACACCGCCCGCCCGGTGATTGCCCTGGATATCTGCATGGGCACCGCTTTACGCAGCATAGAAGTGAACTTGACTGACCGCAGCGCTTTCCAATATCCGCTGCTGATCGGCTCCGAAGCGCTCAAACGCTTTGATGCGCTGGTCGACCCCAGTCTTAAATATGCAGCAGGCAAACCTGCCTGCGCCGCCGACGCTCATACCGCCGAGTAAACCGAATGCGCTCTCTGACCCTGCACCTGAAAATCCTCATCACCCTTCTGGTGGTGCTGGGCATTTCGGTCACCGCCTACCAGATCTTCGTGCTGGGGATCCCCGTGACCGAGGACGCCACGGATGACCTGTGGAACATCGACGCCAAGGTCGAGTTCGTCGCCAGCCCCAAGGACCCGGTCAAGATCCAGATGTTCGTGCCGCCGTTGAGCCGTGACTTCGTCAGCCTCAACGAGAGCTTCATCTCCAATAACTACGGGGTGAGCGTCAACCGCATCGACGGCAATCGCAAGGTCACCTGGTCGGCGCGCCGGGCCAAGGGCAACCAGACCCTGTATTACCGCCTGGTGCTGACCAAGCGCTACAGCGGCGAAAAAGCCAAGATCAAAGGCCCGACCTTCCGTGACAGCATCGCCGTGGAAGGCCCGGAAAAAATCGCCGCCGAAGCCCTGCTGGCGCCGATCCGCCAGCACTCGGCCGACGTCGAGACCTTTATCACCGAAGCCATCAAGCGCACCAATAACCTCAACGATGACAATGTGAAGCTACTGCTGGCGGGCGACCCCTCGACGCCGCACAAAGCCAAGATCGTCGAGCTGCTGCTGTCCATCGCCCACGTGCCGGTGGAAAAAGTCCACACCATCCGCCTGGTCGCCGACCAACCGCAAACCCCGGAACTGTGGCTGCGCAGCTTCAATGGCAACGACTGGCTGTACTTCAACCCGGAAACCGGCGAACCGGGCCTGCCCGCCGACCGCCTGCTGTGGTGGACCGGCGATGAAAACCTGATCACCGTCGATGGCGGCAAGAAAGCCATGGTCACCTTCAGCCTCAACAACAGCGAAATGAACGCGATTCGCCTGGCCAAGCTGACCGACGAAAACACCGACGCCAATTTCCTCGAATACTCGCTGTACGGCCTGCCGCTGCAGACCCAGCAGACCTTCATGATCATGGTGATGATCCCGATCGGCGTGCTGGTGATCCTGATCCTGCGCAACCTGATCGGCCTGCAGACCCTGGGCACCTTCACCCCGGTGCTGATCGCCCTGGCGTTCCGTGAAACACAGCTGGGCTTCGGGATTGTGTTGTTCACCATCATCACCGCGCTGGGGCTGTCCCTGCGCTCGTACCTGGAACACTTGAAACTGCAGATGCTGCCGAGGTTGTCGGTGGTGCTGACGTTTGTGGTGGTGTTGATCGCCGCGATCAGCCTGTTCAGTCATAAGTTGGGGCTGGAGCGCGGCTTGTCGGTGGCGCTGTTCCCGATGGTGATCCTGACCATGACCATTGAACGCCTGTCGATTACCTGGGAAGAACGCGGCGCCAGCCATGCCCTGAAAGTGGCGATCGGTACGCTGTTCGCTGCGTCCCTGGCACACATCATCATGAGCGTGCCGGAGCTCATCTACTTTGTGTTCACCTTCCCGGCGATCCTGCTGATCCTGGTGGGCTTCATGCTGGCCATGGGTCGTTATCGCGGCTATCGCCTGACCGAACTGGTGCGGTTCAAGGCCTTCCTCAAGGCTGATTCGTAATGTTCGGCTTCTGGAAGACCTGGAAAGCCCTGGAGGCGCGGGGGATCATGGGCATCAACCGGCGTAATGCCGACTACGTGCTCAAGTACAACAAGCGCAGCCTGTACCCGATCGTGGATGACAAGATCATCACCAAGGAGCGGGCGCTGGCGGCCGGCATCCATGTGCCGGAAATGTACGGGGTGATCTCCACCGAAAAGGAAATCGACAAGCTCGACGAGATCATCGGCGGGCGCAGCGATTTCGTGATCAAACCGGCCCAGGGCGCCGGCGGTGACGGCATCCTGGTGGTGGCCGACCGCTTTGAAGGGCGCTACCGCACGGTGTCCGGCAAGATCATCAGCCACGAGGAGATCGAACATCAGATTTCCAGCATTCTCACCGGGCTGTACTCCCTGGGCGGCCACCGCGACCGCGCGCTGATCGAATACCGCGTGGTGCCCGACCAGATCTTCAAAAGCATCAGTTACGAAGGCGTGCCGGACATCCGCATCATCGTGCTGATGGGGTACCCGGTAATGGCCATGCTGCGCCTGCCGACCCGGCAGTCCGGCGGCAAGGCCAACCTGCACCAGGGCGCAATCGGCGTGGGCGTCGACCTGGCCACCGGCCTGACCCTGCGCGGCACCTGGCTGAACAACATCATTACCAAACACCCCGACACCACCAACGCGGTGGACGGCGTGCAATTGCCCAACTGGGACGGTTTCATGAAGCTCGCGGCGGGCTGCTATGAACTGTGCGGGCTGGGCTATATCGGCGTGGACATGGTGCTCGACCAGGAAAAAGGCCCGCTGATCCTGGAGCTGAATGCACGGCCGGGGCTGAATATCCAGATCGCCAACGACTGCGGCCTGACCTTGCGTACCCATGCGGTAGAGGCGCGGCTGGAAGAACTGAAGGCTGCCGGCGTGACGGAAACCGTGGAAGAGCGGGTGAAGTTCGTGCAGGCGATGTTCGGCCATATTCCGCCCGTTGAAGGCTGATCCGGCCTTCGAACTGTCTATCCCCGACATCCCCTCTAGGAGCAAATCCTACAGGGGACTACAATCCCCTCCCCCGCGTCCTGGCTGATCCACCCCGCATGTCGACCTGCACCGTTTATCCGCTGCCCTACCGGGCCAACCCCGCTGAGTATTTCGCGGCGATTCGCCACGCCCCCGGTGCGGTGCTGCTCGACAGCGGCCGCCCGACGGCCGACCGCGGCCGCTATGACCTGCTCAGCGCCTGGCCGGAGACCACGTTGACGGTATCGCCTGACGAAAGCGGTGAGCATTTCCTGCAACGCCTGCGGGAAAACCTTACGCAGTTGGGTAAGGCCGACCTGCCGGCAGGATATGACCTGCCGTTTGCCGGCGGTTTGATCGGCTATTTGAGTTATGACTTCGGCCGGCATCTGGAGCAGATGCCGACCCTGGCGGTAGACGATCTGCATCTGCCGGATGCACGCTTGGGCCTGTATGCCTGGGCGCTGGTCAGTGATCACCTGGCGCAGACCAGCCAATTGGTGTTTCATCCGGCCCTGATCGACAGCGAACGGCAACGGTTAATGGCGCGGTTCACTCAAGCGCCCGTCGCCACTTCGGCCACCTTCGGGCTCCAGGGGCCGATGACGCCGGATATCACAGCGCAGGCGTACCGCCAGGCCATCGTGCGCATCCAGGACTATATCCAGGCCGGCGACTGCTACCAGGTCAATTTCGCCCAGCGCTTTCGCGCGCCGTGCAGCGGCGATCCCTGGGCCGCTTACTGCGCGTTGCGCGAAGCCTGCCCGACACCGTTTTCCGGGTTCCAGAGCCTGCCCGACCAGGGCGCGGTTCTCAGCCTGTCGCCGGAACGCTTCGTGCACATCAGCGAGCGTCGGGTCGAAACCCGCCCGATCAAGGGCACCCGCCCGCGCGGCCACACACCCGAAGAAGACGCCGCCCACGCCGCGGACCTGCTGGCCAGCCCCAAGGATCGCGCGGAAAACCTGATGATCGTCGACCTGCTGCGCAACGACCTGGGCCGTACCTGCCGCACCGGTTCGGTCAGCGTGCCGCAGCTGTTCAGCCTGGAAAGCTACCCCAACGTGCACCACCTGGTGAGCAGCGTCATCGGCACCCTCGCCGACGACAAGGACGCCCTGGACCTGATCGCCGGCAGCTTCCCCGGCGGCTCCATCACCGGCGCGCCGAAAATCCGCGCCATGCAGATCATCGATGAACTGGAACCGACCCGGCGCGGCCTGTACTGCGGCTCGCTGATGTACCTGGACGTACGCGGCGAGATGGACAGCTCGATTGCCATCCGCAGCCTGTTGGTCAAGGACGGGCAAGTGTGCTGCTGGGGCGGCGGCGGGATCGTGGCGGACTCGCAGTGGGAGGCGGAGTATCAGGAGTCGTTGACGAAGGTGGCGGTGTTGTTGCGGACGTTGGAAGGGTTGTAGAGGCTGGGGAGTCGACTGGGGGCAAGCCCTCTCCCGCTGGAAAAAGCCTGAATCAGAACCGCGCTGGACTGGGTTCGAGGGGGAGGATAGGTTCCAAATCCGACTATCCACCGCCGGTTGTGAAGGACCACATGAAGCGACTGTCTGCTTGCCAGAAATCATTTCCTCGTTTGCATATCCCCTTGACCGCACCTATCATCTCCCAAATTGGGAGGACGCGGCGATGAGAATAATTGCGCGGTCCACCCTGCGAACATTCTGGGAAAGCCATCCCGCTCATACCGATGCAAAAGCCCCCCTCACCGAATGGTATCGCCACGTGGAACAGGCCATTTATCCGACACCGCAAGCGCTGAAAGCACAGCTCAGGACAGCAAGCATTCTGAAGAGTGGCAGAGTTGTATTTAACGTGGGCGGCAATAAGTATCGAATGATCATGGCTATCGATTATCAGCGACAACTTGGCTTCATACGTTTCGTGGGAACCCATGCGCACTACGATCAAATCAATGCGGAGACCATCTGATGAACATCAAACCCATTCATAGTCAGGAAGATCTGACCGCCGCGCTCGCACGCGTCGAGCAGCTATGGGGCGCAGAAGCCGGCTCGCCCGAAGGTGATGAACTGGAGATCCTGGCCATCTTGATCGAGAAATACGAGGCCGAACACTTCCCGATGCCTGGGTCGGATCCAGTGGAAGCGATTAAATTCCGCATGGAGCAGTTGGGCATGACAGCCCGCGATCTTGAGCCTTTCATTGGTACGAGCGGGCGTGTTTCCGAAGTGCTGAATCACAAGCGCAAGTTGAGCTTGTCGATGATCAAACGCCTACATGAAGGCCTGCGCATTCCTTACGAAAGCTTGCTGGCAGGCAATTGAGGCTCAGGCTTAACTTGCGCCCCATCGGGGCTTGCACCGATGGGGCCCTCAGTCGCGCTAAAAGCTTTAAAGACTCAACGACCGATTCGACGCCTTGATAAATTCCTGCTTCAACGCCTCGAACGTATGCACCGCCGGAAACTGCGGGAATTCGCGGATCACATTGTCCGGCGCATGGAACAAAATCCCCTGGTCAGCCTCACCCAACATAGTGGTGTCATTGTAGGAATCGCCGGCGGCGATCACGCGGTAGTAGAGGCTCTTGAAGGCCAGTACCGATTGGCGCTTGGGGTCTTTCTGGCGCAGTTGGTAGCTCACCACGCGATCGGTCTCGTGGTGATGAGGCGGTGGCAGAGCAAGGTCGGGAAACCCAGCTGGCGCATCAGCGGCTGGGAAAATTCATAGAAGGTGTCGGACAGGATCACCACCTGGAAGCGTTCGCGCAGCCAGTTGACGAACTCGACGGCGCCCTCCAGCGGCTTGAGGCTGGCGATCACTGCCTGGATATCGGCGAGTTTCAGGCCGTGTTCGTCGAGGATGCGCAGGCGCTGTTTCATCAGCACATCGTAGTCGGGAACGTCCCGGGTGGTGGCCCGCAGGGATTCGATGCCGGTTTTTTCGGCGAAGGCGATCCAGATTTCCGGCACCAGCACCCCTTCCAGGTCAAGGCAGGCGATTTCCACAAGACACTCCATATTGGTGTTATTGGTTGAGCGAACAAAAGGACTGCCGAACTCTAGCGATTCAAGCCCGTGGCCGCAACGCAGGACGGTTTTTGGTACCATCGCCCACCTATAGAGCGCTCAGCGCCACTGACCTGCAGGAACCGTGCTGATGAACCAAGCCTTCGACGTCGTTGGACTCGCCGCGACTTACGCCAATAAATCTGCCCAGGACATCCTCAAACTGGCGTTCAGCCAGTTCGGCGACGACCTGTGGATCTCTTTCAGCGGTGCCGAGGATGTGGTGCTGGTGGACATGGCCTGGAAGCTGAACAAAAACGTCAAAGTGTTCAGCCTCGACACCGGTCGCCTCCATCCGGAGACCTACCGGTTTATCGAACAGGTCCGTGAGTTCTACAAGATCGACATCGAACTGATCTCGCCCGACCAGAGCAAGCTGGAACCTTTCGTCAAGGAAAAGGGGCTGTTCAGCTTCTATAAGGACGGTCACGGCGAGTGCTGCGGTATCCGCAAGATCGAGCCGTTGCGCCGCAAACTCGCCGGCGTCAGCGCCTGGGCCACCGGCCAACGCCGCGACCAGAGCCCCGGCACTCGCAGCCAGGTGGCGGTGCTGGAAATCGACACAGCGTTTTCCACCCCGGAACGCACCTTGTACAAGTTCAACCCGCTGGCGCAGATGAGCAGCGAAGAAATCTGGGGCTACATCCGCATGCTGGAGCTGCCTTACAACAGCCTGCACGAACGCGGCTTTATCAGCATCGGCTGCGAGCCATGCACCCGCCCGGTGTTACCGAACCAACACGAACGCGAAGGCCGTTGGTGGTGGGAAGAAGCCACGCAGAAAGAATGCGGGCTGCACGCCGGGAATATCATCAGCAAAGCCTAAGGGCTGACGCAGTTAAATAGGTGGGAGGGGGCTTGCCCCCGATAACGGTGGATCAGCCAGCTTAGCGCTGTCTGACACTGCGCTATCGGGGGCAAGCCCCTCCCACATTTGTTTTGAGTTTAACTTTTCGATGTACACACACTTGTAACCATAGGTGCCATTTATGTGTGCAATTCTCAGAAATCCGCACCATAAGGTAACACCGGTTCCGCATCATCCTGCGTACTGGCGAATAGCCCTGCCTCAACAGAAAAATAAATAGCTGTTCAAACGGTCAATTTATATCGCTTTGAATTCAGATAGTTATTTATCCCACCTATAAAAACGAAATTACCCACAGTTTTGATAGATCCAAAACTGGCACGCATGTGGCTTAAGGTGAAAAGCGCTTTGTATACAATAAATACAAAACCTACATACACTTTGCCATCCGCGGCTTTGCTGCAGATGCCTTGGAGCCTGCCGGAATGCGTACAAGCCTCTCGAATGACATCGCACTGGATCTGCCCTCCTGCGCCGTGAACCATCAGGCCATGAGCCCTGGCCCGCTGGTGCTGAGCCCGCGCCTGCACAACAAGGACCTGGCGCCGACCAAGGTGGAAGGCCGCCGCTGGGGGCGCTACAGCATCTTTGCGCTGTGGACCAACGACGTGCACAACATCGCTAACTATTCATTCGCCATCGGCCTATACGCCCTGGGCCTGGGCGGCTGGCAGATACTGCTGTCCCTGGGGATCGGTGCGGCGCTGGTGTACTTCTTCATGAACCTGTCGGGGTACATGGGGCAAAAAACCGGCGTGCCGTTTCCCGTGATCAGCCGCATCAGCTTCGGTATCCATGGGGCGCAGATACCGGCGTTGATCCGTGCGGTGATCGCGATTGCCTGGTTCGGTATCCAGACCTACCTGGCTTCGGTGGTTTTCCGCGTGCTGCTGACAGCGATTCATCCAGGCTTTGCCGATTACGACCACAACTCGATCCTCGGCCTGTCGACCCTGGGCTGGGTATGTTTCGTGGCGATCTGGTTCGTGCAACTGGTGATCCTGGCCTATGGCATGGAAATGGTGCGGCGCTATGAAGGGTTTGCCGGCCCGGTGATTCTGCTGACCATGGCCGCCCTGGCCGGCTGGATGTACTTCCAGGTGGACGGCCATATTGCCTGGTCGGTCCGCGAGCCGCTGAGCGGCGGTGAGATGTGGCGCAATATCTTTGCCGGCGGCGCGCTGTGGCTGTCGATCTACGGCACGCTGATTCTCAATTTCTGCGATTTCGCGCGGTCCTCGCCGTGCCGCAGGACCATCGTGGTCGGCAACTTCTGGGGCCTGCCGGTGAATATCCTGGTGTTCGCCGCCATCACCGTACTGCTGTGCGGCGGGCAGTTCCAGCTCAATGGTCGAGTGATCGAGAGCCCCACCGAGATCATCGCGGCGATCCCCAACACCCTGTTCCTGGTGCTCGGTTGCCTGGCCTTCATGATCGTGACGGTGGCGGTGAATATCATGGCCAACTTCGTCGCGCCGGCCTTTGTGCTGAGCAACCTGGCGCCCAAGTACCTGAATTTCCGCCGCGCCGGGCTGATCAGCGCCACCGTGGCGGTGCTGATCCTGCCGTGGAACCTCTACAACAGCCCGCTGGTGATCGTGTACTTCCTTTCGGGCCTGGGCGCTCTGCTCGGGCCGCTGTATGGCGTGATCATGGTCGATTACTGGCTGATCCGTAAAAGCCAGGTGAACGTGCCGCAGCTCTACAGCGAAGACCCACTGGGCGCCTATTACTACAGCCGTGGGGTCAACTTGCGCGCGGTGGCGGCGTTTATTCCGGCGGCAGTGATCGCCATCCTGCTCGCCTTGCTGCCGGGGTTCGCCAGTGTATCGCCGTTTTCCTGGCTGTTTGGCGCCGGTATTGCAGGACTGCTGTACCGGCTGATCGCCAAGCGCCAGCCTTTCTATGCCGATGTCAGCGGCGAAAGCATTGCAGTCGATAACGTCAGTCATTAATCAAGGACACCCCATGCGCATCCTCGTGGTCAACGTCAACACTACCGCCTCCATCACCGAAACCATTGCCCAACAGGCGCGGGCCGTGGCGGCACCGGGCACCGAGATTGTCGGGCTCACCCCGTATTTCGGCGCCGAATCGGTGGAGGGCAACTTCGAAAGCTACCTGGCTGCCATCGCCGTGATGGACCGCGTGATGGCCTATGACCAGCCGTTCGACGCGGTCATCCAGGCCGGCTACGGCGAACACGGTCGCGAAGGCCTGCAGGAGTTGCTCAACGTGCCGGTGGTGGACATCACCGAAGCGGCCGCCAGCACTGCCATGTTTCTTGGCCATGCGTACTCGGTGGTGACCACCCTGGACCGCACCGTGCCATTGATCGAAGACCGCCTGAAACTGGCCGGCCTGTACGCGCGCTGTGCCTCGGTACGCGCCAGCGGCATGGCCGTGCTGGAACTGGAAGAAGACCCATTGGCCGCCATGGAGGCCATCGTGCGCCAGGCCGAGCGGGCCATCCACGACGACAAGGCCGAGGTAATCTGCCTCGGCTGCGGCGGGATGGCCGGGCTGGATGAGCAGATTCGCCAGCGCACCGGCGTGCCGGTGGTGGACGGCGTAACGGCGGCGGTGACTATTGCCGAATCGCTGGTGCGACTGGGGTTGTCGACGTCGAAGATCAGGACCTATGCCACGCCAAGGCCGAAGAAGGTGATCGGCTGGCCGGGGATGTTCGGGCGATAGGCCCACGATTCGATTAAACCGCGCTGAACCGCTGCCCCAGACGCTGTTCGGCAAACTGCTCGATGATGAAATCCACAAAGGCCCGGGTTTTGCCGGGCAGCAGCTTGTGCTCGGCGTAGTAGATGGAAATATTGCCATCGTCCACATACCACTCAGGCAGCACCCGCACCACCGCGCCACTGTCCAGAAACGGCACCGCCATGGGCATGCTCACCAGCGCAATGCCCAGGCCCTGGGCGCTGGCGCAGCAGGCGGCTTCGGAGTCGCTCAGGGTCATGCGCGGTTTGAGTGTGAGGGGGCGCTGTTCACGCTCGGGACCGGTCAACTGCCAGGTGCGCACGCGGCCGGTTTGCGGCGAGCGGATCAGGATGCCCAGGCAGCGCCCCAGGTCTTCGGGCCCTCGCACCAGCGGGCGTGTGGCCAGGTAACCCGGCGACGCCACCAACACTCGATGGGCTGGCGCCAGTTTGCGCGCCACCACGCCCTGAGGCAGTTCGAAGCCACCACCGATGGCCGCATCGAAGCCCTGGCCGATCAGGTCTACCTGGCGATTATCAAAGTGCCAGTCCGGGCTGATATCCGGAAAGCGTTCGATGAATCGCGCCAACAATGGCATCACATAACGATTGCCGAACACAGTGCCCATGCTCACCTTGAGTGTGCCCACAGGCCGCCCTTCGGCGCTGGCCAGGTTGGCTACGGCGTTCTGGATGGTGATAAGGCTGCCGCTGACTTCATCGAGGAACAGCTTGCCGGCTTCGGTGAGGGTCAGGCGCCGCGTGCTGCGCTGAAACAGACGCACACCGAGGCGCGCTTCAAGCTTGGCCACGCTTTTGCCCACCGCCGCAGGGGTCAGGCTCAAGTGCCGCGCAGCCTCGGCAAAGCTGCCGCCTTCGGCGCTGCGCACAAAGCATTCGATACTGCCAAAGCTTTCCATATCGCCCCACTCTAAACTTCTGGTTTACACAGACTATAGCAATCACGGTCTACCGGCCTGAGCGAGCGAGGTCGATACTCGGCTGCAACCACAAGGCATACCGCCTTGAACAGACAGGAGATCGACATGACTGCACACACCCTCAACGGCAAAGTCGCCTTGATCCAAGGCGGCTCGCGCGGCATCGGCGCCGCGATCGTCCAGCGCCTGGCCGCCCAAGGCGCTGCCGTGGCCTTTACTTACGTCAGCTCGGCGGCCAAGGCTGAGGCTTTGCAGAACAGCGTGATCAACGCCGGCGGCCAAGCCCTGGCCATTCACGCCGACAGCGCCGATGCCGCCGCGATCCGCAACGCGGTCACCGCCACCGTCGAGGCATTCGGCCGTCTGGATATTCTGGTGAACAACGCCGGCGTGCTGGCCATCGCCCCGCTGGAAGACTTCACGCTGGAAGACTTCGACCAGACCCTCGCGATCAACGTGCGCAGCGTATTCATCGCCACCCAGGAAGCCGCCAAGCACATGAGCGAAGGCGGCCGCGTGATCAATATCGGCAGCACCAACGCCGAGCGCATGCCCTTCGGTGGCGGCGGGCCGTATGCCATGAGCAAAGCCGCGCTGGTCGGTTTGACCAAGGGCCTGGCACGAGACCTGGGGCCGCGTGGCATCACCATTAACAACGTGCAGCCTGGGCCGGTGGACACCGACATGAACCCGGCCAACAGCGACTTTGCCGAGAGCCTGATCGGCTTGATGGCCATTGGGCGGTACGGACATGTGGAGGAGATCGCCAGTTTTGTGGCGTATCTGGCGGGGCCGGAAGCGGGATATATCACAGGCGCGAGCCTCACCATCGACGGTGGCTTCAGCGCCTGACCCAGTGCAGGAGGGGCTTGCCCCTCTCACCTGTTGACCGTGTCGATTCAGGTCATCGGCGGTAAGCCATAGGCCGCCAGATCAAAGTCCGCGAGCTTGCGGATGATCTGGTCGGCGTGGTGGTACTTGCTGTCGGCCATGGCTTCATCGGGCACGGCGATGGCAGTCATCTGGGCGGCCTTGGCAGCGGTCACGCCGAACGGCGAATCTTCGAACACCAGGCAATCTTTGGGATCGACACCCAGGCGGCGCGCGGCGGTGAGGAAGATGTCCGGCGCGGGCTTGGCCGCGCCGACTTCCGGGTCGTCCGCCGTGACGATGGTGTCGAACAACGCAAACCACTCGCGGTGCAAGGTGGTCTTGTGTCCGAACGAATTGCGCGACGAGCTGGTGCCCACGGCAATCGGGATGTTGTGCGCTTTCAAGTGCCGCACCAAAGCCTCAGCGCCGGGCATGCCAAGGGCCTTGGGGAAACGCTCGCTCATCAGCGGTTCGCGGATCTGCAGAAACTCGGCCGGAGTGATCGGCAGTTCCAGCGCCTTGACCACGTATTCAGCCAGGTCCTGAGCCCCACGCCCGATGATGTGCTGCTTGATACCCCAGTCGTAGGTACGGCCGTAGCGTTCGGCGATAATCTGCGTCACTTCGGTGTAGATGCCTTCGGTATCCAGCAATAACCCGTCCATATCGAAAATCACGGCCTTGATCGGGACAGCGGTACGCGGTGCATTCATCACAACGGATCCTTGGGAGAACGACTAAAAGGGTTCAGCACAATAACGGTGACACCGACACGCGGGCAACCTTTAGGGCGCGGTTGATCCCGCGTCGCGTACAGGATCGCGACAGCTTGGCTGGTGAAGAATCAGTATCCCTCACGCCGTTCACAGACGCCGCCATGTCCGAAGCCTTCGAAGTCCCGAGCCCCCACGAAAAACATATCGAACACACCACCGAACACGCCCACGCCCGCGGGGATAGTTTCGCCAGTCGCATCGCCGTGATGACCGCGTTGATGGCCACCCTCGGCGCCATGCTCAGCTACCAGGCCGGTTCCACCGAGAGTGAAGCGGCGATGGACAAGAACAACGCCGCGATCATCAAGACCGAAGCCGCCAACCAGTGGAATTACTACCAGGCCAAGTCCAGCCGACAAAACCTGGCGGAGCTGGCCACCCATATCCCCGGCGTGGATGCCGCGCATTACCGGGAAGAGATCGAACGCTACAAAAACCAGAAGGAGGCCGTGCGCCAACAGGCAGAAAAGCTTGAAGCCACTTCACGGGAGTGGGATGAAAAATCCGAACAGGCGCTGCATCGGCACCACCGCTGGGCCCAGGCGATGACTGCGATTCAGATCGCGATTTCGTTGGCGGCAATTACTTTGTTGACGAGGAAGGAATGGTTGAAGCGGCTTTCTTATACGGCCGCAGGCGTGGCCATGGTGCTGGGCGGGTTGGCGTGGCTGCATGTTTAGCCAGCGCGGCGTGAGCGAGCCTAATCGTTCAGATTCGTTTCAATTCGTCAGAGCAGCGATTACAGTACGCGCCCCCAGGAATTGAATCCTGGGCTTTAGTTCATGGAGTTACACAGTGAAGTACGTCAGCAAAGTGGTTGCAGCAGCAGTACTCGGTTTCACCCTGGCCGGCTGCACCGGCACCGCCATCAAATCCCCACAGTACGACAGCAGCCAATACACCGTGCTGGGTCACAGCGAAGCCAGCGCCACCGGCATCATGTTGTTCGGCCTGATCCCGATCGGTCAGAACAGCCGTTTCGTGCGCGCGCAGCAAGCCGCCATCCAGGCTAAAGGCGGCGACGCGCTGATCAATACCCAAGTGCAGGAAAAATGGTTCTGGGCCTGGGTGCTCAGCGGCTACACCACCAAGATCTCCGGTGATGTGGTCAAGCTGAAAACCGCGCACTAAATCGCCCGGGCGCTCGCCCACGCCCGCGACGTATCATGGGCCGACCTTTCGAGGATGGCCCATGAACCTCAGTATCGTTTACGCCCTCTGCGCCGCCGCCCTGTTCGGTGCCAGCACCCCGCTCGCGAAACATTTCGGCATGGGCCTCTCGCCCCTCCTGCTGGCCGGTTTGCTGTACCTCGGCAGCGGCCTCGGCCTCGGCGTGGTACGCCTGATCCGCGATCGCGGCTGGCGGCCCAGCGGGCTGAAGCCCCTTGAATGGCCCTGGCTGCTGGGCGCCATCCTCTTCGGCGGCATCCTCGGCCCCGTTGCCCTCATGTATGGTTTGATCCGCACCGCAGGCGCGACCGCTTCACTGCTGCTCAACCTGGAATCGGTACTTACCGCCCTGATCGCCTGGCTCGTGTTCCGAGAGAACGCCGACCGCCGTATCGTGCTGGGGATGATCGCGATTGTGCTGGGCGGCGTGGTGTTGTCGTGGTCCGACGGCGTCGGCGCCGGTCACGACTGGAGCGGGCCGCTGGCGGTCGCGCTGGCCTGCCTGTGCTGGGGCATCGATAACAACCTGACGCGCAAGGTCTCTGCCTCCGATGCGGTGTTTATCGCCGGCATCAAAGGCCTGATCGCCGGCCTGGTGAATACTGCCCTGGCCGTTTACCTCGGCGCACAATGGCCGGCGGCCACATCGTTGGCGCCGATCCTGCTGGTGGGCTTGCTCGGCTACGGCATCAGCCTGGTGCTGTTTGTACTGGCGTTGCGCGGCCTGGGCAGCGCGCGCACGGGGGCCTACTTCTCCACCGCCCCCTTCCTTGGAGCGGTCCTGGCCGTTCTGGCGCTGGGCGAGTCGGTATCGAACGCGTTCTGGATCGCCTCGGCATTAATGGCGGCAGGCGTGTGGCTGCACCTGACCGAACGCCACGCCCACGAACATCAGCACGAAGCCACGGAACACGGCCATCGGCATGTGCATGACGAACATCATCAGCATGAACATGCCTTTGAATGGGACCCGAAAGAGCCTCACAGCCATGTGCATGTGCACAGCCCGCTCAGGCATAGCCATGCGCACTTTCCGGATGTGCATCATCGACACCGGCATTGAGCGCCTGGCCGCAGCTCAGTCCGGCACCGGCTCAACCACCACGCGATTGCGTCCGCCTTGCTTAGCCTGGTACAGCAATTGATCCGCTCTCTCGAGGACGGCAGATATCGACTCGCCATCAGCACGCCACAAAGCCACCCCGAGTGAGACCGTAACATGCCCGACGGTCTCGATGCTGGCTGCCTCAATCGAGGCGCGCAGCCGCTGAGCAACGTCGGCCGCTGTGTGCAGTGAACTGCCCGGCAATAACAGGACGAACTCCTCCCCACCTACCCTGCAAGGCAGGTCGTTGGCGCGTGAATTCTGTTGCATGAGTTGAGCAACGGCACGCAGCGTTTCATCCCCCACGCCGTGCCCGAACGTATCGTTGACGCGCTTGAAATGGTCAATGTCGATGGACACCACGGCGAACGCTTTGCCCGCCTCCTGCCAGAGTGACAGAACGTCCTGCATCGCACGGCGATTGGCCAGCCCTGTCAGGGTATCCGTGTGGGCCTGCTGATTGAGCTTGCCGATCTTTTCCTGCAACAGGGTTGCCCCCAGCAACAACGCTCTGCGGATCTGCCAGCTTTCAAAATAGCGCGCCGGTACAGCGCTGATGCGCGCATAACTGTCCGGCGTGTCCAAGCGTTTGGCACAGTCGGCGAGCCGCGACAACGGGGCCGAAATTCTGGTCCCCAACCACCAGATCAGAATGATCCCGAACAGCCCCAGCGGCGCGATACCTTGAGCGATTTTGATCATTGTCCGGCGCAGGACTGCCTGGATATTTTCCAGGGGCTGCTGCGAGATCACGCCCCACCCGCTGCTGGGCACTTGAGCAAAGCCGGCGAGCATTTCCACACCGTGCTCATCCACAGCCTGCAATGTGCCCGCGGCCTCTTTGAGCGATGCATCGGCGATCAAATCCGCGCCCCTCACGCTGCCTATCTGCTCGGGATAATTGTGATAGAGCACCCGGCGGGCGCCGTCGATCAAGTAGAAATGCGCGCCGTCTTTACGCACATTCGTGTCCATGAGGGCTTGAAGGGTATTGCTCTGCTCCAGCCGAATAGTGCCGCCGATCAAGCCCAGGTACTGCCCTTTCACATCGAATATGGGATGAGAGATAAAGACCACCAGGTTGCCGGTGATGGATCTGAAGGCGTTGCTGATTTTCGCCGTGCGCAGACTCAGGGGCTCTTTGTGCTGCAACGTACGGCCGTTGAGCTGAAGGCTGTCGGGGGCAGAAGCAACGATGGTGCCGTCCGCGTCGGCGACCAGTACGGAGTTGAAACTGGCATCCTGCTCAACCAGGCGTTTGGCTTCCCGAGTCAACGCACTGTTGTCGCCAAACGTTTTGCCAATCCCGGCTGAACCGTACTTCAACTTATCGAGGTCGGCGTTCAGTACCTGCTCGACACTGCGAGCAATACGGGCGGCATAGGCCTGGTTGGCGTCCAGTGCATTTTCAATCAGCTCTTGCTTCTGAATCTTGAACATCACCCAGAAACTGTTGGCCAGCGTCGCAACGGCAGAAAACAGGACAAAAATAAGAATCAGGCTACGCAGGTTGAGTGTGGGCTTCGGTCGAGTGGTCATTTACGCAATCCGGGTGAGGCGCAGGGGGTACAACAAACAAGTTAAAGTATGAATCGCCCGGTACACCGGCAGGAATGCGGGCTTCTCACACCAAGCTTGGCACCCATCGGGCGGTTAGAAAATGGAATTCGGATCTGCTTTGGATAATAGGGCTGCAGCCACATGAAAATGCTCGTCATCGCCTCACTGGGAATGCTGTCGCTGTCCCAGGTATCACTCGCCTCCGCAGACACTGCCAACGGCAAATCCCTCTTTTTACAGCGATGCTCTATGTGTCACGGGCCAGACCTCAAAGCGACGGGCCCTTTAGCGAGAAAAAGCACCCCGCCCACGCCTGACCTGACCACACCGGCTTTCAAGCAACGTTTAAATGAATACCCAGGTGTTATCGTGGCGTCAGTCATCCTTCGCCCAAATGGCAACTTGATTCCGAGGACCTTGCAGGAAAATGGTGTAAAGCTGCCGGCGCACGCATGGAGCGTTCAGGATCTGCGGGACTTGAATGACTATATGCGAGGGGTGATTGTAAAAAGTCGGTGACGAGACAGGGGCTGGGCACTACCTACCGTGCCGGGCCTTGTATTTGCGAACCCCAGAAACCACAAACCCCCGGCTCTTTATAAGAAACCAGGGGTTTGCGTTTGTAGAATGTGGCGGTGAAGGAGAGATTCGAACTCTCGATACAATTTCTTGTATACACACTTTCCAGGCGTGCTCCTTAAGCCACTCGGACACTTCACCGTATCTCGTCAAACCAGTTCAGTCTGTCGAGGCGCGCTAATGTAGTCGAAAGCCTTTCTGATGGCAAAGGTTTTTTTCAGAATATTCATGCGGTTAGCCGGCTATGCCGGAGCCTGCCCGGCGCGGGGTGGCGATTGTGCCATTCTCGGGCACTGCTGATGCCGGTCTTAAGGCTTTGCCGCGCCACGCCGCAGGCCGTCTACGCTTGGGCACGCGTGAAAAGCCTGACTGGGCAGTCAGTCATGGCGCTTTACCCGGGCGGGCGCGGTGGGTAACGTCTGCTGCATTCTTCTATAACAAGCCCTACAAGGAACCGCGTCATGAGTGAGCTGATTGCCTACCACCTCGAAGACGGTATCGCGACCCTGACCTTGAGCAACGGCAAGGTCAACGCCATTTCCCCTGCGGTGGTCAGTGCGTTTAACGAAGCGCTGGACCAGGCCGAGAAGGATCGGGCGGTGGTGGTGATCACCGGCACGCCGGGAATTCTGTCCGGGGGTTACGATTTGAAGGTGATGACCGCCGGCCCTAAAGAAGCAATCGGCCTGGTGACGTCGGGCTCCACATTGGCGCGGCGCCTGTTGTCGCACCCGTTCCCGGTGATTGTGGCGTGCCCTGGGCATGCGGTGGCCAAGGGCGCGTTTCTGTTGTTGTCGGCGGATTATCGGATCGGTGTCGAAGGTCCGTTCAGCATCGGCCTCAACGAAGTGATGATCGGCATGACCATGCACCACGCCGGCATCGAGCTGGCGCGGGACCGTCTGCGCAAATCGGCGTTTCATCGCTCGGTGATCAACGCCGAGATGTTCGACCCGCAGGGCGCATTGCAGGCCGGCTTCCTCGACAAGGTGGTCGCCCCCGAAGAACTGCACGCAGCAGCCCTGGAAGCTGCACGGCAATTGAAGAAGATCAACATGAACGCCCACAAACACACCAAATTGAAAGTGCGCAAAGCGCTGCTGGAAGCGCTGGACGAGGCGATCATCCAGGATCAGGGCCATATTCTGAGCTAAGTCCTTCGTTGCGTGCGTCTAAGCCCGACCTTGCGTCGGGCTTTGTCTTACAGCCATATCTGAAAAAACTCCCGCCGCTCTAGGCTGGAGTCTCTGACAGATACAGAAACATGCCCTCAAACATCGCCCATCTCCTCACTCTATAGCGCCAATTGCCGAATACAGTGCACATCCGTACACTGCGCCCCCTTTTGTTTCGATAGGCCATGTGGATGCTTTTTCTGTTACGGATGGTGCTGATGAGCCTGCACTTTATAGTCGCCGGGGTGCTGGGCGTGCTGATCGGCGTCTGCCGTCCGTTCAACCCGGACAACAGCCGCCTGTGCGCCCGTCTCTATGCGGTGCCTGCCATGTGGTTGCTGGGGCTGAAGGTGAAGGCCGATGTCGACTCGCTGCGCCATAAACCGGGCACCTGCGTGATTATCGCCAACCATCAGTCCAACTATGACTTGTTCGTGTTCGGCACCGTGGTGCCCCACCGTACCGTGTGCATCGCCAAGAAGAGCCTGAAATGGGTGCCCTTGTTCGGCCAGTTGTTCTGGCTGGCGGGCAATGTGTTGATCGACCGGGGCAATGCGCACAAGGCGCGCCGGGCGATGCTTACCACCACACGCACACTGCAACACGAAGACACGTCAATCTGGGTATTCCCGGAAGGTACGCGCAACCTGGGCAAGGGCCTGCTGCCCTTCAAGAAAGGCGCGTTTCATATGGCGATTGCCGCCGGCGTGCCCATCGTGCAGGTATGTGTCAGCAATTACGTCACCCATATGCAACTCAATCGCTGGAACAGCGGTGATGTGCTCATACGCTCGTTGCCACCTATTCCTACCGTTGGCATGACCTCGGAGGATATCCCAGCCTTGATGCAAGCCTGTCAGGCGCAGATGGATGCGTGCATTAAGGCAATGGATGGGCAACTGAACAGCGTGTAATCCCGTCTCCTTTGCAGGCCTGGGGTTGCTCGCTGCTCCAACGGAACGCCATTCAGGCTAAGCTGCCCAACATCTGTCCCCTCCTATAAGAAGTGATCAGCACCATGGGTAGAGTTGTTGCGGCCGCCGTGTACAGCGCCGGAAAGAAAGTCACCGATATCACCCTTGATGAAGGCGCGGCATGGGCCGCCAAACCCGGCCATTTTGTATGGATCGGCCTGGAAGAGCCCAACGCCCAGGAATTGGCCAACCTGCAACGCCAGTTCAACCTGCATGAACTGGCCATCGAAGATGCCTTGGAAAAACACAGCCGTCCCAAGCTGGAAACCTTTGGCGACGCGCTGTTTATCGTCACTTACTCGCCGGTGCGCGAGAACGGCAAACTGATATTTATTGAAACCCATATTTTCGCCGGCAACGGTTACGTGATCACCGCGCGCAACGGTCATTCGGCGTCCTACGGTTTTGTGCGCCAGCGCTGTGAGGCGCGGCCGCTGTTGCTGGAGCATGGGGAAGATTTCGTACTGTATGCGCTGCTGGATTTCGTCACGGAAAACTACCAGCCGGTCAGCGAGGCGATTCACGCCGAGATCGATGAGCTGGAGCGCAATGTGCTGTGCAGTTCGTTGAGCGAACGCGATATCCAGAACCTGCACAGCCTGCGGCGCGATGTGCTGCGGCTCAAACGTCATGTGGCGCCGATGGTGGAGATCAGCCAGGAACTGCAAAAGCTGAGCTTCCCGTTTATCGACAAAAACATGCGCCCGTACTTCCGTGACGTGCAGATTCATGTCACACGTCAGATGGAAGACCTGACGACCCTGCGCGACATCGCCAGCCAGACCATCGAGATCGGGGTGTTGCTGGAGGCGTCGCGCCAGAGCGTGGTGCAGCGCAAATTCGCCGCCTGGGCGGCGATCCTGGCGTTCCCCACTGCGGTGGCAGGGATTTACGGGATGAATTTCCAGAACATGCCCGAGCTGCAATGGCACTACGGCTACTTTGCGGTGCTCGGGCTGATTGCGGTGGGATGCACCAGCCTATGGGCCAGTTTCAAGCGCTCGGGATGGCTTTAACTTCGGCCTCGGGCGTGTGCGCCACGAAGCGCATCATCCATTCCGCCACGGTGACGCCGTGGTGCTCGCGTGCCAGGCTGGCCACACCGTTTGAGTACACCTTTTCACCCAAGGTTGTCTGAAGAATCTCCAGCAACTCGCGCGAATAGTCCTGGATAAATTCCGGGTGGCCCTGAAAGCACAGCACCTGATCGCCGATGTGGTATGCGGCGAACGGGCAAAACTCGCTGGAGGCAATGACCTTGGCGCCCTCCGGCAAGGTGGTCACCTGGTCCTGATGGCTGATCAGCAGGGTCAGTTCCGGCACCTCGGGGCTCATCCAGGGGGTCTTGGCATCCAGCGTGTAATCATGGATGCCCATGCCCCAGCCTTGAGTGGCGCGCTCGGCTTTGCCACCCAGCAGCAGTGCCAGCAACTGGTGACCGAAACAGATGCCCAGCAATTTGTCGCCGCGCTTGTAACGCTCTAGCAGGTAGGTTTTGAGCGTCTGGATCCACGGGTCGGTACCGAAAGAATCGGCCTTGCTGCCGGTAACCAGGTAGGCGTCAAACCGCTCATCGTCCGACGGGTATTTTCCGTTCACCACGTTGTACACGACAAACTCGGCAGGGATCGGCTGCTTGGCGAACAGGCGCTTGAACATCTGCCCGTAACCTTGGTACTGATCGATCAAGCCTGGACGCAGGATATCGGTTTCCAGGATGCAGACGCGTAGCGACATAAAAAATACCTGACACGGCGATGGGAATATTGAACACCTCAAGCCTGCCTGCAAACCTACCTGCAAAGCAAGCCCCCGCCGCACCTATACAAAGCGCTGCCCGCGCGCGGCCTTCTCCAGCAACAACGCCGGCGGTGTGAACCGCTCGCCATACTGTTCGGCCAGATAGCGGGCGCGGGCGATAAAGTCGTTCAGGCCGTACTGATTGATAAATTGCAGCGCGCCGCCGCTCCACGCGGCAAAGCCGATGCCCAGGATCGAGCCCACATTGGCGTCCGCCGTGGACATCAACACGCCCTCCTCCACGCAGCGCACGGTTTCGATGGCCTGGATAAACAGCAACCGGTCGCGCACGTCCTGGGATGCAATCCGTTGTTCGGGCCGCTCGAAACGTTGTTTAAGCTCAGGCCAGAGGTATTTCTGCGCGCCACTGGGGTATTCATAAAAACCGCCGCCGGCGGCCTTGCCTGGCCGTTTGAATTGATTGACGAACAGGTCGATCAGCGCTGTGGCTGGATGGGCCCGCATCGCCTTACTTTCGGCCTGCAGGTCCTTGGCGGTTTGCTGTCGGATATGGTTCATCAGGCTGAGGGAGACTTCATCGGACACCGCCAGCGGCCCTACCGGCATGCCCGCCTTGCGCGCTTGCATCTCGATCAACGGCGCGGCCACGCCCTCGCCCAGCAGGGCGATACCTTCGCTGGTGAACGTGCCGAACACCCTTGAGGTGAAGAAGCCGCGACTGTCGTTGACCACGATAGGAGTTTTTTTGATCCGGCGTACGAAATCAAAGCTGCGGGCCAGGGTTTCATCCGAGGTGCGCGCGCCCTTGATGATTTCCACCAGCGCCATCTTGTGCACCGGGCTGAAGAAATGCAGACCAATAAACCTGGCCGGGTCCGGCACCGCCGTGGCCAAGCCACTGATGGGCAAGGTGGAGGTGTTGGATGCGATCACCGCGTCGGCCCCCACCACACGTCGGGCGGCGGCTGACACGGTCGCCTTGAGTTCGCGGTCTTCAAACACCGCTTCAATGATCAGGTCACAGCCGGCCAGGTCGCTGTCATCTTGAGTAGGATGGATCCGCGCCAGGATGCTTTCGCGTTGTTCAGCGCTCAATTGCCCACGGCCGAGCTTCTTGTCGAGCAGGGCCGCCGAATGCGCCTTGCCTTTCTCGGCCGCCGCCAGGTTGATGTCCTTGAGCACCACGTCGATCCCGGCACTGGCGCTGACATAAGCGATACCCGCGCCCATCATGCCCGCGCCGAGCACGCCGAGCTTGCGCGTCACACAAGGCGCAATACCCTGCGGGCGTGAACGGCCGGCGTTGATGTCATTGAGCTGGAACCAGAAGGTGCCGATCATATTTTTAGCCACTTGCCCGGTGACCAGTTCGGTGAAGTAGCGGGTTTCGATCAGATGGGCGGTCTCGACGTCCACCTGGGCGCCTTCGACGGCGGCGCAGAGGATTTTCTCCGGCGCAGGGAAGCAGCCGTGGGTTTTGCTGCGCAGGATCGATGGCGCAATCGCCAGCATTTGCGCGATTTTGGGGTGCGACGGTGTCCCGCCGGGGATCTGGTAGCCCTTGTGGTCCCAGGGCTGTCTGGCCTCGGGATTGGCAAGAATCCAGGCACGAGCCAGGGCCAGCATCGCCTCGCGGTCCGTGGCCAGCGCATGGACCAAACCGGCCTGCAGTGCTTGCTGCGGCCGCAATTTTTTCCCTTCGAGCAAATACGGCAGGGCTTTTTCCAGGCCCAGCAGGCGCACCATGCGCACCACGCCCCCGCCGCCGGGCAGTAAACCCAGGGTGACTTCCGGCAACCCCAGCTGTATCGATTGATCGTCCAGGGCGATGCGGTAATGACAGGCCAGGCAAATCTCCCAGCCACCGCCCAGTGCCGCACCATTGATGGCAGCCACCACCGGCCTGCCCAAGGTCTCCAGGCGACGCAACTGCGCCTTAAGCACCCGCACACCGTCGTAGAACGCCTTGGCGTCGGCCTTCTCGACCTTGATCAACTCGTTGAGGTCGCCGCCGGCGAAGAACGTCTTCTTGGCCGAGGTCATCACCACGCCGGCGATGTGGTCCTTTTCCGCTTCCAGCCGTGTGACGGTGGCGGCCATGGCCTCGCGATATACAGCATTCATGGTGTTGGCGCTCTGGCCGGGCAGGTCGAGGGTCAGCACTACGATCCGGTCCTGGCCTATTTCGTAACGAATGGCATCGGTCATGACTAATTCCTAAGGCTCAGAGACGTTCGATTACAGTGGCGATACCCATGCCACCGCCCACACACAAAGTGGCCAGGCCGTAGCGCTGTCGGCGTGCCTCCAGTTCGTCGAGCAAGGTGCCCAGGATTGCGCAGCCGGTGGCGCCCAACGGGTGCCCCATGGCGATCGAGCCGCCATTGACGTTGACCCGCGCCGGGTCGATGCCCATGTCCTTGATGAACTTGAGCACCACCGAGGCGAAGGCTTCGTTGACCTCAAACAAGTCGATGTCTTCCACACGCAAACCGGCCTTGGCCAAGGCCTTGCGGGTGGCCGGAGCGGGGCCGGTGAGCATGATGGTGGGATCGGTGCCGGTCACCGCTGCGGCGACAATGCGCGCCCGTGGCTGCAGCCCCAGCTCCCGGCCCTTGGACTCGGAACCGATCAGCATCAGCGCGGCACCGTCGACGATGCCGGAACTGTTACCCGGCGTGTGCACATGGTGGATGCGCTCCACATGGCTGTAGATCCGCAACGCGGTGGCGTCGAAGCCCATCTGCCCAATCATCTCGAAACTGGGTTTGAGCTGGCCGAGCCCCTGCAGGGTGGAGTCAGCGCGGATAAACTCATCATGATCCAGCAGCACAATGCCGTTCTGGTCCTGCACCGGGATCAGCGACTTGCTGAAAGAACCGTCCGCACGGGCCCTGGCTGCTTTCTGTTGAGACTGTAAGGCAAAGGTATCGACGTCCTCACGGGTGAACCCTTCCAGCGTGGCGATCAGGTCCGCACCGATACCCTGGGGGGTGAAATGGCTGTGCAGGTTGGTCTGCGGGTCGAGCACCCAAGCGCCACCGTCGCTGCCCATGGGCACGCGGGACATGGATTCGACACCGCCGACCACCACCAGGTCTTCAAAACCTGAACGCACTTTCATCGCGCCCAGATTGACCGCCTCCAGGCCCGAGGCACAGAAGCGATTGACCTGTACGCCGGCGACGCTGATGGCCCAGTCGGCGACTAGTGCGGCAGTCTTGGCGATGTCGGCCCCCTGGTCGCCCACCGGGGTCACGCAGCCGAGCACGATGTCATCCACTTGCCGAGTGTCGAGGTCGTTGCGTTGCGCCAGCGCCGTGAGCAACCCGGCGGCCAGGTTGACCGGTTTGACACTGTGCAAGGCGCCATCAGCCTTGCCTTTGCCACGGGGCGTGCGTATCGCATCAAAGATCAAAGCTTGGGTCATGACATCCTCGAAACGTGCATATGAGCCCTTACCTTAAGCCCGATTGACACGGTTTCAATGACGGATGCGCTCACAGCCTTTGACCCTCACGCTCGGACGAACGGTAGGTTCCTAAGCTAATTGCCGGATTAATCGTTTTAGCTGTCTAGCCAAGGCATTGGCGCCAAGATGGCGTTGTGCCTCATGCCTTTTTAAGCAGAAATGCTGATTAGCTGATACGAAATGGATCTAAGTGAGGAAGAACGAGGGCTCTAAGGTTCAATCAGTAAGAAGTTGCTGCCGGGTTTTGCCGGGGCAGTTGTAAGAAAAGCGACACGTCACTGCGCCATACTGAAATATCACGGCACGTATTTGACGCTCAGGAATAACAACAAAAGGCAGTCAGCCATGTTCAAGCATTCGAAAGTTCGTCAGGCGGGACTCATTCTGTTCGCCACCACACTGATATTGATCCTGCCCAACCTGACCAAGGTCATTGGGTGATCGTTCAGCCCCCGTATTCTGTGCACTCACTGCATCAGAATTGCAGTTTTTGGCAGCACCTGCCGGGTCTTCGCGTAAAGCGATGCCGTGGCAGGGGCTGTCTTTTTACGCGCGTTTTTCCGGTATCGTGAGCGCTGTCGCCCTTCTTACCGAGCGCTCCTCTTGAAATCGATCCTCGCTCTTCTCCTCGTGCTGATTGCCCTGCCGGTTACGGCGGCATCCTTGACCCTCGAACTCGATCACGAGAGAAAGACCTGGCAGACCGCCGACTTGCTCACGCATCCGGATGCACAGACGGTGCGCATCGCTGATGACGTTTCCTACAAGCACGCCATGACTTATCGCGCAGTCCCCATGGCGGTGCTCCTGCAGGGCTTGAAGCCGGAGCACCATGTGCAAGCCGTTGCACTGGATGGCTTCGCCGCCGAGTTAAGCGCTGGCCCATTGCTGCAGAGCCACGGCGCCCGCGCCTGGCTGGCGGTGGAGGACCCGGCGCACCCCTGGCCCGCCCTCGCCGACGGCAAACCCAGCGCGGGGCCGTTTTACCTGGTGTGGACCGACCCGCAGGCCGGGCCTGTCAGCCCCGAACAATGGCCGTTCCAGATTTCCAGCATCAAGCAGTTAAAAACCGTGGCAGAGCGCTTTCCGGCTCTCTTGCCCGACCCGCAGCTGGCGGCCGACGATCCGGTCAATCAGGGTTTTACGCTGTTTCAGAAAAACTGCCTGGCATGCCATCGCCTCAACGGCGCGGGGGATGCGCAGGTGGGGCCGGATCTGAATATTCCCTACAACCCAACGGAATATTTCGCCGGGGATTTCCTCAAGCGCTACATCCGCGACCCGCAAAGCCTGCGGCATTGGCCACAGGCAAAAATGCCGGCGTTCGCCGCCAGCGTGTTGCCGGATCCTGAGCTGGACCTGCTGGTGGGCTATCTGAAGCACATGGCGGAGCGTAAGCAGCAGCGGTAAATCTCAGCGATGACCTCCGTTTGGCCGGTGAGCTTCGCGGCGGTGCCCGATTATTGCTGCTGGACTGAAATCACGGGCATCGGCGCCACCGATACCTTGGCGTGCATTTGTTCATGCCCACCGCCTCGGCGCATGCCGCGAACCGGGCAGGCGTCAAGATAGTCCAGGCCCACCGCCAGCTTGAGGTGGCGTTCCGGCCGGGCCAGACGGTTGGTCACGTCGAAGCTGTACCAGGCGTTGTCCAACCAGGCTTCGGCCCAGGCATGGCTGGCCAGGTGCGTGCTGTCCTCGCTGTACAAATACCCCGACACATACCGCGCCGGAATACCGAGGCTGCGTGCGCAGGCCAGGAATACATGGGTATGGTCCTGGCACACGCCCGCGCGGCCGGCGAACGCGTGGGCGGCACAAGTGTCGACTTCGGTGGCGCCGGGCGTGTAGACCATGGCCTCGTTGAGCGCGTGCATGAGGTCGATCAGCGCGCTGCGGTCACGCCCTTGACGACAGTGCTGCCGAGCGAAGCCGCGCAGGGCTTCATCGGACTCGGTCAGGCGGGTACCGCGCAGGAACGGATAGGCCGACTGCTGCTCATGCTCGGCTTCGCGCAATTCATCGATATCCACTTGGCCACGGGCGCCGATGATGATGGCGTCGTGGGGCTCATCCAGGGTCAACACGTGCAGGATATTACCGAACGGGTCGATCTGCGCGCGAACCGGGCGCGGCAGGTCGAGCTGCCAACTGAGTACCTGCTGCCGTTCGCTGTCGTGGGGCGTCAGGCGCAGGTACTGGATGCTGGCGCGCACCTGGTCTTCGTAGTGGTAGGTGGTTTCGTGGCTGATCGAAAGTCTCATGCCGCCTCCAGGTAGGAATGGTAGATGGCATCGCCCAAGTGGCGGACCAGGGGAATAAAGTCGGTCAGCCAGGCGTGCAGGCCTTCCTCCAGGATTTCATCAATGGCGGTAAAGCGCAGGCGCGCATCCATCTCTGCGGCCAGGCGCTGTGCCGGGCGGCCGTTCAGGCCGGGCAGGCTGGCGAGGATCTGATCGATCTCTTCGCTGCAGGCGCGCAGGGAGCGCGGCACATCGGCGCGCAACAGCAGCAACTGGGCCACTTGCCGGGCGCCGGGAGCGTCACGATAAATTTCGGTGTAGGCCTCGAACGAGGACAGCGCGCGCAGCAACGCGCTCCACTGATAGTACGCGTGAGCGGTGCCGTCGGTGACCGTGTCGGCATGGTCGCCGGCCATTTCATACCGCGCATCCAGCAGGCGCAAAGTGTTGTCGGCGCGCTCGATAAAGGTGCCCAGGCGAATAAACCGGAACGCGTCATTGCGCATAATGGTGCCGTAGGTTGCGCCGCGAAACAGGTGGGAGCGCTCCTTGACCCACTCGCAGAAACGGCTCATGCCATAGCGGCTCAGGCCTTGTTGAGCGATTTCACGAATATCCAGCCAAGTGGCATTGATGTTTTCCCACATGTCGGCGGTGATTCGCCCACGCACCGCATGGGCGCTGGCCCGCGCGGCGCCCAGGCAGCTGTAGATGCTCGCGGGGTTGGCCGCGTCCAGGGCAAAGAAGTGCAGCAGACGCTCGGCGTGTAACTGGCCGTGACGCTCGTGGTAATCCTCCAGGGTGCCGGTGATCAGCAGCGGCATCGCCAGTTCATGCAGGCCATCGCCGCGCCCGTCCTGGGGCATCAGCGACAGCGAATAACTGACATCGAGCATGCGTGCGAGGTTTTCCGCGCGTTCCAGGTAGCGCGACATCCAGTACAAATCCGAGGCAGTTCGACTCAACATGGCATCAGTCCTCCACGACCCAAGTGTCTTTGGTGCCGCCGCCCTGGGACGAATTGACCACCAGCGAGCCCTCGCGCAGGGCCACGCGCGTCAGGCCGCCAGGCACCACGCGGGTGTCCTTGCCGGACAGCACGAACGGGCGCAGGTCGATATGGCGCGGGGCGATACCATTCTCGACGAAGGTCGGGCACGTGGATAAACACAGCGTCGGCTGTGCGATATACGCATGGGGCTTGGCTTTGATGCGGGCGCGGAAGGCTTCGATTTCCGCCGCCGTGGACGCCGGCCCGACCAACATGCCGTAGCCGCCGGACCCTTGGGTTTCCTTGACCACCAGTTGCGGCAGGTGGGCGAGCACGTGGGACAATTCGTCGGGCTTGCGGCACTGAAAGGTCGGAACATTCTGCAGGATCGGCTCCTCATCCAGGTAAAAACGGATCATGTCGGTGACGAAGGGGTACACCGACTTGTCATCCGCGACCCCGGTGCCGATGGCGTTGGCCAGCACCACATTGCCCGAGCGATAGGCGGCCAACAGGCCCGGCACCCCGAGCATGGAGTCCGGGTTAAAGGCCAACGGGTCGAGGAACGCGTCATCGAGGCGGCGGTAGATCACATCCACCGCCTTGGGACCGTCGGTGGTGCGCATGAACACGTGATCGTCGCGCACGAACAGGTCGGCACCTTCCACCAGTTCCACGCCCATTTCCCGGGCGAGAAAAGCATGTTCGAAAAAAGCACTGTTGAACCGCCCTGGGGTCAGCACCACCACGCTGGGGTTATCCAGGGCGCTTGCGCTTTTGAGGGTGTCGAGCAGCAGGTTGGGGTAGTGGTCGATCGGCGCAATACGCTGGGCAGCGAACAATTCGGGGAACAGGCGCATCATCATCTTACGGTCTTCGAGCATGTAGCTGACGCCGCTGGGTGTACGCAGGTTGTCTTCCAATACGTAGTAAGTGCCGTCGCCATCACGGACGAGATCGACCCCGGCGACGTGAGCATACACATCGCGGTGCAGATCCAGGCCCTGCATGGCCAGTTGGTATTGCTCGTTGGCCAGCACCTGCTCGGCGGGAATGATCCCGGCCTTGATAATGCGTTGTTCATGATAGAGGTCGGCAAGGAACAGGTTCAGTGCCTTGACGCGCTGGATGCAGCCGCGCTCGACAATCCGCCATTCGCTGGCCGGAATACTGCGCGGGATGGTGTCGAAGGGAATCAGGCGCTCGGTGCCCTGTTCATCCCCGTAAAGGGTGAAGGTGATCCCGGCACGGTGAAACAGCAAATCGGCTTCGCGCCGACGCTGGGCCAGCAGTTCAGCGGGGGTCTGGGCCAGCCAACGGGCGAATTCGCGGTAGTGAGGCCTGACCTGCCCTGCCCCATCGTACATTTCGTCGTAATAAGTGCGGATCATGCCGTACTCCTTGTCACTCGGACGCCAGAACCATCGCAAGGCCCGTGCCATCGGCATAAACACTTAAGAATCAGCGAGTTGTATAAATACGAAGCACCATGCGCACCTTCCTGGTGCGCAGATTGCCCGGTGTGTGGTCGCGCGCTTCATCGCAATGCAGGCTTTGACTATCAAGAGCATAGTCAGAGTTGATTTCACCGGCCTGCAAAGCTTGCGGATAATCGCCACCATCTGCTGAACAGACCTTCAGCGCTCCACTCTTCCCTTCGGCCACCCTACTCGGGTGGCTTTTTTTTGGTGCATGAAAAGAGCTCGCAGAATGCGCCGGGCTTTGCCTACGGCACAAACAACATCGGCCGACCCGAAGGCCAGCCGATGCGTGGTGTTGTTGCGAGTGCGGGCAGTGTCGAACTACATCGGCAGGCCGCGCACCTCCTGTTTGACGCCCCACCCCTCGATAATGCCACCGAGGGGCTCGACCACTGCTTCAAAGTCCTGCTCGAAATCTCCTATGCCGTCGTAGGTTGCAAACATGACCTTGCTCAGTTCCAGGTACCACGCGCCATCGTCGCGCGCGCTGACCTGGGCGTTCAGGGACTCTCCACGAAACTCGCCCGCCGCCCTGCGCGCCCGTTCTTCATCCGGGAAAATCGCGTAGAACTCGATGGGGTGGAAACGTGAGAAATCGAAACCGCCTTCTTTCATGCGGCGCAGAACGTGGGTGCTGATGTCTTCTTGATAGGCTGTGCTCATGAAAAGTGCTCCTCAAGACCGATGGATAGACTTTCCGTGCTCCCCGAAGCCCGCGCCCTGCTGGCGCGGAGGCTACGGCAATGACCTCACCGCGGGAAAACAAGCATGTAGCTGACAAGACCAGACCTTAGCGATTCATTCGCTGATCTCGTTTGCAGAGTAGCGCGAAGCAATCACCTCCACCAGAGGCGCTTGCCAGGCCTACAGGGAATATTCAGGCAGAGGGAGAAATATCGAGGATCTGGATACTGTTCTGGTCTTTGAGGATCTTGACCGTCGGCTCCGGCTTGCGTCCCTCAAGGTCATTGAGGTCGAGCTCGGCGGCGACCGGCACCAGTTTGCTGCGAATCATGTGCGCAGCGTCTTCGAGGCTGGGCGCTTGTTCGCAGGTGAACAGCTCTACGGTTTTTACGCCGTGATCATCAACGAAGGTAATTTGCCACGTTTGCATCGGTGCCTCCTCGATAAAACCCATGTGTGGGCTCACTTCTATCTGGACCTTGGGGGTTCGCCAAACGTTCCACCCAAGGCAGGGGGCACCCGATCAATCGCGCTTATTTTTCCGCGCGCGCTTTAAGCGCCTTGAGGGTGTTGAACGGCGCGTCGACCACGAACTTGTTGGCCAGCCACGAAGGCACGCTGCCGCCTGGCTCGGTGTGCACCTGGTAAGTCACTTCGGTCTCATTTGCTCCCTTAGGGACCAGTTTCCAGAAGCCCTCGACTTGAGCGACACGCACGTAGCCTTTTTCTTCGGGCTTATAGGTCGGCACGCCCTGCAACGTGCGGGTTACGTTGCCGTCGGCATCCTTGGTGGTAGTGACATGGATGTAAGAATCGCGGTCGGTCACCGGGAACGGCGCCTTGAACTGGGTGTAGGTCCAGGCTTCATCGCCTTTTTTGTCGACCAGCTTCTGGGACTTGCACTCATGAATCCACGAACAGGCACCGGCGACATCTTCCTGCAGGGCCTGGACCTTGGCGACAGGCGCCTTGATCGTGGTCACACCGCGATACGCCTTATATTTGGAGCCGGCGACTTCGCTCAGGGACACCTTGATGCCGTCTTCATCCTTGGCAACCTGCCAATCCTCAGCCTGGGCAGTGGCGGCAAATACCAGCGTAAAACCGCACACGACAGCTATTCGTTTCAGCGAACCCATTGTTGTATTCCTTATTGTTGAAGTTCCGATAGTAAAGCCCATCAAGCCGCCGTCATCTGTTCCCACCAGCCGATCAGGCGGATCGCATCGGCCTGGTCGGTGCCGCACACCTCGATATCAGCCTTGAAATCACTGCATACCGCCGGTCGCTCCGGTTGGCCGAACAGTTGGCACAGCAGTTCGACCGACAGGTGCGCGCAGCGTTCGCCCGCCGGTTTGCCATTGGGCATGCCGGGCAGCGGCGAACTGATGGAGGGGGCGATGCAGCAAGCGCCACAGCCTTCACGGCATTTCATGACCAGTGGGTCCTCGACGACTCAATAGGGATGGCCGGGCTAGACTACGCCCTTAAACAGCCGTTTTAAAATGGTCCAACAGGGGTTTTATGCAGAAAACCGAAGTGACCGACCAGTCCGCGACAAATGGTCGAAGGGTCATCTTGCAAAGGTAGGAAGCGCTTACTGTTTGAATTCGAAATCCAGCGCGGCACCCTCTACCTCGCGCCGCTCTTCATTGCGCAATTGCAGGCGCATTTCGTTACTGAGCAGACGTCCGTTGATCTGGAAATCGCTTTTATCGGTGGGTTTCTCACCGAACATCGGCGGCAGCAGTGGCACGCTCTTAGGCTGCGGCAAGGTGCCCAGCGGCTGCAGGTGCCGGACCATGTCCGAGGGCAGCGACAGATCCAATTGGGCCGGTGGCAATTTGGTCTCGGCCACTTCATGGGCGGATTTGGCCTTCCTGGCCGCCGTACGTTTCTTGGCGTTGGTGGTGTTTTTCTTCACGGCAGGCGCTTTTTTTGCCGGAGCGGGCGTTTTCGCGGGAGTGCTCTGCTCACTGCCGGCGGCCGGCTTGTTTTCGCTCACAGGCGCCGCCGCCAGCGCGGTGTGGACGTTGCACAGGCTTAACAGGCCAATTACCAGAACAGCTCGGAACATCGAGGTCATATCGCCTACAGCATTAAAGGCAGAGGGCCATATGCTCGCTTGTTGTGCGCGCCATGACAAGCGCGGTGATTAGCCAGCTATCGGCATAGCCCTGTTTTGCACGCTCATCAGCGCTCAAAAACCGGCAGCGGTTTCCTGGCACAACTGGCTCGCCAGCATGCCCAACGTCATCAGCGCGCGCTCTGCCTCGCGGTTCCACGGCGTGCCGCAGTTAAGGCGGATGCAGTGGTTGAATTGCTCGGTATTACTGAAGATCAACCCTGGCGCGATGCTGATGCCCTGTTGCAGTGCACGTACGTGCAGTTCCTGGGTATTGACCCGTCCTGGCAAACTGACCCACAGGATGAAGCCGCCGGTGGGACGGGTCATCTGCGTGCCCTCCGGGAAGTATTGCTGCACCGCCAATTGAAAGGCGCTGAGGTTCTTGCGGTATTCCTGACGGATGTAGCGCAAATGTCGGTCGTAGCCGCCGTTCTCCAGGTACGCAGCCACGCCCATTTGAGTCACGCTGCAGGCCGAGTGGGTGCTGAACATTTGCAGGCGCTGGATTTCCTGCTGGTACTTGCCGGCAATCATCCAACCAATACGCACCCCCGGCGACAACGTCTTGGAGAAGCTCGAACAATAGATCACCCGATCCAGGCGATCATAGGCTTTCAGGGCCTTGGTGCGGCCCAGCTCGAACATCAGCTCGCCGTAGATGTCGTCCTCGACAATCTGAATATCGAAATCCGACGCCAGGCGCAGCAACTGCTTCTGACGCTCCTCCGGCATGGTGCCACCCAGCGGGTTGCTCAGCCGCGTGGTCAGCACCAGCGCCTTGATCGACCACTGGTTCGCGGCCAGTTGCAGCGCCTCCAGGCTCATGCCGGTGGACGGGTCGCTGGGGATCTCAATGACTTTGAGGCCCAGCAGATCCGCCAATTGCAGCAAGCCGTAATAGGTGGGGGATTCCGCCGCGATCAGATCGCCGGGGCGAGTCAGCACGCGCAGTGACATCTGCAACGCATCGACGCATCCGTGGGTGATCACCACTTCGGAAGGGTCCACCACCACCCCGGCATCGCGCATGCGGATAGCGACCTGGCGGCGCAGCGGCTCGAAGCCGGGACTGAACATGTAGCTGAACGCGCGCGGGCTCTGGAAACGCGTGACCTTGGCCAGTTGCTGATGCAACGCGCGCACCGGCAGGTAATCGACGCTCGGGACTGCGGCGCCCAGGGGAAAAACCCCTTCGCGGCGCGACTCGCCCAATACCTGCTGGATGATGCTGCTGCGCGTGACCAGCCCCGGACGCTCGACCCGTGCGATATCCGGCGTGGGCGCGGTGAGCGCGGGGGTCTGGTGTACGTAATAACCGGACTGCGGTCGCGCCCTGATCAGCCCCTGGTCTTCGAGGTTGGCATAAGCCTGCAATACCGTGGCATGGCTCACATTGAGCTGGGAGCTCATCTTGCGTACGGAAGGCACCCGTTCGCCCGGTTGATAGACACCACGCCGGATATCCTCAGCCAACTGCTGAGCGATACGTTGGTAGAGCAGAAGATTGGTCATGTCGCAGCACTCGATTTCACGGGCATTTTATTTTTGTGTGAAACATACCGGCACAGTTTAGAAGTGTACGGGGACAGTTGCCACAATAGTCGAGCGTGGCTGGCAGTGACAGCAAAAACTGTAAGGGTGGTGGAGAGAGCTTTCAGGCTTATGCAGAAAAAAGCAGGAGGGGCGGTGCGACGATTCGATTGGCCCGATAGCGGTGCGTCAGTGACAGCTGGGCTGACTGACCCACCGCGATCGGGGCATGGGTATCGACTTCTCTTCAGTGAACACCTCACCTGCGAGCCTGAGGCTTTTGGGGTGAGCCCCACCTTGTCAATCAGTCCAAGGCTTCAGCGGGCGGCGCCCAACTGGCCCTTGGCGTCGGAGAATACGATTTCTACCCGGCGGTTCTGCGCACGACCGCGCTCGGAAGCATTGGCTTCCACTGGATACTGGTCGCCATAGCCTTCGACCTGGATGCGTTTTTCATCAATGCCCAGGTCTACCAGAACGTCAGCCACCGCCTGCGCGCGATCACGCGACAGTTTGAGGTTTTCCTGTTCGCCACCGGTACTGTCGGTGTAGCCCTCGATGCGTACCACGCGCTTGGGGTTCAGTTGCAGGAATTGCACGATCTTGAGCACGGTGCGATTGGCCGAGTTTTTCAGTTCCGCTTCGCCGGTGTCGAACAGCACGTCACCCAGGGTCATCACCAGGCCGCGATCGGTCTGGGTAGTGGCCAAACTTGCGATCTGCTCTTCAAGCCACTTGCCCTGTTGCTGCACGCTGCTCAATTTGCTTTCGCGCAGGGCCAGTTGCAGGCGCTGACGCTCCAGCTCAAGTTTGGCGCCGCGTTCTTCATTCAGTGCCTGCTCGGTATGTTCGCGGGCGATGGCGCTGTAGCGCTGGCTCAGGTAGGCGTAGTGCACGACGTCATTGCCGCTGCCCCAATAGCTGGACAGTCGGTCGGCCCTGGCCAGGGATTCACCGGCGCGGATCACGTCCTTGGGCGCGATGCGCAGCACATTGGCATCTTCCTTGACCTTCTGGAAGTCGCTGCCGGCCTGCTGCAATGCCTGCTCGCTGTTGGGATGGCTGGCACACCCGCCCAGTACCGCACTGGCCAACAACGTTGCAAAGCCCAGACCTCGGATCGTCAGGCTCATTGGGCATCTCCCAATTGCAGTTGCTTGCGCAGGCGCGTGATGCGGGTATTGAGCACGTTCAGTTGTTCCTGGCTTTTGCGGGTCAGCACCTTGGCCTCGGCCAGACGCGCATCCAGCTCGGCCTGCTCAGCACGCATGCGCGCATGTTTGAAGGATTGGTCGGCCATGTCGGCCCTGGCCCGGGCAAATTTATCCTCGGCCAGCTTCAGCTCGGGCGAGTCATCGGCATTGGCACCGACGGCACTGGCCTGTTCGAGAGCCTGCTGAGTAAGGCGTATTTGTTCATTCGGCGCAGGATCGGCTGCACATCCCGCCAGAGCGACAACGGCGAGGGCCGCGAAAAGAGGTCGAAGAGTCACTGAAAATCCCTACTTTGTTGGGGTGCCGACGGGTTGTTGCAATTGCGCCTTCCAGCGCTCGATATTGCGCTGCAGTGCAGCTTGCACCCCATCGGACCCGCGCAATTCTGTCATCTTTTTGGCCAGCTGTCCGCGCAGCCACGGATCATTACAGGCCGAGTTGTGAGAAATCGCCAGGTACAGGCCGGGCTGATCGACCGGTACATCGCGGGCGACCAAGTCATTGCTCATGCCCAACGACTGCGCCATGGCCATGCCGGAATAACGCCCGGCCAGAACATAATCCACCTCGCCCAGCAGCAGTTTCTGGAACGCTGGGGTCAAGGTGGGAAAGCGTTGCAGGCTCAACTGCTGGCCCGCGAAGGTTTCAAAACCACGGCTCAGCCGCGCGCGTTCCGACACCGCGCCCTGATGGCCGTGCAGATCCGCAGCCGTGGCGTAAGCCAGCGTCGAGTCTTTGCGCGTCCAGACCAGGTAATCGTTCTGCATCAGGGCTGGATGAATGTAGTCAAAGTTTTCCAGCTCGCCGACATTTAGCGGCGCATCGGCCAACATATCCATGCGCCCGCTGCGTGCTTCATCCAGGGCCAGGGCGCGCTTGCCGCCGTAAAGCAGATCGATCTTTACACCCAGGTCCTTGGCCACTTGCTGCAACACATCCGCGGTGGCGCCAATCAAGCGCGTAGGGTCTTGCGGGTCGCGCCACAATAAAGGCGGTGCATCCGGGCTGCCGGTAATCACCAGGCGGTCACATTTACCGGCGGCCAGCGACAAGGTCGGCAGCAACAGTGTGAAACCCAGCAGCGCAGTCCAGGGACGCAATTGCATGGTGCATTTCTCCGATAGGCAAAAAGCCGGGCAAAAAAAACCCGGTCATACGACCGGGCTCTTTATAAGTGAAGCGACTGGATTAGACCAGCTTCTCCAACTCGGGTACGGCTTCGAACAAGTCCGCCACCAGGCCGTAATCGGCCACCTGGAAGATCGGAGCTTCTTCGTCCTTGTTGATCGCGACGATCACTTTGGAGTCTTTCATACCGGCCAGGTGCTGGATCGCGCCGGAGATACCGACGGCGATGTACAGCTGTGGCGCAACGATCTTGCCGGTCTGGCCGACCTGCATATCGTTGGGCACAAAACCTGCGTCCACTGCGGCGCGCGAAGCGCCAACCGCGGCGCCGAGCTTGTCGGCCAGGGCGTACAGGTGTTTGAAGTTGTCACCGTTCTGCATGCCACGCCCGCCTGAAACGACGATCTTGGCAGCGGTCAGTTCAGGACGATCGGACTTGGCCAGTTCTTCGTTGACGAAGCTGGATGTGCCGGCGTCATGAGCAGCCGCAACGGCTTCAACAGCAGCCGAACCGCCTTCTGCAGCAACCGGGTCGAAACCGGTGGCACGCACGGTGATCACTTTGATGGCGGCGGTCGACTGTACGGTAGCGATGGCGTTACCGGCGTAGATCGGGCGTTTGAACGTGTCGGCGCTTTCGACCGAGATGATCTCGGAGATCTGGTCAACGTCCAGCTGCGCGGCTACGCGCGGCAGGATGTTTTTACCGTTGGAGGTGGCGGCCGCCAGGATGTGGCTGTAGCCCTTGCCCAACTCGGCGACCAGCGGCGCAACGTTTTCCGGCAGCTGATGCGCGTAGGCCGCGTTGTCAGCGTTCAGAACCTTGCTCACACCGGCGATTTTCGCAGCGGCTTCAGCAACGGCGCCCGCGCCCTGGCCGGCAACCAGTACGTGAATGTCGCCACCGATCTTAGCGGCGGCAGCCACGGTGTTGAGGGTGGCCGGAGCCAGCACCTTGTTGTCGTGTTCGGCGATTACCAAGATAGTCATGTTCAGATTACCTTCGCTTCGTTTTTCAGTTTCTCGACCAGTTCAGCCACCGACTTGACCTTGATGCCCGCGCTGCGTGCAGCCGGCGCTTCGACTTTGATGGTCTTGTTGGTGGAGGCGGTGGAAACGCCCAAGGCATCCGGAGTCAGCGACTCGAGCGGCTTTTTCTTGGCTTTCATGATGTTTGGCAGGGACGCATAGCGCGGCTCGTTCAAACGCAGGTCGGTGGTGACGATGGCCGGCAATTTCAGGGAAACCGTCTGGGCGCCGCCGTCGATTTCACGGGTCACGGCAACGCTGTCGCCGCTCACTTCGACTTTGGAAGCGAAGGTGCCCTGGCCGTAACCGGTCAGTGCTGCAAGCATCTGGCCAGTCTGGTTGTTGTCGCTGTCGATGGCTTGTTTGCCGAGGATCACCAACTGGGGCTGTTCCTTGTCGACAACGGCCTTGAGCAGCTTGGCCACGGCCAGAGAGGTCAGGTCCTCGGCGGACTCGACCAGGATGGCGCGGTCGGCACCCAGGGCCAGGGCAGTACGCAACTGCTCTTGAGCGGTGGTCGGGCCGATGGACACTACGACGATTTCAGTCGCGACGCCTTTCTCTTTCAGGCGCACCGCTTCTTCAACAGCGATTTCACAGAAAGGGTTCATCGACATTTTGACGTTAGCAAGATCGACGCCGGAATTGTCCGCCTTGACGCGAACTTTCACGTTGTAATCGACAACGCGTTTGACAGCTACAAGAACCTTCATGGATTCCTCGTTACTCTCCGGTGAAAAGAAAGTCGCCTAGGCGAACCTGGCGGTTGATGCTCATCGGCACACAAGGGCACCTCCAAAAACATCCGCAGCGGCGAATCGACAGTAAAATGCAGACCGTTCGTCAGGAGTGACTGGGAGGTCATTCTCTATCGCGGCGTGTAAACTGCGCGCCACCCTCTGCACGCGTACCCGCCGTTCATGCCGTTGCATTGCTTTTGGACGTGCTCTTGAAACCTGCTGTCTGCCTACGGTAAGCGCAAAACCGACCGTATCTTGACCGGAACGCCTATTCTGGTCAATACGGCAAAATGGTCAGTCATAAGCCGCGTTGCTTTGATTTACCTAGCCTGCGGGCAATTCAAACAAACGTTTGTATTGGACGCTGTCGGTGGTCTATATATAATGCGCCACCTAGAGAGAGAGGTGGGTCTTGCCCTGTCTGCAAGACGAAACCGAACCTCCACCCATTAGAAAAAAAGCCTGTTGAGCCTTGAGTAGGAGATAGCCTGTGGAACGCGAATACATGGAATTCGACGTGGTCATCGTCGGCGCTGGCCCGGCTGGCCTGTCCGCCGCCTGCCGACTGAAGCAGAAGGCCGCCGAAGCCGGTAAGGAAATCAGCGTCTGCGTGGTCGAGAAAGGCTCTGAAGTCGGCGCCCATATCCTCTCCGGTGCCGTATTCGAACCACGCGCCCTGAATGAATTGTTCCCGGACTGGAAAGAACTCGGTGCCCCGCTCAACACCCCGGTGGTGCGCGACGACATCTATGTACTGCGCAGCAGCGACACCTCCACCAAGGTGCCTGACTTCTTTGTGCCCAAGACCATGCACAACGAAGGCAACTACATTATTTCCCTGGGCAACCTGTGCCGCTGGCTGGCCCAACAGGCCGAAAACCTCGGTGTGGAAATCTACCCCGGCTTCGCCGCCCAGGAAGCACTGTTCGATGAAAACGGCGTGGTGCGCGGGATCATCACCGGCGACCTCGGCGTCGACCGTGAAGGCAACCCCAAGGAAGGCCTCTACACCCCCGGCATGGAGCTGCGCGGCAAATACACGCTGTTCGCCGAAGGCTGCCGTGGCCATATCGGCAAGCAACTGATCCAGCGTTTCAACCTGGACAGCGATGCCGACGCCCAGCACTACGGCATCGGCCTCAAGGAAATCTGGGAAATCGACCCGGCCAAGCACCAGCCAGGCCTGGTGGTGCACACCGCCGGTTGGCCGCTGGACATCATGAGCGCCGAGAACACCGGTGGCTCGTTCCTGTATCACCTGGAAAACAACCAGGTGGTGGTGGGTCTGATCGTCGACCTGTCCTACAGCAACCCTTTCCTGTCGCCGTTCGATGAGTTTCAGCGCCTCAAGCATCACCCGGTACTGGCTCAGTACCTGGAAGGCGGCAAACGCGTCAGCTACGGCGCCCGCGCCATCTGCAAAGGCGGCCTGAACTCACTGCCGAAGATGGTCTTCAAAGGCGGCGCGCTGATCGGTTGCGACCTCGGCACCCTGAACTTCGCCAAGATCAAAGGCAGCCACACTGCCATGAAGTCCGGCATGCTCGCCGCCGATGCCGTGGCCGATCGCCTGTTCGCCGCGTCCGAAGGCGGCGATGAACTGACCGCCTACGTCGACAGTTTCAAGTCCAGCTGGCTCTACGAAGAACTGTTCGCCACACGCAACTTCGGCCCGGCGATGCACAAATTCGGCCCGATCCTCGGCGCCGGCTTCAACTGGTTCGACCAGAACATTCTGGGCGGCAAGATGCCGTTCACGCTGCACGACACCAAGCCGGACTACGCCTGCCTGAAACTGGCCAAGGACAGCCAGAAAATCGATTACCCCAAGCCCGACGGCAAATTGAGCTTCGACAAGCTCAGCTCGGTGTTCATCTCCGGTACCAACCACGAAGAAGAGCAGCCGTGCCACTTGAAATTGAAAGACCCAAGCATCCCGATCGGCACCAACCTGCCGCTCTACGATGAACCGGCGCAGCGCTACTGCCCGGCCGGGGTGTATGAAGTGGTGACGAAAGAAGACGGTGAGAAACGCTTCCAGATCAACGCCCAGAACTGCGTGCACTGCAAGACCTGTGACATCAAGGACCCTTCGCAGAACATCACCTGGGTCACGCCGGAAGGCGCGGGCGGGCCGACTTACCCGAATATGTAAGCCAGACAAGGCTCCCAAATGGGAGCCTTTTTTATAGTTAACATCAATCCAATGTGGGAGGGGCTTGCCCCCGATATCGGTGGTGAGTTGCAGAAATGCTGACTTCACACCGCCATCGGAGGCCCGTTCGCACCTTGGGATTTGTTTCTTCGCCTGAACTCCCTACGCCGCTCGTTCTTCACCCGGATTGCGCAAAAAGTAGCGCTTATATTCCCGACTGAACTGCGACGTACTCTGATACCCCACGCTGTGTGCCGCCTGCGCCACGCCCATGCCGTCCACCAGCAGCAATTGCTGGGCCTTGAGCAGGCGCAGCCGTTTGAGGTACTGCACCGGCGACAACAACGTGCAACGCTTGAAATGCTCGTGAAAGGTCGACGCGCTCATATGTGCGTAGCCGGCCAGGGTCTCGATATTCAGCGGCTCGGCGTAATGGGCATGCAGGTGATTCAACGAGGTGGCGATGCGTGAGAATTGCCCCTGTTGCTCTACCAGCGCGCGCAGCACATCGGCCTGGGGCCCGCGCAAGGCGGTAAACAGCAATTCGCGCACCCGCGATGGGCCGATGATCCGGCTTTCCAGCGGATCGTGCAGGCACTGCAACAGCCGCTCGACGCAGCCGCGCATCGCTTCGTCGAGCACCACCGAACTCATCGATGCCAACGTCTGCGCAGCGGGCGGCGGACCGGCCTGAATACCCATGGCCATGACCAGCTCGCCAAGCACCACGCGGTCGATCGCCACCGTCACGCCCAACAGCGGTGCACCAGGCGCCATGGCGAAGGTCTCGCACTCGAACGGCACCGGCATCGCCTGGATCAGATAGTGCCCGGCACCATACTCCAGCGTGCGCGGTCCCAGGTACGCGACCTTACTGCCCTGAGCCACGAACATCAGGCTCGGCTCATAGATCTGCGGGCCGCGTGCCACATCACAACTGGCACGCAAAACCTGTACGCCAGGCAAGTGGGTCGGGGAGAAACCGTCACGGGTCGTGAGGCCCTCGATCAAGGAAACCAGCGTGGCGTTGGCGTCGAGATGGCGGGTCAATAGCATAAAAGCAGTTCTCGGGAGTTTTCAGATCTGAGCGTCAGCAAGCTTCAAGCCTCAAGCTGCAAGAGAGCGCGCAGTTTATAGCTTGCGGCTTGCAGCTTGCTGCTTTTAGCTGCTCCCCCGGAGCTTTAGGCATAAGACTCGGAGCAATCGCCATGGCCGCCAACCAAGTCGATGGGGACAATGGCCCGCCTCACTTGCCATTGCTTTTGCGAGGTTCTCCCCATGTACACCGCCATCGGTTACGCCGCCCAGTCGGCCACCACTCCCCTCGCCCCCATGAGTTTCCAACGTCGCAGCCCACGGGCCGACGACGTGGCCATCGAGATTCTGTACTGCGGCGTCTGCCACTCCGACATCCACCAGGCGCGCAACGAGTGGGGCATCGCCGTCTACCCGCTGATGCCCGGCCATGAGATCGTCGGCAAAGTCACCGCCGTGGGCGCCAGCGTCACCGCGCACAAAGTCGGCGACCTGGTGGGCGTGGGCTGCATGGTCGATTCGTGCCGCCAGTGCCAGGCCTGCCAGTCGGACCTGGAGCAATACTGCCTTGAAGGCCCGACCATGACCTACGCCACCCCCGACCGCGTGGACGGCAGCAACACCATGGGCGGCTACTCCGACAGCATCGTGGTCAGCGAGCATTTTGTGGTAAAGATCCCGGCCAAGCTCGACCTGGCCAGCGCTGCGCCGATCCTGTGCGCGGGCATCACCACCTACTCGCCGCTCAAGCACTACGGCGTGAAGGCCGGCGACAAGGTCGGGATTCTCGGCATGGGCGGCCTGGGCCACATGGGTATCAAGTTCGCCAAGGCCATGGGCGCCGAAGTGACGCTGTTCACCCGCTCCGCGAGCAAGGCCGAAGAAGGCCGCCGCCAGGGCGCCGATCATGTGATCGTGTCCACCGATGCCGAGCAAATGAAAGCCGCCGTCGGGCAGTTCGACTTCCTGCTGGACACCATTCCGGTGCAGCACGACCTGAACCCCTACCTCGATACCCTGCGCTTTGACGGCGTGCATATCCTGGTGGGCCTGATCGAGCCAGTGGACCCGCCCGTCAACGCCGCCAAGCTGGTGCTGGGCCGTAAAGTGCTGGCCGGCTCGTTGATCGGGGGTATTGCCGAAACCCAGGAAGTCCTGGATTTCTGTGCCGAGCATGACATCACCTGCGATATCGAAATGCTCGACATCCGCCAGATCAACGAGGCTTATACCCGCATGATCGCCGGCGATGTGAAGTACCGCTTTGTCATCGACATGGCGACCCTCAAGGTCTGATCAGGCCTTGGCGCCCAACTCCGCCGACAGCCGCGCTGCGACCTGTTTGATCACAGGGATCAGCTCGGCCATTTTTTCCAGCGGCATGTAGGGCACGGTACTGGCGATGCTGATGCCGGCGACGATCCGCCGGCTGGCATCGCGCACCGGTGCAGCCACGCAACGGATCGACGGTTCGTTGTCTTCCAAGTCGAAGGCATAACCACCCGCTACGTACTCGTGCATGCGTTGCTCGAACTGCGCCCAGGATTGCTCAGGATGGTGGGGCCACTGCAGATTCTTCCCGCCTGCCGGCAGGCTGGCGTCGTACAAGCGTTGCCATTCCTGTACCGAATCATCCAGCAACATCGCCTTGCCCACCCCGGTACGCGCCAACGGCATGCGGTGGCCGACCCGCGAGCGCATTTCCGGCCCGTAGCGGCCTGGGTTCTTGTGCAGGTAAAGCACGTCGTCGTGTTCACGGATGGCCAGGTGGATGGTGTCGCCGGTCAGCGCCGAGAGCTCGTCCAGATAGGGCACTGCCAGGGTGACCAGCGGCAACTCTTCGCGTGCCTGAAACCCCAATTCGATCAACTTGGGGCCCAGCAGATAACCGACTTGCGGCACCACACGCAGGTAACGCTCGTCCACCAGGCAACTGGCCAGGCGGTGAGTGGTGCTGCGGGTGGTGCCGATGCGCCTGGCGATCTCTTTCAGATCCCGCGCACCCGCCGCCACCGCTTGCACCACCCCCAGGCCACGCAACAGGGTCTGGGTGCCGGTGGGAGCGGCGTCTTTGGCGGGGGTGTGGGCGTTTTCCTGCATATCGGGCCTATTGGGAAGTACGAAAACGGGCGCCATTATGGCAAATACCCGAGGGCAACACAGTGGGGATATCTATGTGGCGGGGGGGGGCTTTGCCCGATGCTGTGGGTCAGTTTGAACATCCGGGTCTGACACATCGCTATCGGGGGCAAGCCCCCTCCCACCTTTTGATTTCACATGACCAGGGCTCAGCTTTGTTTCAAGTGCTCGATCACCGCTGCCGCACCAGCATCGAACCGCAGTACTGTGGGAGGGGGCTTGCCCCCGATTACGGAGTGTCAGGCTGCAATTTGCTTCTGATACACCGCTATCGGGGGCAAGCCCCCTCCCACACTCAGTCCTCACATGGCCTGGAGTCAGCGTTGTTTCATGCGGTCGATGACCACGGCCAGCAGCAGGATCGAACCTCGAATCACATATTGGTAGAAGGTGTCGATGTTCTTCAGGTTCATCGCGTTCTC
>NZ_JAAMRE010000041.1 GCF_013522705.1 Pseudomonas lurida
GGTGTGCAACATCCCTCAAACCCGCGCTACCGGAACAATAGTCCTGCACGGCTGCGAGTTTTGCTTGCTCTGTGTACTTACCCATGACGCCCCCAAAGGTTGTGTCCAACCTTTGGGGGTCAGTTCACTCTGCGTGGGAATGCCGCACTGGACGCTCTGCGTCCGCTCTTAACGGGCGTGACGCGGAGCGTCACAGGATGCATTCCCACGCGGAGCGTGGGAACGATCATCCATACCTTGATGCACAAGCCGGTACGCCCAATGAAACTCAAGACCGCCATGAGCCACCTGCTTGGTCGGCCCTGACAACTGATCGTTCTCACGCTCTGCGTGGGAATGCCGCACTGGACGCTCTGCGTCCGCTTTTAACGGGCGTGACGCGGAGCGTCACAGGCTGCATTCCCACGCGGAGCGTGGGAACGATCATCCATACTTTGATGCACAAGCCGGTACGCCGAATGAAACTCAAGGCCGCCATGAGCCACCTGCTCGGTCGGCCCTGACAACTGATCGTTCCCACGCTCTGCGTGGGAATGCCGCACTGGACGCTCTGCGTCCGCTTTTAACGGGCGTGACGCGGAGCGTCACAGGCTGCATTCCCACGCGGAGCGTGGGAACGATCATCCATACCGTGATGCACAAGCCGGTACGCCCAATGAAACTCAAGACCGCCATGAGCCACCTGCTCGGTCGGCCCTGACAACTGATCGTTCCCACGCTCTGCGTGGGAATGCCGCACTGGACGCTCTGCGTCCGCTCTTAACGGGCGTGACGCGGAGCGTGGGAACGATCAGCACATTTGATTTGTGTTGTGCCAGACGGGTCAGCGGCGCAGGTATGAGCCGAAATCGATATCCCCGGCACTGAGGATCGCCTGCACCCGGTTATGCACATTCAACTTACGCAGGATCGCCGACACGTGGGCCTTCACTGTGGTCTCGGCGATTTCCAGGGTGTAGGCGATCTGTTTGTTCGACTCGCCCTTGGTCATGCGTTCCAGCACCAGCAATTGCTTGCGCGTCAGGGCTTGCAGCAGTTCGGGGGCGAAGCCGGGGTTTTCGTTGAGGCGGCGCTGGGCCCCGGGTTTCTGGGTGCGGATGATGTCCGGCGGCAGGTACACGTTGCCGTTGAGAATCTGCTGGATCGCCTCGGTCATTTGCAGGCGCGGCGAGGACTTGGTGATAAACCCCACCGCGCCATAGGTGATGGCTTGCAGCACAATCTGCTTGTCCTGCTCGGCGGAAACGATTACCACCGGGATGGTCGGCGACTCATTGCGCAGGTTGATCAGGCCGTTGAGCCCGTGCATGCCCGGCATATTCAGGTCGAGCAGGATCAGGTCGAGGTCGTCGTGTTCCTGGGTCAGGGCGAGGGCGCTGTGCAGGTCGGCGGTTTCCATCACTTCGCTGCCGGGGAAGCCGTCGCTGATGACGTTATGGATCGCCTCGCGAAACAGCGGGTGATCGTCGGCAATCAGGATTTTGTACATGGCCGTTCACCTTCTTGTTGTGGTTATTGAAAAGGCTCGGGTGTCGCAGCCGTCACTGGCAGGTTTGCCGCTTCCCATGCATCCAAGCCGTCGCGGTACCAATACACAGAGGTATAGCCCAGGTTGGCGGCACGTTTTACCGCGTTCCAACTCAGCCAGCAATCGGAGCGGCAGTAGAACACCAGCGGGCGCGACAGGTCGCCGCCGGTGTACTTGTACAGGTGCCGCGCGAAGTAACCTTGCCACTCCGGCGTCAGGTCGCCGTCGCCGGTATTGGCCAGCCAATAGCTGCCGGGCAGGTTGGCGTGGGGCTGGTCTTGGATGAAACGACCTTGCAGCCATTGGCGACGGTAAACGTCGATCAGCACCGGTGCGGGCACCTGGCCGAGCAAGGCTTGCAGGGCCGGGGTGTCGACGATGGTCGCCCCCGGCACATGGTCGGGGGTAGGGCTACGGTACAGGCTGATGCGATAGCCGTCGGTGGAAAACAGCGGCGTGTCGGCCTGGACCTGGGCGGTGAGCAGGCACAGCAACGCCAGCAGGGGCAGTCGGGCGGGCAGCATGGCAGGGCGATCCTTATCGTTATGCGCCCATTACACGTGAGTCCCGCGCCCTTGGGAATGCGACGATAGACAGCAAAACCAGTACCAAAGTATTAGTTTTTGCGCCCTCAGCCCGGTTTTCGCAAGGCCGCGTGCTGCGGGTTGAAGGTCAGCACCGCCAGCAGGGTGAACAACCCGGTCAGGCCCAGGCAGATCACCAGGGCCAGGCCGGCCAGTCGTTCATACAGGGCAAAGCGCACCAGCTCCACCGCGTGGGTGAACGGGTTGACCGCGCACAACCAGTACAACCACTGGCTGGCATCGCGCATCTTCCACAGCGGGTACAGCGCCGATGACAGGAAAAACAGCGGGAAAATCACGAAATTCATCACCCCGGCGAAATTCTCCAACTGACGAATCGCGTTGGACAGCAACAGCCCCAACGCACTGAGCATCAACGCCACCAGCAGCAACGCGGGCAAGGCGAGCAACAGACCCATGGCCGGCGGCTGCACGCCGTAGACCCAGGCAATGGCCAGGAACCCGTACACCTGCAACAGCGAAATCAACGCCGTGGCCAGCAATTTGCTGCACAGCAAAAACGTGCGCGGCAGCGGGCTTGTCAGCAGCACGCGCATGCTGCCCATCTCACGGTCGTAGACCATCGCCAGCGAGCCCTGCATGCCGTTGAACAGCAGGATCATGCAGGCCAGCCCCGGAATGATGTACACCTCATAGGGGATGTAGGTGTCGTAGGGTTCGATTACCGAGATGCCCAACGCGGCGCGAAACCCGGCGGCGAATACCACCAGCCACAACAGCGGCCGCACCAGGGCGCTGAGAAACCGCGTGCGCTGCAACACAAAGCGCAGCCATTCGCGCAGCACGATGCCACGCAGGCACTGCCAATACGCGTTCATGCCGGCGCTCCCGTTGCGGTGGGGCGGGTCAGGCCGGCGAACAGGCGGCCCAGGTCGCCGTCGTGGTCCTGCACCAGCGTGTCGACTTGTCCGCTGGCCACCAACCGGCCCTGATGCAGGATCATCAGCGCGTCATCGGTGTGCACTTCATCGAGCAGGTGCGTGGTCCACAGCACGCTCAGATCGTGCTCCCGGCACAGCCGGCGCACATGCTGGTTCAGCCCCAGGCGGCTGGCCGGGTCAAGGCCCACGCTGGCCTCGTCCAGCAACAGCAGGCGCGGTTCATGCAGCAGGGCGCGGGCGATTTCCACGCGGCGCCGGTGCCCGCCGTTCAGGGCGCGGACCTTTTCGCGCCGCCGTTCGCCGAGCCCCTGGCGCGCCAGCTCGGCCTCGACGCGCAGGTCGGTTTGCCGGCGTGACAAGCCATGCAGGGCGGCGTGATAGCGCAGGTTCTGTTCCACGTTCAGGTCCAGGTCCAGGGTGCTTTGCTGGAACACCACCCCCAGTCGAGTGAGGGCCGCCCGCGGTGCGTCGCGCAGGGAGTGGCCGCCGACGTGGATCTCGCCGCGTTGCAGGTCATACAGCCGCGTCAACAGCGCGATCAGGGTGGATTTGCCGGCACCGTTGGGCCCCAGCAATGCGCTAAAGCGACCCGGCGCCAGGCTGAAACTCACCTCGCACAACGCCTGTCGAGCGCCATAGGCAAAGTGCAGGTCGCGCACCTCGAGAGCGTTCATGGCGTGACCACCACGCCCCACGGATAGCGTCCCACCTTCACCGACTTGATCACCTTCAGGCTGTCCACATCGATCACCGACACATCGCCGCTGACGCCGTTGGTGGCCAGCAGTTGCTTCTGATCCGGGGTGAATGCCAGCTGCCATACGCGGCGGCCCACCAACAGATAATCGAGCACTTCGAAGGTCTTGGCGTCGACCACCGCCACATGGTTGGCCGGGCCGAGGGCGACAAACCCGTATTTGCCATCGGCGCTGAGTTTGATACCGACCGGCTGCACCTTATCCGGGTGCACGCCCTTGATGGCGAATGTCAGGGTCTTGAGCACCTTGCGGCTGGCCACATCGAGAATGGTCACGGTGCCGCCGATTTCCGCCGAGGCCCACAGCTGCGAGCCATCATGGTTGAACTCGACGAAGCGCGGGCGTTGATCCACCAGGGTGCTGTCGGCCAGGGTCTGGGTGCTGGTGTCGATCCAGTGCAGCATGTTGGTGGTTTCGCTGGTATTGACCGCCCACTTGCCGTCCGGGCTCACGGCCATACCCTCGGGTTCCACGCCGACGCTGATCTGGCCGAGCACCTTGGCGGTCTCTGTGTCGATCACGGTGACCAGCGCATCGTCTTCGTTGGACACATACAACCAGCGGTTATTGGGGTGCAGGGCAAACTGCTCGGGGTCTTTGCCGGAAGGCAGCTCCTTGACGATTCTGCGCGTGGCCACGTCCATCACCTGCACACGGTCCGAGTCGCTGGCGCAGATGTACAGCAGCTTATTGTCATGGGACAACAGCAGGCCCCGTGGGCGCTGGCCGACCTTGAGGGTGTCGGTGACTTGCAGTGTCTGCATGTCGATCAGGCTCAGGCTGTTGTCTTTCTCGTTGGAGACCCAGGCGGTGCTGGCCATGGCATGCCCGGCGGCAAGCAGCAGGGCGCATGAGAGCAGGGTGCGGCGCATGGCGAGTTCCTTATTATTGTGAGCGATCAGGGAAAGCGGCAGGTCACCTCGGGTTGGTCATAACCCAGGCTGTCCATTTCATTGGTGGGGTGCAGGAAACCGTCCTGGGGCGACGTGCTGACCAGCGCGCGCGGCTGCACGATGGGAATCGGCTGGCGCAGTTGGCCGTTCCAGGCGCGGTAGCTGAGCTTGCGGCCCTTGAAACCATCCAGGGGCAACTGTTCGCTCAGCTCCAGTTGACGAATCGCCTGAGGGTCGACCTGGCGCAGTTTGTTGACCGCGCTGGCAACGCTGCGCACGGCCATCCAGGCGGCGAAATCGCGGTCGTTCATCCAGCGTCCGGCCAGGGCTTCGAAGCGCTTTTGCAATTGGGCGGCGCCGTAGGTTTCCACGGTCTTGTGCCAGCCGGTGGGTGTAAGGCCCTGGGTGCCGGCGACGGGGCGCGGGTACCAGGTTTGATAGGGGACATACTCGCCGAAGTCACCGCGTTCGTCGGCCACCAGCACCACGTCGTAGTCGGCGGTCTGGGTAAACAGCGGCATATCGGCCTGGGCGCTGCGGCGTTGGTCGTTATCGAAACGCCAGGCTTTTTCCGCGACCAACTGCACGCCGAAACGTTTGGCGGCACGGCGCAGGGCGGCGGCGTAGGCCTGATCGTCTTCGGTGGGGCCGACAATCAGCAACGCCTTCTGCCATTTGCGCAGCACCAGAAACTGCGCCAACGCATCGGCGAGCATCGCGCGGCTGGGCAGGGTATGCAGCACATTGGCCAAACAGTCGGTGCTGCGCAGGCGGTCGTCCGGGCTCCCGGCGTTGAACAGCAGGCTGTCGGGCAGGGCGGCACTGAGTTGACGCAGGCTGGCGGCCGGGGCATTCACCACGAACAGGCGCAGGCCCTGAGCGTGCTGGGCTTGGGCCGCAGTGAGCAGCGCTTCGGGGCTGTCCACGCTGGCGCTGGTCAAGCTGTAGCGCTGGTTGAGAAACGCGCCGGTGCTGTTGCTGTCGATGATCGCCAGCTCGGCGCCGCGCTGCCCGGCATCGGCGGGTTCGGGAATCACATTCGACAGCAGCGGCCCTGGGTCGGGTCGATAGCCCAGGTAGCCGATCTGCACCTGCAAGGGCGCTTCAGCGGCCTGGCCGTGGCTAGCCCAGCCCATTGTCAGCAGGCAGATCACGGCATAAGGGGCGAGCTGGCGCATAAGGCACTCCATGACAGGTAGCGCCAGCATAGGAAGCCTTAGGGTTGCTGCAAATATGCAGAAAGTAGCGCTGGGGCAGTACCAAGGTAGTAGCGGCGGCGAGCGACGGTCTTAGCATGGACCACCTGGCCTCATTCACAGGAGTGACACGAGCATGCGCGTCTTCACCGCCCGGCCTGGGCTGTCGGCCCTGTGGCGCATCAACCTGTGGGTGTGCGGCTTCTTCACCTTGGTGACCGGCGCGTGTATGGCACTGCTGCTGCACCAAGCCTTGGCGGACGTGGAGCGCGAATTGCAATCGGCCGCGGCGGTGGTGGCCTGACTGGGCGACACCGCCGAGCGCGCCCCGCCAGCCTGCACTGTAAAGTCCCGCCGTGGCCGGGAAGATTTCCCGAGGCGCCGCTGTTTTAGGCCTGCCCCACAAGCCCTACTACCAAGGGAGGAGAGCGCGCCCACCAAAGCAGCATACGGCCCATGCGCCGGGGTTTCTAAGATGGTTGCCATAGCCTCTGCAATGAGGTTTTGCGTGCAATCCTGAGGGCAAAAATAATGACAACAAAACACAACGCCTTGCTCGTGGCCGGGCTGCTGGCCGGTGTGATCGCTGCCGGCTCCGCCTGGGCCCATGGCAACGTGGTCCCGCAAGCGGTGGAAACCAAGGGCCTGACCTCGATCAAGGACGCCGGCGTAGCGGTCAACGAAGACGGCTGGGCGGCGGTCAATCCGTACCGCACCTCGCCTGAACACGACCGCGCCGTGGAAATCGGTGCGTCGGCCTATAACCAGAACTGCGCCGCCTGCCACGGCCTGGAGGCCAAGTCCGGCGGGATCGCCCCCGACCTGCGCATGCTCGATGTGGGCGAAGCCGGTGATGAGTGGTTCGTCGAGCGCGTGCGCCATGGCGCCGTGCGCGACGGCCGCGTGTACATGCCGAAAATGGCCGATTACTTGAGCCAGGAAGCCTTGTGGGCGGTGCGCACCTACCTGGACAGCGTGCACGTCGAGGAGTAAGCCATGCGCCTGTTCGCTTATGTGCTTGGCCTGGCCCTGCTGTGCTGCCAGCCGGCACAGGCGCAGGTGCGCAGCTATGACCAGATGATCGCTGCCGGCGAAATCAACGTGGCGGTGTACCAGGACTTTGCCCCCTACAGTTTCCAGGACGGTGGCACCCCGCGCGGGGTCGACGTGGAGCTGGCCCAGGCCCTGGCCAAGGCGCTGGGGGTGCAGCTCAAGTTGATCTGGGTGCCGGCCGGGGAGAAGCTCGACGACGACCTGCGCGACTACATCTGGCGCGGCAGCCCGTTGCACAACCAGCAACTGGCCGACCTTATGATGCGTGCCCCCTACGATCACGATTACGCGCAAAAGCGCAACGATCAGGGCGAGCTGGAAAATGCCCATGTGGTGATGTTCGGGCCGTACCAGAATGAACAATGGCAGGTGGCTTATGACCGGCGGCGCCTGGCCAGCTTCGCCAGCGTGGCGGTGTTCGAACGGCACCCGATCGGCGTCGAGGTCGACAGCGTACCGTCGTTCTACCTCACCTCGGTGTTCAACGGCATGCTCGCCGCCAGGACCCATCACTACCCCGACGTGCCCCAGGCCTTTGCGGCGATGAAGGCCGGTGAGGTCGACGCCGTGATGGCGATGCGCGGCGAAGTTGACTGGCAGGTGCACGAGGCCCATGACCCGCAATTGGCCCTGGCTGAAAACGCCTACCCGAACCTGGGCAAGCAACGCTGGGAGATCGGCATGGCGGTGCACGAGAGCAATCGCCAGTTGGCCTATGCGGTGGAAGAAGCGCTGGAAAGCCTGATCCGTGACGGCGTGGTGCACGCCATCTATGCCCATTACGGCCTGCGCTACGAAGTGCCCGAGATGTATCAATAGGAGCAGGCGATGAACTGGCGACTGAGCTGCATCCTGGCTTGCTGGCTGCCGCTGGCGGCCCACGCCGTGGAGGTCGACCCGGTGCCGTCGGTGATGTGGGACTTCTATCACAAGCAGTTCCTGGCGCAGGCACCGTTCGTGTTCGACGACCGAGTCAAGCTGCTGGCGCCGCCATTCGCCGAAGATGCGCGCCAGGTGCCGCTGGAAATCGATGCGCGCGCCTTCAGCGGTCATGTGGTGAAAATCCTCGCCTGGGCCGAGCTCAACCCATTGCCGAAAATCGTCGACTTCCAACCCAGGGCCGGCGTGCTGCCGTGGTTGTCGCTGCGCATTCGTGTCGAACAGGCCACGCCGTTGCGCGCCGCAGTGCTTACCGACGACGGCCTGTGGCATGTGGGCTCGACTCTGATTGACGCGGCCGGTGGCGGCTGCACCGCGCCCAGCGTGGTACGCACCCAGCCGGGTTGGGAAGAGCACATCGGCGAGGTGCTCGGCGGGCGCTACCCCCGTGGCGAATTCAGCCGCGTGCGCGTGCAGGTGGCGCACCCGATGGACAACGGCATGGTCAGCGGTATCCCCGAATTTTTTATCAATCATGCGCAACTGCGTGGTCAGGACGATCAGGTGCTGGCCGAGCTGGAGTTGTTCCCGGCGGTCAGTGAGAACCCCAACCTGGCCTTCGATATCGACGCGCCGGGACCCACTCGCCTGGTGCTGCGCGACAACAGCGGCAATGAGTTCGACGCGGCCATCCCCTGACCAGAAGGAGCGCGCCATGCGCTGGATTTTCCTGTTGTGCCTGGGCCTGAGCCTGCCGGCCCTGGCGGACCTGGACTACGCCCTCAAGCCCCGGCTGATCGCCGAAGACACCTGGCTGCTTGAAGGCAGCACCGACAACTTCGCCAAAGCCAATGGCGGCAATATCGTCAACACTGCCTTTATCGTCACCGAGGCCGGCGTGGTGGTGATCGACACCGGGCCGTCGCGGCGCTACGGCGAAGCCCTGCGTCAGGCCATCGCCCAGGTCACCTCCAAGCCGGTAATCCAGGTGCTGATCACGCATCATCACCCCGACCACGCCCTGGGTAACCAGGCGTTCAAGGACGTGCCCATCGGTGCCCTGGCCGACACCGCGCGACTGCTGCAGGAGCAGGGCGACAGCATGGCCGAGAACCTCTACCGCATGGTCGGCGACTGGATGCGCGGCACCGAGGTGGTGCTGCCGACCCAGGTGCTGCAACCCGGTGTATTGAGCGTGGGCCAGCATGACCTGCGTTTGCTTGCGCTGGCCGGGCATACCGGCGCCGATCTGGCCATTCTCGACCAGCGTACCGGCGTGCTGTTTGCCGGTGACCTGGTGTTCTACCAGCGCGCCCTCACCACGCCGCACAGCCCAGGGCTGGCGGTGTGGCTGGCCGACCTCGACACCCTGCAAGCCTTGCCCTGGCGCCTGATCGTGCCCGGCCACGGTCCGGTGGCCGACGATGCACAGCCCTTCGCACAGATGCGCGACTACCTCACCTGGCTCGACCAACTCTTGCGCGACGGCGCGGCTCAGGGCAGCGCCATGGCCGAGATGATCCGCAGCCCCATCCCTGAGCGTTTCGCCGCGATCAGCCTGAGCCGCTACGAACTGATCCGCAGCGTCAGCCACCTGTACCCGCGCTACGAACGCGCGCAGATGCAACGGGTCGATACCCGCTACTAAGGAACTAGCAATCTCGATACTGCGGTCAATTGTGACAACTGCCCCTGCGCCCAAGAATCGGCACCAGACCGGGAAAATTTCCCGGGTATAACAAAAAACCGCAGAGGTAGCCGTCATGACCCAACCCGCCCGCCGCCAACCCTTCGCCTTGAGTGTGTTGCTCGGTGCCATCCTGTTATCCGGCCAGGCCATGGCCGCCGTGAGCGATCAGGACATTCTCCAGGACCCGAAAAACCCCGGGCAGATCGTCACCAACGGTCTGGGTGTGCAAGGCCAGCGCTACAGTCCGTTGGACACTCTGAATGTGGACAACGTCAAGGACCTGCGCCCGGTCTGGGCATTCTCCTTTGGCGGCGAGAAACAGCGTGGGCAGCAGGCGCAGCCGATGGTCAAGGACGGGGTGATGTACCTCACCGGCTCCTATTCGCGGGTGTTCGCGGTGGACGCGCGCACCGGCAAGAAACTCTGGCAGTACGATGCGCGTCTGCCGGATGACATCCGCCCCTGCTGCGACGTGATCAACCGAGGGGTGGCGCTGTACGGCGACCTGGTGTTCTTCGGCACCCTGGACGCCAAACTGGTGGCCTTGAACAAAGACACCGGCAAGGTGGTGTGGAGCAAACGCGTGGCCGACCACAAGGAAGGCTATTCCATCAGCGCCGCGCCGCTGGTGGTCAACGGCAAGCTGATCACCGGCGTGGCCGGCGGCGAATTCGGCGTGGTGGGCAAGATCGAAGCCTACGACCCGAAAAACGGTGACCTGCTGTGGACCCGGCCGACTGTCGAAGGCCACATGGGCTATGTGTACAAGGACGGCAAGGCCGTGGAAAACGGTATCTCCGGCGGCGAAGCGGGCAAGACCTGGCCGGGCGATCTGTGGAAGACCGGCGGCGCGGCGCCGTGGCTGGGCGGCTACTACGACCCGGAAACCAACCTGCTGTTGTTCGGCACCGGTAACCCGGCGCCATGGAACTCGCACCTGCGCCCCGGCGACAACCTCTATTCCTCGTCGCGCCTGGCGCTGAACCCGGACGACGGCAGCATCAAATGGCACTTCCAAAGCACGCCCCACGACGGCTGGGACTATGACGGCGTCAACGAGCTGATCTCCTTCAACTACACCGAAGGCGGCAAAGAAATCAAAGCAGCGGCCACGGCGGACCGCAACGGTTTCTTCTATGTGCTGGACCGCACCAACGGCAAGTTCATCCGCGGTTTCCCGTTTGTCGACAAGATCACCTGGGCCACCGGCCTGGATAAGAACGGCCGGCCGATCTACAACGAAGCCAGCCGCCCCGGCGCTCCGGGCAGCGAAGCCAAGGGCACGTCGGTGTTCGTTGCGCCGGCCTTCCTCGGCGCGAAAAACTGGATGCCGATGGCCTACAACCGCGACACCGGCCTGTTCTATGTGCCGTCCAACGAGTGGGGCATGGACATGTGGAACGAAGGCATCGCCTACAAAAAAGGCGCGGCGTTCCTCGGCGCCGGGTTCACCATCAAACCGTTGAACGAAGACTACATCGGCGTGCTGCGCGCCATTGATCCGGTGAGCGGCAAGGAAGTCTGGCGGCATAAAAACTTCGCGCCGCTGTGGGGTGGCGTGCTCACGACCAAGGGCAACCTGGTGTTCACCGGCACGCCGGAAGGTTTCCTGCAGGCCTTCAACGCCAAGACCGGCGAGAAAGTCTGGGAATTCCAGACCGGCTCCGGCGTGCTCGGCTCGCCGATTACCTGGGACATGGACGGCGAGCAGTATGTCTCGGTGGTCTCCGGGTGGGGCGGCGCGGTGCCGCTGTGGGGCGGTGAAGTGGCCAAGCGCATCAAGGACTTCAACCAGGGCGGCATGCTCTGGACCTTCAAGTTGCCCAAAGACCTGGTGGCCAAGCACTAGGTCTACGACCAAATGAGCAACGCCCCCCTGCCAACGGCGCATTCGCCCTGCCGTGGGGGCACCTTACTATCGGGTGATCGCCTGTTGATCGACAGGCCCGGACCCAGACAGAGGCTTCAACATGATCTACGCACAACCTGGCACCCCTGGCGCCATCGTCAGCTTCAAGCAGCGCTATGGTAATTACATCGGCGGCGAGTTCGTCGCGCCGCTCAACGGCGAGTACTTCACCAACACTTCGCCCGTCACCGGTGAAGTGATCGCCGAATTCCCGCGCTCCAGCGCCGCCGATATCGACAAGGCCCTGGACGCCGCCCATGCCGCCGCCGATGCCTGGGGCAAGACCTCGGCCCAGGACCGCGCCCTGGTGCTGCTGAAAATCGCCGACCGTATCGAGCACAACCTCGAAGTGCTTGCCGTGGCCGAAACCTGGGACAACGGCAAGGCCGTGCGCGAAACCCTCAACGCCGACGTGCCGCTGGCCGCCGACCATTTCCGCTATTTCGCCGGCTGCATCCGCGCCCAGGAAGGCGGCGCCGCCGAGATCAACGAACACACCGCCGCTTACCACTTCCACGAACCACTGGGCGTGGTCGGCCAGATCATTCCGTGGAACTTCCCGCTGCTGATGGCCGCGTGGAAACTCGCTCCGGCCCTGGCCGCCGGGAACTGCATCGTGCTCAAGCCGGCCGAGCAGACGCCGCTGTCGATCATGGTGTTTGCCGAGTTGATCAATGACCTGCTGCCACCGGGCGTGCTGAACATCGTCCAGGGCTTTGGCCGCGAAGCCGGGGAGGCGCTGGCCACCAGCAAGCGCATCGCCAAGATCGCCTTTACCGGCTCCACGCCGATTGGCGCGCACATCATGCATGCGGCCGCCGAGAACATCATCCCGTCCACCGTAGAGCTGGGTGGCAAGTCACCGAATATCTTCTTTGAAGACATCATGCGTGCCGAACCCCAGTTCATCGAAAAAGCCGCCGAGGGCCTGGTGCTGGCGTTTTTCAACCAGGGCGAAGTGTGCACCTGCCCGTCGCGGGCGCTCGTGCAGGAGTCGATCTACGAGCCGTTCATGGCCGAGGTGATGAAGAAGATCGTCAAGATCAAGCGTGGCAATCCACTGGACACCGAGACCATGGTCGGCGCTCAGGCGTCCGAGCAGCAATACGACAAGATCCTGTCCTACCTCAAGATTGCCCAGGAGGAGGGCGCCGAGCTGCTCACCGGCGGCGCGGCCGAGCACCTGGAGGGCGACCTGTCCAGCGGTTACTACATCCAGCCGACCCTGCTCAAGGGCCATAACAAGATGCGCGTGTTCCAGGAGGAAATCTTCGGCCCGGTGGTGGGCATCACCACGTTCAAGGACGAAGCCGAAGCCCTGGCCATCGCCAACGACAGCGAATTCGGCCTGGGCGCCGGGCTGTGGACCCGCGACATCAACCGTGCGTACCGCATGGGCCGGGCGATCAAGGCCGGTCGGGTGTGGACCAACTGCTATCACCTGTACCCGGCGCATGCGGCGTTCGGCGGCTACAAGAAGTCGGGCGTGGGACGTGAGAACCACAAGATGATGCTGGACCACTACCAGCAGACCAAGAACCTGCTGGTGAGCTACGACATCAACCCGTTGGGGTTCTTCTGATTTTCTAATTGCAATGCGACCCAGTGTGGGAGGGGGGCTTGCCCCCGATGAGGGAGTGTCAGCTTAAACAGTTGTGACTGACACACCGCCATCGGGGGCAAGCCCCGATGCCAGTCAGTTAAGGAGGACCAGTACCCTGTGGCGAGCGGGCTTGCCCCGCGTTGGGCTGCGCAGCAGCCCTCAATAGGAGCGTCGCAGTATGCCAGGCAGCTCCGGGACTATGTTTTGGGGCTGCTTCGCAGCCCAACGCGGGGCAAGCCCGCTCGCCACAGGGTACTGGTTGCCCGTTCCGTCTCTTAACTGACCGGCATTGGGGCAAGCGCCATACCATAGTTTTGCTCCCTGTACATTCGCGACCAATGCACTGCGGTATTTACTTCGAAAGTAGCATTCGCACCCCCATCCCCCCATGCACTAATGCGTTTACCGGAATCTTCCGGCACAACAAGAGGACTCTCCCATGTGGACCAAACCCGCCTTCACCGACCTGCGTATCGGCTTTGAAGTGACCATGTACTTCGCCAGCCGTTGATTCAAACCCGGCCAGCCCAGTGCTGGCCGGTGCGCTATTGGGAATGACCCTTTGGTCTGATTGCAAACGCCTGCGGATCGGTTAGTGTGGAGCGCATCTTCCAAAAATAATAAGAACAGGCTTTCCAATGAGCCCCAACCTGAGCCTCCTGCGTAAATTCGTCTCGCCTGAAATCATCTTCGGTGCCGGTTGCCGGCATAACGTCGGCAACTACGCCAAAACCTTCGGTGCGCGCAAAGTACTGGTGGTCAGCGACCCCGGTGTGATCGCCGCCGGCTGGGTCGCCGACGTGGAAGCCAGCCTGCAGGCCATCGGCATCGACTACTGCCTGTACAGCGCGGTGTCGCCCAATCCGCGCGTGGAGGAGGTGATGCTCGGCGCCGAGGTGTACCGGGAAAACCATTGCGATGTGATTGTCGCCATCGGCGGTGGCAGCCCCATGGACTGCGGCAAGGCCATCGGCATTGTGGTGGCCCATGGGCGCAGCATTCTGGACTTCGAAGGCGTGGACACCATCCGCGTGCCCAGCCCGCCGCTGATCCTGATCCCGACCACCGCCGGTACCTCGGCGGATGTGTCGCAGTTCGTGATTATTTCCAACCAGCAGGAACGCATGAAGTTCTCCATCGTCAGCAAGGCGGTGGTGCCGGATGTGTCGCTGATCGACCCGGAAACCACCGCCAGCATGGACCCGTTCCTGTCCGCCTGCACCGGCATCGACGCATTGGTGCATGCCATCGAGGCGTTCGTATCCACCGGCCATGGCCCGCTCACCGATCCCCATGCCCTGGAGGCCATGCGATTGATCAACGGCAACCTGGTGCAGATGATCGCCAACCCCACGGACATTGCCCTGCGCGAGAAGATCATGCTCGGCAGCATGCAGGCCGGGCTGGCGTTTTCCAATGCGATCCTTGGCGCGGTGCATGCCATGTCCCACAGCCTCGGCGGCTTTCTCGACCTACCCCATGGCCTGTGCAACGCGGTGCTGGTCGAGCATGTGGTGGCGTTCAACTACAACTCGGCGCCGGAGCGCTTCAAGGTGATTGCCGAGACCTTCGGCATCGACTGCCGAGGCCTGAACCATCGGCAGATCTGCGCGCGGCTGGTGGAACACCTGATTGCGCTCAAGCACGCCATCGGCTTTCATGAAACCCTCGGCCTGCACGGTGTGCGGGTGGCGGATATTCCATTCCTGTCCCAGCATGCGATGCACGACCCGTGCATCCTCACCAACCCGCGCGAGTCGAGCCAGCGTGACGTTGAGGTCGTGTATGGCGAAGCTCTCTGACGACCAGCAGCGCGCTCTTGCCGGGTTGCTCGGGCTGGGCGACCAGTCGGCGCGCAAGAGCCATTACCCCGAATTGACAGCGCGCCTGGACGAACTGGAAGCCGAGCGGCGGCGCCATATCCGTCTCAACGATGAACTGGAACAGCGGGTGGCGGCGCGTACCGATGAGTTGCTGGATGCCAACCGCAATCTGCAACAGCAGATCGCCCAGCGTGAACAGGTGGAACGGCAACTGCGCGACGCCCGCGACGCCGCCGAGGCCGCCAACCGCAGCAAGGACAAATACCTCGCCGCCGCCAGCCACGACCTGCTGCAACCGCTGAACGCCGCGCGCCTGCTGATCGCCACCCTGCGCGAGCGGGCATTGCCCAGTGTCGAGCAGGTACTGGTGGAGCGCACCCATCAGGCCTTGGAAGGCGCCGAGGACTTACTCACGGATCTGCTCGATATCTCGCGACTCGACCAGGCGGCGGTCAAGCCGGACGTGGCGGTGTATCGCCTGGAGGAACTGTTTGCGCCGCTGGTCTCGGAGTTCCAGTCGGTGGCCCAGGCGGCGGGGCTGAACCTGCGTGCGCGCACCGGCGGTTATGCGATTCATACCGACCTGCGCCTGCTGACGCGGATCCTGCGTAACTTCCTCAGCAACGCCTGCCGCTACACCGACGAAGGTTGCATTCTGCTCGGCGCCCGCCGCCGTGGCGATTGCCTGCGCCTGGAAGTGTGGGACACCGGGCGCGGGATCGCCGCCGACCGGCTGGAGGCGATCTTCCTGGAGTTCAACCAGCTCGACGTCGGCCGCGCGTCGGAGCGCAAGGGCGTGGGCCTGGGGCTGGCGATTGTCGAGCGCATCGCCGAGATCCTCGGCTACCCGGTGGCCGTGCGTTCATGGCCGGGGCGCGGCTCGATGTTCAGCATCGAGGTGCCCATCAGCGCAGAGATGCCGCCCGCGATCAGCCAGTTGCCGACCCTGCCCAGCACCGGCAACCCGCTGCCGGGGCGGCGTTTGCTGGTGATCGACAACGAGATCAGTATCCTCGACAGCATGCGCGCGCTGCTGGGCCAATGGGGCTGCGACGTGGTCACCGCCACCGACCAGGCCGGCGCATTGATGGCGCTGCAGGGCAGGGCGCCGGAGTTGATCCTGGCCGACTATCACCTCGACCACGGGGTGGTGGGCTGCCTGGTGGTCAAGCAACTGCGCGAGCATTTCGGTCACAAGATCCCCGCCGTGATCATCACCGCCGACCGCACCGACCAATGCCGCCGCGCGCTGCGCAGGCTGGATGCGCCGCTGCTGAACAAACCGGTCAAGCCTGGGAAGCTGCGTGCCGTGCTCAGCCAGTTGCTGGCTTAGAAGCTTGATACCTGTCAACACGTCGCAGCCGGCGTTGCGGCAAGCTTAAGGCCTGACCCGGAGGCCTGGAGTACGCCATGAACGCCGCACCTTTCAAACTGCCCATGGGCCTGGTGGTCGCCGTGCTGGCGCTGGCCGGCGTGCTGCTGTTGCCGCTGCCCGCCGACCTGCCGGTGGCCGGCCAGCGTATGTTGGCGATCCTTGCGTTTGCCGTGGTGGTGTGGATCACCGAGGCGGTGTCCTATGAAGCCAGCGCGATCATGATCACTTCGCTCATGGCATTTCTGCTCGGCACGGCACCCTCGCTGCAGGACCCCGCGCACCTGATTGGCTCCAGCCCGGCCATCGGCATGGCGCTCACCGGCTTCGCCAACCCGGCGCTGGCGCTGGTGGCGGGGGCCTTGTTCATCGCGGCGGCCATGACCCACACCGGCCTGGACCGGCGCATCGCCCTGGTGACGTTGAGCCGCATCGGTACCAGCACCCGGCGCATCCTGCTGGGGGCGATTGCGGTGACGATCCTGCTCAGCCTGGTGGTGCCCAGCGCCACGGCGCGCAGTGCCTGTGTGGTGCCGATCATGATGGGCGTGATCGCCGCCTTCGGCGTGGACAAGCGCTCGAATATCGCCGCCGGGATCATGATTGTGGTGGCCCAGGGCACCAGCATCTGGAACGTCGGCATCCAGACCGCCGCAGCACAGAACCTGCTCACCGTCGGCTTTATGGACAAGATGCTCGGCCAGCGCGTGTCGTGGCTTGACTGGCTGATCGCCGGCGCGCCGTGGGCGCTGATCATGTCGGCGGTGTTGCTGTTGCTGGTGCTCAAGCTGCTGCCGCCGGAAACCGACAGCATCCCCGGCGGCAAGGAAGCGGTGGCCCAGTCCCTGGTGGACATCGGCCCCACGACCGGCCCACAGAAACGCTTGCTGGCGGTGTCGGTGCTGCTGCTGTTGGCATGGGCCACGGAAGGGCGCCTGCATCCTTTCGACACCACCTCGACCACCTACGCCGGGTTGGTGTTCCTGCTGCTGCCGGGCATCGGCGTGATGACCTGGAAAGATGTGCAGTCGCGCATTCCGTGGGGCACGGTGATCGTGTTCGGCGTGGGTATCAGCCTGGGTACGGCGCTGCTGACCACCCAGGCCGGGCAGTGGCTGGGGGCTGCGGTGGTGGCCCACACAGGATTGGATCAGGTCGGGCCGCTGGGGGTGTTCGCGATACTGGGTGCGTTCCTGATCCTGATTCACCTGGGGTTTGCCAGCGCCACGGCGTTGACCTCGGCGCTGTTGCCGATCCTGATTGCGGTACTGCAAACCCTGCCCGGCGAATTCAACCGCTTGGGCATGACCCTGTTGCTTGGGTTTGTGATGAGCTACGGGTTTATCCTGCCGATCAACGCGCCGCAGAACATGGTGTGCCTGGGCACCGGAACGTTTACCGCGCGACAGTTTGCCAAGGTGGGGATTCTAGTGACGTTGATCGGGTATGGGTTGATGTGGGTGCTGGCGGCGACTTACTGGAGTTGGCTCGGTTGGATTTGATTTGACGTTTACCTCTGGCTGCACCTGAGATCCAATGGGGGAGGGGGCTTGCCCCTCCCACTTTCTTACCCTACCCACTTCTGACATCCATTCCACCCCAAGATGGCAAGATGAACTCCGCTCAGGTTTACTGTTCTCTGAGTAGAGGTATCACCGACGCCCCCGTCGGTCATCTAGGTCATTGAATGGACAAATACACCCCCCGCACCTGGCAACCCCACGAACGCCCGAGCCTGCCCGGTTCGCCGTCGACGCCATTGCACCCCACCTATAAGCGCTGGCTGTTCGCGATGGTCGGCGTGCTGGTGGCGATCACCGGTGGGCTGGGCAATTCGTTGGTGATCGCCAACCTGCAATACCTGCAAGGCGCACTCGGTGCGACCACCGCGGAAATGGCCTGGCTGCCTGCCGCCTATGTGATGACCAACGTGTGCATGAACCTGCTGCTGGTGAAGTTTCGCCAGCAGTTCGGTCTGCGTGCCTTTACCGAAGTATTTCTGGTGCTGTACGCGCTGGTGACCTTCGGCCATCTGTTCGTCAACGACCTTAACTCGGCCATCGCCGTGCGGGCGGCCCATGGCATGGTCGGCGCGGCGCTGAGTTCGTTGGGGTTGTACTACATGATCCAGGCGTTCCCGGCCAAGTGGCGCATGAAAGCCCTGGTGCTGGGGTTGGGCACCGCGCAATTGGCGCTGCCGCTGGCGCGATTGTTCTCCGAGGATTTGCTGCAGATCGCTGAATGGCGCGGCTTGTATCTGTTCGAATTGGGCCTGGCGCTGATCTGCCTGGGTTGCGTGTTTCTGCTCAAACTGCCACCCGGTGACCGTTTCAAGACCTTTGAAAAACTCGATTTCCTCACCTTTGCGATCCTCGCCAGCGGCGTAGCGCTGCTGTGTGCGGTGCTGTCCCTGGGGCGTATCGACTGGTGGCTGGAAGCGCCGTGGATCGGCATCGCCTCGGCTTGCTCGCTTGTGCTGATCATGGCCGGCCTGGCCATCGAACATAATCGCGCCAACCCGCTGCTGATGACGCGCTGGCTGGGCAGCGGTGTGATGATCCGCCTGGCGCTGGCGGTGGTGTTGATTCGCATGGTGTTGTCCGAGCAGTCCACCGGCGCGGTGGGTTTTATGCAGGTGCTCAATATGAGCTACGAGCAGATGCACACCCTGTATGTGGTGATGCTGGCCGGGGCGATCAGCGGGCTGGTGGTCAGTGCGTTGACGATCAATCCGGCGCATCTGTTGATGCCGCTGATCATCTCCCTGGCGCTGATGGCTACGGGGTCGGTGATGGACAGCTTTTCCAACAACCTGACCCGGCCGCAGAACCTGTATGTCAGCCAGTTCCTGCTCGGCTTTGGCGGTACGTTCTTTCTGGGGCCGACCATGGTGCTGGGGACCAGGAACGTGCTGACCAACCCGCGCAACCTGGTGAGTTTTTCGGTAATGTTCGGCATCTGCCAAAACCTCGGCGGCCTGATTGGCGCGGCGTTGCTTGGCACTTTCCAGGTGGTGCGCGAGAAGTATCACTCCAGCATGATCGTCGAGCACCTGACCCTGCTCGACCCTCGTGTGGCAGCGCGCGTGCAGAGCGGCGGTTCGGCCTATGGCGGGCTGGTCGCCGACCCGGAACTGCGCAACCTCATGGGCATTCGCAGCCTGGCCACGGCGGCCACCCGTGAGGCGAATGTGATGGCCTACAACGATGTGTTCATGCTGATCGCGATCATCGCCATCCTGACCATGTTGTGGATCTTCATCCGCAGCCTGTGGCTGATGAGTACAACCAAGGCAGCAACCCCTCCCGTTCAATCCAGCGGCGTTACTTCATGACTGAAACAACGACTACCACCAACGCCATCGCCTCCACCCCCGAAGGCACCACGCCCTCGGGTGCGACCGTGAATGAACCGCGCTCGCTGCGGGTGCGCATCCTGTCATCCCTGGGCTTTGCCGCGATTGCCATCGTCGGTGTGTTGATTGTGCTGTACGCCTGGCAATTGCCGCCGTTCAGCAGCGCGGTGGAAACCACTGAAAATGCCCTGGTACGCGGCCAGGTCACGATCATTGGCCCGCAGCTCAGCGGCTATGTGTTCGAGGTGCCGGTGCAGGACTTTCAGTACGTCAAGGCCGGCGATCTGCTGGTGCGCCTGGACGACCGCATTTATAAGCAGCGCCTCGATCAGGCGCTGGCGCAACTGGCGGTGCAGAAGGCCGCGCTGGCCAATGTAGTGCAGCAGCGCAACAGCGCCGAAGCCACGATCAAACTGCGTCAGGCAGCCTTGGCGGACAGCCAGGCCCAGGCGCGCAAAAGCACCGCCGACCTGCGGCGTAACCAGGAGCTGATCAGCGATGGCTCGGTGTCCAAGCGCGAGCTGGACGTCACCCGCGCAGCGAATGCCCAGACCCAGGCGGCAGTAGCCCAGGCCCAGGCCAGCCTGGAAATCGCCCGGCAGGATCTGCAAACGGTGATCGTCAACCGCGGCTCCCTTGAGGCCGCGGTGGCCAGTGCCGAGGCGGCGGTGGAGCTGGCGCGGATCGACCTGTCCAATACCCGCATTACCGCACCGCGTGACGGCCAATTAGGGCAGATCGGCGTGCGCCTGGGCGCCTACGTCAACTCCGGCGCGCAGTTGATGGCGCTGGTGCCGAAGCAGTTGTGGGTGATCGCCAATATGAAAGAAACCCAGATGGACAATGTGCAGGTCGGCCAGCCGGTGACCTTTACCGTGGACGCGCTGAACCACCGCAGGTTTCACGGCACGGTGCAGCATATTTCCCCAGCCACCGGTTCCGAGTTCAGCCTGTTGCAGGCCGACAATGCCACCGGCAATTTTGTGAAGATTGCCCAGCGCGTGCCGGTGCGGATTACCGTCGACCCGGATCAGGCCGAGAGCGAACGGTTGCGGCCGGGGTTGTCGGTGGTGGTGAGTATCGACACCGCCGGCCGCCTGAAAAACAGCCCGCCCTGAAGGATTGCGGTCAGTGCGGGAGGTATTTCAGGGTGAAATCGAGGTGGGTTGATTGGCCCTGTTCCAGCAGCTTCAGCCCCGGCCTGCCCGGCAGGTGATGGGCATTGACCGGATGGCTTACCGGTTCGATGCAAAAGAAGCCGAGCCCCGGCGGGCAGTACAGCAGGAAGTAATCGGCGCCGGTGGCCCGGCACTCCAGGGCATAGCCCAGCTCCGGCTGTTCGATCCGGCAGGCCCCATCCCACTGGCAGAAGCCATTGTCCACGAGGCCATCCGGCAGGTTTTTCAATATGTGGAAATCCCAGGCATCCGGAATCGCCGCCAACGCTGTCGGTAACTTGCTCGCGTCGCTCAGCCATACCTGAGCCGCCCTGGCCTGCAATTGTGTGCCGGCCCGGCGCGGAAAGTAGGGGTGCAACCCCAACCCATGCCACGCCGCCTTTTCGGCCAGATGGGTCACGCACAATTGAATGCTCAGTTCGCCGTTATTCAAGCGAAACCGTTGCTCGGCGCGATAGGCGAAGGGCGTTTGGCACAACACCTCCAACACTGCCTCAGTCGTCGTTTGGCTGACCACTTGCCACGCCTGCTGCCAGGCCGAACCATGAATTGCAAAGGGGTCGGTAAGGCTGTTGGGCGTCAGGGCCAGCCAGCCGTCGGGGTTCTCAAAACCGCCTTCGGCGATGCGGTTGGACCACGGCACCAGCGGATAGCAGCCAAGCTTGCCGGGCAGCCCGGTGTTCAATGCCTGCTGGTCGCTATGCCGTAACAGCGGCTGGCCGGTGGCGCGCACGCACCAGTTGACGAGGCTGCCGCCCACGGCAGGGTTCAGAGTGAGGTGAGTCACATGGTCTTCAAGTTCAAGCATGATCACTCCGCTGAGCGCTCCCACGCTCTACGTGGAAGCGCTGCCTTGGATGCTGTTGGATCTTGACGCGCAGCGTCACAGGATGCATGCCCACACAGGCGCGCAGGAAGAATCAGTCAGAGGGTGAAGGTGGGCTCCGGCAGGCCGGTCACCCTGGGGTTGAGGGCGAATACGCCGCCGGCGAGCGACTGCGGGCCCTGGTCATCACGGATCGAGGTGACGAACAAGGTGTCCAGGCGACTACCGCCAAACGCGCACATGCTGGGCTTTTTCACCGGTACGCTCAAGGAGCGATCGAGGCGGCCGTCGGGGGTGAAACGGTGGATCAGCCCGGCGTCGTTGGCGCAGATCCAGTAACAGCCGTCGGCGTCCACGGCGGCGCCGTCGGGACGGCCGAGATGGTTGTGCATGTCGACGAACTCGCGGCGGTTGGACGGTGTGCCGGTGTCGAGGTCGTAATCAAAAGCCCAGATCCGTTGCACCAACGGGTGCGAATCCGAGACGTACATCGTGCGGCCGTCGGGGCTGAAGGCCAGGCCGTTCAGCGTGATAAAGCCTTCCAGCTGAGCATGCGGCGCGGAACCTGACGCATAGCGGTAAAGGATGCCCTCGACCGCATTCAGGCCCATGTCCAGTACCATGCTGCCGGCCCAGAAGCGCCCCTGGCGATCACAGCGGCCATCGTTCAGGCGCATGTCCGTGCGCGGGTGCTCGACACCGGCCAGGAGCGTGGCGTCGAGGCTTGCGTCGTTATGCGGGGTGAGTTGGAAAAACCCGGTTTCCATGCCGGCGACCCAATTGCCCGCGTCGGTGCGGGCGATGCAGGCGAGCATCTGCGGGGCTTTCCACGCAGCCAGGTGGCCGGTGGCGGCGCTCCAGCGCTGCAGGCCGCCGTTGGGGATATCCACCCAATACAGGGCGTTTTCCTCGGGTACCCACACCGGGCATTCGCCCACGGCGTTGCGGGCGTCGACGATCAATTCAGCAGTCATGGCCACTTCCTGGGTTGGTGAACGCTCAATCGCCAAACGGCCCGGCCGCGCAGAACGCGCCGCCCTGATACACCTTGGCCGGGTCGTTGTCAGCCACCGGCGGCTGGGTTTCTACCTGGGCGCGGAACACTTCGGAGTTGTCCTTGGGCACGAAGCCCAGGTGCGCGGCGTAGCGGTTATCCCACCAGGTGTCGAGGTTGTCCGACATACCGTAGACCACGGTGTGGCCGACGTTGGGCGTGTACAGGGCGCGTTCGAGCAGTTGGGTCAGGTCATCGAAGCTCAACCAGGTGTGCATCATCCGGCGATTCTGCGGCTCGGGGAACGAGGAGCCGATGCGGATGCTGACGGTCTCGATGCCGTAGCGATCGAAGTAGAAACTCGCCATGTCTTCGCCGTAGGACTTGGACAGACCATAGTAGCTGTCCGGGCGGCGCGGGGAGCGGGCGTCGATTTTTTCGTCCTGCTTGTAGAAGCCGATCACATGGTTGGAGCTGGCGAAGATCACCCGTTTGACGCCATGGCGGCGCGCGGCTTCATAGATATGGAAAACCCCGCAGATATTCGCGCCGAGAATCTCCTCGAACGGTCGCTCCACCGACACGCCGCCAAAGTGCAGGATTGCGTCGACGCCTTCCACCAGGTGATGCACGGCTTGTTTGTCCGAAAGATCGCACGGCTGCACTTCTTCCTGGGCGTTGGCGGCGGGGGCCATCTCGGCGATATCCGACAGGCGCAGTACGTGGGCGTAGGGGCGCAGGCGTTCGCGCAGGACTTTGCCCAGGCCGCCGGCGGCCCCGGTGAGCAGCAGGCGATGGAAGGGAGTTGGGGTGATGGTGGTCATGAGCATTCCAGATTTTTGTTGTAGGTTGTCGTATGACTATGTCGAAGTATTGTTACGGAGCTTCGGGTTGTCAACGTCGATTCGGCTCGCCGCGACAGCGGTGGGTCAGCTGAGGAAACATCGGCTGACCCGGCCTCATCGGCGGCAAGCCCCCTCCCACATGAGTTGGGCGTCAGTTTCAGGTTGTGCAATCTTTAGAGCAGCGAGATCGGGTAGCTGATGAATATCCGGTTCTCATCGAACTCGTTGGTGCTGAAATCCCGACGCATCGTCGAGTTGCGCCATTTCACGTTGAGGTTTTTCAGCGCGCCGCTCTGCACGGTGTAGGCCAGTTCCGATTCGCGGCCCCATTCCTTGCCGTCAGTGATCGTTCCGGTGTGCACGTTGCTGCCGCTGATGTAGCGGTTCATCAAGGTCAGGCCGGGTACGCCGAGCACCGCGAAGTTGAAGTCGTGACGCAGTTGCCAGGATTTTTCCTTGGCGTTGTCGTAGCTGGAGTTGTAGCTGTCGTTGGCCAGGGTGCCGCCGCTGGTGCCGTTGACGCGCATCCACACGCTGTCGCCGCTGAGTTTTTGCAGGCCCACGTAAAACGTGTTGCCGCCGTACTTGGCCGAGAGCAGGGCAAACGCGGTTTTGTTATCGAGGTCGCCGGCCAGTGCGCTGCCGTCCTCTTTGCCGTTGAAAAAACCGAGGTTGGCGCCCAGGGTCCAGTCGCCCAGCGGTTGGCTGTGGATGAGGTTGACGTACTGCTGCTGGTAGATATCGCTGAGCTCGGCGTACCACAGGCCGACCTGGGTGCGTTTGTCATTGAAGGTGTATTCACCGCCGCCGAAGTTGAAACGGTCGGACTTGAACGCGGTTTTGCCGTTCATGAACATGTCTTCCATGCTCGCGTCGTTGCGCGGGCTGTTGCCGCGAAATTGCCCGCCGTAGAGGGTCAGGCCCGCGATTTCATTGGATGTGACCTGGCCGCCGCGGAAGGTTTGCGGCAGTGAGCGGCCATCGTCGGAGCGCAGGATCGGCAGCACCGGCATCCATTCGCCGACTTTCAATTCAGTCTTCGACAACTTGGTTTTCAGCGCCACGCCCAGGCGTCCGAAGTTGTCGGCGGGGCGGCCGTCGTCGTGGATCGGCAACAACTGGGTGCCGCCGGTGCCTTTACCGCCATCGAGTTTCTGCGAGTACAGCCCCAGCACGTCAATCCCGAAGCCAACGGTGCCTTGGGTGTAACCGGACTTGGCGTCGAGAATGAAGTTCTGCGTCCACTCTTCAGCCTTGCCCTGGGCGTTGCCTGGGTTAGTGAAGTTACGGTTGAAATAGGCGTTGCGCAGGTTGAGGGTGGCCTTGGCGTCGTCGACAAAGCCGTCGGCATGCGCGGCGAAGGGCAGGGTGATGGCCAGGCTGCCGAGGCCGACCAGGCCCAGGCGTGCGCAGGAATTGCGGGCGAGTTGACTCACAGTGACGCTCCATTCTTTTGTTGTTTTTATTAGATGTCATACGTCGTCGTACAACATTGGTGCGGATATTTGCGAGAAATTCTCGGAGTGTCAAGCAGAAGTCATACGATGACTAAGGTGCGCGAGGTTAATTTGAGAGGGGGCGGCACGGGTATCAGTGAAAACATCCCTTGAGGCTCTTGTGGTGAGCCAGCTCACCACGGGGCAGGCCTGCTCTCCACAGAGTTATGTGTCAGCCTCTAAGACCTGTGTAGATACCTATGGCTATCGCAGGCAAGTCGAATCGTCGCACCGCCCCTCCCACATTTCAGCCAGCCAGGACCATCGGAGGCAAGGTGCCCAGCACCGAAACGGCCGCTACCGCACAAACACCGAGCAGCCACTCCAGCATCACGCTGCCTTTCAAACTGGCCAAGCGCTGTTCGTCGCTATCCAGGCGCAGCCGGTTCAGCAGGGCCAAGCCCAACATGCCCAGCACCAGCATCACCTTGATCAATAGAATCAAGGCAAAACCACTGAACAACGGCGTGGGCCACAGTTGCCCAGTAAGGACACGCACGTTGATCAACCCGCTCACCAGTAACGCCGCAACCAGGCCATAGCCGACGCCGCTGAAACGCCTGAGGACCGGCTCCAGCCGGTAACGCGACGCTTGCCTGAAGATCAGCACCAGCAACAGCAACCCGCCCAGCCACGCGCCGACACACACCAGGTGCACCACTTGGTTGAGGATCAGCAGGCGTCCGCTCATCCCGTCCAGCATAGCGCCGTGCCCCACCGGGGCCAGAGTGGCCAGCAACAGTGCCAGCAGCGGCAGGCGCAGTGCCGGCCAGGGTTTGACCAGGGCGATCACCAGCAGCAGGTTCAGCAACAGGTGCCAGACCCACACCTGGCCGAAGAACGTCTTGCTCAACACCAGGCGTACGGTGTTCGGCTGCAGTGCTGCGTCCCAGCCGCCGGCCATGCTCGCGGTGATCAGCAGCAACCAGGCCGCGCCGGACGCCAGGCCGATCCAGGCCAGCCCACGGGTGAGGCGCAGCAAGGTGCGGTCCAACGCCGGCTGTGTATCGCTGCCCAGCAGCCAGGGCCTGAAGGCCCAGGCTCCGAACATCAGCAGCACGACGATAAAATGCACGAAGCGGCACAGCACCAGCAGGGTTGCCATCGCTTATTGGCCGACCTTGAAGCGATAAGTGCCTTCGCTTTTGTGGGTGTCGACGGAGACCGCATGCCACTCGACGGTGTAAGTGCCGGCTGCCAGCGGCGCGGCCGGTGTGACCACCAGGACTTTTTTGTCGGCGTCCGGGGTTTCCAGGCCTTTGATAGCGACTTCGGTGCCGTCCTTGCTCAGGGACACCTTGGTGAAGGTGGCCTCGACGCCTTCGCTGAAAGTCAGACGCAGGTCTTTGGGCGCGGTGACGGTACTGTCCTGCGCCGGGGTGGCGCTTTTCAGGTGGGCATGGGCAAATGCCGCCGAAGCGCCCAGCAGGGACGCGAGCAGGGCGACGGTGGTCAGGGCTTGCTTGATCAACATTGTGCAATACCAATCAATGGGGAAGAGCGGGCAGTGTACGAAGTTTCGACTGTGCCTGTCGCCCCGATCTAGAGCGGTGGTAGTCTTTGGTTTATGTCTTTGTCAGGGAGCCCATATGGGCAATCACAAGAGTGGCATTCGCCGAGCCAACGTCGAAAAAATCCTGCTGGCGGCGGAGAAAGTCTTCGCCGAGAAAGGCTATGGCAGCACCGCCATGGCCGACATCGCCGAACAAGCGCAACTGCCGCGCTCCAACCTGCATTACTACTTCACCACCAAGAGCGAGCTGTACAGCGCGGTGCTGTTCGATCTGCTGGACCTGTGGAAACAGGATGCCCTGAGTTTTGAAACCTTCGATGACCCACGGGTGGTGCTCAGCAGCTACATCCGCGCCAAGATGCAGCGTTCACGCACACGGCCGTACGGCTCGAAAGTCTGGGCCAACGAAATCATCCACGGCGCGCCGACCCTGGGTGAGGCGCTCGACGAAAGCCTGTACGACTGGGCCAAGATGAAGGAAGCGAAAATTCGCCAGTGGGTGGAAGACAAACGCATCCTGCCGGTGGAACCGTCGAGCCTGCTGTATATGATCTGGGCTTCGACCCAGCACTACGCCGACTTTGATCACCAAGTGACGATTTTGAATGATCACCAGCCGTTGTCGGATATGCAGTTCGAGAAGGCGATCCAGACGGTGACCAGTGTGATTCTGCGGGGGATTGGGTTGGAGCCTTGAGTATCGTGGTGGGGCTTGGGGCCTCATCGGGGGCAAGCCCCCTCCCACACTTGACCGCATTCATTCAGACAGACTCGGTCGAATGTGGAAGGGGGCTGCCCCCGATGAGGCCTGAAGGGCTACACCGCCTCCCTGTACGGATTCCTCGGATCCTGCGTCCAATTCAAAAACGGCTTGCCCGTGTCGATGGGCACCATCTCGATGCAATCGGCCACCGGGCAGGTGATCTGGCACAGGTTGCAGCCCACGCATTCATCATCGATCACTTCGTATTTATGCGTGCCGTCCGCTTGTTTCAGGCTGGCGATGGCCTGGTGCGAGGTATCCTCACAGGCAATATGGCAACGCCCACAGCCAATGCACGCCTCTTGGTCGATCTTGGCGATCACCTGGTAGTTGATGTCCAGATACTTCCAGTCCGTGGTATTGCCCACCGCGCGGCCGGAAAACGCTTGCAGGCTCTGGTAGCCATGACTGTCCATCCAGCGCGACAGCCCGTCCTTCATCTCTTCGACGATGCGAAACCCATGCAGCATCGCCGCCGTGCACACCTGCACCGCGCCGCAACCGAGGGCGACGAATTCGGCGGCGTCGCGCCAGGTGCCGATGCCGCCGATCCCGCAGATCGGCAAGCCTTGGGTCTGCGGGTCGCGGGCGATTTCAGCGACCATGTTCAGGGCGATCGGCTTGACCGCCGAACCGCAATAACCGCCGTGGGTGCTCTGGGTGCCAACCGTCGGCAGCGCGACCATACGCTCCAGGTCGACGCTGGTGATGGAGTTGATGGTGTTGATCAGCGACACCGCATCCGCCCCGCCCCGATACGCCGCGCGTGCCGCCACGCGGATGTCGGTGATATTCGGCGTGAGCTTGACGATCACCGGCAGCGAGCAATAGGTCTTGCACCAGCGCGTCACCTGTTCCACGTACTCCGGCACCTGGCCCACCGCCGCGCCCATGCCGCGTTCGGGCATGCCGTGGGGGCAGCCGAAGTTCAGCTCGATACCGTCGCAGCCGGTGGCTTCCACCAGGGGCAGGATGTTTTTCCACGACTCTTCAACGCAAGGCACCATCAGCGACACGATCAGCGCGCGGTCGGGCCAGTCCTTTTTCACCTGGGTGATTTCCCGCAGGTTGATCTCCAGGGAGCGGTCGGTGATCAGCTCGATGTTGTTGATGCCCAGCACTTCACGGTTGGCGCCATAGTGCGCCGAGTAACGCGAGGATACGTTGACCGCCGCCGGGTCCTCGCCGAGGGTTTTCCACACCACGCCGCCCCAGCCGGCTTCAAAAGCCCGGACCACGTTGTAGGCCTTGTCGGTGGGCGGCGCGGAGGCCAGCCAGAACGGGTTGGGGGCTTTGATACCGGCGAAGACAATCGAGAGATCGGCCATTACGCAGCCTCCACATTCAGCATGAGTTGGGCGTGCATGGCCTGGGCGGCCAGCTTGCCATGTTGTACCGCCTGCACGGTAAGGTCCTGGCCGAGGCTGACGCAGTCGCCGCCGGCATAGACGCCTGGAATGCTGGTGCGCAGGTGCTCGTCGACGAAAATCCGCTCGCCCACGCGGTGCAGTTGCTGGGCCAGTGGGTCGTGCAACGCCTCGTTATCGAAGCCTTGGCCAATGGCCTTGAATATCGCATCGGCGGCCAGTTCGAAGGTTTCCCCCGTGGCACTCAGACGCCCGTTTTCCATGCGTGTGCGAGCAAAGCGCATGCCGCGAACGTGGCCCTTATCGTCGAGCAACACCTCTTCAGGCTGAGCCCAGGTCAGCAGGCGTACCTGGTTGGCCTTGGCGATGTCCTGCTCATGGTGGGTGGCGCCCATATCGGCCAGGCCACGGCGGTAGACGAGGTTGACATCGCGGGCACCGAGGCGGGCCATCTGCACGGCCATGTCGATGGCGGTGTTGCCGGCGCCGAGCACGATGCAGCGGTCGGCCAGCGGCAGTTGGGTCAGGTCATCGGCCTGGCGCAGTTCGCGGATGTAGTCGGTGGCGGCGAGCAGGCCGGGGGCGTCCTCATGGGGTAGACCGAGTTGCTTGCTGGCGGCCAGGCCCAGGCCGAGAAACACTGCATCGAATTGCTGATGCAGTTCGCTCAGGGTCAGGTTGTCGCCCAGGCGCTGGCCGTGGCGGATGTCGATGCCGCCGATCTGCAGTAGGAACTCCAGTTCCTTCTGGGCGAAGTCATCCACCAGTTTGTATTTGGCGATCCCGTATTCATTCAGGCCGCCGGCCTTTTCCCGCGCTTCGAAAATCACCACGTCGTGGCCGTGCAGCGCCGCGCGATGGGCGCAGGCCAGGCCGGCGGGCCCGGCGCCGACCACGGCGATGCGTTTGCCGGTGGGCGCGGCGCGTTGGAACGGGTGTTCGCTGAAGTGGGCATTGTCGACCGCATAGCGTTGCAACAGGCCAATCAGCACTGGCGCACATTCTTCGGCGTTATTACGGACACAGGCCTGCTGGCACAGGATTTCGGTGGGGCAGACCCGCGCACAGCTGCCGCCGAGGATGTTGGCCGAGAGGATTTTCTGCGCGGCGCCCTGCACGTTATCGGTGTGGATATTGCGGATGAACGAGGGGATATCGATCTCGCTGGGGCATGCATTCACGCACGGCGCGTCGTAGCAATACAGGCAGCGTGAGGCTTCCAGTTGGGCCTGGCGGGCGTTGAGAGGCGGTGCCAGGTCGGTGAAATGGCTGGCGAGGGTTGCGCCATCTTCTACGGGATGGGGGAGGTGGGTCAGGGTCTGGATCACGGTGATGGCCTCACGGTTATTGAGGTTCTGCCTCTGATGGGCGATCGTTCCCATGCTCTGCGTGGGAATGCCTCACTGGACGCTCTGCGTCCGCTCTTGGAACGCGGAGCGTCCCTGGCTGCATTCCCACGCAGAGCGTGGGAACGATCATGTGCGCTGTATGTTCAGCGCTTCACAGCAATTGGCCTGGAATGCTCGGCCCGCTTGCTCAACTGCTCGAACACCGCCGGATACGCCGGCCGCTCCACATAGCGCCCGGCCCCGCGCTCGGCGCGCAGGTCGCCATCGGCCCAGACCAGCTTGCCCTGGCTGATGGTGTGGCTCGGCACGCCGCGCACGGTCTTGCCTTCGAAGATGTTGAAGTCGACCTGCTGGTGGTGGGTCTTGGCGGAAATGGTACGTGTGCCCTGCGGGTCCCACAGCACCAGGTCGGCATCGGCACCCACGCGGATCGCACCTTTGCGGGGGTAGAGGTTGAAGATCTTCGCGGTGTTGGTGGAGGTCAGCGCAACGAAGTCCTGCATGGATAAGCGGCCGGTGTTGACCCCTTCATCCCATAGCAGTGCCATGCGGTCTTCGATCCCGGCGGTGCCGTTGGGGATCTTGCTGAAGTCGTCGCGCCCGGCGGCTTTTTGCTCGGCGCAGAAGCAGCAGTGGTCGGTGGCGGTGGTGTGCAGGTTACCCGATTGCAGGCCGTGCCAAAGCGCCTCCTGGTGCCCGCGCGGACGGAACGGTGGGCTCATCACATAGCCGGCTGCAGTCTGCCAGTCGGGGTGCTGATAGACGCTGTCGTCCAGCAGCAGATGGCCGGCGAGCACTTCGCCGTACACCGGCTGGCCCTTGCCACGGGCATAGGTGATCTCATCCAGGGCTTCTCGGGTGGACACATGCACCAGGTACAGTGGCGTGCCGATGGTTTCGGCGATTCGGATCGCCCGGCTGGCCGCTTCGCCTTCCACCTGGGACGGCCGCGACAGCGGGTGCGCTTCCGGGCCGGTGATGCCCTGGGCCATCAGCTTGCGTTGCAGGTGGTACACCAGCTCGCCGTTTTCCGCATGCACGGTGGGCACCGCGCCCAGTTCCAGACAGCGTTCGAAGCTGGCGACCAGGGTGTCGTCCGCCGCCATGATCGCGTTCTTGTAGGCCATGAAGTGCTTGAAGCTGTTGATACCGTGGTGGCTGACCAGCTCGGCCATTTCCTCGCGCACCTGTTCGCTCCACCAGGTGATCGCGACATGGAAACCGTAGTCGGCCGCCGATTTTTCCGCCCAGCCGCGCCACTGATGGAAGGCTTCCAGTAACGACTGCTGCGGGTTGGGAATCACGAAATCGATGATCGATGTGGTGCCGCCGGCCAAACCCGCCGCCGTGCCGCTGAAAAAATCTTCGCTGGCCACGGTGCCCATGAAGGGCAGTTGCATATGGGTGTGCGGGTCGATGCCGCCGGGCATCAAGTATTGGCCACTGCCGTCGAGCACTTCGGTGCCGACAGGAATGTCCAGGTCCATGCCAATAGCGCGAACTAGACCGCCTGCGCATAAAACATCGGCGCGGTAACTTTCATCATGGGTAATTACGGTGGCGCCACGGATCAACAGCGACATGTCGAATTCCTCACAGGCTTGACCGGCTTGTGCCAGTTCTAAGTGTTGTAATGCTGCGTTCCCATCTCAGGTTTATTCCTGACATCGGTGACAGGAATAGAAACTAGCCCGAGTTTTCCGATTGGGCAAGCGTATTTTTTATAAGCTTATTCAAGATATAACCTATTGAAAATAAACTAAAAAATGTTGGAGTCACCAAAATGTAGCGGGCGTTCACCATTTTGACGCACTTGACAGGTTTGCAAATTGAGCAACATTTCTTATTGCAAATCAGGTGCTTGAGATATGCCGCTTGACGGGAGTGAAAAATGAAAATAATTGTGTTGCACCAGATTGAGTCCGACCGGTTCAGGCAACTTGCTTAATGCCCCGGCTGAACCCAGCAACAAGTAACCCGGATTCAATCTGAAAGTTGATTAACATCAGCAAGTTATATAAGCGGTGAGGGCATGGCGGCGGTTAACGGCACGAATATTGAGTGCAGTGGCGGCTGGCCGGGCCTGTGATGTCATGTTGTTTACGAGGTACTCCGGCCATCTCCTGCGTTGCAGGGGGTGAGCAACAATAATTCGAAAAAACCGTGGAGCGGCCATGCAACAGAACAGATCGCAAGTCATTGAGCGCAACGGCCTGTACGAACTCGACGCCGGCCCCGACGTCCTCGACAGCCCTCGCTACAACCACGACATGGCACCGACCAAGGTGCATGAACGAACCTGGAACAAATGGCATATCACCGCGCTGTGGGTCGGCATGTCGATCTGTGTGCCCACCTATACGCTGGGCGGTGTGCTTACCGCGTATTTCGGCTTGTCGGTGGGGGAGGCGCTGATTGCGATTCTGCTGGCCAATATCGTGGTGTTGCTGCCGCTGACCCTCAACGCGTTTCCCGGCACGAAGTACGGTATTCCGTTTCCGGTGCTGCTGCGCTCCTCGTTCGGTATTCTCGGTTCCAACGTGCCGTGCCTGATTCGCGCCCTGGTGGCGTGCGGCTGGTTCGGCATCCAGACTATGTTCGGCGGGCTGGCGATCCACCTGTTTTTGGGCTCGATTTTCGAAGGCTGGAAGTCCCTGGGCGGCACCGGCGAGGTGATCGGGTTCATGATTTTCTGGTGCCTGAATTTGTGGGTCGTGCTGCGTGGCGCCGAGTCGATCAAGCGCCTGGAAACCTTGTCGGCGCCCTTGCTGGTGGCGGTGGGCATCGGTCTGCTGGTGTGGGCGATGCCGAATGTGTCGATCAGCGAGCTGATGGCGATCCCGCCCAAGCGGCCCGAAGGCGCGAGCCTCACCGGTTATTTCATGGCGGGCCTGACCGCCATGGTCGGTTTCTGGGCCACCTTGTCGCTGAACATTCCCGACTTCAGCCGCTACGCCAGGAGCCAGAAGGACCAGATCCTCGGGCAGATTTTCGGCCTGCCGCTGACCATGTTTCTGTTCGCCGCCCTCGGCGTGATCATGACCGCCGCCTCGGTAAAACTGGTGGGCGTGAGCGTGTCCGACCCCGTCACCCTCATCGGCCATATCCAAAGCCCGGTATGGGTGGCCGTCGCGATGGCGCTGATCATCATCGCCACGCTCTCCACCAACACGGCGGCCAATATTGTCTCGCCCACCAACGACTTCCAGAACATCGCGCCCAAGCTGATCAACCGCACCACCGCAGTGATCCTCACCGGCCTGGTGGGGCTGGCGCTGATGGCGCATGAACTGCTCAAGAAACTCGGCCTGATTGTCTCGGATGTGAGCCTGGAGACGGTGTATTCCAATTGGCTGCTGGGCTATTCGAGCCTGCTGGGGCCGATCGCCGGAATCATGGTGGTGGACTACTTCATCACCCGCAGGCAGCAGCTGGACCTGGCCGGCCTGTACCGCGACGACGTCTACCCGGCGTGGAACTGGAGCGGGTTTATCGCCTTTGGTGTGCCGGTGGTGCTGACCTTGCTGTCCCTGGGCAGCGATGCGTTCAGCTGGTTTTACAGTTACGGCTGGTTTACCGGTTCGGCGTTGGGCGGGCTGTTGTATTACGGCCTGAACGCCAGGCGCGCAGCCAGCCCGATCGTTGTCAATTCATAAGAAATACAAGCCTGAGGAGACCCCCATGAACGCTGCCCTCGACGTTCTGCAATCGAGCCACCCGCACATCAACCGCGACCGCTTGTGGCAGTCGCTGATGGACCTGGCAAAACTCGGTGCCACGCCCAAGGGGGGCGTGTGTCGGCTGGCCCTTACCGACCTCGATCGCAAGGCTCGCGATCTGTTCGTGCAGTGGTGTGAAGAGGCTGGCTGTACGGTGAGCGTCGACGGCATCGGCAACATTTTTGCCCGCCGCGCCGGGCGCAACCCCGACCTGCCGCCGGTGATGACCGGCAGCCACATTGATACCCAGCCCACCGGCGGCAAGTTCGATGGCTGCTTCGGTGTGCTGGCCGGCGTGGAAGTGCTGCGTACGCTGAACGACCTCAAGATCGAAACCGAGGCACCCCTGGAAGTGGTGGTGTGGACCAACGAGGAGGGCTCGCGTTTTCCGCCGTGCATGATGGGCTCCGGGGTGTTCGCCGAGAAATTTACCCTCGCCGATACCCTGGCCAAGGTCGATGCGGACGGGGTCAGCGTGGGCGATGCGTTGAATGCAATTGGCTACGCGGGAACCCGGCCTGAAAGTGGGCATAGGGTCGGTGCGTATTTCGAGGCGCATATCGAACAAGGGCCAATTCTGGAGGATGAGAAAAAAACCATTGGCGTGGTGCTCGGCGCGTTGGGGCAAAAGTGGTTCGACCTGAAACTGCGTGGCGTCGAAGCCCATGCCGGGCCGACGCCGATGCACCTGCGCAAGGACGCCCTGGTCGGCGCGGCGGCGGTCGTGGCAGCGGTGAATGCGGCGGCGCTGGGGCATCAACCCCACGCCTGCGGAACGGTCGGTTGCCTGCAGGCCTATCCGGGCTCACGCAACGTCATCCCCGGCGAAGTGCGCATGACCCTGGACTTCCGGCACCTGGAACCGGCGCGCTTGGATTCGATGATTGCCCAGGTGCGCCAAGTGATCGAAGACACCTGTGCCAAACACGGATTGAGTTTCGAGATGGAACCCACCGCCGATTTCCCGCCGTTGTACTTCGACAAAGGCTGCGTCGAGGCGGTGCGTAACGCGGCGAACGGCCTGGGTCTGTCGAACATGGACATCGTCAGCGGGGCGGGGCACGACGCAATTTTCATCGCGGAGTTGGGGCCGGCAGGCATGATCTTTGTGCCGTGTGAAGGCGGCATCAGCCACAACGAAATCGAAAACGCCGCGCCGGATGACCTGGCGGCGGGGTGTGCGGTGTTGTTGCGTGCGATGGTGGCGGCCTCTGCTGCACTCGCCGCCTGAACGTGTGATTAACAATATGGGAGGGCGCTTGCTCCCTCCCATATTTGGGCGGTGTTTGACGTTAAACCCAGATGGCATCCCAGAGTGGGTAGTCGCCAATCCGTTCGACCAAACCCGCACGCAATGGATTAGCCACCACATACCGAGCCATTTTCACCAAATCATCTTCCTCGCGCAGGGCCCGGTCATGAAAGCTCTGCTGCCACAGCCGGCCCTTGCGACCACTCACACCATTGACGGATCGCGTGCTCTTGGACTTCACCTGCCGCATCAGGTCCGCCAGCGAGCCTTTGCGTAGCTCGATCAGCCAATGAAAATGGTCCGGCATGATCACCCATGCCAAAGAGTTGGCCAGCCCTTGGTACTGGGCTAACCGAAATTGCCAGACCACCAGGCGACCAAGGTGGAAATGGCTGAATAGCGGTGTGCGTTCGTGAGTGTTGGTGGTGATGAGGTAGATGCGGCCTTGCTCGCTGAAGCGGCCGATGCGCAGGCGGTGTGAAGCGGGTAGATTTGCCATTCCCTGGCCCTCTTTAGATGTGCTTAGAGAGGCTAGATTGGAGAGCAGGAGGTTGAGCGGCAGGCTTTTGGCAGGATGTGTCTGGACGGCCGCCATCGGGGGCAAGCCCCCTCCCACATTGGCTCAGCGGCGCTTATACATTATGTGTCTGACGCAGGATCAGTGTGGGAGGGGGCTTGCCCCCGATGAGGCCAGAACTGACGCTGCCGCAACCTCATTGCACTTGGAAGTATCTTGCTTTGAGGCTGTGGTGTAAGGCATGTCTTACTCCTTCGTACGAATCCTCTTTTGCTCTTCTCCTCGCTCATCATCTTGGCTATCCGGTGTTAGGTTCTGCCGCTCAAAAACCTAATGCAGAGGAAGCATGCAATGGCGAACCCTATGCCCCCGCCGGGTGTATCGGTTGACGAAAATATGGCCACCCGCTTTTCATAAAAAGAATGTACTGAAAGCCGGTTCAGCGTTTATGTATTCTTGGCTTTATACTCAGGTCCGCAATCGCGGCCCGTGGGACTACAAGCAAATTTCCAAAGAATATGAAGCGTTTGGAAACTTTCACTATGGCGCCGTGGGGATTGCCGCGGTTTCAGCGAAGAAGTGCTTTTACGTGCAGCGGGACTTGCTCAAACCAGGGCGGGTACGGATAAACCCGAGTTTGGTCGTTGGTGGGGGGATGCGCCTTTCGGTGACGATCCAGTGGACCAATATTGGATCAAGAAAGGAATCAGGTATGCCAGGTTCAGGAACTACTAGAAAGTCGCTTTATTCAACGGTCACAACGATCTTGCTGGCGCTTTGCTTGGTGTATATCGCTGGTGATTGGCTGCTTTCGCCGGGCCGTCCGCAATTGACGGAGGTTGTACTCCGTGTGCCGATCAGTGATGACGCTTCGATCTATGGCGTCAAGGATGATCGCGGAGGGGCCACTGTGCCGTTCAGTTACCGATATTACGTTTACCGCACCTTGGGAACCGATAGTGAAATATTGGCTTTATTGAAAGATGCCAATCCGTTTCTAGTTACGCGTGACGGGGCGGTAAAAGTTGATGTCGAGAGCCGTTCGATTATGGTTTCGGTGTCGGGGGATGTATCCGACTATCACAGCAGTACCCTGTATCGGCATGCCAATGGTAGTGATTACACAGTGGCGAGTGTTTTTCTTAATAGTCGGCCAGAGGGCTGAAATATGCGGTGGATCAGTCAGTGATGATTGACTGAATCACCGCAATCGGGGGCAAGCCCCCTCCCACATTGGCTCAGCGACGCTTATACATTATGTGTCTGACGCAGGACCCGTGTGGGAGGGGGCTTGCCCCCGATTGCGGTGGCTCAGCTACGGATAAACTGGCTGTTCCACTGCTATCACTGTGCCTGGGGTGATGTCAGGCGCCAGGTTGCCAGCCGCCGCCGAGTGCGGTCATGAGTCCTACACTGGCCTGCAACTGCCGCGTCTGCACCGCCTGCAATGTCCGCTGCGCCTGCAACGCCGCCGTCTGCGCGGTCACCACATCCAGGTAACTCACCGCACCCGCTTGATAGCTGTTCATCGCCAGCGATTGCGTATGCTGCGCCGCATCCGCCGCCGCTTGTTCATCCTGCGCTTCCTGCTGCAAATCCCGCAGTTGCGCCAGGTTATCTTCCACCTCGCGCACGGCCTTCAGCACCTGGCTGCGGTACTGCGCCGACGCCTCTTCAAACTCGGCCTTGGCCTGGCGTTCATTGGCGCTCAAGCGGCCACCGTCGAAGATCGGCAGGTTCACCAACGGGCCCAGTGCCCAATACCGATTGCCCGCCGACAGCAGATTGCCGACGCCCTGCGTCTGCCCGCCAATCAACCCGGTCAAGCTGAAGTCCGGATACCACGCCGCCTTGGCCACGCCGATATTTGCGTTGGCCGCAAACACCCGTCGCTCTGCCGCTGCAATATCCGGGCGACGTTGCAACAGGTGGCTTGGCAACTGCGACGGAATTCCCGGCAGGGCGATCAGTTGCTGGTCGGGCGGCAAGGTAAAGTCACTGGCTGCCACACCTACCAACTCGCCGATGGCGTGCTCAGTGAGGTTGCGTTGGCCGCGTACCTCGTCCAATTGCGCCCTGGCCTGCGCCAGTTGATTTTGCGCACGGGTCAGGTCCAGCTCCGAGGCTATCTGGCCCTCGTAGCGGCTGCGGGTCAGTTGCAATGCCTGGCTGAAATCATCCAGCGAGCCAGTGAGAATCCGGCTCTGTGCATCCAGCCCATTGAGCTGCACGTACAAGGTCGCCAGCTGACGCTGCAAACTCAGGCGCGCCACCGCCAGGTCATCCCCGGACGCTTGCGCCTGGGCATCGCCGGCCGCGACCTGATTGCGAATTTTGCCCCACAGGTCGAGGTCGTAGCTCAAGGAAAAACCCGCGATGTTGCTGTTGTACACCGACGGTTGCGTATCCCCCCGCAACGGTCGCGAATCCGATTGCCGCTGGCGCAGAGGTTGCGCGCTGGCGGTGATCTGCGGGAACAGGCCTGCGTGCAGTTGGCTGGCATACGCCTGGGAAGCATCAAAGTGCGCCAGCGCCGCCGCCAGGTCCGGGTTGGCCTTGAGCAGCCGCTGTTGCAGGTCATTCAGGCGCGAATCGTTGTAGAGCTTCCACCATTGGGGCGCCAGTTGGTCGGAGGGCTGGGCGCTGTGCCAGGGTCCATCGCTGGTCTGTTCGCGGTAGTTGGCCGGCAGGTCGATCGCCGGCACCTTGTAGGTCGGCGCCATCGAGCAACCCTGCAAGACCAGCAGCGTCAATGCGGCGAGCGGTTTAAGCCTTATGCGCATGCGCACCTCCGGAGGCATCGGCGAGTTGCACGGGATCACCTTCGCGCAGCGCATCGGGCGGGTTGTCGACGATGCGGTCGGCGGGTTTCAAGCCTTGGTCGATCACCAGGCGTTCGCCCAGGTCGAGGCCGATATGGATGGCTTGCAGGTGGATATGATTCTGCGCATCCAGCACTGCGACCTGAGTGCCCTGGGCACGGAAGATCAGGGCGCTGGCCGGGATGCTCACGCCGTGGGTGTCGGCCGGAATCGGCAGAGTCGCTTCGGCATAGTCACCCGGCAGCAATTCGCCGCTGGGGTTGTCGACCGCGAATTGGGCGAGCAGGGTGCCTGAGCGTCGGTCGATGGCAGTGGAATCGCCGATCAGGCGCGCCTTGAAGTGCTCGCCGGGGTGCTCGGGCACGCTCAGCTCGGCTTCCAGGCCCGGATGGATGACCGCTGCGTAGTTCTGCGGCACCGGTACATAAAGGCGCAACTGGTGGGTGTCGGCAATGTTGAACAGTTCCGGAGCGCTGTCGGTGTCGGCTTTGATCAACTGGCCGATATCGGTGTTGCGCGCGGTGATGGTGCCGGCAAACGGCGCGCGGAGGGTCTTGAAGCTTTCCAGCGCCGACAGCCGGGCATAGTCGGCAGCGGCGGCCTCGGCGTTGGCCTTGGCGGCAGCGGCATTGGAAGTTTTTTCATCCGCCTCCTGGCGCGATACCGAATGGCTGGCCAGCAGGTTTTGCCAGCGTGTAGCGGTGGTGCCGGCCAGGCGCGCATTCGCCTGCTCCTGCACCAGGCGTGCATGGGTCTGTGCCAATTGCTGGTCGAGATCGGGGCTGTCGATTTCCGCGAGGACTTGCCCGGCGTTGACGTGGCTGCCGATGTCGACTTTCCAGTCCTTCAGATAACCGCTGACCCGAGCGTGAATCGGCGCCTTGCTCCAGGCTTCCAGATGCGCCGGCAGGCGCAAGGTGTCGCCGGCCACGTTCTGCTTGGGTTGGAACACTCTTACCTGAGGGATGGCGGCGGTCTCGGTCCAGGCGGTGACCGATTGTTCGTGCAGCGTGCGGGCATGCAGGCCGTTGGCAACCAACACGGCGGCCAGGGTCAGGCCGCCGACACCCAGGAGCATCAGGCGCTTGCGCGAGGGTTTGTGATCAGACGACATGGGGCGTTTCTCCAGCAGTGACGCGAGTAGGGTGACGACCGTGGACCAGGCTGAAGACCACGGGTACAAACAACAGGGTGGCAGTGGTAGCGAGGATCAAACCGCCGATGACGGCGCGACCCAGCGGCGCGTTCTGTTCCTCGGACAGAGCCAGGGGCAGCATGCCGATGATCATCGCCAGGGCGGTCATGCACACCGGGCGAAAGCGCGTGTAGCCCGCTTCCAATGCAGCTTTCAAAGCATCGCCGTGTTCGGCCAGGCGTTCCCGGCAGAAGCTCACCACCAGGATCGAGTTGGCGGTGGCCACGCCCATGCACAGGATCGCGCCGGTCAAGGCCGGTACCGACAATGAGGTACCGCTGAGAAATAGCATCCACACGATCCCCGCCAGCGCCGCCGGCAGCGCGGTGATGATCACAAACGGGTCGACCCACGACTGGAAGTTGACCACGATCAGCAGATAGATCAGCACCACCGCGCCCAGCAGACCAAAACTCAAGCCGCTGAAGGCTTCATGCAGCGCATCGATCTGCCCATGCAGGCTGATCGTCGCGCCTTTGGGGCGCATGGCCGCGGTGTCGTCGAGCACCTTTTGCACGTCCCGCGCCACACCACCGAGATCGCGACCTTGCACATTGGCGTACAGGTCCAGGGTCGGCTCGATGTTGTAGTGGGTCACCACCGCCGGGCTTTGCACGCGGGAGATGGTTGCCACGCCGCCGAGGATCTGCGACTGGCCGTTCGCGCCGGTGACCGGCAAGGCTTCCAGCGACGGCAGGCTGTCCAGGCGATATTGCGGGGTGGCGGCAACGATGGAGTAGGACACCCCATTGGCCGGGTTGAGCCAGAAGGTCGGCGCAATCTGCGAGCTGCCCGCCAGTGACGCGACCATGCTGTTGGTCACGTCGCGCTCGGTAATGCCCAGGCCGTTGGCGCGCAGGCGGTCGACATTCACCTGCAGCGAAGGGTAGCCGGTGGATTGCTGGATACGCAGATCGGCGATGCCCGGCACGTGCTGCAGGCGGCGTTCCAGCTCGACGGCATAGGCGCGGTTTTCTGCATCGCTGCGCCCGGAGATTTTCACATCCAGCGGCGCCGGCGCGCCGAAGTTGAGGATCTGGCTGCTGATGTCCGCCGGCAGGAACGCAAAGTGGCTGCCGGGGAAGCTTTGCGGCAAGGCTTCACGCAGTTTTTTCACGTAGTCGGCGGTGGGGGCGTGGTGCGCTTTCAAGGTGACCTGGATATCGCCATCCTGCGGGCCGATGGTGCCGCTGCTGCTGTAGGCCATGTCGATGCCGCTCAGCGGCATGCCGATATTGTCGACAATGGTGTCCAGCTCCTGGGCCGGGATGACTTCGCGAATGCGCGCTTCGATACGGTCGAAGGCTGCGGCGCTTTCTTCGATGCGCGTGCCCAGCGGCAGGCGTACGTGCAGGGCCAGTGCGCCGGCATCGGTGGCCGGGAAAAAGTCCTGGCCCAGGCTGGGCAGCAGCAGGAAGGAGGCCAGCACGCAGGCAAGAAACCCTGGGATAAAGACCCTGCGGTTGCCCAGGGCCAGCGTCAGCAGACCGTGATAGGTGTCGCGGATATTCGAGAAGTGGCGCTCGAAACCCTGCTGGAAATTCAGCACCGCTTGCAGCGCGGCATTGCGTGGTTTCGGGTGTTGCTCGCCTTCATGATGGTTGATGAATTCGTCTTCGGGATGGTGCCCCGCGCCTTGCTCCGGGGTGTGCGGCTTGAGCAGAAACATGGCCAGTGTCGGCACCAGGGTGCGCGACAGGACGAAGGAGCTGGCCATGGCGAAGATCACCGCCAGCGCCATCGGCCGGAACAGATAACCGGCGATGCCTTGCAGCAGAAACATCGGCACGAACACGATGCAGATGCACAGCAGAGAGACGAACGCCGGGCCGACGATCTGCGCGGCGCCGTCGAGAATCGCGGTCCTCACCGCCTTGCCTTGTTCCAGGTGCCAGTTGATGTTTTCGATGGTCACCGTGGCGTCATCCACCAGGATCCCCACGGCCAGCGCCAGCCCGCCCAGGGTCATGACGTTGAGGGTTTGCCCGCTGGCCGCCAGCAGCGCGATGGCCGCCAGCACCGCCAGGGGAATCGATGCCGCGATGATGATTGTGGAGCGCCAACTGCCGAGGAACAGCAGGATCATCGCGCTGGTCAGCAGCGCGGCAATAATGCCTTCCTGCGCCACGCTGCCCACCGATTGCTTGACGAACACCGAGGCGTCACCCAGCAGCGAGGTCTTCAGCGACGGCGGCAGAGTTTCGTTGATGCGCGGCAGCATCTGGCGGATGCCGTCGATGATCGACAGGGTTGAGATGCTGCCGTTTTTCAACGCCGGCATCAGCACCGCGCGATGGCCGTCGACGCGCACGATATTGGTCTGCGGCGGCGAACCGTCGCGCACATGGGCGACCTGGCCGATGGTAATCAGCGCGCCGTCGACGGTCTTGATCGGCAGGTTGTTCAGCTCATCGATGGCCTTGGGGCTGTTGTTGAGCAGGACCGTGTATTCATTCGAACCGAGTTTGGCGGTGCCCACCGGAATGATCTGGTTCTGCAGGGCCAGCGCCGTGCCCACGTCCTGGGCCGACAGGCCTTTGGCAGCCAGCGCCTGAGGATCGAGGTCGAGGGTGATCTGGCGTTGCTTGCCGCCCATCGGCGTAGGCATCGCCAGGCCGGGCAGGGCACTGAGGGGCAGGCGGATATTGTTCTGCACCAGGTCGCGAATTTTGGCTTCCGACAGCGTCGGGCTGGAGAACGCCATCTGCAGGATCGGCACCGTGGACGCGCTGTAATTGAGGATCAGCGGCGGCGTAATGCCGGGTGGCATTTGCTTGAGCACGGTTTGTGACACGGCGGTCACTTGGGCGTTGGCGGTGCGGATATCGACGCCGGGCTGGAAGAAAATTTTGACGATGCCCATGCCGGGCAGGGATTGCGATTCGATGTGTTCGATGTCGTTGACGGTGGTGCTCAGGGAGCGTTCGTAGGTATAGATCACCCGACCGGCCATGGCGTCCGGCGACAGGCCGTTGTATTGCCAGACGACGGCGACCACCGGAATGCCGATATCGGGGAACACATCGGTGGGTGTGCGCAGGGCCGCCATTGGCCCGATGATGCAGATGAATATGGCCAGCACGATAAACGTGTACGGCTTGTGCAGTGCGGTCTTTACCAGCCCGAGCATGCGTGGATCTCCAACAGAGCAGGATTGCAAACCCCGGCAGTCTTGCCCGACCCACCTAACACGCACCTTTCAGCCAGGTGAAGGAACATTTAGGTAACAGCTGAAGATCGTTTCATAGGCTTTCATTTGTTCCAGCCGTAGCAGCTCTCCAAGCTTGTCGCCCATCGAATGATTGACCCGAGGAGCGTTGCCATGTCACTCAAACCCTTTTTGTTACTCCCTGTCCTGAGCGCCGTATTGCTGTTATCGGCCTGTGCCGGACCGATGCCCAAGGCGGACCCGAGCGAGGCCTGGATCGGCCTTAAAGAGGAAGCGCCCAATGACCTGCTGGCCGAACGCGTGGATGGCAAGCGCGTGGATGATGGGCGCTTCTTCGAGGTGACCCCGGGCGACCACCGGCTGGACGTGACGTTGTTCGAGGACGAATCTGGGGACGACAACCAGCAGGACTGCCAGGGACGCGTGGAGTACAAGCACTTCAAGGCAGGCGAGCACTACACCTTGGTGGAGTCCAGCCTGGGAATGACCGTGCGCGCATCCCTCAGGGATGCGCACGGTCACGAAGTCGCGGCGACCCAGGACTTCAATTGCATGCCGGGCTAGGCGTGACGCGCCACTGACTTATGCGCTTTGGCGGGTTTGACGTGGGGGTGATGGTGCCGGCGGGTGATGCGCAACACCCCCCACAACATGGCGCCGGCTACTGCCAGCCAACCGCAGATCAATAAAAAAATCGTCGTTGCAAGGCTCATTCGGGCCTCCTTCGCCCCGCAGGGGGCACACACAGTCTTCTCAATGGACAGTCTAGCCAACGGGCGGTTGCCTGCTATTGACCAATGGTCGTGTCCGTCCAACCGGTTCGCTATATCCAGGCCCCACGGAAACGTGATTGGGCTATGATCAGGCCCCTCACCGACGGCTGATCAAGAGAGTAAAAAAGTGCGGTTACGGTCGAACCTTACAGCGTCCCTGCTGCTGGCCTTCACCCTGGGGCTCACGGCCTGTGCCGGGCAACCTTCGAAATTGGCGGGCCTGCCCGAACGCGTCGAGCTCAATGGCGTGCCGACCTTTCGCAGCGAGGCTTATCAGAGCGGCCCTGCTGCGTTAGCCAGCATGCTGTCGCAACAAGGCATTGTGATGACACCGGGGCTGCTGGATAAACCGCTGCAGTTGCCGGGCGGCGAAGCCAACCTTGAGCGCACGATGCCGGAACTGGCGCGCGAGTACGGGCTTATGGTGTATCCGCTGGAGGCCAGGCTGACCGCCGTGCTGGCGCAGGTGGCGGCGGGTTACCCGGTGATGGCGCGCCTTGGCGGCGGGCTGTGGTCCGACGCGCGGTATGTGGTGGTAGTGGGCTTTAATCAGCAGAAGAGCACAGTGCTATTGCGTTCGGGCATGGACCGGCGACTGGTGATGAGCTTCAGCGATTTTGAATCGAAATGGGCCAGTGCCGGGCATTGGGCGATCCTCACCCAGCGCGCGAGCCAATTGCCGGCCAATGTGGATGCGCAGCGCTGGCGCGAGGCGGCCAATGCAACCGCCCAGGCCGGGCAGGAGCAGGCGGCGGCGCAGGCGCTTAAAGTGTTGGCGGAACATCGGTGAAAACGCGGGAGGGGCGTTGCGCCTCCCGCGTCACTGTTTAATGTCGTTCAGCGGCGCACTTCAGTGGCATTCCCACGATTCTTCAGGTTCTTGTCGGCCTTGTAGCGCAACGCGACGTCCGGCACCGCGCCGCCCTTGCCGGTCTCGACCCAACTGCGAATGCGGCTGGCATCGGCGAAGTGGGTGAATTTTCCGAACGCATCGAGGATAACCAGAGACACCGGCCGATTACCCATGCTGGTCACCAGCACCAGACAATGGCCGGCCTGGTTGGTGAATCCGGTCTTGGTCAGCTTGATATCCCAATTGGCGCGGTTGATCAGGTGGTCGGTATTGGAGAAACCCAAGGTGTAGTTGGGCTTGCGGAACGCCACGGTCTTTTCTTTGGTGGTGCTCAACTGGCTCAGCAGCGGATATTTGCGCGCCGCGGCCAGCAGTTTGCTCAGGTCGCGGGCGGTGGACACGTTGTGAATCGACAGCCCGGTGGGTTCGACGTAGTGCGTGCTGGTCATGCCGAGCGCCTTGGCCTTGGCATTCATCGCTGCGATAAATGCCGAATAGCCACCCGGATAGTGATGGGCCAGGCTGGCGGCGGCGCGGTTTTCCGAAGACATCAGCGCGATCAGCAGCATTTCCTTGCGCGGCATTTCGCTGCCGATTTTCACGCGGGAGAACACGCCTTTCATTTCAGGGGTGTCGGTGATGTTGATGTCGATGTACTCGTCCAGGTTCTGCTTGGCTTCGAGCACGATCAAACCGGTCATCAGCTTGCTCACGGAGGCAATGGGCACCACCACGTCGGGGTTGCTGGCATAGATGACTTTGTTGGTTTGCAGGTCGACCAGCATGGCGCTGCCGGAAGCGATTTGCAGTTTGGAGGGGTCGCGCGGCGCCAGGGTGGTTTCGGCGGCGTGTGCGAGCGTGCCTGAGAAAGCAAAAAACATGCTGATGATGGATAGACGAATTTTCACGCGGATGAACTCGCTAAAAAGTAAGAAATACCGTTGGGAAACGGGTTTTTGATAAATGGCGTTACATTTTAGGAGTATGGATCAGAAACTGTCGAATGTTCTTCCATAACCAGACGAAAGTACTTCAAAAATAAGAAAAAACAGGTTTTATTCCGGAAACAAAAAAGCCCCGCGATAAGGCGGGGCTTTTTCAGTACGAGCGGTTATTAATCGTGCAGGGTTTCTGCGGCGTACAAGGTGTTCTCCAGCAGGCACGCGCGGGTCATCGGGCCGACGCCGCCCGGCACCGGCGTGATCCAGCTGGCGCGGGGCAGGGCGGTGTCGTACACCACGTCGCCGACCAACTTGCCGTCGTCCTGGCGGTTGATACCCACATCGATAACGATGGCGCCTTCCTTGATCCACTCGCCTTTGACCAGGCCCGGCTTGCCGGCGGCAACCACCACCAGGTCGGCGCGGCCGACGTGGCCGGCGAGGTCCTTGGTAAAGCGGTGGGTAACGGTCACGGTGCAGCCGGCGAGCAGCAGTTCCATGGCCATCGGGCGACCGACGATGTTGGAGGCGCCCACTACCACGGCGTCGAGACCGTACAAGTCGACACCCGTGCTTTCCAGCAGCGTCATGATGCCTTTAGGGGTGCAGGGGCGCAGCAATGGGATGCGCTGGGCCAGGCGCCCGACGTTATAAGGGTGGAAGCCGTCGACGTCTTTGTCCGGGCGAATGCGCTCAAGCAATCTGGACGCGTCCAGATGGGCCGGCAGCGGCAGTTGCAGCAGCACGCCGTCGATCGCCGGGTCATCGTTGAGGCTGTCGATCAGGTCGGTGAGGGCTTGCTGGGTGGTCTCGGCAGGCAGGTCGTAGGCCTTGGAAATAAAGCCGACCTCTTCACAGTCTTTACGCTTGTGCGAGACATAAACCTGAGAGGCAGGATCGCTGCCGACCAGGATCACCGCGAGCCCGGGCGTGCGCAGGCCTTGCTGGCTACGCTCGGTGACGCGTTTGGCGATCTGCTGGCGCAGGCTGGCGGCGATTGATTTGCCGTCGATAAGTTGTGCAGTCATTACGCGTGATTAACCATCGAGAGGGGGAAGAAAAGTGCGCGCATTCTCGCATGCCAGGGCGTGAGGGCAAAGGCGCTTGGTCTGCAAATTGGCCTAACCCCTTAAATAAAATGAATTTTTTTCAAAAAAGATTTGACGGGTTTCTGGGGCCTCTATACTATTCGTCGCACTTGTCGGGCACAGCCTAGCACTGGTTAAGAAGGTCGAGCAGAATAGTTGTTCTGTAAGGCTGGAAGCACTTAGTTTGTAATCCTCCAAGAGTACAGATTAATAAGGCGCCCGTAGCTCAGCTGGATAGAGCATCCGCCTTCTAAGCGGATGGTCGCAGGTTCGAGTCCTGCCGGGTGCGCCATTAGGCAGCTTTGGCACAAGTAGCGCTATATGGTGGGCGTAGCTCAGTTGGTAGAGCACGGGATTGTGACTCCCGTTGTCGAGGGTTCGATCCCCTTCGTCCACCCCATATTTTGAAAGGCGCCAGATTTTACGGTCTGGCGCCTTTGCTTTAAGAGCTGCAAGCGCGGATGTGGTGGAATTGGTAGACACACTGGATTTAGGTTCCAGCGCCGCGAGGCGTAAGAGTTCGAGTCTCTTCATCCGCACCAATCACAGCTTTGTTCAATCGTAAGAGAGAGCAGGGCTCGACAAAGAAGTGGTTTGGTTTCTTTGTTAACGCAATATGGTGGGCGTAGCTCAGTTGGTAGAGCACGGGATTGTGACTCCCGTTGTCGAGGGTTCGATCCCCTTCGTCCACCCCATATTCGAAAGGCGCCAGATTTAACAGTCTGGCGCCTTTTTTGGTTTTGGCGGTTCGAACGCTGGGTAGTCGCGGCTACCGCGTCGCCGCGTCAGGGGGGGGGATGGTGGTGACGCCTTCTATATATAGAAGGAGGCGGCGCAGGGCCCTGGCTTGATCGGCTGTATTTGTCAGCGGGACGAGGAGCAGCAGTGCTCTCGTACCGATAAATTGCCGGCTGTTTACGAGCATATTTCCAGTAGGGTGACTTCTTGAGTTTGACCCACTAGAATGCATGCCCTTGATTGGGGTCGGAAATGGCCGGCTAACGTCTGTGCAACGAGGAATATCCATGCAAGTTTCTGTTGAAAATACTACTGCTCTCGAGCGCCGCCTGAGCATCACCGTGCCGGCAGAGCGTATCGAGACTGCGGTCAACAAGCGTCTGCAGCAGACTGCCCAGAAGGCCAAGATCGCTGGTTTCCGTCCAGGCAAAGTGCCGATGAGCGAAATCAAGCGTCGTTTTGGTGCCGATGCGCGTCAGGAAGCTGTCGGTGACGTGATCCAGGCTTCCTTTTATGAAGCCGTGGTCGAGCAAAAGCTGAACCCGGCTGGCTCGCCTTCGATCGAGCCCAAGTCCCTGGAAGCGGGCAAGGACCTGGAATACGTTGCCGTATTCGAAGTGTTCCCTGAGTTCGAAGTTGCCGGCTTCGACGGTATCGCTATTGAGCGCCTGAGCGCTGAAGTGGCTGACTCCGATCTGGACAACATGCTGGAAATCCTGCGCAAGCAGAACACGCGCTTCGAAGTGGTTGAGCGTGCCGCCCAGACCGAAGACCAGCTGAACATCGATTTCGTTGGCAAGGTTGACGGCGAAGTATTCGCTGGCGGCTCTGCCAAAGGCACTCAGCTGGTGCTGGGTTCCAACCGCATGATCCCTGGATTCGAAGACGGCCTGGTTGGCGCTAAAGCCGGCGAAGAGCGCGTGTTGAACCTGACCTTCCCGGCTGACTATCAGAACCTGGACCTGGCCGGTAAGGCCGCCGAGTTCACCGTGACCGTCAACAGCGTTTCCGAGCCTAAGCTGCCAGAGCTGAACGAGGAATTCTTCGCTCAATTCGGCATCAAGGAAACCGGCATCGAAGGCTTCCGCGCCGAAGTTCGCAAGAACATGGAGCGTGAGCTGCGCCAGGCCATCAAGTCCAAGGTGAAGAACCAGGTCATGGACGGTCTGCTGGCCGCCAATCCGATCGAAGTGCCTAAGGCTCTGCTGTCCAACGAAGTGGATCGCCTGCGCGTTCAAGCGGTTCAGCAGTTTGGTGGCAACATCAAGCCTGATCAACTGCCGGCCGAGCTGTTCGAAGAGCAAGCCAAGCGTCGTGTTGTGCTGGGTCTGATCGTGGCTGAAGTGGTCAAGCAGTACGACCTCAAGCCTGACGAAGATCGCGTTCGCGAAATGATCCAGGAAATGGCTTCGGCCTACCAGGAGCCTGAGCAGGTCGTGGCTTGGTACTACAAGAACGACCAGCAACTGAACGAAGTACGTTCGGTTGTGCTGGAAGAACAAGTTGTGGATACTGTTCTGCAGAAGGCTAAGGTGACCGATAAAGCGGTCTCTTACGAAGAAGCAGTCAAACCGGCGGAAGCAGCACAAGCCGACTGATTGTCCAACTCGTTGGAAATACAACCATAAGCCAGCCTCGCGCTGGCTTATGCGTTTTCAAGACATGACTATTTGGGAGTAACTGCAGAGCATGTTCCGTAATTCCTATATTCAGCAGAACTCTGATATCCAGGCCGCCGGCGGCCTGGTCCCGATGGTTGTCGAGCAATCCGCTCGTGGCGAACGCGCCTATGACATCTATTCGCGCCTGCTAAAGGAGCGAGTGATCTTTCTGGTTGGTCCGGTAGAGGACTACATGGCCAACCTGATCTGTGCGCAGCTGCTGTTCCTTGAAGCGGAAAATCCGGACAAGGACATCCATCTTTACATCAACTCGCCGGGCGGTTCGGTGACGGCGGGCATGTCGATCTACGACACCATGCAGTTCATCAAGCCAAACGTATCGACCACCTGTATTGGTCAGGCCTGCAGCATGGGTGCGTTCCTGCTGACCGCCGGCGCTCACGGCAAGCGTTTCTGCCTGCCGAACTCCCGTGTAATGATTCACCAGCCGTTGGGTGGTTTCCAGGGTCAGGCGTCGGACATCGAGATTCACGCCAAGGAAATCCTTTTTATCCGCGAGCGCTTGAACACGCTGATGGCCAAGCACAGTGGACGCACCCTTGAAGAAATCGAGCGCGATACCAACCGCGACAATTTCATGAGTGCAGAAATGGCGCGTGAATACGGGTTGATCGACGCAGTGATTGACCACCGCCCCGCATAATATAAGCCGCTCAAAATAAGGCTGATCGGCGTGTCCGATCATCGGCGGGCTTGAAAAAGCCCGCATAAGCCTTCATCTTGTGTTGCAAGCCTATCGGATTTGGATCGAACGAATGACTGACACCCGCAACGGCGAGGACAACGGCAAGCTGCTCTATTGCTCCTTCTGTGGCAAAAGCCAGCATGAAGTACGCAAATTGATTGCCGGCCCCTCGGTCTTTATCTGCGACGAGTGCGTCGACCTGTGCAATGACATCATCCGCGAGGAGGTGCAGGAAGCCCAGGCCGAGAGCAGCGCGCATAAATTGCCTTCGCCCAAAGAAATCAGCGGCATCCTTGACCAGTATGTGATTGGTCAAGAGCGTGCGAAGAAGATTCTGGCCGTAGCGGTGTACAACCACTACAAGCGCTTGAATCAGCGAGACAAGAAAGGTGAGGAAGTCGAACTCGGCAAGAGCAACATCTTGCTGATCGGTCCTACAGGCTCGGGTAAGACCCTGCTTGCTGAGACCCTCGCTCGCCTGCTTAATGTTCCGTTCACCATCGCCGACGCCACCACCCTCACCGAGGCTGGCTATGTGGGCGAGGACGTCGAGAACATCATTCAGAAACTGCTGCAGAAGTGCGACTACGATGTGGAGAAGGCCCAGATGGGTATCGTCTACATCGACGAAATCGACAAGATCTCGCGCAAGTCCGACAACCCGTCCATCACTCGTGATGTTTCTGGTGAAGGTGTGCAGCAGGCGCTATTGAAACTCATCGAAGGCACGGTGGCTTCCGTACCGCCGCAAGGTGGTCGCAAGCACCCGCAGCAGGAATTCCTTCAGGTTGATACGCGTAATATCCTGTTTATCTGTGGCGGTGCGTTCTCCGGTCTGGAAAAGGTTATTCAAAACCGTTCCACCCGTGGTGGCATCGGGTTCAGTGCGGAAGTGCGCAGCAAGGAAGAAGGCAAGAAGGTAGGCGAGTCCCTGCGTGAAGTCGAGCCTGACGATCTGGTCAAGTTCGGTCTGATCCCTGAGTTCGTTGGCCGTCTGCCGGTCCTGGCCACGTTGGACGAGCTGGATGAGGCTGCGTTGATTCAGATCCTCACCGAGCCGAAAAACGCGCTGACCAAGCAATACGCCAAGCTGTTCGAAATGGAAGGCGTCGACCTCGAGTTCCGTACCGACGCGCTCAAATCGGTGGCCAAGCGTGCACTGGAGCGTAAGACCGGCGCGCGCGGTTTGCGCTCGATCCTGGAAGGCGTACTGCTCGACACCATGTATGAAATCCCCTCGCAGTCCGAGGTGAGTAAAGTGGTGATCGACGAAAGCGTTATAGAAGGTAAGTCCAAGCCACTGTATATCTACGAAAACAGTGAGCCGGCTGCCAAGGCTGCGCCAGACGCGTAAGCGTTTCGCGGCATTCGTAAAGACAAAGGGGCCTCCAGCAGACTGTGTGAAAACCTAGCAATCTGTCCGGCCCTTTAAGAGAATGCTCCGTATCGAAAGATACGGAGCATTTTTCGTTATGGCCTACATACAAGGCGAGTCCCGCAGCCAGACCAGCCTGTTC
>NZ_JAAMRE010000042.1 GCF_013522705.1 Pseudomonas lurida
GGTGAGGTTGGCGTCATTGCCGGCAGTGAGGGCACCCCGGTTGGTGAGGTCGCGGCCAGCGTCCATGGCCAGGTTTTCGCGGGCGACGATGGTGCCGCCGCTGCCGTCGGTGAGGGTGCGCATGCCGACGCCGTCACGCACTTGGATAGCAGTGGTGTCGTTGGTGATGTCGCCTCGGAGGGCGGTGAGGCGGACTTGCTTGCCGCGAATCTCACCGGCCATGGCGTTGCGGATGCTGTCCTGGGCCAGCAACGTCAGGTTGTTGCCGGCTTCGATCAGGCCGCCGTTGTAGAGACTGCCGCCAGCCGCAGCGGAGAGGTTGTTGCTGGCGCGCAGGGTGCCGACGTTGATCAGGTCGCCGCCGGTGACCAAGTTGAGGTCGCGGCCCTGGATCAGGCTGTTGCCGCGCACGTTGCGCGACTCGGCCTGGGCCAGGTAGAGCACGGGCACGAGGACGGTCTGGCCGTCGACCACGCGGTTTTCCATCCACACGATGTCGTGGGTCAGGGCGCCGACTTGCTGGCGGGTGAGGGTGACACCCAGGCTCAGGCGCAGCGCATCTTTGCTGGCCAGGGCGTTGTCCATCAGGTAGCGGAACTGGTCGGCGTCGCTGTACAGGCCGCCGGCAAGAAAGCGTTGGCCGGTTTGGGCGAGCACGGCGTCGCGAATCAGGCGACTCTCGTATTGGCCATCGCCGAGGCGACGCCAGGCGTTGTCCGAGCTGTAGCCAAGTTTGCCGAGCATGTAGTCGGAGCTGAAGAAGCCCGTGAGGGAGGCGAACTCGGGGTTGGTCTCGATCAGGTAATGGCTGGTCGGGTCAGGATTTTTAACGAACAGGCCGTACTCGCCCTTGGGCAGTTGGAAGTTGGGCGAGGTGGTCGGGTCGACCGGGGCGAAGGCGGTGCCGGTGTAGTCCACGGGCACGAAGCCGCCGCCGGGGGCCGCGCCTGCTACGGGCAGGATGCTGCCGGCGGCCTTGGCGCTCGGGTCGTTGGCGTGTTTGCTCAGGTTGATGTTGATGCCACCAACGGGGATGCCGGTCTGGTCGTCGCCGAGGGTGCCGGTCAACTGGGCCAGGGTGTTGTTGTGCAGCGTGCCGTTTTGCAGGGTGCGGGCGACGTTGAGGTTGACCGTGCCGCCGGCTTGCAGGGTGGCGTCGTAGCCGGGGCCACTGTTGTTGGTCCAGGTGGTGACGTCGCTTATGTGCTCGAAAGGATAGCTATTGGGTGAGCGGTTTTTCAGCTCTTCGAAGCGCGCCTTATCGAAATGCCCAGCCGCCGTGGCCGCATTGAAAGCGGGAACGTCGACCCATTGCATGCGTTCAAATAAATCGTCGGAGACACGTCCTGGCGTGGTGACGACAATCTTGCGCTGCCCTGTGCGCGTGGCGGCACCCTGGTTAAGCAGGTCACCGGCGGCAATACTCAGGTCGCCATTGGCAGCCATCAGGCTGTAGCGATTCTGCACATTGTCGCCTTGCAGCAGCATGTTTTTGCCAGCTACCAGGCGCGCCGCTGCCGAATCCTTGGTCGCCGCCTCAAGGTAGGTCTCGTAGATGGTGATGACGCCTTTTTCCCACCAATCTTTTTCGCCGCAGTGCTGGCCACAGATCCAACTCAAGCTGCCGGTGGTCAGCGTCTGCCCGAGTTCGAATTCATCTTTGGCGTTTTCGATAAAGCCCGCATTGATGCCGATCGAGCCTTCGCTTTCCACGGTGCCGGAACGGTTGCTGAACAGCGCGGCACGCCCGCCATCGCGCGCGGCGAAGCTCAAGTCGCCTTTGCTGTAGACGTCGCCATGAAGGTTGCTGAAACCATTGGCGCGCAGAGTCAGGTTGCCACCGCTGAACAGCAGCGAATCGGCCGCGTTGGTGATGCCGTTGACCGCAGTGAGATTTACCGCACCCTGGGCGCCGAGGGTGCCGCGGTTATTGATCTGCGCCGCGGCGATATCCAGTTGCTGACGCGCAGTGAGGAAACCGAGGTTGTCCAGGGTGCCGCCCAGTGTCAGGCGGGTATTGTTGGCCGCCAGGCGGCCGCCGTTCTGGCTGAGGTTGTTCGCCGCCACGGTGAGTGTCTGCAGGGCCGACACGCGACCGCTGTTGCTCATGTCGCCAGTGGTGATGCTCAGGTCACCGTCGCTGAGCAGTTCGCCGCCGTTGTCCAGGCTTGCCACATTGAGGACCAGGCCCTTGCCGCTGGCCATGCGGTCGCCGGCCTTGAGGGCCAGGCCTTGAGCACTTTTGTAGGTAAGCACTTCGTTGAGTTGCAGGCGACCGAGCCCGTCGACTTTGCCGAACGCCCAGTCGGCGGTGCCCATGCCGTTGATAGTGCCCTGGCTGCCGTTGAGGCTGGCGGTGTTGATGCGAAACAGGCCGCTGCCGGCGTGCTGCAACAGGCCGGCCTGGTTATTCAGGCTGGTGGCGTCGAGGCTGAAGGCCGCGCTGCCGAATTCGAGGGTGCCGCCCTCGTTGTTCACCGCGCCGCTGAGGTTGAGGCTGCTGCTGGCACCGCCAAGCGCGCGCAGTTGGCCTTTGGCGCTGTTGTCCAGGTTGCCACCGTTGAGGCTCAGCCCCTGGTTGGCTTCGATCAGGCCGCCCTGGTTGGTGAGGGTGTCGCGTGAGGTCAGGTTGAGCAGGTTGCCGCTGACCTGGCCGCCCTCGCTGTTGTCGAGGGTGGCGCCGCTGACGGTCAGCTGTTCTTTGCCGAACAGTTTGCCGCCACGGTTGGCCAGCGCTTCGACGGTCAGTTGCAGGTTGCCGACCAGGCTCGCCATCAGGCCGCCGCTGCCGTTGTCGACCTTGTCGGCGGTGACGGTCAGGCTGTCGCCTTGCACCGTGCCGCCCTGGTTATCCAGGCTGGTGGTGTGCAACTCGGTGAGGGCGCCGCCGCTGAGGATCAGACCCTTGCGGTTGCTCACATCCTGGCCGCTGAAGCTCAAGCCCCCGGCGCCGGCCAGCAGTTGGCCGTCGTCGTTGTTATTCAGGTGCTGGGCGGTGATGTCCAGGCGCTTGCCACGCAGGGTGCCGCCGCTGTTGTCGAGGGTGGTGAGTTGCTTGACCAACACACTGCGCTCGCCCGCGTCGATCTGGCCGCCGACGTTAGTCAACAGGTCGCTGACGTTGAGCACCACGTCGCCGCCATCGCTGACCAACGCGCCTTTGTTGCTGTTGGTGAAGCGCTGCGCCGTCACATCGACGGTTTGGCCGAGCAGGATGCCGGCACTGTTGTCGAAACGCTCGCCGTGCAGTTGCAGCAGGCCTTCGCTCTGGATGCGGCCCTGGGCGTTGAGCAATTGGCCCGGGCCTTTGAGCAGCAGGCTTACGCCCTGGGCGCCACCGGCGAGCAAGCCGGCGCTGCGGTTGTCGAGGCCGGAGGCGCGTACGTCGAGTTGGTCACCCAATACGCGTCCGGCGCGGTTATCGATATCGCCACCGGCGACGTCGAGCAGCAATTGTTTGCCGACGATGACGCCGCTCTGGTTATCCAGGTTCGCGGCGTGCAGTTCGATATTGCCCTGCCCGGCCTGCACGCGGCCCTGGGCGTTGTTGAGCTGTTGTGCGGCGGTGAGGGTCAGCTTGCCGGTGTCGGCGCTCAATACGCCGCCGGCATTGCTGCCGAGGGTGCCGGCGTTGACGGTCAGGTCGGTGCTGGCCTGGGCGAAACCCTGGGCGTTGTTGAAGCCGTTGGTGACGGTGAGGTTGAGCGCGCCGCCGTCGGCCTGGATCAGGCCCTTGAGGCTGTTGTCGAGCTCGGTGGCATTGACGTTGGCGGTCTTGCCCACCAGCACGCCGTTCTGGTTATTGAGCTTGCCGGCGTTGAGCGTCAGCTCGTTGGCGATGATTTGCCCGCCGCTGTTGTTCAGGTCGGCACTGGTGAGTACCAGGCTGCCGCCGGCCATCTCGATACGGCCCTGGTTGTTCAGGGATGCGCTGTTGAGCGTGGCGGCCTGGCCTTCACCGAAGCGAATCAGACCACCGAGGTTGACGATGGCCGGCGAGTTGATCGCCAGGCTCTTTTCGCCGAACAGGCGCGCGGTGGCGCCCTGGTTAGTCAACTTGGCGCTGCTGACGTCGACGGTCTTGGCCTGGATGATCGCGCCCTGGTTGGTCAGCGCCTGCGCGGCGGTGATCGCCAGGGCGCGGCTGGCCAGCAGGTTGCCGGAGGTGGTGACGGTTTGCGCGTTGACTACCAGGTCGCCGGTGGTATTGCGGCTGTTGTCGGAAGCGACGCCGGCCTCGACGATGCCGGGGTTGGTGACGGTCGCGGCATTGAGTTCAATGCGCTGGCCGGCCGCCACGCTCTTCTGGTTGACCAGGGCCTGGGCGCTGGTGATCTGCACGTTGCCGGTGGCGTAGACCTTATCGGTGAGGTCGACGTTCTGCGCTGTGACCTTGATGTTGCCGGCGGTGGCCGCTGCCTGCGCCATGCTCAGACGCCCATTGGCATCGAGCTGAATATCCCCACCACTGGCCGCCAGCGTGCCGTCGAGTTTCACCCCCACCCCGGCCTCGGTGCCCACCAGCTTGATCGCGCCGGCGTACATGCCGCCCAACGCGCTGGAGTCGATCGCCAGCTCGGGCTTGGCGCTGCCGTCGTCGGCGCGCGGTGTGGTTTTCAGGCTTTGGGCGTCCACATCGTTGCGCCCGGCGATTACGTTCAGTTCGCGCGCGTTGATCTGCGCGTTGATCTTGGCCGAGCGGGTGATGATGTCGAAGCGGTCGACGTTGCTGGCGTTCAAGCCTTCGCCGTCGATGGTCACCGCGCCGCCGTCAACCTGGTAGCGCTGCAGTTGACCGTTCGCGTCGAGCACCGGCTTGCCGGTGGTGAGGGTGACGTTCGGCGTGTTGATAAAGCCGCAGCCGCTGCAGGTGACGCCGTACGGGTTGGCGACGATGACTTTGGCCGACTGCCCCGCCACTTCGGTGTACCCGCGCAATTGGCTGGGGTTGCTGCCGGTGACTTCGTTGAGGATGACGCTGGCCGCGCCGCCTTTGAGGTTGGGGTTATCGACGATGTAGCCGCCCAACTGGGTGTTGGTCACCGCGCCGCTGGCGTTGTTGAGGATCACGCCGTTGGGGCCGACGTTGTATTGCTGGAACTGGTTATGGGACAAGCCGGCGCCGTTGGGCGTGGCGATGTTCACTACGGGCACGCCATTGCCCGCCGCGCCAACAGTGGTGCCCGGCGCGCTGACCACAATGCCTTCGGCCTGGGCCAGCAGCGGCTGCCAGAACAGCGCGTTGGCCAGGATCAACGCCAGCCCGCGCTTGGGCAGGCCGAAGAACGCGTCACGCGGCTTCAAAGCGGCGGAAGGTTGGCGGGCCAGGAAGGCAAATTGGCGAACATCCATTGTCAGATTCTCATTGCGGCGGGGCGTTGAATTACAGGAAGAAGTCCATACGGAAGTAGATCGGCGCTTCGCGCTCGCTCACTACGGCCGGTCTTTCCAAAGAATGGGCAAAGGTCACGCTGGTGCTGACGTGCTTGCCCCGGGCGAACAGTTCCAGGGAGTTGCTGGACACGCGGCCATGCACATCGCCGTTGTAGCGGTCGTTGCTGATCACGCCCTGGTCGTAGCCGACGCTGGCGCCGTACTCGGCAAAGGCCGGGCGCATCCAATCCAGGGTCACCGGGCGTGCCCAGCGCACCTCGTTGCGCCAGTAGCCGCCGCTGTCGCCGGTCAGTTGCTGATCCTTGAAACCGCGTACCGAGGCCGAGCCGCCCAGGCTCACGCGTTGCGGGCTGAACAGAATGTCTTCGCTGCGCTGACCGGTGGCCAGGCTGGAAAAACTCAACGACTCGCCCCACAGCGTGAACGGCTGCAGATAGCTGACGGTGGCGGTGTATTTGCGGTAGCGCGAATTGGCCTGGCGGTTGCCGAACGGATCGCGTTCTTCTTCAGACTGGGCATCGAGCAGGCCGATGCCGTTCTGCATGCCCAGGTCGAGGTTGACGAACGCATTGCCGATGCGCCGACCGTGGTTGATGCCGAACTGGAGTTCGCTGAGGCGGTTGCTGCTCGGCGCGGTGCGCACGTCGAGGACGTAGTTGTTGGTACGCAGATGGGCCAGGCCGACGTTCACCGAGGTCTTGCTCACGTCGTCGCGGTGGATCACCCGCTCGGCGCGCAGCTGGTGGTTCTCATTGTCGCCATTGAGCTTGAATTTGGTGCTGTCGGTCTGGCCGTACGTGCGGTAGTCGCTTTCGCTGTAGGTGTAGCTGAAGTTCCACCAGCCCCATGGCACGTTGTAATAGAGCATGCTGTTTTTCGAGGTTTTCTGGTGGTCGCTGACCGCATCGTGGCCGCCGCGCAGCATCAGTTGGTCGCCCAGGCCCAGGGGGCTGTCCCATTCCAGGCCGGCGCCCCACTGCTGTTCGCCGGTGCTTTTCTGGCCGTCGTTGTTACGCGACAGGCTGGCGCGCCAGGGCTTTTGCGGGGTGTTCTTGACCACCACGTCACTGCCGCCGATCTGCTGGCCTGGGGTCAGTTCCATCTGCGCCTGCTTGGAGGGCAAGCGGTTGAGTTGGTCCACCAGTTGCTCGATTTCGCGCAGGTTCAGCGCCTCGCCGACCTTGCCGGGAAAGGCCATGGCCAGTTCGCGGTCGGTCACGCTGCTGCCTTCGGCGCTTTTCAGCGCTTCGAGTTTGCCTTCGACCACCAGCACTTGCAGGTGGCCGCTGGACAGGTCTTGCTGCGGCAAGTAGGCACGGCTGGTGACGCGGCCTTTGGCGATGTAATAGTCGGTGATGACCTTGAGCAGTTCATTGAGCTGCGACACGCCCAGGCACTGGCCGATGTAGGGTTTGAGCAGGCGCGCGCGGTCGGCGACGGACAGGCTGTCGGCGCCCTTGAGTTCGATGTCTTGGATCGGGAAGCAACGAGTGTCTGCCGGCGTCGTTGGAGCGGCGGGCTTGGTCTGTTTGCCGGGCAGGTCCTGAAGCTCCTGCAGGCGACGGCTCTGTTCTTCGAGCAGGCGATTCTGCCGGTCGCGGATCAGGTCCTGATCGCCGGGCGTAGGCGCGGCGGACGCACTGTTCACGCTTAAACAAGCGAGCAGGAAAGTGCACAGCGATAACCGAATCCGTGGCAATAACAGGGGCATGTTCGATCCGTCGAAAAATCAAGGGGGCGCAAACTAACATCGAACTTGCTCTAACCCAAGCACAGGGGTTAGTTGCACGCTCGCACTTACTTAACGCCTAACCTATTGATTATTAATAATAAAAAAACATCAAAAAGAACTAATGCCATTCGCTGGAGTGATTATTCCGACCAGTGGCGATTCTTTTTGAATATGAGCCGAGCACCTTGATAAATAGCCATTATTTCGCCATCAAGGTTCCGCCGAGATAGGTTAGTACCGAGAAAGCAGGAAAAGTTCGCGGGCGTTTTGTGAATTGGATCCCATTTGTCGGGATTGCGCTGCAAGGCAGGAAACGCTCACCGGCAGGGCCACCTGTTTTTCGTGCCCCCTTGCAGGTACAGGTGTCTACACAGCTTCGGCGTAAACATAACCTGAGAAAATGAGGTTGTTGTGGTGAGCAGGCTTGCCCTGCTCACCACAACAAGCCCGCTCACCCCATGACTGCACGGCCGGAAGCTATCCACCCAGGGGATTCAGCCGATGTCCTGGCCTTTTTCCTGGCCGGGCACGAGGGTCAGTGGCGGGCGTTCCACGTCACGGGAGACGTGGGATTTAACTTCGCCCACACCGCCGTCTTCATCGTTGTGAATCACCAGTACGCCCGGACGGCGCAGTTGTTCCAGGTCGCCCGCGCCCAATTTGAAGCTCTCACTGAGATGCTTGTCGCTCAGGCCGCTGGTTTGTGCGCGGCGCTGGGCGAATTTGCGGCCTTTGCGTTGCTGATAGCGCGCCCAGGAGACCAGGATCACCGCGTTGAACAAGGCGATCCACAGGTAGATCTGCAGGGTGTTGAGCGCTGCGAAAATCGGTGCTTCGATCCGCGGGCCGCCATGGGTTTCGAGCATCGAAGTGATGCCGCGCGCGAGCAACCAGATCAAGCCGGCCCAGGCCATCAGGGTCAACAGCACGTCGATAATCCACATCACCAGGCTTTGGCGAGTTCTGACCAGGTTCATGATCACGCCTCCTCACTGACAGGTTTGATACCACGGTCCGGGCTCACCCAGCGCGCGCGTTTCTGATGCTGGTTGAACAGCACCTTGGGGAAACTCACCAGCGTGGTAAACAGGCTGACCAGCCAGAACACCATCGGGTACCACACCGTCCAGAACAGGGTTTTCCATAGGTCTTTCTCGTAACGGCGGTCGATGATAATGCTGACCGCGAACTGCAGCAGACACACCATCGCCAGCACCAGACCGGTAAACGCCGGCGGCATCAGGGCGTCGACGGCGATTGCCTGCGGCAGCGGAATAAACTTGCCCACGCCCCAGAAAATCACCGACAGCAGGAAGGTAAACGCCCAGCCGGTGGACAGGCAGTACTCGAACAGCAACGGCCACAGGTAGCGGTGACGCCATTGCCAGATGCCGCGGATGTTCTTGAACAGCACTTCGGCGCCGCCCTGGGCCCAGCGCAAACGCTGCTTCCACAGGCCGCCGACGGTTTCGGGCATCAGGATCCAGCACAACGCGCGCGGCTCGTAGAAAATGCTCCAGTGGTCCAACTGCAGCTTCCAACTCACGTCGATGTCCTCGGTGATCATGTCGGTGCTCCAGTAGTCGATGCGGTCCAGCGCTTTCTTACGGAACGCCACCACCACACCCGACACCGTGAAGATCCGGCCGAACACGCGCTGGGTGCGCTTGATCAAACCGATGATCGACGAGAACTCGCCCACCTGCACACGGCCGATCAAAGTCGACCGCGTGCGAATCCGTGGGTTGCCGGTAACAGCGCCCAGCCGGGGGTTATCGAGCATCGGCGCGACCAGATAAGCCGCCGCGTTTTTGTCGAGCAACGCATCGCCGTCGATGCACACCAGGTATTCGCTGCGCGCCGCCACCGCACCCATGCGCAGGGCCACGGCCTTGCCCTGGTTCTGTGCCAGGTGCAGCACGCGCAGGCGTGGATGCTCCAATGCCAGGGCATCGAGCACCGCTGCGGTGTTGTCCTTGGAGCCGTCGTTGACCGCGATCACTTCAATGTTCGTGTACAGCTGGCCGAGCGCCGCATGGATGGTATCGGCGGCGTTATCCCCTTCGTTGTAGCAAGGGATGATGATCGAGATCAGCGGATTGCCGGCCAGGGTCGGCGCCGGAGTGTCTTCCTGCCAGGGCCAGTGGCGTTCCCAGTGCAGCCAGAAGTACAGGCCGCCGGCAATCCACAGCGCTGACATGAACAGCGGGTAGAAGAATACGAAGTCCATCAGGAACTGCCCGGTGACCAGGAAGATCAGGCCCAGAGGCACGCCCAACACCAGCGCCAGTACGAATAAAGCCAGGATTCTGTCGAACATGGTCAAGGGTTCCATTGGTTGGAAAGGGCCGGACGCACGGTCTTCAAGTCCGGAGAGTTTTCCAGGAAGTTGTCCGGGTAATAACCAAAACTCGTGACCCCCTGGCGTTTGAGCACACCCATCCATTCGGCCATTTGCGCACCGTTGATATCGGTGGCGTCTTTGGTGCGCCAGTCTTTGGCCTGCAGTTCAAACACCGTGCGCTCCAGCGCGCCGGAGCGCTTTTTAACGGTGGCTACCAGTTTTTCCAGCCAGGCATTGGAGGTGTTTACCTGCTGGCCTTCCATCAACGGCATGGCCATCGGTGCGGTCCAGTCGTAAGCCTGGAGGAAATCGTCGAGGTTCTGCGCGAACCAGGCTTCGCTCGGCGGGTTAAGCATCGGCTCGGCGAAGATGTTGCGCGCGGTCAGCACCTGCGGGCCGCGGATGGCGCGCACCTTGGCGGTCAGTTCGTGGGTGAAGTCGATCAGGTAGCGGCTCTTGAAACGCGTCCAGCGCTGCATCACCGCCGGGTCGGCGCGCAAGGCCGCAATGCTATCGGGCAAGCCGTTGGCGGCGTAGGTCTTGAGCGCGGCGGGGCTGGCGTCTTCGAAGTCGTTGAACACCGCATCGTCGTGATAAAGGATGCCGTCGATCGGCCCCACCCGCGCCAGGTCCTCGTAGATCTCGCCGATGATTTTGCGCACGGCCGGATCGAATGGCGACAGGCGCTGGTACTGGTCGGGATCGAGGCCGACGTTGCCGGTTTTCGGGTCCCAGCGCGTTACACGTGGGAGCTTGGGGTCAAGGGCAAAGCTGAGCACCGGCATCCAGGCATACACGCTGGCATGGGCGCGGGTACGCAGCTGCCAGGCGACGCGGTTGAACAGGTCGGCGCGCATCGGCAAGTGGCGGTTAGGGAAATACAGTGAATGCACCAGGCCGTCGCCCTTGGGGTCGGCGAAGGCTTGCAGGAACACTGTGCCGGCGCCCATATCCACCACGCGCTGCACCAGTTGGTCGAGGTTGCGCGCCTGCTGGGCGGCGTCCGGGTCGTACACGTTGTCCAGGTCCACATGCAGCACGCGCAACGGCGCCTTGGCCTGCACGGCCACGATGCTGTTGGCGAAGTGCTCGCCGTCCGGGTCGGAGGCCACCAGAAAGCGCGGGCTGCTCATCAGGTCGCCGAGGTTGTCGAGGCCGTCTTCGAGGGTGAGGGCCATCTGGTAACCCTGCTCGCCGACCACCGCCAGCGACGTGCCGTCGGCTGCGCCATACGGCCATACCCACACCCGTGGCGCCTTGCCGGTGACGGCGCGGATCTTGTTGGAGATCGCCACCACGTCGGCGCGCATGCGCGCCTGGAACTGCGCTTCGGTTTCGTAGCGCTGGGTCGCCGGATCGTAGCTGCGGGTGGTCGCGGCCGGCTCCAGGTTGCCCTGGGGGTTGGCCAGGATGCCTTTGTGGTTGGCGTCGGTGTGCGCGGCGATTTCCACCAGACCCGATTGCGACACCTCGCGAATCTGCTCCCAGGTGAGGAACTCACCCCGGGGCCGCGGCATGCCGGCGAAGTCCACGGGTTTATTCATCGGCGTGTCGATCCAGTAGCCCACCGGCGCCAGCAATGCCGGCCAGTGATAGGCGCGCAGAATCGGCATCACGCGGGTATAGAAGCTCGAATAGCCGTCGTCGAAACTCAGCATGATCGCCTTGGGCGGCAATGCCGGGCCGCCACGGCGGGCGGCGAGGATCTGGTCGACGCTGACCGCCTGGTAACCGTTCTCGCGCAGCCAGGCCAATTGTTCGATCAGCCGCTCGGTACGCACCGCCACCACGGCCTGGTCGGGATCGCGGTCCGACACGTCGTGGTAAGCGATCCCCAGGAAATGGTTCTTCGGCCACGCCGCTTCGTTGGCCGGGGTCGGCCGCTCGGCGGGTGGGGTGAAGGGCGCGGGTTGCTGGGCGCAGGCGCTGGCCAGCAATACACCCAGGAGCAACAAGCAACGGCTGAGAACAGTCATGGTCAGGCTCTTTTAGAAACGGTAAGTGAGGTCGACGAGCAGGCGCAGATCGCGTTCGCGATCACCGTCGTAGGGTCGGCTGATCAGGCTCAGGTTGGCGCCGACTTCCAATACGTCGTTCCAGCGAAAGCGTTGGCCATAGCCGATCAGGCCGACGCCACCGGTGGAATAATCCCGCTGGTTGTAAGTACCCGCACCGACTTGGAACTGCTGACTCCACTGGGTCTCGTAGCGGTGGTAGAGCACATGGTTGACGTTGACGGTGGGCAACACGCTGAAGTCCGACTTCGGGTTGAAATACACCGTGTCTTCCTTGCTGTTGCGGCTGGTGGCAACTTCCAGGCCCAGGTCCACTTGCACCTTCGGCGAGCTGTAGAGGCCCTCGCGGCCGGTGAGCACTGCTTCGACGCGATCATTGCCGTCACTGAAATGGGACGGGCTGACGGACAACTTCCACTCGCGGCTTTCGTTGGCGCGCCAGCGGATAAAGCCGCTGCCGCCATTGGCGGTGATATCGGCGTTCAACGCCCGCAACGGAGTGGTGGCGGCGAGGTAATCGAGGCTAGCCCCGTATTGCCAATGGTCGTTGAGGTCATGGGCAAACGCCACGCGCGCGCCCTGCTTGGAACCAAAGCCGTAGGAGTGGTTGGACACCTCGGCTTCCAGGGTCAGGTCACGGGTGCGCCGTTCCACGCCGACGCGCTGCCAGCGGTGCTGGCCGGTGCCTTCTTCAAAGTCGGCGGTGGCGTAACCGGCACCGGCGAACAGGCGCCAGTCTTCGTCGATGGGCGGCGTGTAGATCACGCTCTCGATGCCCCAGTCACGGCTGCCGGCCACCGCACCGGCGTCGCTGTCATTGCCGCCACCGTAGCTTTTGCCGGTGTAGGCTTCGACGCGCAGTTCGGCCATGTCATGCACATTGCGCAGGCGGTTGAGGCGCTGCACCTGGCGACTGTCGGGGTTGCGCGCGACCACGTCGTCGGTGAGCACGTCGAGCTGGCGCCACTCCTGCAAGTCCATGGCGGTGTAAGCCTGGGACACTTCCAGGCCGATGTCGCGCGGGGCCTGGGCTTCGGTTTCCTTCAGGATGCCTTCGGCGCGGCGCGGCAGGTCGCGGGCGCGGTACATGTCGGCCTGGGCCAGGCGCAGGCCGACGTTGCCCGGGGCCTTGGCCACCAGTGCATCCAACCCGGCCTCGCTGCCCGGCAGGTCACCGCCGTAGACGCCGGACTGGGCGGCCAGTTGTTGGGCGTCCATCCATGAATCGTTGGGGTTGCCGATGGGCAGGCCCTTGAGTTCAACCCGGGGTTTCTGGCTGTTGGCCAGGCCATTGGCGACTTCACGCGCTTGCTCGCCCTGATCGCTCTCCTGCAGGGCGTAGAACAACGCGGTGGTGTCTTCGACACGGTCATCCGGCTCGGCATCGGCGGCGCTCAGGGCCTGACGGTAGAGCGGCTCGGCCTTTTCCGGCTGGCGTTGGTCCAGGTAGGACGCCGCCACCCAGCGCACGGCGTAGGTGGGTAATTGCACGCCTTCGCGGGTCAAGGTTTCGTATTCGCGCACCACATCCGCCGTGCGCGCCCGAGCCTTGAGGGCGCCCAGGCGATCGATGCGCCAGCGCACCACGTCATCGTGGGCGCTGGCGTCGGGGGTCCAGCGTGCGAGCAGGTTGTCGTAAGCCTGCAGCGCACGGTCGGCGATCACGTAGCGCTCCTGTTCGCTGCGGGTGGCGAACTCGGCCATGCGCACACGCTCGGCGGCCAGGTCGCCTTCCAGGCGGCGTTGGGTAACCGCATCCAGCAGGCCCGGACGCTGGGCCGACAGGCGCAACGCAGCCTCCGGCAAGCGAGCCTTTTGCAGGGCAACGATGTACTCGCGAGCAACTTCGGGTTTATCGCCGGCGCGCATAAAAGCCTGGTCGAATTCGAACAGGGCGTCGTAGTTCAAGCCGGCACGGGTCAGCGCATAACCCAGGGCCATGCGGCGGTTGGGGTCGTCAGGCTTGGCGGCCACCAATGCACGGGTGCTCTGCACCGCCTCGTTGGCCTTGCCGCCATCGGCCTGGGTGAGGGCCAGGCCCAGTTGCAGGTCGATGTTGTTCGGTTCGCGCAGCAACGCCTGACGGTACACCGCCTCGGCCTGGGCCCACTGTTTCTGGTTGCGATAGGTGCGCGCCACCGTGGCGAGCGCCTGGGTGCTGAGGTTGCGGTGCTTGCCCTGGGCCTCGTAGACCTGCAGCACTTCGGCGTCCTGGCCGGCCCAACCGGCAATCACCAGGTGATCGCTGACCTGGCCGGGCGTCTGGCGCTCGGCGGACAACTGGCGCAATTGCGTAAGGGCGGAGGTGAAGTTGCCATTGCGCGCCTGAATGATCAGCGCATCGTAGGCCGAGTCGGCCAGGGCGTAAGCGGGCATCAACAATTGGCTGCACAAGGCGACCCCGATAAGCAGTCGCAACCGGCCTGATGCACTGAGTGGAGGGTTTGGCAACATATCGTGAGCTTCCTTACAGGGAAAGCTGTAACGATAGGTAGTCCTGGGCGTTTCGCTTCAGGGTGCCGACGTCTCATGACCCGGCCTAGCTTTCCTGTGGGCACTATCGCCGAGCGCGGGGCGCAAAAGCGCAAATCAGAACAATTGTTCAGATTTGGATAAGGACGTGGGATTTATACGCGGGACGGGAGGGAACGCTGCGTGTGGCGAAGGAGCAATCTCCCTCGCCACAGCATACTCAGTGCACTGACGCGATTATTGCTCGCCGCTGACCGCGCCGACTTTGGACATCACAAAGCCGATGAACTGCTCGACGGTCATTTTCTGGCCGTTGAAGGTCACTTCATTGTTGGCGTAGTGCAGTTTGGACACCACGTCGTTGCCGACCAGGGTCGCCAGTTGTGCGCCCACGGCCGTGCCGCTGACCATCTCGGCGGCCATCTGGGCTTGCTGCTCGATGGCTTTAGGGTCGGTCAGGCCAACAGCCTGGGCCTGCAGGGCCGACACATCGGCGATCATTGGCTTGGACAGGGTCAGGTTGGCGTCCAGCAGCGACACCATCTGCTTGCCCAGTTCCACCGGCGGCAATTCCATCGACGCGGGTTTGGCCAGGTCGACCACCAGGTTGAACTTGCTTTCGCCGTGGGTGGTTTTCAACGACAGGTTTTCCAGCGCCAATTGCGGCTTGGCGGCCAGCAGTTGGTTGACGTTGGCCTCGGCCAGGGCCTGCTCGGCTTCGGTCAACTGCAATTCAGGCGCGGGTTCGCCAGCGGCGGCGGCGGCTTGAACCGGCTGCAGCTTGTCCTGGTAGAGCTTGGTCAACACCAGCATGGCGGGGACGTCGACGTTTTTCATGCTCAGCGCCATGGCGGCCGAGCCGACGGGTTTGCCCTTGTAGCCGATCTCGTCGATTTTGTAGTCGACGCGGCCGGCCAGGTTGTTGTCCTTGGTTTCGCTGGAGTCTTTCTGCTCAAAGCCTTTGAGCGAGATCACGTCTTTCTGCACGCCGACGGTGAACTTGGCGTCCGTCAGTTCCACGGTGTTCTGCCCGGTGTAGAAACCGAAGGTGGACTTGGCCAGGTTGCTGGCCACGGTCAGGCCGGCCAGTTCGGCTTCGAACGGCGCGCCCTGGGCATCCACGGCGGCGACCTTGAGGCTGTTCATGAAACCGTCGGCCTTGACCTTCTGGCCTTCGGCGGTGCTGTCGAAATTCATGTTGGCGCCGGAGAAGCTCACCGAGGACTTGTCATCCTTGAACTCCAGGGGCAGCAGTTCGACATTGCCGTTGACCGCGCGGGTGTAGCTGATATTGGCCACGCCCTTGAGCGGCGACACGTCTTTGGCGGCGGCAAACCACTTCTCGGTGGTGGCGTTCTTTTCCAGCTGGTAATGACTGGTGGCCATGACCGGCAGCCATTTAAGCGTGACCAGGCGCGAGAACGGCAACGGGCCGTGTTCGATATGGTCGACGAACAGCAGCTCCGGGTTCGGGTTTTCTTCGCCGAACACCGAGCCCTGCGCTTTCAGGCGGTAATGCGCGGTGCTGCTGAACACGCCACGTTCCAGCGACACCAATTCAAGGGCGACGCTGCCGTCGACGCCGGCCATGGAGGTTTGCAGTTCCTTGTTGGCGTTCTGGATTGCGGTCTGCAACACCGGCTCCAGCTGCTTGCCGGTGTACCAGGCGCCGCCTGCACTGACGACGCCGACGGCGACAACAAAACCCAAAAGAACGACTGCTGGCTTATTCATGAAGTGACCTGATCAAATCCTGTGAGAAGTGGGCTGTCTTCCTTGAACCCTGTAGGGGTTGGCTCAAGCCCGCCGAAAACGGGGGAAGATTAGCACTGGCGGCCTTAAACGGCGCAACCTTTCAGAGGCATCAGATCGCTACTGGTTCACGAATACTCCAACTCGATTTCGTCAAGCTGGTGATCGAAGCTCTTCAAACGTGCTGTCCAGGTGTACACCAGCACCTCGAACTCGCGGTGGATCACGGCATTGCCGGGGGTGTCGACCTTGGGATCGCAGAAGTCCAGCTGGTAGCGTTCGCGGGCCATCTGCGTGGCGACATCGGACAATTCCCGCGCGTTATTCAGCCAATGCCGACCTTCGGCGATCTGCTTGTCGAGCACCACGCACTGTTTTTTCAGGGTTTCGAGACTTTTTTCCAACGGCGTGCCGGTGAGGTCGCCCATGACTTCCTGGAAGGTACGCCCCGGCTGCCAGTAGCTGCCCCAGAAGTAGCGGTCGAACACGGTTTCGACGCGGCGCAGCGCGACCTTGGTGTCCCAGATGGCCACGCGGGTCTTGCCTTGTTCGAGGAGTTTTTTCTTGACGCGTTGATTCTGGTAGGACGCCCAGGCCACCACGCCGATGGACAAGGTGCCGATCACCAGGCAGGCGCTGTCGAGGAACACCATGGCCTTGTCGAGGGGGTGGGCGAGCATGACGCCGTAGAAATACGCGGCCGATAACAGCACCAGTGCGAAGAGCACGCACCAGAAAGCGGGAGCATAAGGGTTTTTCATTATTGGAATCCCCATGAGCAAACGCGAGCAGTGTCAGGCGCGCGCCTGGCTCAACAGCCACGGCGCCCGCCTGTCAAAGCATAGCTATTCGCTCAGGGTTTGCCGGGCGCGGAGGCTTGCGTTCGTCCGCTTTCCCAACCACCGCCGAGGGCCAGGAACAGGTCGATCTGGCTCATGGCGACCTGGGTGTTGGCCGCCGCCAATTGGGCACGCATATCGGTGTAGGTGCGCGTGGCCTGCAGGTCGGCCAGGAACGACGCACGACCGGCCTGGAAGAAGCGGTGCGTCTGGTCCGCCGCCTGTTGCGCCGATTGCTCGGCCTCGGCCAATGCGTCGCGACGCTGCAACACGGCGGTGTACTGGGCCAGGCCGGTCTGGGTTTCGCGGATCGCGTTGAGCACCACCCCATCGAAATGCGCCAGGGCGCCCTGGGTGGCGGCTTCGGCCTCATGGATGCGTGCGCGGGCGCCGTTGGTCGGTACGGTCCAACTGATCATCGGGCCGAAGCCCCAGCGGTTGGTCGCCGGTTCGCCGAGGTTGTCGAGCAGGCCCACGGTGCCGACGCTGGCGCCGATGGCGATGTCCGGGTACAGCGCGCCGGTGGCCACGCCGATGCGCGCGGTGGCGGCAGCCAGCTGGCGTTCGGCCTGGCGCACGTCGGGGCGGCGCTTGAGCAGCGTGGCGCCGTCGCCCACCGGCAGCAATTGGGCGATGTGCGGCAGCTCGGCACAGTCGCCGGTGCCCGCCGGCAGTTGCTCGACGGGTTTGGCCAGCAGCATCGACAGTCGATAAAGGCCGGCCTGGCGCGCCGCCTGGTAGCGCGGCATGTCGGCGCGCAGGGACTTGTATTGCGTCTGCGAGCGGGTCACCTGGGTTTCGTCGCCCCGGCCGGCATCGCGCAGGCGCTGAGTCAGCGTGGTGCTTTGCGCCTGCAGCTGCAGGGAATGGTTGGCAATCGCCAGTTCTTCGTTAGCGGCGCAGACTTGCGTGTAAGAGCGCACCACATCGGCCACCAGGGTGATGCGTGCTATATCGGCGGCGGCCTGGGTCGCGTCGGCGCTGGCCTGGGCGCTTTCGATGCCGCGCTGCAAGGTGCCGAACAGGTCGAATTGATAAGACGTGGTGATGCCCACGCTGCCGATATTGCCCACGGGGACCTTTTCCGGCAGCAGGAAGGCTTCGCCCGATTCCTGCAGGCGTTGCGCCTCGGCCTTGGCGCCGGCGCTCCAGCCCCCGGCGGATTCGGCCTGCTGCACCTGATACCGCGCGCGTTGCAGGTTGGCCGCAGCCACGCGCAGGTCGGTGTTGGAGGCCATGGCCTGGCGTACCAGCTCATCCAGGCGCGGGTCGTTGTAGAGCTTCCACCAGTCAGCCGGCACCGGCGCCGACACTACGTTCTTGCCATCGGCCGGCAGTTGCCCTTGCAGGTCGCCGCGCTTGACCGCGGCGGTGTCCGGCACCTGGTAATCCGGGCCGACCATCTGGCAGGCCGACAGCAGAGAACCCAGGGCAACGATGGCCAACAACTGCTTCATGGCCGGGCTCCGTCCTTGGGTTGGTCATCAATGATCGACACCGTGGCGGTACGCCCGGCGATCATGCGAAAGTCCGCCGGCACCTCGTCAAAGGCAATGCGCACCGGGATTCGCTGGGCAAGCCGTACCCAACTGAACGCCGGGTTGACGTTGGGCAGCAGGTTGGAGCCACTGCTGCGGTCGCGGTCTTCGATGCCGGCGACGATGCTCTGCACATGCCCGTGCAAACGGGCGTTGTCGCCGATCACGCGGATGTCGACGCCCATGCCGACGTGGATACCGTCGAGCTTGGTCTCTTCGAAATAGCCGTCGATGTGAAACGAGTTGCTGTCCACCACCGACAACACCGGGCGCCCCGCGGTGACGAACTCCTGGGTGCGCGGCGCGCGGTCGTTGACGTAGCCGTCCACGGGGCTGCGGATTACCGAACGGTCGAGGTTGAGCTGCGCCGAATCCACCGTCACCTGGGCTTCGGCCAGGGCCGATTGGGCGCGGGCCACGCGAGACTGGCTTTCTTCCAACTGTTCGCTGGGCACCAGGTTGCCGAGGCCACGGTTGCGCTTATATTCGCGCTGGGCCTGCGCCAGGGTTTCCTGGCGGTCGGCCACGGCGGCCTGGGCCTGACGCAGCGCCAGTTTGAAGCGGTCCTGGTCGACCGCAAACAGCACCTGGCCTTTGCTTACCAATTGGTTGTCGTGCACATCCACGCGCTGGATCAGCCCGGACACGTCCGGGGCGATCTGCACGATGTCGGCACGGATGTGCCCGTCACGGGTCCAGGGCGCAAACATGTAGTACATGACCATGCGCCACACGACCACCACCGCAAAACTCACGATCAGCAGCGTCAGGACCACACGGCCAATAGTCAAAAAAGGTTTTTTCATGTCATCAGGTATCGACTGAGTGAGTCCACCGCGCCCAGCAACAGCGCGTAGAGCCCCACATTGAACAATGCCCGGTGCCAGACCAGGCGATAGAAGTGGAGGCGGGTCAATAACCCGTGCACCACCAGAAACAGCACGTACGTAATGCCCATCAGCACCAGCAGCGTGGGCAGGAACACCCCACTGATATCCAGATCACCGATCATAAAGGCGCTCCATCGGGCAGCGGCGCTTCCATCTCCGTGCCGCCAATAAATTCCACGCCGGGCAACAACGCCAGGCGCAGGCCCGCCAGCGCATGCAGCAGGTGCAGGCGGGTGTCGTCTTCGTTTTGCAGGCCCTGACCGTTGAGGGCACGGCGCGTGCGGTCGAGGGTCATCAGCAGACCGCTGGGCGCAGGCAAGCGTTCACCCGCTTTCAGGCAGGCCTTGAAGTAACCGCCCACGCCTTCCACCACTTGGTTGAGCAGCACACGCGGCACGCCGAGGATGCGCGGCGAGTAGGCCAGCAGGTCGAGCAGGTTGAGCGCCACGCGCAAGTCGCGCAGGGCGATGCCGGTGTCCTGGTTGATCAGGGCCAGGCGCGGCAGGTGCTGCATCAAGCGGTCAAGCATTTGCACCGCCAGGTGTCGGTGTTCGGCCAATGTGGCCGGCTCGGTGAGGCCGACGATGTCGTGCCAGCTGAAACGGGTCAGGCGCTTGGCGGCCAGCTCGGCGCCGAACGGGCGGGCGATCAGCGTCCACACAAACGCGAACAGCAGGCCCACGGGCCCGGCCAGGTTGACGTTGGCGAAGTTGAGGAAGTCGGCGTCATAGGCGCCCTGGATGCTGATAAACGACGAGGTGTTGACCAGCGTCAGCAGCATGCCCAGGTAGAAGCGCGGCTGCACGGTCAGCGTGCCGATGCAGATAAACGGCACGGCGAATGCCAGTACCAGCATCGGAAAATCGTGCAGGTTGGGCAGCACCAAAAACAGATAGAGGCTGGCAAACAGCACCGACATCGCCGTCCAGAAAAAGAACCGGTAGATCTGCGGCGCGGGGTCGTCCATCGAGGCGAAGAAACTGCACGCCACGGCGGCCAGGATCACCGCGCTGCCGCCGTCGGTCCAGCCCAGCAGAATCCACAGCACCGAGGCGACGATAATCGCGGTGACGGTGGAAAACGCCGAGTAGAACATCAGGCCACGGTCGAGAAACGGCGTGAGCCGGCCCAGGCGCCAGTGACGGTAGACGGCGCGCCAGGTGTCCTGGCTTTCGCAATGGATGGCGGCCTGCAGGCTGCGGCAGTCCTGCCACAGGTCGACCCATTCGCCGAGGCGGTAAAGGGCGTTGGAAAACAGCAGGGTGTGGCGGTCATCCAGCGCATCGCCCTCGGGTTGTTGAGCTTCGATCCGGTCACGCAGGGCGCGCCAACTGTCCAGCGACGGGTTGTCGGTGCTGCTTTGCAGCCACTGGGCGGTGGCGTCCAGCAGCGGTTTGAGGCGTTCGAGAAACTGCGGCGCGCGCTGTTCGACGGCGTACAAGGCGTCATCCAACTCCTCCACCACCGGCAGCAGGTGGATCATGCGCCCGCGCAGCTCCTTGGTATTGCGCACCGTCTGCGGCCGCGCGCCTTCGTGGGGCAACTGGCCGATCATCAATTCCAGGGTGTTGAAGGTGGCGACCATGCCGCCGCGCAAAGTGCTGATTTCGTCAGGCTGCACCGTACGCGTGAGGAACCGCTGGCTGTAGACCTGTGCGTCGGCAAACCATTTGGCCACCGAACCGTCGAACACCGGCGCCAGGCGCCGCGGCCAGAACATCGCGCCGACCACGGCGGCCACCACGATGCCGAGGAAGATTTCTTCGGTACGCGCCTCGGCCACGTCCCATACCGCCAGGGGGTTGTCCACCACCGGCAGGGCAATCAACGGCAAGGTGTAGCCGGCCAGCATCAACGCGTAGTTGTTGGCGGTGCGCAGGTGCATGGACAGAAACAGCAAGGTGCCCGTCCACAAGGCGATCACCACCACCAGGATGTACGGCGACTGCACGAACATCGGCACAAAAAACACCGCCGCCGCCGCCCCCATCAGGGTGCCGATGGCGCGGTACAGCGCTTTGGAACTGGTGGGGCCGACAAACGGGCTGGAAACGATGTAGACCGTGGCCATCGCCCAATACGGACGGGGCATCTGCATCAGCATGGCGATGTACAGGGCGATCATCGACGCCGCAAAGGTGCGTACGCCATAGAACCAGTCGCGAGCAGGCGGGAAACCGGTGAAGAATCCGTTCAAAGCGTCGCCGCCTCAAAGGCACGCAACACCCGCAGCGCCGCCTCCATATCGGCCGGCGCGATATCCGCCAGCACGTCTTTACGCAGGCGCACCAGTTGCACCTCCACCGCCTGCACCAGTTCGCGACCACGTTCGGTGAGGCTCAAGGCCTTGGCGCGACGGTCATGGACATCTTCGGTGCGGCACACGTAGCCGCCGTTGCACAGCTGGTCGAGCAGGCGCACCAGGGACGGGCTTTCCATCCCCGACGCATGGGCGACCTTGACCTGATGCACGCCGTCGCCCAGACGGCCGATCATCAACAACGGCACGGCGCAGGCTTCGGAAATACCGTAGCTCACCAGCGTGGTCTGGCAGATTTTGCGCCAGTTACGGGCGCCCACCACCATGCTGCTGCTGAGGTTCATCTGGAGTTGTTCGAGAGAGTGAGGCACTGGATAGTTCGCATACAGTTAGTTTGCTAACTATCAATATGGTGGAAGGATCGAATTGCGTCAAGTTTTGAAACAATTTCGCGATCGATGGAGCGATTCAGCAGCAACACCGCAGGACGCATGTGGGAGGGTTGGGGCCGTTCGCTCCACGGTGGCGCAACAATGCAGAGAGCCCACGCCGTTGAAATCCGCCAGTAGCTGTTGGCGATTTGAGCCCAGATTTTTTTACCACTCACCTTTTTTTTTACAAAACCACAATTTCCAAAAGATTTTTTTACACCCCTCGGCCATCCCGCAACATCAGATTCAACTCATCCACTACTTCCGCCCAATCGGCGTCGTCCAGTATTTCCTCACGCAAAAACGCTTTCTGGCTCTGCGTCCAGAAAAACGCATCTGCCAATTTCAGATCCGGCTTGAGTGGCGAGTGGGCGGTCACAAACCGCTCAATGCTGACCGGGTCATGCTCCAGGCCAAGTTGTTTGAACAACGATGGCAAGCTGTGCACGGGCGATTCCATGATGGGTTCCTTAAACAAGGTCGTTAACTGAGTCTAGCGGCAGCTTTCGGGTTGCGGTTGCGGCACAGCGCACAGCACAAACAAGCGCGCCCTGGCGCCGCCGCCATCCTGGCGACTCAGCTCGCGCCAGCCCACGGGCAGCGGCGCAAACTCGTCCGGTGCATCGTTGCTGCTGATCAGCCAGACGCGGCGAGTGTCGGCGGGCAGAGCCGACAGATGGTCGAGGTAAATGCGCCCGCCGTCCTGGTCGACCAGGGTGCCGAAGCCGTACGCGTTCGGCCGGGTCGGCGTGCCGTCGGGCTTGGGCGGGGTGTAGAGCTGCAGCTGAGCATCGGTCTGGTCGTAATACACGTAACTGAGGTACCACATCATGTCGCTGAGGATGATGCGGTCGTCTTCTTGATAGTGCTGGTTAACGAATTCCACCGGCACGTTGAATTGGTCACGCTCATCCACTGTGTAGTTGTTTTTGAGCCCTGCCAGCTCTGCGACGACGAACAGCACAAACAGCGCCGCCCCCAAAAGCGATAGCCGTGAGGGCAGGCGGTCAATGGCCATGGCAACCACGATGGGCAGACCCAAGGCATAGACGGTGAGGTAACGCTCGATAAACACGGGAGAAATAAAAGACACCCCGTACACCAGCAACACCGGGAGCAGGAAAAACAGCCCCAGCAGAACGGCCGGCCGGCCGGGCTCGCGATCCAGCCATCCAGTGACCACCACGACAGCTGCCAGCACCAACGGGAAAGCCCAGAATAAAGGGCGCCAGAGTTCAAGGCCTTCGTCCTGCAGCAGGAACTGCCAGATCATCGACGGCAGCGACAGCATGTCCACCGGCTCTTCCCAGCCTATGTCACCTCCCACCTTGAGCTGGTCGACGTGTTGCACCAGGTCCAGCAGGTTCGGTAGCCAAGGCAGGTACACCAGCACAATGGCCGCGTTGGCCGCCCACCACGCCGGGCGCATAAGCAGACGCTCGCCACTGGCTTGCCTTGCGCTCACCACCCCCAGATAAGCCCAGTGCACCAGCACACACAGCGCAGTGAAGTAATGGGTATAGAAACCGGCGCTCATCAGCAGTGCGTACAGCACCAGGTAACGTGCGCGCGTGGGCTGGCGAACCCAATACACCAGTGCCAGGGTGGCGCCTAACAGCCACACGCCGAGCAGCGAATACATGCGCACTTCCTGGCTGTAGCGCACGGCCGTGGGCAACAGCGCCAGCATGACACCGGCCAGCAACGCGGCGCGGCGGGTGGACAGTTGTCGCGTGAGCCACACGCCCAGGCCCACGGCAATGACGCCGGGCAGCACGCTCATGCTGCGTATCGAGGCGATGCTGTCACCGAAGCACTCGATCCAACCGCGCAGCATGAAAAAGTACAGCGGCGGGTGCACGTCATGGGCGGCATGAAACCAAAGGTCGTCCAGTGCGTACTCGCTCAGGAGCAGACTCGAACCTTCATCCCCCCAGATCGCGGCGGCGGTCAGGTTGTACAGCCTCAGCGCCACGGCGAATGCGATGACGGGCACCCACCACAGATGACTGAGCCCCACAACGCGCTGCCAACCCGACGCGTACTGATTGATGGAACCCCACGCACTCGTTTTTTCGTACGGTTCTGATACCGACCGACGCATACCGCCTCCGCGACTACTGCCCCACTGCAGCACAACTACTGCGCATGCGCATTGGGCGCCACTTTAGGTCAAAAGCCTGCGAATCGCTTCAGTAATCGGACAAATCGGCAATTTGTGTAGGCCTTCACCTTAGTGATCGTAAGATCACGTTATTATTGCTGTCCTCCCAGCACCCAGGATCAAGGACACCTCATGCGCATCGGTTTTTTGTCACCTCTGGCACTCGCCCTGCTGGCTGCCACTTCCCTGCAGGCCCAGGCCAGCTCCGACGACTCGTGTTACCCCGACTGGCGCATTACCCGTGACACCCTGGACCCGTGCAGCAACCAGCCGTTCCTCAACCCCGGCAACGACAGCCGGGTCAACCTGCGCCTGCTGTTGGCCGACAAAAAAAACACCGCCCTGACCCCCAACGCCCTGAGCGAAGATGACCTGGCCGAGGGTTTTGGTCCGGTGCCATTCCCGGTGTATCGCCTGACGCTGCGCGGAAGCTCGGAAACCGAGCCGGATGACGGCGGCGACAGTTCGTCGACTGCCGAACTCGACAATCTGTTGCAGCCCCTGGGCATCAAGCGCGAGGACTACACCACCGCCGGCGAGGCGTTTGTTACAGGTGAAGGCAGCCGCTGCCGCAGCAACGACGATGACAGCGCCACCGCGTTTGTGCGTCAGGCGGTCAAGGCTGACATGCCGGCCGCCGAGCGCGAACTGCTGGTCAAGGCGCGCCTGCAACTGCTCACCACCTGCGAGTGGGATGGACCGGTCGTGGCGAATGCCCAGCAACTGCAATCGACCGACGGCCAGCAGCTGTACACCTACCTGCAAGCCGCCGCCGACTTTTACAGTGGCCGGTTTGCCGAAGCCGAGCGCGGTTTCAGCGCCGCCCGCAGCAGCGCCCTGCCCTGGCTCAAGGAAGCCGCCCTGTACATGACCGCGCGCACTGCGCTGAACCAGGCCCAGGCCGATACTTACGACGCCGACGGCGTGCCGAATCTGCAGCGTGTGGATAAGTCGGCGCTGGCCAACGCCGAACAGGCCTTCGACAGCTACCTGAGCACTTACCCACAGGGCGACTACAGCGCTTCGGCGCGCGGTCTGCTGCGTCGCGTCTACTGGTTGGCCGACGACGGCGGCAAACTCGCCGAGGCCTATGCCTGGAGCCTGACGCAGGCCAGCGACGCGCAGCGCAACGTGTCCGAGGATGAGTTGGTGGAAGAAGCTGACCTCAAGTTACTGATGGTCAACAGCCAGCCGGTGAAAACGCCGATGATCCAGCTGGTCAGCGACCTGATGGTGATGCGCGGCGGCAACCAGCCGACCCTTTCCCGCGCAGACCTGGAAAAGCAAAAAGCCCTGTTTGCCAGCGAGCCCGAACTCTACGATTACCTGCTGGCGGTGTGCGCGCTGTACATCGAGCATCAGCCGGATGCCGCTTTGAAGCAGCTGCCGCAAAGCGTGCCGTCCAGCCTGAATTACTTCGCCTTCAGCCAGCAGACCCTGCGCGCCCTGGCGCTGGAAGCCAAGCAGGACTGGAAAGGCGCAGAGGCACTGTGGCTGCAACTGCTGCCGCTGGCCAAATTGCCGTTGCAGCGTGATCAACTGGAGCTGGCCCTAGCGATGAACTACGAGCGCAGCGGCCAGCTGGCCAAGGTATTTGCCGCCGACTCGCCAATCAGCGCCAAGCAGGTGCGTTACATCCTGCTGCGCAATAACGCAGGACCCGAGCTGCTGCGCCAGCAGATCGCCCAGGCCAGCGATCCGGTGGAGCGCCAGACTGCGCAATTCGTATTGCTCTACAAAGACCTGCTGCGCGGCCAGTTCGCTACCTTTGCCGAGGACTTCAAGCAACTGCCGACCCCGGCGCCCGAAGACAAGCTGAGCAGCAGCCTGGGTTATGTGTACAGCGAAGGCCAGACGTTGAAGCTGTTCCAGTGGAACGGCGAACAAGCCGCCTCCGGCTACACCTGCCCGGCCATCGCGCAAACCGCCGCGACCCTGCAAACCGAGGCCAGGAACCCCCAGGCCCTGAACTGCCTCGGCGAGTTCATCCTGCGCAATAACCTGGACAGCATGCCGCTGGAACAGGCGCGCACCGCCGGCAGCCTGGGCAGCACTGCATCGGAGTTCAAAGGAGCGACGTTCTCGCGGCTCGACGGTTACAAGCAGGTGATCAGCGACGCCAAGGCCCCGAAGACTGACAAGGCCTATGCCCTGTTCCGCGCCATCAACTGCTATGCCCCGGCCGGTTATAACAGCTGCGGCGGACAGGACGTTGAGCCGGCCGTGCGTAAAGCCTGGTTCCGCCAGCTCAAAAGCGGCTACGCCGACACCCAGTGGGGCAAATCGCTGCAGTACTACTGGTGAGGCACCTGTGGCTAGGCTTGCTGCTGCTGGCAAGCCCGGCCCTCGGCGCCGTCGACGCCCACGACTATGACGCCTTCTGGCTGTGGAGTGGCGTCGCTGCGCAACCGGTGCTCAAGCAGGCCAAGACCCTGTACATCCTTCAGGGTCAGATCAACGCCTCCCGCCGCGCGCCCCAGCGCGGTGTGCAATTGATCGCCCAAGGCATGAGCGTGCCGCGCCTGACCCAGGGCGAAGTCTGGGTGGTGTACCGCGCCCATACCCTGCGCTGGCCCGAAACGGTCTACACCCGCCTGCTCGGCCAGGTGCAACGCTGGCGCGACGCGGGCAACCCGGTGGTGGGCATCCAGATCGACTTCGACGCCCGCACCCAATACCTGCACGAATACGCCGACTTCCTGCGCGACCTGCGCCAGCGCCTGCCCGCCGACCTGCAGCTGAGCATCACCGGCCTGATGGACTGGAGCAGCAACGCCGACCCGGCCGCCATCGCCCAGCTCAAAGGCGTGGTGGATGAAGTGGTGGTGCAGACCTATCAAGGCCGCCACAGCATCCCGGATTACGCCGCGTACTTGCCGCGGATGAATCGGCTGGGGCTGCCGTTCAAGATCGGCTTGATTCAGGGCGGTGAATGGCAGGCGCCGGGGTATTTGCAGGGCAATGAGTGGTTTCGGGGGTATGTGGTGTTTTTGCGCAATCCCTGAATACTCGGCTAAGGCACGGTCGCCTGCAGCGGATACACCGACTCCCACCCTCCTCCCAATGCCTTGTACAACCCAACCATGGCCAGCGACACGCCGGTGGAACTCTCCACCCATTGCTCCTGCGTCGCCAGCAACGCGCTCTGCACGGTGAGCACGTTGACGAAGTCCACCACGCCCTCGACGTATTGATGCTGCGCGGTAGTGAGAGCGATCTGGTTCTGGCGCACGGCTTCGGCCAGGCTGTCGCGGCGCAGTTGGCTGGCGTTGTAGCGGGTCAGTTGATCGTCGATTTCATGCCAGGCGCGCAATACGGTTTGCTGGTAGGCGATTGCCGCTTCCTGTTGCTGGGCTTCGCGCAGCTCGAGCATGCCTTGCAGGCGCCCGCCATTGAACAGCGGCAGGCTCAGCTGTGGGCCGAAGGCAAAGGCGCGTGAGCCCCACGAACCGAAATCCGACAGTTGCATGGCCTGGGAGCCGAGGCTGCCGGACAAGGTGATGCGCGGGTAAAAATCGCCCTTGGCCACGCCGATGCTGGCGGTGGCGGCATGCAACCGTGCCTCGGCCTGGCGGATATCGGGGCGACGTTCGGCCAATTCAGACGGCAGGCCGATGGCGACCTGGCGCTGGGCCTGTGGCACGCCGGCGTCCTTGGACAATTGTGCGTGCAGTGCTTGCGGCGGCTCGCCCACCAGCAGGCTCAGGGCGTTGATCAACTGGTCCTGGCGCTGCTGCAGGTCGGGCAGGCGTGCTTCGATGGCAGCGACTTGGGCGGCCGCTTCGGCCACATCCAGGTCGGTCGCCACGCCGTCGGCCAGGCGCAATTGCGAGAGCTTGAGACTGTGCCGCGCGACGTCGAGGTTTTGCTCGGTGACAGCGCGGGTATTCTGCACGCCGCGCAGTTGGATGTAGTCCTGGGCGGTTTCAGCCAGCACCGACAGCAGCACGGCGCGGCGGTCGTTCTCCGCGACTTGCAGCGTGGCGTCGGCCGCTTCGGTTTCGCGTTTGATGCGGCCCCAGAAGTCCAGCTCCCAGGCGGCGGAAAATCCGACATCCCATTGGTTGAACGCGGCGCGGCCGTTTTCGCCGGACGGGTCGTTGAGGCCTTTGGCGCTGTTGCGTTTGCGCTGATAGGCGCCGGTGGCGTTGGCGCTGGGGTAACGCTCGGCGGTGGTTACCTGGCGCACCGCACGGCTTTGTTGCAGGCGACTGCTGGCCAGTTTCAAGTCGAGGTTATCGCTGAGGGCGCGCCGGGTCAGGGCCGACAATTGCGCGTCGTGGAACACGTCCCACCAACGCTCCTGCAACGGATCGCTGACGGCATGGCTGGCAGCCTGACGGCCTTGGGGTTCGGTCCACTGCGCGGGCTGCGCGCTTTGGGGGCGCTGGAAGTCCGGGCCGACGGTGCAGGCGCTCAGGCTGACGAGGCCGAGGGTGAGCCAGGCGAGGTGTCTCATTGCTGGGCCACCTCGCGCTGTGGTGCTGCGGCTTGGGTGTCGACGCTGGCTTCCACCGACATACCGACCCGCAGACGCTCGGTCAGCGGCTGATTGGGCTCAAGCACGATCTTCACCGGAACACGCTGCACGACTTTGGTGAAGTTGCCGGTGGCGTTGTCCGGTTTGATCGAGGCGAAGGTCACTCCGGTGGCGGGCGCCAGGCTTTCCAGATGGCCGTTGAGCACTTCACCGTCGAGGCTGTCGACGCGCACCTGCACAGCCTGACCGGCATGCATGTGGGACAGCTGGGTTTCCTGGAAATTGGCCACCACATACGCCTCGGCCAACGGCACCACCGCCAGCAACTTGCTGCCCGGTGTCACGTAGGCACCGACCCGCACAGCGCGCTCACCGACCATGCCATCCACCGGCGCGACGATGCGTGTGTAGGACAGTTGATAACTGGCCATTTCCAGCGCCGCCTGGGCGCGTTTGAGCCCGCCCTCGGCGGCATCGCGCCGGGCCATGAGGATTTCCACCTGTTTGCGCTCGGCCGCCAGCACGGCCGTGGCCTTGGCCAGGCGAGCGGTGGCCTGGTCGATGCGGGTCTTGGCCTGCTGAGCGTTCTGCACGGTGCCGGCGCCGACACCGGCCAGATGGTTGTAGCGGTTCAGTTCGTGTTCGGCGAAGGCCACTTCGGCGCGATCCGCCGCCACCGTGGCCTGAGCCTGGGCGATCACCGAGGTTTGCCGCTCCAGTGTCGCGGTGGCGTTTTTCAGTTGGGCTTGGGCCACCAGTGTGTCGGCATCGGCGGCCTGAGCGGCAGCGCGAAAATCGCGGTCGTCGATCAGCGCCAGCAGTTGCCCGGCTTTGACGCGCTGGTTGTCTTCGACCAGCACTTGCTTGATAAAACCGGCCACGCGCGGTGCGACCAGAGTGAAGTCGGCGGCAACGAAGGCGTCGTTGGTGGTCTGCTGCCGGCTGCCCAACAGGCCAGGCGCGGCCAGGTACACCAGCACACCGACGGCGAACAGGGCGATTACGGACACGGCAACTTTGTCTTTGCGTTTCATGGGGAGTCCTTTGAACTAGGTCGGTGCGCGCGGCGGAAAGATCCGCGTGGGCATCCAGAAAATCAGCAGGATCAGAGCCGCCGCGACCGCAGCCATGACGTAGTACAGATCCGACGAGGTGAGCACCACGGCCTGTTCGTGCAGGCGGTGCGCCAGGCCCGGTGCATCGGCGTCGGCCAGCGGCGAGTTGCCGAGGCCGTCTACCAGTGTGCTCGAGTGGAAATGCACGCGGCGGGTGGTCAGCACCTCCAGCACACCGGTGGCGATCACGGCGGCCAGGCCTTTGACGGTGTTGAACCAGGCCGAGGCGAACGGCCCTTCCACCGGTTGGATACTGCCGGTGGAGAGCATTAATAACGGCAACACGGCCATGGGTTGCCCGAAGATCTGCAGCAGGTACAGCACGTAGAAGTCGTCGCGGATCCACGCCGATGTCAGATGTGCGCTGCCCACGCAGGACAGCACCAGCAGGCCCAGGCCCGTGCCCAACACCCAGCGGCAATCGATCCAGCGCAGGTTGCACAGCGCCGCCACCAACGGCAGTGCGATCAATTGCGGCAGCGCCATCAGCAGCATCAGCGGTGCGGTTTGCAGTGGCCGGTAACCCTGCACCTGGGCGAGAAAACTCGACGGAATGAGGATCACCGAGGTCAGCACCATCAGCACGCCCGCCAACACGATCAAGGCAAACGCGAGGTTGCGCAGGCCCAGCATCTGCAGCTTGAAAAACGGCAGCGGATGCGACCATTCGTTGAACAGGAACAACACCAGCAACAGGCTGCCACCACTGAGCAGGAAGGTGATCAGACCGGACTCGAACCAGTCCAGGCGATTGCCTTGCAGCACGCCGATGACCAGCATGCAGATCGCCGGGAAGCCCAGCAGCAGGCCGCGCCAGTTGAACTGCTTGAAACGCTCCAGGCGCAACGGGTCCTGCGGTAACCCGTAAGCCACGGCAACCATCGCCAGCAGGCACGGTGCGACGATTTGCCAGAACGCCCACTGCCAGCCGACGTATTCGGTCCACAGCGCCGCCAGCGGCGTGCCCAGGCTCGGGCCGAAGGTGGCGGTGAGTGCGTAGCCGGCCAGGCCGTACAACTTGACGTTCGCCGGCAGGAAGCGCAGCGCTACGGTCATCAGCATCGGCGGCAATGCACCGCCGGCCAGGCCTTGTACGGTGCGCAACAGCAGCAGGCTTTTGTAGTCAGGCGCAAAGGGGCAAAGGATGCCCAGCACCGTGAACAAACCGATGGCGCACAGCGTGAAGCGGCGCAGCGAGAACGTCACCGCACACCACGGCGCGAAAGCCATGGCCGCCACAGAGGTAGCGGTATAAGCGGCGACCAGCCAAGTGCCTTCGTCAAAGCCGATGTACAGCGCACCGCGGATATCAGCAAGGGCAATCTTGGTGACCATCTCGTTGAGACCGGACACCAGCACCGCCAGCAATACGCCGACCAGGCCGACGATGATGCGCGGGCCGAATACGGGCGGGGTAATGGCGGTGGGTTGGGCTGCAGCCGCGAGGGTGGGGGCAGCGAGGGAACTCATGAACAGGTAACTCGGCGTAGGAAATACCCGAGCAGTTTAATCAGACTAAAACATGACAAAAAGTTACTTGTCGGCAGCTTATAAGTGCGCTGAACGCAATCCTCGATCCGACAAAAATCTCCAGGTGGGAAGGGGTTTGCTCTCGACGCTGTAAGACAGGCATAGATTTTTCATCTGATCGACCGCTATCGGGGGCAAGCCCCCTCCCACATTTTGAGCCGGTTCTTTCAGTTAATACTGAGGAGGGGGTTTGGATTCGCATACTGGCTCTGGTTTTTTAGTCATTACCCCTCTCGCCTTAACTGACTGGCATTAGGGCAAGCGCCTTCCCACATTTTGACCCTGCATGATTTGGAGGTCAGGTGGGTTGCGCTTCCAGCCAGGTGGCGTGGCAGCTTTCGCGCAGGGTCTCGCGCAGCCATTTGTGCGCCGGATCGTTGTCGAAGCGCGGGTGCCAGGACTGGGCCAGCACCAGTGTCGGCAAGGAGATGGGCAGCGGGAAGGCGCGCAGCGGCAGCTTCAACCGGTTGGCGCTGTAGAGCGCTTCCTTGGGCACCGGCAGCAGCAGGTCGGAGTCGGGCAGCATGAACATTGCGCCGTGAAAACCCGGCGCGATCATCGCCACGCGGCGCTCCAGGCCTTGGGCATTGAGCGCGGTATCGATCGGACCACGGGCAATGCCGCGCCGCGAGATGCTGATATGGGAATAGCTGGCGAAGCGTGCGGCGGTGATGTCTTCATCGAACAGCGGGTGGTCTTGCCGCGCCAGGCCCACGAAGGTGGTGGAGAACAGATTCTGGACTTTCACTTCAGGGCTGGCCGGCATGGTGTTGCTCACGCGCAGGTCCAGTCGCCCTTCGCGCAGCGCTTCGTCGTCGGTGTCGCCTTCGGGCACGAAACACAGCTCGCACAGCGGCGCCATGCGCTCCATGGTGTCGAACAGGCGACCGCCGTACACCCCGATAAAGAAGTCATTGGCTCGCACGCTGAAACGGCGGCGCAGGGTACTCAGGTCCACTTGGTCGGCCGAGCGAAACAGCAGCGCCGCCTGCTCGACCACGTTGCGCACCTGATCCTGCAACTGCAGGGCCTTGGGTGTCGGCACCAGGCCGCGCCCGGCACGCACCAGGATCGGGTCGCCCACCGCTTCACGTATGCGCGTGAGGGTACGGCTCATGGCCGCAGGGCTGAGGTTCATGCGGCGCGCGGCGCCGACCACACTGCCTTCATCGAGCAAGGCGTCGAGGGCGACCAGCAGGTTCATGTCCGGTAGTTGCATGCCAAGCACTCATAAGCAGTGGGGAGTGAACTGGGCGCAATCGTAACAGGGATGGGTCTTTCAGCGCTGCATACCCCAACGCTTCACGGTAAGACGTTCGAAGGTATCGAACACCAGGTTCTCCACCAGCAGGCCGATCAGGATGACCACCGCCAGCCCGGCAAATACCTTGTCGGTGTACAGCTCGTTGCGGTTCTGGAAGATGTACCAGCCCAGGCCGCCTTTGCCGCTGGTGGCGCCGAACACCAACTCGGCGGCGATCAACGTGCGCCAGGCGAAGGCCCAGCCGATTTTCAGGCCTGCCAGAATGGACGGCAGCGCCCCCGGGATCAGGATAAACAGTACAAAGCGAATGCCTTTGAGGCCATAGTTGCGACCGGCCATGCGCAGGGTTTCAGACACGCCCAGGAACCCCGAATAGGTGTTGAGCGCCAGCGCCCACAACACCGAATGCACCAGCACAAAGATCAGGCTGTTCTGGCCCAGGCCAAACCACAGCAGCGCCAGCGGCAGTAGGGCAATGGCCGGCAACGGGTTGAACATCGAGGTCAGTGTGCTGAGCAGGTCGCGGCCCAGTTGCGTCGACACCGCCAGGGTAGTCAGGGCGAACGCCAGCACAATGCCGATCAGATAGCCCTTGATCAGCACCGCCAGCGAGATGCTGACTTTGCCGAGCAGTTCCCCGCTGAGCAGCCCCTCGTAGAACGCGTGAAAGGTCTGCACAACACTCGGCAGCAACAAGTCGTTGTCCTGGTAGCGCGCAACGGCTTCCCAGAGGACGGCGAGCACGAGCAGGATCAGGCCTTTGCGCAACCAGCCCTGTCGCCACAGGCGCTGGCGCAGCGGCAGTACTCGCTCCACCGGCACGCTGAGCAACGGCTCAAGGGTAATTTCATATTCCTGGCGCATGGGCAGCCCCTTAGTAAGCGATGCGAATATCGGCAAAATCCAGCTCGGGTTCCGCCTCGGTGGCTTCGTCGAACAACAGCCGATGAATCCGTCGCGCCGAGGCCTGAAAGTCGGCACCGCCGAGGCTGTGCAGATCATATTGGTGACTGTGGATTTCCGCGCGCACGCGCCCGGGATGCGGTGACAGCAACAGGATGCGATTGCCCACCACCAGCGCCTCCTCAATGGAGTGCGTGACGAACAGCAAGGTGAAGCGCACCTCCTCCCAGAGCAACAACAGCTCTTCCTGCATCTTGCGCCGAGTCAGTGCATCGAGAGCGGCGAAGGGTTCGTCCATCAACAAAATTTTCGGTTGCATCGCCAGCGCACGGGCAATCGCCACGCGCGCCTTCATACCGCCGGACAGGGTGTGAGGGTACGCGTCGGCAAAAGCGCTGAGGCCGACTTTGTCGAGGTAATGCCGCGCACGGTCTTCGGCTTCGGCGCGCTTGCAGGTCTTCGACGCCAGCAGCGGGAACATCACGTTCTGTTTGACGGTTTTCCACGGCGGCAACTGGTCGAACTCCTGGAACACCACGATGCGGTCGGGGCCCGGTTGCTCGACTTTTTGCCCCAGCAGGCGAATCTCGCCTTCGCAAGGTTTGATAAACCCGGCGATGGCTTTGAGCAACGTGGATTTGCCGCAGCCGGACGGGCCGAGCAACACGTAGCGGTCGGCCGGGTCGATCTCGAAGCTGACCTGGTGGGTGGCCCGTACCACGCGCTCGGCCGTGCGGTATTCCAGGCTGACGTTATCCACCGCCAGCAACGGCGCGCAGGGGGTCAGACTGCTGGCCGCGTGGCCTGGCAAAGGCGCGTTCATTTCAGCTTCCCTGCAGGGGTTTGGCGTCTTGGAAGAAGTAGTCCTGCCACGACTGCGGTTTGTGCTTGATAGCGCCGACGCGGTACAGGAACTCTGCCAGCGGGTAGGTGTTTTTCGGCGTGACGCTGAATTCGAACTGTGGGTTGTCGATGATTTTGAGCAGCTCGGCGCGATCGATCCTGGCCTTGGTCACGCGCAGGTAAGTGTCGGCCGCCGCGCCTTTGTCGTTCTGGGCGAACTGTGCGGCTTCGGTCAAAGCGTCGACGAACGCTTTGTAAGTCTTGGGGTTGTCGTTGCGGAATTTTTCGGTGGCGAACAGCACGGTCGGCGAGTTCGGGCCCAGCAGGTCGTAGGTGTTGAGCACCACGTGCACGTTGGGGTTGGCCAGGGCTTGCTCCTGGAACGGCGGGTTGGAAAAGTGCCCGGTCAGTTCGGTGCCGCCGGCGATCAACGCTGCAGTGGCGTCGGGGTGCGGAACTGCGACGGTGTACTTGTCGAGGCGGTTGAAATCCTGGTCGCCCCACAGCTTAGCGGCGGCGTATTGAAGGAAGCGCGACTGCACCGACACACCGACTGCCGGAACCGCGATGCGGTCCTGGTCGGTAAAATCGGCGATGGTCTTGACCTTGGGGTTGTTGCTGACGAGGTAGTACGGAAAGTTACCCAGGGACGCGACGGCTTTGACGTTCTGCTTGCCGTGGGTGCGGTCCCAGATGGTCAACAACGGGCCGACGCCGGCCCCGGCGATGTCGATGGAACCGGAGAGCAATGCGTCGTTGACTGCCGCGCCGCCGGAGAGTTGGGTCCAGTCGACCTTGATGTCGATGCCTTCCTGCTTGCCGTATTTTTCAATCAGATGCTGGTCGCGTACCACGTTGAGCAGCAGGTAGACGATGCCGAACTGTTCGGCGATGCGGATCTCGCCTTCGGCGTGCGCCCCCGATGGGGCCGCGAGGCTGCCGACCAACAGGCTGAAACCCAGGCCGACGCTGGCGGCCAGTCGTGCAAATGGAAGGTGTCTGGACATGGTCGTGCTCCGATCAGAAAGGCGCGTCGCCCTGGATGGTGGTGCGAAACAGCTTGCGGCGCAGATGGCTTGGGCAACCGGCGGCCAGGTGGATCAGCGAGCGGTTGTCCCAGAACACCAGGTCGTGGGGCTGCCATTGATGGCGGTAGATGTTGTGCGCCAACACGCTGTGGGCGTAGAGCTGCGCTAGCAGGTCGCGACTTTCGTCCTCCGGCAACCCGACGATGCGCGTGGTGAACCCCTCACTGACAAACAGCGCCTTGCGGCCGCTTTCCGGGTGCGTACGTACGATGGGGTGCACCACTTCGGCGACTTGCGCCAGCTGCTCGGGCGTCAGGGTCGGGCGCCAGTTGCCTTCGAATTTGGTTTCGCTGTAACGCGCCGTGTAGGAGTGCGCGGCGCGGCGGCCTTCGACCGCCGTGCGCAGATGCGCGGGCAACTGATCCCAGGCTTTGTGCATGTCTGCGAACAGCGTGTCGCCGCCCTCACTCGGCAGCTCCTGGGCGTGCAGCATCGAGCCGAGACTGGGCAGCTCTTTATAGGACAGGTCCGAGTGCCAGAATTTGCCGGCGTCTCCGAGGCCAATGGCCTGGCCGTTTTCGATGATATTGGAGACGATCAGGATTTCCGGATGATTGGCCAGCAGGAACTGCTTGAGCACGTGGATTTGCAGCACGCCAAAGCGCCGGCTGAAAGCGATCTGCTGCTGGGGAGTGATGCGTTGGTCGCGAAACACCACCACGTGGTGGTCCAGATGCGCGCGGTGGATGCGCGCGAAGTCGCGGTCGTTGAAGGGCCGGGATAAGTCCAGGCCAACCACCTCGGCGCCGACGCTGCCGGGAAGCGCACGAATTTCAAACGTTTGAAGGTGAGTAGCCTCGGATGCAACGGTAGAGACGGTGGACATGTGTTCACTCCCGGTCAGTCAGGAACTGAACTTTATAGACATAAGAACTTCAATTTAAATACTAATAAAGAATAACCATATGCGTGAAACTGACGGCAAGCACCAGGAAGTTCGCCGCCGAATCGTCCGAGCCTGGACGAGTTCGGCACCTGCTGTAAGACGTTATCAAACCCTGGCGTGAGCCCGCAGAGCGCCGTGTTGATACGCTTACAAGCCGAAACCGTGCATGTTTGACAAGCCTGGGAGCAGCCTCTAGTGTGCATTGGATCCAATTAGCCATCATCCATTTCAGCAAGGAGGGCAGCGTAACCGTGACGCAGAAGCCGACACCTTTGAACAGCATCAAGATCAGCGGTCCCATCCCCGCCCACCTTGCCCGCTCTGTGATTGAAGAAACCCTGCGCAATGCGATACTCGATGGCCGCCTGCCTTGCGGGACGGCCATGCGCCAGCAGGAACTGGCCAGCCTCTTCGGGGTCAGCCGCATGCCGGTGCGCGAAGCTTTGCGTCAGCTGGAGGCCCAATCGCTGTTGCATGTAGTCACTCACAAGGGCGCCGTGGTTGCCCCCTTGATCGAAGACAATTCGGCCGAAACCTATGAGCTGCGGATGTTGCTGGAATCCGAAGCGCTGCGCTTGTCGATTCCCTGGCTGACCGAGGCTGATATCGCCAATGCTGACGGGCTCATTCGTGCGCTGGAGCAGGAAAAGGACTACACCGAGATTGGCCGACTCAATCGCTTGTTTCACATGGCCCTGTACAGCAAAGCGCCTAATCAGCGGCTGCTGAAACTGGTGGAACATGGTCTGAATGAGGAAGAGCGCTTCCTGCGTTTCAACCTGGAGGCCATGGGACTGGGTCAGACGTCCCAGGAGGACCACCGCGAGCTGTTGAACCTGGTGGCGCAGAAGAAGATCCAGGAAAGCATTTTGACCCTGCGCAATCACCTGATGCGCGGGATGGAAGTGATCTCTACCTACCTTGATGGCCTTGGCAAGGCCGAGCGAAACAACCCGCACTAAAACCGCGTGCACCCTGCCCCTTGAGCGAGGCAGGGCTACCTGATCCTGCGCAATTTCCCCATTAAATAAATAGGGCACATTCGCTTTGGCTTAATAACCAAGCCGAGGCTGCCTGCTTGTGTGCGGAAACTTTCCCACTTTCAAAAACCAACTTACTGACAGCCCATATTATTTGGAAAAACATCTAACACATTTATATGCTCGTCAAACTGTTTAACCTGACTATCATCTTCGCCATCAAACCAGACACCTTATCCAACGGTGCATTCCGGCAGGTTCCAAGGCGCGTGCCGAGCCTGGTTTAAATCTCTTATCGCTTTGCCGATCACAAAAGCTCATCGCTGTATTCACAGCAGACGCAACAACTTATAGGCAGCAACCATGCATCAACTTTTACTTGAACAAAAAAAGCAGCAGTTATGCGCTCACCCGCTCTTCAAACAAATTACATCTCTAAACAAGTTACAACTTTTCATGGAGAGCCATGTATTTGCTGTCTGGGACTTCATGACCATCACCAAACGGCTGCAACGGGAGTTGACGTGTACTCAACTGCCCTGGCTGCCACCTGCCAACCCGCAGGCAGCTCGCCTGATCAATGAAATCGTGCTGGCGGAAGAGTCCGACACACACCCGCGCGACGGTCATTGCAGCCACTTCGAGCTGTATCTGGAGGCAATGTGCGAAATCGGCGCCAACGCCAACGCGATCAACCGTTTCATGGCCCTGCTACGCCAGGGTGTGGCGCCGATCACAGCGTTGCATGAGGCTAAAGCCCCCTCGGGCGCCAGGCGCTTTGTCAGCGACACGCTGCGCGTGGCGTTGAACGCGCCGACTCACTGTGTCGCGGCGGTATTTCTTCATGGTCGCGAGCGTGTAATCCCCAGCATGTTCGAGCGCCTGCTGCTGGCCGACGCGCTGATTGAGGACCGCGCGCCCATCTTATGTGCCTACCTCAGACGCCATATCGAGCTGGACGCCCAGGATCACGCGCCGGCAGCAGAGCGCTTGCTCAGACAACTGACCGACGCACACCCGACGTATGCGCAGCAAGCCAACGAAACCGCGATCGTCGCGCTGGACAGCCGAATCACGTTCTGGGATGAGGTGCAGGTGTCGCTGCAGGAGGTACGTCCATGAACCTCGCCGGCTACCATTGCTTTGCCGACGATTGGGAACGCCGTGCAACCATTCGCACCCGCCCGCGACGTCTGCTGGAAAACGACAATAAGCTGATCTTTCCAGTGTGCCGCCAGCCATTGGTGCTCAGCGCGACGTTCGTTGAACACTGCCCGCAGTGGCGCGAATTCGTACTGGTGCAAAGCTTTTATAAATTCATCAATGACGTGGTGATCTTCGAAACCGAAATCGTCGATAAAACCGCGCGCGCCATCGCCAAGAATCGCTTCTCGCTGGCCTTCCCGCTCGCCTGTCGCGTGGACGCGATGACCGTAGTGGTGGACGAGGATTACCACGCTCTGGTCGCGCTGGACTTCCTGCAACAGACCGTGGCGCTGACGGGCATTGCCCCCCTCGATCTGCCCTCGCACATTGAACTGAGCCGCGCGTTGCCGGCGGCGCAGGCACAGGCACCGGCTCACCTGCGCGACGCCGTGGAGCTGATTGGCGTGGCCATCGCCGAAAATACCGTGACCCACGATGTGGCGGCGTTTTCCAAGGACAGCAGCGTCAAGGGCGCCATCCGCGGCATGATGGCCGACCACCTGTTTGACGAAGGTCGGCACGCCCGGTTCTGGACCAGCCTGGTCCGCCTGTATTGGCAAGCGGCGAGCGCACAGGACCGGGATGCTATCGCGCATGTTCTGCCGACGTTTCTAGGGCACTACCTGACCCATGAGCTGCAGAAAAATTTCGACCTGCACCTGATCGACCACCTCGACATCAGCCCGAACGTGCGCAATGCGCTGCGTGATGACGTCAGGGCGCTGGCGTTTCCCATCCATCGCCAGCACCCCTTGATGAGCAATATCCTCGGTTTCCTGCAGAACAGCGGCCTGTTGCAGACGCCGAGTGTGGCGGACGCGTTGAACGCCTTCGCGCCGGGCCCCGGGGGGCTGGCATGAGGCGCCTGACCATCGGCTGGCGCGGCACCAGCACGGCCCTGGCGGCCACCAGGCGGGTATTGGAGGAGTACGGGCACGCCTCGGCCGACGAAGCCATTGACCTATGGATTGAAGATGGCAGCTCATCGCAGCCCCTGGATGGCGGTGACGCGGCCTGCATCCTGCTACGCCTGGGCGTTGGTCCGATCACCGAAAGCGGGCTGCCGGTACTGCAATTGCGCGCTTATGACCGTGGGCACCGGCTGGTGGCCATGTTGGATGTCGTCGACGAGCCCAGCGGAAACGGCCAACGGCAGCGTCAACAGGTGACCCATGCACTGGTCGAATGGGTGGCGCTGTTGGTCAGCGGTTTTTCGCGGGACCCCGCCTACTTCTCACCGACCGCAGCCACCAACGACTGGCCCGAACAAGGCCTGCAGGAGCTTGAGGCATTGGCGTTCCTGCATCGATTCAACCGCACGGCAAACCCCGAAGTGATGCAGCGGGCGCAAGTGGTCATGATTGACCGAATACAAGCCAGCCTGCAGGCCTTCGCCGAGCGGCCGGCGTTGAATATCGCCGGCACCACGGTGACTTACCGTGAATTGCATCTTCGCGCTCTGGCGATCCAACAACGCTTGCGCCCTGTGCTGCAGCCCTTTGAAGCGCCTGCGGTTGTGGGCGTCTGCCTGGAAAAATCCCTGGATCTTTATGCCAGTATTCTTGCTGTGCTCGGCAGTGGTGCGGTGTACCTGCCACTGGAGCCAGACCAACCCGCGCAACGTCATCAGGCCATGCTCGAAGGCGCCCGGGCCGTCGTATTGCTGGATGCTGGTCAACATCCATTGCGCGAGCGTTTTACTGCGTTGGATGTCAGCACTGTAGAGTCAGTCGACGGTGGGCTCGCACTGATGTGCCATCAACCATGCCTGGATGCGCCGTGCATGGTGCTCTACACCTCGGGCACCACGGGCCTGCCCAAAGGCGTTGTGTTGAGCGAAGGCAACCTGGCGCATTTCGCAGCCTGGTTCGGGTCGTGCATGGCGCTGGATGAGCACTGCCGCGTGCTGCAGTTTTCGCCACTGAGTTTCGACTCGTCGCTGATCGATATTTTCCCTGCCCTGATAGCGGGTGCCGAGTTGATCGTCCCCAGCCAGGCGCAACGGCGTGATCCGGTGCAACTACTGGCGCTGCTGCGCCGGCAGCGTATTACTCACGCATTCCTGCCGCCCGCGCTGCTTAGTATCCTGCCACTGGAGCAACCGCTGGGCCTGACACATCTGCTGACCGGCGGCGACGTCTGTGAACCTCATGTCATCGAGCAACTGGCCGGGCAGTGCCAGTTCCACAACCTGTATGGCCCTACCGAAATCACGGTGCTGGCCACTCACCGCACGTTCGTCCAGAGCGACAGTAATCGCAACCTCGGCCGCCCTATTGCCAATAGCCGGGTGCTGATCCTCGATGAACATTTGCAGCCGGTGGATGAACATGTAACGGGCGATGTGTATATCGTCGGCCCTGGGGTAAGCCTGGGTTACGTCAATGTACCGCAGCAGAACGATGGACCGTTTGTCGACCTGCCCATGCCGGGAGGCCAGGTAACGCGAGCCTATCGCAGCGGTGATCTGGCGCAGTGGACGCCCGACGGGATCCTGCTGGTCGGGCGACGCGATGACCAGGTGAAAATCCGTGGGTTCCGGGTGGAGCCTCAGGAAATCGAACACTGTTTGCGCAGCGGCCGGCTGTATCGCCAGGTTGCCGTGGCGATCGACCGTGACCACCGAATCTGCGCATTTGTCGCGCAGCCCGAACCGGACGCTACGCTAGAAACCGTGAAGCAGCATGCGCGGCAATGGTTGCCGGATTACATGCAGCCGGGAATATGGGTCGAGCTGCCAGGATTGCCCTGTTCCAGCAATGGGAAAGTCGACAGGCAGGCGCTGCTCGCATTGCCGGGGCGGTCAGGCAGGCAGGTCAACGGCGGCGTGACGCCGACATCGCTTCAAGCACGAGTGGCGCAATTGTGGGGCGGGGTGCTGGAGGTACCCGCCGCGCAGTTGTCGGTCGATGCCAGCTTCTTCGACCTGGGCGGTCACTCGATTTTGCTGTCGACGCTGTTGCTGCGCGTACGCGAAGAGTTTGGCCGCAGTTTCGCGTTGAGCCAGTTCATTGAAGTGCCCACGATCCGCACGCTCGCCATGTTGATGCAAGAGGGAGAGCGGCCTGACGCCTCCTGTGGCCAGGCCGTTCGGGATGCGCAACGTGAGTGGCGGGTGAAAGCCTTGCCCGAGCGGCTTGGGGGCAATCCGAAGAAGGTCGTGGTCACAGGGGCCAATAGCTTTGTGGGCGTTCATATTGTCGAAGCGCTTCTGGCCGGCGGGGCGGCCCAAGTGGCGTGTCTGGTACGCGAACAGCCGGGGCAGTGCGCAGCGGCGCGGTTCAATCAGGCACTGCGCGACTACCGCCTCGACCACCTGGACCTTGGCCGGGTGCGGGTATTGGCCGCCGACATCAGCCAACCTCGATTGGGGTTGGCCGACGCAGTGTATGACGAGCTTGCGAGGGAGTTCGGCGTACTGGTGCACAACGCGGCGCAGGTCAACCATGTGATGGACTACGCCTCACTGGCCAGGGACAACGTCGAACCCATCTTCGAATGCCTGCGTCTATGCGAGACCCACTGCAAGAAGGTGTTCAATTTTGTCTCGACGCTTTCAGCCGCCAGCTGCATCGATACCCAGGGCCATGTGCTGGAAGCTCAGGCCGGTGCCGCGCCGCCGCTGTTCATCAAGAATGGCTACAACCTGTCCAAGTGGACGGCTGAACGGCTGTTGGGGCGTGCGATCGAGCAAGGTGCATGGGTCAACATCCTTCGTCCGGGCAACGTCAGTTTCAACAGCCGCACCGGCGTTTGCCAACCGCAGAAAAATCGCTTGATGCTGATGCTCAAGGGGTCGCTGCAGTTAGGCCTGTTGCCCCGCTTGGAACTGGATTTCGACCTGATGCCGGTGGACTTCCTGGCGCGTTTCATCGCGTTCCATTGCATGAGCTTTCACGCCAATAGCTGCGTGTTCAACCTGCATAACCCACAGCCGTTGAGTTGGGAGCGCTACTTGGATGAATTAAGCCGGGTGGGGTGCGGATTCGAGCGGGTATGCGTTGCGCAATGGCAACAAGCCCTGCGCACGGTGAGCCAGGACAACGCAATGTTTGGGGTACTCGGGTTTTACCTTGATCGCCTGGATGATGACATTGGAGATACCAAGATGATTGTGCATGACAACGCCCGACGAGGTGTTGAGCAGATGGGCGAGCACTATCCGCAAAAAGACCCGGCGCTGTTGAACAAAGGCTTTGAGTACCTCAAGGCCATTGGCTTTCTTTGAACCGTTCCAGGACCAAGATATGAAACCGCTGCAACCCGATACTTTAATCTGCAACCCGAACAGCCCGCCGATTGTGGCGAGCGTCGTTATCAACTGCGGAGCGCTTCGCGTGTGGGAGATGGTGGGGCAGTTTTCGAGCTTTGATGCCTTCATCCCGGCCTTGGCGTCTGTCGAGATGATCGGCACAGGCGTGGGTGCATTGCGTACCAAAACGTTCCGTGATGGCAACTGTGTCGTCGAGCAACTCAATAGTCGAGATGATCATGACATGCACATGACCTGGACCATGATCTATAACACGCTGGGCGTGGCCAGGTTGTGGGCAGGGATTCGTGTGCAGGCACATGGCGTGCAATGCGCCAAGGTGAGCTGGACCATCATTGCCGAGCCAGTGGACAAGACGCAGGTGGGCTTCGAAGCGTTTGTGCAGGACTTTGCCGACAGCGCCCTGGCAAACGTGCGTAAGCTGCTGGGCGGTGCGTAGGAGCGAAGCTGCTCGCTCCTACGCACCGTCCAGACAAGTCAGATCTTGAAGCTGTCGACCAGTTGCTTCAAGCGATTGGCCTGTTGCGACAGGGCATCGCAGTCTCTGAGTGTCTCGTTGAGATTGGCTACGCCCTGCTGGTTAAGCAGATTGATCTGGTTGATGTCCACGTTGAGCGTTTCCACCACGGCGGTTTGCTCCTCAGTGGCCGCAGCGACGGACTGGTTCATGCCGTCAATCTCAACGATTCGCTGCGTCACGCTCACCAGGCGTTCACCCGCCTGGTTGGCGACCTCAACACTTTCCTCACTTGAGACCTGGCTGGCATTCATGGTGGTCACCGCCTCGCGGGAGCCCACTTGCAGTGAAGTGATCATTTTATGAATTTCTTCGGCGGACTCCTGGGTACGGTGAGCCAGGTTGCGTACTTCATCGGCCACCACAGCAAAGCCACGCCCGGCCTCACCAGCACGCGCGGCTTCGATCGCGGCGTTGAGAGCAAGCAAGTTGGTTTGCTGAGAAATGCCTTTGATCACATCCAGAATGTGACCAATGTTGTCGGTACTGGCGTTAAGCGTTTCAATCTGTGTGCACGAAAGACTGATCTTCTGAGACAGCTCAGACATTGCCAAAATGGTCTGCTCAACCACTTTGCGCCCATCGTCAGCCTGCTCACTGGCACCGCTGGCGTGTTGAGATGCATCAGCCGCGTTCCGCGCAATCTCCTGAGTGGCGGCCCCCAGCTCGTTGATCGCCGCAGCAACGCTGTTGGTACGTGCACTTTGCTCGTCGGAGCCGATGATCGACGCGTTGGACGACGCCATCACGCGCTGGGACAAATCATGAACCTGGCGCGTGGCCGAAGAGACTTCCGAAATCGAAGCGTGAATACGCTCAACGAACCGGTTGAACGCACTGCCTACTTCGCCAAATTCGTCCTTGCTGGTGACAGCCAGGCGACGAGTCAGGTCGCCCTCGCCTTGGGCGATGTCCTGCATGGCGACGCCCATGGTGGTCAAGGGGCGCAGTAGCACTTGGATCAACAGGCTCAGCAACACCGCAATCGCTACCACGGCGATCAACATGGCAATCAAGGCTGAGGTGCGGAATTTACCGAGCGGCGCGTAGGCCTTGTCTTTGTCGATCGACAATCCGATATACCAATCGGCACCTGGCAGACCGCTGATGGGCGTAAAGGACAGAATGCGATCATGGCCTTTGAGTACTACGTCCTGGTTGAGCTTTTCTATGCGAAGTGTGGTGCCTGGATAGATGTCCTTGAGGTTTTTCATCACCTGATCTTCGTCTGGACTGACGATGACCTGGCCGTCGCCGCTGACCAGAAAAGCATGGCCGATACCACCAAAGTCCACCGAGTTGATGATTTTCACCAAGGTTTGCAGACTAAGGTCGCCACCCACCACACCAAGCAATTCGCCGTTCTTTTTCACCGGCATCGCGATGGTAACGATCTGACCACCTACTGCCGCCATATAAGGCGGCGTAAGCATGGGTTTATCTGCAGCAACAGCTTGTTTGTACCAAGGGCGCTGACGAGGATCATAGTCGTCCGGCATTTTGGCGTCAGGGCGTTGGGTGAATACACCGTTGGTTTGCCCGACATAAGTGAACTGGAAGTTCGATGTCAGTGCAGGTTGATCTACCAAACCTGGCAGGTCCGCAGCACTGCCTTGGTGGGCAATGTTCTGAGTCAGACTTTCGAGTACCAGGATTCGACCACTGAGCCAGTTTTGCACACTGCTGGCGGTGAGCTCACCGGATTGCTGGATAGATGACTCCAGATTCTGCTTGATCGTACTGCGTTGCAGGTAATCGTTGTAAAGCGTAAATAACGCGAAGGCTAGGACCACCACGCCTGACGCGGCCAACAAAATTTTATGACTGAACTTGAGATTCATTTCATCGACTTCTTTTTGCCAAAGGGGGATGAGCGTGCCGAGCGGAACATTCCATGTAACGGTATAGCCGGCTTCGCGGGCCGCTCTATTTCGGTGCACGCATGGCTCATCAGGCTTTCGGCCAAATCGAGTGAAATCTTAAGGGTTTGTAGGAAACATCTTCTTTTTGAGCGAGAAACCGGACCGGTGGTACACCGATTCATTGCGGGAATGCAGCACACCGGCACTTGCGCGCACGCCATATAAGGATATTGCGGTTGGATACTGAGTGGTAAATACCGATTGCCTAAACGACAAAACCCCTGCCTGCGTTAGCAGACAGGGGTTTCGGAATTTGATCTTGACGATGACCTACTCTCACATGGGGAAACCCCACACTACCATCGGCGATGCATCGTTTCACTGCTGAGTTCGGGATGGGATCAGGTGGTTCCAATGCTCTATGGTCGTCAAGAAATTCTGTGTACCAGAACGATGCATTGCAGCGTGCCAGTGAAATTCATGGACTTCTACATAAAACAAAACCCCAACTGCTCTCGCAATTGGGGTTTCGGAATTTAATCTTGACGATGACCTACTCTCACATGGGGAAACCCCACACTACCATCGGCGATGCATCGTTTCACTGCTGAGTTCGGGATG
>NZ_JAAMRE010000043.1 GCF_013522705.1 Pseudomonas lurida
CAATCACTCGCGTATCAGACTGAAGCTAAACGGCCTGAGTCCTGTTGAATACAGAATTCAGGCCGCTCAGGCATAGATAGAAAATCGTCCAACTTTGTGGGGTCAGTTCAGAGCGTGGGAACGATCATCGAGGGCAAGCCCTCTCCCACATTGTGATCTCTCCTTGGATCAGAGGCCGGTGAGCAGGTTTACCACTCCTCCCGCCAACACCATCACACCCTGCACACCCGACGCTTTCAATGCCGCCTCATCCAACCGGCCCGCATCCTGCAAGTGCACCCTCACCCGCTGTTGCGATTCTGATCGTTCCCCACGCTCCGCGTGGGAATGCATCCGGTGACGCTCTGCGTCACGACTTTGGATGATCGTTCCCACGCTCCGCGTGGGAATGCATCCTGTGACGCTCCGCGTCACGCCCGTTAAGAGCGGACGCAGAGCGTCCAGTGCGGCATTCCCACGCAGAACGTGGGAACGATCAGTTGTCAGGGCCGACCGAGCAGGTGGCTCATGGCGGTCTTGAGTTTCATTGGGCGTACCGGCTTGTGCATCAAGGTATGCCCCAACTCACGGATCTGCAGTTTCAGCTCGTTACTGTAGTTGGCGGTGATCATCAGCGCCGGTATCGGGCGGCTGCGGCGGGCGTTGATGTGGGCCACGGCGTCGACGCCGTTCTGGTCGTTGTCCAGGTGGTAATCTGCGATCAGCAGGTCGGCCTCGGCGTGGTAATTGTCCACCTGGCCGGCCAGGTCCTGCTCCGATAAGGCGGTGATCACCTCGCAGCCCCACCCTTCGAGTAACGTGCGCATACCCGCGCAGATCGCCGCGTCGTTATCCAGCACCCACACCCGCGCGCCCTGTAAACGCTCCAGCATCGGTTCGCTCATGCTGGGCGCAGGCAGGTTTTTTGGGGCGGTGGCGCTCAAGGGCACTTCCACGGCAAACATCGAGCCCTTGCCGGGTACGGATTTGACGCTGATGCGATGGCCAAGAATGCCGGCGATTTTCTCCACGATCGCCAGGCCCAACCCCAGCCCGCGATCCTGATCGCGGCGCTGCACATCGCCGCGTTTGAACTCCTGGAATATCTCCTCCAGGCGCTCCTCGGCGATGCCCATGCCGCTGTCCCACACCTGGATCGACAGGCGCTGATGCTGGCGACGACAGCCCAGCACCACGCGACCGCTGTAGGTGTAGCGAATCGCATTGCTCAGCAGGTTGCGCAGAATCCGCGCCAGCAGTTGGATGTCGCTGCGCACCAGTGCCGAACAACCGATGAAGCGCAGCTCCAAGCCTTCGCTGCGGGCCAGTTGGGTGTATTCGACGGCCAGGTTATCGAGCAGTTCGCTCAAGGCGAACGGCGCGATATCGGCCTTGATCACCCCGGCATCCAGCTTGGAAATATCCACCAGGGTGCCCAACAGGTTTTCCACGTCTTCCAGGGAATTGCTCACGTTGCGCACCAGCTTTTCGCTCGGGCGCTCCAGCAAAGCGCTGGTGAACAGACGCGCGGCATTCAGCGGTTGCAGCAGGTCGTGGCTGACGGCCGCGAGGAATTTGGTTTTCGACAGGTTGGCCTGTTCCGCCTCCAGCTTGGCCTCGCGCAGGCGGGTTTCCATGCGCCGGCGCTCATCGATTTCCTTGAGCAACTGGCCGTTGAGCGCAGTGAGTTCCGAGGTGCGCTGGGCCACGCGTTGCTCCAGGTGCTGATAGGCCTGGTGCAACGCTTCGGCGGTGCGGCGGCGTTCGGTGATGTCGCGGATCAACACAAAGATCCCTACCACTTCGCCACTGGCCAGCATATTCGGCACATAGGAGCGCAGCATGTAGCGCTCCTGGTTATTGATGTTGGTCTCGGCGAACTCGAAGGTCACGCTCTCCCCGGCCAGGGCGCGGGCGACATAGGCGTCCAGGCGCTGGCAATGCTGCTCGCTGTGGACTTCGCGCAGGCTCAGGCCGAGCATCATGCCGCGCGGCCAGCAGTACCATTGTTCATAGACCTTATTGGTGAATTCGTAGACCAGGTCGGCATTCAAGTAGCCGATCAGGGCCGGAACGTTATCGGTGATCAGGCGAATCCAGCGTTCACTTTCCTGGGCCTTTTGCGCCGCCGCCTGTTCACCGCGCAGGGTCTCGGCGCGCAGCCTCGCGTTGATCAGCAAGTGGTTGCTGGCCTTGAGTTCGGCCATTGCCTGGTTCAAGGCATCGGTGCGTTCGCGCACTTGCTCGGCCAGTACCACAGAATGCTGAAAGGTGGTGTACGGGTTATTACCCTGGGCCATGCCGGACTCGATACGCTCGATCAGCGCCGCATTGATCCGCGCCAGCTTGTGGTTGTCCTGTTGCAGTCGGGCCACCTGGGCGAGCAGTTCAGCGCCGGCCTCGGGCAATGGCGACCCCGGTGAAGGTCTGGTTGATGTGCATGCCATTGAACTGTTCTCCGTAGGTGTTGAACCCCATCACCCGTTTGGCTTGCAGGAAGCTGCCGATCTGTTCCAGGCCCCCGGCGTCTTCCAGCTCCAGGCGGCGCAGGAAGCAGTCGCAGCCGACAGTCAGCAACAAATCGCCGAGGCGAGAGTGCAGGCCGTCGAACAGGCTTTCCAGGTTGGGCAGAATCGGGCCGGGTTTCATCACGGTCAGTACGATGCCGTTTTCCACGGCGCAGTAGAAACTCAGGCTCAGGTCTTCGTGCACCTGTTGGATGGCGCGCACGTAGTACTGATCATGGATACGCACCGCCAGCGGGTGGGCGGCAAAGACGCGGTGGTCGAGGTCGGCCACCGCCACGCCGATGTGCCGCGCGTACTCCTCGGCGGCGGGTTCGGCATTGAGCTCGTACACCCGTCGTGACGGGCTGTCGGCGCCGGTCACCACCAGTTTTTCCGCACGCGGCAGGATGTGGTGGGTGGTGAACACTTCGAAATCCAACCAGGTATTGACCAGCACCACCACCGCCGCGCCGCTGTGGAACGCGCCATTGAAGTACACGTGGGTGTGGGTGAGGAAGTTGTCGTCACCGGCCGAACCGCCGAAGTGCGGGATATCGCCAAGGGCGGCGCTGAGGGCGGCGAGTACCATTTCTTCGCGGCTGGAGAGGCCATCGAGCAGGGTCAGGGCGAAGGTATTGCCCTTGATCGGCGCCAGGGTATTGCTGCGACAGCCGCCGACCAGGCGTTCGACCATGTGCTGGGCGTCGATCAGGCTGAAGTGTTCCACTTGGTCGATCAGCTCAGTGGCGATAGAAAAATGCGCGTGATTAAAGCCCATCGCCGTAATGCAATTGCGGCCGTAGCCTTGGGGCGTGATCTCGCCGGCGCTGGTACAGCCCACCACGCGCACGTTGCCCAGGCACGCTTGCAACGCTTGGCCCAGGGCCTGCAGGTCGTAAGACGCCGAGCAGAAAAACAGCACGAAGCCCAGGTACGGATGCAACAGTTGCTGCGCCAACTCCTCGGCGGCCTGCCCTTCATCGGTGGCCTGGGACATGGCACTGACTACGCCTTCACTGTTATGCATCGTTGCCTCCCCCTCTGAGGCATGAGTGTACGAAGGGCGGGGGATGAGACCTATGCTACTTGGGTACTGGGTGGGGGGATGCGATGGGATGAAGACGCTTGATCGTTCCCACGCTCCGCGTGGGAATGCAGCGGGTGACGCTCCGCGTCACGACCGTCAAGAGCGGACGCGGAGCGTCCAGGGCGGCATTCCCACGCGGAGCGTGGGAACGATCAATGCAGGGCGTTGACCAGCATGCCAATCGCCACCATCACACACAGGCTGGCAAACCCCACCTGCAGGGTGCGTGCGGCGATGACCGAACACAGGCGCCGGCCGATCAGCATGCCGACGATGCTGGCTGCGATAAACACCCAGCCGACGGCGTCGATACGCACGCCGGCATGGAACGCGCCGACCACGCCGATCAGCGAAATCAGGCTGATCACCATCAACGAGGTGGCGACAATGCCGCGCATCTGCACATCGGTAAGCTGTTTGAATGCCGGCACGATCAGAAAGCCACCGCCCACGCCGAGCAGACCCGACACCGCACCGGTGATGGCGCCCAGGGTGGCCAGGGTGGCGGTGCATTTGGCGGTCCAGGCCAGGCGCCCGGTCTGCTGGTTGAGCATGCAGTTTTTCTGGCCCCAGGAGGCGGCGCCATGGTCGCTCGGCCCGGCCTGGAGTTTCTCCCGTTGCAGCATGCGCCACGCCACCAGCACCATCAACGCGCTGAACAGGCCCTTGAGCAGCGCTTCGGGCATCTGGTGGGCGACGAACACCCCCAGCGGGGAAAACAGCGCGCCGAGCAACGCGATCAGCAACGCGGCGCGATAACGCACCAGGCCATGGCGCAAACCGTCAATCGCCCCCACCGCCGCCGCCGCGCCCACAGCGAGCAGCGACACCGGCGCGGCCTGGGTCATGCTCAGGCCCAGCCCCAGCACCAACGCGGGCACACCGAGGATGCCGCCACCGGCGCCGGTCAAGCCCATGACCATGCCCATCAACACGCCCAACACACTGGCCAGCAGCATTCAGTCCACCTTGCTCAGGCGGGTCAGCCATTCGCGGCCCTTGAGCATGCCGTTCCAATAGAACCATGGCAGCAACGTGGCCTTGAGAAACCACATGGAACGACGTGCCCGCGTCGGGTCGAGGGCGAACGTCGGCAGCAGCTTGCCACCGTAACCAAACTCGGCCAGCACCACTTTGCCCTTCTCCACCGTCAGCGGGCAGGAACCGTAGCCGTCGTACTTGAGCGGCAGCGGCGCCTGTTTGCGCAGGGCCAACAGGTTTTCGGCGACCACCACAATCTGCTTGCGCACCGCCGCGGCGGTCTTGGCATTGCTGGTGCCGCACACATCGCCCAGGCCGAAGACACGCGCATAGCGCTGATGCTGCAGGCTGTGCGGGTGCACGTCGCACCAGCCGGCGGCGTCGGCCAGTGGGCTGTTGCGGATAAACTCCGGCGCCAGTTGCGGTGGGACCACGTGCAGCAGGTCGAAAGTTTTTTCGACACGGGTGACGTTGCCTTCAGCGTCCTTGACGTCAAACCAGGCTTTGCGTGCCGGACCGTCGACTTTCACCAGGTTGGTATTGAAGGCCAGGCGCGCGTTGTATTTCTCCACGTATTTCATCAACGGCGGCACGAAGGTCGCCACGCCGAACAGCGCCGCGCCGGCCAGGTTGAATTCCACGTCGATGTTTTTCAGATGACCTTGCTTGAGCCAGTGGTCGCAGGACAGGTACATGGCCTTCTGCGGCGCGCCGGCGCATTTGATCGGCATGGCCGGCTGGGTGAACAGTGCCTTACCGGCCTTGAGTTGCTTGACTTGCTGCCAGGTATAGGCGGCGTGCTCGTAGCTGTAGTTGGAGGTCACGCCGTGCTGGCCGAGGGTGTCCTGCAGGCCTTCGATTTTTTCCCAGGCCAGACGCAGGCCGGGGCAGACAATGAGGTTGTTCCAGGTCACGCGCTGACCGTTGTCGAGCACCAGGCTCTGGCTGTCCGGCAGCACCTCGGTGACGGCGGCCTGCACCCAGGTCACGCCATTGGGCAATACGTCGGCCAGGGGACGGCGGGTTTTTTCCAGGTCGTAGGCACCGCCGCCCACCAGGGTCCAGGCCGGTTGGTAGCAGTGGTAGTCGCTGGGTTCGATCAGGGTGATGTTCAGATGGGGGTCGCGCTTGAGCAGGCTGGCCAGCAGGCCGATGCCCGCCGAGCCGCCGCCGATGACAACGATGTCGCCACTGATGGTTTGGCCCCAGTGTTGGTCGGTCATGGTCTATCGCCTTTTTTTGTCAATGCACACAAGGGTCGCCGCCGGATGGCGTTACGCCCAGCTTTTTATGACCGCGCCGCAGTACAGCCCGGACAAGGTCTTCATCACTTGGATCACTTCGTGGCTGGCCAGCCCGTAGAAAATGTATTTGCCTTCGCGACGGGTGGCCACCAGCCCTTCGTCGCGCAGGATGCCCAGTTGCTGGGACAGCGTCGGCTGGCGCACGCCGGTCATGGTCTCCAGCTCGCCGACATTGCGTTCGCCCTGGGTCAACTGGCACAGGATCAACAGGCGGTCTTCATTGGCCAACGCCTTGAGCAAGGCGCAGGCTTTGGACGCGGACGCACGCAACTGGGCGACTTCGCCCTCACTCAAGGTAGATTCCATTTGCGTCGGGTCCTGTGTGTCACTTAATCTGAAAACATTATGTTTAAATATAAAGTGATTGTAATCACTTTTTTCCAGCATCAGGGGCTACCGCCATGCCAGCGTTGATTCAATCCTTTCTGGACGAGGCGTCGTCGACCTATACCTATGTGGTCTACGAAGCGGACGGCGGCGCCTGCGCCATCGTCGATTCGGTGCTCAACTACGACCCCGCCTCCGGCCGCACCGACACCACCCAGGCGGACAAGGTGATCGCATTCGTACACGAACACCGTTTGCAGGTGCAGTGGCTGCTGGAAACCCATGCCCACGCCGACCACTTGTCCGCCGCGCCCTACCTGCGCCGCACACTGGGCGGCAAGATCGCCATCGGCCAGTGCATCAGCAAAGTGCAGGACGTATTCAAAAACCTGTTTAACCTGGAGCCGGAATTCCGGGCGGACGGTTCGCAGTTCGATCATTTGTTCGCCCCGGACGAGTGCTTCCACATCGGCGGCCTGCAAGCCCAGGCCTTGCATGTGCCCGGTCATACCCCGGCGGACATGGCCTACCTGATCGAGGGTCGGTTGATCCTGGTCGGCGATACCCTGTTTATGCCGGATGTGGGCACCGCGCGCTGCGACTTCCCCGGCGGCGATGCGCGGCAGTTGTACGCCTCAATGCGCAAATTACTGGCGTTTCCACTGGAGACCCAACTGTACGTGTGCCATGACTATCCACCCCAGGGGCGCGAGGCGAAATGCCTGACCACGGTAGCCGAACAGCGCGCAGGCAATATTCATGTGCATGACGGCGTGGATGAAACGGCGTTTGTAGCGATGCGCACCCAGCGCGATGCGGGGCTGGGGATGCCGACGCTGTTGTTGCCGGCGATCCAGGTGAATGTACGGGCCGGGCATCTGCCGCCGGCGGAAGACAATGGGGTGACCTACCTGAAGATCCCCCTCAACCAGCTCTGAAATGCGGGATTCGAGTTGCCCAAGATGGCGGTGTGACAGGCAGCTTGGCGCTAGCTGATTCACCGTCATCGGGAGCAAGCCCCTCCCACATGTGTGCCTGGGTTGCATCAGGAACCGAGGCTGATGCCGTTGGAGGGCAATGGCAACGCGGTCTTGTAGCGCACCTGCTTGAGCGCAAAGCTGGAGCGGATATTCGCCACGCCCGGCACCTTGGTCAGGAAATCCATCATGAAGCGCTCCAATGCCTGGATCGTCGGCACCAGCACGCGGATCAGGTAGTCGGGGTCGCCGGCCATCAGGTAGCACTCCATCACCTCGGGGCGGTCGGCGATGGCGCTTTCGAACTGTTGCAGGGCCAGCTCATTCTGTTTTTCCAGGCTGACATGGATAAACACGTTGACGTGCAACCCCAGCAGATCGGCATCCAGCAGGGTGACCTGTTCACGGATCAGGCCCAGTTCCTCCATGGCCTTGACCCGGTTGAAACACGGCGTGGGCGACAGGTTGACCGAGCGGGCCAGGTCGGCGTTGGTGATCCGCGCGTTCTCCTGCAGGGCGTTGAGAATGCCGATATCGGTACGGTCCAGTTTGCGCATGAGACAAAATCACCTGTTTATTATGTTTATGCAGATTTTTTATCCGCAAATGATCATGAGCGCAATGAAACACAGATAAATATTCTTCTACGCCCCGCCTATGATTGTTGTAGGACAAGATTTCCCCTATCCGGGGACTGATTGTCAGCTAGCGCGCCCACTACAAGAAATTCACAAGATAGAGCGTAGAAAGCCATGACCCAGCAGTACGAACCGCTGCGCCTGCACGTTCCCGAACCCTCGGGCCGCCCAGGCTGCAAGACCGATTTCACCTACCTGCGCCTGAACGACGCCGGCCTGGTGCGCAAACCCGCCATCGACGTAGAACCCGCCGACACCGCCGACCTGGCCAAGGGCTTGATCCGCGTGCTCGATGACCAGGGTCAGGCCCTGGGGCCGTGGGCCGAAGGGGTTCCCGTAGAGATCCTGCGCAAGGGCATGCGTGCCATGCTCAAGACACGGATCTTCGATAACCGCATGGTGGTCGCCCAGCGTCAGAAAAAAATGTCGTTCTACATGCAAAGCCTTGGCGAGGAAGCCATCGGCAGCGCCCAGGCCCTGGCCCTGAACATCGACGACATGTGTTTCCCCACCTACCGCCAGCAAAGCATCCTGATGGCCCGCGAAGTGCCGCTGGTGGACCTGATCTGCCAGTTGCTGTCCAACGAGCGCGACCCGCTCAAAGGTCGTCAGCTGCCGATCATGTACTCGGTCAAAGACGCTGGCTTCTTCACTATTTCCGGCAACCTCGCCACCCAATTCGTACAGGGCGTGGGCTGGGGCATGGCGTCGGCGATCAAGGGCGATACCAAGATCGCGTCGGCCTGGATCGGTGACGGCGCCACCGCCGAATCGGACTTCCACACCGCCCTCACCTTCGCCCACGTCTACCGCGCGCCGGTGATTCTCAACGTGGTCAACAACCAATGGGCAATCTCCACCTTCCAGGCCATTGCCGGCGGTGAAGCCACCACCTTCGCCGGACGCGGCGTCGGTTGCGGCATTGCCTCCCTGCGTGTGGACGGCAACGACTTCATCGCGGTGTACGCCGCTTCCGCCTGGGCCGCCGAACGTGCGCGCCGCAACCTCGGCCCGACCCTGATCGAATGGATCACCTACCGCGCCGGCCCCCACTCCACTTCGGACGATCCATCCAAGTACCGCCCCGCCGACGACTGGAGCCACTTCCCGCTGGGCGACCCGATTGCCCGTCTAAAGCAGCACCTGATCAAGATTGGACAGTGGTCCGAAGAGGAGCACGCGGCGGTCAGTGCCGAACTGGAAGCCGAGGTCATCGCCGCGCAAAAACAAGCCGAACAGTACGGCACCCTGGCCGGTGGCCAGATCCCAAGCGCCGCGACCATGTTCGAAGACGTCTATAAAGAGATGCCGGAGCACTTAAAGCGCCAGCGTCAGCAGTTGGGGATCTGACATGAACGATCACAACAACAGCATCGAAGTGGAAACCGCCATGACCACCACCACCATGACCATGATCCAGGCCCTGCGCTCGGCCATGGATGTGATGCTCGAACGCGACGACAACGTGGTGGTGTTCGGCCAGGACGTCGGTTATTTCGGCGGCGTGTTCCGCTGCACCGAAGGCCTGCAGAGCAAGTACGGCACTTCGCGGGTATTTGACGCGCCGATCTCCGAAAGCGGCATCGTCGGCGTGGCGGTGGGCATGGGCGCCTATGGTTTGCGCCCGGTGGCCGAGATCCAGTTCGCCGACTACGTCTACCCCGCCACCGACCAGATCATCTCCGAAGCCGCGCGCCTGCGTTATCGCTCCGCCGGCCAGTTCACCGCGCCGCTGACCATGCGCATGCCCTGCGGCGGCGGCATCTATGGCGGCCAGACTCACAGCCAAAGTATCGAAGCGGTGTTCACCCAGGTCTGCGGCCTGCGCACGGTGATGCCGTCCAACCCGTATGACGCCAAGGGCCTGCTGATCGCCTCCATCGAAAACGATGACCCGGTGATCTTCCTCGAACCCAAGCGCCTGTACAACGGCCCGTTCGACGGCCATCACGACCGCCCTGTCACCCCGTGGTCGAAACACCCGCAAGCCCAAGTGCCGGACGGTTACTACACCGTGCCGCTGGACGTGGCCGCCATTGTGCGTCCGGGCTCGGCCGTCACCGTGCTGACCTACGGCACCACCGTGTATGTGTCCCAGGTGGCCGCCGAGGAAACCGGCATCGACGCCGAAGTCATCGACCTGCGCAGCCTGTGGCCGCTGGACCTGGAAACCATCGTCAAATCGGTGAAAAAGACCGGCCGTTGCGTGGTGGTGCATGAAGCCACGCGCACCTGTGGCTTTGGCGCCGAGCTGGTAGCGCTGGTGCAGGAGCATTGCTTCCACCACCTGGAAGCGCCGATCGAACGCGTCACCGGGTGGGACACCCCCTACCCGCACGCGCAGGAGTGGGCGTATTTCCCAGGGCCGTCCCGTGTGGGCGCGGCGCTGCAACGGGTCATGGAGGTCTGAATGGGCACGCACGTTATCAAGATGCCGGACATTGGCGAAGGCATCGCGGAAGTAGAACTGTCGCAGTGGCATGTGAACGTCGGCGATATGGTGGTCGAAGACCAGGTGCTGGCGGATGTGATGACCGACAAGGCGATGGTGGATATTCCCTCGCCGGTGCACGGCAAGGTGATCGCCCTCGGCGGCGCGCCGGGCGAAGTCATGGCCGTGGGAAGTATTCTGATCAGCATTGAAGTGGAAGGCGCGGGCAATACCAAGGACGTGCCGGTCGAGGCTGAACCGGTGAAGGCCGCTCCCGTCGTTGAAGCCAAGCCAGCCCCGGTCCAAAGCAAACCCGCACCAACTCAGGCTCCAGCGCAAGCCCCGGTAGCCCGCGAAGCCGACGAACGCCCGCTGGCCTCCCCCGCCGTGCGCAAGCATGCGCTGGATGCCGGCATCCCGCTGTGCCTGGTCCAAGGCTCTGGCCCGGCGGGCCGCATTCTGCACGAAGATTTGGACGCTTACTTGCTCCAGCCTGCGACGCAACATAAAACCGCTGCCGCCTCTTACGCCGAACGCCACGACGAAGAACAGATCCCGGTGATCGGCATGCGCCGCAAAATCGCCCAGCGCATGCAGGACGCCACCCGGCGCGCCGCGCATTTCAGCTATGTGGAAGAAATCGACGTCACCGCGCTGGACGAGCTGCGCGTACACCTCAACGAAAAGCACGGTGCCACACGCGGCAAGCTGACCCTGTTGCCGTTTATCGTGCGCGCCATGGTCGTGGCGCTGCGCGATTTTCCGCAGATCAATGCGCGTTACGACGACGAAGCCCAGGTCATCACCCGCCTCGGCGCGGTGCATGTGGGCGTCGCCACCCAGAGCGACATCGGCCTGATGGTGCCGGTGGTGCGGCATGCCGAAGCCCGCAACCTGTGGGGCACCGCCGAAGAGATCGCGCGCCTGGCCACGGCCGCGCGCAATGGCAAGGCCAGCCGTGAAGAACTGTCCGGTTCCAGCATCACCCTGACCAGCCTCGGCGCGTTGGGCGGTATCGTCAGCACGCCGGTGCTGAACCTGCCGGAGGTAGCCATCGTCGGCGTCAATCGCATCGTCGAACGGCCGATGGTGATCAAGGGCCAGATCGTGATTCGCAAGATGATGAACCTCTCCAGCTCCTTCGATCACCGCGTGGTCGATGGCATGGACGCGGCGCAATTCATCCAGGCCATTCGCGGCCTGCTCGAACAACCCGCCAGCCTGTTCCTGGAGTAACGGCATGACGCACATTACGCATACCACCCTGCTGATCATCGGCGGCGGCCCCGGCGGTTATGTCGCGGCGATCCGCGCCGGTCAACTGGGCATCCCGACCATCCTGGTGGAAGCCCAGGCATTGGGGGGCACTTGCCTGAATATCGGCTGTATCCCGTCCAAGGCCTTGATCCATGTGGCCGAGCAATTCCAGCAAAGCGTGCATCACAGCCAGGGCTCGCCGCTGGGCATAGAAGTGGACGTGCCGACACTGGACATCCGCAAAAGCGTGGAATGGAAGGACGGCATCGTCGACCGCCTGACCACCGGCGTCGCAGCCTTGCTCAAGAAGCACAAGGTGCAGGTGATACACGGCTGGGCCAAGGTAGTCGACGGCAAGACCGTCGATGTCGGCGAGCAACGCATCCAGTGCGAACACCTGCTGCTGGCCACCGGTTCCACAAGCGTCAACCTGCCGATGCTGCCCATCGGTGGGCCGATTATCTCGTCTACCGAAGCCCTGGCGCCGACCCGCGTGCCCAAACGCATGATCGTAGTGGGCGGTGGTTATATCGGCCTGGAACTGGGAATCGCCTACCGCAAGCTCGGGGCGCAGGTCAGCGTAGTAGAGGCGCAGGATCGCATCCTGCCCGCCTACGACGGCGAGCTGACCCAGCCGGTGGCCGAATCCCTCAAGCAACTGGGGGTAACGCTGTACCTCAAGCACAGCGTCACCGGGTTTGCCGACGGCAACCTGCAGGTTCGTGACCCCAACGGCGACACCTTGTCATTGGCCACCGACCAGGTGCTGGTCGCGGTGGGTCGCAAACCCAACACCCAGGGCTGGAACCTCGAAGCGCTGAACCTGGACATGAACGGCGCGGCGATCAGGATCGACAGCCGCTGCCAGACCAGCATGCGCAATGTGTATGCCATCGGCGACCTGAGCGGCGAGCCGATGCTGGCGCACCGAGCCATGGCCCAGGGCGAAATGGTTGCCGAACTGATCAGCGGCCTGCACCGCGAGTTCAACCCGGCGGCGATCCCGGCGGTGTGCTTTACCGACCCGGAACTGGTGGTGGTCGGCAAAACGCCCGACGATGCCAAGGCGGCGGGACTGGATTGCATCGTGTCGAGCTTCCCGTTCGCGGCCAATGGTCGGGCGATGACGCTGGAGTCGAAAACCGGCTTCGTGCGGGTGGTGGCGCGGCGGGACAACCATCTGATCGTCGGCTGGCAGGCTGTGGGTGTGGGCGTGTCCGAACTGTCCACGGCCTTCGGCCTGAGCCTGGAAATGGGCGCGCGCCTGGAAGACGTGGCCGGCACCATTCACGCGCACCCGACCCTCGGTGAGGCTGTGCAGGAAGCGGCATTGCGGGCGCTGGGCCACGCGCTGCATCTGTAGGCAACCCAGCTCCCACCCTTGAGATGCAATCAGCTGTGGGAGCCGGCCTTGCCCGCGATAGCGGCGGATCAGCCAATACAGATGTCGGATGGTCCGCCCACCTGCTCCCACACGAGCCAAGAATGAAGTATTGTTGCGCCCATCCAGAAAAAAATCCGACTTGACCAGAGATAGAGGGTGTCATGGGTAACGAAAGCATCAATTGGGACAAGCTGGGTTTTGACTACATCAAGACCGACAAGCGGTTTCTCCAGACCTGGAAAAACGGCGAATGGCAAGCCGGCACCCTGACCGACGACAACGTGCTGCACATCAGCGAGGGCTCCACCGCCCTGCACTATGGTCAGCAGTGCTTTGAAGGCCTCAAGGCCTACCGTTGCAAAGACGGCTCGATCAACCTGTTCCGCCCGGACCAGAACGCCGCCCGCATGCAACGCAGCTGCGCGCGCCTGCTGATGCCCCACGTACCGACCGACGCGTTCATCGACGCCTGCAAGCAAGTGGTCAAGGCCAACGAGCGGTTCATCCCGCCGTACGGCAGCGGCGGCGCGCTGTACCTGCGTCCGTTCGTGATCGGCACCGGTGACAACATCGGCGTACGCACCGCGCCCGAATTCATCTTCTCGGTGTTCTGCATCCCTGTCGGCGCCTACTTCAAGGGCGGCCTGGTGCCCCACAACTTCCAGATCTCCACCTTCGACCGCGCCGCGCCACAGGGCACTGGCGCGGCCAAGGTCGGTGGCAACTACGCCGCCAGCCTGATGCCGGGCTCGGAAGCGAAGAAATCCGGTTTTGCCGACGCAATCTATCTGGATCCGATGACCCACTCGAAAATCGAAGAAGTCGGTTCGGCCAACTTCTTCGGGATCACCCACGACAACCAGTTCATCACGCCGAAGTCGCCTTCGGTGCTGCCAGGCATCACCCGCCTGTCGCTGATCGAACTGGCCCAGACCCGCCTGGGCCTGGAAGTGGTCGAGGGCGAAGTGTTCATCGACAAGCTGGACCAATTCAAGGAAGCCGGCGCCTGCGGCACGGCGGCGGTGATTTCGCCGATCGGCGGTATCCAGTACAACGGAAAACTGCACGTGTTCCACAGCGAAACCGAAGTCGGCCCGATCACCCAGAAGCTCTACAAAGAGCTGACCGGCGTGCAGACCGGCGACGTCGAAGCACCTGCCGGTTGGATCGTAAAGGTCTAACCGCCTGTGGGAGGGGGCTTGCCCCCGATAGCAGTGGCTCAGTCAATGAATCTGTTGACTGATACACCGCATCGGGGGCAAGCCCCCTCCCACATTCGAGCCGGTTCTTTCAGTTAACTGAGGAGGGCGTTTGGATTCTCATATAGCGCAAGCCTCCTCCCACATTTACTTTCCGATGTGCTCAGGCATCGCACGGCAACAGCGCCTTCTCCATCACCAAGGTGCGCTCACTGCCGTGATCGACCTCACGTACCGTGCGAAACCCCAGCCTGGCGTAAAACGGCTCGGCCGTCAGCGAGGACGGCACACTCAGCGTTGTCACCCCCGCTTCCCCCGCGCGCAGTTCGATTTCACTCATCAATAACCGGCCAATGCCCTGCCCTTGCCGCGTCGGGTTGACGAACACCGAGCGCACCACTTTGGCATCCAGCGCAGCGGTGCCGACGATCACCCGCCCCTGAACCGCCACCAGCACCACACGCCGCTTGAGCAGCTCGCGCACCGCGTCGGGCGTAAAGTTGCTGGCCACCCGCTCAATCACATCCGCCGGATAATCCTGTGCGTTGCTGCCGTACAAAGCCGCCAGGATCACCCGGCTGACCCCCTCGGCATCGTCGGGCTGGGCGAGACGTACGACGGTAGACATGATCCCTCCTGTTTAACCTTGCCCGCTGGCAATACGCTTACCGGGCCTGCTGCCGATCATCTTGGCCTGACCATCCTTCTGCTTCCCCGTTCGCGCTTCGCTGATCAAGCTTGGGATCAGCTTGCCCTCCGGCAGGTTTTTCCAGAAACGACTGGGCAGGTGCCCTTCCATCACCTTGGGGTTCAACCGCGCCGGGTTGAATATATGGCTGTAATACGTCAGCCACATGGCGCTGTGAGGGTCTTCGACGTTCTGCGCCAGTTGCTGCCAGGGTTCGGGGCAATGGCGTTGATGAACCAGCTGTTCGCCATCGTAATACACGCCGTCCAACGGTGTGGCGATCATCCAGCGATGACGGCCCATGCGCCCGATAAAGTGCTGGCTGGCCGATTTCAGAATGTCGTGGGCGGGTTCATGCCAGGCTACGTATTCCGGCAGTTCCGGCCCAGCCTCCGGCGGCAGCGCGACAAAGCGCACGAACGCGTGCAGGTGGTGCGCTTCACGGCTGACCTGCTTGATCCGCCGCTGCAACTCGCTGCCCAGTTTGTCGCCGGCCAGCATCGCGGTGCGGTCGCCGTGGCTGACGCGCCACAGCACTTCATACAACAGGCTCCACCGCTGGTCGCCGTGGTAGCAGGCGGCCGACTCCAGCAGTTCGAGCAGTGCCTTGGGAATACGCGCCTGAAACGGCCCCAGCCCGGCAGGGATCGGCTCATCGGTGGCAAACAGATCCGCGGCCTGCGCCTCGCCCCAACTCACCTGGCTGGGGTCGACTTGATGACTGAGTAACCAGCGCGCCTGTTCGCGCCAGGTGTCGAACAGGTTGTCGCATTCCAGGCTGGTCATCCCCACAGCCCCATCTGCTGCGGCTGCGGGCGGTCCCGCAGTTGCTCGCGCAGCAACACGCTGGTGCTGTCCGCCTGCTGCGGGTGGTAGTCGCTGGTGATGAAAAACGGCTTGGCCTTGGCCAGCACGCAACGCATGCGGGCCAGGTCTTCAAAGCGGATTTTGCGCTCGCGGCGCAGGTCCACCAGGCGCTGGGTGGTGCGCAGGCCGATACCGGGAATACGCGCGATCAAGGTCGGTTCGGCGCGGTTGAGGTCCAGAGGGAACACCTCGCGATGCTCCAGGGCCCAGGCCAGCTTGGGGTCGATATCCAGTGCCAGGTGACCGGGGCCTTCGAACAATTCGCCGGCGCTGAAGCCGTAGCTGCGCAGCAGGAAGTCGGCCTGGTACAGGCGGTGTTCGCGCATCAGCGGCGGCGCGGCCAGGGGTACGCTTTTCGGGCTGTTGGGGATGGGGCTGAACGCCGAGTAGTAGACGCGGCGCAGCTTGAAGTGGCCGTACAGCGCTTCGGCGCCGTGCAGGATGGTGCTGTCGTCGGTGTCGTCGGCGCCGACGATCATCTGCGTGCTCTGCCCGGCCGGGGCGAAACGCGGCGCGCGAGGTTCGTTGAGCACCGTCTGCTCGCCGGTGTAGATGGTCTGCATGGCCTGCTTGATCGAGCCGATCTGCTTCTCCGGCGCCAGCGTCTGCAGGCTGGCATCGGTGGGCAGTTCGATATTCACGCTCAGACGATCGGCATAACGCCCGGCCTCGGCAATCAGCGCCGGGTCGGCTTCGGGGATGGTCTTGAGGTGGATATAACCGCGAAAGTCATGCTCCTCGCGCAGCAGTTTCGCCACCCGGACAAGCTGCTCCATGGTGTAGTCGGCTGAACGGATAATGCCGGAGCTGAGGAACAGCCCGCTGACGCAATTGCGCCGGTAGAAATCCAGGGTCAGGGTGACCACCTCCTCCGGACTGAACCGCGCACGCGGCACGTCGCTGGAGCGGCGGTTGACGCAGTATTGGCAGTCGTAGAGGCAGAAGTTGGTGAGCAGCACCTTGAGCAGCGACACACAGCGCCCGTCAGGCGTATAGCTGTGACAAATGCCCATGCCATCGGTGGAACCCAGCCCCGCCTTGCCCTCGGAGCTGCGCTTGGGCGCGCCGCTGCTGGCGCAGGACGCGTCGTACTTGGCGGCGTCGGCGAGGATGCTGAGTTTTTCGATCAACTGCATGGCGGGTTACCGATACTGGTTTTTTGTACAGTATCAGCGGTAACCCTTTGTCACAAGTACCGTCCGTAGGTGCGAGCTCAGCTCGCGGTGGCCAGCAGCAAATCCTGTATCGACCGCCCTGTGTCGCGCCCACGGTCCAGCGCATACAGCGACGCCGCAATCTCATCCGCGCGAATCGGCAAGACCGACAGCAACGTATCGCTCAAACCATGGCTGGCCTGGCTGAAGCCCTGGATGTAGATACCGGCATTGCAGCGCTCATCGGTGACGATGCGGTAGTCGCGGCTCACTTCGAAATCGCCCATGTACGCTTCCAGCGGCGCCAGCAGTTCGCGGTGCATCTGACGCTCATAGCCGGTGGCCAGGATGACCGCGTCGTAGTGATTGACGCTGGTTTCACCCGTGGCGTTATTGCGCAGGGTCAGTTCGATGCCCAGCGGGCCGGGTGCGGCCTTCTCGACCACGGTCATGGTGCGGAAGGCCTGGCGCGCAACGCCGGAGACTTTCTGACGATAGAAAATGCCGTAGATACGCTCGATCAGGTCCAGGTCCACCACCGAATAGTTGGTGTTCTGGTACTCCGCCACCAGCCGCTCACGCTCGGCGCCGACCTGCTGGAACACCAGGTCGGTGAACGCCGGCGAGAACACTTCGTTGACGAACGGGCTGTCATCCGCCGGCTTGAGCGCCGAACCGCGCAGGATCATATCCACCTGCACCGAGGGGAAGCTGTCGTTGAGGTCGATAAACGCCTCGGCCGCGCTCTGGCCGCCGCCGATGATCGCGATGCGCATCGGCTTGCCCTGGACGCAGGGCTGGTTGGCCATGCGCTCCAGGTACTGGGAGTGGTGGAACACGCGGCTATCGCCCTTGAGTGCCTTGAAGCTATCGGGAATCCGTGGCGTACCGCCGGCGCTGACCACCACCGAGCGGGTGGTGCGCACATGCTGCTCGCCCAGCGCATCGCGGGAAATCACCCGCAGCGCCTCGACCTGCTGCTGATGCAGGATCGGCTCGATGGCCAGCACTTCCTCACCATAACGGGCCTGGGCCTGGAAGTGCCCGGCCACCCATCGCAGGTAGTCGTTGAACTCCATGCGGCACGGGTAGAAGGTGCCGAGGTTGATAAAGTCCACCAGGCGGCCGTGGGCCTTGAGGTAATTGACGAAGGAGTACGGGCTGGTGGGGTTGCGCAGGGTCACCAGGTCCTTGAGGAAGGAAATCTGCAGTTCGCTCTGGGTCACCAGGGTATTGCCGTGCCAGCGATAGTCGGCCTGTTTGTCCAGAAACAGCACATCCAGTTTGCCCTGCGCCTTCTCGCGCTCTTGCAGGGCGATGGCCAGCGCCAGGTTCGAAGGGCCGAAACCGATGCCGATCAGGTCGTGAACCGCGGGCGAAGCAATTGCCTGTGTCATTCCAGTGTCCTCTGGATAAGCCCCGTGGCGGTGGGGCGGGAATACCTTCGAGACCTGCACAACAGGTCATGTGTTGATAGGAAACGAGGACAGTGAAATAAAATTTAACTGATGATGGATCAGTGCGCGTCCCACTCGCGCATCCGCACGCGGCAGTGCTTCATGGCATTGACGATGTGTTTTTCCACCAGGGCGCGGGAAATACACAAGCGTTCGGCGATTTGCAGGTGGCTCAGGCCATCGAGCTTGCGCAACATGAAACTCTCGCGACAGGCCGCCGGCAGTTCGGCCAGGGCACGTTCGAGCAGCGCCAGGCGCTGGCCCTGATCGTGGCAGGCGTGCGGGGTGCCGGGGGCGAAACGTTCTTCGCTGTCCAGCACGTCCAGCGGCTCGACCTGGCGCAGGGCGTTGCGCCGATGGCCGTCGATCACCAGGTTCAACGCCGTGCGGTACAAAAAGGCACGCGGTTGTTCGATGGGGGTGTCGCTGGAGCGTTCCAGTACCCGCACATAAGCGTCATGCACCACATCTTCGGCCACCTGACGGTTGCCCAGCTTGGCGTTGAGGAAACACACCAGCTCGCGATAGTAGTTTTCCAACATGACTCCCGACATCTTGAAAGCGCATTGCGGGCACGAACGTGCTCGGGCCCGCAGAAGGATGCCATTGGATAATGGCAGTTTGGGTAGGTGCAATTTATAGTAATTCTCATCTACTTTTAAAGCAGTCTTGCCTCGACAGCGGTTTTTTTTAGCCGCAAGCCCTGTAACAGCGTGTGTAACCGCTTAAATCCTCGCGCGTTTATCTCGTTTAACTGTCAGCTCTGCGCAACCGCGCCTCGACTTTCCCTGGCTGGAATCCATCCATGAAACGCCCCCGCCCCGCCCGACGCGCCCTGCTTGTTGCGGCGTGCCTGATGCCTCTGATCGCCGTCGCCGCGTGGCAGGTGTTGCCGTCGGGCCGCGACGACCTGACCACCGTCACCGTAACCCGCGGCACTATCGAAAACAGCGTGACCGCCCTCGGCACCCTGCAACCGCGTCGCTATGTGGACGTGGGCGCCCAGGCGTCCGGGCAGATCCGCAGGATCCACGTCGAAGCAGGCGATCAGGTCAAGGAAGGCCAATTGCTGGTGGAAATCGACCCGTCCACCCAGCAGGCCAAGCTCGACGCCAGCCGCTACGCCATCGAAAACCTCAAGGCGCAATTGCAGGAGCAGCAGGCCCAGCATGAGCTGGCGCGCCAGAAGTATCAGCGCCAGCAACGCCTGGCCACCGGCAATGCCACCCGTGAAGAGGACGTGCAAACCGCCAAGGCCGAGCTGAGCGCGACCCAGGCCAGGGTCGATATGTTCCAGGCGCAGATCCGGCAGGCCCAGGCCAGCCTGCGCAGCGACGAGGCGGAGCTGGGCTACACACGCATCTATGCGCCCATGAGCGGCACCGTGGTGGCGGTGGATGCGCGCGTCGGCCAGACCCTCAACGCCCAGCAGCAGACGCCGCTGATCCTGCGTATCGCCAAGTTGTCGCCGATGACCGTATGGGCCGAGGTGTCGGAGGCCGATATCGGCCACGTCAAACCCGGCATGACCGCCTACTTCACCACCCTGAGCGGCGGCACCCGGCGCTGGACCAGCACCGTGCGACAGATCCTGCCGATACCGCCCAAGCCCCTGAATGAAACCCAGGGCAGCGGCAGCCCCACCAGTTCCAACAAAAGCGGCGCCGGCCGCGTGGTGCTGTACACCGTGCTGCTGGATGTGGACAACACCGACAATGCGCTGATGGCCGAGATGACCACCCAGGTGTTCTTCGTCGCCGGCCAGGCCAAGGACACCCTGACCGCACCGGTCTCGGCACTGCTCGGCAACGGCACCACTGACACACAGATCGCCCGCGTGGTGATGCCCAACGGCAGCATCGAACAACGGGAGGTGCGCCTGGGCCTCAGCGACCGCCTGCGCGTGCAGGTGCTCGAGGGCCTGAACGAAGGCGACCACCTGTTGATCGGCCCGGTCGACGGCAGTGGAGGTTGAGATGGTCACGCCGCTGATCGAACTCAGGCACATCCGCAAATCCTACGGTGGCGGCGACAGCCCTCAGGTCGACGTATTACGCGGTATCGACCTGGCGATTCACGCCGGCGAATTCGTGGCGATTGTCGGCGCGTCCGGCTCCGGCAAATCCACCTTGATGAATATCCTCGGCTGCCTCGACCGTCCCACCTCGGGCGAGTACCTGTTCGCCGGGGAAAACGTCGCACACCTGGACAGCGACGCCCTGGCCTGGCTGCGCCGCGAAGCGTTCGGTTTCGTGTTCCAGGGCTATCACCTGATCCCGTCCGGCTCGGCCCAGGAAAATGTGGAAATGCCGGCGATCTACGCCGGTATCAGCGCCGCCGAGCGACATGCCAGGGCCAGTGCCCTGCTCACGCGCCTGGGCCTGGCCGAGCGTACCGGCAACCGCCCGCACCAGCTCTCCGGCGGCCAGCAGCAACGGGTGTCGATCGCCCGCGCATTGATGAACGGTGGGCATATCATCCTCGCCGACGAACCCACCGGCGCCCTCGACAGCCACAGCGGCGCCGAAGTGATGAGCCTGCTGGATGAATTGGCGGGCCAGGGCCACGTGGTGATCCTGATCACTCACGACCGCGAAGTCGCGGCGCGCGCCAACCGCATCATCGAGATTCGCGATGGCCTGATCATCAGCGATTCGGCATCCGCCCACGACACCGCGCCCGCCGCTACCCCTGGCGCTCTGCAAGCGGTGGACCTGCGCCAGCGCCTGGCCGACGGCGCCGAACATAACGGTGCCTGGAAAGCCGAGCTGGTGGACGCGGTGCAGGCAGCCTGGCGCGTGATGTGGATCAACCGCTTCCGCACCGCGCTGACCTTGCTCGGGATCATCATCGGCGTGGCCTCGGTGGTGGTAATGCTGGCCGTGGGCGAAGGCAGCAAGCGCCAGGTCATGGCGCAGATGGGCGCGTTCGGCTCCAACATTCTTTACCTGAGCGGCTCCTCGCCCAACCCGCGCACGCCGCTGGGCATCGTCAGCCTGGAAGACGTGGCCGCGCTGGCGGCGCTGCCTCAGGTGCAGCGCATCATGCCGGTCAACGGCAGCGAGGCCGGGGTGCGTTATGGCAACGTCGACTACATGGCCTATGTTGGCGGCAACGACACCAACTTTCCCGAGATTTTCAACTGGCCGGTAGTCGAGGGCAGTTACTTCACGGCGGCCGACGAGCGCGCCGGCGCCACGGTGGCGGTGATCGGCCATCGGGTGCGTGAAAAACTGTTCAAGGGCCTGGTCGACCCGATCGGCCAATACATCCTGATCGAAAATGTGCCTTTCCAAGTCATCGGCGTGCTCGCGGAAAAAGGCGCCAGCTCCGGCAACAAAGACAGCGACGACCGCATCGCCATTCCCTACACCGCCGCCAGCGTGCGCCTGTTCGGCAGTTACAACCCGGAGTACGTGGTGATCGCCGCCGCCGACGCGCGCAAAGTGCACGAAGCCGAACAGGCCATCGACCAGTTGATGCAGCGTCTGCACCACGGAAAGCGCGACTACGAACTGACCAACAACGCCGCAATGATCCAGGCCGAGGCACGCACTCAGAACACCCTGTCGCTGATGCTCGGCTCGATTGCGGCGATTTCCCTGCTGGTGGGCGGCATCGGCGTGATGAACATCATGCTCATGACGGTACGCGAACGCACCCGCGAGATCGGTATCCGCATGGCCACCGGCGCGCGTCAGCGCGACATCCTGCGCCAGTTCCTTACCGAGGCGGTGATGCTCTCGGTGGTCGGCGGCCTGTGTGGTATCGCCCTGGCCCTGCTGGTGGGCGGCGTGCTGGTGCTGGCCAAGGTGGCAGTGCAGTTTTCCCTGGTGGCGGTGCTCGGCGCATTCGGCTGCGCATTGGTCACCGGCGTCGTATTCGGCTTTATGCCGGCCCGTAAAGCTGCCCGGCTCGATCCGGTTAAGGCATTGACCAGTGAATAAACCCTATGTCCCCTCACACCTGTGCGTACTCAGCCTGTGCCTGCTGATCAGCGCCTGCGCAGGCCGGCCGCCCAGCATCGACCGCGGTATCGTGCCGCCCGCCGCCTGGCAATACGCCGAACGCGATGCCGCCCAAAGCGTGAACGCCCAGTGGTGGACACGGTTCGGCAGTGCGCCGCTCAATCGCCTGATCGAACAGGCGCGCCGCGACAGTTTCGACGTGGCCGCCGCCATGGCACGGGTGCGTCAGGCCCAGGCCAGCGCGGTGATCGCCGGCGCGCCGTTGCTGCCGGAGGTGAAGGCCAACCTCACCACCAGCCATCAGAAGTTACTGCGTGGCGCAGGCGGCCCGGACCTCGACGCCAGCGAGAGCGACGATGCGGTGAACAACTTCGGCGCCAACCTGACCGCCAGCTACGAGGTGGACTTCTGGGGCGGTCGCGCCGCCGCCCGCGACAGCGCTCTGCACAACCTGCGGGCCAGCGAATTCGACCAGGCCACCGTGGAGCTGACCCTGCTCGGCAACGTCGCCGACCGCTACGCGCAAACCCTTGCCAGCGACCAGCGCCGACACATCGCCGAGTTGAACCTGGCCAATGCGCGCAATGTGCTTGCGCTGGTGCAAACCCGCTATGACGCGGGCTCCGCCACGGCTCTGGAATTGGCCCAGCAAAAAAGCCTGGTGGCCGGCCAGCAACGCCAACTGCCGCTGATTGCGCAACAGGCCGAAGAGTCGCGCATCACCCTCGCCGCCCTACTGGGCCAACCCGTGCAGGCCCTGGACCTGGGCGCCGAGCCCTTCCAGGCACTGACGTGGCCGAGCATCGGCGCCGGTCTGCCCAGCCAATTGCTCAGTCGCCGCCCGGACATCGCCAAGGCCGAAGCGCAACTGGCGGCGGCGCAGGCGGACGTGACCGTGGCCCGCGCCGCCCTGCTGCCCGCCATCACCCTTGGCGCCACCTTGGGTTCCGACGCCTACAAGGCCATCGACGTGCTGCGCAGCCCCTACTACACACTGACCGCCGGGCTGGTGGCGCCGATCTTCAACAACGGCCGTTTAAGCGCTGAACGCGATAAGGCCCGCGCGCGCCAGGATGAACTGCTGCAGACCTATCGCGGCACGCTCATCAACGGTTTTGCCGACGTGGAAAAAGCCCTCAGCGGCATCACCCGCCTCGACCAGCAGCGCCAATGGCAGGACGAAGAATTGCAACAGGCGCAGACCGCGTTCCAGATCGCCCAGCAACGCTACCAGGCCGGGGCCGCCGACTGGCTGACCGTACTCGAAACCCAGCGCACCCTGTACGCGGCCCAGGACCTGAACGTGCAACTGCGGCTGTCACGCCTGCAGGCCAGCATCGCGTTGTACAAGGCATTGGGTGGCGGCTGGAAAACCGACATCTGATAAACAAAACTCCACTTTCGTACGCGAGGCGTCTGTTAGCCCTACATTCCTGGCCTTGAGGTCCTTGGTAAAAAAGCCGTTATCACACGGCTGCCCCGGACCTCCTGATGACTGTCGTAAAACACTTGGCGTGCGGCGGCCTCTGGCTGCTGGCGAGCCTGGCCGCCGCCGAGCCGCTGATCAAACCCACCGCCATCGATTGGTTGCTGGACTGCCCGCTGCCTTCGGCTGACCGCCTGGCCGCCGACGTGGTGGAACGCACTCAGTGCGGCAGCGTATCGGTCCCCCGCGACTACGCGGCGCCTCGACAAGGCACTCTGCGCCTGTACGTGACCCGTGTCGGCGCGCGCCAACCGCTGAGTCGCCAGGGCGTAATCTTCGTGCACGCGGGCCTGCCACCGCCAAAGAACGGCGTCGGCACTTTTGCTCTCCAACTGGCCAGTCGCTGGAGCGCCAACGCCACACAGGCCTATCGCAGCCTGCTTGAGCGCTACGACGTCGTCGAACTCAGCGCGCGCGCCCTGGACCAGACCACCCAGGTGGAATACGCCGCGCGCGACATGGAGTATGTACGCGACCAACTCGGCGATGCTCAGCTGTATTACCTGGGCAACGCCGACGCCACTCGGCTGGGCAACCGCTATGCCGTGCTGTTCCCCGAACGCGTGGCGCGCATGGTCTTGGTCAACGCCGACGCCGACGACATCGGCACGCCGCTGGTGGACCTCCTGCGTCTAAAGGACCCTGCAAAAGCCGATGCCGGCAGTTGCGTTTACCGATGGGTCGGTGAATTCCTGGCCTACGGCAAACAACCCCCATCGTTCACGCGATGCCTGCCAATGAGTGACTGGCCTTAGATAACCGTTTGCGACCTGCTGCGCCCGAAAACGACCTCGCGCATTGACGCTCCGGCCGGATCGTTATTAAGTGCTATTTATCCGCATTAATACGATAAATCGCCCACATGCTCAGCCGTCCGCTACGCCGCAAACGCCAGAAGCTGTCCGATGTGATTGTCGAATCGGTCAAGCGCTCCATCGTCACCGACGCTTTGAAGCCGGGCGATCGCCTGCCCACCGAGCGTGAGCTGATGGAGAGCTTCCAATGCTCGAAGGGCTCGGCCCGCGAAGCGCTCAAGGCTCTGGAGGTCGAAGGTCTGGTCAGCACCCGCACCGGCCCCAGCGGCGGTGCGTACCTGAACCAGGCGGGCACGGAACCTGCCAGCCGCGCATTGCGTAACTACCTGCATTTTCAACATTTGGACGGCGAGCAGGTGTACCAGTTACGCAAGGTCATCGAGGTGGAACTGGCGGTGTCGGTGTTGGGCCGCCTGAGTGAAGACGACTTCCAGGCCCTGCAGGACAACGTAGATTTTTGCAGTGCGCCGGAAGACAGCGAAGCCGGCCAGCGCGAACAGCGCCTGGCGGAATTGGAGTTCCACACCCTGCTGGCTAAGGCTTGCCCCAACCCGTTGCTGAGTTTTATGGCGCAGTTTCTCAATGACCTGCTACGTGACCTGGTGGTGCTGAAAAAAGCCTACAAGCCCAAGCGCAAGCAGTTCGATGCGGCCAACCTCGATTATCACAAACAGCTGTTGATCGCCTTTCGCGCCGGGGATGAGCGCGCGGTGCGCAGCTTGATGCACGAACACATGTGCGACGCCGAACACCATATGACCGCGCTGGAAGGCCAGGTCAGCCCGCACTTTCTTTTGGAGTTCGATCACTCTTAAAAACACTTCGATCAAGGTGCGCTGGGTTTGCCCTCGCACACTGTGACCACGGTCCATGCTCGCCCCAATAACAGGCCTGCCCACAGGCCCCAGCTTCACCGTATCGCCCTTGCCGCTCCTGCCAATAACTAAACCAGGGAGTCACCCCATGCAGCGTCGTACGTTATTGAAAGCCAGCCTCACCGCCGCCGCCGCCCTCAGCCTCCCGCTGAGCGTGCGGTCGGCATTTGCCGCCGAGCCCTTTACCTTTTACGGCCTCAAGTCCATGTCCGGCGCCTTCGCCAGCTACGGCAAGTTTGCCGACATGGGTTCGCGCCTGGCGGTGGAGCAGTATCCCGAACTGCTCGGTCGGCCGTTGAACTACAAGGTCATCGACACCGAAGGCAATGCCGGCAAAGCGGTACGCAAGGTGCAGGAGGCCATCCAGCAGGACGGCGCGCGATTCTTCCAGGGCTGCACCTTGTCATCCTCGGCCCTTGCGGTGGCCAAGGAAGTCGACAAGGTTGGCGGCGTGTTCATGACTCCGGTGGGCGCCGATGAAGTCACCGGCAAGGACTGCAACAAAGCGACGTTCCGCTGGTCGGTGCCCACCTACGGCGCGATCCGCGAAACCCTGCTGCCGCTGATCAAGCTGCTGCCCGAGGCCAAGCGCTGGTACACCATCACCCCGCAGTACGTGTTTGGCGAAGCGTTGCTTGAAGGCGCCAGGACCGTGCTCAAAGAGAATGGCCTGGAGCACGTGGGCAACAGCTACCACTCGCTGCAGGAACAGGAGTTCTCCGGCTACCTGACCAACGCCATCTCGACCAAACCCGACGTACTGGTGCTGCTCAACTTCGGCAGCCAGTCGTCCAACACCCTGCGCCAGGCGGTGAATTTCGGCATCAAGGAGCGTATGAAAGTGCTGCTGGTGTGGTCCGCCGGCCTCGACCAATTCCAGGAATTGGGCAGCGATGTGCTCGAAGGCGTGTACCTCGGCGCCCAGTACTGGCATCAGGTCGACACCCCGCTCAACCGCGAGCTGGTCAAACTGACGAAAGCCAAATACGGCATCAACCCCACCTACCCCCTGGCCGCCGACTACATCAGCACCAAGGTCATGCTCGACACCATCATCGCCACCGGCAGCTTCGATGGGCCGACCGTGGCCAAGGCCATGCAGGGCCTGAGTTTCGATGGCCCGACCGGCAAGGAGTCGATCCGCGCCGGCGACCACCAGGTGATCAAGGACTACTACCTGTTGATCGGCAAGCCCGCCAGCGAGATGGCCGACAAGGACGACCTGGCCAAAGTACTCAGTGCCGGCCAATCGTTCCCGCCGGTCGACGCCACAGGCTGCACGCTCGCCTGATCCTGACCAGTCAAACGCGACAGGGCCGCCCCCGCGGCCAGCTGTCCGAGGGTTTCTGCATGCTTAATCTTTACCTGTTCCAGATACTCAACGGCCTGGGGTTGGGGATGATCTACTTCCTGATCGCGGTGGGGCTGACGATCATTTTCGGCCTGCTCAACTTCGTCAACTTCGCCCACGGTGCGTTTTTTCTGCTGGGCGCCTACATCTGCTACACCGCCGTGAGCCTGACCGGCAATTTCTGGCTGGCATTACTGATCGCACCGCTGGTGGTGGCCGCACTGGCCTGGGTCATCGAGCGGGTGTTGATCCAGCGCATTTATCACCTGCCCCACATGTTCCAGATCCTGGTGACCCTGGGTATTGCGCTGATCATCCAGGAGGCGAGCGTGATGATCTGGGGCCCGGTGGGCAAAAGCGTCGCCGTGCCGGAGCTGTTGCGCGGGGTGCTGGTGGTGGGTGATTTTGTCTACCCCTACTACCGCCTGTTTCTCATCGTGTTTTCCGCGTTGGTGGGCCTGGGCCTGTGGCTGCTGCTGGAGCGCACGCGCTTCGGCGCCCTGGTGCGCGCCGGCAGTGAAAGCACCGAGACCGTGTCGCTGCTCGGCACCAATATTTTCCGTTTGTTCTCCATGACCTTCGCCCTCGGCGTGGGCCTGGCCGGTATGGCCGGTGTGCTGTTCGCGCCATTGCGCGGCGCGCAGCCGTTCGTGGGCCCGGAGATTCTGGGCATCGCCTTCGTGGTGGTGGTGATCGGCGGCATGGGCTCATTCAGCGGCGCGCTGGTCGGCGGTTTGCTGGTGGGCGTGGTGCAAAGCCTGATGACCACACTCTGGCCCCAGGGCGCGAGCCTGATGATCTACGGCGCCATGGCCGCGGTGATTCTGGTACGTCCTTACGGCCTGTTCGGGAGAGCCTGACATGAGCGAGAAAAACCCCCTGCCGTTTGCCAGGACCCAGTCGCGGGCCATGCTGCTGTGGGTGCTGGCGGTGCTGATCGGCCTGCCGTTGATATTGCCCTCGGCGACCCTGGCCACCGAGATCCTGATCTTTGCCATGGCCGCCCTGGCCTGCAACCTGCTGCTGGGCTACACCGGACTGTTGTCATTCGGCCAAGGCATCTTCTTCGGTGCCGGCGCGTATTGCGCGGCATTGCTGATGATCCACCTGCACCTGGGCCTGTTCAGCGCGCTGCTCGGTGCCGCCGTCGTCGGTGGTTTCCTGGCGTTGCTGGTCGGTGCCCTGGCGATTCGGCGTACCGGCATTTACTTCGTAATGCTCACGTTGGCATTCAGTCAGATGGCCTACTTTGTGGCCTACACCTTGAGCGACTGGACCGGTGGCGACAACGGCCTGCTCAGCGTGCCGCGCCCGGAGATTCGCCTGGGTGACACTGTGCTGCTGTCGCTGGCCGACGTCCGTGCGTTCTATGGTTTTGTGGCGGTGCTGTTCCTGCTGATTTTCATCGGCGCCCGTCGGGTCATCGCTTCGCCGTTCGGCAGCACGCTGATGGCGATCCGTGAAAACGAAACCCGCGCCTCGGCCATCGGCTACGACACGCGGCACTTCAAAATTCTGGTGTTCGTGCTGTCCGGCGCGGTCACCGGGATTGCCGGCGCGTTGTACGCCATGCTGCTGCACTTTGTGCCGTTGTCGAATATCGACCTGGCGATGTCCGAAAACATCCTGATCATGACCATCGTCGGCGGCACCGGCTCGTTGTTCGGCTCGCTGCTGGGTGCCGGTTCCATCGTGCTGCTGGGGGACTTCCTGTCCGACCTGTGGCCACGCTGGCTGATGCTGCTGGGGGTGATCCTGATCCTGGTGGTGATCTTCATGCGCGGCGGTTTGTGGGGCGGCCTGGCCTCGCTGTTCGACAAAGTACGCGGCAGCCGCAAGGCCGGTGTCGTGGTCAAGGAGGACGTGTTATGAGCATCCTGCTGGAAACCCAAGACCTGGAACTGGCCTACGGCGCATTCCGTGCCGTGAACGGCGTGAACCTCAAGGTCGAAGCCGGCACCATCCACACCATCATCGGCCCCAACGGCGCGGGCAAGACCAGCCTGTTCCACTGCCTGACAGGCGAACGCCAGGCCACGGCCGGGGCGATTCATTTCGACGGCGGCAACCTGATGCGCAAGCCGGCCCACGCCCGGGTGGGCCTGGGCATGGCGCGCTCGTTCCAGCTCACCAGCCTGTTCCAGAACCTCAGCGTGCGTGAAAACCTGCGCCTCGCTGCCCAGGGCCGCGACGGTGCGCGCGCACTGAATTTCTGGCGCCACGTAGACAGCAAACGCGAACACCTGGAGATGGCCGACCAGGTGCTGGAGCGTCTGCAACTCAGCGCCCGCGCCGATACCCTGGCCGGCGAGTTGTCCCACGGCCAGCAGCGGGTGCTGGAGGTGGGCATGTCGATCTGCTCCAAACCCAAACTGTTGATGCTCGACGAGCCCACCTCGGGCATGGGCATCGATGACATCCCGATCATGACCCAATTGATCAGCGACCTTGGCCGCGACCATACGGTGCTGTTGATCGAACACAACATGAGCATTGTCATGTCCATCAGCCAACGCATTACCGTGATGAGCCACGGGCAGATTCTGGTGGAAGGCACGCCGGAGTTCGTGCGCGCCGATGAACGTGTGCGCAGTGCTTATCTTGGGGAGGCTGCCTGATGCTGATCGTCGAGAATATCCATTCCTACTACGACAAAAGCCACGTGCTCGAAGGCGTGTCGCTCAAGGTCAACCCCGGCGAACTGGTGACGCTGCTCGGGCGCAACGGTGCCGGCAAGACCACCACGCTGCGCAGCATCCTTGGGATTATTTGTCCGCGCCAGGGCCAGATCCACTTCAACGGTCAGGCGCTGGTGGGCCGGAAAATCTTCGAGATCGCGCGCCAGGGACTGGCGCTGGTGCCGGAGAACCGTGGGATTTTCCGGCTGCTCAGCGTCGAGGAAAACCTGCGCATCGCCGTCCGCAAGACCAGCCGCTGGCAGCTCGAAGACGTGTACGGCATGTTCCCGCGTCTCAAGGAGCGGCGCAAAAACGCCGGCCACGCGTTGTCCGGCGGCGAGCAACAGATGCTTGCCATCGCCCGCGCTCTGCTCAACGACCCCAAGCTGCTGATCCTCGACGAACCCACCGAAGGCCTGGCTCCGGTGATCGTCGACGAACTGGTAAAGATCCTGCGCAAGGTCAAGGACGACGGCCTGCCGGTGTTGCTGGTGGAACAAAACCTGATGGTCTGCGACAAGCTCGCCGACCGCCATTACGTGCTCGAACAGGGCCGCGTGGTCTATGAGGGCAGCGCCGAAGCCTTCCGCGCCGACCCGAGCATCAAAAACCGTTACCTGGCCCTGAGCGCCTGACCGGAGAGTGCCCATGAACAGCTTTGCACAACCGCTTCAGAGCAATGCCCCGCTGATCAACCGCGACCGCTTGTGGCAGTCGCTGATGGACCTGGCCCGCCTCGGCGCCACCGCCAAAGGCGGCGTGTGCCGCCTGGCCCTTACCGACCTCGACCGCCAGGCCCGCGACCTGTTTGTACAGTGGTGCGAAGACGCCGGGTGCAGCGTGACCGTCGACGCTATCGGCAACATCTTCGCGCGCCGCCCCGGTCGCAATCCGGAGCTGCCGCCGGTAATGACCGGCAGTCACATCGACACCCAACCCACCGGCGGCAAGTTCGATGGCTGCTACGGAGTGATGGCGGGCCTGGAAGTGGTCCGCACCCTCAATGATTTGAACATCGAAACCCAGGCGCCGATCGAAGTGGTGGTGTGGACCAATGAAGAAGGCTCGCGCTTCCCGCCATGCATGATGGGCTCCGGGGTATTTGCCGGTAAGTTCGACTTGCAGGACACCCTCGACAAACGCGACGACCAGGGCCTGTCGGTGGGCGCCGAATTGCAGCGCATCGGCTACGCCGGCGCGCGCGCGGTGTCGGGCCACCCGGTCGGCGCGTATTTCGAAGCGCATATCGAACAAGGCCCGGTGCTGGAAGATCAGGCCACCACCATTGGCGTGGTGATGGGTTGCCTGGGCCAGAAGTGGTTCGACCTGACCCTCACCGGCGTCGAGGCCCACGCCGGGCCGACCCCGATGCACCTGCGCAAGGACGCCCTGGTGGGCGCCGCCGAGGTGGTCAGCGCGGTCAACCGTATCGCCCATCAGCACCAGCCTCACGCCTGCGGCACGGTCGGTTGCCTGAGCCTGCATCCGGGTTCACGCAATGTGATTCCCGGCCAGGTGCACATGACCCTCGACCTGCGCCACCTGCATGCCGACAAGTTGCAGGCCATGGTCGAGGAAGTGCGCCGCGTAATCGACGCCACGGCCGCCCGGCACGGGTTGATGGTTGAGCTGACGCCCACCGCCGATTTTCCACCGTTGGACTTTGACCTGGCCTGCGTCAATGCCGTGCGCGAGGGAGCCCAGGCGTTGGGTTTGAGCCATATGGATATTGTCAGCGGCGCCGGGCACGACGCGATTTTCGTCGCCGAACTGGGCCCGGCCGGGATGATCTTCGTGCCGTGCGAAGGCGGCATCAGCCACAACGAAATCGAAAACGCCGCCCCGGACGACCTGGCGGCCGGTTGCGCGGTGTTACTGCGCGCCATGGTCAATGCGGCGCAGGGAGACAGGGCATGAGTGAGATAGGCCAACTGACAGCGGTGCAACTGCTGGAGCATTTCCGCAACAAGACCTTATCGCCGGTGGACGTTACCGAAGATGCGCTGCTGCGTATCGAACGCTACAACCCGACGGTCAACGCCTACTGCCATGTCGACCCCGAGGGCGCGCTACGCACCGCACGGGCGTCCGAGCAACGCTGGTTGAAGGGTGAGCCCTGCGGCGCCCTGGATGGCGTGCCCGCATCGATCAAAGACCTGACGCTGACCGTTGGCATGCCCACGCGCAAGGGCTCGCGCACCACATCCGCCGAAGGCCCCTGGGATGTCGACGCGCCGTTCCCGGCGTTCCTGCGCAAGGCCGGGGCGGTGCTGCTGGGCAAAACCACCACCCCGGAATTCGGCTGGAAAGGCGTCACCGACAACCCGCTGTATGGCATTACCCGCAACCCATGGGACACGCGCACCACGGCCGGCGGTTCATCCGGCGGCGCCGGCGCGGCGGCGGCATTGAACCTCGGTGTGCTGCACCAGGGCAGCGACGCGGGCGGCTCGATTCGCATCCCCTGCGCGTTTACCGGCACCTTCGGCATCAAGCCGACCTTCGGCTACGTGCCGCAATGGCCGGCGAGTGCCATGACCATCCTGTCGCACCTGGGGCCGATGACCCGCACCGTGGAAGACAGCGTGCTGATGTTGCAGGCCGTCGCGCGGCCGGACGCGCGGGATGGTTTGATCGGCGCGCCACGCAGCACGCCGTGGTTATCCGACGCCTTGGATTTGAAGGGCCTGCGTATCGCCTACAGCCCCGACTTCGGTTACATCGACGTGGACCCGCAAGTGGCCGAGGTGGTCGCACGAGCGGTTGAGGGCCTGGTGCAGTTGGGCGCCCATGTTGAGCAGATCGACCCCGGCTTCAGTGACCCGCTGGACGTGTTCAGCACCTTGTGGGCCGCCGGCGCCGCGCGCTTGACCGGTTCGATGAGCGAGGCACAAAAACACCTGCTGGACCCTGGCCTGCTGCACATCGCGCAACGCGGCGAACGCTTGAGCCTGGATGATTTCAACACCGCCCTGGAAGCCCGCGCAGCGTTGGTGGCGCGAATGGCGGCGTTCCATCAGCACTACGACGTGCTGGTCTCGCCGATGCTGCCGATCACCGCGTTCGCCGCCGGGCATAACGTACCGCCCGGTTCAGGCATGCAGGAATGGACCGAGTGGACGCCGTTCACCTACCCCTTCAACCTCACCCAGCAACCGGCGGCGTCAGTTCCGTGTGGCCTGGCCGCCAATGGCCTGCCGGTGGGATTGCATGTGGTCGCGGCGCGGTTTGCCGATGAGCAGGTGTTAAGGGTTTGCCAAGTGTATGCGCGCGCATTTCCAACCCGACACTTGCAGGCTCCCAAAGCCGCCACACCCCAGGCCAACAGGTGAGAGGTGGCGTACCGCCTCGCACATTTTCTGATCGCATTCCAATGCCCTGCCCCTACAATGTCCTCCATTCATTCCTGGGGGCTTCATGGATATTGAACTGGCACGCACTTTCCTCGAAATCACCCGCTGCGGCAGCCTGGCCGCGGCGGCCGAGAAACTGCACGTTACCCAGACCGCCATCACCGCCCGCGTGAAAAACCTTGAAAGCCAGCTGGGCTGTACGCTGTTCGTGCGCAACCGTGCCGGGGCGCGACTGACCGCCGATGGCGAGGCCTTCGTGGTGTATGCCAACCAATTGCTGCAAACCTGGGAAGCCGCGCGGCGCGACCTGCCGTTGCCCGACGGCTATCGCAACGTGCTGCATATCGGCGGTGAGGTGAGCCTGTGCAACCCGCTGATGCTCGGCTGGGCCAAGGCCTTGCGCGAGCATATCCCCGGCCATGCCCTGCGCACGGAAATCCGCGAAGGCGAGTACCTGCTGCGCCAGCTGGAGCTGGGCGTGCTCGACGCCGCGCTGGTGTTCCAGCCCCACTATTGGCCGGGCTTGCAGGTGGAACAGGTCCTGGAAGAAAAACTGATCCTGGTGCAGTTGGCGAGCAAGCCCGAACCCTACGTCTATATCGATTGGGGCCCGGGGTTTCGCCAGCAGCATGACGCCGCCCTGCCCGAGCGTGCCCGCGCCGCCGTGAGCTTCAGCCTCGGGCCGCTGGCGCTGCAGTACATCCTGGAGAACGGCGGCGCCGGGTATTTCCGCACGCGGGTGGTGCAGAGCTATCTGGACAGTGGGGTGATGCAACGCGTGCCCAAGGCTCCGGAGTTCAGCTTTCCGACGTACCTGGTGTACGCACGGGCGCGGGATTCGTCGGTGCTGCAGCGCGCGCTGGAACTGCTGCGCGGGGTGGTCAAGGCCGAAGGGGATTGGTCGCAGCGCTGGGATCCACTGATTTAAACCCTCAGAAATTGCCGCAAAAAAAGGGGGCAGCCTGTGCAGGCTGCCCCCTTTTTCACTGTTGCATCACGATCAATGCACGATGGTCTGGGTGCAGATATGCCCCAGGCTGACGTACTGCACATTGTCACCGCCAACGCCTACCCCCGGGAACTCAGCCAGCTCGATGCGCCAGCCGCCTTGGTTGTACGTGGTGTCCCATTTGTACGGCACGCCGGTACTGCTGTCGTTGATGACCGTGTGGTAATCGCCGAAGCAGCTGCCGATATTCGCCGTGGCCGACGTTTCACCTGCGCTGTTGGTGGTGGCCGGATAATTGACCCAGCGGTAGTTGAAGTCGATGAAGTGATTGTCCACGCGCAGCACCGGAGTGACGCCCAGCAACGGCGCGCCGGTGGAGTCGGACCATTGCGTTTTCCAGTTCAGCACCCGTGCCGTTTGCGTGGCCAGCGGCATTTCCGAGACCGGCACACGCACGATGTTGTCGCCCTTCACGTCGTGGGTATTGAGGCGTGGCGTAGAGCCCAGGCTCAGTTGGTACTGCTTGGTCGCGTCCTGCGCGACGTCGGGGTTGGCCCGTACGCGCACTTTGACCGTGGTGCCCGGCGCCACGCTGGGGTAGGTCGACGACGAACCGGCCGGTACCGTGATCCAATTGACCCCATCAAACCGGTCGAAGATCCACTGGTTGCGACTGCCGGTTTCATCACCGGCCAGGTACATGCTCACGCTCTGGCCGCGCACGGCCTTGAAGTCGAAGTAATCGACATCGTTGGCGTTGTCGAGGTTGCCGCTGACTTTGTTCATCGAGTCCGGCAGCACGAAGGCGGTCTGCGGCGTGTCGTTGGGTTCGTAGGCATCGATGTTGCTGTCTACGGCGACGCCAAAGCTGAACTGCCCGTTGCTGGCGGTATTGGCCACCATGTACCAGTAATAGTCCCCCGCCGGCAGCACGCCATTGAGGTATTCATCGGCGTTGCCGGCGGCATCCGAAGACCCGACCAGGCTCAGGTTGCCCTGGCCGTCATCCAGGAACAGGCTCAGCGACATGTTGGTGCCGGCGCTCTGGTTGACCAGTTGCACTTGAATACGCGCATTCTGCGGCAGGTTGAAGTGATAGGCGAACTCGTTGCCGGCCTGCACCCCGTCCACGCTGTACAGCGTGTTGATATCAAGCGTGGGGAACAACGGCTCGAACGCAGCAATGGCGGCGGCGCTCAATTCGGCCTGCGCCGGTTTTTTCAGTTCACCGACCACGGTGTCGAACGGTGCGGTTTTCACCGCCTGGGTCAGCGCCTTGGACTGGCCGGTCTTGGCGGCCTTGAGTTTTTGCTTGAGCGAGGCCGGAACCTTCGCCGCATCCAACTTGCCGCCGGGCTTGAGCGCCTTGTCGACCGCCTGCCGGACGGCCTGGGCACTGAGTTTCTGAGGGGTTTGCTCCGCCAGGGCAAAGGCCGAAACAAAGCAGGAGGCCGCCATGGCCGCGCCGAGCATAAAGGCTTTTTTCGATTTCATTTTTTATCCATCCATAGTTAAAAACTGAAGGTCAGGTGACATCCGGTCACCTGGGATGGACTGTAGGACATGACTGTATGGATGTACAGTATTTTTTGAAAAAAATGTGGGAAATTTCAAATTTCAATGCCGCCCCATCTACGCCAGACAGCCCCGATGAGCAACGCGAGAGCCCAAATGTGGCACAGGCGATAGGGCCATACAGCCCAGCGTTTGAGAGCTAACGGAACGCAGCCCAACTCAGCCTCGGTCACAAGTCCTTTTTTCACATAGCGCTTTGGCATTGAGAGGATATCGATCATCAAACCCATGCGATGAAATCTGGCGAATCTCTGGTTACGTCCCCATTTACGTTTGTGCTCAAGAACCACTGTGTTCTTACTGAAATAACTCTCCAGCTCTTCCAGCTTTCTATGTTCGGCAAATAACATCAGTCCCAGGATGACGAACGTCAAAATAATCAACAGGGTGGCGTAGACGAAAAAAAGGTCCATGACTACGCATCTTCCGGTTGGAATATAAAAACACCATCGATTTCCATGATCTTTCCACCTATGAACCCACCGAAATCGCCAACTTCGCTACCTCCCACATACCCAGCCCCAGCACCTCCGATAATTGCGCAGGCCAGTCTGGCGTTACCTTTCAGAGAAACCCCCAACACCACATCGCAAGCACGGCGAGCAAATGCAGCCCCGTACTTCCCCCCAACAGCCGCCCCCGACAC
>NZ_JAAMRE010000044.1 GCF_013522705.1 Pseudomonas lurida
AGTGCCGCCAGTACATCCTGCGCCAGGCCTTCGAAGAAGCGATCCACACCCACGCCTACCAGTACTGCATCGAATCGTTGGCCATGGATGAAGGCGAGATCTTCAACATGTACCACGAGATTCCATCCGTCGCGAAGAAAGCGGCCTGGGGCCTGAAGTACACCCGCTCGATCTCCGATCCGAAGTTCGAAACCGGCACCGTCGACACCGACAAGGAGCTGCTGCGTAACCTGGTCGCCTACTACTGCGTACTGGAAGGCATCTTCTTCTACTGCGGCTTCACCCAGATTTTGTCCATGGGCCGCCGCAACAAAATGACCGGCGTGGCGGAACAGTTCCAGTACATCCTGCGCGATGAGTCGATGCACCTGAACTTCGGTATCGACGTGATCAACCAGATCAAAATCGAAAACCCGCATTTGTGGGATGCCGAGATGAAGGAAGAAGCGACCCAGATGATCCTGCAGGGGACGCAGCTGGAGATCGAATACGCGCGCGACACGATGCCGCGCGGTGTTCTCGGCATGAACGCGGCGATGATGGAGGATTACCTCAAGTTCATCGCTAACCGTCGCCTGTCGCAGATCGGCCTTAAAGAAGAGTATCCAGGCACGACCAACCCGTTCCCGTGGATGAGCGAGATTATGGACTTGAAGAAAGAGAAAAACTTCTTCGAAACCCGCGTGATCGAGTACCAGACCGGCGGCGCGCTGAGCTGGGATTGATTGAGACGGCCCCTTCGGGGGCCGTGTTGTTTACTTGCCGATATCTTTTATGCCCAATCACACCATCAAGACCCCCTGCGTCGGCCTGTGCTCCACCGTATACGGCGACCTGGTCTGCAGGGGCTGCAAGCGGTATCACCATGAAGTGATCCAGTGGAACGGCTACACCGCCGAAGAAAAGCAGGCGGTGTGGCAACGCCTGGAGCAGTTGCTAGTGCAGGTGATGGCCAGCAAGCTCGAAGTGTTCGACGTCGAGCGCTTGCGCCAGCAGTTGCAGGACCGCCAGATCCGTTTCATGCCGCACCAGTCGCCGTATTGCTGGGCGTATCAATTGATCGCGCGTGGCGCACGAGTAATCTCCAGGCTGGACGCCTACGGCCTGGCGCTGCTGCCGGAGTTTCGCGAGCGCCATCTGGCGGACTTGCGCGATGCCATCGACCGAGAGTTTTTCCTGCTGTCCGAGGCCCATTACCAGCGGTATATCGCACCGAGCTTCCTGAAAGACGCATTTGGGCCCGCCCTGATTGCCGCGTTGTAACCCCTGGGTTCAAACAGGTGCCCGTCGGTTCATACCGCTCAATCCCCTGCTTGTGGTTAAAATGCCGCCCGCTCAATGACCTGATGCTCAACGATGACCCCTGACGCACTTGCCACTCTGCACACCCATCTGCTCACCGCACTGGCTGATCCGCCCAGTGAAACCCGGCGTCTGTTCCACGGCCGAGGCCGTTGCTGGCCGGGCCTGGAGCAATTGACCGTGGACTGGTTGCAAGGCGTGGTGCTGGTGGCGCTGTTCAAAGCGCCGGAACCGGCAGATCTGGAGGCATTGAAAAGCATGCTGCTGGACATCGACTGGGCACACGCGGGTGCGCACACCGTCGCCCTGCAGCACCGCTACCTGCCACAAAGCACCACCGAATGGCTGGTGGGGCAAGCGATCGACGAGCTGATCATTACCGAGGGCGGCCTGCGTTACCTGATCGACCTGGGTAAAAAACAGAACACCGGTCTGTTTCTCGATATGCGCTACGGGCGCAACTGGGTGCGCGAACAGGCCAGGGGCCGGCGGGTACTCAACCTGTTTGCCTACACCTGCGGCTTTTCCGTGGCGGCCATCGAAGGTGGCGCCGAGCAGGTGGTGAACCTGGACATGGCGCGCGGCGCCCTGAGCCGCGGCCGCGATAACCATCGGCTTAACGGCCATGACCTGAGCAAGGTCACGTTCCTTGGGCACGATCTGTTCAAATCCTGGGCCAAGGTGATCAACAGCGGCCCTTATGACCTGGTGATCATCGACCCACCGTCGTTCCAGAGGGGCAGTTTCCTGCTGACCAAGGACTATCAACGCGTGCTGCGCCGCCTGCCGGACTTGCTCGCCGCCCATGGCACGGTGCTGGCGTGCATGAACGACCCGGCACTCGGCGAAGATTTCCTGATCGACGGCGTGACACGCGAGGCGCCGGGTCTGCGCTTCGTACAGCGTCTGGAAAACCCGCCCGAATTTCCCGATATCGATGCGCAAAGTGGTCTGAAAGCCCTGGTGTTTCGCCAGGACTGATGCCGAAAAGTCCTACGCTTGCTACCCTAAGCGATACGCCGGGCGGTGAACCTTATCCCCCCCTACCCGGTCGATACCTGCATTCCCCGGCCAGACCCGACGGCGTCACGTTGTCGGCTGCCCCGTTCCACCTTTGGAGAACCGCCCGTGATATCGACCCTGCATGTAGCCAGAATCAAAGCCTGGGGCGCCCACGGCTTTACCGCCACCGGTGTGGTCCTGGCCTTCCTCGCCACCCTGGCCCTGCTGGAAAACTCGCCCAAGGCCTGCCTGCTGTGGCTCGGCCTGGCACTGGTGGTGGACGGCGTCGACGGTTCCCTGGCGCGCCGCCTCAATGTCAGCACGGTGCTGCCCAGCTTCGACGGTTCGGTGCTGGACCTGGTGATCGACTACCTCACCTACGTGTTCATCCCCGCCCTGTTTATCTACCGCTACATCGATCTGCCGGACTTTACTCACCTGTTTACCGTGTCGGTGATCCTGGTGTCGTCATTGTTCTGCTTCTGCAACGTCAATATGAAAAGCAAGGACAACTATTTCGTCGGCTTCCCCGCCGCCTGGAATGTGGTGGCCCTGTGCGTGTACATCATCCAGCCGGACGCCTGGGTGACCTTGCTGACGGTCATCGGCCTGGCCCTGCTGACCGTCACGCCGATGAAGTTTCTGCACCCGTTTCGGGTCAAGCGCTTTATGCCGATCAATATCGCGGTGACCACCATCTGGTTGCTGTGCAGCTTCTTGATGGTAGTGGATTATCCCAACACCAATCCGTGGACATTCGGCCTGTGGTCGCTGATGTCGGCATACTTTCTGGGGATTTGCATCTGGCGCACCGCGCTGGAGTGGCTGGGCACCCACAAATAGCCAAACAGGTGGGAGAGGACTTGCCCCCGATGGCGATGTGTCAGTCAGCTTATCTGTCACTGATACACCGCAATCGGGGGCAAGCCCCCTCCCACAGTTGGTTCTGCATACATTCGGCAGGTAAGATGGCGACCTTCCGCATAGCGCCCTGCCAACCATAAGCCCTGCCCATGCCCTTCGAACTCAGCGTTGACCTCACCACCCTCGCCATTCTTGCCGTTGTGGCCTTTATTGCCGGATTCATCGACGCCATCGCCGGCGGCGGCGGGCTATTGACCACCCCGGCGCTGCTCACCGCCGGCATGCCGCCACACCTGGTGCTGGGCACCAACAAGCTCAGTTCCACGTTCGGCTCGGCCACCGCCAGCTTCACCTTCTATCGTCGCAAGCTGTTCCACCCGCGCCAGTGGGTGCACGCCATCGTCGGTACGCTGGTCGGCGCGCTTGCCGGGGCGGTGGTCGCCCATTACCTGCCGGCCGAGACCCTGAACAAAATGCTCCCGGTGATCGTATTCGCCTGCGGCCTGTACCTGCTGTTCGGCGGCACGCCCAAGGCACCGCTGGAAGCCGACGCACCGATCAAGAAGAAATGGCAGGCCACCCAAGGCTTCGGCCTGGGTTTCTACGATGGTGTAGCAGGCCCGGGGACCGGTGCGTTCTGGACCGTCAGCACCCTGCTGCTGCACCCCATCGACCTGGTCAAGGCCAGCGGCGTGGCCCGCAGCATGAACTTCGTCAGCAACGCGGCAGCGCTGTCGGTGTTTATCTTCAACGGTTCGGTGGACTGGATAGTCGGGCTGGCGATGGGGATCTCGGTGATGGGCGGTGCCTTCTTTGGCGCTCGCAGCGCAATCAGCGGCGGCGCCAAATTCATTCGTCCGGTGTTTATCACCGTGGTCCTCGGCCTGACCGTGCGCCTAGCCTGGCAGCACTGGTTCAGCGTGGCCTAAGCGGCGCGCCACATAGAGATCGATCAGGTAGCGCGCAATCGAGCGTGACGCCGGCAACGGCGGCAGGTCATGGATGTTGAACCACTGTGCGTCTTCGATCTCGTCGGCCTGGGGCACAATATCGCCACCGGCGTATTCGGCATGAAAGCCCAGCATCATCGAATGCGGGAACGGCCAGCACTGGCTGCCCACATACTGGATATTCCTGACTTCCACCTGCACCTCTTCGCGCACCTCGCGGATCAGGCAGTCTTCGGCCGACTCGCCCGGCTCGGCAAATCCGGCCAACGTGCTGTAGACCCCGGTCACAAAACGCGGCGAACGCGCCAGCAAAATCTCGTCGCCACGGGTCACCAGTACAATCATGCTCGGCGAGATACGCGGGTAACTGCGCAGGTCGCACGCCTGGCAATACATCGCGCGTTCGCGCGGCACCTGCACCATGGCTTGGCCGCAGCTGCCGCAAAAGCGATGTTCGCGGGCCCAGGTGCCGATCTGCGCGGCATAGCCCAGGACCTTGTAGAGCGTGTGATCGCCCTGCAGCATAAAGCCGCGCAAGCCCTGCCAACTGCAACCCGGCACCTCGCCGGCCGAGTTGAGCTCAAGCAGGTACACCGGCTCGCCGTCGAGGTGGCCGATGCCGTGTTCGGCGAACACCGACAAGTCCTGGCGCTTGAGCCATTCCCGGGGGAACAGCGGGCCATTGGCGTCATGCAAAAAGCCCTCGCGGCTGCGGGCGACGGCCCAGCCGCCGGGGGCGTCGTTGTCCAGCAGCGTTGTGGTAATCCAGCCTGGGGTCATGTTTATCAATCCACGAATTCGGGTGTCTGCTTGCTCATGTGAGCCGCGATGGCCACACGCAGGTCGTTGGATTGCAACATAGCCGAGTTCCAGGTGGCAACGTATTCCAGGCCATCATTGATCGTGTGGTCACGCATGTAGCTGATCATCGCCTTGGTGCCGGTCACGGCGATCGGCGACTTGGCCGCGATGTCACGGGCCATCTCCAGCACGCCGGCCAACAGGCTCTGGTGATCGGCATACACACGGTTGACCAGGCCGATACTGCGCGCCTCTTCGGCGCCGAACATGCGCCCGGTATAGGCCAGTTCGCGCAGCATGCCGTCGCCGATAATGCGCGGCAGCCGTTGCAAAGTGCCGACGTCGGCAGCCATGCCGATATCGATTTCCTTGATGGAAAACTGCGCGTCCTCGGCGGCGTAGCGCATGTCGCAGGCGCTGATCAGGTCGATGGCGCCGCCGATGCAATAGCCCTGGATCGCCGCCAGCACCGGCTTGCGGCAGGTGTCCACGGCGTTGAACGAGGCTTGCAGCTCAAGGATCTTGCGCCGCAGCAGGCGCGCGTTGCGGCCCACATCCTTGCCCAGGTCATTGGCCACCGAGGCCAGCATCATCAAGTCGATGCCGGAGGAGAAATGTTTGCCGGCGCCGCTGAGCACCACGGCGCGCACGGCGTCGGTGTCGTCGATCCATTGGAAAATGTCGATGATCTCGGTCCAGAACGCGGCGTTCATCGCGTTGATCTTTTCCGGGCGGTTGATCTGCACATGGGCAACGTTGTCGTGGAGTTCGACGACGAAGGCTTGGTATTCGGACATGGCCATGATCCCTGACTGGCGGGTGAGAAGGCCCAGACTATAACAAGGCTGCGCGACGGCGCATCGGCCAAATGCGGGACTGGTCGACGGGATCGAAAAGACGCTGGATAAAACCTCGCGCACGCGCCATCCTTCGCGCTTTAAGCCGCGCAGTGCGCGGCGCTCGACGTTTGAAGGATATGCCCATGCACGCCCAGCCCCTCGCCCCCGCCGATTTCGAAGCCCTCGAAGACACCCTGCTCAGGTACGGCGATGACCATTCGGTATTGAACGTGGCCGAACTCGACGGCTACTTCACCGCCCTGGTCTCCGGCCCGGCGCCGGTGGCCATCGACGAGTGGTTCCCGGCGATCTGGGGCGGCCAGAACCCCAAGTGGGAAAGCGCCGACCAAGCGCAGCAGTTTCTGGACCTGTGCGTGCGCCACCTCAACACCCTGGCGGCCCAACTGGCCGGCGACGCCCGGGGCTTTACGCCGCGCTTCGACGAAACCGAGCATCGGGCCCAGACGGTGACCCTGGCCGAAGAATGGTGCTTCGGGTACCTGCGTGGCGCCGCCATCGGTAACTGGCCACCCCTGCCGACGGAACAGGCGGCGAACCTGGAAAAAATCTCCTGGTGCGCCGAGCAGGACAACTTCGAATTACCCGCCGACCTGAATATCCCGGCCCACCAGCAGCGCGCCAGCGAGATCGAACCGGCGGCGCGGGCGCTGCATGATTACTGGTCGAGCCAGCGCTAAGCCTCGACAGCACGGCATCAATACCCGATTATTCGGGTCCGCCCCGTCGGCCACTCCGTGCCACCTTGCCTTGAATCAGGAGCCTTGTACCTTGAGTTCGCAGAAAACCGTGACCGTTACGCCACCCAACGCCCCGCTCATCGGCAAGGTCGCGCCCCCCGGCTCCAAATCCATTACCAACCGCGCGCTGCTGCTGGCGGCCCTGGCCAAGGGCACCAGCCGCTTGAGCGGCGCGCTGAAAAGCGACGACACCCGCCACATGTCGGTGGCCCTGCGCCAGATGGGCGTGACCATCGACGAGCCGGACGACACCACGTTCGTGGTCACCGGCCAGGGCAAGCTGCAGTTGCCGACACAACCGCTGTTTCTCGGCAACGCCGGCACCGCCATGCGCTTTCTCACCGCCGCGGTGGCCACCGTACAGGGCACCGTGGTGCTTGATGGCGACGATTACATGCGCAAGCGCCCGATCGGCCCGCTGCTGGCCACCCTCGGCCGGAACGGCATCCAGGTCGACAGCCCGACGGGTTGCCCACCGGTTACCGTGCATGGCCGTGGCAAGGTGCAGGCCAAGCGCTTCGAGATCGACGGCGGGCTGTCCAGCCAATACGTATCGGCCCTGCTGATGCTTGCCGCCTGCGGTGAAGCGCCGATTGAAGTGGCACTGACCGGCAAGGACATCGGCGCCCGCGGCTATGTGGACCTGACCCTGGATTGCATGCGCGCCTTCGGTGCGCAGGTCGACGCTGTCGACGACACCACCTGGCGCGTCGCGCCAACGGGCTATACCGCCCATGACTACCTGATCGAACCGGACGCTTCCGCCGCCACCTACCTGTGGGCCGCCGAAGCGCTGACCGCTGGCCGCATCGACATTGGCGTGGCCGCCCAGGCTTTCACCCAACCGGACGCCAAGGCGCAGGCGCTGATCGCCCAGTTCCCTGATATGCAGGCCACCGTGGTGGGCTCGCAGATGCAGGACGCGATCCCGACCCTGGCAGTGCTGGCGGCGTTCAACAACACCCCGGTGCGCTTTACCGAATTGGCCAATCTGCGGGTCAAGGAATGTGACCGGGTACAGGCGCTGCACGACGGCCTGAATGAAATCCGCCCGGGCCTGGCGACCATCGAAGGCGACGACCTGCTGGTGGCCAGTGACCCGGCGTTAGCCGGCACCGCCTGCTCGGCGCTGATCGACACCCACGCCGATCACCGCATCGCCATGTGCTTTGCCCTGGCCGGGTTGAAGGTGACGGGCATTCGCATCCAGGACCCGGACTGCGTGGCCAAGACCTATCCCGACTACTGGAAGGCCCTGAGCAGCCTGGGTGTCGCGCTGACCTATTGAGCCCGGCGCGCCGGAATGGGGAGGACTGAACATGAACATTCGCCAACCCTGCCCACCCGGCGCCTGCGTATGCGAGCGCGAGCAATTGCTGCAAGCGCCCGACGCCGACTTACGCATCCTCGGCCTCACCCGCCAGGAAGAAAAACGCCTGCTTGAACGTCTGGAAAACCTGCAAAACCTGCAGGACCTGGAGCGCATGCAGCAACGCATGTACGAACTGCTGGGCATCCGCGTGCATGTCGCGCCGGGCCATACCGAAGTCAAGAGCATGCGCGGCATTCAGATTGTCATCGACGACCTGCCCGGCCTGTGCCGCAAAACCCGGCAGGCCATTCCGGCGGCGATTCGCCGGGGCATGGAAAAACGTCCGGAGATTGCCTATCGCCTGCTGGACGCCCACGACCTGTTTCGCGACCGGTGAATCAACCTGCGACCGTCTCGGCCTTGAACAGGCCCTGGCCCACGGTTCTCGCGGTGCTCAAATGGGCCTCTGCGCTGCCGCTTTCCGAGTCCAGTAGCAGTTCGGATGTGAGCACCTTCGCGCCACAGTAATCAAAGATGCCGTAGTCAATCTGCGTGTGCATCGATTGGGCATAACCATGCCGTTCGAACGCGCTGAAGTCCGCCGCGCCAAGCGCCAGCAGGTGCACCTGTAAATGCCCGAGTTTTTTCACGACCGGGGTGTCCGGGCCGTAGTCGATGGCCCAACCGTTGACGAACACGCGGTCAATCCAACCCTTGAGCAGGCCGGGCATCGACCACCAATAAATGGGAAACACCAGAACCAACGCATCGGCGCGGTCGATGCGGGCTTGTTCGGCCAGCACATCGGCCGGTGGTGTGGCGCGCTCGCGGTGCACCCGATGGTCGGCGGCGCTGTAACGGGGGTCGAAGCCCTCAGCGGCGAGGTCGGCGATTTCAGCGGTGTGACCCGATAGGCGCAGGCCATCGGCTACCTGGGCGGCGATGCTGTGAGTCAGGGATTGCGGGTCGTGATGGGCAACAACGATCAGTGCGTGCATGACATTCACTCCGGTTCGGTTTAGGCTCTGGGCTTAAGTTACGAACAGTAAGTTACTTTTGGTATATAAGCATGTCAAGCCACGATTCCCCTGCACCCCGCCGTCGTCTGTCCCGCGAAGATCGCCTGCAGCAATTACTGGAGGTGGCCTGGCAGCTGGTGCGCGATGAAGGCACCGATGCCCTCACCCTGGGCCGTGTGGCAGAGTTGGCCGGCGTCACCAAGCCGGTGGTCTATGACCATTTCGTCACCCGCGCGGGGTTGTTGGCGGCGCTGTACGAAGACTTCGACGGGCGCCAGAACCAGGCTTTCGTCGACGCACTCGACGCCAGCGAGGCCACCCTGGAAGGCCGCGCAGGTGTGATTGCCTCGTCCTACGTCGATTGCGTGTTACTGCAGGGCCGTGAGATCCCGGGCGTGATCGCGGCGTTGAGCAGCTCCCCGGAACTGGAAACCCTCAAGCGCAAGTACGAAGCGATCTTCCTCGACAAGTGCCGCGATGTCCTGACGCCCTTCGCCCCCTCCGGCACGGTGTCTCAAGCCGGCTTGAGGGCAATGCTCGGGGCGGCCGAGGCGTTGTCCCACGCAGCGGCCAACGGCGAGATCAGCCGCGAAGAGGCGCAACAGGAATTGCAGGCCAGCATTTCAGCCATGGTCAATCGCCCGCGCCCGTGACGAACACCTGCACCTTGCGCGCCAGTTGATCCAGGTGCCGGTCGCGCTGGCGCTCCGCGTCGACCATGGCGCGTTTGCCGTGCCGTTGCAGCAGGTAGGTGTGAATCTGTTGCACTTCCAGCGAGCGGTAAATCGCGGCCACGTCCAGCACGCCCATCAACCCGTCGGTGCCGTAGTGGCGCGTGTTCATCAGCACCTGGGTGTCGCGCGCACCGCGTACCTGAAAGCCCATGGCCTGGAAGGCCGGCACCTTTTCCACGGAGCAGGCCAGTTCCGCATGGGGATAGCGCCCCAGCACGTCCTGCATCATGGCGCGCCCTACCCCGTGGCGCCGCGACCCGGCCTGCACGGCCATAAAGGGAATGCCGCAGGCCTCGGGGTCATCCTTGACCGGTAGACACAACAGAAACCCGATCACCTGTTCCGGGTCCTCGGCATCCGTCGCCACCACCAACTCGACCGTGATGCCCTTCTCACCGTTCAACGCCTCCAGGTACAGGTGCACCTCGTAGCCGATGGCGTACTGATAAATGTTGTACAGCAGGTTGCTGGGCGGCAGCGCGACGCTGCTGATGTCGGTGAGGTTGTCCACCACCATCTGCAGGATCTGGCCGTTGATGGGTTCGGGGCACGGTGTGGTGTAACGGGTGAGGCTGAACATGCACATTCCTGGGGGTCGGGCTTCAAGGCAGTGGCGATTGTACCTGTTACGCCGGGGTCATGGTCCGCACACCTCACGCAGGCAGCCGCGCAGCCAGCGATGGGTCGGGTCCGCGTCCAGCCGCGGGTGCCAGAGCATGGCCACGCTGAAGGTGGGCAGGCTCAGCGGCAGGTCAAAGCAGAACAGCTCGCTGCGATGGGCGATGTAGCGTTCGGGGACGCTGGCAATCAGGTCGGTGTCGCGCGCCAGGGCGATGGCGGTGGCGAATCCGGCGACGATGGTGTGGATCTGCCGCGTAACGCCCAGGGCTTGCAGCGCATCGTCGATCTGGCCGCGGTCCTGGCCTCGGCGGGAGACATACAGGTGTTGGCCGTCGGCGTAGCGCTGCAGGCTGACCGCGCCGCGACTGAGGGGATGGCCGCTGCGTACCACGCCGACCAGGCGATCGCGGAACAGCGCCTGGGTCAACAGCTCCGGGCCGGCGTCGGCGTCGACCACGCCGATGTCCAGGTCCACACGGGCGTCGCGCAGCGGCGCGGTGTCCTTGTCGGTTTTATTCAGCAGGCGCAGGCGCACACGGGGTGCCTCCAGGGCCATGCGGGCAAGCAACGCGGCGCCGAAACACGCGACGAACTCCTCACTGGTGCGCAACGTAAAGGTGCGCTCGACCTGGGCCATGTCCACCGCCCGTGCCGGACGCAAGGCCGCCTGGGCGTCCTGCACCAGCCGGCCGACCTGCTCGCGCAACGCCAGCGCATGGGGGGTCGGCACCATGCCCCGACCGGCGCGCACCAGCAACGGGTCGCCCGTGGTGTGCCGCAGGCGCGCCAAGGCACGGCTCATGGCCGAAGGGCTCAAGCGCAGGCGCTTGGCCGCGCGTTCGACGCTGCCTTCGGCGAGCAGCACATCCAGGGTGATCAGCAGGTTCAAATCGGGCATCAGCGCTCCCCAACAGGCGTTTTGTGCAGGTATTCAATGCAATCCCTGCGTCTTCCGCCATGGTAGGTCAGGCCGTAGAGTTGCGACAGTCACAATCATTAAGGAATCCCCCCATGCACGCTTCTTCGCGCGGCGCTCTGGTCAGCCTGGGCCTGGCCATGCTGCTGGCCTCGCTGGGCACCAGCATCGCCAATGTCGGCCTGCCGACGCTGGCACAGACCTTCAACGCAGCGTTCCCGGCAGTGCAATGGGTGGTGCTGGCGTACCTGCTGGGCATCACGGCGGTTATCGTCAGTGCGGGTCATTTGGGTGATCGCCTGGGGCGGCGCCGGGTGTTGATCGCCGGGTTGCTGCTGTTCGCGGTGGCGAGCGCAGTGTGCAGTGTCGCCCCGTCGTTGAACGGCTTGATTACCGCGCGCGTGCTGCAAGGCCTCGGCGCGGCAAGCATGATGGCGATGGCCATGGGCCTGGTGGGCGATACCGTGCCCAAAGAGCATATGGGCCGAGTCATGGGGCTGCTCGGCACCCTGTCGGCACTCGGTACGGCGATGGGTCCCAGTGTCGGCGGCCTGCTGCTCAGCCTGTGGGGGTGGCGCGCGTTGTTTGGGGTGGGCACGCCACTGGGGCTATTGGCTGCCGCCCTGGCCTGGCACTATCTGCCGGTGGATCTGCCGCACGCACGCGCGCCCGGCAGCTTGTGGTCACCCTTGAAAGCCGCGTCATTACGCGCCGGCCTGGCCATGAGCGCGCTGGTGTCGGCGGTGATCATGGCCACCTTTGTGGTCGGTCCGTTCTATTTATCCCGTGGGCTGGGCCTCGCGCCTGAATGGATGGGCCTGGCGATGGCCGTCGGACCGGGTGTCGCCGCGCTCACCGGCGTACCCGCCGGGCGCCTGACCGACCGCCTGGGCAGCCGGCGCGTCACACTGATCGGGCTGAGCACACTGCTGGGCGGCGCGCTGCTGTTGTCCCTGGCGTCGGGGCTGATGGCCTATCTGGGAGCGCTGGTGATGCTGACCTGCGGCTACAGCCTGTTCCAGGCCGCCAATAACACCGCCGTCATGAGCAACGTGGACGCCGCCCGCCGTGGCACGGTCTCGGGCTTGCTCAACCTGTCACGCAACCTGGGCCTGATTCTCGGCACGTCAGCCTTGGGCGCGGTATTCGCCTGGGCCAGCCCGGACGTCATCCACGCCACACCTGCATCTGTCACCCACGGCCTGCACATCACCTTCCGCGTCGCGGTGGGCCTGATCGTCCTGGCCGCTGCGATGGCAGTTTGCCGCATTGCCACTTTGAATACCCCGCTGAACACCCGTTGAGGCAAAAAAACAAAAAAGGCGTTGCGCCAGACCGGGTTACATCGCGCATCATGGGCACTTTCAAGCTCAAGGGTAACGTCCATGCGCGTTCTGTCATTGATGATGGGTCTTACGACGCTGGCCGCCACTACGGTGTTCTGCGCCAGCGCGATGGCGAATGAAGAAAGTCAGTTGGTACAACAGATCAACGCCTACCGCAGCCAGGTGCAGCGCTGCGGCGACCAGGGCTCTCAGGAATTGCCGCCGCTGACCAGCGACACGCGCCTGGTGCTGCCGGCCAACAGCGCCGGCGATCTGCAGCAGGCGCTGGCCCGGGCCGCGTACCCGATGGTGAACGTGCAGGCCATCAGCCTGTCCGGTCCCAAGGACGCGGCAGCGGCCATGAAGGCGGTGAGCGAGAGCTTCTGCCGTGTGGTGCTGGACCCGCAATACGTCGATATCGGCGTGAGCAACACAGGCCAGGACTGGCGCATCGTGCTGGCCCGCCCATTGCTGTCCAGCGGCCGAGGCGACTGGCAGACCGAGGGCAAGCAAGTGCTCAGCCTGATCAACGCCGCCCGCGCGCAGCCGCACCAGTGCGGTACGCAAGCCTTTACAGCCACCACCGCGCTGACCTGGAATGACAACCTGGCGGGCGCGGCCAACAGCCATACGCGCAATATGGCCAACGGTAATTTCTTCGATCACCTGGACCACGATGGCCGTACCCCCGGCGACCGTGCCGAACTGGCCGGCTATACCGCCAAAACGGTCGGCGAAAACATCGCCGCCGGCCTCGACACGCCGCGCAAGGTGGTAGACGGCTGGCTTGCCAGCCCCGGCCACTGTGCCAATCTGATGAACCCGCAATTTCGCGAGCTGGGCGCCGCGTACGCCATGGACCCGAAGAGCGATGCAGGCATCTATTGGACGGCGCTGTTCGGCACACAACAATAGAGGGCGGTCGGCAACCCTCGCCTTTTAAAACCAACAGAGCATCAAAATGCCATCTCGTGGATAATCCGCTGAACTGGCGGCGGCCATTCGGGTCTGTAGCTTGGCTGCCTGGCCTATCCAAGTAACTAACGAGCGTGGCAAACAAGGTGTTACCCCAATGATGAATTGGCTGCAAAGCAGCAGCGACATGGCTGAACAGGTTCGTCAGCATGATTGGGCAAGTACGCCCCTGGGGCCGTTGGAGCAGTGGCCGGATGTTTTGAAGACCACCGTGGCGCTGTGTTTCGCGTCGAGCTTTCCCCAGGCGATCGTCTGGGGGCCGCAACTGATCACGCTCTACAATGACGCCTTCATTCCGATCCTGGGCAACAAGCCCTATGCCCTCGGCCGCCCGTTCAGTGAAATCTGGAGCGAGGTCTGGGACGAGGTCAGTCATATCGCCAGCGCGGCCTTCGAAGGCCATGCGACCTACATCGAAAACTTCCCGCTGATGATCGAGCGCGGCCCGGCGCCGGAACAGGCGTACTTCACGTTCTGCTACAGCCCGATACGCGACCCTCAGGGCAAGGTGGTCGGCATGCTCGACACCGTGACCGAAACCACCGCCACGGTGTTCCTCGCGCGTCGCCTGGCGCTGCTGGACGCCATCGGCAGCGCGGTAACCAACGCCAACGACGCCCAGGCGATCATGACCACCACCACCCGCCTGGTGGCTGAACATTTGCAGGTGAGCAACTGCGCCTACGCCGACATGGACGACGATGAAGACGGCTTTACCATCCGCGACAATTGGACCGCCCCCGGTTCGCCGAGCATTGTCGGCCGTTACAGCCTCGCGGCGTTCGGCGAACGCGCGGTCAAGTGCCTGCGCGCCGGTGAGCCGCTGGTGATCCACAACAATCTGCGCGAACTGCCGCCCCATGAAGCCGCGCAATTCCAGGCACTGGGTTTGACCGCCACCATCTGCATGCCGCTGATCCGCAACGGTCGCCTGAGCGCGCTGATGGCCGTTCACGACAAAACGGCGCGGCCGTGGTCGCAGTACGACCTGGCCGTGCTGCGCGAAGTCACCGAGCGCTCCTGGGCGCATATCGAGCGCGTGCGCGCCGACGCCGATGTGCGCGCCGGCCTGGCCGCCTATGCCGAACTCAATACCACCCTGGAACAGCGTGTCGAAGAGCGCACCCTGGCGTTGGCCCAGGCCGAAGCGGCACTTCGCCAGTCGCAAAAGCTGGAGGCCATCGGCCAGTTGACCGGCGGCGTGGCCCACGACTTCAACAACCTGCTGACCATCATTCGCTCCTCGATGGACTTTCTGCGCCAACCGGGCTTGTCCGAAGAGCGCCGCCAGCGCTACATGGGCGCGGTCTCCGATACCGTCGAACGCGCCAGCAAGTTGACCAGCCAGTTGCTCGCTTTCGCAAGGCGCCAGCCGCTGAACCCGGAAGTCTTCGACGTCGGCCAGCGTGTGCAGAATATCGGCGAGATGCTCGAGAGCGTCACCGGTGCACGTATTCAAGTGCGCGTCGAGCTGCCGACGCAGCCCTGTTTTGCACGGATCGACCCGAGCCAGTTCGAAACCGCATTGATCAATATCGCCCTCAATGCGCGGGACGCCATGGACGGCCAGGGCACGCTGACCCTGCGCGTCACCGGCCAACGCCCGCTGCCGCGCATCCGTGGCGATGCCGGCTCGCGCCAGGCGCATATCGCTATCGCACTGGCCGACACCGGCCCCGGCATTGCCAGCGACACCATCGAGCGTATCTTCGAGCCGTTTTTCACCACCAAGGCTGTCGGCAAAGGCACAGGGCTGGGGCTCTCCCAAGTGTTCGGTTTCGCCAAACAGTCGGGAGGCAATATCGACGTGGCCAGCACCCTGGGCCAGGGCTCGGTGTTCACCCTGTACCTGCCGCAGGTCGAAGCTCAGGCGTCGGTCCACCCCGGCCGGACTGACGAACCGGCACCGGCCCATGACACCGCGCACTGCCGTGTGTTGATCGTGGAAGACAATCTTGAGGTCGGACGCTTCGCCAGCCAGATCCTGCAGGACCTGGGCTACCAGACAACGTGGGCCACCGATGCCGAACAGGCGTTGACCCTGGCCGGCCAGGACGCGAACGCATTCGATGCGATTTTCTCGGATGTGGTGATGCCCGGCATGACCGGCGTAGCCATGGCCAAGGTGTTGCGCCAACGCCGCGCCGATCTGCCGGTGGTGCTCACCTCGGGCTACAGCGAAGAACTGGCGGAAAACGGCTATGAGGGATTTGAGTTCCTGCCCAAGCCCTACTCGGCCGATCAGGTCTCTCGCGTGCTGATCAAGGCCATGCTCAGGGATTGAGCGCCCTACTCCGCCACCGCGACCTGGTTGCGGCCCAAAGCCTTGGCGCGGTACAGCGCTTTATCTGCGGTATTCATCAGCCCGTGCAGGTCCTGCTGCCCAGGGTGGGTGGACGCCACACCGAGGCTGGCCGACAGGCCCTTGACCGGCTCGGCGGCCATGCCGGCGATGGACGCAATCAACTGCTCGGCGATAGCGCGCGCCGTCTCCAGCGAAGTGTTGGGCAGCAGCACCGCAAATTCCTCGCCGCCCAGACGCCCGTACACGTCGGCCTGCCGGAACGAGGTGCTGATCACTGCGCCGATCTGGCGCAGCACCTGGTCGCCGGCCTGGTGGCCGTAGGTGTCGTTGATCTGTTTGAAATGGTCCATGTCGAGCATCAGCGCGCACAGCGGCTGCTGGTGATGTCGACACTGTGCGTACAACGCCTGGGCACGCTCGAAAAACGCCCGGCGATTCATCAGCCCGGTCAGTTCGTCGGTCTGTGCGGCACGAGTGGATATGCTATGGGCACGTTCCATCTGCCGCGTCAGGCGGAAAGCCTTCTCCAAGGCGTCGGACAGCTTGCGGGTGGCGCTGAATACAAAAGTGGAGAACACCAGCACCGCAATCGCGACGCCGACCTGCATCGACGACGGCTGCAGCAACAGCCACACCGTGCAGGGCATCAGCACGAGGCTGATGGAGACCACCGTCATGTAGCGATACGCCGAATAACAGGACACCGCAGCCACCGACATGCCCACGGTGAACAGCATGACCAGCACCTGGGACAGGCGGTCATCGGTGGGTATCAGCGCAAACGCACCGCCGCCCCAGATCCCCGCAGAAAGCACCAGCGTGATCCAATAGCGCCGTTCCCAGCGCGCCGGCAGGCGCTCGCTGTTGGGGCAGCGAAACCACTCCATGAACATCAGGATGCGCAACAGCGATGAAACGCCCAGGGCCGCCAGCCAGACCAGCATGATGGGTTGATCCAGGCGGTCCCAGCACAACCAGCACAGCATCGCCGCCGCCAGATAGCTGCCGAATATCGCCGCGAATGACTGCCGGAACAGCTGGTGCAGGCGGTCGGCCCGCACTTGCTGCTCGATGCGCTCATCCTGATCCTGCCCGTGTCCAAGGCCATTCATGAAATACGCCTGATTCCGTTGCCGCGACAAAGGCGCCATTGTGGCACCCTGCCAGCAACGCGGACAACAGAATCCCGCACCGCAGAGCCTTTAACTCGGCTCGGGCCGCAGAATCAGCACCCCCAGTGGCGGCAGATTCAACGACAGCGAAACGGGCTGACCATGGCGCGGCTCGTCGACGGTGAACACTTCGCCACCATTGCCGAAATTGGAACCGGCGTACATATCCGCGTCACTGTTGATCACCTCGCTCCAGCGCCCGGCAAACGGCACGCCCACGGCATAGTGCTCGCGAGGCACCGGCGTGAAGTTGGCCACCACCAACACCGGTTTGCCGTCCTTGCTCCAGCGCAGCCAGGCGTAGACGCTGTTGATCGCATCGTCGCCGATCAGCCACTGGAAACCTTGCGGCGCGTCGTCCTGCTCGTGCAGGGCCGGCTCCTGGCGGTACAGGCGATTCAAGTCGCCCACCAGCTTTTGCACACCCTGATGTTCCTGGTATTGCAGCAGGTACCAGTCCAGTTGCTGGTCATGGTTCCACTCGCGCCACTGGCCGAATTCGCAGCCCATGAACAGCAACTTCTTACCCGGATGCATCCACATGAACGCCAGGTAGGCGCGCAGATTGGCAAATTTCTGCCAGCGGTCGCCGGGCATCTTGTCGATCAGCGAATGCTTGCCATGGACCACTTCGTCATGGGAGATCGGCAGGATGAAACGCTCGGACCAGGCATACACCAGACCGAAACTCAGCTCGTTGTGATGATGGGCACGGTATACCGGGTCCTGCTGGATGTAGTGCAGCGAGTCGTGCATCCAGCCCATGTTCCATTTGTAATTGAAGCCCAGGCCGCCTTGCTGGGTCGGCTGGCTGACGCCAGGCCAGGCCGTGGACTCCTCGGCGATCACCAGGGCTCCCGGCGCCTCCAGCGCAACCACGTCGTTCAAGTGGCGCAGGAAGTCGATGGCCTCCAGGTTCTCGCGCCCGCCATGCCGGTTGGGCACCCACTCGCCGGCTTTGCGCGAATAGTCGCGATACAGCATCGATGCCACCGCATCCACGCGCAGACCATCGACGTGGAAGTGTTTGAGCCAGTGCAGCGCCGACGCCAGCATAAAGCCGTGCACTTCGGTGCGGCCCAGGTTGTAGATCAGCGTGTCCCAATCCTGGTGGAAGCCTTCGAGCGGGTTGGCGTATTCGTACAGCGCGGTGCCGTCAAATTGCGCCAGGCCGTGGGTGTCGGTCGGAAAATGCGCCGGCACCCAATCAAGGATCACACCGATATCAGCCCGGTGGCAGGCATCGACGAAGTAAGCGAAATCTTCCGGCGAGCCGAAGCGCGCGCTGGGCGCGAACTGCGACAGGGCTTGATAGCCCCAGGACCCGCCAAACGGGTGTTCCATGATCGGCATCAGCTCGATATGGGTGAAGCCCAGTTGCTGAACATAGGGAATCAAACGCTCCGACAGTTCCCGCCAGCCGTACTGCCGGGCCACTTCACCGGCCTCGTCCAATTCGCACTGCCAGGAGCCGACGTGCAATTCATAGATCGACAAGGGCGCGCTGGACTTTTGCTTGTCGGCACGCGCCTGCATCCAGTCGTGGTCCTGCCAGTCCACTTGCAGCGGCGCGGCAACTTTCGAGGCGGTGTCCGGCGGCAGTTGGGTCGCCAGCGCCACGGGGTCGGCCTTGAGGGGCAAAATACCGTGGGCACCGAGAATCTCGTATTTGTAGGCGGCACCCGGCTGCAGGCGTGGGATGAAGATCTCCCACACGCCGGAAGGATGACGCAGGCGCATCGGATGACGGCGTCCGTCCCAGATATTGAAGTCACCCACCACCGACACACGCCGGGCATTCGGTGCCCACACGGCAAAGCGCACGCCCTGCACGCCGTCGACGCTGGTGACCTGTGCACCCAGGCAGTTGCCCAGGTCGCGGTGATTGCCCTGGGCAAACAGATACAGGTCCATTTCGCCCAGCAGCAATTGGCTGAAGCTGTAGGGGTCTTCGGTGATCTGCTCGCCGCCGGCCCACTGAATTTTCAATAAGTACGGCTGACGAGTAGAGAAGTGCCCGACAAACAGCCCAGGCACCTGAGTCGCGTCAAGGCTGCCGAGCGTTTCGCCACCGTCGCGGCTCAGCACCTGCACACTCAATGCCTCCGGCAGGAATGCACGGATAAATTGGCCACCCTGCTCATCGTCATGGGGCCCGAGAATCGAAAACGGGTCGTGGTGCTCGGCGCGCACCAGCGCTTCGACGTCCTTGGACGCCGGCATTGCAGTCAACTTTGGCTGCAGCGGTTCTTTATGTGTATAGCTCATGACGTCTCCCCACCGCGTGCAGTTTTCGATATAGGTATAAGCCCGCTCAACAGGCTGTGCAGCCCTTGCAGAGGCACGGGCAACCAGGTCGGGCGGTTTTCCGCTTCGTAGGCCACTTCATACGCGGCCTTCTCCAGGCTGAACAAAGTCAGCGCGGCGTCCTGGCCGTTGGCATCCTGCCAGTCATGCGCCAGTGTAGACGTAGCCTGCTGATAAGCCTGGATAAATGCCTGACGCGCCTCCTTCACATAGCGCTCGGTCACACGCTGGCGTGCCTGATCGGCCTGGGCCGAATGGTCGACGCCTTGCAGATTCAAAGCCATCGCCGCCGCGTAATCGAAGGAGCGCAGCACACCGCTGACATCTTTGTACGGGCTGTGCTTGCCCCGTCGCTCATGCAGCGGTCGCGCCGGTTCGCCTTCGAAGTCGATCAAATAGGCATCGCCCTTCACCACCAGTACCTGGCCGAGGTGCAGATCGCCATGGACGCGAATGCGCAAGCCGCCCAAGGTGGCCTTCGCCAGGCTGTTCACGTGCGTGGCGATGGCTTTTTTCTGCGCCAGCAATTCACTGACCAGTGCCTGATCGGCAGGGTTCAATTGGTTTTGATGCAGTTCGAGCAGTTGCAACGCGCGACTGATCTGCGCCCCGACATCCTTGGCCCAGGCCTGGGTGTCCTTGACGCTGGTGACTTCGGGCTTGAAGTCTTTATGGGTGGTAGTGGCGCCGAGCACTTGATGCATTTCGCCCAGGCGCTGGCCGAGCAGTGCGGCAAAATCCGCCAGTTCGCCCAGGGCGTTGTAGTGCTGCTCCTGCTCGGAAAGGGCCTCGGCCAGTTCGTCACGGATCGCGCGTTCCAGATTGTTCTGGGTCCATGTCCAGGCGTCGCCCTGGTTGCTTAGATAGCCCTGGGCGATCATCAGCAGGTTGTCCTGGCCGTCACTGTCGTGACGCACCATGGCGCCCATCAACGGCGAAATATTCGCGTAACCGGCTTCGGTCAGGTACGCGCTCATCTCAAGCTCCGGGTGCACCCCGGCGCTGACTTTGCGGATTAACTTGAGCACCAGGCTCTCGCCTATCACCACCGAACTGTTGGACTGCTCGGCAGACAAGTAGCGCACCGGCGACTCATCGTTCAATTGCAGCGCGCCCAGGTGTTGCGTCGCGTCGAACCGCAACTCGCCGTCATTGCAGGCCAGCCGCGTGCCGGCTTGCAGGCCCTGGATCACCGCGCGAACAAAATGCTCAAGGCTGAACGCGTCGGTCACCAGCCCCACTTGGCGGGCTCGACGTACCCGGGCCATGGCCAGTTGCTGCGGCAAAGCGCTGGTGAATTGGTCTTCACCGAGGAAGCCCAGCGGCAATTGATAACGGCTGACCTGGCCGCCGGCACTGACTTCCAGCTCGCTCAGCAACACCGGATGCTCGGCATCGCCAAATCGCACGCCGTAGGCAATGCGTACGCTGTCGATCGCCGTGTCCTTACCGGCAAACCAGCGCCGCTTGGGCAGCCAGGCCGGCAATGAGGTCTGTTCCAGGGTGGTGCGGCAAGGTTCTTCGAGCAGTTCTTCCATGCGTTTTTTCAATACCAATGTGGTGAAGTCGGGCATGCTCTGCGCCGGTTCCACATGCCAACTGGGCATCTGGTTTTCCGCGGCGAGCACGAACCAATAAAACCCGTAGGGCGCCAGGGTCAGCAGGAAATTCAGCTGGCCGATGGGCGGGAACGCGTTGCCGCCGAGCATCTCTACCGGGACCATGCCGGCAAATGCCGACAGGTCCAGCTCGGCCGCCTGGGCGCTGCGCGACACGTTGGCCACGCACAGGATGATCTCCGTGCGGCCATCGGCGCCGGTGTATTCGCGGGTGTAGGCCAGGATGCGGCGGTTGGCCGGCGAGAGCATTTTGAGGCTGCCGCGACCGAACGCCTTGGACTGCTTGCGTACCGCCAGCATGCGCCGGGTCCAGTTCAGAAGGGAGTGCGGGTCCTGGGTCTGGGTTTCGACGTTGACCGACAGATAACCGTAGAGCGGGTCCATGATCGGCGGCAACACCAGGCTGGCCGGGTCGGCGCGGGAGAAGCCGCCGTTACGGTCGATGGACCATTGCATCGGCGTGCGTACACCATCGCGGTCGCCCAGATAGATGTTGTCGCCCATGCCGATTTCATCGCCGTAATACAGGGTGGGCGTGCCCGGCATCGACAGCAGCAGGCTGTTAAGCAATTCGACCCGGCGGCGGTCACGCTCCAGCAAGGGCGCCAGGCGTCGACGAATGCCCAGGTTGATCCGCGCGCGACGGTCGGCGGCATAGTAGTTCCACAGGTAGTCGCGCTCCTTGTCCGTCACCATTTCAAGGGTCAGTTCATCGTGGTTACGCAGGAAGATCGCCCACTGGCAATTGGCGGGAATTTCCGGGGTCTGGCGCAAAATATCGGTGATAGGGAAACGATCTTCCTGGGCCAGCGCCATGTACATGCGCGGCATCAACGGGAAGTGGAAGGCCATGTGGCATTCGTCGCCGTCGTCGCCCTTTTTGTCGCCGAAATACAGCTGGGTGTCTTCCGGCCACTGGTTGGCTTCGGCCAGCAGCATGCGGTCGGGGTAATTGGCATCGATCTCGGCGCGGATCTGCTTGAGCACCCCGTGGGTTTCTTCAAGGTTCTCGTTATTGGTGCCATCGCGCTCGATCAGGTATGGAATGGCGTCCAGGCGCAGGCCGTCGATGCCCATGTCCAGCCAATAGCGCATCACTTCAAGCACCGCTTTCATCACGTGCGGATTGTCGAAGTTGAGGTCGGGCTGGTGGGAATAGAAGCGGTGCCAGAAGTATTGGCCGGCGACCGGGTCCCAGGTCCAGTTGGACTTTTCGGTATCGAGGAAGATGATGCGGGTGCCGTCGTATTTCTGGTCGTCATCGGACCACACGTAGAAGTCCCGTGCGGCCGAACCGGGCTTGGCCTTGCGCGCCCGCTGGAACCAGGGGTGCTGATCGGAGGTGTGGTTGATCACCAATTCGGTGATCACCCGCAGGCCGCGTTTGTGCGCTTCGGCGATAAAGCGCTTGGCGTCGGCCATGGTGCCGTAGTCACTGTGCACGCCTCGGTAGTCGGCAATGTCGTAGCCATCGTCGCGGCGCGGCGATGGATAAAACGGCAGCAACCAAATGGTGTTCACGCCCAGATCGGCGATGTAGTCGAGTTTGGCGATCAAGCCTGGAAAATCGCCGATCCCGTCATTGTTGGAATCGAAAAAAGATTTTACGTGCACCTGATAGATCACCGCGTCCTTGTACCAGAGCGGGTCTTTGATAAAGGTGGCAGCCTTGGGTTTCTTCGCCATTGGAAACTCCTGAAACACTCGATAAATCTTGCAGGCTCAATATGGAAGGGGCTTGCCCCTTCCCACATCAGGTGGTGATGCGCCAGATCCCGAACGGCATCTGCGGTTCCAGGCGCGTCCACTGAGTCTTGCCATACCAGGTCCAACGATGGCCGTTCATCAAGTCTTCGCCTTGGGTCTGGGCATCATCCGGCAGGCCCATCTCCCACAATGGCAGTTCGAAATGGGCTTCCTGGGCGTTATAAGGGTCCAGGTTGACCGCCACCAGAATGAAGTTACTGCCGTCCTCGCTGCGCTTGCCGAAGTACAGGATGTTGTCGTTCCACGCGTTATAGATCTTCAAGCCCAAGTGCGTGTGCAGCGCCGGGTTCTGGCGACGGATGCGATTGAGCTGGGCAATTTCGGCAATGATGTTGCCGGGCGCGGTGAAGTCCCGTGGTCGGATCTCGTATTTCTCCGAGTCCAGGTATTCCTCTTTGCCCGGCACCGGCGCGGCTTCGCACAGTTCGAAGCCCGAATACATGCCCCACAGGCCGGAGCCCATGGTCGCCAGCGCTGCACGGATCAGAAAACCCGGGCGCCCGGACTGGTGCAGGAACGCGGGGTTGATATCCGGCGTGTTGACGAAAAAGTTCGGCCGGTAGCACTCGCGCCACGGCGACTGATTGAGCTGAGTGAAATATTCGCTCAACTCCGCCTTGGTGTTGCGCCAGGTGAAATAAGTGTAGCTCTGGGAGTAACCCACCTTGCCCAGGCGCGCCATCATTGCCGGCGTGGTAAACGCCTCCGCCAGGAAGATCACGTCGGGGTACTTGGACCGCACATCGCTGATCAGCCACTGCCAGAACGGCAGCGGTTTGGTATGGGGATTGTCGACGCGAAAGGTCTTCACGCCCTCTTCCACCCAACCCACGACGATATCGCGCAATTCGGTCCACAAGCCCGGAATCGCATCGGCGGCATAAAAGTCGACGTTGACGATGTCCTGATACTTCTTCGGCGGGTTCTCGGCATATTTGATCGTGCCGTCTGGGCGCCAGTTGAACCAGCCTGGATGCTCCTTGAGCCACGGGTGGTCCTGGGAGCACTGGATGGCGAAGTCCAGAGCGATTTCCAGGCCGTGATCGGCGGCGGCCTTGACCAGGCGGCGGAAGTCTTCACGGCTGCCCAACTGCGGATGGATGGCCTCGTGACCGCCCTCCTCGCTGCCGATGGCGTAAGGGCTGCCGGGATCGTCCGGGCCGGCGGTGAGTGAGTTGTTCCTGCCTTTGCGGTGGCTGCGCCCGATCGGGTGGATCGGCGGGAAGTACAGCACGTCGAAGCCCATGTCGTGGATCATCGACAGGCGCGAGTGCACGTCATTGAACGTGCCGTGACGCGCTGGATCGTCGGTGATCGAGCGCGGAAACAGCTCATACCAGCTGGCAAATTGCGCACGTTCACGTTCGACGTCAATCGGGTAGACCGTGCCGATGCTCAAGTAAGCGCGGTGGTCGGCCTGGGTCATCAGGTGTGCACTGTCTTCGTGCAGAAACAACGCCACTTGCTCGGTTTCCAGCAAACCGGAAAGTTCATGGTGCAGCAGCATCAGGCGATCGCGCAGTTCGTTGTCGCTGCGCTCGGCGGCCTGCTGCACCAGGCTGCGGCCTTCCTGCAGCTCCAGGCTCACCGGCACGCCGGCTTCGTGCTTCTTGCGCAACTCGTAGCAAAAGCTGGCGTAGGTATCGATCCAGGCTTCGATGCAGTATTCATGGGGCCCCTGTTGGGCCACCGTGAACGCGCCTTCCCAGCCATTGTTACCGACGTCGGTCATCACCACGCTATGCCAGCTCTCGTCACGCAGCGGGCGCCAACGGATCAGCACGGCCAGCTTGTCATGACCGTCGGCAAAGACTTTGCTGGTCACGTGAATGCGCTGGCCGACCACGGCCTTGACCGCGAACTCGCCACCGTCAATCACGGGGCTGGTGCTTTCGATCGCGATCCTGGGCAATAACAAAGCCTGGGACAGCGGCAATACGGCAGTGTCTGGAACCTGTGTTTCAGCAGTCATCGAGCATCTTCCCCTTACGCCCAGTGGACGCTCTTTGCTAGATCCGAATCCAATACGCCAGCACTCTCCCTGAGCGTTGGCGCATTAGGTCCGAGCCTGCGCCTGCATTAAAAGTTCAGGTGGATGTGCCGCCATTGGGCGGGAATCAAATCACCCGTGCGGATGTCCACCGGTAGAGCAAAGCACAAAGGAGGCCACACCGATGACGATCCCGATCCCGGCTGAAACGCCCGACCCGAATATCGATAACCCGACCCTGCCGCCTACTGAACCGGAGCCGATCCCCGAGCAGGAACCGCCTGAAAACCCTCCACCGCCCATGCAGGAGCCACCTGCCCCCCATCCTGGCGTGGTTGTCAGTCCTTCTCGAAGCGCTTGACGATCATCGGCACCACGCTGAATACCGCCAGCGCCAGCAACGTACTCAACACCGCTGTCGCTTCGCGCCCCATGCCCGCCGCCACGCCGATGGCGGCGGTCATCCACAGCCCGGCCGCGGTGGTCAGGCCCTTGACTTGCTGGCCTGCCTCGTCCTCCTTGCCTTTGAGAATGGTACCGGCGCCCAGGAATCCGATCCCGGCAATCACCCCTTGCACGACCCGACTCATGGCATCGGCCTGGTTGCCGGACATCTGCGGCACCAGCACAAACAGTGCCGCGCCCAACGCCACCAGCATATGGGTGCGCACCCCGGCAGCCTTGCCCTTGTGTTCGCGCTCAAACCCCAGAATGCCGCCCAGGAGTGCGGCGATCAGCAAGCGCACGGTGATCTGGGTCACTTGCCGCGCATCGCCGATATCGGCGAACTCAGCCTGCAGGGTCACCCACACTTCATGCCACCAAGCGTCCATACACTTTTCCTTTCTAATTATGGGTAAAGGATGGACAGCGGCGACCGCCAGTCAGTTGCCGGGAACGTCGGGCACGTGCCGACGCCCTAACGGCTGACTGTCTATGAAAGGAGAACGCCATGCCTGTCCGTATCGATAACCAGACGTGTTTTTTCAAGGTCAATGACGAAGGTCGCGAATACAGCCTGCCGGCCGCAGAAGTAACGGTAAGCACCGACATGCCCCGCGCCATGTCGTATGTGGATGTAGGTGCCGAGCGCGTCTACATCACCGAACAGGAGGCCGACGCTCTTACGGTGGCCGGCGCAATCGATGGGCGCCAGCACAAAAAGGTCACTGAATCGGGATCGGCGATTTGATTGATCTGTATCAACGCGCAGTGCAACCGACTGCACCCTGATAGCCCTGGGGTGCAGCACACTGTCGCAAGCCTGCGCCTGCAGTGCATCTGATCCGCTTTTTATCGTTCCAGCTGAGTCTGTTCTGCAAACAGCTTGCCGCGCATAGTCCATTGGCCTGATGGAGGCTGATGAGCGAACGACCATGAGCGAACGAATCCCTACCGTGGAAATGTTTGAGCCTGTGCACCCAAAGAAGGTCAAGGCCAAATCCAGCGACACCCTGATCCATACCCGCAGCTTCACCGGGCTGTTCCGCACCTTGCGCGTGCTCGGTGCCGGGTTCCTGTTCGTGGCCTTCTTCGGCACCGTGTGGCTGAACTGGGGCGGCCGGCAAGCCGTGCTATGGGACCTGGCGCAAAGCAAGTTCCACATTTTCGGTGCGACGTTCTGGCCCCAGGACTTCATCCTCTTATCGGCGCTGTTGATCATCTGTGCCTTCGGCCTGTTTGCCATTACGGTCTTCGCCGGGCGCGTCTGGTGCGGCTACACCTGCCCGCAAAGCTCGTTCACCTGGCTGTTCATGTGGTGCGAAAAAGTCACCGAGGGCGAGCGCAACCAGCGCATCAAGCTGCAAGCGGCGCCCTGGAGCCTGAACAAACTGGCGCGGCGCTCGGCCAAGCACACGTTGTGGCTGGGCATCAGTGTGCTGACCGGTCTGACCTTTGTCGGTTATTTCACCCCCATCCGCCCGCTGGCGACGGAACTGCTGACCTGGCAGATGGGCGGCGTCAGCCTGTTCTGGGTACTGTTCTTTACCGCCGCGACCTACCTCAACGCCGGCTGGCTGCGTGAAGCGGTGTGCATGCACATGTGCCCCTACGCGCGTTTCCAGAGTGTGATGTTCGATAAAGACACCCTCACCATCTCTTACGACGCCGCGCGTGGCGAGCAGCGCGGCCCGCGTAAACGCGAGGCCAGGCCGGCCGACCTCGGCCTGGGCGATTGCATCGACTGCCAGCTGTGCGTTCAGGTGTGCCCCACCGGCATCGACATCCGCGACGGCCTGCAAATGGAATGCATCGGCTGCGCGGCCTGCGTCGACGCCTGCGATTCGATCATGGACAAGATGGGCTATGCGCGCGGCCTGGTGCGGTACACCAGCGAACATCAACTGCAGGGCGGCAAGACACACCTGCTACGCCCTCGCCTGATCGGCTACAGTGCCGTGCTGCTGGTGATGATCGCCGCGCTGGTGGTGGCCCTGATGCAACGGCCGATGGTGTCGCTGGACGTGACCAAGGACCGTGGCCTGTTCCGCGAAAACAGCCAGGGCCTGATTGAAAACATCTACAGTCTCAAGGTCATCAACAAGACCCAGCAGCGCCAGCAATACCGGGTGGAGCTGGTGGAAGCCGACGGTTTCCAACTGCAAGGAAAGACCGAACTGAGCCTGGCGCCGGGGGAGATCGTCGATGTGCCGGTGTCGGTCACACTGCTGGCGGACAAGCCGGCGAGCAGTTCGCAGACGCTGCGCTTCAAGGTGACGGATGTGGATGAGCCGTGGGTCTACAGCGCGGCTGAAAGCCGCTTCGTGGCGCCGCTCAACCGCTGAGCGCGCGGTATCGAAAAATGATGATGATCCAATGTGGGATCTGCACTCATATAAAAAACAAAAGTTTAAGGCCCCCATGAAACGCTACGAAAAATTCGCCGACGACATCGCCGAACTGATCCGCTCCGGTGTCCTGGGGCCTGGCCAGCGCGTGCCGTCGGTGCGTTATGCCAGCCAGACGTACGGCGTCAGTCCCTCTACGGTGTTCCAGGCTTATTACCTGCTGGAACGCCGTGGACTGATCCGCGCCCGTCCGCGTTCCGGGTATTTCGTCAATACCCACGCACCGCGCCCGTTTTCCGAGCCGGTGGTGAGCGAGCAGGTGCATGAATCCACCGAGGTGGATGTGAGCGAACTGGTGTTCTCGGTGCTCGACTCGATCAAAGACCCCAACACCGTGCCCTTCGGTTCGGCGTTTCCCAGCCCGATGCTGTTCCCGTTACCGCGCCTGGCCCGCTCCCTGGCCAGCGCCAGCCGGGAGATGGACCCGCGCCTGGTGGTTACCGACATGTCGCCGGGCAACCCGCAATTGCGTCGGCAGATTGCCCTGCGCTATATGGTCGGCGGCCTGATGCTGCCCATGGAAGAACTGCTGATCACCAACGGCGCCCTCGAAGCGCTGAACCTGTGCCTGCAGGCCGTGACCGAGCCGGGCGACCTGGTGGCCATCGAAGCACCGGCGTTCTATGCCTGCCTGCAGGTGCTGGAGCGTTTGAAGCTCAAGGCGGTGGAGATCCCGGTGCACCCGCGCGACGGCATTGATCTCAATGCCCTGGCGCAAAGCCTTGCGCGCTACCCGATCAAGGCGTGCTGGAGCATGACCAGTTTCCAGAACCCCATGGGCGCCACCCTGCCCGAAACCAAAAAACAAGCGCTGGTGGAACTGCTGCGCAGCCACCAGGTGCCGTTGATCGAAGACGATGTGTACGCCGAGTTGTACTACGGCCAGCACGCGCCCAAGCCGGCCAAGGCTTTCGACACCGAAGGCCTGGTGATGCACTGCGGCTCCTTCGCCAAGAGCCTCGCGCCGGGGTATCGGGTGGGATGGGTTGCCGCCGGGCGCTATGCGCAGAAAGTCGAGCGTTTGAAGCTGATGACCTCACTGTGCCCATCGATGCCGGCGCAGGCGGCGATAGCCGACTACCTGCAACACGGCGGCTACGACCGGCACCTGCGCAAATTGCGCTATGCCCTGGAGGAACAGCAAAGCGCCATGCTCGCTGCCATCGGCCGCTACTTCCCGGCACAAACCCGCGTCAGCCAACCGGCCGGTGGTTACTTCCTGTGGCTGGAACTGCCGGAACAGATCGACTCGTTAAAACTGTTCCAGATGGCATTGGCCCAAGGCATCAGCATCGCGCCGGGGCCGATCTTCTCCGCAACCCAGCGCTTCAGGAATTGCATCCGCTTGAATTACGGCAGCCCCTGGACAGAAGCGTCGGAAAAAGCGATGGAGACGCTGGGGAGGATTGCGCGGTCGTTTTGACTGGAACCGAAGCGTCAGCCGGGACACGATCATCGATCGGCACAGAGGATTATCGAGCAAAGCCCGGACCTGCCGCGCTTTCTGGAAAGCCGTGATCATTACCCGCTGGCCGACGCGCTCAAGTGGCAGATCAACGGTTTCTTCAATGCGGGCTACGGCATCCGACTAAAATCCGAAGGCAGTCTGCTCAGCGAGTTTTCCAGTAAAGGTTATGCCGCGCTGCGTTATGTGTGGATATGAGCACATTGGTAGCATCCTGGTCGGCTGTGAGGCCGCCATCGGCGGCATAGATATTCTTAAAGTCTGACAAATAACTTTGTGATAGCGGGCTTGTTGTGGTGAGCAGGTTTTCTGTGGTGAGCGGGCTTGCCCCGCGCTGGGCTGCGAAGCGGCCCTATCTCAGGCGATGTGGTTTAGCTGACACACCGAGTTGCCTGGGTTTGGGGCCGCTTCGCAGCCCAGCGCGGGGCAAGCCCGCTCATACATGGACGCCCCCAGTATGCCAAGCACTCAATTCGTGAAAACACAGACGGGATAAGGTTGCAGCCATACATCCGGACTTTAAGTGAGGCGGTGCCTCTGT
>NZ_JAAMRE010000045.1 GCF_013522705.1 Pseudomonas lurida
GCGCCAGCAACTGGTCAAACTCGGCCTGGGACAGATACCGCAGCCATTGCTCGGCATGGGCCACCGGGTCCGACAGCCACTGGAACAGTTGCTTGAGGTTGTCCCACAGCGAGTACAGCGCTTCGCCAAATCCGCGCGCGTAGGCGGCGTGGAGCGAGAGGTAGCGCTTAAGGAAGTTCGCCTCGGAGTAGCCCTGCCACAGCGGTTCGAAGGTGTCGGACCATTCGCTGCGCAGCCACGCCTCCAGCGGCGTGATGACCGCCTGATAAGAGGCGTACAGCGCCTTGAAATGCGCGGCGGATACATTCGGGTAGAAGTGGATGCGGTAGCGCTGGTTACGCTCGCATTCCTTGACTTCAAGAATGCCGCTGGCCCCGATGGTTTTATGAATCGGCTCGCCCAGCAGCGTGCCGTCTGCATCGACGCGCTGGAGGATCACCGGTGTATTGCCGATGGGTACGAACCGTGAACTCTGGAACCGATGCACCAGGGTCAAGGTGCCGTCGGCCCGGCATGCTGCAACGGTGCTGCTGGGGAACAGCGAGCGGTTGATCGGCGCGACCCGCTCCGCTTCGTCCCCGGCCTTGAACACCTGCTCGATATTCAGCGCCGAAAAGCTGAGGACACTCTCGGCCCAGGCGTCGTAACTATTGAGGCATCCGCGAAAATCCCTGAGCACGGACTCGACGTCGCGGGTCTTTGCATCCAGGGCGGCGAGTACCAGAAAGCCAATGGCTTCGCTGGTCGCGCCCATCATGAGGCGGCCCCGTCGACCGGGGCCTTTATCGGAAGAACCATCTGCAATCCCTCGCACTGTGTGATCAGGCGAGAGACTTTGGAGGGATTGTCAGAGCAAGGAAGTCGGCGTTATTCGCCGGAAGAGCAAGGATATTTCGCCAAAAATGCGGGCAAATTGTGGTGTTGTTGTAGGTAGAGGATTACAGCTTGAATACTCCTACAGCTTCAGTTGCCCAATCGCCTTGCTCAACTCCCCAGCGAGGGTGGCCAGGTCATTGCTGGTGGTGGCGGAGTCCACGGTCTGTTGCACGGTGTTTTCGGTCACATCGCGGATGCTCACCACGGCGCGGTTCATCTCTTCGGCGACATGACTTTGCTGTTCGGCCGCGACGGCGATCTGGGTGTTGCTCTCGCGCATCTGCGCCACGGCGTCGGTGATGTCGGCGAGGGCGGCACCGGCGTCCTGGGCCTGTTGCACGCAGTCGTCGGCCTTGAATGAGCTTTCCTGCATAAAGTCCACCGCGTCGCGGGTGCCGGCTTGCAGGGCCGAGACCATGCGGGTGATTTCGTCGGTAGAGCTTTGCACGCGTTTAGCCAGATTGCGCACTTCGTCGGCGACCACGGCGAAACCGCGGCCCATTTCGCCGGCGCGTGCGGCTTCGATGGCGGCGTTGAGGGCCAGCAGGTTGGTCTGTTCGGCAATGCTGTGAATCACGCTGACCACGCCGTTGATTTTTTGACTGTCTTCGGCGAGTTTCTGGATCATTTCGGCGGTCTGCTGCACACCGGTGGACAGCCCGGCGATCGAGCGTTGCACACGGGTCACTACCTCGCGGCCGCTGCCCGCCAGGGTGTCGGCGGTTTTAGACAGGTCGCGGGTAGCGCCGGCATGCTGGGCGATATGGTGCACGGTGGCGGTCATTTCATTGATTGCAGTGGCGGCCTGGTCGGTTTCGCTTTGCTGGCCGAGCATGCCGTGCTGCACGTCGTTCATGCTGCTGGCCAGGCGCGCGGCACCCTCGTCGAGCTGCCGGGCGGTGCGCGCCACGGTGTTGACCACGCGTTGGTAGCCGGCCTGCATGGCGTTGAATGCGCTGGCCATCTGGCCGACTTCATCCTTGCCCACCAATGGCACGCGGGCCGAGAGATCGCCGGTTTTCTCCACATGCAGCATGACGTCCTTGAGGGTGTTGAGCTGGCTGAGCAGGAAGCGGATCAACAACTGGGAGGCGCAGAGCATCGCCAGCATCAGGATCAATACCGCCACGGCGTAATGGGTGAAGCGTTCGCTGAACACCTGGCTCAGGCTGGGCGCATAGGCGAGCGCGGCGAGTTGTTGGCCGTCCGCGCGGGCCACGACTTGCGCGCCGATCAGAACATTTTCACCGAACAACGGCAGGTGGTTGAGCTCGACCCAGCCGCTGGCGTCGTTCAGGGCTGACAGATCCTGATCAGCCAGCTGTGGGGCTTTGCCGCGCGGGAACGTCAACCATAGTTCACCGTTCGGCACCGCCTTATCGGCCGGCCAGGCGCTGAGCAATTGCGCCTGGGCTTGCGCGGACGCGTAGGATTGCGCGCTACGGGCCTGCTGTTCGAGGTGCACGGCATATAGCACCAGCAGCAGGGTGGTGACAAAAGCGACCGCGTTGACGGCCCAGAATTTGTATTTCAACGAGATATTGCTAAGCCAGGCACCCATGGAAGGTTTTCTCTGATAGCGAAAGCAGCATTGGCAAGGTGCCAGTATTGTGCCGCTATTCAGGAAACCGGTTTTGACATGGGTCAATGCGCCGCATCAATCCAGCGTAGGCAACCCGAAAAACCTACGGGCGCTGGCGGTGCTGTGTTGGGCCAGGTCTTCCACGCTTTCCTGGCGGTGCAGGGCGACTTCGCGCAGCACTTCCCCTAGATACGCGGGCTCGTTGCGGCCGTTTTTCGGTTTGGGTCGCAGCGTGCGTGGCAACAGGTAAGGCGCGTCGCTCTCCAGCATCAGACGGCCTCGGGGGATTTCTCTGACAAGCGGATGCAAATGGGTCCCACGGCGTTCATCGCAGATCCAGCCGGTGATACCAATGTGCAAATCCAGATCGAGATAGCTGAACAGCGCCTGCCGTTCGCCGGTGAAGCAATGCACCACGGCGGCGGTAAGGTGGTCGCGGTAGTCCTTGAGGATCTCCAGCAGGCGCTGGTTGGCGTCACGCTCGTGCAGGAACACTGGCAATTTCAGTTCGACGGCCAGGGCCAGGTGCGCCTCCAGGACCTTTTCCTGTTGCGGGCGTGGGGAGAAATCCCGATTGAAATCCAAGCCGCACTCACCCACCGCACGCACTCGCGGCTCGCTGAGCAGACCGCGTAGACGCTGAGCGCTGTCGCCATTCCAATCGCTGGCAGAGTGAGGGTGTATGCCGGCCGTGCTGAACAGGCGTTGGCCATCTGGATCGAGTTTTACGCACAGTTCCAGGGCTTGCTCGCTGCCGTCGACGCTGGTGCCGGTGAGGATCAATTGCTGCACGCCGGCGGCATAGGCACGGTCGAGAACCGCCTGGTGTTTATCGTCGAAACTGGCGTTGGTCAGGTTGACGCCGATATCAATGAGTTGCATGGTGCTATCTCCGCCTGCGGCCGGAAAGCATATCAGAGCTGTAGATTTATAAGAAAAACCAAGAACTACAACGGTTTAAAGCTGTCTTTGAACGTTGCGACCGACATGGTTGATGGCTAAGTGCCTTATCCGTGCTCGCGTTGCACGCGAAGCCTGCGCTGAAAGCGCTCTGTTTCTGACCCCCAGCCCCTCGTTTTCCCGAGTGCGCTGGGCAGTATTCTTTCCGGAGAGCGGATGATCCGACCCTCAGCATTGTTGATGTTATGCCTCGCGCTGCTGCTGCCCATGGCGGCGGTCGCGCGTCTGGACGGCCCGCTGGAGGTGACTAAACCCGGCAAAGTCCGCGATCTGGCCGAGATCCGCTCAAGCCGTACTTTGCGCGTGCTGGTCAACCAGAGTCGCAACAGCTCCGGCGAAGTACAGGGCCAGGCGATCGGCGTGGAATATCACCGCCTGCGCGCGTTCGAGCAGTACCTCAATGGCCATGCCCGCGATGGTCAGGCAATCAACCTCAAAATCATTCCCAAGGCCAAGGACCAGTTGCTCGGCGCGCTGGCCCGTGGTGAAGGCGACCTGGTCGCGCCCGGTGAGCTGCTGGATATAAAGGCGGCGCATAAGATCAGCCCCAGCGACCCGATCGCCAGCGATGTGCCGCTGTGGCTGGTGGGGGTCAAGGGTGAGCGGCGCTTTACCAAGCTGGAGCAGTTGTCCGGTCGGACGTTGGCATTGACCACCGGCAGCGCAGCGGCGGATGCCATCAGCCAGGTCAACCAGAAACTGGCGCTGCATAAGCAGCCCCCTATCAAGGTGGAGTGGGTTGACCCGACCCTCGCTGTGGAAGACGTGCTGGAGATGGTGCAGGCTGGGATCTTCCACCTGACCATTGTCGAAAAACCGATTGCCGAGCGTTGGTCGAAGATCCTGCCCAAGTTGCGTTTCGACAAGCAGGTGGCCATCAGTGAGTCCGGCGACGAGTACTGGTTTGTGCGCCAGGACGCGTCAATGCTGCGGGCCAGTATCGATCGATTCCTTAAGACGTATCGCACGCCGGCTGACCAGGACGTGGCGTTTCAGCGCATTTACCGGCGTCTCTACCAGGTGCGCAACCCTTTGGCCCGCGTCGACCGACAGCGCCTGGAAAAACTGCGCCCGATCCTGCAAAAGCATGCAGGTGAGCAGGGCATGGACTGGCTGAACCTGGCGGCGTTGGCGTTCAAGGAGTCCGCTCTGGACCCCAGCGCGCGCAACAGCGGCGGCCCTACCGGGCTGATGCAAATCACGCCTTCGGCGGCGCAGCGGGTGGGCGTCAATAATATCGAGAACCTTGATGGTAACGTGCAGGCCGGCGCGCGTTACCTGGCGATGATCCGCCGAAAATTCTTTGCCAGCCCCAAGCTTAACGAGCGCGAGCGCATGGCATTTGTGCTGGCGGCCTACAACATGGGGCCGGAGCGCGTTCAAGGGATGCGCACCGAGGCCAGGCGCCGTGGGCTCAACCCCAACCAGTGGTTCTTCCAGGTCGAGCGCATCGCCATGGAGCAGGTCGGCATGGGGGCTGTCAGCTATGTCAACAGCGTCAATAAGTACTACCTGGCGTTTGATCGGGAGCGGGAGTCCCTGGAGCCGACCGCAACGAAAGTCGCCTCACGCAAATAATCGATTTTATCGATATAAATGGCGCACTTTTTCGGCTTTTATCATTGCCTAAACTGATTAATATGGCGGCCAACCAACCCTACTTCCCGAAGGATGCGTACCATGAGCCCACTGATTAAAAGCCTGTTGTCCACCCGCGCCGGTTATGGCCTGACTGTCCTGCGTATTGTTGTCGGCATCATTTTCGCCGCCCATGGTTCGCAAAAACTCTTTGGCTGGTTTGGCGGCTACGGCCTGGCAGGCACCGCCCAGTGGATGGAAAGCATCGGCCTGGCGCCGGGCACCCTGATGGCATTGCTCTCGGGTGGCACCGAGTTCTTCGCCGGCCTGGCCTTGATCATCGGCCTGCTGGTGCGCCCGGCGGCGCTGGGCTTGACCATCCTGACGCTGGTGGCGATCTTCTCTGTGCATATTCATAACGGCCTGTTTATGGCCAACAACGGTTATGAGTTTGCACTGGCCTTGCTGGGCGGCACGCTGGCGGTATTGCTGGAAGGTGCCGGCAGGCTCTCCGCCGACCGCGCCATCGCCCACTGACCTACCTGCAAGTCTCTGAAAAGGCCCACGCTCGCGTGGGCCTTTTCGTTGCTCGGGATTCTTGACACTGCCCCTCCGGCTTCTCTAGGATGCCGTTCATGCGCCGATTTAAACAGCTAATTGCGGGGCGCCACCGGGACTCAATGCAGCCCGACAGAAGTGTGTTCTCCCTCGTGAGGTACCTTCGAAATACCGCTAAAGCGCTGGTTCGGTGTTGCCTCTCACCTGCCCGCAGACTTTTGAGGCAGAGACACGACACGATGAATGCACTACGCCCCCTTATACGCCTGGCCCCGATCACCGCGGACCTCACTCAACGTAATCCGAAAATTCTCCTGGGCGGCAAGCACCAGCCGACGCTCCTGCGTTATCTGGATGGCTGGCCGCGTCGCAGCGGGCGCCCGTCTGCGTTCCTGATCCAGTTTGTCGAAGATGGCGACTCGCTGGCTCGGTTTGCCAGTGACAGCTTCGACCTTGCAGTCATCCAGGCGCCCAACGCCGACGACGCCGAAGAAGTGATCCGCCAACTGACTCGCATTGCCCGGCAGGGTCTGATCGCACGGCGCTGAGCCCTCAGCGGACCTGGTTGTCAAACGCCACGCGACGGCGACGCTCCACGCCGTGGAGCAGCCAGGCCACCAGGCACAGCATCAAGGGCACAGCGAGTATCACTACCAGCTTGATCGTTCGCTCCAGGTGGCGCACCTGCGCATAGGCGTCGGCTCTCAAGGCGTGCAGCTCTATCGGCAGGCGCAGCCGTTCCTTGTTGAGGGCTTGCAGTTGGGTGCTGGTGTCCACGGCCTGGGAGCCAAGCGTGAGCGTCGCCGGGTTCAGTCGCCGCCATTGCTGTTCCGTTTCCTGCAGGCGGCGCTCCCGTTCAATCGCTTTGGCGCGATAGGCGTGTTCGGCGTCTTCGCGCATCTTGCCGAGCAGGTTCGCCGATGGGGGCGCACGTGGACGCAGGCTTGCAAGCGGCTCCAGGGCGGACAGGTTATCCAACGTGTTCAAGATAAACAGTGCGTTGTCAGTTGGCGCCGCGCCGGCGTCCTGGTCCATCAGCAGATCAGTGTCGGCGACCACCACGACCTGTATCTGCGCGGCTTTCTGCACACCCGGCGGCTGGCCCTTGAGGCCATCGGGAAAAATCGAATACGCCGGCCCTTCGATGCGGGCGGCGATCACAGGGGAGGCCACTCTGTCCGTTGATGAAGCCATCGGGGTGATGGGCTCCAAGAGCGCAACCTCCGGCAACACGGCCTGCCAGGAGCCTTGCAATAACGGCGTGAAGGTTGCAGCGCTGCCGTTGAGCGGCGAGAGGACGCCGCTGCTGGAAACCGCAACGGTGTTCAATCGCCAGGTGCTGACGTCGTTTTTGTTCATGGCCTGGCGTGGCACGTTGAGTCGCGCCAGCGCAGGTATGCCGGGCTTCATGAGCCCAGGTGCCGGCGTGGACCCGTAAAGACTGTCGATCAGCACCTTTCTTTCGGGCATGTGCAGGCCCCAGGCAGCCAGCAACTCACCGACCTTGGGATTATCGGGTGCTGCTTGCGTACGCTGTTCGCTCAACGGGTCGATGAACATCAGCAATTTCCCGCCTTTCAACACAAACTGTTCGATCTCATACAAGGCGCGTTCCGGCAGCAGGCTTGGCTGCACGACCATCAGTGCCTTGAGCTGTTCGGGCACGCGTTGGCCGGTCGGTTGCAGGTCGATAAACGTGAGATGACGCCGCAGCTCACCCATCAATCGACCCGCGGGTTCGCCCAGCGGTATCCCGGACAGCAGCCCCACGCTGGGGCGTTCTGGATGCTGCAACTTATAGATCAGGTGGCTGATTTCGTAGTCAAGCAACGGTTCGTGGTCGAGGCGCAATGATTCGATACGCTGTACGCCCACTCCCGCGCGCGTACCGATCAGGCCGAGAAAACCCATGTCTTCGCTCAGGCCGTACAGACTGGCCTTATAGGCATCTTCCGAAAAAGGCAGTGGATCAATCACGTGCAGATTGATCATACCCTTGGCCCGTTTTTCATAGTCTTTGAGCCGCTGTTCAATGCGCTTGCCGTGTCGGTTCAGCGCCTGAGTTCGATTTGGGGCGTTGTGCGCGTTGAAGTAGTACAGGTCCACTGGATGTTCCAACGTATTCAACCAGCGTTTTATCGGGGCAGGTGGGGAATGAATGCCCTGTTGGGAAAAGTCCCACTGGGGATTGGGAAGTTTTTCAAGCCAGACCAGGTTGAACGCCAGGAACGTCAGTGCGATGACAATCAGTGTCATGCCGGTGCGCAGCAGGGATCCCATGTTGAGCTTCCTTCTCAGCGGTACTTCGAATTGAGAGTGACTGTGGTAGCAGTCAGGAAGGCGAAAATCACGCTGATGAAATACAGGCTGTCATGGAGCAGATACTGACCATTGTCGATCAGCGCGAATCTTGAAAATGGGCTAAGCGCACTCAAACTTTCCAGCACTTGAATAGGCAATTGATGTTCCAACGCATCTACGACATAAGAAAGCCCACTGGCAATCAGTAATAAGCCCAGTGTGAGTACGAAAATAACTATGCGGTGACGTGTTAACGTGCAAATAAAACCGCCGATCGAAAGATAACTGCCTGCCAGCAGCCAGCTTGCGGTCAGTTGCGAGGCGATAATACCGTTGTCTGCGTTGCCGAGGTAGTTGATGGCGATAACCACCGGGAACATAAGGCTCAAGGCCATGCCTGCCACGCACCAGGCTGCGAGGAATTTGCCGATGGAAAGTTCGGCCGTGGTGATGGGAAGTGTGGGTAGAAGTTCGATAAAGCCGGCGTTGGACTCGTCCGACCATAGTTGCGTGGCCAAGGCGGGTATCAGCAATAAGTGCAACCACGGATGTAACTGAACGAATGCCCCCAGATCGACAATCTCCTGTCCGGGCCACTGGTTGATGTGGACGCCTCCGGCCATGGACAGTGCTAGAAACAGGGCGACACTCAAATAGGTGGCGGGTGTCGAGAGGTAGCAGCCCAACTGTCGTTTGAAAATCACCGGGATCAACTTCACAGGGACCCCAACTGGCTCGGGTTTTGCCGTGGATCGCTCAGGCGGCCGGGTTCCAGGCGCCATGTGTTTATTTTCCAGCGACGGTTGGCGATCAGCGTATTGATATGCGGGTAGATCGCGTGCCCAGGCATGGCCAGTACGGTCACTGTACCGGGAGCATGACGGTGTTCTTCGATGCCGGCGACACCGGGCAATACGGCCAGGGACAATAAATCCAGTGGTGTGTCGGCGCTGAGCGTCACCGCCTGGCAGTGCCGGGAGTTGCGCTGCAGGTCGAGCAAAGGGGCGTCAGCCACCAGTTGCCCATCGGTAATGATGAGCGCGCGCGTGCACAGTTCACTCAGGTGCTCGGCATTGCGCGACGCGATGATGACCGTCATCTCTTGCGTCAACGCCTGCACGGTCTCTTTGAACGCGTATATCTGGTCGGGGGCCAGCCCTTGCGTGGGTTGATCGAGCAGCAACAAGGTGGGGGTATGCAGGATGGCCTGCGCAATTGCGACTTTGCGTTTCAGGTCTATGGGCAATGCGTCGAGCGGCGTATTCAGCACCGCCAGCAATTCCAGGCGCGCAACGGCTTCGGCTACCCGCCAGCGTTTTTCATTGCCGCTGAAGCCGCGAATGGCGGCCATGTAATGAAGCACTTTATTAACGGTTATGGTGGGGTGGCTCAGCCCTTGTTCGACTTGATAGCCGATTAGCTTTCTAGCCTTGATGGAATGGGTACGTGTATCCAGCGTGTCGATTTTAATATGTCCGCTGCACGGTGGGATCGCCCCTGCTATCAATTTCAATAGCATGGTCTTGGCGCTGTCGTCATCTCCGAATAAACCCAGGCATTCCTTTTGAATGGAACTGAATGACAAGTCATTAATTATCTTTCTGTTGCCTAGGGTTTTATTGAGCTTGCTTATTTCAATCATTTTTATTGTCGAATAAGTGTGGCGGAGAGTGAGGGGGCAAGGCGAAAAAAGGTTACGGTGATTATCTGGTTTTGGGAACGGTGCTCAGAACTAATAAGACAAGTCCTACGTTCCTTCTTGGGGCTTCGCTGAAACAATTGATGTGTATTTAGATATCCATGTGTCAGATGTTTATATAAACCTTCGTCCTTTGAAATCAGGCCTGATTACTATGATGCTTCTACGTACTCTTGTTCTTGAACGTAACGGCCAGGATGCTCCGGTCAACGGTGCCTTGCTCTGTGGGTTTGCGGTGACTCAGATCGCTTCCAATTTTCTTGTCTACAGCCTGGACGAAGAAGTCGAGCCCGGCAGCTCCAGGGTCTACATCGCGGCGTTGCACAAAAAGACCGAACGGTATTTTCTGGATCGCATCGAGTCCAGGGAGCACCTGCAAATCGCGATGCAAGCGTTCAAGCAGATCCTGATGCTGGCCGCTGCATCGAACAATAAGCTGGAGGAGGGGACCGAACCCCAGGTGCCCTACCATTTTGTCGACCTCAAAGGTTGTAAGTTGCCGCCTGCCAGGCCTGAAGATCATCACTCGGTGATCATCAAGAAAGCGCTGGTGATGAAAGTGATTACCCTGGGGATATCGGCCCCTGCGCTGGCGGCGATTGAAAGCGCGTCGCTGATTGTTCCATCCATTCGTTTTTCATCGCAGATGGTCTCGCCGCCCAGGGTCGCGAGCCCGCCGGATCGTGCGCGGCAACCGGTTGTGCAGGATCCGGTTGAGGCGGGCGCTGCGGCGCCGGATGGCCCGCCGACGGCCGTTGAGGCGCAGGCCGAGCTTTGCAGCCCGCAGCTGCTGGAGGCGCCCGACGCGGTGCCCCAGGCGGCTCCCTCCGTTCCCATGGAGCGCCATACCTTGGCGCAAGTGGACAGTACGCTGACAAACCTGGCGCGGGTGGCCCAGGATTTGACCCAGCAAAAGCTCGCTGTCGTCGAGCGGGAGGCGGAGCTCGAGCGCTGGCAGGCGCGGTTGCAGCAGGAGCAGCAGCAAATGGATGAGAAGAGGCGGGAGTTGGAGCTGCTCGAGACGCAGCAGCAGGCGCAGGCGCATACCATGGAGCAGAAGGCTGAGGCGCTGAACCTGACTAAATCCCACCTATCGATTTTGCGTCAAAATCTGCAAAGAGCGCTGCAGGAGATGGATCAGGGGCTGGCGGGTTGAGGCTTGGCGACGCTGGCTACTTTGCGCGGTTCATTTATCATCCACCTCAGTCAGTCGACACCAAGGGCCGAGACTCTGGAGCATCGGCGTTCATGGACATTGCCGAGGATGCAAGCGTTTGAGTACCAAGCTGATTACCAAAGAAGGTCATGAGGCGCTGAAGAAAGAGCTGGATTACCTGTGGCGCGAAAAGCGCCCGGACACCACGCGTAAAGTCACCTGGGCGGCCTCGCTGGGAGACCGCAGCGAGAACGCCGATTACCAGTACAACAAGAAACTGCTGCGCGAGATCGACCGCCGGGTGCGTTACCTGCGCAAACGCCTGGAAGACATGCGTGTGGTGGAGTACTCCCCTGAGCAGGAAGGCAAGGTGTTCTTTGGCGCGTGGGTCGACATTGAAAACGAGCAGGGAGAAACCAAACGGTTTCGCATCGTCGGCTATGACGAGATTTACGACCGTATGGATTACATCTCCATCGATTCGCCGATGGCCCGCGCACTGCTGCGCAAGGAAGTGGACGACGAGGCGATTGTGCAGACGCCAACCGGCGAGGTGTGCTGGTGGATTACCGCTATTGAGTATCAAAAGTGAACGCTGCAGGCCCGCCGCCCTTGAACGGGGCGGGCCTGTGGCGAATCAACCTTCGCGCAGCACAGTAAGCGGGCTGGCATTGAGCGCACGGCGCGTGCCGAATACGCCGGCCCCTCCGATCAACACAGCACCTATCACCGGCAGCAGCAATAGCCACGGGTGAGGGTGCCAGGCCAGGTCGAACGCATAGCGGTACAACACCCAGGTCACCAGCTCGGTGCCCAGCGCCGCCAGCAACCCGCTGACGGCACCCAGCAGGCCGAACTCGATGCGCCTGGCCGTCACCAGCAATGTGCGCTCGGCACCCAGCGCCCGCAACAGCGCGCCCTGGCGGATGCGTTCATCCAGTGTCGCTTGCAGGCCGGAAAACAGCACCGCCATGCCTGCGGCCAATACGAACAACAGCACGTATTCCACGGCCAGGGTCACCTGGGCAAGGATGCTGCGCAACTGCTCCAGCAGCGCCTCCACCTGCAGGATGGTCACGGCTGGAAACGCGCGGGACAGGTCCACGATCTGCTGATCATGACCCGGTGCCAGGTAAAAACTGGTCAGGTACGTGGTGGGCAGGTTCTTCAAGGTGCCGGGTTGGAAAATCATGAAGAAGTTGGGCTGGAAGTTGTCCCAGTTGATGGTGCGTAGGCTGGTGACCCGCGCCTCGCGATTTTCCCCGCCTATCGTGAAGATCAGATGGTCGCCGAGCTTGAGTTTGAGGCTTTGCGCTACCTTGGCCTCGACCGAAACGCCGGGAATATCGTCTGAAGGTTGCGGCGGCCACCATGTGCCTTCCGTCAGGGCATTGCCCGGTGGCAGGTCGGCGGCCCAGGTCAGGCTGAGATCGCGCTGCACGGCGCGATCACCGCTGGAGTCCTTGCTGACGATTTCCTGCACCGGTTCACCATTGATGCTGATCAGCCGTCCGGGCACTACCGGGTACAGGGGAGCCGATTGCGCCTGGACTTCGAGCAGGCGTGCGCCGAAAGCCTCCTTGTCGGCCGGCAGGATGTTCAGGGCGAAATAATTGGGCGCGTCCTTGGGCAACTGGTTCTGCCAGGTGTCGAGCAGTTCGCCGCGCAACAGAGCGATCAAGCCCATGGACAGCAGGATCAGGCCGAACGCCAACGCCTGGCCAGCCGCAGCCAAGGGGTGGCGCAGCAGTTGGCCGAGGCCCAGGCGCCAGGGCAGGGTTGCACCGGCCAGCAGTCGACGCAGGCTTTGCAACAGCAGCAGAAGCAGGCCGCCCAGCACCAAAGCGGCCACCACGCCACCGCCGAGCAGGGCGAAGGTCAGCACCAGGTCGAGGCTCAGACGCCACATGATCAGGCCCAGGGCGAATAATGCGGCGCCGTAGACCACCCAGGTGCTGGACGGGATCGGCAGCAGGTCGCGGCGCAACACCCGCAGCGGCGGTACGCGACCGAGTGCAGCCAAGGGTGGCAAGGCAAAGCCGGCAAGGGCGACCAGGCCGGTGCCGATCCCCGCTACGGCCGGTAACAGACCGCCCGGTGGCACATCCGCCGGCAACAGATCATGTAGGAAATAGAACAGGCCAAACTGCGCCAGCCAGCCGAGCAGGGCCCCGGTGAGACTGGCCAGCAGGCCCAGTACGCTCAGTTGCAGACTGAACAGCAGCATGGCCTCGCGGCGTGACAACCCCAGGCAGCGCAACAGCGCACTCGCGTCAAAACGGCGCGTGGCGAAGCGGTTGGCCGACAGGGCGACCGCCACCCCCGCCAACAGCACGGCCACCAGGCTGGCCATGTTCAGGTAACGCTCGGCCTTGCCCAGGGCTCCGCCGATCTGTTGATTACCGTCCCGTGAGTCCTGCAGTCGCTGGTTGGCGGCAAGGCCGGGTTTGATCAGGTCGCGATAGGTTTGCAGCGCGGTGCTGCCCTGCGGTCCGCGCCACAGTTCGCGGTAGCTGACACGGCTGCCAGGCTGTACCACGCCGGTGGCCTCCAGGTCGGCGAGGTTGATCATCACCCTGGGCGTGAGGCTGTAGAAATTACCGGCGCGGTCCGGCTCATAAGTGAGCACGCGCGCCAGGCGCAGGGTTTTCATACCCACATCGATGCTGTCGCCGACGTTGAGGTCAAGCGCCGTCAACAGGCGCGCCTCCACCCAGGCTTCACCGGGTTTCGGACCGCCGCCCGGCGTTTCTTCGGCAAAGGGCGCGGCTGCGCTTTTGAGCGCACCGCGCAGCGGGTACTGTTCGTTGACGGCCTTGATGCTGGACAGCTGGATGCCATTGTCGGTGGCAATCACGCTGGAGAATTCCACCACGCGCGCATGATCCAGGCCCAGTTCGGTGCCGGACCGGACCTGTTCGGGTCGCGCCGGGGAGCTGCCTTCGAGAACCAGGTCGGCGCCGAGAAACTCGGTGGCACGCAGCAGCATGGCGCCGTTGAGGCGCGCGCCGAAGTAACCGATGGCGGTGCTGGCCGCCACGGCCACCAGCAGGGCGAAGAACAATACGCGCAATTCACCGGCACGGGCATCGCGCAATAATTGGCGCATGGCAAGGCTTAACAGACGCAACAGCGGCAAACGTGCCATCAAGGCTCCAGGGGCGCGACCATCAGGCCGGCTTCAAGGCGGATCAGGCGTCGGCAACGATGGGCCAGGCGCTCGTCGTGGGTGACCAGCACCAGGGTCGTGCCGCTCTCTTTATTGAGTTCGAACAGCAGGTCGCTGATGCGCTCGCCGGTGTGGCTGTCGAGGTTGCCGGTGGGTTCATCGGCGAACAGCACGTCCGGCTCGGCGGCGAACGCGCGGGCAATCGCCACGCGTTGCTGCTCGCCACCGGATAACTGACGTGGCGAGTGGGTCAGGCGCTGGCCCAGGCCCACGCGCTCCAGCAGGTGCCTGGCGCGTTCGCGGGCGTCTTTACGGCCGTCCAGTTCCAGCGGCAGCATGACGTTTTCGAGGGCGTTGAGGCTGTCGAGCAGTTGAAAGGATTGGAAGACGAAGCCCACATGCTCGGCGCGGATGCGCGCCCTTTGGTCTTCGTCGAGGCTGCTTAAGGCACGCCCGGCGAGGGTGACTTCGCCACCGCTGGGCAGGTCGAGGCCGGCCAGCAGGCCCAGGAGCGTGGATTTGCCGGAACCTGAACTGCCGACGATAGCCAGGCTGTCGCCCTTGTTCAGTTCCAGGCTCAGTTCGTGCAGGATAGTCAGTTCACCTTCCGCGCTGGGAACCACTTTGCTAAGGTTCCGCGCGGTGAGAATGCTTGCGCCCATGGAGAATCCGATGCGAATGTGGTTTTTGAGTGCTGGCCTGGCCTTGATGTGCATGGCGCAGAACGCAGCGGCGGGTACAGTCCTGATCGTTGGCGATAGTATCAGTGCCGGTTTCGGCCTGGATACCCGCAAAGGGTGGGTGGCATTGCTGGAGCAACGCCTCAAGAAGGAAGGTTTCGACGATAAAGTCGTCAACGCTTCCATCAGCGGCGACACCAGTGCCGGCGGCCTCGCGCGGCTGCCGGCGGCGCTTGCGGCGCATAAGCCGCAGGTGGTGGTTATCGAGTTGGGCGGCAATGACGGCCTGCGCGGCCAGCCACCTGCGCAATTGCAACAAAATCTTGCTTCGATGATTCAGCAGTCTCAGGACAGCGGAGCGAAGGTGCTCCTGCTGGGCATGCAGATTCCACCCAATTATGGAAAGCGCTACGTCGAGGCTTTCAACAAAGTCTTCGGCGATGTGGCGCAGCAAAAAAAGGTGCCGCTGGTGCCGTTTTTCCTGGAGGGGGTTGGCGGTCATCCCGAGCTGATGCAGGCCGATGGCCTGCACCCGGCGGTGGGTGCCCAGGACAAGTTGCTGGAAAATGTCTGGCCATCGCTCAAACCGCTGTTATGACGCTTTTCTACCGGCAGGCTTTCGGCTAAGGTGGCGCCCCCCTGATTTGGAGCCCTCGATGTCGCGTCCTGCCTGGTCCCTGTTTAATTACCAACTGATCGAGCCGGACGAGCAGCTGGATCTGTTCGCCTGCCAGGAAGTGCGGGTGCATCTGGTGACGCGTCAATTGGAACTGGGCGGCTCCATCGACCGTACGCTGTGCGGCACTTTATTGCCGGCCCAGCCACGCTGGTCGCTGGTGGATCGTTCGATCTTCCAGGATCAGCGCCTATGCCCCCTGTGCCGGGCTATCCTTGAATCCCAAAAGCGCGGCACCCCGCCGATCTGGCCGGAACTGCGGTTTGAGCTTTAGAAGCAGCTGCAGGCGTGGAGCTATAAGTTGTAAGCTAGCGATTCGCCTTTAACCTACCCGTCGTTCTGCGAAGGATTTTTCGGATGTTCTCGCGCCTTTCCGTCGTTACCTGCTGCCTGTCTCTTGCTGCCCTGTGTGCGGCCGGCCCGGCGGCGGCCCTGCAGTTGCCCTTGCCACCTCCGGGCGAAGACATCGTCGGCCAGGTCCAAGTGATCAAGGCCAAGTACGAAGACACCTTTGCCGACCTGGGCACCACCTATGACCTGGGCTATTCGGAGATGGTTGCCGCCAACCCTGGCGTGGATGCCTGGTTGCCGGGCGCGGGTACGGAGATTGTGCTGCCGACGCGCTTCATCCTGCCGCCGGGGCCGCGCGAGGGTATTGTGATCAACCTCGCGGAATACCGGCTTTATTACTACCCCAAGGGGCAGGACGTGGTGTACACGTTCCCGCTGGGGATCGGTCGTGAAGGATGGGGCTCGCCGATTGCCCACACCAGTATCATCGCCAAGACGCCGAACCCGACCTGGACGCCGCCGGCCTCGATCAAGGCCGAGCATGCCGCCAATGGCGACCCGCTGCCCAACGTGGTGCCCGCCGGGCCGGACAACCCGTTGGGTCCGTTCAAATTCACCCTGGGCACGCCGGGTTACCTGATCCACGGCTCCAACATGAAGTTCGGTATCGGCACGCGTACCAGCCATGGCTGCTTCCGTATGTTCAACAACAACGTGCTGGAGATGGCCGGCATGGTGCCGGTGGGCACATCGGTGCGCATCATCAACGATGCCTACAAGTTCGGCAGCAGTGGCGGCAAGGTGTACCTGGAGGCGCACACGCCCTTGAACGATGACGGTACGCCGTCGGTGGTCGACAAGCACACCGCTGTGATCAACGCCCTGCTCAAGCGTGAAGACCTGGCCAATAACCTGCGGGTGAACTGGGATCAGGTGCGTGATGTAGTGGCGGCGGAAGACGGCTTGCCCACCGAAATCGGCGTGCCTGGCGCGGCGCCCATGGTTTCCAGTGCGCCGATCGATCTGCAGCAGTAAGCCTGCGTCCTTCTGAACCCGCCACGGCCTCGCGCCGCGGCGGGTTTTTTATTGGCCGGGTTCATGGGGAACTCCAGGCAATAAAAAGCCGATCCAAAAATGGATCGGCTTGGTAACAACCCCGAGGGACTATTACTTGCGGCTAGCTTTTTCAAGCATGCGCAGAGCGCGCTCGTTAGCTTCGTCAGCAGTCTGTTGTGCTTTTTGAGCAGCAGCCAGAGCTTCATCAGCTTTACGGTAGGCTTCGTCTGCACGAGCCTGGGAGCGAGCTGCTGCGTCTTCAGTTGCAGTCAGACGAGCTTCGGTTTCTTTGGAGACGCTGCTGCAACCGGTAGCCAGAACTGCGGCCAGAGCCAGAGCAGAGAATTTCAGAACGTTGTTCATCGTGTTCCCCTTCAAGGACTTTCTGTTAAATGGCTACTTCTCAGATTGAGCTTATAGCCGGCGTACATACTACCCATTACTTGTAGTAAGTAAACTGACGTTGCGCAAGAAGCAAAAAAAATTCTCGCAGCGAATCTGTTTTGGCTAACCTTTCGTAGGGTTGTATAAAAACTGTTCAATTTTTTGCCCGTGCACACCGCTGAAGGTCAGCTGAGAGGGCCGGCCGGCATGCGTTTCGCCTTGTACACAGATGAAAAATTATATAACTACCCAGGCACTTTCGTTGCGCCTGATGGCGTCTGGACAGGCATCTTTTTAAGCATGTAGAGGTGACTTTAAGAGCGCCTGTTCGTCTCAAGGTTCAACTGCCGGCAATGTTCAGGCTTTCGATCTTCCAGAGGTCGAAGCCCTTTCTATATCCGCCAGCGGCGGGGGATGGTGCATGCGCCTTGAGCAATTGCAGGATTGGTGCCTACTATTCCCTACGGGCTGGTTGTGAGCGCTATAGGTTTCTCGTTGTCGAAACCGGCACGGGTTGGCGTAGATGTTCCTTCGCCGGAAAAACATCGGTAAGGTAAGGGTCACACACCAAGACCCGCGAGGAGTAGTGATGAGCGAGGCGTTGTCCATCCACCATGACCAGACAGGTCATCAGTTCGAGACCACTGTGGACGGTCATCGTGCCTACCTGACCTACATGGATCTCGGCAAGCAGACCCTGGATATCTATCGCACCTTCGTGCCCAACGCGCTAAGAGGCCGTGGCATTGCGGCGGCGTTGACCGAGGAGGCGTTGAAGTTCGCAGAAAAGGCGGGCTACACGGTGATCCCGTCCTGCTCCTACGTGGAGCGCTACATGGAGCGCCATCAGCGCCATGCTGCAAAGCTGTAAGTTTTAGACAACTGCACACAAAAACGCCGGGTTCAGCCCGGCGTTTTTGTGTGCGCGATACGAGGCGGGTTCAGCCGCGTGTGCGCTTGGGCAATACGTCCCTGAGCTTGGCGTGCATGCTGCGCAAGGTGTTTTCGGTGGCGGCCCAATCGATGCAGGCATCGGTGATCGATACACCGTACTGCAAATCGGCCAAGTCCTTGGGAATGGCCTGGCAGCCCCAGTTCAAGTGGCTCTCGACCATCAGGCCGATGATCGACTGGTTACCTTCCAGGATCTGATTGGCGACGTTTTCCATTACCAGCGGCTGCAGGGCCGGGTCCTTGTTGGAGTTGGCGTGGCTGCAGTCAACCATGATGTTCGGCTTGATCTTGGCCTTGTTAAGCGCCTGCTCGCACAGCGCGACACTGACCGAGTCGTAGTTGGGCTTACCGTTGCCGCCCCGCAGCACCACATGACCGTAGGCATTGCCCTTGGTGGTGACGATGGAGACGCCGCCTTCCTGGTTGATACCCAGGAAACGGTGAGGGCTGGACACCGACTGCAGCGCGTTGATCGCCACGGTCAGGCCGCCGTCGGTGCCATTCTTGAAGCCCACTGCCGATGACAGGCCGGACGCCATTTCGCGGTGGGTCTGGGATTCGGTGGTGCGCGCACCGATGGCCGACCAACTGATCAGGTCCTGCAGGTACTGCGGGGAAATCGGGTCCAGCGCTTCGGTGGCGGTGGGCAGGCCCATTTCTGCCAGGTCCAGCAGCAATTGACGGCCGATGTGCAGACCGTCCTGGATCTTGAACGAGTCGTCCAGGTACGGGTCGTTGATCAAACCCTTCCAGCCAACGGTGGTGCGCGGTTTCTCGAAGTAGACGCGCATGACCAGGTACAAGGTGTCGGACACTTCCGCTGCCAGCACTTTGAGACGTTCGGCGTATTCGTGGGCGGCCTTGAGGTCGTGGATCGAGCAAGGGCCGATTACCACAAACAGGCGGTGGTCGGTGCCGTCAAGAATGTTTCGAATGACTTCGCGGCCCTTGGTGACGGTCTGCAGGGCAGACTCGCTCAACGGGATTTCGCGCTTGAGCTGATCTGGGGTGATCAGGGTCTCGTTGGATTCGACGTTTAGGTCATTGATCGGTAAATCAGCCATCGTGTTACTCGTCAGGGTCACGGGTGCCGGCCGCCAGCCATTCCCGTGCGGCGGTGCACAGCATGATTTGGATGCAGGGGGGAGGAACCTTAGCGCGTAATACGGGCCCGCGACAATGGGCTGGGCCGGTTTAATCCCGCGCCGGCTGCACAAACGCTTCGTGGGAGAACTCCAGAGCATGACGCGCCACCCACTCTCGGGCCAGGGCCTCGAACTGCAGCGGTGTCGGCTGTGCATCATCGTGCTGGCGGCAGTAGCGTTCTATCCGGCATGCTTGTTCCCCCATTCGCGCGCCGAACAAGGCATGTTCGTCGGTAAACGAAATGCCCACGCGATAGCCGCTTTCCACCTTGCGGCACCAGGCCACGTACCCTGGATAGCGCGCACTGGCGCCCAGTGAGGGAATATGCAAGTCAACTGCGCTGCCCTGGCGCCAGGCGCGGGGCGACTGGCAGGCGACACCGCCCAGGCCGACGGCGTGCAGGCGTTGGCGGGGAATGGCAGGGGAGGGACGTTGGATTAACTCGACAGCGACATCATCAGGGTGAGGTAAAAAACGACCCATGTACACGGACTCCGAGCACCGTCCCGTTGACGGCGGTGGCAGCAGTATAGTGAAGGAACTGGAATTGACCGACCTGGATATTGACCAGCAATTGCTGGTATTGCCAGGGGTTTCGCTGCTGGTATTCGTCAGCGCCGGTTGTGCCAGTTGCCGCTGGGCACGCCAGCAATTGCCGGGCTGGCGCTTGGCGGTGGACCGTGTGTGCTGGGTGGATGCGGGGAATAATGGCGGCGCGGTGGAGCGATACCAGATCTTTCATTTGCCGGCGCTGTTTGTGGTGTGCGAGGGTCGATTCCTTGGGCAATTACAGACACGTCTTACACCCGCGGCCATTACCGAGGCCGTAAATGAAGCGCTAACCCGTCTACCCGAGGAATTGCCATGACAGCAGTTGCACCCCACTCGCCGCGTATCGGCATCATCGGCACCGGCGCCATCGGTGGCTTCTACGGCTTGATGCTGGCGCGCGCCGGGTTCGATGTGCACTTCCTGCTGCGCAGTGAATATGCCGCGGTGAGCGCCCATGGCCTGCGGGTGAACAGTAAGGTGCATGGCACTTTGCACCTGCAGCCGGTGCAGGCCTATGCCCGTGCGGCCGATATGCCGCCCTGCGATTGGTTGCTGGTGGGCACCAAGTCGACCGGGAATCTGGAGCTGGCTCCGACCCTGGCCCAGGTGGCGGCCCCGGACGCCAAGGTGGTGTTGCTGCAAAACGGCCTCGACGTCGAAGACAGCCTGCGCGAACACCTGCCCCCGTCGCTGCACTTGCTGGGTGGCTTGTGCTACATCGGCGTACACCGCTCCGGCCCAGGCGTTGTCGAGCATGAGGCGTTGGGGCGGGTTAATCTGGGCTACCACAGCGGCGCGGCAGCCAATGATGAGGGGCGTCGGACAGCAATAGTCGAAGCCGGTGCCGCGTTGTTTCACCAGGCCGGGATCGAATCCCAGGCCATGGCCAATGTGCATCAGGCGCGCTGGCATAAGTTAGTGTGGAACGTGCCGTTCAACGGGCTCTCTGTGCTCTTGAAAACCGGCACCACCGCCATGATGGCCGACGAATCGAGCCGCGAGCTGATCCAGGCGCTGATGGCCGAAGTGGTGCAGGCTGCCCACGCCTGCGGCCATGACATCCCGGCAAGCTACGCGGGGCAGATGTTCGCCATGACCGAAACCATGGACGATTACCTGCCCAGCATGTATCACGACTATATGCACAAACGCCCGTTGGAACTGGCGGCGATCTATGCGCGCCCGCTATCGGCCGCCAGGGCCGCCGGGTGCGAGTTGCCGCGCATGCGGGCGCTCTATCAGGCCTTGAGCTTTATTGATCGGCACAACCGCTGATTCGGGGGGACGCACATGGCAAAGGGATTGGGCGACAAGCTGGTGCTGGCGATTTCATCGCGGGCGCTGTTCGACCTCGGCGAAAGCCACAGGATTTACCTGGCCGAAGGTGTGGAGACCTACCGTAAATATCAGATCGACCACGAAGAAGAGATTCTCGAGCCCGGCGATGCCTTCCCGCTGGTCAGGAAACTGCTGAACCTCAACGCCAGCCTGGGCCGCGCGCGGGTCGAGGTGGTGCTGGTGTCGCGCAACAGTGCCGACACCGGACTGCGGGTATTCAACTCGATCCAGCATTACGGCCTGGATATTTCCCGCGCCGCTTTCGCCGGAGGGCGTAGTCCATATCCTTATTTGGCAGCGTTCGGTTGTCATCTGTTTCTTTCCACCCATGCTGAAGATGTGCGCAGTGCCCTGGATGCCGGCTTCGCGGCGGCGACGATTTTGTCGGGCGGCCCACGGCGGGCGTGCAGCGAGGAGCTGCGGATCGCCTTTGACGGTGACGCGGTGCTGTTCTCCGATGAGTCCGAGCGCGTGTACCAGGCCGGTGGGCTGGCGGCGTTCCAGGCCAGCGAGCGCGAGTCGGCGCGCCAGCCGTTGCACGGCGGGCCGTTCAAGGGATTCCTCGCGGCGTTGAATTTGCTGCAGCGTGAGTTTCCCGATGAGGCGTGCCCGATCCGTACGGCCCTGGTTACCGCGCGTTCGGCGCCTTCCCATGAGCGGGTGATTCGCACCTTGCGGGAATGGGACATCCGGCTGGACGAATCGCTGTTTCTCGGTGGCCTGGAGAAGGCCGCGTTCCTTGAGGCGTTTGCCGCCGATGTGTTTTTCGATGACCAGGCCGGTCATTGTGAGAAAGCCAGGGAGGTGGTAGCCACCGGGCATGTGCCCCATGGCATCAGCAACGAAGTCGGAACCCAGGTCTGAAGCAGTCGAAATCAATGCGGCGCTGCTAAGCTGATTTGATCTGCGCCATCCTGGCCGTCCAGGAGGTTTTTATGATTGGTTCGATGCTGTACGCCACGGACCTTGGTCTGTACGCGCCGTACGTGATGCAACATGCATTGGCGCTGGCGCGAACGTTCAAGGCGGATCTGTATGTGATTCACGTGGTGGAGCCGATCGGGCTGTTTGCCGAATCGGTGCTGCACAGTTATCTCGATGAACAGAGCCTGAATGAGTGGCGCAGTGAGGGCCTGCGCACAATGATTGCCACCATCGAACAGCGGGTACTGGACAGTTTTCGTGAGGAGTTGGGGGAGGGGGGGCAGGATTTGCAATTGATCCGCTCGGTGCGCGTGATCCAGGGCGATCCTTGCGAGGTGATACTCGACCAACTGCGTAAACTTTCCGTGGACCTGTTGATCGTAGGAAGTCACAGCTGCGCCAGCGCGGCGGCCACGCCACTGGGGCGCACGGCTTCGCGGGTGGTGCAGCTGTCCACGGTACCGGTTTATCTGGTGCCGTCGCTGCAACGTCGACGAAGTGATGACGTGTGAGTGGAGTAAAGGATAAAAAGTTCTAGATTTATCCTCCAAACCTTTAATATAGTTATATACCGTCGCTGATACCCGTGGCGTCTATCTGCTTTGAGGGATTGATATGAAGCTTCAACAACTGCGCTACATCTGGGAAGTGGCGCACCACGACCTCAACGTTTCCGCTACTGCTCAAAGCCTTTACACCTCGCAACCCGGTATCAGCAAGCAGATCCGCCTGCTCGAAGACGAGTTGGGCGTCGAAGTGTTCGCGCGCAGCGGCAAGCATCTCACCCGTGTCACGCCGGCCGGTGAGCGCATTATCACCACCGCCGGCGAAATCCTGCGAAAAGTCGAAAGCATCAAGCAGATCGCCCAGGAATTTTCCAACGAAAAAAAGGGCACCCTGTCGATCGCCACCACCCACACCCAGGCGCGCTATGCGCTGCCTCCAGTGATCCGCGATTTCATCAAACAGTACCCGGACGTGGCGCTGCACATGCATCAAGGCTCGCCGATGCAGATCGCCGAGATGGCCGCCGACGGCACCGTCGATTTCGCCATCGCCACCGAGGCGCTGGAGCTGTTCGGCGATCTGGTCATGATGCCCTGCTACCGCTGGAACCGTTGCGTGGTGGTGCCTCAGGGCCACCCGTTGGCCAAGCTGCCGAAGCTGACCCTCGAAGCCCTCGCGGAATACCCGATCGTGACCTATGTGTTCGGGTTCACGGGGCGTTCCAAGCTCGATGAGGCCTTCAGCCATCGCGGCCTCACGCCCAAAGTGGTGTTTACCGCCGCCGATGCCGACGTGATCAAGACTTACGTGCGCCTGGGCCTGGGCGTGGGCATCGTCGCCAAGATGGCGGTGGACACCCAGCTCGATAAAGACCTGGTGGTGCTGGATGCCAGTGAGTTGTTCGAGTCCAGCGTGACCAAGATCGGCTTCCGTCGCGGAACCTTCCTGCGCGGGTTCATGTGCGATTTCATCGAAAAATTCGCCCCGCACCTCACCCGTGAAGTCATGGCCAAGGCTATCCAGTGCCACAACAAGCAGGAACTGGAGGAGCTGTTCGACGGTGTGGAGCTGCCGGTTCACTGATTGGCCCGGCCCGTGGCGGCCGTTTTGCGATAGCGCGCCGTTCGAATCACCTTTGCGTCCTTAGGTGATTCGAGCGCGCGCTCAAGTTATTTGGCCTCGGTAACCGTGAAGTGTTGCCGAGCGCCTGCCACCAGAATCTCCACGTCATCCCCTTCGAATTTGCCCAGCAGGTTTTTGCCCAGAGGCGAGCGCGGGGTAATGACGGTGACCGGCTGGCCCACCACGTCCACTTTCAACCCCGCCCCATCGGGCGCCAGGAACAGCCACTGCTGGCGCCCGTTGTCATCTTCCAGGCCCAATAGCGCGCCGACTTCTATGCCGCGCTGGTCATCGTATGCCCGCAGTTGCAGGTTCTGGCACAGCGTCAGCGCCTGTTTGATTTCCTCAACCCGTTTAGCCTGCCCGGCTGCCAGGTAAGAGGCCTCCAGCCCCAGCGTGTCGTATTTGTTCTCGGCGATGTTTTCTTCGTGGGTCGCGGTTTCGTACGCGGTCTGCGCGGCCCGTTGGGCGATGTCGAGATCATCGCCGAGCTTTTCCAGAATGAGTGTGTGGACAGCGTGTTTATTCATGGTCATCAATCGCAGAATTGCAGGACATTGGCCCGGGACTTCTCGTTCGGTGCGTTCTGGTCCTGTTGCAGCCAGAACTGGCATTTGGGGTTGGACAGATTGCGCGCGTTATTACGCGCCTGATCGAGTGCCTGCTGTTGTTCCTGTTTCTGCAGGTTCTGCTGATACTGCTCGAACATTGGGTTGGGCGGCTGCGGCGCGGCGGCGGCGGGCTTGCCCACCTCTTGCACCGCCTGGGCGACGGGCGCCAACGCTTGGGGGAACAGGTAGCGTGAAGCCAGCCAGGTGGTCAGCGCAATGGCGACGAACCCCAGCCAAAGGCCGAGGGCAATGGCGAGTATCAGCTTGAACGGCGATAACGGACGGTCAGACATGGCGGCCTCCTGGCAGGCATTGACGGCGTGACGGCGATTGTCGCACAGCCACTGTGCAGAATAATCGCGATCAAGCCTTCTGCATCCGCGCATTTATGCGGACAATCGAGCCTTTGATCGATGGAGCCCGGAATGAAAGCCCGCTGGGATATTTTTTGCAGCGTTGTCGATAACTACGGCGACATCGGCGTGACCTGGCGCCTGGCCCGGCAATTGGTGGTTGAGCACCGTTGTGACGTGCGCTTGTGGGTCGATGACCTGCGCGCCTTCGAGCGCATGTGCCCGGACATTGATGTGCGGCAAGGCATGCAATGGCAGGAAGGCGTCGAAGTGCGTCATTGGCCGGCCGAGTGGGTAGACGCGCCTGCGGCGGATGTGGTGATCGCCGCGTTCGCGTGCCAGTTGCCGCCTGACTACATGGAAGGTATGGCCGCACGTGAACGCACGCCATTGTGGATGAACCTGGATTACCTCAGTGCCGAAGAGTGGGTGGTAGGGTGTCACAAGCTGCCGTCGGTGAAGTTCAAGGGCGTGCGGAAGTACTTCTTCTTTCCCGGGTTCCGGCCCGGCACGGGCGGTCTGTTGCGTGAGGCGGGATTGCTGGAGCGACGTACGGCGTTTCAGCAGGATGTCAGTGCGCAGCAATATTTCCTACAGTCCCTCGGCGTGTATCCCGCAGTCGGTGCGCGGCTGATCTCTCTGTTTGCCTACGAAAACGCCGGACTGGGCAGTTGGCTGGAAGTGTTATCGACGGACGGGCGTGCCACTCATCTGTTGGTTCCCGAGGGGCGCATTCTTGGCGATGTGCAGCGCTGGCTGGGCCTGGACCGTCTGACAGCGGGCGACATCCAGCAGCGCGGATCACTGACCGTGCAGGTCATTGCGTTCGTGCGCCAGGAGCAATATGACCGCCTGTTGTGGTGCTGCGACTTCAATGCCGTACGCGGCGAAGACTCGTTCGTGCGCGCCCAATGGGCCGGGCGCCCGCTGCTGTGGCACATCTACCGTCAGGACGAAGACATTCACCTCGATAAGCTCGATGCCTTCCTTGAGCTGTACACCGCCGCCTTATCGGCGGCGGCAAGGGCGGCGTTGATCGGGCTTTGGCAAGCCTGGAACGCGGAGGCCGATATGGCTCAAGCGTGGAAAATGCTGCTGGAACAGTGGCCGGAGGTGAGCCAACACGCCCAAACATGGTGTCTGGAACAGGGGTTGCAGACCGATCTTGCGACGGCGCTGGTACAGTTTTATGAAAGTTGGATATGATACGCGACCTTGATTTTTGTAAATCCCATCCAAATTTCGGATATACGTAATGAAAACTGGTAAAGAACTGAAACCCGGTACAGTGATCCGTCTCGAAAACGACCCTTGGCTGGTTCAGAAAGCTGAGTTCACCAAGTCTGGTCGTAACAGCGCAATCATGAAGACCAAGCTGAAGAACCTGCTGACCGGTTACAAGACCGAGATCGTCTACAGCGCCGACGACAAACTGGACGACGTGATCCTCGACCGCAAAGAAGCGACCCTGTCCTTCATCAGCGGCGACACCTACACGTTCATGGACACCACCGACTACACCATGTACGAGCTGAACGCTGAAGATATCGAAGCCGTTCTGCCGTTCATCGAAGAAGGCATGGAAGACGTCTGCGAAGCGATTTTCTTCGAAGAGCGCCTGGTTTCCGTAGAGCTGCCGACCACTATCGTGCGTAAGGTTGCCTACACCGAAGGTTCCGCCCGTGGCGACACTTCTGGCAAGGTGATGAAGCCTGCCAAACTGAGCAACGGCACCGAACTGCAAGTGGCCGATTTCATCGAAATCGACGACCTGATCGAAATCGACACCCGCGAAGGTGGTTCGTACAAAGGTCGCGCCAAGAAGTAATTCTGGCTGTGCCGATGTCCAGTCCTGAAATAGGTTTACACCTGCTTCAGTCTCATAACGCCCGATGCACCGCATCGGGCGTTTTGTATTTCAAGGCCATATGAGGTCGTTTGTGGTTATAGATCTCGACCGACTCGTCAAT
>NZ_JAAMRE010000046.1 GCF_013522705.1 Pseudomonas lurida
ATTGCGGAGCCATTAACTTGACCGTATGACCAAGTGCCTGCAGTTTTCTTGCCCAATAGTGGGCTCCGCCACATGCCTCCATGCCCACTAGGCAGGGCTCCAGGTTGGCAAAAAAAGGCACAACCTGATCACGTTTAAGCTGCTTCCTTAGCGCTGTTTTTCCTTGTTGATCTATCGCGTGAAGTTGAAACACGGCTTTTGCCAAGTCAACCGAAACAGTCGTAATCTGCATGAGGACGCTCCCTTCCGCTAAGTGTGGATAACACTTTAACTTTGGCACATAGATGCCGTTAGGAAGGGGGCGTCCATTCCATTACCACAAGAACCGCATGTTTTCGAAGGCTTGTAGATAGCTGTGCCCCTATGGCGGCGGGGCAGTGAGAACTTTTTATTGGCTGACAGCAGCCGTATTGAACCCATGAAAAAGGCGGCTACCCGTAAGGGAAGCCGCCTTTGTCTTACCGCCGGTAACGCTTATTCCGGCAGTTTGAACGCCATCACATAATCACCCTGCTTGGTGCCCAGGGAGCCGTGACCGCCGGCCATGACCAGCACGTATTGCTTGCCGTCCTTGCCGGTGTAGGTCATCGGGGTGGTCTGGGCGCCGGCTGGCAGGCGGCCTTCCCACAGTTGCTTGCCGTTTTTCACGTCATAGGCACGCAGGTACTGGTCCAGGGTGCCGCTGAGGAACGCCACACCACCGGCGGTGGTGAAGGTGCCGCCCAGGCTCGGTACGCCCATGGTCAGCGGCACTGGAACCGGCGAGCTGTCACGCACGGTGCCGTTTTTGTGCATCCAGATGGTTTTGTGGGTGGTCAGGTCGACCGCGGCCACATAACCCCACGCCGGCGCCTGGCAAGGCAAGCCCATCGGCGACAGCAAAGCTTCGAGGATCACACCGTACGGCGCGCCTTTGTTCGGCTGCACGCCTTCGGTTTCGCTGACGCGCGGGCCTTGCTTGGCGATCTCGGCGGCCGGGATCAGTTTGGATTTGAACGCCATGTAGCTCGGGTTTACGAACGCGATCTGACGTACCGGGTCGACGGAAATGCCACCCCAGTCGAACACGCCGAAGTTACCTGGGTACACGATCGAACCCTGCAGCGACGGCGGGGTGAACGGACCGTCATAGCGCATGGATTTGAAATCGATACGGCACAGCATCTGGTCGAATGGCGTCACGCCCCACATGTCACGCTCTTTGAGCGGCGGTGGCATGAAGTTCAGCTCGGACTTCGGCTGGGTCGGGGAGGTACGGTCGCCCGCCACTGCGCCTTGCGGCACAGCCACTTCGTGGATCGGCACCACCGGCTGGCCGGTTGCACGGTCCAGCACATAGATGCTGCCCTGCTTGGTCGACGCCATCACCGCCTGCTTCACGCCGGCTTCGGTCTTGATGTCGATCAGCGAAGGCTGGCCGCCGACGTCCATGTCCCACAGGTCATGGTGGGTGAACTGGAAGGTCCACTTCACGTGACCGGTGTCGATGTCCAGCGCGGTCAGGCCCGCAGCGTACTTCTCGGAATCATCGGTACGGTCGCCGCCATACTGGTCGGGCATCTGGTTGCCCATCGGCAGGTAGAGCATGCCGAGTTTTTCGTCCACGGCGAACATGGACCACATGTTCGGCGAGTTACGGGTGTAGGTCTTGCCCTCGGCCAACGGGGTGGTGTCGTCCGGGTTGCCGCTGTCCCAGTTCCACACCAGCTTGCCGGTGTGCACGTCGAACGCGCGGATCACACCGCTTGGCTCGTCGACGGAAACGTTGTCGGTCACATGACCACCGATGACCACCAGGTTTTTGGTCACGGCCGGTGGCGAAGTGGAGTAGTAACCGCCTGGGGCGAAGCTACCGATATTGGCACGCAGGTCGACCTGGCCTTTGTCGCCGAAGTCTTCGCACATTTTGCCGGTGTCGGCGTTCAGGGCGATCAGGCGGGTATCGGCGGTCGGTACGAAGATGCGTTTCGGGCAGGCATTCGGCGCGGCGGCCGGGCTGGCGCTGCCGGTCGGGCTCTGTTCGGAGGCATAGGCGGCGTCATCGTGATACGACACGCCACGGCAGGTCATGTGCGCCCAGCCTTTGAAGTTCTCGGCACCCTGGCTGCTGATCTTCGGATCGAAGCGCCAGATTTCCTTGCCGGTGTCCGGGTCCAGCGCGATCACTTGGCTGTGCGGTGTGCACACGTAGAGCATGCCGTTGACTTTCAGCGGGGTGTTTTCCGCAGTGGTCTCGCCCGGATCGTTAGGGCCTGGGATGTCGCCGGTGCGGTAGGTCCACGCCGGCACCAGTTTGTGCGCGTTCTCCGGAGTGATCTGCGCCAGCGGCGAGTAGCGATCACCAAAGGCCGAACGGCCGTAGGAATTCCAGTCACCATCGGCCTGGGCCGGCGCAGCGCTGGCCATGCCCGGCACGGCGTCACGGTCCAGTTCGCCGGTCTTGACCATTTCACCGGGGTTGGTGAATTGGCTGGCCAGGGCGGTCGCACCGGCCAGCACCACGGCCACGCTCAGCGCGCCGGTGCCCAGCGGCGCAGGCTGGCCGCGCAGCAACGGACGGCGAACCCACGGCAGCAGCATGACGATGCCCAGGGCGAACAGCAGCGCCAGGCGCGGTACCAATTGCCACCAATCCAGGCCGACTTCCCACAATGCCCACACGGTGCTGGCAAACAGCACCAGTGCGTACAGGCCCAGCGCCGCGCGGCGGGTGGCCAGCAGCAGAACGCCGGTGAGGGTGATACCGATACCGGCCAACAGGTAGTACAGCGACCCGCCGAGCGTAGTCAGCTTGATACCGCCGGCCAGCAGGGCCAGGCCCATGATCAGCAGCAAGACGCCGAGCAGCCTGGGCAGCAGGCGGCTTGGGCGCGAAGCACCATCAGTGCTCATAGTGTGTTTCTCCGTGACGTTGGAATAGTTGTGTAACCCCGTGCTTCACTCACTGTAGATGACGATTCGGCGCGGGCTTGGTTCAGCGTTATTTGGGTTTTTGTGGCAGACAGCGGAGTTATCCACCGGCGGGCGATTTATCCCCAGGCGCGGGTCGATGTAAGACAGCGCTGTCTGGACTGTAGGAGGATTTTGGCAAGATGGGATCGACCGCGGGCGTGAAACGTTTCAGTTTGTTGCGGCAAGGATAAAGAGATGACGCGCCGAGAGAAAGCGCAAATCGCAAGATGCATCATTTCCAATTTGGTAACAGTGACAGAACGTCGCTGCATACACGGTGGTTTCAGCCTTGAGTTGAATGGCGAACGAACTGCCCCCGCGCGGGGCAAGCCCGCTCACCACACCGTTGTGGGTCAGCCTGTGAGACTCGATGGCCATCGGGGGCAAGCCCCCTCCCACAGCGCACAGCAGGGGTGTCTACATTTTCTTTGCTGAAAAGAAGCGATTTTTTTGTGGTGAGCGAGCTTGCCTCGCGCGAGGCCGGCCCCTTCACCACAAGAGCCTCGGCTTTTTAAAAGGTCGTGCGAACGCCCACCTGCACGCTGCGGCCCGGTGCCGGGGCGATGTCGCGCAGGATCGAGCTGGCATAGCGCACGGTCTGATTGGTGAGGTTTTCGCCGTTCACGAATGCCAGCCACTGGCTGGTGCCGACATTGAAGCGGTAACCGGCGCTGGCGCCCAGGGTGGTGTAGCCGTCGGTGCCGCTTTCGTTATCCGGTACGCGGCCCTGGCCGGCGGCGTGTTCCACGTCGATGCGCGCCTGCCAGCGGTCCAGTTCCCACAGCAGGCCGCTGTTCAGGCGCAATGGCGCAATGCGCGGCAAGGCTTCGCCGGTGTCCAGATTGGTGGCGCGGGTGTAATCGCCTGACAATTCCAGCGCAAACTTGCCGTAGGCGCTTTCGCCGAGTTTCCAGTGATCCTGGGCTTCGAAGCCGGCGAATCGCGCACGCACACCGGAGTATTCGTACTCGGGGATGCCCGTCGGATCTTCTTCACCTTCGTCGTTCAGCGTACGACCGGTGCCCAACAAACCGATGTAATTGGAAAAGTGGCTGTAGAACACGCCGAAGCTGCCCTTGTGAGTGCCATTGTCGAAACGCAGCGCCAGGTCGCTGGACACGGCTTTTTCTTTTTTCAGGTTGGCATCGCCCAATTCAAAGGTGCCGGTGGCGACGTGCGCACCGTTGGCGTACAGCTCATAGAATGTCGGCGCCCGTTCGGTGTAGCCCAGGGTCGCGGCCAGGGACCAGATTGGCGTCAGCGTATACACCGCGCCCGACGACAGGCTGCCGGCGGTGAAGGTATTGCTTTGGTCGGCGCCGGCGAAACGTGCGTTGCCTTTGGCGTCGGGGTCGACCTGGGTGTGCTCCAGGCGCCCGCCAAGGCTGAGCTTGAGGCGTTCGGTGGCCTGCAGTTCTTCGAGGATAAACAGCGCGCCGGCGGTGGTGTCGGTTTGCGGCACAAAGGCTTCTTCGCCCAGCGCCGAGAACTCGTTGCGCGTCACCTGCGCGCCGACCACACCATTGAGCGGCCCGATCGGCTGGTGCCGCGCTTCCACTCGGGCTTCGTAGCCTTTGTTCTTGAACACGGTGCCGGTCTCGCCGCCTTCGATTTCGCGGTGTTCGTAATCGGTGTAGCCCGCGTCGAGTTTTACCGAGGTGAACGGCCCCTGCAGGTTGCGGATCTGCGACGCGAAGGCGTAGTGATCCTGCTGCATGCGGATACGCACGTCCTGTTCGGCGGGCGAGCCGTAGTTGCTGTCGTAGTTGCTGTAGGACAGCCCGGCGTAGCCGTCGTCCCAGGTGTAGGAACCGCCCACCGCGCCGCCGTCCTGACGCCCGTCGCTGTTGCCCAGGCGACCGTTCCTGCCGGGGCCGTCGTTGCTGTTCGGTGCGTGCCGGCTGCGTGCGTCGCCGGGGATTTTCAGATCGTTGAACGCCCGCGCGCTGGCGTCCAGGTGCAGGGCGAACGCACCGTTGCCGGCCTCCAATCTGCCGGCGCTGCTGCGGGTGGTGTCCGCGCCGCCGTAGCGCAGCTCACCGGCGCCCTGGATACCTTCAATGGCTTCGGTGGGGATGCGGTTGTCGAAAGTGTTGACCACGCCACCGATGGCGCTGCCGCCATACAACAGCGCCGCCGGGCCGCGCACAATTTCAATGCGCTCCACATTGACCGGGTCCAGCGGCACCGCATGATCGTAGGACAGCGACGACGCATCCAGCGCGCCCACGCCATTGCGCAGCAGGCGAATGCGGTCGCCATCCTGGCCGCGAATGATCGGCCGGCTGGCACCTGGACCAAAGTACGACGAGGACACCCCCGGCTGTTTATTCAGGGTTTCACCCAGGCTGCCTTTTTGCTGCAGGGTCAGTTCATCGCCCTCCAGCACGGTGGTGGGCGAGGCCAGTTGTTCGCTGCCCAGCGGGTTGCCGGTGACCACCTGGGTTGGCAGCTCAAGGGCGTGGGTTTCGGTGCAGATCAGCAGCGCGGCGGCGAGTGGGGTCAAGCGCCAGAAGGAGGGGAGGGACATCGGACATTCCTTGGAAAAGCGACGAAAAGATTTGAAAGTTATAGTTACAATATAACATCTCTTTTTGCCGGGGAACGGGAACTTTTTTACCTGGTCTGACGGGGTGATAAGGTGTGCACCCTTCTGACCCGACTCTTCATAGGCCTGGCATGACCGCGACAAGCAACGACCCTCTCCATGGCGTCACCCTGCAACACATCCTCACCACATTAGTGGAGCATTACGAATGGCAAGGCCTGGCCGAGCGCATTGATATTCGCTGTTTCAAGAGCGATCCGAGCATCAAGTCGAGCCTGACCTTCCTGCGCAAAACCCCATGGGCGCGGGAAAAAGTCGAAGGGCTGTACGTGAAGCTGATGCGCACCAAACGACCGTTGGATTGAACCCATGAAGCGGTATGCGGCGGCAGCGGCACTGGCCGGTTGGGTGGGCCTGGCGATTCAGCAGTACCTGATTTTCTATTCGCGCTGGACGTCCGGCGCCAGCCTGATGGGTGGGCTGATCAACTTTTTCAGTTTCTTCACCGTGTTGACCAATACCCTGGCGGTGGTGGTGCTCAGCTATGCCCTGGTCAATCGCCCCTCGGCGGCGCGGCGATTTTTTCTCGCGCCAGCGGTGAGCAGTGGCATCGCGGTGAGCATCGTGGTGGTGGGCCTGGCCTACAACCTGTTGCTGCGGCATTTGTGGCAGCCCGAAGGTTTCCAATTCATTGCCGACGAACTGCTGCACGACGTCATGCCCGTGCTGTTCGCGGTGTATTGGTGGCGGTACGTGCCCAAGGGGCAGTTGCGCTTTACGCACATCGGCCTGTGGGTGATCTACCCGCTGGTGTATTTCGGCTACGCGCTGCTGCGTGGCGATCTGCTCGGGCAATATCAGTACCCGTTCATCGACGTGAGTACGCTGGGTTATCCCCAGGTGTTCGTGAATGCCGGGGGGATTCTGGCGGGGTTTGTGCTGATTGCGGCAGTGGTGGTGGGGGTGGACAAGTCTTTGCGGTCGCCATCGCTCTGATGTGGGCATGTCAGCCGGTTCATCGTTGGCTGACATGCTGCTATCGGGATTGGATCATCCTCTGTTCTGGAGGGACGAGTTATTCCTCTTCGCTACCGTCGGCGCGCCAGTAACCGACAGCCTTGAGGTACTCCTCGTTCACACGGTGCGTGTCGAGCAGCACCCGTCGCAGTTGGCGCGACACCTTGGTTTCGGTCGCCACGAAGCAGTACAGCGAACCCTCCGGCATCCTCAGGTTCTGCACCGTCTGAACCAGGTCATCCTGGCCACGCACCACCCAAATGACCTTCACATTGGCTGCACTGTGCAGTAGCTGTTGCTCCGCCGCATCGGCGATTTCAATCACCGCCAATACCGTGCGCCCGGCCGGCAGTTCTTCCAGGCGTCGACCGATGGCCGGCAGCGCGGTTTCGTCGCCGATCAGCAGGTAGCTGTCGAATATGTCGGGCACGATCAACGAGCCCCTTGGCCCGCCGATGTAGAGGTGCTGGCCGGGTGTGGCCTGTTCGGCCCAGGTGGAGGCGGGGCCGTCGCCGTGCAGCACGAAGTCGATGTCCAGTTCGCCGCGTTGCGCGTCATGGCGGCGTGGCGTGTAGTCGCGCATGGCCGGTTGCGGGCCATCGCCCTTGATGTTGAACGTCGGGCTCTCCAGTGCGGCCTGTTCGGCGGCGTCGCGCGGGAACAACAGCTTGACGTGGTCGTCGCTGCCCAGGCTGATAAAGCCCGCCAGTTGCGGCCCGCCCAGGGTGATGCGGCGCATGCGTGGGGTGATATCGACAACGCGCAACACGTCGAGGCGGCGGCGTTTGATTTCGTGGGTGACGCGGTGGATGACTGGCCTATTCATTGAGCTTTCCCGTCAGCGATGGCTTGGGCGGTGCCGTTGAGCAACGCGGCGACCCGCACGATTTCTTCCGGGCTCCAGCGCCCGTGGTGCGAATGCAAGGCGTGGCGCAGGTTATGCACCGCCTCGTGGATTTCCGGCGGACGATCATGCCCGCGCAGCGAGCGCTTGCTTACGTCCATGCGCAGGCGAATGCCATCGAGGGCAACCGCTTGTTCGCTCAAGAAGAGACGGCCGGCGTCGGTGATGGTGTAGCGTTTTTTTCCGCCTTCGGCGTCGCCGCTGATCAATTCGCTTTCCTCCAGGAAGGTCAGCGTGGGGTAGATCACGCCCGGGCTGGGGCTGTAGGCACCGTCGAACAGGGCTTCGATCTTGCGGATCAGGTCATAGCCGTGGCAAGGCTGCTCGGCGATCAGTGCCGGTAGCAGCAATTTCAGATCACCCGGCGCAAATACACGTGGGCCACGTCCGCCGCGTTCGCGGCCGGGGCGTTTTTCGAAGCCGTCGCGGCTGTCACCGTGGTCTCGGTGATGATGAGGGTCTCTCATGGTCGTAGCCTCTGTCTGATTTAGATACAACTTAAGATATATCTTACGCAAAGGGCAACGTTGTCTGACCAGCGGTATCGACTGCCGCACCCCGCGTCGAAGAACGGAAAACGGCAGGGAGAAGCCGCGCCTATATCGAGAGTTGTCGATTAAATAAATAGCATTTTCGTGAATAACGCTTACAGTTGTTAGTTGGAGTTATTACTCTAAAACAAGTAATGGTCAGGCAGGCTGTGGCGTGTAGTACATTTCTTACAGTTAAGTGCATTAGATAAGTAGTATCTGGGCTTAATTAGTTGTGGTAATCGGACTACAGTAATTATTCATCATATTGAATTTAATGATTTTTTTCCTTCTGCTCATGTTGTGCATTACTACGCTTTAATACGAAACGGCTGGCTTCATTAAGTTGGTTTTCGAGGGACTATTTACGTGCTTCGCAAGACCCGGTTCGAATTGGGCTGTGCGACGCACGGAAATGCGTTGTTCAACTAACTTTCTGACGTGATAAAACAGGTACTTAAAATGCTTAAGAAGACCGCTTTCGTACTGCCATTGATGGCGCTGGCTTTCGGCTCCTCCAGCGTATTCGCTGCCGGTGAAGCCTCCAGCATCATCAACATCAAGGCGACGATTCCGACCCAGCAGTTCCATGCACAGCCGGTTGATCCGAACTGGGGTCGCGATGAAACCATGAACTACAACACCGTCACCGGTGACCTGAGTTCGCTGCGCGCCACCTACAACGTGAAAAACACCGACGGCTCCATCAAGGCGTACATCGAAGGCGGCCCAGCGTCGTTGACCAACGGCACCGACTCCATCGCGCTGACCACCACCTTCAACAACGTAACCCTCACCGGTTCGCCGCTGGAAGTGGTCGATGACCCCAGCTCCACCCCAGGTACCCAAGCCGACATGGTGGTGACTGCCGCCAAGCCAGCGGCTGGCATTGCCGGTCTGTTCACCACCAGCTACACCGTGGTGTTTGACCACGAGCCACGTGTAATCCCTTGAGGCATAGCCAACTGAGCAATAAGCACCGTTTTATTGCCGGGTAGCGATACCGGTCGACAGGCAGCTTCTGTCGGTCGACCGGTTTTCCCATGAAGTCCGAAATTCAGAGAATTCAGTTCATGTTCCCGATGACTCCCATCGCGGCAGCGCTTGCCTTGTTGTTTTGTGCCGGCGCGCTCGCGGCCGGCACCACCGACGGCACGACACCTCGTAGTTTGTTATCCCAGGCAAAGGGTTTGCCGGCGGACTTTGAAGAGCACTTTTTCGATGTGCCACTGGCGGTCAGGGTTGAACTGGATAGAGAGTTTGTCTCCGAGGCAATGATTGTCTTGTCCCGTGATGACCGCCTGACATTGCTCGACTTTACCGACCACGACGGCAGCGTGATCCAGGATGAAGAGCGCGACCGTTGGGCCGAATACCTAAAACAGGGCGTGGCCCTGGGCACATGTGAAAGCGCCTGCCCCGAAAGGCTCATGGCCGTGCATTACAACCTGGAAAACTCCACGGTTTCCCTGCTCACCGAAAACGTCGAGCGCGACGACAAGGCGCAGCGTTATTACTTCCTGCCTGCCGGTGGCAGCACCGGTCTGATCGTACGCAACCAGTTGAATCTCACCGGTGGCCAGGACCAGGACGTCGGCGGCCGCTTCGGCATCGACGCCAGCAGCAGCCTGGGCTTGTGGAGCCAGACCCTGAACATGCAGTTTTCACGACTGAGCGGGCCGGATGACAAAGACCTCAACCATGCCGTTTATTCGCTTTATACCCAGCGCGAGCTGGAAGGCCGTTTCTTTCGCTTGGGCTACTTCACCCCCAATGCCGAAGGGCTGACGCGCCAGTTGCGTACCTTCGGCGCCAGCCCGGATACAGCCATCGGCGTGATGTACGGCAGCTCCGACAGCTTGATGATCAATAATGCCAAGCCCGCCGTGTTCCCGATCTACGTCACCGCCAGCCGCCAGGCTTCGGTGGAGATTTACCGCAATGGCCTGTTGCTCAATACCCAGGCCGTTGGCAGCGGCCTGCAAAGCCTGGATACCCGGTCATTGCCTGGCGGCATCTATGAAGTGGAGGTGCGACTGGTAGAGGACGGCCAGATCACCAGCACCACCCAGGAATTGGTGTACAAGCCCAACAACTGGAGCAACCACGAAGAGCGCTGGCGCTACAATTTGTTCGCCGGCCAGGAAAGCAAGCTGCTGAGTAACTTCGACGAGCAGACCAGCGGCAGCGCCACCGCCGGTGTGTCCGTCAACTACCTGGCCCACCCGCGCGTGGTGCTGGGCGTGTCCGGACGCCAGGTCAAGGACAACATGCAGTTAGGTACTTCGGTGGACTGGACGGTCGCCGACCAGGCCAACCTGTATGCCAACATTTACCGGACCGAAAAGTATGGCACCGGCCTGGACCTTAACGGCCTGTACAACTACGGTGCCGGCAGCGTGGTGTTCAACCACACCCGTAGTTGGCTCGACACCCGCAACACCTACGAGACCCTGCCCGATGGCACGCGCATCCGCCAGCGTGATGTCTTCGTCGGCCAGACCAGCAACTCGTCGCTGTCCGTCAACCACCGCCTGAGTAACCTGCGCTCGATCAATGGCCGTCTCTCGTACAGCGAAGGCAATGTCGAGGGCGTCGGCCTGGACTTGGGCTGGACCGAGCGTACGCGTCTGTTCGACAACGATGCCCATTGGCGCTTGTCGGTGTTCGACCGACCAGCCACCGCCAGTACCGGCGACCAGCGCAATCGCGGGGTCGACCTGAGCGTCAGCCTGGCCCTCGGCGCGCCGGGCGAGCAGTGGTCCGCCAGCATCGGCACGCGCACCGCCCGCGATGGCTCGCGCGACAATAATGCCTCGCTGACCTACCGCAAAGACTTGCAGGACCACGTGCTGCAGAGCGTCTCCGCCACTGCGACGACCGATACCTACGGCGTCGGTCTGTCCGGCATGGCCAGCTTCGAGAATGACTTCGTTCGGGGCGACGGCTTCGTCCAGCGCTCTTCATTCAACGATGAGCTCAGCGGCGGCCTGAACCTGGACAGCACCTTTGCCGTGGGGCAACGCCAGATGGTGCTTACCAGCCAGTACCACGGCGGTGGCTCCGGGCTGATCGTCGACGTAGAGACCGACCTCGACGACATCGCCCTGCGGGCCGACGACATGAGCGGCGGCAGCGTGGCCCTGCGCCCTGGGCGCAACTTCATTCCGATCACCGCCTACAAGGGCAGCTCGGTAGCGTTCGACTTCGAAGGCAATCACGCGCCGTCGGCCGCTATCCAGCCACCCCGCACCCGCTATCACCTGAACAAGGGCGGCGTGGAGTATCGCAAGATCAGCGTAATGCAGACCGTGACGGTGCTGGGGCGCATGGTCGACTCCCAAGGCAAGCCGCTCAAGGGCCTGCACATCATCAATCACGCCACGCGCGGGGTGAGTGAGGTCGACGGCTTCTTCTCGCTGGAAATGAACGCCAGCTCGCCCACCCTCGAAGTTCGCCGCGATAACCAATTGCTGTGCCAGTTCCGACTCGATCCGTCCAAGGCGCGCATTGAGAGCAACGTCCTGATGATCGGCGACCTGCGTTGCACGCCGGATACCTTGGCTGACTCAAGCTTTAACACTGGAACGGCGGGGTGATGAGGGTGAAGCTGTTGAACGCATCGACGTTGTTGAGGTTTGCGCTGAAAGCCGTGCTGTTAGGCGGGGCCGGTGCACTGCCCGCCATGGCGGCCGAGTTGGATATACGCGCAGAGTTCCGGCCGGACCCCGCACAGCCTCATTTGAACAAGTTCGAGAACAAGACGCCGAACGTGGGGTTTTGTGTGGTTTTCCCTGCTCAATGCTCGGCCTTGAATATATTCAGTCTTGAAACGCCTATTCGTTTCGATGCCATCAGGCCTATTTCCGCCTTGCATGCGGACCCACGGCAGGGCGCAATGATGAAGGTCCCGACGGATTGGCGAGAGCTGACAGTCGTTCACCGACAGACCCAGGAAGTGGAGAAAGTCAGTGTACGCATAATAGGCGTGGGCTCCACTTACGATGTACCCAATATTATCGATGTCGTCGGAGGAGGCGTCGGCATTGCAGAGGCACATTCCAAATTGTGGGGGGGGCGCTGGGTTTACCCGCCCGTCGGCTGCAACGGTACGGGTTTTGGGATCTTTGCGGGAGAGGGCGCCTACCGTTTCTTCTGGCGGGTGCCCGTCGGCGCCGTATGCGCTAAGCAGGCCAGATACGATATTCCGGTGATGAGCTTCAGGTACTTGGCGTTCACCTACGAACTCGTCACGCCCAACCCTCTGGGCATGTCATCCGGGGAGTACACCGGCACTTATCAATACACCGTGGGGCCCAATCAGGATTTCGATATGGGCGACGTTTTGTTACCCAACGATTCGCTGCTGGCGCTGAATTTCACGCTGAACGTGGAACACGATCTCAGGGTTGAAGTGCCCCCCGGCGGCAACCGGATCGAGCTGGTGCCCCAGGGCGGCTGGCAAGCCTGGTTGAACCAGGGCCGCAAACCGGCGCGGCTGTTTCGTGACCAGACCTTCACGATTTCGGCCTCATCGCGTTTCAAGATGCAGTTGGAATGCGAGCGCGTGATGGGCGACACCTGCGCGCTGCGCAACGCCGCCGGCCACCAGGTGCCGCTCAACCTCAGCGTCAGCCTGCCCAATGGCCTCAACCGTCCCGATGGCTCCGCCGTCAGTCGCCAGCCCTTGCTGCTCAGCGGCGCCGGCACCGAGCAGTTCGACCCTCGGTACTACGTGAACCGTCGTCCTGGAACCCTGCATTTCGAAGTCGCCAGGGAACACACCGAGACCATGCTGGCTCAGGGCGGCAGCACCTATTCGGGGCAGGCCACGGTGATCTGGGATTCAGAGCTTTGACACGTATGTGGAGCAATCACGTGAACGTATCGCAATCGATAGAGCAATGTCTGGGCGCAGGCGCCTGCCTGCTGTTGGCATTGCTGGCAATGCCGGCATCGGGCGTGGATATGCCCATTGAGGCAGAGTTCAAGCCGGACCCTGCCAACCCTCACTTGAACAAGTTTGAAAACAAGACACCCAACAGTGGTTACTGCGCATCGTATCCGACGCAATGCCAGAGTCTTGGGATATTCAGCTTGCGGGCGCCCATTCGGTTTGATTCCAGCCAACCCATCGCGGCGCTCCATACCGATCCCCGGCAAGGTGCCATGTTCGACGCCCCGACTGAATGGAGGGAGCTCACTGTCGTGCATCGCCAGACGCAGGAGCAGGAAACGGTAAAGATACGCGTGGCAGGCTTCGGCTCGTCATATATGACGGAAAACGTGATTGATTTGGTAGGCGGTGGTGTTCCCGCTCCCGAAGCACACGGGCTCTTATGGACTGGCGGGGGCTGGCTCAGAAGCGCGCCTCCCTGCACGGGGTCGGGGCTCGCGGCTTACGCGGTTAACTACTACGTCTTTTTCTGGAGAACGCCTGTAGAAGGGGTCTGTGCCAAGCCGGCCCGTTTCGATATTCCCTGGCTGCGTTACAACTACCTGGACTTTACCTACGAGTTGATCACGCCTAATCCGCTGGGCATGTCGTCTGGGGAATACGAGGGGACTTATCAGTACACCCTAGGGCCGCATCAGGATTTCGATATGGGCGATGTAATGCTGCCCAACGACTCGCTGCTCACGCTGAACTTCACGCTGAGGGTTGAACATGACCTAAAAATCGAAGTCCCCCCCGGCGGTAATCGCATTGAACTGGTGCCCCAGGGCGGCTGGCAAGCCTGGCTGAACCAGGGCCGCATTCCTGCGCGGTTGTTCCGCGACCAGACCTTCACGATCTCGGCCTCATCGCGTTTCAAGATGCAGTTGGAGTGCGAGCGCGTGATGGGCGACACCTGCGCGCTGCGCAACGCCGCCGGCCACCAGGTGCCGCTCAACCTCAGCGTCAGCCTGCCCAACGGCCTAAACCGCCCCGATGGCTCCGCCGTCAGTCGCCAGCCCTTGCTGCTCAGCGGCGCCGGCACCGAGCAGTTCGACCCTCGGTACTACGTGAACCGTCGTCCTGGAACCCTGCATTTCGAAGTCGCCAGGGAACACGTCGAGGCCATGCTCACCCAGGGCGGCAGCACCTATTCCGGGCAGGCCACGGTGATTTGGGATTCGGATTTGTAATGGCGTACCGCGTCTTATTGGAGAGAGTCATGTGGATCAGATATCTATTGGTGCTGGGCGCATTGTGCGGTTTTCCGCTGTGCGCGAACGCTGGCCCCAGCCTCAACGTCGGGGTGTTCTACGACTACCTGGACGGCGATAAAAGTACCTACCTCAAACGGGTCTATAACGCCGGCGACAGTACCGCCTTCGTGCGTATCCAGGTGTTGGAAATTCTCTACAACGCCGACGGCTCATCCGAAGAGGTGGAGCTCAAGCCCGGCGCAGACCCCAGCGTACGGGAGGGGCTGATGGCCAGCCCGTCACGCCTGATTGTGCCGGCCGATGGCGTCCAGAGCACCCGCTTGCTGTACCTCGGCGAGCGGGAAAAAGAGCGTTATTTCCGCGTGCGCTTCGTACCGGTAATGCCCGAGAAGGACGACGAGTTCGCCCTCCCGGAGGAAGAACGCGAAGCCTACAAAGGCGCCTTGTCGGCCGGGGTTACGGTGCTGGCGGGGTACGGCACGGTGTTTTTCGTGCGGCCCAAGGCCGCTTGGTTCGAAACCGGCGTCGACGACAGCGCCGGCCGTTATCAGTTGAACAACGCCGGCAACAGCGTGGTGGTGGTCGATGAGTTCAAGGACTGTTCCACCGCCGACCCAACGGACTGCCAGCCCACTACCAAGAACCACATTTTGCCGGGCCGTGCGTTCGGCTTTGATAAGCAGGGGGGGCGGGTGTACCGCTTCAGCCTGATCGAAGGCAGCGAGAAAAAAACCTATGAGGTCAAAGGCTGATGGTCAGTGAAAAAATCCAACCCGAGTGGCCCCGGCCAGCGTATGACGCGCTGTACAAAATCCTGATGGGCCTGGTGTTGCTGGTGGGCGTATTGCTCAGCACCCCGGCGCAGGCGATTCGCGAAGTCGAGGTGTTCGACGTTTCGGTGACCATTCCTACCCAGGACTTCTACGTGTTGCCGGTGGACCCAGGGTTCCTGGAGCGTGAGCAGCAGATGGTCTGGGAGCTGGTGCCGGGGCGCCTGCGGCCGCTGCGCGAACACTTCGACGTGAAAAGCTCGGCGGGCGGCATCAATGCACGCCTGGGCGCGTTGCCCACGCTGTTCAATGGAGGGCGTACCTACATCGACCTCAGCGTGACCTTCAACGGCCAGGTGCTGGGCCTGGACGACAGGTTGGTGGTGTCCCATGACGAGGCGCGGCTGGGCAAGCGTGTCCTGCTGGACATCTCGGCGGTGCAGCCGGCGGACGGTTTTACCCCGGGTGAGTACTACGGCAGCGTCGAGCTGCTGTTCGATGCGGTGCGGCCGTGATGGTTTTCCAAGGAGTCATTATGAAACGTGTATGTGCGGGCCTGGCTTTATTGCTGTGTTCCCTGGGCGCTCAGGCGGGGCCGAACATCAGCGTCGGCGATTTCTACGACTATTTGCCGGGCGACAAAGGCACTTATCTGAAGCGGATATACAACGGCGGCACTTCCACTGCCTTCGTCAAGGTCAACATCAGCGAAATGCTCTACAAGCCCAACGGCACCTACGATGAAGTGCCACTGGAGGTCGGCCCGGACGGCCGTACGCGCAATGGCCTGATCGCCAGCCCCGCGCGCCTGATCGTGCCGGCTGATGGCATGCAAAGTACGCGGTTTGTGTTCATCGGCGACCGTCAGCGCGAACGCTACTTCCGCGTGCGCTACCTGCCGGTTGCGCCGGAGAAAGGCGACGAGTTTGGTGTGAGTGAGGAGGAACGCAAAGCTTATGTAGAAACCGTAGTGGGCGGTGTCCAGGTAATGGCTGGGTATGGCACGGTATTCTTTGTGCGGCCCGATAACAGCCGCTTCGATACGCGCATCGAAAACGGCGGGCAGCGCTATACGTTGCGCAACGCCGGGAACACCGTGGTGATGGTGGATGAGTTCAAGGATTGCTCGGTGGCCAAGCGCACGTCGTGCGCGCCGACCACCAAGAACCATATCTTTCCGGGGCGTACTTTCAGCTTCGAAAAACAGGCCGGGCGCACGTACCGTTTTTATCTGGTCGAAGGCGACAGCCAAAGGCTTGTGGAGGTGAACGGCTAAACGGCGCACAGCACGGGTATCTACATTTCTGCGGTGAAAATAAGCGATTCTTTTGTGGTGAGCGGGCTTGCCCTGCGCTGGGTCAGCTAAACCACTTCGCCTCAAATGGGGCTGCTTCGCAGCCCAACGCGGGACAAGCCTGCTCACCACAGAGTTATTTCAACCTTTGAAACGTGTGTAGATATCTATGGCTATCGGGGCCAAATGCACCGAGTCGCCGGATGGCGCGGTGTTGCTGAGTTAGGTGTTTGGATGTAGCGAGTGGTGA
>NZ_JAAMRE010000047.1 GCF_013522705.1 Pseudomonas lurida
ATTCTACAGCAGCCTCATTTGCTGTCAAGTGATTATTTTCAGAAGTTTTCGAAGATTTCTTCAACAACTTCAACCACTTGCGCTTCCGATCTCTCGTTAGCGGGAGGCGAATTCTACAGCGTTACACGCTGCTGTCAACACCTCTTTTTCCCCGCTTTCGACCGAGAAGATCGAAACGTTAATAGAGCCAAACAACCTTGCTCTACCAACTCCTTCTGAGCTTCGATGAACTGAAGCGATCCACTGTCGAATTCTGCGTAACTCTTTGTTTACCAAGGAGTTTTCCGTTTCGACTGCGCCGGAAGTGGGGCGAATTATAGACTTCTGGAATCTGCCGTCAACCCTTAATTTGCTCTTTCTATCAATTACTTATATCTGGCTAAAAACTAACCAACACTAGCTAGCTATATAGAAGGAAAGATTCAGATAACACCTGCATCTTTCAAAGCCGCCATATTCTCCGCTCCAAGACCCAGCACGCCCTGCAGCACCTGGACTGTATGCTCACCTAACAAGGGGGGCGCACTACGATACTCCACGGGCGTCTTGGATAAACGTATTGGACTGGCAACCTGGGGCACTACCCCCGCCAGCGCATGAGGCAGTTGCATTGCCAATCCACGCGCCTTGACCTGCGGATCAGCAAATACCTGCGCCAAATCGTTGATCGGCCCACAGGGAACCCCAGCGCGCTCCAATTGCGCCACCCACTGCGCCGTCGTTTTGAAGACTGTTGCCTGACGAATCAATGGAATCAACTCGGCACGATTAGCCACCCGCATTCTATTAGTAGAGAAGCGCGGGTCGTCCGCCCACTGGGGCTGCCCAGCCACCTCGGCGAATTTGCGGAACTGCCCGTCATTACCCACCGTCAGGATGAAGTCACCATCCGCCGTAGGAAAGTCCTGATAGGGCACGATATTGGGGTGAGCGTTACCCAGACGCTTTGGCGCGTTCCCAGTTGTCAGGTAATTCATCGCCTGGTTGGCCAAGCAAGCGACCTGCACATCCAGCAGGGCCATATCAATGTGCTGACCACCACCGTCATGATCACGATGCGCCAGCGCAGCCAGGATCGCGACAGTTGAGTAAAGCCCCGTCAAGATATCGGTCAACGCCACTCCGACCTTTACAGGCCCGGCCCCTTCATCGCCCTCGGGCCGCCCCGTCAGACTCATGAGCCCGCCCAACCCTTGGATCATGAAGTCGTAACCCGCCCGCGCCGCATAAGGCCCTGTCTGGCCAAACCCAGTGATCGAGCAGTAGATCAATTCAGGATTGATCTCCTTGAGCGATTCATAATCCAGCCCATAAGCCGCGAGACCACCGACCTTGAAGTTCTCGATAAGGATGTCGGACTTCGCCGCCAGATCCCGTATGAGCTTTTGCCCCTCCGGCCGAGTGAAATCAATTGTCACCGACTCTTTATTGCGATTGGCCGCCAGGTAGTAAGCCGCCTCACTGGTGTTCTCACCATAAGCGTCCTTCAAAAAGGGCGGTCCCCAGGCGCGCGTATCGTCACCGCTACCTGGCCGCTCGACCTTGATCACCTCAGCCCCAAGATCTGCAAGGATCTGTCCCGACCAGGGGCCTGCCAATACCCGCGACAAATCCAGTACCCGCAAATGCGAAAGCGCGCCCATGCCAATGCTCCTATTAATAGAAGGCCTGAAGACCGGTTTGCGCGCGCCCCAGTATCAAGGCGTGCACGTCATGAGTGCCTTCATAAGTGTTGACCACTTCAAGGTTCACCAAATGACGCGCCACGCCGAACTCATCGGAAATACCGTTGCCGCCCAGCATGTCCCGTGCCATGCGGGCGATATCCAAGGACTTGCCACACGAATTGCGCTTCATGATCGAGGTGATCTCCACCGCAGCCGTGCCTTCGTCCTTCATACGCCCCAGCCGCAGGCAGCCCTGCAGGGCCAGCGTGATCTCAGTCTGCATATCAGCCAGTTTCTTCTGGATCAATTGAGTTGCCGCCAACGGCCGACCAAACTGATGACGGTCCAACGTGTACTGGCGAGCGGTGTGCCAACAGAATTCGGCAGCCCCCAAGGCCCCCCAGGAAATGCCATAGCGCGCAGAATTCAGGCAAGTGAAAGGCCCTTTCAAGCCGCGCACATCCGGAAAGATGTTCTCTTCAGGCACAAACACGTTATCCATTACGATCTCGCCGGTGATCGAGGCCCGCAGGCCGACCTTTCCGTGAATCGCCGGAGCGCTTAGGCCCTTCCATCCCTTTTCCAGCACGAAGCCTCGAATATCGCCGGCATCGTCCTTGCCCCAAACCACAAATACATCAGCGATCGGGCTGTTGGTGATCCACATCTTCGCGCCCGTCAGGCTGTAGCCGCCGTCCACCTTGCGTGCGCGAGTAATCATCGCGCCTGGGTCAGACCCGTGGTTAGGCTCTGTCAGACCAAAGCAACCGATCCATTCGCCAGAGGCCAGCTTTGGTAAGTACTTCTGCTTCTGCGCCTCGGTACCGAATTCATTGATCGGCACCATGACCAGAGAAGACTGCACGCTCATCATCGAGCGGTAGCCGGAGTCGACACGTTCCACTTCGCGCGCGATCAAGCCGTAGCTGACGTAATTCAAGCCACTGCCGCCGTACTGTTCGGGAATCATCGCCCCCAGCAAACCGGTCTCACCCATCTCGCGAAAAATTGCCGGGTCAGTCCGCTCATGACGGAAGGCCTCAAGTACACGCGGCGCCAGCTTGTCCTGAGCAAATTGCTCGGCACTGTCGCGCACCATGCGCTCTTCTTCGGTGAGCTGTTGATCCAGCAGCAGTGGATCGATCCAGTTGAAGCTTGCCTTGCCAGCCATGAGTCAAGTCCTCGCAAAGAACATAGGAAGTCGTGGACCAAGCCTAGGCCCGGTAACCATTCGGGGCAAACGAGGATTATGCATAGGGTTGTGCTAATTTCTCACTTCGTAATAGTTGTAATCCGCCCCCAGCGGCTTTATGAGTGAGGACAGAGTACATGCGCAGAAAAATACCCAGCACGACCGCGCTTGTCAGTTTTGAGGCGGCGGCTCGCCATGAGAGCTTCACCAAGGCAGCGCAGGAGTTATCCCTCACCCAAGGCGCCATTTGCCGACAGATCGCCAGCCTTGAAGAGTTTTTAGGTGTCGAACTGTTTCGACGCTCGCGACGCGGAGTGAAGCTAACCGAAGCGGGGCTGTCTTATAGTCGTCGCGTCGCGACGCAACTGGACGCGGTGGAACGCGACACGCTGTCCGTAATGGGTCAGCAGGGCGCCAACGTAATTGAACTGGCCGTGGTCCCCACGTTCGGCACGCAGTGGCTGATCCCCAGGCTCAAGGACTTCCAGCGCCAGCATCCGGAAGTGACAGTCAACCTCACCAACCGCACGCGGCCGTTCCTGTTTGCGGATACCGATTTCGACGCGGCCATTTACTTCGGGGACGCCGACTGGTCCGGCACTGAATCGCACCGATTGATGGGGGAGAACCCCGTGCCCGTCTGCAGTCCGCAGTTGCTGGGCGAGCGCACTCAGTTCAGCGCCGAAGAAATCGCAGAGCTACCGCTGCTGCAGCAAACCACGCGCCCCTATGCCTGGCGGCAGTGGTTCAGTGCCAGGCAACTGAACGTTCCCCGTGACATGACAGGCCCTCGTTACGAGCTATTCTCGATGCTGTCTCAGGCCGCCACGCATGACATGGGCATCGCGCTGATCCCTCCGTTCCTGATTCAGCGCGAGCTGGACGAGCATCAACTGGTGATCGCAAGCCCTGAAGCACTGACCAGCTCCAAGGCTTATTACCTGATGATTCCTGACCGAAAGGTCGAGTCCGCCTCGTTGCACGCGTTCAGAGACTGGCTTATTGATCAGTCACAACGCTACAGCCCAGCAATCAAAGGACTTCAATAGCTTACTGACTTTGTAGTCAGATATTTTTTATCCCTACAGATGTACGTATATGTCGCATTTAAACAGACTGTATTCATCGGCCCGAAATACCCTCAAAGCCATGATTCCTATGGCTTACAACGACCATGACGAGTCAATACACGACTATTCACAGTAAATATAAAAATCCTCGCGAAAAACACCTAGAACGCCATAATCACTTGTATTTAAAGCGGTTATTCCAGTGCCTTGCGACAATCAGTCACAGGGTGACTTGTAGTTAATTTTTCGTCACCCGTCATAATCCCTTGAAGGCCGTAAAGTTCGCCTGCAAAATGCCGCGCCCCGCTGTCATTTCAGCGGGATCGTGCTGATCGGCCGCCCCAGTTGCGCCACTCGCGGTGCACTGGCCTTTTTACAAAAAGATCAAAAGCAAAAAGATCATGCAGGAGATTTGACGTGCACATTGGTGTTCCTCTCGAAACCCAGACCGGTGAAACGCGGGTGGCTGCCACCCCGGAAACCATCAAAAAGCTGATCGGCCAGGGCCATAAGGTCACTGTACAAAGCGGAGCGGGCCTCAAGGCCAGCGTCGTCGACAGTGCCTATGAAGCAGCAGGCGCCACCCTTGGCAGTGCCAACGACGCATTTGGCGCCGAGCTGATCCTCAAGGTCGTGGCTCCCAGCGACAGCGAGTTGGCGCTGATCAAAAGCGGCACCGTACTGGTGGGCATGCTCAATCCGTTCAGCAACGAAACCATTACCAAACTGGCCGAACAGGGTGTCACTGCCTTTGCGCTCGAGGCTGCACCACGCACCTCGCGTGCCCAGAGCCTCGACGTACTGTCCTCCCAAGCCAACATCGCCGGCTATAAAGCCGTGCTGCTCGCCGCGCATCACTATCCGCGCTTCATGCCGATGCTGATGACCGCCGCAGGCACCGTAAAAGCCGCGCGCGTGCTGATCCTCGGCGCGGGGGTTGCCGGGCTGCAGGCAATTGCTACGGCGAAACGTCTGGGGGCCGTGATCGAAGCGTCTGACGTACGCCCGGCCGTCAAGGAGCAGATCGAGTCCCTCGGCGCCAAGTTTGTGGAGGTGCCTTACGAAACCGATGAAGAACGCGAGTGCGCCGTCGGTATCGGCGGTTACGCGCGCCCGATGCCCGCAAGCTGGATGCAGCGTCAGGCCCTTGCCGTGCACGAGCGCGCAAAACAAGCCGATATCGTGATTACCACGGCCCTGATCCCCGGCCGCAAGGCACCCACGCTGCTCAGCGCCGACACCGTCGCACAGATGAAGCCTGGCTCGGTAGTCATCGACCTTGCCGCCGCCCAGGGTGGGAACTGCCCGCTGACCGTCGCCGACCAGGTCGTGGTGGAAAACGGCGTGATCATTTGCGGCCCGACCAATCTGGCCGGGGCCGTCGCTGCCGATGCGTCTGCGTTGTACGCGCGCAACCTGCTGGACTTCCTGAAGCTGGTCTTCACCAAGGAAGGGCAGTTCGAAATCAACCTCGAAGACGACATCGTCGCCGCGTGCCTGATGTGCCGCGACGGCCAAGTCATCCGCAAAAACGCCTAAGCAGGGATTCAGACGATGGAAGAGCTTATCTCCCCCGGTATCTACAACCTGATCATCTTTGTGCTGGCGATCTATGTCGGCTATCACGTGGTCTGGAACGTCACGCCCGCGCTGCACACTCCATTGATGGCGGTGACCAACGCGATTTCCGCCATTGTGATCGTCGGCGCCATGCTGGCTGCCGCCCTCACCGTGACGCCGCTGGGCAAAACCATGGGCACCCTGGCGGTGGCCCTGGCCGCAGTCAACGTGTTCGGCGGTTTCCTGGTCACCCGCAGAATGCTGGAGATGTTCAAGAAGAAAGCCCCGAAAGTAAAAGAAGAGGCGCCGAAGTCATGAGCATGAATCTCGTCACGACGCTGTACCTGATCGCGTCGATCTGTTTCATCCAGGCCCTCAAGGGGCTGTCGCACCCCACCACGTCGCGTCGCGGCAACCTGTTCGGCATGCTCGGCATGGCGCTGGCCGTACTTACCACCGTGGGCCTCATCTATAAGCTCGGCGCCGAGCTGGCCACTGCCGGTATAGGCTATGTGATCGTCGGCCTTCTGATCGGTGGCACCGCCGGCTCGATCATGGCCAAGCGGGTAGAAATGACCAAGATGCCGGAGCTGGTGGCGTTCATGCACAGCATGATCGGCCTGGCCGCGGTGTTTATCGCCATCGCCGCCGTGGTCGAGCCGCAATCCCTGGGCATCGTCAAACACCTTGGCGATGCGATTCCTGCCGGCAACCGCCTGGAACTGTTCCTGGGCGCGGCCATCGGTGCGATTACGTTTTCCGGCTCGGTGATCGCTTTCGGCAAGCTGTCGGGCAAGTACAAGTTCCGCCTGTTTCAGGGGGCACCGGTACAGTTCGGCGGCCAGCACAAACTGAACCTGGTGCTTGGGCTGGCAACCCTGGGCCTGGGTTTGGCGTTCATGTTCACCGGCAACCTCACCGCCTTCGCACTGATGCTGGCGCTGGCGTTTGTATTGGGCGTGCTGATCATTATCCCGATCGGTGGCGCGGACATGCCGGTAGTCGTCTCAATGCTCAACAGCTATTCCGGCTGGGCGGCGGCCGGCATCGGTTTCTCGCTGAACAACTCGATGCTGATCATTGCCGGCTCACTGGTAGGCTCCAGCGGCGCGATCCTGTCGTACATCATGTGCAAGGCGATGAACCGCTCGTTCTTCAATGTGTTGCTCGGCGGCTTCGGTAATACGCCAGACGCCGGTGCGGCCGCTGGCTCCAAGGAAGCGCGTCCGGTGAAATCCGGCTCGGCAGACGACGCCACCTTCCTGCTCACCAACGCCGACACCGTAATCATCGTGCCAGGCTATGGCCTGGCGGTGGCGCGGGCGCAGCATGCGCTCAAAGAGTTGACCGAGAAACTCACTCACCACGGTGTTACGGTGAAATACGCGATCCACCCGGTGGCCGGTCGCATGCCCGGACACATGAACGTGTTGCTCGCCGAGGCGGAAGTGCCGTACGACCAGGTGTTCGAGATGGAAGACATCAACTCCGAGTTCGGCCAGGCCGACGTAGTGCTGGTGTTGGGTGCCAACGACGTGGTCAACCCGGCCGCGAAGAACGATCCGAAATCGCCGATTGCCGGGATGCCGATCCTCGAAGCCTTCAAGGCCAAGACCATCATCGTCAACAAGCGCTCCATGGCCAGCGGCTATGCGGGGCTGGATAACGAGCTGTTCTATCTCGACAAGACCATGATGGTGTTCGGTGACGCCAAAAAGGTCATCGAAGACATGGTCAAAGCCGTCGAGTAACACTGCTCCAGCGCAATACTCGAAACCCCGGCGCGACGTAGGCTGGGGTTTTTTATTGCGGGATGAAACCCGACCAAAGGCTCTAAATCGCTAGCTTGCATTCGACCATGGTAGCGGGCCGAATTTTTTTGAAATCACTACACTGCCTACCTTGCTTCCGTAGCCCGAGATAACCATTCATGTACCGTGATCGTATCCGCTTGCCTTCGTTGTTGAACAAGGTCATGAGCGCGGCAGACGCCGCCGCACTGATCGAGGACGGCATGACCGTCGGCATGAGCGGCTTCACCCGCGCCGGTGAAGCCAAGGCCGTCCCCCACGCCCTGGCCGAACGGGCCAAGACCTCCCCGCTGAAAATCACCCTGATGACCGGCGCCAGCCTGGGCAATGACCTGGACAAGCAACTGACCGAAGCCGGTGTGTTGTCCCGGCGCATGCCATTCCAGGTCGACAGCACCTTGCGCAAGGCCATCAACGCAGGCCAGGTGATGTTTATCGATCAGCATTTGTCGGAAACCGTCGAGCAACTGCGCAACAATCAACTCAAGCTGCCGGACATTGCGGTGATCGAAGCCATCGCTATCACCGAGCAAGGCCACATCGTGCCCACCACGTCGGTGGGTAACTCAGCCAGTTTCGCAATTTTCGCCAAGCAGGTGATCATCGAGATCAACCTCGCGCACAATCCGAATCTGGAAGGGCTGCACGACATCTATATTCCGACCTACCGACCAACCCGCACGCCGATCCCATTGGTAAAGGTGGACGATCGTATCGGCAGCACCGCAATCCCGATTCCGCCAGAAAAGATCGTCGCGATCGTCATCACCAATCAGGCGGACTCAGCGTCGACCGTAACCCCGCCCGACAGCGACACCCAAGGCATCGCCAACCACCTCATCAACTTCCTCAGGCAGGAAGTGGACGCCGGGCGCATGACCAACAAACTCGGGCCGCTGCAAGCGGGCATCGGTAACATCGCCAACGCTGTGATGTGCGGCTTGATCGACTCGCCTTTCGAAGACCTGACCATGTATTCGGAAGTGTTGCAGGACTCGACATTCGACCTGATCGACGCCGGCAAGCTGAGCTTCGCCTCGGGCAGCTCGATCACTCTGTCGCAACGGCGCAATGCCGACGTGTTCGGCAACCTGGAGCGCTATAAGGACAAACTGGTGCTGCGTCCCCAGGAAATTTCCAACCACCCTGAAGTGGTGCGACGCCTGGGCATTATCGGCATCAACACAGCCCTGGAGTTCGACATCTATGGCAACGTCAACTCCACGCACGTCTGCGGCACGCGGATGATGAACGGCATCGGCGGCTCAGGTGACTTCGCGCGCAATGCGCACCTGGCGATCTTCGTGACCAAATCCATCGCCAAGGGCGGCGCGATTTCCAGCGTGGTACCGATGGTCAGCCATGTGGACCACACCGAGCATGATGTGGACATCCTGGTCACCGAAGTCGGCCTGGCCGATCTGCGCGGCCTGGCGCCACGGGAACGGGCGCGGGTGATCATCGATAACTGTGTGCACCCAGCGTACCGTGATGCGCTGAACACTTACTTCGAGACCGCCTGCACACTCGGCGGACACACCCCGCATATCCTGCGCGAGGCACTGAGCTGGCACATCAATCTGGAAGAAACCGGGCATATGCTAAAGGCTTGATTCATACAGATCCGGGCTGGTGCAAATACAGTTTCATCAGCCCTGCAGTAATCCGCGCTATTCCTGAAAAAACTGTACTGCTGTACCGGTCTTTTCCTAGGGAAATAGCTGACACAGTCACTCGAAACCGACTATTTCGCACTACTTCAGTGCAGACAGGTACAGTTGCCCCGTTTCCGTACAGTACAGCCCCTATAAACAGTTAACTGGCCCCTCACAATACAAGTGAACTGTATCTAGAGAGTGTTGCGCCGCAGGAGGATCATTGGCATCAGTTAAACCACTACCTAATCCCGCCACAAGCGGAAGGATGCCATCATGGAACGTACACTCAGTTCCGAACTGTTCTCTGAAAAAGCCGTAAACAACCAAGCCGCTCTGCCTCTGCGCGTTCTGGCCAACCTGATGCTGTGGCAACGTCGCATCTCCAGCCGCCACCAACTGGCTCGTCTGGATTCGCGCCTGCTGGCTGATGCCGGTATCAGCGAAGCACAACGCTACGAAGAGCTGAGCAAGCCGTTCTGGCGCTGATGAGCGCTCGCTGGCCCTGACCTGAACGGTCCACTGCCAGCAACCAGATTGAACAAAACAAAGCCCGCCCCGGGAAACCGGAGGTGGGCTTTGTCGTTTCCGGGATTCGATTGCGACGAAAAACAGAACCTGCAGCGCAGGACCAGTACAGTTAAAATAATCCAACAGATGATAAGTACAATTCAGTGCCGTTGTATCTGTATTGGTTAAACCAGCTCAGCCATTCTGGTGTGCCAGACCAGAATCGAGGCCACACAGATGAACTTCCAACCCGCTTTATATAAACGGCTGGCACTGCGCTTCGTCGAGGCTCTAGGCCGTTGGGCCCTGCGTGCTCAAGGTCGACGTCAGTTAACTCAGCTTGATTTGCGGGACTTGGCCGATGCAGGCATTACGCCAGGAGATCGCATGGCCGAGCTGTCCAAGCCTTTTTGGCGTGACTAGGCAGTCAAGACGCTATCCGAACGCATAAACGGCAGCTTAATATCCCGCTACCAAGTGGCGAAGCACGGGGAGCAGGCGTCTGATCCCCAAGGCTGTTCTGCACCACTTTATCCGTTCACCCAAGGAGTCACCCCATGCCCCGTCTTCGCCTTCTTAGTGCCGCTGCGCTGTTGACCCTGGCTGCCACCGCCAACGCTAGCAGCTTCATCGTGACCACCGACTCCATTGTCGGCGCGCTGAAAGCCACCTCCGACGCCACCTCCGATGCCACGTCATCCCTGCGCGACAACAAGGTGGTACGCGCCGCCCGTGACGACGCCGCCAGCTTTGTCGCCAGCGAAGGCGCCATTCGTGGAGTGAAGCTGGAAAGCGCTCTGGCCCAGATCCGCCAACAAGCCCCGCAATTGAACACCGCAACTGACGCACAGCTGGCCCAGGCCATCCTGGCCATTTGAGGCAACGGGCAAGGGAGCGCGAGCCGCTCCCGGACGCCTCCGCGCTGGCTCTCGTCCGGGCATTGCGCTAGCCTTGGCGCTCGTTTCCAGTTGTCGAGTCCCATGGCTTTTTCATACCGAATGTTCCTTGTCCCTGTGTTGTTTTCAGCGAGCTGGTCGCCTCTGGCATCGGCCTTTGACGTGACCCTTCAAGGCACTGTCGCGAGCGCCTATGCCACCAGCAAGGTGACCTCCGCGCCCTTCGATAGAAAGTTGCTGATGGCAGCCCAGGATGATGCTGCCGTGTTTGTCGCCACTGACGGCCAATGGCGGGGAGCAAGGCTGGAATCAGCGCTGGATTACCTGCGCCGCACCCAGCCAAAACTTAACGCCAGCGACCGTGAACTGGCGCAAGCAATACTCGTCCAATAAACATCTTTGTATTTCGGAGTCATCCCATGCGTAGCCCGCTGATCGCCGCCACCCTTGGCCTGCTGTTATTGGCCGATGTTGCCCAGGCACACACGCTGGTGGCCACCAGTAACATCATTGTTCGCGCCTTTGGCCGCACTATTGATTTCACCTCGGACACCACCACCTCAATCCGCGACTCCAAAGTCGTGCGCGAAGCCCACGATGATGCCGCCAGTTTTGTTGCCACCAACGGTGAGATCCGCGGCGCGCAACTTGAAGCCGCCTTCGATACCCTGCGCACCCGCGTGCCGGAAGCTCGCGATGCCACTGACCAGACTCTCGCCGAAGCCATCCTCGCACTGTGAGGCGCCTCGCCGCCTGGCTGCTGGCCGGGACTGTGCTGCTGGGTACCGGCGCAGCACAGGCCAGCCTGCAGCTGCGGCTCAAGTCCGATGGCTTGAGCCCGGCTGAGCAACAAGCCAGCCAGGCTTTGCTCGATGAGGCGATGCGCGCGTTGCCGCCGCGCTTTATCGAGCAACTGGACCGGCGCATCGATGTCGGCTGGACCGACAAAATGCCCGGCAACGCCTACGGCCAGGCCTCTCTGGTGTCGGAGCTGGACCTCAACCGCAACCTGCTGACCAGCCTGACCGACGGCAGCGCCGCCACCCGTCAAACCAATCGTCCCCACGGTACGGTGCGCCGGGAAATGCTCGCCACGGTTCTGCACGAACTGACCCACATCTATGATCGCGCGCGCCTGTGGTCCAAAGACGAACGCGCGCTGATCCAGCGCTGCAGCCGCCAGAACAGCATCACTGGCGTGATCGGCCTGCCGGATCAGTGCCGGGGCCAGAACGACCGGCGCTTTACCCTCAGCGATGATCCTCGATTGCTCGACCTCGCCGGTTGGCCGCAATACGTCGGCCGGCGCGGCGAGCGCGAGCAGCACAACCGCCAGGTCGTGCGCAGCCCGGACCTCTACGAAACCACCAGCCCACTGGAGTTCGTCGCGGTCAACATGGAGTACTTCCTCCTCGACCCGAGCTACGCCTGCCGCCGCCCGGCGTTGTTCCGCTATTACCGTGACCATTTCGGCTGGGCGCCGCCCGAGCAGGACGCGTGCGCCAAGACGTACGCGTTTCTCAATGCCGGCAATGATTTCGCCAAGACGCCGCTGGGCCATATCGATCCCGAGCGGGTGTACCAGATTGACTATCTGCTGGCCGAAGCCAACCAGAACCTGGTAAGCCGCTGGGGCCACAGCATGCTGCGGCTGGTGATCTGCGCCCCCGGCCGGCCGCGCGGGCCCGATTGTCGGCTGGACCTGGACCAGCACCTGGTGCTGTCCTACCGCGCCTTCGTCGGTGACGTGCAGCTGTCGAGCTGGGACGGCTTGGTGGGCAAATACCCGTCGCGCCTGTTCGTATTGCCGCTGGCCCAGGTCATCGACGAATACACCAAGACTGAGCTGCGCGGCCTGGCCTCCGTCCCGCTGAAACTGTCGCGCCAGGAGATCAGCGAAACCGTCGAGCACGCCGCTGAAATGCATTGGAGCTACGACGGAAACTATTTCTTCCTGTCCAACAACTGCGCCGTCGAAAGCCTCAAGCTGTTGCGCAGCGGCAGCGCCAACCCGCAACTGACCGGCCTGGACAACATCACCCCCAATGGTCTGCTGGAAGTGCTGCAGGCTCGCGGCCTGGCCGATACCAGCGTACTGGACGACAAACGCGAAGCGCTGCGCCTGGGCTATCACTTCGACTCGTTCCGCGAACGCTATCAGGCGATGTTCGATGTATTGCGCAAGCATCTACCGATCAAACAGACCCAGGTTGAAGATTGGTTGGCGCTGGACGCGGCGCAACGTCGCCAATGGTTCGACCAGGCCGATCTGCGCACCAGCGCGGCGTTGCTGCTGCTGGAACAGGCCAGTTTTCGCAAACAGCTGATGCTGGCCCAGGATGAGGTCAAGCAACGCTACCTCGGTGCCCGCGAGTTGAAAAATGGCGGCATGGAGAAAGCCAATGCCACGCTGCAACAGATCCTCGCCAACAGCGGCTTTCTCAGTCGCCCGGCCGAACTGCTCGGCGCCGCAGGCTATGGCCTGCCGCAACCGTCGGAAGCCGAACGCCTGGAGTCAGAAAGCGCCGAACGCCAAAAGCAGCTCCAGTCACTGACCGGTGAGCTGGACAAAGAAGTGAGGGCGCTGCTTGAACCCTCCCGCGCCGCCGAGATTGCCGCGTGTGAAGCCAACCTCAAGCAGGTCGGTGAACATCTGCGCAAACTGCACAAAGCGGCGGGCGGGCTCGAACTGCCGTGAAGGTGGGAGGGGCTTGCCCCTTGATAGATTTTGACCTGCACAAGCTTGAAGACCGCGCGTCTTGCCCACACTGACTGTTTTGCCGGCGAAAGCTGGCTGAAAGCTTACGCGTCTAGGATCGCCCCCAACTGCCGGCAATAGATCGGCTGTACACAACAACAATGGTGATCCCCGATGTCCGTCCGTACCCGCCTGTTCGCTCCAACTCCTCCCGTACGTCTCGTGCCTTTCGTTCTGCGCTGACCCGTCCCGGTTCGCCATTCCCTAGCCGCGCTACGCCTGGAGTATTCCTATGCTGACTTTCCTTGGCTTTGCCATGGTCATCACGTTCATGTTCCTCATCATGACCAAGCGCCTGTCCGCGCTGATCGCCCTGATCATCGTGCCGATCCTGTTCGCGCTGTTCGGCGGTTTCGCACCGAAGATCGGTCCGATGATGCTTGAAGGCATCACCAAGCTCGCGCCGACCGGCGTGATGCTGATGTTCGCCATCCTCTACTTTGCCCTGATGATCGACTCCGGCCTGTTCGATCCGGCCGTGCGCAAGATCCTCAAGATGGTCAAGGGCGACCCGCTGAAAGTCTCGGTGGGTACTGCCGTGCTGGCCCTGGTGGTGTCCCTCGACGGTGACGGCGCCACCACTTACATGATCTGCGTGGCCGCCATGTTGCCGCTGTACCAGCGCATCGGCATGAGCCCGCGGATCATGGCCGGCCTGATCATTCTCGCCGGCGGCGTGATGAACATGACGCCCTGGGGCGGCCCGACCGCCCGCGCCGCCAGTGCGCTGCATGTGGACCCGTCGGATATTTTCGTACCGATGATTCCCGCCATGGCCGCCGGTGTGGTGGCGATCCTGGTGATTGCCTATATGTACGGCAAGCGCGAGCGGGCGCGCCTGGGTGAACTGCACCTGCAAGGCGACGAAATCGACCACAGCGAGATCAGTGTGTCGCAGTACCCGGATGCTCGCCGTCCGAAGCTGATCTGGTTCAACGGCGCCCTGACCCTGGCCCTGATGTGCACGCTGATTGCAGGCCTGTTGCCACTACCGGTGCTGTTCATGGTGGCGTTCAGCATTGCAATGATCGTCAACTACCCGTGCCTGCAACAACAGAAAGACCGCGTCGCCGCCCACGCCGGCAGTGTATTGGCGGTGGTGGGGCTGATCTTCGCCGCAGGCATCTTCACCGGCATCCTGTCGGGCACCGGCATGGTCGATGCCATGTCCAAGAGCCTGCTGGCGGTCATCCCTGAAGCGTTGGGCCCATACCTGGCGGTCATCACCGCGCTGGTTAGCATGCCGTTTACCTTCTTCATGTCCAACGACGCGTTTTACTATGGCGTGCTACCGGTACTCGCCGAAGCCGCCAGCCACTACGGCATCACCGCCGTGGAAATGGCACGCGCCTCCATCGTCGGCCAACCGGTGCACTTGCTCAGCCCGCTGGTGCCATCGACCTACCTGTTGGTGGCCCTGGCCGGTATCGAATTTGGCGATCACCAGCGTTTCACCCTGAAGTGGGCAGTGCTGGTGTGCCTGTGCATAATGTTCGCCGCCTTGCTGATGGGGATTTTTCCGCTGTTCAGCACTCTATAACCGTACAACCCGCTGCGCCGGTCCTACCGGCGCGGCTTAACACTCGCGCAAAGGTATACACATGGAATGGCTGACCAATCCGGAAATCTGGATTGCCTTCTTCACCCTGACGGCCCTCGAGATCGTCCTGGGCATCGATAACATCATCATGATTTCGATCCTGGTCAGCCGCATGCCCAAGCACATGCAGGCACGTACCCGGATCTTCGGCCTGGCGCTGGCCATGGTCACGCGTATCCTGTTGCTGCTGTCGATCACCTGGGTCATGCAATTGACCGCCGACCTGTTCGTGGTCCTCGGCCAAGGCATTTCCGGTCGCGACCTGATCCTGTTCTTCGGTGGCCTGTTCCTGCTGTGGAAAAGCTCCCAGGAGATGTACCACGCGCTGGAAGGTGAAGACGAAACCCAGGACGAGCCCAAGGGCGCCGGTGGCAAGTTCATCTACACCATCATCCAGATCGCGATCATCGACATTGTGTTCTCCCTGGACTCGGTGATCACTGCGGTCGGCATGGTGTCCCATGTACCGGTCATGATCGCCGCGATCGTCGTCGCCGTACTGGTGATGATGCTGGCGGCCGGCACGATCAGCGAATTCATCGACAAGCACCCGTCGTTGAAAATGCTCGCGCTGTCGTTCCTGCTGGTGGTGGGTACCGTGCTGATCGCCGAATCTTTCGATGTGCACGTACCGAAGGGCTACGTCTACTTCGCCATGGCATTCTCGCTGGCGGTGGAAGCGGTGAACATCAAGATGCGCACCGCGATCGCAAAGAAGAAGAAGCAGAAGGATCCGGTGAAACTGCGCAAGGACATTCCGGGTCAGTAACCCCGAGCCTGAATAAAAACGGGGCCCTCGCGCCTAATGCCGGTCAGTTAAGAGACGGAACGGGCAACCAGTACCCTGTGGCGAGCGGGCTTGCCCCGCGTTGGGCTGCGAAGCAGCCCCAAAACATAGTCCCGGAGCTGCCTGGCATACTGCGACGCTCCT
>NZ_JAAMRE010000048.1 GCF_013522705.1 Pseudomonas lurida
CACCGGTCAGTTGGAAGGAATAAACAATCGAATAAAGGTCATCAAACGAATGGCGTACGGTTACCGGGACAGCGAATTCTTTTTCATGAAGATCAAGAGCGTCTTTCCCGGCAATCCGTGAAGAACCCAATTTAAAGCCCAGTGTGTAATCACGCTGACTGCGCCTTTTTATTGAATCCATTGGTTCCTCCTGATGATAGGTCAGAAGGTGTAAACCTTATTCAGGACGAGACAACGCTCACAAAAAAGGCCATTCATGAATGGCCTTTTTTGTGCCTGCGATTTAAGCCTTGAGGGCCTTCCAAGCCTTGCCGATTCCACTGACCAGCGCCAAGACCACAGCCCCCGCAATGATTCCCGCCAGCGCATTGAGCAGCGTCGGCATCAGCCACGCCATCGCGCCCGCACTCTGGCTGACCGCCTCGATCCAGTGATGCACCACCGGCACGCCATGAGTGAGGATGCCGCCACCGACCAGAAACATCGCCGCCGTGCCGATCACCGACAGGCTTTTCATCATGTACGGCGCCGCGCGCAGGATGGCACCACCAATGCCACGCGCGACCTGGCCGGGTTTCTGGCTCAGCCACAGGCCCAGGTCGTCCAGCTTGACGATGCCCGCCACCAACCCATAAACGCCGATGGTCATGACGATGGCAATACCCGACAGCACCACCACCTGCTGCATCAGCGGCGCATCGGCCACAGTGCCCAGGGTGATCGCGATGATCTCGGCCGAGAGAATGAAGTCGGTGCGCACCGCGCCTTTGATCTTGTCCTTTTCAAAGGCCACCAGGTCGGTGGCCGGGTCAGCCACGGCCTGGGTCAACTGCGCATGCTCGACCTGGTCTTCGGCCTTGCTGTGCAGGAACGTATGCGCAAGCTTCTCGAACCCCTCGAAGCACAAGTAGGCGCCACCCAGCATCAGCAACGGCGTAACCGCCCAGGGCGCGAAGGCGCTGATCAACAGCGCGGTAGGCACCAGGATCAATTTGTTGATAAACGAGCCCTTGGCCACCGCCCACACCACCGGGATTTCCCGCTCGGCGCGCACACCGGACACCTGCTGGGCGTTGAGCGCCAGATCATCGCCGAGCACACCAGCGGTCTTTTTCGCGGCGACTTTGGTCATCAAAGCCACGTCGTCGAGGACTGCGGCGATATCGTCGATCAATACCAGTAAACTGCTTCCTGCCATGAAACGCGCATCCGTAAAAGAAAAGTTGGCGCGAGCATAGCGCGGCACAACGCTTTGCGGGAGCCTTGTTGAGACTCGCGGATAGCCGGTGCTACCATGCCCGACCGCCTGTCCTGGCAAGGAAAACCCTGGTTTATGAGCACCATTCGCGAGCGCAATAAAGAAAAAATCCTGCGGGCGGCCAGCGAGGAGTTTGCCGACAAGGGCTTCGCCGCGACCAAAACCAGCGACATCGCCGCCAAGGCCGGGCTGCCCAAGCCCAACGTCTACTACTACTTCAAGTCCAAGGACAACCTCTACCGCGAGGTGCTCGAAAGCATCATCGAGCCGATCCTGGCCGCGTCCACGCCGTTCAACCCCGAAGGTGAACCGGCGGTGGTGCTGAGCAATTACATCCGCTCGAAAATCCGTATCTCCCGCGACCTGCCCTTCGCCTCCAAGGTGTTTGCCAGCGAAATCATGCATGGCGCCCCGCACCTGAGCGCCGAGCAGGTCGAGCAACTCAACGCCCAGGCCAAGCACAATATCAACTGCATCCAAAGCTGGGTGGATCGCGGATTGATCGCGGCTATCGACCCCAATCACTTGATGTTCAGCATCTGGGCCGCGACCCAGACCTATGCCGACTTCGACTGGCAGATTTCCGCGGTGACCGGAAAAGCCAAGCTGGATGAGGCCGATTATGAAGCGGCGGCGCAGACCATCATTCGGTTGGTGCTCAAGGGCTGTGAGCCGGACTGATACACCGCAGAGCCGGTGCCCATCGGGGCAAGCCCCCTCCCACAATCAACATTGTGGGAGGGGGCTTGCCCCGATGAGGCCCTGAAAGTCACACACTGTTTAAGCCGACACACCCGCATCCGCCATTAACCCCACCCCCTCGATCGCCGTGATCGCACACTGCTCGTCAATATCCGACGTATCCCCACTGATCCCAATCGCCCCCAGCACCACACCGTCCTGATCGCGAATCAACACCCCGCCCGGTGCCGGCACCACGCTGCCCTGCCCCAGGCTGTTCAGCGCGGCGATAAACGCCGGGCGTTGTTGCGCATCCAGCGCCAACAGGCGCGAGCCCTTGCCCAGCGCTATCGCGCCCCAGGCCTTGCCGATGGCGATCTGCGGGCGCAGCAGGCTGGCGCCGTCTTCACGTTGCAGAGTGATCAAGTGGCCGCCGCTGTCGAGCACCGCGATGGTCAGTGGCGCAGCGCAAATCGTGCGGCCGGCGGTAAGGGCCTGGCTGGCGAGTTGGGTGGCGGTTTTCAAGGTTAAAGCGCTCATGGTGCCGTCCTTCTTTTGTTATTGGGAAAGCGATGGTGGTCTGATTGATCAGATGCTCGATCACACAAATAGAACACAATGATTTATTATTTTGTATACAATATTTCTCCGCAAACCCACCATACGTCGAAAAAAGGCGTTCCGGCGAGCTCGATCAGTCACGAATAAAATGCGTTGACCTGCGAAGCTCCCCGTGAATACACTTTGACCAAACACCACTTGTATACAATTACAAAACGCAAGAGGCACCAAAACCATGAGCAAAATGAGAGCAATCGAAGCCGCTGTCCTGGTAATGCGCCGTGAAGGCGTGGACACCGCCTTCGGTATCCCCGGCGCCGCGATCAACCCGCTGTACTCGGCCTTGCAGAAAGTGGGTGGCATCGATCACGTCCTTGCTCGCCACGTTGAAGGCGCCTCGCACATGGCCGAGGGTTACACCCGCACCAGGGCCGGCAATATCGGCGTGTGCATCGGCACCTCGGGCCCGGCGGGCACCGACATGGTCACCGGCCTCTACAGCGCCTCGGCCGACTCGATTCCGATCCTGTGCATCACCGGCCAGGCGCCGCGTGCTCGCATGCACAAGGAAGACTTTCAGGCGGTGGACATCACCAGCATCGTCAAACCGGTGACCAAGTGGGCCACCACGGTGCTCGAGCCGGGCCAGGTGCCCTACGCGTTTCAGAAAGCCTTCTACGAAATGCGTTCGGGCCGCCCCGGCCCGGTGTTGATCGACCTGCCGTTCGACGTGCAGATGGCCGAGATCGAGTTCGACATCGACGCTTATCAACCCCTGCCCCTGGCCAAGCCGCTGGCCACCCGCGTGCAGGTGGAGAAAGCCCTGGCCCTGCTCGACCAGGCGGAGCGCCCGCTGCTGGTGAGCGGTGGCGGCGTGATCAACGCCGACGCCAGCGAGCTGCTGGTGGAGTTCGCCGAACTGACCGGCATTCCGGTGATCCCGACCCTGATGGGCTGGGGCACGATCCCCGACGATCACCCGCTGATGGTGGGCATGGTCGGTCTGCAGACCTCGCACCGTTACGGCAACGCAACGATGCTCAAGTCGGACGTAGTGCTGGGCATCGGCAACCGCTGGGCCAACCGCCACACCGGGTCGGTCGAGGTGTACACCGAAGGCCGTAAATTCATCCACGTGGACATCGAGCCGACGCAGATCGGCCGCGTCTTCACACCGGACCTGGGCATCGTGTCCGACGCCGGCTCGGCCCTGACGATGTTCATTGAAGTAGCCTGCGAATGGAAAGCCGCCGGCAAGCTCAAAGACCGCAGCGCCTGGCTGCATGATTGCCAGCAACGCAAAGCCACCCTGCAGCGCAAGACGCACTTCGATGCGGTGCCGGTCAAGCCGCAACGGGTGTACGAAGAGATGAACCAGGTGTTCGGCAAAGACACCTGCTACGTCAGCACCATCGGCCTGTCGCAGATTGCCGGCGCGCAGTTCCTGCATGTGTACAAGCCACGCCATTGGATCAATTGCGGCCAGGCCGGCCCGCTGGGCTGGACGATTCCGGCGGCGCTGGGGGTGGTCAAGGCCGATCCGAGCCGCAAAGTGGTGGCGTTGTCCGGCGACTACGACTTCCAGTTCATGATCGAAGAACTGGCGGTGGGCGCGCAGTTCAAGCTGCCGTACATCCATGTGGTGGTGAACAATTCCTACCTGGGTCTGATCCGCCAGGCCCAGCGCGGTTTTGAAATGGACTACTGCGTGCAGCTGTCTTTCGACAATCTCAACGCCCCGGAGCTCAATGGCTATGGCGTGGACCACGTGGCCGTCGCCGAAGGCCTGGGGTGCAAGGCCCTGCGCGTGTTCGAACCAGGCCAGATCGCGCCGGCCTTACGCCAGGCCGAGGCAATGATCGAAGAATTCAAGGTGCCGGTGATCGTTGAGATTATTCTGGAACGGGTGACCAATATTTCCATGGGCACCGAGATCAACGCCGTCAATGAATTCGAAGACCTGGCCCTGGTCGGCAACGACGCGCCGACTGCCATTTCCCTGCTCGATTAAGGAGAACCCTATGCCGCGCTTTGCCGCCAACCTGTCCATGCTGTTCACCGAACAGGACTTTCTCGCCCGCTTCAAAGCGGCCGCCGATGCCGGTTTTCAAGGGGTCGAGTACCTGTTCCCGTACGAATTCAGCTCTGCCGAGATCAAGGCGCAACTCGACACCCATGGCCTGACCCAAGTGCTGTTCAACCTGCCGGCCGGTGACTGGGCCAAGGGCGAGCGCGGCCTGGCGTGCCATCCGGACCGCGTCGAGGAATTCCGCGCCGGGGTCACATTGGCTATCGCTTACGCCCAGGTGCTGGGCAATACGCAGATCAACTGCCTGGCGGGTATTCGCCCGGCCGGCGTGGACGAAAAGCTGCTGGAAGAGACCTTCGTCGCCAACCTCAAGTACGCCGCCGACAAGCTGCAAGCGGCAGGCATCAAGCTGGTCATGGAGGCGATCAACACCCGCGACATCCCAGGCTTCTACCTGAACAACACCGCCCAGGCCCTGGCGATCCGCGAGCGGGTGGGCAGTGACAATCTGTTCCTGCAATACGACATCTACCACATGCAAATCATGGAAGGTGACCTGGCCCGCACCATGGCCGCGCACCTGGGTGAGATCAATCACATCCAACTGGCGGATAACCCGGGGCGCAACGAGCCGGGGACCGGGGAGATCAACTATCGCTTCCTGTTCGAGCATCTGGACCGGATCGGATACACGGGTTGGGTCGGCTGTGAATACAAGCCGCTGACCACCACCGAAGCGGGCCTTGGCTGGCTCAAAACCCTGTGAGAGGGGCCACCCCCTCCCACAATAAGAAGAGGCATTCATCATGGCTAAAATCGGCTTTATCGGCACCGGCATCATGGGCCAACCCATGGCCGCGAACCTGCAGAAAGCAGGTCATCAACTGTTCCTCTCCGAGCACCACGGCAAGGCCCCGCACGCGCTGATCGATGCCGGCGCCGTGGCCCTGGCCAACCCGCAGCAAGTGGCTCAGGAAGCCGAGTTCATTATCGTCATGGTGCCGGACACCCCGCAGGTCGAGGACGTGCTGTTCCGTGCCGACGGCGTGGCCGCCGGGCTGTCGCCGAACAAGGTGGTGATCGACATGAGTTCGATCTCGCCCACCGCCACCAAGGCCTTCGCCGCCAGGATCAACGAGCACGGCGCGCAGTACCTCGACGCGCCGGTGTCCGGCGGTGAAGTCGGCGCCAAGGCCGGCACCCTGAGCATCATGATCGGTGGCGAGCCACAGACCTTCGAGCGCGCCCTGCCGCTGTTCCAGGCCATGGGCAAGAACATCACGCGGGTAGGTGGCAATGGCGATGGCCAGACCGCCAAGGTCGCCAATCAGATCATCGTGGCGCTGAACATCCAGGCGGTGGCCGAAGCATTGCTGTTCGCCGCGAAGAACGGTGCCGACCCGGCCAAGGTGCGCGAAGCGCTGATGGGCGGCTTTGCCTCGTCGAAAATCCTTGAAGTGCACGGCGAACGCATGATCAAGGGCACGTTCGATCCGGGCTTCCGCATCAACCTGCACCAGAAGGATTTAAACCTGGCGTTGGCCGGTGCCAAGGAATTGGGGATCAACCTGCCGAACACTGCCGGTACTCAGCAGGTGTTCAGCACGTGCAATGCCCTGGGTGGCGGGAATTGGGACCATTCGGCGCTGATCAAGGGCCTGGAGCATATGGCGAATTTCTCGATTCGCGATCAGTAACGCCGTGATCGAATGTGGGAAGGGGCTTGTCCCCTCCCACAGTTGGCCTTTTCCAAGGCCAAGGCTGAAATAGCTGCACGTCTAATAACAAAAATATCCGGGAGCCTGCTTATGTCGGTCGATCCGCAACACCTGCTTCGCGAGCTGTTCGCCACAGCCATCGACGCTGCCCACCCGCGCCAAGTTCTCGAACCTTTTCTGCCCGTCGACCGCAGCGGCCGGGTGATTGTGATCGGTGCCGGCAAGGCCGCCGCAGCCATGGCGCTGGTGGTGGAAAACTGCTGGCAAGGCGAAGTCACCGGCCTGGTGGTCACCCGCTACGGGCATGGCGCGCCGTGCAAGAAAATCGAAGTCGTCGAAGCGGCTCACCCGGTGCCCGACGCCGCCGGCCAGGCCGTGGCGCAGCGCGTGCTGGCGTTGATCAGCAATCTGGGCGAAGACGACCGCGTGATCTTCCTGCTCTCCGGCGGCGGCTCAGCCTTACTGGCCTTGCCCGCCGAAGGCATTACCCTGGCCGACAAGCAGGCCATCAACAAAGCCCTGCTCAAGTCCGGCGCGACCATCGGCGAAATGAATTGCGTGCGCAAGCACCTCTCGGCGATCAAGGGCGGGCGCCTGGCCAGGGCCGCCTGGCCGGCCACGGTGTACACCTACGCGATTTCCGATGTGCCGGGCGACCAGGCCACGGTGATCGCTTCCGGACCCACCGTGGGCGACCCGAGCACCTCGCAACAGGCACTGGCGATCCTCAAACGTTATCGCATCGACGTGCCCGCCTCGGTGCACCATTGGTTGCAGAACCCGGCGTCGGAAACCGTCAAGCCCGGCGACCCGGTGCTGGCCCGCAGCCATTTCCAATTGATTGCCCGCCCGCAGCAATCCCTTGAAGCAGTGGCGGTGAAAGTGCGCCAGGCCGGTTTCAGCCCGCTGATCCTCGGCGACCTGGAAGGCGAAGCGCGGGACGTGGCCAAGGTACATGCCGGTATCGCCCGGCAGATCGTGCAGCATGGTCAGCCGCTGGCGGCGCCGTGCGTGATCCTGTCCGGCGGCGAAACCACCGTGACCGTGCGCGGCGACGGCCGTGGCGGTCGCAACGCCGAATTCCTGCTGAGCCTCACCGACAGCCTCAAAGGCCTGCCCGGCGTTTACGCACTGGCCGGTGACACCGACGGCATCGACGGCTCCGAAGATAACGCCGGCGCGCTGATGACCCCGAGCAGCTACGCGCGCGCCGAAGCCCTCGGCCTGTCGGCCAGCGATGAGCTGGATAACAACAATGGCTACGGCTATTTCGCCGCCCTCAACGATTTGATCGTCACCGAGCCGACGCGCACCAACGTCAACGACTTCCGCGCCATCCTGATCCTCGAGACTGCCCACCATGACGCCTGACAAAAAGGTCAAAATCCTCGCCACCCTGGGCCCGGCCATCGACGGGATCGATGACATCCGTGAGCTGGTTGAAGCGGGGGTGAATATCTTCCGTCTCAATTTCAGCCACGGTGAGCATGCCGACCACGCCCAGCGCTACCAGTGGATCCGTCAGGTGGAGCGTCAGCTCAACTACCCGTTGGGCATTCTGATGGACCTGCAAGGGCCGAAACTGCGGGTCGGGCGTTTTGCCGACGGCTGCGTGCAACTGGTGCGCGGCCAGGCGCTGCGCCTGGATCTGGATGAAACCCCGGGGAATGAGCGCCGGGTCAACCTGCCCCACCCGGAAATCATCGCGGCCCTGGAACCAGGCATGGACCTGTTGCTTGACGACGGCAAGCTGCGCCTGCGGGTGGTCACCAAGCACAACGATGCCATCGACACCACGGTGCTGAACGGCGGCGAATTATCCGACCGCAAAGGGGTGAACGTCCCACAAGCGTTGTTGGACCTGAGTCCCCTTACCGCCAAGGACCGCCGCGACCTGAGCTTCGGCCTGGAGTTGGGCGTGGACTGGGTGGCGCTGTCGTTTGTGCAGCGTCCGGAAGATATCCGCGAGGCCCGCGAGCTGATCGGCGACCGGGCGTTCCTGATGGCCAAGATCGAGAAGCCCTCGGCCGTGCAACACCTGCGGGAAATCGCGCAACTGAGCGATGCAATCATGGTGGCTCGCGGTGACTTGGGGGTGGAGGTGCCGGCCGAGAGCGTGCCGCAGATCCAGAAGCGCATCATCCGTACCTGCCGCGAGCTGGGTAAACCCGTGGTGGTGGCTACGCAAATGCTCGAATCCATGCGCTTTTCCCCGGCGCCGACCCGCGCCGAAGTCACCGACGTGGCCAACGCCGTGGCCGAAGGCGCGGATGCGGTGATGCTGTCGGCGGAAACCGCGTCGGGCGAATACCCACTGGAAGCCGTGCAGATGATGAGCAAGATCATCCGCCAGGTGGAAAACGGCCCGGACTACCAGACTCAACTGGAGGTCAACCGGCCTAAAGCGGAAGCCACGGTTTCCGACGCCATCAGCTGTGCGATTCGTCGTATCAGCAGCATCCTGCCGGTGGCGGTGCTGGTGAACTACAGCGAGTCCGGCAGCTCCAGCCTGCGCGCGGCACGGGAGCGGCCGGTGGCGCCGATCCTCAACCTGACGCCAAACCTGTCCACCGCACGGCGGTTGAGTGTGGCGTGGGGCGTGCATTCGGTGGTCAACGATCGACTGCGCCAGGTGGACGAGGTGTGTTCGACGGCGCTGGAGATTGCCCAGGCCCAGGGGATGGCAGAGCGCGGGGATACGTTGGTGATTACTGCCGGGGTGCCGTTCGGGCAGCCCGGGTCGACCAACTCACTGCGCATAGAGGTGTTGATCTAGCGTCTGTAGCGGCCCCATCCGGGGCAAGCCCCCTCCCACATTGGACTGCATTCACAGCTATGACTCTGTGAACCCAATCAAGTGTGGGAAGGGGCTTGCCCCCGATGGGTTTCACCCCGGTCCAACTGAATACCCACCATGCACAACCCAACCTGCCCCGACTGGGCTGAAGCCCTGCTCAACGGTTTCAGCCAGATTTTCCTGCAGCGCCACCCGCTGTGCGGCCTGCTGTGCCTGCTGGCGATCCTGATCAGCGCCCCGGCGTTGCTCGGCGGTGCGTTGCTGGGTGGCGTCGCCGGCTTGCTCACGGCCCAGCGCCGGGGGTATCCAAAGGCTGAGCGCCAGGCCGGGCTGTATAGCTACAACGCTGTGCTGCTGGGGTTGCTGATCAGCCAGTCCTTCCCATGGTCGGCGTTGTTGCCACCGCTGATCCTGGCGGGCGGCGGCGTCAGCGCGATGCTCACGCGGCAGTGGTTGAAACATGCCAGCCAGCCCGATGATTTGCCCGCCTATACCGCGCCTTTTGTCGGCCTGGGCTGGCTGCTGCTCGGCAGCGCGCCGCCCGGCGAGGTGGATAGGATCGGCGCCGACGTCCTGGGTTTGCTCAGCGCGCCCTTCACCGGTCTGGCACAGGTCATGCTGCTGGACCAGCCGCTGGCCGGCGGCCTGATTGCGCTGGGCCTGTGGCTGGCCAGTCGCCGCGCCGCGCTGTGGGCCTTGGCCGGCGCCGGCAGCGGCGCATTGCTCGCCCTGGGGTTGGGCGAAACCCCTCACGCCCTGCTCGGCCTGCACAGTTACAACCCGGCGCTGGCGGCCCTGGCATTGAGCCAGATCAGTCGCCGCACCTGGCTGCCGCTGGCCGGTATCCTGCTGGCGATCCTGCTGACGCCGGGCTTTGCCGCCCTGCACCTGCCGGCACTCACCGCGCCGTTCATCCTCGCGTGCTGGCTGGTGCGCGCCAGCCGCAGGATGCTTCGGAAACCGCGCATGGACAGCCCCTTCGAATCCCCCTAGGCTTGCTCGAAAATCGAGTCAGGCGGGATTTATGGACAGCAACAACGATTGGCGTCAGCGGCTCTACGTCATGGTTTTCCAAAGCGACACGGTGGCCGGGCGGCGGTTTGACGGCATCCTGCTGCTGATCATTCTGGCCAGCCTGGTGATCGTGATGCTCGACAGCATCGACCAGGTGCACCAGAACTACGCCGACGTGCTGGCCTATATCGAATGGGGCTTCACGCTGATCTTCGCCATCGAGTACGGCCTGCGCCTGTACTGTTCGCCCAAACCGCTGCGCTATGCGTTCAGCTTTTATGGGTTGGTGGATTTGCTGGCCATCGTGCCCGGCATCCTCGCCTTGTATTACAGCGATGCGCAGTACCTGCTGATCATCCGCATCATTCGCATGCTGCGGATCTTCCGCGTGCTCAAGCTGAGCCCCTACCTCAAGCAAGCCAATTACCTGATGTCGGCACTGCGCGGCAGCAAGCAGAAGATCGTGGTATTCCTGGTCAGCGTGTGCACCCTGGTGACCGTGTTCGGCACCTTGATGTATGTGATCGAAGGCCCGGAACACGGGTTTACCAGCATCCCCAAGGGTATCTACTGGGCCATCGTGACCCTGACCACCGTCGGCTTTGGCGATATCGTGCCCAAGACCCCGCTGGGCCAGGTGATTTCGTCGCTGGTGATGATCACCGGTTACTCGATCATTGCGGTGCCCACCGGGATTTTTACCGCCGAACTGGCCAGTGCCATGCGCGGCGAGCAACTGCACACCGACTGCCCGGTGTGCCACAAAGACACCCACGAACCCAACGCAGCATTCTGCTCGCGCTGTGGCAGCAATCTTTTTAAGAAAGTGGAATAAGCAAAGTTCTTTTTAATCTTTAAGCGACTATGCGGCCCCGGCTATAGTCGCTGGCATTGTGCCTGTCCCCTCTTCTCGAACAACAAGGAATGAGCAGTGAAAAAACTCCTTAGCGCCTCTCTCCTGGCCGCCGGCCTTGCCCTGGCGGGCGCCGTGCAGGCCGCCCCCGTCACGCTGCTTAATGTGTCCTACGACGTGATGCGCGATTTCTACAAGGACTACAACACGGCGTTCCAGAAGCACTGGGAGGCCGAGCACCCGGACGACAAGCTGACCTTGCAGATGTCCTTCGGCGGTTCGAGCAAACAGGCACGCTCGGTGATCGATGGCCTGCCGGCCGACGTGATCACCATGAACATGGCCACCGACATCAACGCCCTGGCCGACAATGGCAAACTGGTGCCGGACAACTGGGTCACACGCTTGCCCAACAACAGCGCGCCGTTCACCTCGGCCACGGTGTTTATCGTGCGCAAAGGCAACCCCAAAGCCCTCAAAGACTGGCCGGACCTGCTCAAGGACGGCGTGCAGGTGATCGTGCCCAACCCGAAAACCTCGGGTAACGGCCGCTACACCTACCTGTCGGCCTGGGGCTATGTGCTCAAGAACGGCGGCGATGAAGAGAAAGCCAAGACATTCGTCGGCAAACTGTTCAAACAGGCGCCTGTGCTGGACACCGGCGGCCGCGCCGCCACCACCACATTCATGACCAACCAGATCGGCGACGTGCTGGTGACCTTTGAAAACGAAGCGGAAATGATCGCCCGTGAATTCGGCCGCGATCAGTTCGAAGTGATCTACCCAAGCGTGTCCGCCGAAGCCGAGCCGCCGGTGTCGGTGGTGGACAAAGTGGTCGAGAAAAAAGGCACCCGTGCCGCCGCCGAGGACTATCTGAAGTACCTGTGGTCGCCGCAAGGCCAGGAAATCGCCGCCAGCAACTACCTGCGCCCACGTGATCCGGCGGTGCTGGCCAAGTACACCGACCGTTTCCCTAAAGTCGACTTCCTGTCGGTGGAAAAGACCTTCGGTGACTGGCGCACCGTGCAGAAAACCCACTTCAATGATGGCGGTGTATTTGACCAGATCTACTCCGGTCAATAACTGAACAAACGCAGTAAAACTGTGGGAGGGGGATTGCCCCTCCCACAGTGGTTTTGCGCGGGGCCGGGTAGATGTTCTGAATGCATCATCAACCGACATAAGTACTATCATCCCAAGCGGCCTACTCGTCGCTGGGCCTTGCCTATAGTGTCGTTTCCGGCTGTGTCACGTACTGTGAACCTTGGCGCGCCTTTGAATGAATGCAGACTCATAGAGCAGTTGCCGGTATTGGAGCTGAAACCGTAGACCGTGTCTGAAGCGTCCGGCCCGCTTAATAGTTAACTCAAAATAGAGAGGGCTCCTCTACAGTAATAACGATCACCCGATGCTTTAGGTGCAGTCGGATTTTGTAGACAAACGTTGAAAACATGGGAAGCGACTATCATGCAAAAACCCCCTTTATATAAGCGAATAACAGGTCTTTCCTTAAAAGCTTCATAGTTGCGGAATACCTTTTTACCTGGACTCAACCAACCGTATTAAAAAGTTGATTGTAGAAACATCATCCTGCAACGGGACACCATGAATGCCCGCCCCCCCTTAAACGTATACTTCAGGACTTAACGCCAGCCCAATCACGTCTTCCGGGCTGATCAGTTGCGTGCTTTTGATCAGAAAGTCGGTCTTGCCATCTCCGGTCACATCAACTGCCAACAAATAACGACCTGTCATTGAATTAAACTTGATTATCGTATCACCTGGCTTGCCGCTGTATTTATCCACAAAGTTCAAGCTGACACCTGCACTGGCACTCATCGCGGACAAATCCAGTTTGTCCTTGCCTGTCGTAAAGTCCATTAGCAGATCCGCACGCTCGCGCGTCGAGTCGGAGACTGCGTTGTACTTGAAGGTGTTCCAGCCGCCACCGCCAGTCAGGTTATCGGCCCCTGCACCGCCAACCAGAATATTGTCGGCCTCGTTGCCACTCACTCTGTCATCGCCACTGCCACTCACGGCATTCTCGATAATGGTTTTTTCTGTAATAAACACGTTATCTTTCAAACCGCCCACGCTGGAATGGGTTCCCCCGCCCAAGCTGATGATCTGGTTTTGATTGAAAGCAGAAAAATCAAACGTATCGTTGCCGCTCTTGTCATGTACGACGAAGTCTGGCTTGTCGGTAGCGGACGTTAAGGTTAGATGAGGCTTGCCCGTATTAGAGTTGAAGCCATAGATGGTGTCGTCACTCGCTCGTGTCGGGTCAGGTCTCGGATCGGGCTTCGGATCAGGCTTCGGATCAGGCTTCGGATTGGGCTTCGGATCAGGCTTCGGATCAGGCTTCGGGTCGGGCTTCGGATCAGGCTTCGGATCCCTCTCGTCTCTGACCAAGACATCGTCAGCCTTAATCTCCCCAATACTTTTCACCAGTAGACCAACCTTTCCGTCACCCTTGAGGTCGATAGCAAGGCTGCCCGCACCCGTCTGCAAGTCGTAGCTCAAAACGGCCTGGCCTGCCTTGCCCGTCAACCTGCTGACAAACGCCAGTTGCTTTATACCGGCGGCGCTCATGAGCCTGGACACATCAATCCTGTCGGTGCCGGTGGTGAAATCCATCAGCAGGTCGGGACTCTCGGAAGTAGAATCATTGATTTGGTCGTATACAAAGGTGTCAGCACCTGCGCCCCCCCACAACTTGTCGCC
>NZ_JAAMRE010000049.1 GCF_013522705.1 Pseudomonas lurida
CCTTGCTCTACCAACTCCTTCTGAGCTTCGATGAACTGAAGCGATCCGCTGTCGAATTCTGCGTAACTCTTTGTTTACCAAGGAGTTTTCCGTTTCGACTGCGCCGGAAGTGGGGCGAATTATAGACAGATATAATTCGCCGTCAACCGTTAATTTCAGGTTTATTCCGATTTGAGCGTAATACGCGCAAATGCCTTCTTCCCAGCCTGACAAACATGAGTCGCGCCCAGCTGGTATATAAAGGCGCGATCAACCACCTCACCATCAATACGCACGCCGCCAGAACCCAAAAGATCGCGAGCGACTGCCGAGTTCTTCACCAGGCCCGCCTTATTGAGGACGGCGGCAATGGGCATCGCCTCCGTCGCAGCCAATTCGATCTCCGGCAGATCATCCGGCAACTCGCCATCTTTCATACGATTGCCTGCCGCACGGTGAGCGCTGGCCGCAGCCTCCTCGCCATGGAAACGCGCTACGATCTCTTCAGCCAACTTGATCTTCACGTCCCGCGGATTGGCCCCCGCTTCAACCTCAGCACGCAGCGCATTGATCTCATCCATCGAGCGGAAGCTCAATAGCTCGAAATAACGCCACATCAATGCATCAGGTATGGACACAAGCTTGCCGTACATCACACCCGGCGCCTCCTGAATACCTACATAGTTACCCAAGGATTTGGACATCTTCTTGACGCCGTCCAACCCCTCCAGCAAAGGCATGGTCAGAATGCATTGAGCTTCCTGCCCATAGGCGCGTTGCAACTCACGCCCCATCAGGAGATTGAATTTCTGATCCGTCCCGCCCAGCTCAACGTCCGCGCGCAACGCTACCGAGTCATACCCCTGAACCAGCGGGTAGAGAAACTCATGGATGGCAATCGGCTGGTTAGTCGAATAGCGCTTATCGAAATCATCACGCTCGAGCATGCGCGCCACGGTGTACTGAGAAGTCAGGCGGATAAAGTCTGCCGGCCCCATCTGATCCATCCAGGTGGAATTGAATGCCACCTCGGTCTTGGCCGGATCGAGAATCTTGAATACCTGCGTTTTGTAGGTCTCGGCATTATCGAGAACCTGTTCACGGGTCAGGGGTGGTCGCGTCGCGCTCTTTCCGCTTGGATCACCGATCATCCCGGTGAAGTCACCTATCAGGAAGATCACCTGATGCCCCAGTTCCTGGAACTGACGCAGCTTATTAATAAGCACGGTGTGTCCCAGGTGCAGATCCGGTGCGGTCGGATCAAAGCCGGCCTTGATACGCAGGGGCTGGCCACGCTTGAGCTTTTCGATCAGCTCAGCCTCGACCAACAGTTCTTCCGCACCACGTTTTATCAGCGCTAGCTGCTCTTCAACCGACTTCATAACAGACCCGCAAGGCTCAGATTCAAAAGGGAACCAACCATACAAGATCAGGGACTAATTACAAGTTTTGCCCTGCAAACGGACAACCTTCAGCAAGCCCGGCATTCGCGAGCTTGCGCCACAGATGATTTGGTTATATTTTATACAGTTATTTCATCTTCATCATGTCATTCATCTTTTCCATTTCATCTTTTCAAAGTCAAATTACCTATGACCACTGAACCGTCTAAAGCGCCGCCGCTTTACCCGAAGACCCACCTGCTTGCCGCAAGTGGTATCGCCGCCCTTCTCAGCCTGGCACTCCTGGTATTCCCTTCCAGTGATGTAGAAGCCAAACGAACGTCTCTGAGCCTTGACCTGGAGAGCCCCGTTGAACAACTGACACAAGATCAAGACGCTTCCGACGCTCAACAAGCCACAAACGCACCCGTGGAATCACCGTTCGCGCAGATAGAAAGCACTCCCGAGGACACCCAGCAAGCCACCCAAAACCCACCCGTACCGGCACCGACACCGGCGAAGGGCCCACAACACCGCGAAGTGATCGTTGCCAAGGGCGATACCCTCTCCACCCTGTTCGAAAAAGTAGGCCTGCCGGCGGCGTCCGTTACGCAAGTGTTGGCCAGCGATAAGCAAGCCAAGCAATTCACCCAGCTCAAGCACGGGCAGAAACTGGAATTCGAGCTGACGCCGGATGGCCAGCTGAACAATCTGCACAGCAATGTCAGCGATCTGGAAAGCATCACGTTGACCAAGGGCCCCAAGGGCTTTGCCTTCAATCGCATCACCACCAAGCCGGTAATGCGCTCCGCCTACGTTCACGGCGTGATTAACAGCTCACTGTCTCAATCGGCTGCCCGCGCGGGCCTGTCCCACAACATGACCATGGACATGGCCAGTGTCTTTGGCTATGACATCGACTTCGCCCAAGACATCCGTCAGGGCGATGAATTCGACGTCATCTACGAGCAGAAAGTCGCCAACGGCAAAGTGGTCGGCACCGGCAACATTCTCTCCGCGCGCTTTACCAATCGCGGCAAAACCTACACCGCCGTGCGCTACACCAACAAACAAGGCAACACCAGCTACTACACCGCTGACGGCAACAGCATGCGCAAGGCGTTCATCCGTACGCCAGTGGATTTCGCTCGCATCAGCTCGCGTTTTTCCATGGGCCGCAAGCACCCTATTCTGAACAAGATTCGCGCCCACAAAGGCGTCGACTATGCCGCGCCACGCGGTACGCCGATCAAGGCTGCCGGTGACGGCAAGGTACTGCTGGCCGGCCGTCGCGGCGGGTATGGCAACACTGTCATCATCCAGCACGGCAACACGTACCGTACGCTGTATGGCCACATGCAAGGGTTCGCCAAGGGCGTGCAAACGGGCGGCAACGTGAAGCAAGGCCAGGTGATTGGCTATATCGGCACTACGGGCCTGTCTACCGGCCCGCATCTGCACTATGAGTTCCAGGTCAACGGCGTTCACGTCGACCCACTGGGCCAGAAGCTGCCGATGGCTGACCCCATCGCCAAAGCCGAGCGCGCGCGCTTCATGCAACAGAGCCAGCCGCTGATGGCGCGCATGGATCAGGAGCGCACCACCTTGCTGGCTTCGGCGAAGCGTTAAGCGATGCCGCGCTATATAGGTGTAATGTCCGGGACCAGCCTTGATGGCCTGGACATTGCCCTCATCGAGCAGGACGCGGCGATCAGCTTGATCGCCACCCATTACGTCCCCATGCCCGACAGCCTGCGCGCCGAATTGCTGGGCCTGTGCGCCAGCGGCCCGGATGAAATCGCCCGGTCGGCCATTGCCCAGCAACACTGGGTTGCACTCGCCGCTCAAGGCATCCATACGTTACTGGGCCAGCAGAATCTCAAACCGCAGCACATTCGTGCGATTGGCAGCCACGGTCAGACCATTCGTCACGAACCTTCCCGAGGTTTTACCGTACAGATCGGCAACCCCGCGCTGCTCACCGAATTGACTGGCATTACCGTCGTCAGCGACTTCCGCAGCCGCGACGTCGCCGCCGGCGGCCAGGGCGCACCATTGGTACCTGCATTTCATGAGGCCCTGTTTGGTGAGCGCAGCGGCAACCGCGCGGTACTGAACGTAGGCGGTTTCAGCAACCTCAGTTTGATCGAGACAGGCAAGCCGGTCGCAGGCTTCGACTGTGGCCCGGGCAACGTGCTGCTGGATGCCTGGATCCACCTCCAGCAAGGCCACCACTTCGACCGCGATGGCCAGTGGGCCGGCGGCGGTAACGTTGAGCCACAGCTACTCAACGCATTGCTCAGCGATCCGTTCTTCACCACCAAAGGTCCGAAGAGCACCGGCCGTGAAGTGTTCAATCTCGGATGGCTGCAACAGCACCTCGCCCGCCTGCCAGCCTTCGCGCCTCAGAACGTGCAGGCCACCTTGCTGGAACTGACCGCGCAGACCATCGTCGAGTCCCTGCAAATCGCACAAAGCCACACTGAAACCCTACTGGTTTGCGGCGGCGGCGCGCATAACAGCACGCTGATGAGGCGTCTGGCGGCGTTACTGCCCTCCACTCAAGTCAGCACCACCGCGACTTATGGCGTGGACCCTGACTGGGTGGAAGCCATGGCATTCGCCTGGCTGGCCCATTGCTGTCTTGAAGGCATCGCTACTAATCGCCCGAGCGTGACCGGTGCGCGCGGGCTGCGAATACTCGGCGCGATCTACCCCGCGTGACCTTCCAGACAGCAAAACGCCGCTTGGCCTATCAAAGCCAAGCGGCGTTTTTGTATCCGCTGCCAATCAGATCGAGAACGAAGACCCGCAACCACAAGTGGTGGTGGCATTGGGATTCTTGATCACGAAGCGCGATCCTTCCAGACCTTCCTGATAATCCACCTCGGCACCTGCCAGGTACTGGAAGCTCATCGGATCCACGACCAGGCTAACGCCCTCGCGCTCAACGATGGTGTCGTCATCGGCAACTTCTTCATCGAAGGTAAAACCGTACTGAAACCCTGAACAACCGCCGCCCGTAACAAATACGCGCAGCTTCAAGCGATCATTACCCTCTTCATCGACCAGGCTCTTCACCTTGTGCGCAGCACCGTGGGTGAATTGCAAAGCCGTGGGGGTGAAGGATTCAACGCTCATGCTGATAATCTCCCGGCGTCGCGCCGCCATATGCGTAATGGCGGGCATTATCCGCTTCTCCTAGAAAAGCGGTCAACTATTATGGGAGCAGCGGCAATTTCAAGCTTAACGCTTGGCGCTGCTCTCAGGGCAACATGCCTGCGTGGGACAACCCCAGCTTCTCATCCAGGCCAAACAGGATGTTCATGTTCTGCACTGCCTGGCCGGACGCGCCTTTGACCAGGTTATCGATTACCGACAGCACCACTACCAAGTCACCGTCCTGCGGGCGATGCACCGCGATCCGACAGACATTGGCGCCGCGTACGCTGCGGGTTTCCGGATGGCTGCCGGCAGGCATCACATCGACGAACGGCTCGCCGGCATAGCGCTGCTCGAACAAGGCCTGCAGATCCACCGAGCGATCAGTCACGGTCGCGTAAAGCGTGGAGTGAATACCACGGATCATCGGGGTCAAGTGCGGAACAAAGGTCAGCCCCACCTCTTTACCGGCGGCGCGACGCAAGCCCTGACGAATTTCCGGCAAGTGACGATGCCCTTTTACCGCATAGGCTTTCATGCTTTCCGACGTTTCGGAGTACAACGAACCAACCGCGGCGCCACGACCTGCGCCGCTCACGCCTGATTTGCAGTCCGCGATCAGACGCGACGCATCCGCCAGCCCAGCCTCGAGCAGCGGCAGGAAGCCCAGTTGTGTCGCAGTCGGATAGCAGCCCGGCACGGCGATGAGGCGCGCCTGCTTGATCTGCTCACGATTGACTTCCGGCAAACCGTATACCGCCTCTTCCAACAGCTGCGGTGCGCCGTGAGGCTGGCCGTACCATTTGGCCCATTCATCGGCGTCCTGCAGGCGGAAGTCCGCCGACAGGTCGATAACCTTGGTGCCGGCGGCCAGCAGCTCACCGGCCAGCGCATGGGCAACGCCATGGGGCGTGGCGAAGAACACCACATCGCATGCGCCCAGGGCCTTGGTGTCCGGCACGCTGAACGCCAGGCCGTCGTAGTGGCCGCGCAGGTTCGGGTACATATCGGCCACAGCCAGGCCGGCCTCGGATCGGGAGGTGATGATCACCACCTCAGCCTGCGGATGCTGAGCCAACAGACGCAGCAATTCGACACCGGTGTAACCCGTGCCGCCGACAATACCGACCTTGACCATAAACCTGCCCTCAACGAACCACTGGAAAGCCGTCGATAATAGGGGCCACATCGTTCTGCGACAACCGTCAACGTGACGTATGGGCGTATCTGCCACTACTATCCTCGCTACCGTGAACCTGGGAATAACTGAAAATGCTCTATCTATGGGTCAAAGCCTTCCACATCGTCAGCATCGTCTGCTGGTTTGCCGGGCTGTTCTACCTGCCACGCCTGTTCGTCTACCACGCACAAAGTGAAGACACCGTCAGCAAGGAACGCTTCAGCGTCATGGAGCGCAAGCTCTACCGCGGCATCATGGGCCCGGCAATGCTTGCCAGCCTGGTGTTCGGCATCTGGCTGATTGCACTGAACCCCGGCATCTTCAGCACGAGCGGCTGGATTCACGCCAAGCTGACCCTGGTCGTGCTGCTGATCGGTTACCACCATATGTGCGGCGCCCAGGTAAAACGCTTTGCCCGTGGCGAAAACACCCGCAGCCATGTCTTTTATCGCTGGTTCAATGAAGTGCCAGTTCTGATATTGCTGGCTGTCGTAATTTTGGTGGTGGTCAAGCCGTTCTAACGTCAATCAATCGGGGTACATCCAATGTCGCTGCCCGCTCTGCTCGAACAACGTCTGCGCCTGCCCGTGGTGGCCGCGCCGATGTTTCTGATTTCCAACCCGCAACTGGTCCTGGCGTGTTGCCGCAACGGAATCGTCGGCAGCTTTCCGGCGCTCAACCAGCGTGAAAGCAGCGGCTTCAAAGCCTGGTTGGAGGAGATCGAGGCGGGCCTGGCGCAGTTGGACAACCCCGCACCGTACGCCGTCAACCTGATCGTGCATGGCAGTAACCCACGCCTTGAGGCTGACCTGGCCATCTGCGTCGAGCACAAAGTGCCGATCGTCATCACCAGCCTCGGCGCGGTCAAAGAGTTGGTGGACGCCGTGCACAGCTACGGCGGTCTGGTGTTTCATGATGTCACCACTCGGCGCCACGCCGAAAAAGCCGCCGAAGCCGGGGTGGACGGCCTGATCGCCGTGGCCGCCGGGGCGGGGGGCCATGCGGGGACCTGGAGCCCTTTCGCGCTGATCGCAGAAATTCGCCAGTTCTTCGATAAAACCGTACTGTTGGCCGGTTGCCTCAACCACGGGCACCAGATTCTGGCTGCGCAAGTCATGGGGGCGGACCTGGCCTACCTGGGCACTCGATTTATCGGCACCACCGAAAGCCACGCTCCAGATGCTTATAAAGAGATGCTGCTCACAGCGCGCGCCGCCGACATCGTGCACACTCCCGCTGTCTCGGGTGTGCCGGCGAGCTTCATGCGCCAGAGCCTGGAAAACGCCGGCTTCGACCTCAATGCCCTGCAAGGCAAAGGCGAAGTCAACTCCGGTTCCAAGCTCAAACCGCTGAACGACGAGGCCAAGGCCTGGAAGACTGTCTGGTCGGCCGGCCAGGGCGTCGGTGAAATTGGCGATTTGCCCGGCGTCGATGAACTCGTTGCGCGCCTGAATGCCGAATACCGCGAGGCGCAAACACAGGCGACACAGTTACACTGGCCACGCTGACTAATCCTGCAAGGCCTGCCGATTGCGCAGGCCTGCACTCCCCCCAATGTTTGACAGACAAGGATGCCCGCATGAGCGACAACCGTTTCAAGATTGTGTTTGATGGAGCCTTGCTCCCGGGTGTCGAAAGCACCACGGCCAAGCTGAACCTGGCCGAGCTGTTCAAGAGCGACGTCGAGGCGATCGAAAAGCTCTTTACCGGCCGCACGGTCGCACTTAAACGTGACCTGTCACGCCCGGACGCCGAGACCTACCTCACCGCACTGAAGAACGCCGGCGTCGATGCACGTATCGAAGCCGAGCAACCGGTGGCTTTCAGCCTTGCCGAAACCCACGAGACCGCTGCCGGCACCACGGACTTCTCCACCCCGGCCGCATCGCCGTATGCGCCGCCACGGGCTGCCGTCGGTGAAAACCTGCCGGAATACGCCACCCTCAAAGTGTTCACCATCAATGGGCGTATCGGTCGCCTGCGGTACCTGGCATGGACGCTGGTACTGACCGTTGCAATGATCGTGGCAGCCGGCATCCTGAGCACCGTGGGCTTCGCCATCGCCACCGCCTCGCCGACCCTTGCCATCATCGTCGGTTCGCTGCTGGGCCTTGCGCTGTTCGTGGCGCTCGTTGTCGTAAGCGTGCAAATCGGTGTGCAGCGTCTGCACGACCTGGGCTGGTCCGGTTGGTTGTACCTGCTCAACCTGGTCCCGCTGGTCAACAGCATTTTCCCCTTGCTGCTGCTGGTAATGCCGGGCAATGCGGGCGCCAACCAGTACGGCGCGCCGCCGCCGCGCAACTCCACCGCAGTCAAGGTGCTGGCGTCACTGTGGCTGGCGTTCATTCCGTTGATGCTGATCATCGTGGTGACCCTGGGGATGAACGGCTACCTCGATCAACTCGAGAGCAACGTCGACAGCAGCTACGAAAGCAGTTCCATGACGTACGACGAAGACGCCGACCAGAGCGGGACCGTGCAGGAAGACGACACGCAAAGTGCTGACGAAGCGGCCGACCCTGTAGACTCTCCGGATCAGTAAAGAAACGCTTCGGGCCGGTGGTGCCGCCATCACCGGCCCGGGACGTTGCGATGGAGAAACGCATGACCCGTTACGCTCTGATCACCGGTGCCTCCAGCGGCATCGGCCTGGCTTTGGCCGAAGCACTGGCCCGACGCGGCCGCAGCTTGATTCTGGTGGCCCGCCAGCGTGATCAGTTGGAAAGCATCGCCCTCGAATTGACCCAACGCTTTGGCGTAGAAGTGCTGTTTCGCGCCTGTGACCTGGGCGAGCCTCTGCGATTGTCCGGGTTTCTGCTGGAGCTGGAAGAAGGCGAGCGACAGATCGACTTGCTGGTGAACTGCGCCGGCATCGGCACCAGCGGGCCATTCCTGGCCCAGGACTGGATGACCGAGCAGGACCTGATCGAAGTCAACATCCTTGCCCTGACCCGGATGTGCCATGCCCTGGGGAATGCCATGGCGCTGCACGGCGGCGGGCAGATCCTCAACGTTGCCTCGATCGCGGCCTTCCAGCCTGGCCCATGGATGAGCAGTTACTACGCAAGCAAGGCATACGTGCTGCACTTTTCCGAAGGCCTGCGCGAAGAGCTCAAGACCTGCGGCATCAAGGTCTCGGTATTGTGTCCGGGGCCGACGCGCACCGCATTCTTCGGCACCGCGCAAATGGACACCGCCAAGCTCGAGCGCAGCGACCAGCTGATGAGTCCGGAAGAAGTCGCGCTCTACACCGTGCGAGCACTGGAAAAGAACAAAGCCATCATCATCCCGGGGCGACGCAACCGCTGGTTGGCATTCAGCCCACGTTTCAGCCCACGCTGGCTGACACGCAAGATCGCCGGCGCCATCAACAAAGCCTATTGCCCCCGCTGATCGCCTGAGTACACTCACCCTGACCTTTCATCATGGAGAAACCGCTGTGGATACTCTGTTCACCAAGATCATCAACAGAGAAATACCCGCGAAGATCATTTACGAAGATGATCAAGTTTTAGCCTTCCACGACATCGCCCCACAAGCACCGGTGCATTTTCTGGTGATTCCCAAGAAACCGATCCGTACCTTGAACGACCTGACCGAGGACGATAAAGGCCTGGCCGGCCATATCCTGTTTACAGCCCAGCGCCTGGCCCTGGAGCTGGGTTGCGAAGAAGGTTTCCGCGTGGTCATGAACTGCAATGAGATGGGCGGACAAACCGTTTATCACATCCACATGCACGTTCTGGGTCAGCGCCAGATGAACTGGCCGCCGGGCTGATAAGTCCGCAGGGTCGAAGCCAACGCTGGAGGCTGCGACCCTATGCCCTTGACTCAGGGCAAACGCTCTCTCCTCTCTTGCGGTAAACTGGCCGCCGAGATTCTTCCCGGAGGTCAGCATGACAACCCAACGTCACTACTCGCCGATTGACCGTCTGCTGCTGCAAGCCGATACGGCCATGCGTACGCTGTTGCCCTTCAGCGGGCAGCCTTACCGCCCATCGCCCGCCCTGCTGCAGCCCGATGTGCAGATGAACGAGACCGACACCCGTCACGTCGCAGGCCTGATGCGCATCAACCATACCGGCGAAGTGTGTGCCCAGGCGCTGTACCAAGGACAGGCCCTGACCGCCAAGCTGCCGCAGGTGCGCGCGGCCATGGAGCATGCGGCGGAGGAAGAAATCGACCATCTGGCGTGGTGCGAGCAGCGCATCCGCCAATTGGGCAGCCACCCAAGCGTGCTGAACCCGCTCTTCTACGGTTTGTCGTTTGGTATCGGCGCCGTGGCCGGGCTGGTCAGCGATAAGGTCAGCCTCGGTTTCGTCGCCGCGACGGAACATCAGGTGTGCAAGCACTTGGACGAACACCTGGAGCAATTGCCCAGTGAAGACGACAAGTCCCGTGCGATTCTTGAACAGATGCGCATCGACGAAGAACACCACGCCGAAAGCGCGCTGGACGCCGGCGGCTTTCGTTTCCCGGCGCCGGTACGCTTGGGCATGAGCCTGCTGGCCAAGGTCATGACCAAAAGTACGTACCGCATCTGATCCGACCTGCCGGTACAAAAAAGGGCGCTCAAGCAGACTGTGTGAAAACCTAGCAATCTGTCCGGCCCTTTAAGAGAATGCTCCGTATCGAAAGATACGGAGCATTTTTCGTTATGGCCTACATACAAGGCGAGTCCCGCAGCCAGACCAGCCTGTTC
>NZ_JAAMRE010000004.1 GCF_013522705.1 Pseudomonas lurida
GAGAACGCGATGAACCTGAAGAACATCGACACCTTCTACCAATATGTGATTCGAGGTTCGATCCTGCTGCTGGCCGTGGTCATCGACCGCATGAAACAACGCTGACTCCAGGCCATGTGAGGACTGAATGTGGGGGGCGCTTGCCCCCGATAGCGGTGTATCAGAGCAAAAATTGCAGCCTGACACTCCGTAATCGGGGGCAAGCCCCCTCCCACAGTAAGGCGGTTCGATGTGGTTGCTGGCAGCGGTGATTGAGTCCATGAAACAAAGCTGAGCCCTGGTCATGTGAAATCAAAAGGTGGGAGGGGGCTTGCCCCCGATAGCGGTGTATCAGAAGCAAAAATTGCAGCCTGACACTCCGTAATCGGGGGCAAGCCCCCTCCCACAGTACTGCGGTTCGATGCTGGTGCGGCAGCGGTGATCGAGCACATGAAACAAAGCTGAGCCCTGGTCATGTGAAATCAAAAGGTGGGAGGGGGCTTGCCCCCGATAGCGGTGTATCAGAAGCAAAAATGCAGACTGACACTCCGTAATCGGGGGCAAGCCCCCTGCCACGGTAAGGCGGTTTTAATCAGCGCTGAACTTGAAGACGGTGTTCTGGGTATACGTCTGCCCCGGATTCAGACGGGTCGAGGCAAACTTGGGCTGGTTAGGTGCGTCCGGAAAGTGCTGAGTCTCCAGGGTAAACCCACTCCAGTGCAGGTAGGTCTTGCCGGCCTTGCCCTTCACCGAACCGTCGAGGAAGTTGCTGGTGTAGAACTGCACGCCCGGTTCGCTGGTGTACAGCTGCAGGCGTCGGCCGGATTCGGGGTCGTGTACCTCGGCGGCCAGTTGTTTAACGTCACCCTTGTTGTCCAACGCCCAGTTGAAGTCAAAGCCGCCTTGTTTCGGCTCGGCGAATTTGAGTTGCGGATGGTCTTCCTTGATGTGCTCACCGATAGGTGTCGGTTTCAGGAAATCCATCGGCGTGCCTTTGACCGGTGCCAGTTCACCGGTAGGAATCAACGTGGCGTTCACCGGGGTGTAGTGGCTGGCGTGCAAGGTCGCGACCTGCTTGAGAATGTCGCCATTGCCCGCGCCGGCGAGGTTGAAGTAGCTGTGGTTGGTGAGGTTGAGCACCGTCGGTTTGTCGGTGCTGGCCTTGTAGTCGATGTGCAGTTCGTTCTTGTCGTTGAGGCGGTAAGTGACCTCGGTGGTCAGGTTACCGGGGAAGCCCATCTCACCGTCCTTGGACAAGTAGCTGAGCTTCACACCGACCGAGTCCTTGTCCTTGACCGATTCGGCTTTCCACACCTGCTTATCGAAACCCTGGGCGCCGCCATGCAGCGAGTTGGGGCCGTCGTTGAGGGGCACTTGGTAGCGCTTGCCGTCCAGTTCGAAAGCACCGCCGGCCAGGCGATTGCCGAAGCGTCCGATGGTGGCGCCGAAAAACGCGGTACCGCTCTGATAGCCTTGCACGTCGTCGAAGCCCAGCACCACGTCATCGACCTTGCCATGCTTGTCCGGCACTTTGAGCGATTGCAGCACGCCACCGTAGGTAATCACCGTGGCTTGCATACCGTGGTTGTTGCGCAGGATGTACTGTTCGACCGGCGTGCCGTCGTTGGTTTTACCGAAAGGTTTGTGCTCGCTGGACAAGCCGGTCGCCTGAGCGCCGCCACTGGCAATCAGCATCGACAGCGCCAGGCCGGAGAGCAGGTATCGAGGGTGCTTCATGATCGAACTTCCTTTTGTTGTTTTGAGTGGAATAGTTCTACTAATAGCGATATTTTGTCGTTGTGACAGCGAATTTATAGCCTTTAACCATCGTTTCGTAAAATAAAATAAGACTAATTAAGCGAGGCATCACTGTATGAGTACTGAGCACGCCGTTTACCCCGACCTCAAGGGCAAGACTGTACTGGTGTCTGGAGGTGCCTCGGGGATCGGCGAATTCATGGTGCGTGCGTTTGCCGCACAGGGCGCCAGGGTAGGTTTTGTGGACCGCGCGCAAAGCCAGGGCGAACGCCTGGCGGCGCTGTTGAGTTCACGCGGGCATGCGGTGGAGTTCGTCTGCTGTGACATTACCGACGAGATCGCCTACAAGGCCGCCATCGGTCGCTTTGAACAGTCCCTCGGCCCGATCACTGTGTTGGTCAACAACGCCGCCAACGATGTGCGCCATACCCTGGAAGAAGTCGACTCGGACACCTTCGACCGACTCATCGCGGTCAACCTCAAGCACGCGTTTTTCGCGGCCAAGGCCGTGGTGCCGATGATGAAAAGCGCAGGCGGCGGCTCGATCATCAACCTGGGTTCGGTGGGTTGGATGATGGCCTCCGCCGGTTACCCGGTATACGCCGCCAGCAAGGCCGCCGCCCACGGTATGACCCGCGCCCTGGCCCGCGAACTGGGCCCGAACCGCATCCGCGTCAACACGTTGGTGCCGGGCTGGGTGATGACCGAAAAGCAACTGGCCATGTGGGTCGATGACGCCGCCAAGGACCTGATCGCGCGCAGCCAGTGCCTGCCCGGCAGCGTACTGCCCGAACACATCGCCAATATGGCGTTGTTCCTGGCCTCCGACGCGTCGGCGATGTGTTCGGCGCAGAACTTTATTGTCGATGGCGGCTGGGTCTGAGCCGAACACCTTCAGTTCAGGCAGCCCAGATTAATGTGGGAGGGGGCAAGCCCCCTCTCACATTTGAACTGCGGCGCTTAGGCGATCGGGTAACGCTTGAACGCCGGATGCTGCTCCAAGCGCTCGGCATGCCGTTGCAGATGGGGAAACGCATCCGCCTTGACCACCGAGGCCACAGTGAACTGACTGAACGACCAGGCGACGGCGGCTGTGATCGACGCCTGGGTCAGCGCTTCGCTGTCGCCCAACTGTTTGTCCAGCAACCCATAGGCCGCGAGCAACTGCCCGCTGACGCGTTCAAGCCACGGCGCGTGCAGTTTCTCGGCCGGGCGCAAGTTGTGCTCATAAACGATCTGCACGCTTTTCTCACAAGCTGCCAGGGCCAAGCCAAGGATGTGCAGGTCGCGGGCAAGTGCGCCAGGCTTCTGGGGCAACAGCTTCCTGTCGGCAGGGGCCAGGGTTTCGAGGTATTCCAGGATCAGGCTGGAGTCCATCAACACCGTGCCATCGTCCAGCACCAGGGTCGGCGCCTTGGCCACCGGGTTGATCTGCGCGAATTCATCGAAGGTGCGGAACACGGACAAGGGCTCGTGCACAAAATCCACCCCATATAACTCCAGGGAAATAGCCACGCGGCGCACGTAGGGCGAGTCCAGCATGCCGATCAGTTTCATGAAGCCTCCATTGCTGTCAGGGTGAGGGATTCAGAGATTAAGGTTCCTCGGTCGCGCCGCGCAATGGCTGATCGGCCTCTATCCACCGCTCAACAGCTCGACGGGTCGGGCCTTTATGCCGGGCTTCTGAATCCCTGGCGGCTGGCGCCCGGCGGTTGCCCGGTGATGCGTTTGTAGGCGCGGCTGAAAGCGGCCTGTGAGGTGTAGCCGAGGCGGTACGCCACTTCCTCGATGGGCAGGCGCTCCAGGGTCAGCCACTGGCTGGCCAGGCGCATGCGCAGCTCGGTCACGTAACGCAGCGGTGGCACCCCCAGGGTGGCCTGGAAACGATCGGCGAACACCGAGCGCGAGGTATGACAGTGCGCCGCCAGTTCGGCCACGCTCCAGTCGCGGCCCGGTTGCTGGTGCAGGGCGAGCAGGGCGCCCGCCAGGCGGTTGTCGCGCAAGGCGGCCGCCAGGCCCGACGCGTTGGCGCAAGCGCATTCGACCCAGCCGCGCACGATCATCGCCGCCACCACATCGGCCAGACGCGCCAGGATGCCGGCATACCCGACGCGCGCGCTGGAGACTTCGCGTTCCATCACCGCCAGGATCGGCATCAGGCCGGGGTAACGCTGGCCTCCCGCGTCGATCAGCATCAAGGCCGGCATCAGGTTGCCCAGGCCCTGGATACTGTCGAGTTCGAACTCCATGCAGGCGCTGAACAGCAGGGTATTGGCAGGCTCGTCGGGCGAGGCATTCACGGCACACACGGTATCGCCCAGCGGCGCGGCGTCGAAGCTGGCGATGTCCTGCACGGGGTCAGCCGGTTTGGATAACAGCGCATGCGCGCCACCGTGGGCGATAAACACCGCGTTTCCCGCCGACAGCTCAAAGAGGCTGCCGTCTTCCATTCGCAAGGTCGCGCAGCCGGCAGCCAGGAAATGGAAATACGCATGGCCCGGCTTGGCCGCAAAGCCGATGCCGAACACCGGCCCGGCCTGGATGCGCCGGTACTGCACGCCGCGCAGGCGCATGCTGCGCAGCAGTTCGTTGATCAGTTCAGAAGACAGCGTGAACGCAGTGTCGGTTGGCATGCTCGGGGTTTCAGTCAAAAACTCAAGGGTTTGAATCATAGATCATCCAGGTAGTGAAACCTAGACTGGCCGTCACGCTAATACCTGAGGATGGTTTGTGATGAATGATTGTGTGTGCCATGCCCCTGCCCATGACAGGGTCGAGCCGACCACCCCGGCCTGGATGGCGGTGTTTTCCCTGGCGATGGGCGTGTTCGGCCTGCTCACGGCCGAATACCTGCCGGCCAGCCTGCTGACACCGATGGCCCTGGACCTGGGCGTATCGGAAGCGCTGGCCGGCCAAGCCGTCACGGTCACGGCGGTGGTGGCCTTGTTCGCCGGGTTGCTGGTGCCCGGCCTGACGCGCGGCATCGACCGGCGCCTGGTGCTGTTGGGGTTCTCCACGCTGATGATTGCGTCCAACCTGCTGGTGGCGTTCTCGTCCAGCCTCGTGGTGCTGTTGTTGATGCGCATCCTGCTGGGCATTGCCCTTGGCGGTTTCTGGAGCATGGCGGCGGCCGTTGCCATGCGCCTGGTGCCGGCGGCGTCGCTGCCACGGGCGCTGTCGATTATCTTCAGCGGCATTGCAGTGGGTACCGTCGTCGCGGTGCCGCTGGGCAGCTACCTCGGCGGCCTGTATGGCTGGCGCAGCGCCTTCGTGGCTGCGGCCGCCGTCGGCGTGGTGACCCTGGCGTTCCAGCTGTTCACGCTGCCGCGCCTGGCACCCAGCGGCACCGCGCGGCTGCGCACCGTGCTGGACGTACTGCTGCGCCCCGGCATTGCCATTGGCATGTTCGGCTGCGTGCTGGTGCACACCGGGCACTTCGCGCTGTTTACCTACATTCGTCCGTTTCTGGAAAGCACCACCGGGGTCGGTACTGAAGGCCTGGCCCTGATGCTGCTGGGGTTCGGCGCGGCGAATTTTGTCGGCACGCTGTTGGCCGGCTGGTGGCTGGTGCGCAACCCGCGCGGCACGTTGGTGTTGATGCCGGCATTGGTGGGGGCGGCGGCGTTGGCCCTGGTGTTGCTGCCCGCGTCGCTGCCGGGCCAGGCATTGCTCCTGGCGTTGTGGGGCATGGCGTTTGGCGGCGTGCCGGTGGCGTGGTCGAACTGGGTGGCTCGTGCAGTGCCGGATCAGGCGGAAAGTGCCGGTGGCATGGTGGTGGCGTCGGTGCAATCGGCCATCGCGGCGGGTGCGGCCGGCGGGGGCGCGATGTTCAGTGCCACGGGCATCGACGGAGTGTTCCTGGGCGCAGGGTGCCTGATGCTGCTGGCGGCACTGTTGATCGCGCTGCGTGTGCAGGTGCCTCGGCATACGTCGGCAGGGAGTGTGACGCACGCCCGGTCTTTGGTTTAGTCTGAAGCGCTCAGCTGTTCGCAAACGCCTCTGGAGTAGTAAGCATGACCGATTACGTACCCCCTAAAGTCTGGACCTGGGACACCGAAAGCGGCGGCACCTTCGCCAGCATCAACCGGCCGATTGCCGGCCCCACACACGACAAGGCGCTGCCGGTTGGCAAGCATCCGTTGCAGCTGTACTCCCTGGCCACGCCCAATGGGCAGAAGGTCACGATCCTGCTCGAAGAACTGCTGGCCCTGGGGCACACCGGTGCGGAATACGATGCCTGGTTGATCAAGATCGGCGACGGCGACCAGTTCGGCAGTGGCTTTGTCGACGTCAACCCGAACTCGAAAATCCCGGCCCTGATGGACCACAGCGGCGCCACGCCGATTCGGGTGTTCGAGTCCGGCGCGATCCTGCAGTACCTGGCCGAGAAATTCGGCGCGTTCTTCCCCACCGAACCGGCGGCCCGCGCAGAGTGTTTGTCATGGTTGTTCTGGCAGATGGGCAGCGCGCCGTACCTGGGCGGTGGTTTCGGGCATTTCTATGCGTATGCGCCAAGCAAGATGGAATACCCGATCAATCGCTTTGCCATGGAGACCAAACGCCAGCTGGATGTGCTGGATAAGCGCCTGGCCGTGAGCGAGTACATTGCCGGGGACGAATACACCATCGCCGACATCGCCATCTGGCCCTGGTACGGTGGGTTGGTCAAAGGCCGCTTGTATGGGGCGGCCGAGTTTCTGGCGGTGCACGAGTACCCGCACGTACAGCGCTGGGCCGAGGCGATTGAAGCACGCCCGGCAGTGCAGCGTGGGCGGCGGGTGAACCGGGTCTCGGGCGAGCCCCATGAGCAGTTGGCTGAGCGGCATGACGCAAGTGATCTGGATTGAACCGCCGATGATCGTTCCCACGCTCTGCGTGGAAACGCCTCCTGGGACGCTCTGCGTCCCGCCGGCCGCTGCAAGTCTTGGCGGCTGCGCACAGGTGACGCAGAGCGTCACGGGCTGCATTCCCACGCGGGAGCGTGGGAACGATCTTTGATAGCGGTGGATCAGTCACAGATGTATCAACTGACCCACCCTTATCGGGGGCAAGCCTCCTCCAACATTGTCTAACCGTGCTTCAGGCAGTTGATAGAGCGATCCACCGTGGTCTTGATCGTTCCCACGCTCTGCGTGGAAACGCCTCCTGGGACGCTCTGCGTCCCGCCGGCCGCTGCAAGTCTTGACGGCTGCGCACAGGTGACGCAGAGCGTCACGGGCTGCATTCCCACGCGGGAGCGTGGGAACGATCTTTGATAGCGGTGGATCAGTCACAGATGTATCAACTGACCCACCCTCATCGGGGGCAAGCCTCCTCCCACAGGAGATTTATGCAGGTTTTAGAACGAGTTATATCAACTCAGCAGCCCGGTGCTGACCGCCACGATCAGGAACACCCCCAGCAGCGCGCGGTAGATCACGAAGGGCCAGGTGGAGAAGCGCTCCAGGAATTTCATCAGGCCCCAGATGGCAAAGAACGCCGAGACGCTGGCTACCACCAGGCCAAACAGCAGATGTGACCAGGCGTGGGCGGGCAGGTCGGCGTGCAACAACACCCACAGCTCCTTCAAACCGGCAAGGGCGATGGCGGGTAACCCCAGCAGGAAGGAAAAGCGTGCGGCTTCTTTGATCGTTCCCACGCTCTGCGTGGAAACGCCTCCTGGGACGCTCTGCGTCCCGCCGGCCGCTGCAAGTCTTGGCGGCTGCGCACAGGTGACGCGGAGCGTCACGGGCTGCATTCCCACGCGGGAGCGTGGGAACGATCTTTGAACGTCCTGCAATTAAAAGGGACCGGCCTTGCTGGCCCTTTACAAAGCATGACAAAACGCCACCCACCCAACAATGGAACGCGGTCAATGTGGGAACAGGAGATTTATGCAGGTTTTAGAACGAGTTATATCAACTCAGCAGCCCGGTGCTGACCGCCACGATCAGGAACACCCCCAGCAGCGCGCGGTAGATCACGAAGGGCCAGGTGGAGAACCGCTCCAGGAATTTCATCAGGCCCCAGATGGCAAAGAACGCCGAGACGCTGGCTACCACCAGGCCAAACAGCAGATGTGGCCAGGCGTGGGCGGGCAGGTCGGCGTGCAACAACACCCACAGCTCCTTCAAGCCGGCAAGGGCAATGGCGGGTAACCCCAGCAGGAAGGAAAAGCGTGCGGCTTCTTCGCGTTTAAAGTTGAGGAACAGCGCGGCGGTCAAGGTAGAACCGGAACGTGATACGCCTGGAATCAAAGCGCCAATCTGTGCGACGCCCACGATCAACGCATCACGCAGGCGCATCTGGCTGACCTCGCGGGTATGCCGCGCACGCAACTCGGCTACCGCCAGCAACACCGCCATGACGACGCAGGAAATACCAATCACCGTCAACCCGCGCAATGGTGAGTTGCAGGTATTCAGTGTCGACGACAAGGCCAGCCCGGCAATCCCTATCGGGATGGTCGCCAATACAATCGCCACGGCCAGCTTGAACCATTGATCGTTATAGTCACCCCGGCGCACCGCATCGATGCTGCCCGTGGTCACCTGGCGCACATCGCGCCAGAAATAACTCACCACCGCTGCCAGCGCCGCCAGCTGCATGGCTGCCGAAAATGCCGAGCCGGGGTCCTGCCAGCCGAGCAGGGCGGGTATTACGCGCATATGGGCGGTGGAGGAGACCGGCAACAGTTCAGTAATGCCCTGGATCACGCCCAGGATGAAGATCTGCAGGTAATCCAGGGAGGCGAAGCCCACATCCAGGCCGGCGGTACAGACGTTGCTCAAAGTGCGTGTCCTTGAAAAAGTGGCGAACCGGCGAAGTTTATTCGAAATGTTTCAAGAATTCGGCCGAGGCCATGGCTAACTGCAATCCGTTCAGCCAGTAGAAAGGTTCGCCGCGCTCTTGGCCGCTGCCGGTGTTTTGTGAACAATGGCGCCCTGTTTTTTCTGATCGAGCGCCCCATGCCTGAAACCACCGTGGAATTGATCCAGACCGGCCCCGAAGAAGCCGAGCTGATCCGCAATCTCTACCAGTACTACGCCTATGAGTCTTCGGACTGGGAGCAGGAAGACGTCGAGGCCGACGGCCGCTTCTACATCCACGACGAACACCTGGCCCGCTACTGGCAAGACCCGCAATGGAGCGCCAACCTGCTGCTGGTCGACGGCTATATCGCCGGCTTCCTGCTGATCGAAGGGTGTGAGTTACCGGGCATCGAGGCCCTGGAACTGGCCGACCTGTTTATCCTCAAGCGCTACCGCCGCAAAGGCATCGGGCGCGCCATTGCCACCCAGGTGCTGTGCAGCGGCGAGGCGGATTGGCTGGTGCGGTTTTATGATCAGGACGAAGTGTCCCAGGCGTTCTGGCGCGTGGTGCTGGATAACCTGCCGCGTCCGGTGCAAGCCCTGGAGCTGGCGGATGATCCGCAGTTGATGAGTTACCGGGTTACGCGGGCGGTGCTGCATTAAACGTTTGTTGCATCACCTGCGGCGGCTGTCCGAACGCCCTTAGAAATGCCTGGCGCATGCGCTCGCGATCACCGAAGCCGGTCTCGCGCGCCACCACTTCCACCGGGTGCCGGCTGGTTTCCATCATTGCCCGGGCGGCTTCCACCCGCAGAGCTTCGATGGCCTTGGCCGGGGTTTGCCCGGTTTCCTCGCGGAACACCCGACTGAACTGACGCGGGCTCAACCGTGCAACCTCGGCCAACGCCTCCACGGACAGGTCGTGGGTCAGGTTCTCGCGGGCGTAGGCCAGGGCCAGTTGCACGCGGTCGGATTTGGGGTCCAGTTCCAGCAGCGCCGACAACTGCGACTGCTCGCTGCCACGGCGCTGGGCGATCACCAGCTTGCGTGCGATGCGCCGGGCGAGGTCGACGCCCAGATCGTTCTCCACCATGGCCAGGGCCATGTCGACGCCGGCGCTCATGCCGGCGCCGGTCCAGACCTGGCCGTCCACTACAAACAGTTTGTCGTCTTCCAGGCGGATGTCCGGGTAGCGTTTGCGAAAGGCCGGCGCGTGAATCCAGTGCGTGGTGGTGCGCTTGCCCGCCAGCAGGCCGGCCTCGGCCAGCACGAAGATGCCCATGCACAGCGAGGCCACGCGCCGCGATTGCGCGGACGCGGCCTTGACCATGTCCAGCAGATTGGCCTCCGGCAGACGGAATTCCAGATAACCGCTGACGATCAGCGTGTCGTAGCCCTGTGCCCGAATCGGCGAGGTATTTACCGAAAACCCCTGGGAGGTCATCACCGCGCCGCCGCTTTCCGATACCAGATGAAATTCATAGGCCGGCTCGCCGCGCAGCAGGTTCGCGCACTCGAACACCGAGCCCAGGCTGAGGCTCAGGGACTGGAAGTTCGGGTAAACCATCAGCGCAACGCTGTGCATCGTTATTTCTCCAAGGGGCGCGGGAGGTGGGATTGTCGGCGTGTGCCGGGTAAACGGCAACTGGCGCAGCGCTATGTCCGAAATCCTTGCGGATCTGACATTGTGAGCCGCCGGCCCGCCTCCTACCATGGCTCCACGCACTAGACGACTGGTCTAATCGCAAGGAGCCAAGCATGCACAACCCAAGTAAAAGCGCGCGCCGCACGATTCTGGAGACCGCGCAAGCGATCGTCGGCCGTAAGGGTTTTTCCGCGGTTGGGCTCAATGAAATCCTGCAGAGCGCCGACGTGCCCAAAGGCTCGTTCTACCACTACTTCGGCTCCAAGGACGCGTTCGGCGTGGTGTTGCTCGACACCTACTTCGACCACTACGTGCACGGCATGCAGCAGTTATTCGACCAGCCGGGGCTTAGCCAGCACGCCAAATTGATGCGCTATTGGCAAGCCTGGATCGACAACCAGACCGGCTGCACCGATGCGGGCAAATGCCTTGCGGTCAAACTCGGCGCCGAGGTGTCAGACCTGTCAGAGCCGATGCGCCTGGCGTTGCAACGTGGCACGTCACGCACCATCGCGTTGCTGGCGGTGGCGCTGCAACGCGGGATTGACGACGGCTCCCTGAGTTTCACACAGCCCCCGCAGCACCTGGCCCAGCGTCTTTATGCGCTGTGGTTGGGCAGCAGCGTCATGAGCAAGATCACCCGTACACCGGCGCCGTTCGACGAGGCGCTCTGGCTGACCCAACAGCTGTTGGGCGGCCCCGAACACACCGATAACCACACCGATCGAGGCACTGGAAAATGAAAGTATTAATGGTACTGACCTCCCACGACCAGCTCGGCGATACCGGGCGCAAGACCGGCTTCTGGCTCGAAGAGTTTGCTGCGCCGTATTACGTGTTCAAGGACGCCGGCGCCGAGCTGGTGCTGGCATCCCCAGCCGGTGGCCAGCCGCCGCTGGACCCGGTCAGCGATGCGCCGGATGCACAAACCGAGCAGACCCGCCGCTTCGCCGCCGACCCCGCCGCCCAACAGGCGCTGGCCAACACGGTCAAGCTGGACTCGGTCAATGCCGCCGACTTCGACACGGTGTTCTACCCAGGCGGCCACGGCCCGCTGTGGGACCTGGCGGAGTCGCCGACCTCCATCGCGCTGATCGAGGCCTTCGAGCGCGCCGGCAAGCCCATCGGGTTCGTCTGCCATGCGCCGGGTGCGTTGCGCCACGTCAAGGCAGTCAATGGCGAGCCGCTGGTCAAGGGGCGTCGCGTCACCGGTTTCTCCAACTCCGAAGAAGCTGCCGTGGGCTTGACCGAGGTGGTGCCGTTCCTGATTGAAGATGATTTCAAGAAGCTCGGCGGCCGCTACGAGAAGGGGGCCGACTGGTCATCCTTCGTGCTTGAAGACGGCCTGTTGATCACCGGCCAGAACCCGGCCAGCTCCGCCGATGTGGCCAAGGCCCTGCTGAAACTCACCGCTTAAGTTAACCCCCCTCACGCTGTATTCATTGGCGACTCCAACGAGTCGCCAATGTTTGTGTTCGCCTTGAATTTGGAATATCGCAATGACTGACAGTCTCTTGAACACCCCGGTAAAGCTCGGGCATCACACGTTGAACAACCGCGTCGTGCTGCCGCCCCTGACCCGCCAGCGCAGCGCGCAACCCGGCGACATTCCCACCGCGCTGATGGCCGAATATTACCGCCAGCGTGCCGGCGCCGGATTCATGGTCAGCGAAGGCACCCAGATCGAACCACGCGGCCAGGGCTATGCGTGGACGCCGGGTATCTACTCACCGGCCCAGATCGATGGTTGGCGCAAGGTGACCGATGCGGTGCATGCCGACGGCGGGGTGATCTTCGCCCAACTGTGGCATGTAGGGCGTGTGTCCCATAACGCCTTGCAGCCGGACGGTGCGGCTCCGGTGGCCCCGTCCGCGCTGCCGGCCTTGCAGGCCAAAGCCTTTATCGAAACCGCGCCGGGCGTCGGCGAGCTGAAGCAACCGCCGGTGCCGCGCGCCTTGAGCGTGCTGGAAATCGAAGCGTTGGTCGGCCAGTACGCCCAGGCTGCGCGCAACGCGCTGGATGCCGGTTTTGATGGGGTGGAGATCCACTCGGCCAACGGTTACCTGGTCAACCAGTTCATCTCGGCCCATTCCAACACCCGTGACGACGAATACGGCGGTTCGCTGCACAACCGCCTGCGCTTCCTGCGCGAGATCGTCGAAGCAGTGTGCAAAGTCGTCGGCCCGCAACGCCTGGGCGTGCGTTTTTCGCCACTGTTCAGCGGCACCGATCAAGACCGTGTGTACATCGGCCTGGTGGAAGAGGATCCGCATCACACCTACATCGAAGCGATCAAGGTGCTGGAAGAGTCGGGGATTGCCTACGTGTCCATCGCCGAAGCCGACTGGGACAACGCGCCGGACCTGCCTGACACGTTTCGTGAGGCGGTGCGCAGCACCTTCAGCGGCCGCATCATCTACGCCGGGCGCTACACCGCCGAACGCGGCGAGCGCCTGGTGCAGGCGGGGCTGGCGGATTTGATTGCGTTCGGGCGGCCATTCATTGCCAACCCGGACCTGCCCCAGCGCCTGTTCAATGGCTGGCCGTTGAACCCGCTGCGGGAAGAGGGGATGTACGGTGGCGGTGAGGCGGGCTATATCGACTATCCCACCTATTGCGAATAATCACGCAATCAATGTGGGAGGGGGCAAGCCCCCTCCCACATTGATTTGTAGTGTTTTTGAATCAGGCGACCTGCAACACGATCTTGCCGATATGATCGCCGCCTTCCATCCGCGCATGGGCCTGGGCGGCGTCGGTGTAGGGGTAGACCTTGTCGATGATCGGCAGGCAACGCCCGGCGCTCAGGACCGGCCAGATGTATTCACGCAGTTGGTCGGCAATGGCGGCTTTTTCGGCCCCGGTGCGCGCGCGCAGCAGCGAGCCGGTGATCACCGCGCGCTTGCTGAGGATGCTCAGCAGGTCGACATCATGGGCCTTGCCGCCGCCAAGGAAACCGAGCATCACCAGGTGCCCGTCCATGGCCAGTGACTTGAGGTTATTGTTCAGGTACGAGGCGCCCATGATGTCCAGGATCACATCCACGCCATGGCCGTCGGTCTGCTCGGCGATGACGTCGGCAAAGTCCTGTTCGCGATAGTTGATCGGTTCGCCGCCGAGTGTGGCGATGGCCGCGCATTTATCGGCGCTGCCGGCGGTGGCGAAGGCCTGGATGCCGAACTCGCGGCACAGCATCAGCGCGGTGGTGCCGATGCCGCTGGTGCCGCCGTGGATCAGCACACGCTGGCCGGTGTGGGCGTCGCCCAGGCCGAACAGATTGGCCCAGACGGTAAAAAAGGTTTCCGGTACGGCGGCGGCCTGGATCCAGTCCATGCCTTCGGGGATCGGCAAGGCCTGGCCGGCCGGCACGGCGCAGAACTGCGCATAACCGCCGCCGTTGGTCAGGGCACAGACCCTGTCGCCCAAGGCGTATTCGGTCACGCCGTCACCCAGGGCGGCCACTTCACCGGCCACTTCCAGGCCTGGGAGCGGATTCATGCCGGGTTTCATCGGGTACTTGCCGGCGCGTTGCAGGGCATCGGGGCGGTTGACCCCGGCCGCGTGCACGCGAATCAGAATCTCGCCGGGGCCAGCCACCGGCACCGCCGCCTGGCGTGGTTGCAGCACCTCGGGGCCTCCGGGGGTGGTGATTTCGATAAGGGTCATTTCGGTGGGAAGCGTCATTTGAAGTTACCTGCAACGATGAGCGTATGGGTTGGGACCGCATCAGGCGGTTTGCGGTTCAGCAGGAGCATGCCAAGTTCCAGCAGCAACGCGATCACAATGGCGCCGGCGGCGATCGTGAACAGCACTGCATGTTGACCGCCGCTGGCGTTGAACAGCGCGGAATAGGCAAACCCCGCGACCGCCTGGAACGTCGCGAAGGACACCGTAGCACGGCTCCACGCTACCTGTTGTTGGTGATGAGTGGGGATCAGTTCGTGAACCCGCGCCAGCGCCAGCGGCACGATACCCGGCGGGAATGAGCCGAGGATCACGGCCAGTACGGCCAGCGCCGTAAACGAACTGGAGACGGCCAGCAAGCCGACGGCAATCGCCTGCACTGCCAGCACCAGGCGGATACTCACCCGAGCACCGAGCTTGTCGGCCAGGAAACCGTACGTGACCGGTCCCACAATCGAGCCCAGGCCGTACATCACCCAGATCATCGCACCTATATGGGCCCCGGCGCCCAGCCCTCGGGCGACGTAATCCACCAGAAAGACCATGGCCGGTACCAGGCCCGCGGCCATAAAAGCGTATTGAGCAAACAACAGGTACACCCCCGGCGGCGTTGGCACCGCCGTGGCCGATTGCGCCGGGGCTTCGTACAGCGTGCCTGTGGGCCAGGCAAACCAGCTGGCGGCGGTCAGCCCCAGCGCCAGCAGGCCCAGGCCGAACCAGGTCTGTTGCAGGCCCAGGCTCAACAGGGGCGGCACCAGGGTGCCGGAACCGGCGATGCCCAGCCCGATACCGAGGAAAATCGCACCACTGGCCACGCCTCGACGCGCGGCCGGAACATGGGGCAACACGGTCGCCGCCACCAGCACCATGATTGCGCCACCGGCTATCCCCGACAGCAGGCGCCAGATGAAGAACCACACCACCGACAGCGGGAAGCCGCAGGCAAAGAACGCCAGGGTCACCGCCACCATCATGCCGCGCAGCGCCGTCGTGTTCGAGGTGTGCCGGGCGAGGGGCCGCCCGATCAGCGCGCCGACCAGGTAACCCACAAGATTGGCCGCACCGAGGTACACCACGTCATTGGCGCTGAACCAGTGCGCCTGGATCAGCGACGGAATCAGCGGCGTGTAGGCAAACCGCGCGAGGCCGATACTGACCAGGCTGGCACACAGGCCGGCGAAAATCGCCAGCCATGAAGGGCTGCGGGAGGGAAGGTGAGTGTCGAGCATGATGACAATCCTGGGTATTTTGTCCGGCGCCCAGCATATCCAGATTTATCGATGCAATAATGCAGCGATTACACGTCATAATGATGCATATATGCAGCATGGGAGCGCACATGAATTGGGATGATGCACGCGTGTTCCTCGCGGTCTGCCGTGAGTCGACCCTTCGCGCAGCCGCGCGGGTACTGGGTGTCGACCAGGCCACCGTGGGGCGCCGGGTCAATGCCCTGGAAAAATCCCTGGGTGCAACCCTGTTCCTGCGCACCTCGGAAGGCTATGCCCTGACCGCCGTTGGCGAGGCCGCCTTGCACTCGGTGGAAAAAATGGAGCGCTCGGCCCTGGAGCTGGAGCGTCAGATCCAGGGCCTGGATGATCGCCTGACCGGCACCGTGCGGGTCAGCACCACCGACTCCCTGGCGATCGATTTCCTGATCCCGGCGATTGCGCGGCTGCACGACCGGCACCCGGATGTGCGCGTGCAGCTGGACGCGTCTACCCAGCTCCTGAGCCTGGCCAAACGTGAAACCGATATCGCCGTGCGCAACACGCGCCCGGACAACCCCGACCTGATCGCTCGTCGCATTGCACGCTGGCCGGTGGGGCTGTTTGCTTCCCAGGCTTATATCGATCGTCATGGCTCGCCGCAGCCGGGCGGCCTGTTTGAAGGGCATGACCTGGTGGTCTATCAACCGTACCTGCACAGCCAGAAAGACATGACCCTGGTCTGCGAACCCCTGGGCCGTGGGCGCATCGTCGCGTCCCTGAGTTCCAGCCTGTTGGTACGTCGCTCCATCGCCGCCGGGATCGGCATCGGCGAGATCCCCATCCTCACCGGCGAGCGCGACGGGCTGGTGCGGTTGTGGCCGGAGCGCACCCGGCCGCTGCCCTACGATGTCTGGCTGGTGACCCACGCCGACCTGCGTCACACCGCGCGCGTGCGGGCGGTGATCGATGAAATTGTCGTGGGGTTTGCGGGAACGGGAGACTAGTCAGCACAGGCTTGCAAGCGTGCGTGCAGCGCTGCCCGGACAATGGATGGCGTTAGAGGCCATCCAACAGGGAGCACGCATGAACGAATCAAAATGTCAGGATTTGGGGCTGTTGTTTTTGCGCGGCAGCGGGGCGCTGTTCCTGCTGTGGGTGCATGGTTTGCCCAAACTGCTCGACTACAGCGGGCAATTGAAGCTGATCGAAGACCCGTTTCACCTGGGGGGCCAGGTCACTTTGCTGCTGGCGATTTTTGCCGAGGTGCTGTGCCCGCTGCTGATCATTGCCGGCGTGTTGGTGCGCCTGGCGTGCCTGCCGATCCTGGCGGTGCTGTTGATCGCCATGGTGGTGGTGCATCCGGAGTGGACGTTGTTTGAGGGGCAGTTCGGTTGGCTGCTGCTGGTCATTTTTTCCAGCGTGCTGATCGCAGGGCCTGGGCGCTTGGTGCTGAGCCGGCGTTTTGCCTGAGCAAAAAAACGGCCGGGCAAGCCCGGCCAAAATAAGGAGAGGGTGATTCACGGGTGATGATCGCTTGCACGCAGAACGTGCAAGCGATCATCAGGTGCGGGTGTTTCAGCGATTCAGGAAGGCCAACAGGTCTTCGTTCAACTGCTGGGTATGGGTGGCCGCGAAGCCGTGAGGTGCATCCTTGTACACCTTCAGTTCAGCGCCCTTGATCATCTCGGCCGCCACCTTGCCGGTGGTTTCGAACGGCACGATCTGGTCGCCGTCGCCGTGGATCACCAGGGTCGGTACATCGATCTTGGCCATGTCCGGGCGGAAGTCGGTTTCGGAGAACGCGGTGACGCAGTCGACCGTTGCCTTGAGGGAGGCCAGCAGGGCGATTTGCAAGGTCTGGGTCTGCACGCCTGCGGATACGCTCTGGCCCTTGTTGAGGCCATAGAACGGCGTATTGAAATCGCTGATGAATTGCGCGCGATCCTTGAGCAGTTCGGCTTTGAAACCGGCGAACACGTCGAGCGGTACGCCCTGCGGGTAATCGGACTGCTGGCCGAAGATCGGCGTCACGGCGCCCAGCAACACCAGGCCGGCCACCCGTGCGCTGCCGTGGCGTGCGATGTAGCGCGCGACGTCTCCGCCACCCATGGAGAAACCCACCAGGGTCACGTCCTTGAGGTCCAGGTGCTCGATCAACTGCGCGATGTCGTCGGCAAAGGTGTCGTAGTCGTTGCCGGTCCACGGCTGGTCCGAACGGCCAAACCCGCGACGGTCGAAGGCGATGGTGCGAAAGCCGCGGCTGCTGAGGTACTCCATCTGGTATTCCCACATGTCGGCGTCCAGCGGCCAGCCGTGGCTGAACAGCACGGGCTTGCCGCTGCCCCAATCCTTGAAGTAGATCTGGGTACCGTCTTTGGCAACGAATGTGCTCATTGAAAACTCCTTGATTGAGGGACTGAAAAACCCGCCTCACTATTGCCCGAAACCGGGCCTGGGGCTTGTACGGGTGTGCTTGCCTGGGTTCACCAGCTGAACTTGAGTTCCACCCCCAGGTAATTGCTGTCATCGCCGCCGGCGTCGCGCAAGGTACGGCCCACGGCGTAATGCACTGCTTCAACGGCGCCGGTGAGGTTCGGTGTAAACACATAGTCGGTACGTAGCTGACCATAGGCACCGGTCCAGCGTTCACCCTGGCCTGCGGTGCCGGCGACCGGCAGATTCGGTTGCGTGTACACCGCGTCGCTGGTGGTCTGGCGCCACAGCAGACCGACGGCGGTCTGCACGCTGAGCTTGTCGATGGGCTTGACGGTGATCGACGGTTTGACGTGAATCAGGTTGCTGTAGCCCGTATAGCCGGCCAGGGAAAAGTAGTAGCCGTTGGGGAACAGCGGATTGAACGTGCCGACTGTGCCGTCCCCGGTTTTGCGGTCGCCCGAGGCGATGTCCAGTTGCAGGCCGATGCGCGGTTTCCAGGCCAGGCTGTCGAAGGTGTAGCCGGTGCGACTGCCGCCGGCCCAGGCGCGAATGTCCTTGCTGCCCACCGAGCCGCTTTGCAGCATCGTTTCGATGTCCCAGTCAAAACCCATGGCCGCGCCGCCCAGGCGTGCGTCGAACAGGTGGCGGGTCTCGTCGCCGTCTGCATCCAGATAGTGCGCGGCGCTGCGTTCATACACACCGTAGTAGGCCGACAACTCGTTCTTGCCGCCCACCAGGCGCTCGACCCTCAGCATATGGAAGCGCGCGTCACTGTTGGACTTGTCGTCGAAATGCCGGCCGTCCTGATACTGCACCGGTTGGCTGGCGATCCCGATAAAGCGCCAGTCAGACGTCTCCCAGTCGGCCCACAACGCATCGAATGACTGACGCACATTCGGCCCGTCGCGCGATGAGATGAAGCGCTGCAGGTCGAAGGCGAAATCCTGGCGCCCCGCGCGGGCCTTGAGCGTGCCGCTGTCGAAGGTGTTGACGTACTCGGCGAACGCCAGACGCAGATCGACACGGTTCTGGTCAGCGCCGCCGACCGTGGTCTTGTCGTAGGCGCGCACGTCCTCAAGCTGGGTGAACACCCGCCAGTGCTCGTTCAGGTGCAGGTCGGCGTGGACCTGCAAGCGCTGGATCAGGTAACGATCACGGTCCACGTTCTTCACACCGAAGCCACTGGCGTCGTTCATTTCGAAGCGCTCGCGCAAGGTCGCTCCCAACGACAGATAGGTGAACGGGTTGGCGCTGGACAACGGCAGGTACTTGAGGTTGTCCAGCGGCTGCGTGCGCAGCGCCGGGTCCTTGAGTACCGACCAGTCTTCCTGCCAGCGATTGGCCTTGATGGACGGGCGCGTCCGCTGCTCGTCGGCGTGGACGCCGCCTACGAGCAGCGGCCACAGCACGGCCAGGCTCCAGCCTGTGCAACGAATCATTGGGCCGCGTTGAGTTGGTGGATCTCGGCGACGTAACCGCCGGGGAATTCAACCAATGCACTGCGACGGCCCTTGCTGTCGAACGTCGGCACCAGCACTTTGGCCCCTGAGCCGGTGGCCTTGCCCAGGGTGGCGTTCAGGTCGGCGACCTGGTAGCCGGTGGTTTCATGGCCGAAGGGGTAGGGCAGTTGACCGTTGGTGACCAGCACGGCCATGCGGCCGAACGAAGACTCGATGTCCACGCGACGGTAGGTGCCATTGCCTTGCCCTACGTCCACGCCGGGTGCCTGTTGGTTGTCGGCCAGGATTTTGCCGTGGGAAAACCCCAGGAAGGCCTTGATAAACGCATCGGCGCGGTCGGCTGACAGGTACACGCGGTTTTCCGGCACGGTCTGGAACGCGGCGTAGTCCGGGGTCTTGGTGTGCCAGTAGAGCTGCATGTTCACACCGCCCGGCCATTGCACCACCGCATCGCGCCCGATGGGGTCGGGGAAGTCGCTGACGATCACCGCCGCGCCATTTTCGCGGGCGGCCTTGAGCGCCACGTCCATATCCTTGACCAGATAGCCGTTACGTTCCTGGCCGAACGGGTGCGGGATCGGCGTGGTAAAGCCGAACAGCGACACGGTGCCGGCCGGCGTCTGCAGCAATTGCGAGGTGGTGCTGCTCGGCACCGGCAACACGTTGACCACCACCTGGGGTGTACTTTTGCCGCCAAAGGTAGCGAGGAAACTCTGGGCAAACCGGTCGACATCCGCCGGAGCGACATACACGTGGCTGGTGTCGTACTGCGGGGCCACCGCTACGCTCGGTGTCGCCGCGACTGCAGTGCCCATCACCGCGCCGGCCAGCAGCGTCACTGCCAGGCTTACCCTGATTGCTCTGTTAACCATGCCTGCTCTCCGTGTTCCAGATGATCGAAAGTCGTGAGGTTAGGCGGCGTGGCGCGAGGGGAATTGTACGGGCGTGCTCGGTTGAACGTTTCAGCGTCTATGCTGGTCCACTGACCTCAACGTCAGATCACACAGGTGAACGAAATGGCCAAGACTTACAGCTACGCCGCTCGGGACTCCAAGGACTCGCTCAAGCCCTTTACCTTCGAGCGCCGCACCCCAGGGGCGGATGACGTACAAATCGACATTCTGTATTGCGGCGTCTGCCACTCCGATTTGCATACCGCGCGCAACGAGTGGAACAACACCCTTTATCCATCGGTGCCGGGGCACGAAATCGTCGGCCGCGTAACGGCGGTGGGCGCCAATGTGAAGAAATTCAAGGTCGGCGACCTGGCCGGCGTCGGTTGCATGGTCGACAGTTGCCAGCACTGCGCGTCATGTGCCGAGGGCGAAGAGCAGTACTGCGAGAACGGCTTTACCGGCACCTACAACGGCCCGGTGTTCGGCGGTGAAAACACCTACGGCGGGTACTCGGACAACATCGTAGTCAAGGAGAAGTTCGTGCTGCGCATCTCCCACGATGACAGCAACCTGGCCGCGGTGGCGCCGCTGCTGTGCGCCGGCATCACCACCTATTCGCCGCTGCATCACTGGAAGGTCGGGCCGGGCAAGAAAGTCGGCGTAGTCGGCCTTGGCGGCCTGGGCCATATGGCGGTGAAAATCGCCCATGCCATGGGCGCCCATGTGACCTTGTTCACCACCTCGCCCAACAAGCGCGAAGACGGCCTGCGCCTGGGCGCCGACCAGGTCGTGGTGTCGAAGAACCCGGATGAAATGGCCAAGGTTGCCAACAGCCTGGATTTCATCCTCAACACGGTCGCCGCGCCCCACGACCTGGATGCGTTTCTCAACCTGCTCAAGCGCGACGGCACCATGACCCTGGTCGGTGCCCCCGACAGCCCGCACCCATCGCCCACGGTATTCAACCTGATCTTCAAGCGCCGCAGCCTGGCCGGTTCGCTGATCGGCGGCATCCAGGAGACCCAGGATATGCTGGACTTCTGCGCCAGACACGGGATCGTCTCGGACGTGGAAATGATCGACATCCAGGGCATCAATGAAGCCTACGAGCGCATGCTCAAGGGCGACGTGAAGTACCGCTTCGTGATCGATATGGACAGCTTGAAGAAAGAAAGCCACGCGGCCTGACGCCGGGCGGTGTGAGGGTGGCTTTGTCAGGCGTTGCATCGTTGCGCCAACTGCGCCAGGCTTACGGGCCTCGACTGCTGCGTTGGAGCGACCTGCGATGCGGGCCACCCGTTTGACCCTGATCTGCCATGCCGTCACGCCCCTGCAAAAGCAGGGGCGTTTTGCCGATGACGAATCGGTAGCGATGGACTGGCAGGGCGCCGCGCTGTCACTGGCCGCTCGTTACAAGCCAGGCGCGCGGCTGCTGAGCGGGCCGGAGGCGCGGACCCGGCAAACGGCGCGGTTGTTCGGCGCCCATGCCGAGATCGACGAGACGCTGCGCGACATTGACCTGGGCCAATGGCGGGGGCGCGATATCCGCACACTCGACCCTGCCGCGCTGGACCGCTGGCGTGCCGACAGCGCCAGTTCGCCCCACGGTGGCGAGTCGGTCGATCAGCTCTGCGCCCGTGTCGCGTTGTGGGTGAAGTCTCTTGAGTGCCAGCCGGGCCATAGCGTGGCGATCACTCATCCTTTTGTGATCCGTGCGGCGATGCTGTGCGTCATGCAGTTTCCGGCGGCGATGTTCTACCGCATAGACGTGGAGCCGCTGTCCGCCGTCGAGTTGCGCTTCAACCAGGTGTGGCGCCTGCGCCTGGAAACTCACGCTTGAGTGGGTGAACATGGCAAAATCCACGGCCCGCACTGAGAGCACCCCATGAAACGCATCCTGATCATCGGCATTGGCGCCGGCAACCCTGACTACATCACGATGCAGGCCGTAAAGGCGCTGAACTGCACCGACGTGTTTTTCCTGATGGATAAGGGCCAAAGCAAAGACAAGTTGATCGACCTGCGCCGCGAGATCTGCCAGACCTACATCACCAGGCCCGGCTACCGCTTTGTCGAGGCCGATTGCCCCGAGCGCGTGCGCGGCGATATCGACTACACCACCGCCGTGCAAGACCTCAACCGCGACAAGCAAGCCACCTTCGAACGCATGATCAACGAGGAAATGGCTGACGGCGAAGTCGGTGCGTTCCTGGCCTGGGGCGACCCGGCGTTGTACGACAGCACCATTCGCATCCTGCAGGCGATCCTGGCCAGTGGCCGTTGCGTGTTTGAATTCGAAGTGATCCCCGGCATCACCAGCGTGCAGGCCCTGGCGGCCCAGCATAAGGTCGCGTTGAATCGCATCGGCAAGTCTGTCGAGATCACCACCGGGCGCCGTCTGGCGGCAGGGCAGGCCGGCGACGCCGATACCCTGGTGGTGATGCTGGATGCTGAAGATTCCTACCGCAGCGTGGCCGATCAAGACCTGGAGATCTACTGGGGCGCTTATTTGGGCACGCCGGATGAAATACTGATCAGCGGCAAGGTCGCCGAAGTCGCGGACGATATCCAGCGCGTACGCAAGGCGGCGCGCCAGGCCAATGGCTGGATCATGGATACTTATTTGCTGCGCAAACCCTGAGGTAACGCCTGATGTTCAAATGGTTCGCTCTGACGCTGACACTGGTGGCGGGTGCCGCGCATGCCGACACTGCGTTGCACACTGATTTGCCGCTGGCCTACCTGGAGCAGGCCCGGAGCGAGTCGCGTAACCAGCCGCTGGTGATCTTCCTGCATGGGTTCGGCAGCGACGAGCAAGACTTGTTCGGCATCAAGGACGCGCTGCCGTCGACCTGGACCTACCTGTCCGCACGCGCCCCGATGCCGGTGGCGCCCAGCGGTTACCGCTGGTTCACCAAGACCCCGGGGGATGGCGAATACGACGGCGAGCCCGCCGACCTGCAGCGCAGTGCCGGGTTGATCAAAGACTTTGTGAGCCAAGCCACCACCAAATACCACACCCGCAGTGACCGGGTGTTCCTGGTCGGGTTCAGCCAGGGCGCGATCATGACGTACGAAGTAGCGTTGCGTGACCCGCAACTCGTACGGGGCATCGCGGCGTTGAGCGGCAGCGTTTTGCCGGCGCTCAAGGCCGAGCTGAAACCGGATCCGCGCTTGAATCAGCTGGCGATCTTTATCGGCCACGGCACCCTGGATCAGGCGCTGCCGTACGCATCGGCGACGCGGGCGAACGAGGTGTTGAGCGGGTTGGGGCTTGAACCGACGTTTCATGGCTATCCGGGGATGCCGCATACCATCAGCGAAGCAGAAGTGCAGGACATTAAGGTTTGGTTGGAAGACAGCCTGAAGTAATGCCTGATCCAACTTTTGGGGCGCAATTCACACCGCCATCGGGGGCAAGCCCACTCCCACGGTAGACCGGAAATGTGGGAGGGGGCTTGCCCCCGATGGGTCGATACTCATCTTCTGCACAACTAGCGAGTCGGGTTATCTGCCGCCGGTAATCTGCTTGACCAGCGCCGCGTGACCCTTGACATCGTCCGCCCGCGAGATGGCCTGGATCACCAGCAAGTGATTGCCTGAACCGCCAAGGAACGTGGAGTTAAGCGTCTTGCCGCCGCCCTGGGTGGCGGTGCTGTCGACCTGGCGCAGGCCGAGGCCCTTGAAGGTGAGTTTTTTCTCGCTCAGTTTCTTGAAGTCGGGCAGGGCGGCGCTCTGATCCTTGACGAAACCGGCCACGGCGCCATCAAGGAACTGCGCGTCGTTGTCCTGGACGTCGATGCCATCGTTGCGCACGGTTTCGGCGACGATCACCACACTTTTGCTGGTCTGGTTGGCGTACATCGTGCCTTGGGTGACACCGGTGCCGTCCTGGGCCTTGTCGACCGGCAGGGTGTCGGCGACGTAGGCCTTGGGCAGCGTGAAGTTGAATTTGCCGCCCAGGGTGGTGATGGTTTGCGTGGTCGGCTTGGCGGCGGCGAATACGCTGCCGGCGGTAAGCGCAAGGGCCAGCAGGATGGCGGTCTTGGTGAAGGTGGCCATGAAGCGCTCCAGGGATAAACGAAATTGCGCCGTATTCTGTCAGAAATTTCGCAATATCGTTCATCCCTTACCTCACACCTTGTCGGACTCTTCCTCAAGTCGGTCCATCTCAAACAACCGCGCCAGCTCCGTCCGAGCTTCCTGGGCGGTCTGCATCACTTTGGCGGCGTCGTCGTACACCGCGTGTTGGGCGGCGAGCACTTGCTGGTCGTGGTTCTTGAAGCGCGTGATGCGTGCATCGGCCTGAGCCTGGCTGAGCCCCAGGCCGACCAGGGCGCGGCGGCTCATTTCCAGGCTGGAGTAGAAGGTCTCGCGCACCGGCGAGGCGTCCAGGTCCACCAGGCGATGGACGTGCTGACGGTTTCGGGCGCGGGCGATGATCTTCATGTGCGGGTAGAGGTTGCGTACCAGCTCGGCGGTCTTGATGTTGATCTCCGGGTCATCCATGGCGATCACGAAGAATTCGGCCTGATCCACCTTGGCCGCGTGCAGGATTTCCGGGCGCTGCGGGTCGCCGTAAAACACCGGCATGCCGCCGAAGCTGCGGGTCAGCTCGATGGTTTCCACCGAGGTGTCGAGGGCAATGAAGGAGATGTTCTGTGCACGCAGGATACGGGCCACGATCTGGCCCATGCGGCCCATGCCGGCGATCACCACGCGCGGCGCGTCGCTTTCGATGGCGCGGTACTCTTCGGGCACTTCCACCGGTTTGACCTTGGGCCTGAACAGCTTCGGGCACACCAGTAGCAAGAGCGGCGTGACGGCCATGGACAAGGTGATGGTCAGCACCAGCACATCGTAGAGGTGCGGCTCGAACAGGCCTTGGTCGCGGCCGATCTTGAACACCACGAACGCGAACTCACCGCCGGCCGCCAGCACGACGCCCAGGCGCAGGGCGCTTTCGCGATTGAGATCGCCCACCAGCCGACCGACTGCGTAAAGCAGCGGCAATTTCAGACCGATCAACAGCAGGGTCAACCCGATCACGATCAACGGCGAACTGAGCAGCAGACTGAGGTTGGCACCCATGCCCACGCTGATAAAGAACAGCCCCAGCAGCAGGCCCTTGAACGGTTCGATCTGCGCTTCCAGTTCGTGGCGGTATTCCGAGTCCGCCAGCAGCAGGCCGGCGAGGAACGCGCCGAGGGCCATCGACACGCCCGCCAGCTCCATCAGCCACGCGGTGCCGATCACCACCAGCAGCGCGGTGGCGGTGGACACTTCGCGCAAGCCGGTCTTGGCGACGATGCGAAACACCGGCCGCAGCAGATAGCGTCCGCCGATGATTACCACGGCGATGCTGCCCAGGATCTGCAACACATGCTGCAGGCCCTGAGCTTCGGTAGTGGGGTGATCGCTGCCGGCCAGCAGCGGCACCATGGCGATCAGAGGGATCGCGGCGATGTCCTGGAACAGCAGGATCGCGAAAGCCAGACGACCGTGGGGCTGGTTCAGCTCCTTGCGTTCGGCCAGGCTCTGCAGGCCGAACGCGGTGGACGACAGCGCCAGGCCCAGGCCCAGCACGATTGCGCTGTTCCACGGCTGGCCAAATAGCCACAGTGCCACCACGCCCATCACCAGGCCGGTCAACAGCACCTGAGCCAGGCCTACGCCGAACACCGCCTTGCGCATCACCCATAACCGCTTGGGCGACAGTTCCAGGCCGATGATAAACAGCAGCAGCACCACCCCCAGTTCCGAAAACTGCGCCACGCTTTGCGGATTGCCGATCAGGCCCAGCACCGACGGGCCGATGATCACCCCGGCGAACAGATAGCCCAACACCGCGCCCAACTGCAGGCGCTTGGCCAGGGGCACGGTGAGCACGGCCGCCAGCAGAAACACCACGGCCGCTTGTAACAGGTTGCCTTCATGGGGCATTGCGAACTCCAAAATCTTCAAAGCCAATCAACAGGCGGGTATTAGAGCGCTTTTTACAGGATGAGAATTGTGTTTTTGCTGCGTGGCAGGTCGCGATCTTCCCCGACGGGCAGGTGAAAATCGATAACTTCGCCGGTTGAGCGTTTTGCCATCGCCCGAGCCTGTCTCGGGCTTATGCGTTGAGGCCGAGCATTATGCCTTTACCTGGAGACTGCCACGCCGGTCAGGATTCACCTTGCCGTCGCTCACAGTTTGTTACTATCGGCGTCCCTCGTTACCCGGAGTCCTTGCCCATGCAGCACCAGTGGGATGATATGCACCGCACCCGCAAGCCCACGTTTCTGCTGTGCGGCGAACCCCAGGGCGAGGTGCTCAATCTCTACGTGCATGGGTATTCGGCATTCTTCAACCGGCAGCAATTGGGCAATTTCAAGCAGCAGTTGGCCGGTATCGAAGGCTCGACCAACCTGATGCTGTTCTGGCCGGCGGGGCATTTTCTGGAAAACCTGTTTGCGCCATTCAAGGACGTGATCGCGGCCATGCTCGGCGGCGGCAGCCTGGGCGCGGCGACGGTTGGGGTGGGTAAGGCAATCGCCTATTTCCTCGACCACTACAAAAGTGTCGAAGCGCGGGTCGATGAAGTGGCCAAGACCTTGCTGCCCGAATTGACCAGCTACCTGCGGCAGGAGTCGCTGCCGGTGCGACGTATCAACCTGATCGGCCATTCCCTGGGCGCACGGATTCTGGTCAAGAGCCTGCTGGCCAACCCCGGCACCGCCCGCCAATTGCCGCTGGACAACCTGCTGCTGATGGGCGGGGCGATCTGCACGTCGAGCCCGTGGGAAGAGGTGTCGGCCCTGCTGAGCGGCCGGGTGATCAACTGTCATTCCAGCAAGGACTGGGCCCTGGCGATAAAACCGGACACCGAGCGATGCATCGGCCGCTATCCGATCCCGGTCACGCCGGCGCTCAAGGCCAAGGTCTGTAATGTGCACCTGGCCACCTTCGATCACGCGGCCTATTGGCCGCAATTGCAGACGGTGGTGCAGTACACCGACCTGCTGCACGAGCGGCGCGGCATGATCCGCGCCGACCAGCGCAGCAGCGAGGTGCGGTTTGCCGAGGAGGACGTGGATCTGTTTGCGGCCCTGGTGCAGGCGCGGCCGGAGGAATTGAAGTTTCTGGCCGAGCTGATGGCGCAAAAACGCAGTGCCTCGATCGACGCCACCGTGCGTGAACCGCTCAAGCTGACCATCGCGTTGCAACGCATGGGCGGTGACAGCTTGATGAACCTCGCCCGTGGTCACGGCGTCACCTACCGGCAGATCGCCGAAGATGTGGCGCGGCGATTGGGCCTCACATTTGACGCGCCGCTCGAAAACCTGGCGTTGGCAGACCTTGAGGCTCTGATCGCGGAAAAACTGATCGAGCAGTACAAGGGCAAACTCAGCAACGCCGACCGGCTGGTGTTCGATGCGGAACTCCAGGTGGCCGCGCAGAAAGAGCAGGGCGTCTTCCGTCGTTTCGACAAGGGGCGTTCGGCCACCGCAGCGTTGAGCGGCACTGCGCTGGCCGGGTTGACCGGTTTTATCCTGCGCCGTGGCGCCGCCTCGGCGATCCCGGTAGTAGGCCAGGCGTTGGCTGCCGCGATGTTGCTGGTGACCGGAGTGCGGGCGTTTTCCGGCCCGGCGTATTCAGTCACCACCCTGGCGGTGCTGGTGATCGGCGCGATTCGCCAACGCATGGAGCGTGAGGCGCTGAACCAGGAAATGGACTTGGTGGTGCAGGTGGTGGAAGCCTTTGACCTGCCACGGGAGACGGTGATGCGCACGGTTGCATCCGACTGATAAGCTGCGTGCCTGTCGAGTGTGTTTGCCTGGGATATCGCGTGAAATTCAGCCTGCCAAAAATCGCTACCGCCCCGTTCTGCCCGCCGGAAGTGGCCGGCTCCGTCATCGTTGACCCCAAGGCCTCGTTCTTCAAGCGCGCCCTGATGTTCGCCGGTCCCGGCCTGTTGATTTCCATCGGCTATATGGACCCGGGCAACTGGGCCACGGCCATCGAAGCCGGTTCGCGTTACGGCTACAGCCTGTTGTTCGTGGTGTTGCTGGCCAGCCTGGCGGGCATGGCGGTGCAGTGCCTGTGTTCGCGGTTGGGCATCGCCACCGGCAAGGATCTTGCGCAACTGTGCCGCGAACGCTACAGCCGACGCTCGGCGCGCACCCAGTGGGTGCTGGCGGAAATTTCCATCATCGCCACCGACCTCGCCGAAGTGCTGGGCTGCGCCCTGGCGTTTCATTTGCTGCTGGGGGTGTCGCTGACCACCGGCATTGTGATCACCGCGTTCGACACCTTACTGGTCCTGGCCCTGCAAAATCGTGGTTTCCGTCGCCTGGAAGCGATCATGCTGGCGTTGGTGGCGACCATTGGTGTGTGTTTCTTTGTCGAGCTGGTGCTGATCAAGCCCCATTGGCCCGAGGTGTTCAGCGGCTTTGCGCCGTCACTGTCGGCCATCAGCGATGCGGCGCCGCTGTACTTGGCCATCGGCATCCTGGGCGCCACAGTGATGCCCCATAACCTCTATCTGCACAGTTCCGTGGTGCAAACCCGCCTGATCGGTAAGGACCTCGCCAGCAAACAGGATGCGGTGAAACTGGCGCGCATCGACACCATCGGCTCCCTGGCCCTGGCCCTGCTGGTGAACGCCGCGATTCTGGTATTGGCTGCCGCTGCGTTTCACCAGACCGGCCATACCGATGTGGTGGAAATCCAGGACGCCTATCACCTGCTTGACCCTCTGGTCGGCGGTGCCTTCGCCAGCGTTCTGTTTGGCATCGCCCTGCTGGCGTCGGGCCAAAGTTCAACCTTTACCGGCACCATCGCCGGGCAGGTGATCATGGAGGGCTACCTCAACCTGCGGATTCCCTGCTGGCAACGTCGCCTGATCACTCGCGGGCTGGCGCTGATCCCGGCGTTTGTCGGCGTGTGGCTGATGGGCGATGAGGCGATCGGCAAGCTGCTGGTGCTCAGCCAGGTGGTGCTCAGCCTGCAATTGCCGTTTGCGCTGTATCCGTTGATTCGTATGACCGGTGATAAACAACTGATGGGGCCGTTTGTGAACCGGCTGCCGACGCGTTTGCTGGCGTGGATGTTGTTCGCCCTGATCAGTGGTGCCAACGCGTGGTTGATTGGACAGTGGTTGTTTTGAGTCAGCGATCCCAATACGGCACGGTGCCAAAACACTCCACAAAGTAATCGATCACCGTACGCACCTTCAGCGACAAACGCCGGCTGCCCGGCCACAACGCCGCGATCTGCTGGGGCTCCAGTGTGGTCGCTACGTCGTAGTCGGTCAGCACCGCCTGCAAGGTGCCGGCGCGCAGGCTGTCGCCAATCAGCCAGGAGGGAAACACCACCAGCCCCAGGCCTTGTTCGGCGGCGTGGGTCAGGGTGTCGGCGTGGTTGCCGGTGATGGGGCCTTTGACACTGTAGGGCGTCCAATCGCCCTGGGCGCGGCGGAAGAACCAGCGTTGCTGGCCGGTGACGCCTTTATAGGCCAGGCACTGGTGTGCGGCCAGTTCGTCCGGGTGACGGGGTGTGCCATGTCGGGCCAGATAAGCGGGGCTGGCGGCGATGCGAAAGCGTTGCGGCGCGAAAATGCGCGCCTGCATGCTGGAATCGTTGAGCACGCCGATGCGAAACAGCAGGTCGGTGCCGTCCTGTAATGGGTCGACGTAGGTGTCGGTTTGCTGGATATCCAGTTGCAGCTTCGGGTAACGCCGACATAACTCGCCCAGCCACGGTGATAAGTGGCGCTGGCCGAACACCATCGGCGCGTTGATGCGCACCAGGCCGCTGGGTTCGCTGTCCTGCTCCTGCAGGGCCTGGCCAGCGGCTTCCAATTGCTCCAGCATCAGGCGCGCGTGCCGTCCGAGCAGGCGCCCGGCCTCGGTGGGGCTGACCGCGCGAGTGTGGCGATACAGCAACTGTTGCCCGAGGGCGTGCTCCATCAATTGGACCTGGCGCGAAATCGAAGAGGGCGCCAAACCTTCGCGGCGCGCTACTTCGGAAAAGCTGCCGTAGTCCAGCACCGCCACAAACAGGCGCAACGCCTTGAAACTCAATTCATTCAAACCCTGCATTTCGGCTCCATGCTGTGCGCATTGCGCAAAGGTGTTGTCCGCATGCTGCCATTTATCGCACAGCACAGCTACCGGATAATGCGCGCCATTCTTCCAACGTTGAAACGCAGGTGATGTATGCAGGCAAGTTCCATTGAGGGCGTGGCGCAGGCCAGGCCGAAAAGAAATCTGTTGCGCTTGCTGCTGTTGCCGCTGGTGATCCTGGCCGGCATGGGCTTATCGGTGGAAGCCGGTCTGCTTGGGCCGCTGGGGGTTCAGGTGGGGCATTTGTGGGCGACCTTGAGCATTTTCGGCGTAGGTTCGGCGATTCTGTTCCTGTTGCTGTTATTCAGCGGTCCGCAAAAGGGTCCGGCGCTCACCGATTTGCCGCGCTGGCAGTTGATCGGCGGGTTCCTGGGGCCGATGTATGTGGTGGTGCTGACCCTTGCCACGCCGCACATCGGCATTGCGATGACGATGATCGCGATCCTGTCCGGGCAAGTGGGCAAGAGCGTGCTGATTGACCATTTCGGCTGGTTCGGCACGGCGCGCAAGCGGGTTAATGGCGAGCGCTGGATCGCGCTGGCGTTGATTGTGGCGGCACTTGTTCTGATTGCACGAGGGTAAGGCGATGAATCTGATTTTTTTACTGATAGTGGTGATTGCCGCCGGCGCGGTTCTCAGCGTGCAGGCGGCGATCAATGGCCGCCTGGGGCAGACAGTCGGCGTGCTGCGCAGCAGCCTGTTGACCTTCGCGGTCGGTGCATTGACCACCGCGCTGTTGATTTTCTTCTTTGAGCCGGCCCAGGCCGTAAGCCTGCTGGACGTGCCCAAGTGGCAACTGACCGGGGCGTTGTTCGGGGTGGTGTACATGATGGTGATGGTGGGCGCGGTGCCGGTGGTCGGCACGGCGGTGGCCACCGTGGCGGTGATCGTCGGGCAGTTGGGCATGGGCATGCTGATCGATAATTTCGGCTGGTTGGGCAACCCGGCCATCGAATTGTCGGGCAGTCGCCTGGTGGCCATGGTGTGCCTGGCCCTCGCGCTGGTATTCATGTACCGCAGCAATACGCGCAGCGACTGAAGGTTTGAACGATCGGCGCAGGCTCGCAGTCAGTGCTAAAGGTGCCGGCGCTCGCCGCACCTTGACGACCATGAACGAGGAGTCTGACCATGCCAGATCAAACCTGTGCCTGCCCGCACTGCAAATGTGTACTGGGCGTCGATGCGGTAATGAAGGACGGTAAGGGTTATTGCTGCCCGGGCTGTGCCGAGCACCACGCTCATGGCGAGCCGTGTGCTTCGGCCACGGGATGCGAGTGCGCCAAGTCGGCTAAAAGCTGAGGTAGGGCAAGCGCGGGCGTTGTGGCGGGCAGGCCGGCCCGCCACACGCTTCTTCAGTACGGGTTACTGCGCTTCAAGCTGCAGTTGCAGGCTTTGGTCGGCCAGGCGCCGGCTGTCTCTGACGACCGCACTGGTACGTCGGCCTTGCAGCGCAAACACTACGGTCTGTGCATCCTGCAAATCTTCCGGCAGCGGTTGGAACACCTTGAGCACCAGCCGCTCGGACGTGTGCTCCAGGCTCACTTGACATTCGGCCTGCTTGGCCAACGGCCCGAACAAGGTGTTCTGGGTATAGTCGATGTGTGCCTTGCCAGTGACGTGTACGGGTAAAGCCATGCTGTTTTCTCCTCTTTCATGCCTGCGCGCGTGCGTCCGAGCGGCGCCATTGCACGTTCTGGATGCCGTACTTTTCGGCCTGGGCCGGGCTGGTCTTTTTCACCTGCTCGCGTGCGAAGCGCCCAATACGGCCGACGCCCGCGTCGCAACTGGCCCAATGCCAGGCTTCCAGAGTGTCGAGTTTTTCCAGACGAATAATGAATGACTTGGCTTCGCCATGAAGGGTGTAGTCGATTACAAACAGTTTTGCGTTAGTCATGGGGCCATCGTCCCTGGTGGTATAAGCAAGTGATCCCCGGCGGCGCTGAAAATTCACTCGGATTGTCGAGCGGTGCTTATTACCATGGCCGCTCATCCACCCAAGACGACCGCCCATGGCCCTGGCAGCGCCCCCCGACCTGACCGATCCCGCCGTCCCCGTGCAGCCCCTGGCGCGCACGTATCCGCGCGGGCTTTACATCGAGCCCCATCGCCATGACTGGGGCCAGTTGCTCTACGCCATGAGCGGCGTGATGTGGGTTGAAACCCCGCGCGAGGCCCTGGTGGTACCGCCCCAGCGCGCGGTCTGGCTGCCGCCGGGGGTGGAACATGGGATTCGCGTGGTGTCGGATTTGCAGATGCGCAACATCTACCTGCGCCCGGCACTGGCGGCCACGCTGGATGCCGAGGTGCAGGTGATCGATGTCGGTGGGCTGCTGCGCGAGCTGATCGTCACGCTGGTGGAGCAGGGCGACAGCGACGATGGCGCCTACTACGACGCGGTGGTCGGCCTGGCCCTGCTGGAGTTGCACCGTGCGCGCCGCTCGTCGATCCGCATCGCCATGCCGGTGGGCGCCGACCGCCGGCTGATGAACGCGTGTCAGGCGGTGATGGCGGCGCCGTCCCTGGCGATCCCGTTCGAGCAGCATGCCGAAGCGGCCGGTGCCAGCGTGCGCACCCTGGCGCGGCTGTTCCAGGGTCACCTGGGCATGGGTTTCGCCGAATGGCGGCGCCAGGTGCAATTGGCCACGGCGGTGGCGGCGCTGATCCAGGGCCAGTCGGTCAGTGGCATTGCCCGCGCACTGGGTTATTCGCCGAGCAGTTTCAGCGACATGTTCCGCCGCGAGCTGGGGGTAGCACCGTCGCAGTACGTGGGTTGAAGGGTTGGCCGATATCCTGAAGCTCTTGGCCGATGTCGGCGCGGCGCGCTGCCTAGACTGGCGCTCTCAACTGACACGGCGTAACCCCCATGGATTATCTGATTTCCCTGGCCATCGGCCTGCTGGTCGGCGTGCTCTACGGCGCCCTGGATTTTCGCTCGCCCGCACCGCCGGCCATCGCCCTGGTGGGCCTGATGGGCATGCTGCTCGGCGAAAAACTCTGGCCCATGGGCCGGCAACTGGTCAGCGGCTGGCTGTCCTGAACCCTTTTTTTCTGCGGGAGAGCACGCATGAACGCATTGCAATTTTCCACCACCGGCGACCTCGCCGCGCTGCGCCTGGTTGACGTCCCCACGCCGGTTCCGGCCTTGGGTGAAGTGCTGGTGCAGATCAAAGCCGCCGGCCTTAACCCCAGCGACGTCAAGAACGTGCTCGGGCGTTTCCCCTACACCACGTTGCCGCGTATTCCCGGCCGCGACTTTGCCGGCGTGGTGGTGCAGGGCCCCCAGGCACTGCTCGGCCAGGAAGTGTGGGGCACCGGTCGGGACCTGGGCTTCTTCGCCGACGGCTCCCATGCGCAGTACCTGACCGTGTCGGCCAAGGGCGTGGCGCGCAAACCCGCGCAATTGAGCTTTGCCCAGGCGGCCAGCCTCGGGGTGCCGTACACCACTGCATGGGATGCCCTGGAGCGCAGCGGTGTGGGCAGCGGCACGCGGTTGCTGGTGATCGGTGCCAATGGCGCGGTGGGCAGCGCGGCCCTGGCCCTCGCGAAAATTCGCGGTGCCCAGGTGCTGGCGGCGGTACGCCGCGCTGAGCAGGTCGAGTCGTTACAGGCCGAGGGTTTCGCCGCGATTGCCCTGGGCCAGCCTGAAACGCTGGGCGCGCAGGTGCATGAGGTGTTCGCCGGCGGTGCGGATGTGGTCTTCGACACCACCGGCTTCTGGTTGCCGGCGGCCGTGGCGGGGCTGGCGGCGTTCGGGCGCATCGCGATCATCGCCGCACCGGTGGACGGCCACGTGCAACTGCCGGCCCTGGCGCTGTATCGCAAGGGCGGCTCGGTGGTGGGCATCAACTCATTGCTCTATGACTGCGAACAATGCGCGGCGATGCTGGAGCAGTTCGGGCGTTTCTTCGATGAAGGTTCGCTGCCGCTGCCGACTGGCCTGCGCGAGGTGGCGCTGGCCGAAGGGGTCGGGTGTTATGAAACGGTGAACCAGGGCAGCGCGGATAAAATCATTCTGGTGCCCTGATAGGTGCAGAGGGGCGCCTGCTCAGCACGGCAAGCGCCCCGTCGCAAGCCTCATGGTCTCAGGCGTCCGGCACCCCGTTCTCCCACGCCGACCAGTTGTTCAGGATCGCCTGCACCAACGGGTTGCCCGTGCGATACAGGTTCTCCAGCGCCGGCACGAAGCCGCCCTGATCGGCGTACTTGAGCAGGTTATCCACTTCGCTGTAGCCAGGGTAAGGACGGTCGAAGTCCGAGCCGGCGCGCACCACCGCCAGGCGCTGGATATCCACCAGACCTTCGCGGCTGGCGCGCAGCAGCGCTTCGTAGGTGGAATTGTCTTCCTGTTGAGTGGTGCAGTACTCGCCTTTATTGTCGGTCAGCAGCTTGGTCCACACCTCGGCGCGCTCGCTCAGCCGCGTGCCGGAGAACCAGGTATTGCCGGCCAGCGTGTCACAGCGAGTGACCCGCGGCGGCTGGTTGGCGGGCGCGGCGGGGTAGTGTTTGCGCCAGGCGGCCGACTCCTTGCTTTCGCTGAGTTCGACCTGGTGCGACAAAGCGAAGGCCTTGGCCTGCAATTTGGGGTTGAGCTCGAACACCTCGGTTTTGTAGTCCAGCGGCGGTTTCTCGTTGGGCCCCTTGGTGTTGATGCCCAGGTAACCGGTCGGCCATTGCTTGGGCGCATCCCGCGAATCCAACTCCCACTGCGTGCCGAACTCCACCAGATAATGAGCCCACGCAGCGGTGCCGAGGGTGCCGTGCTTGGGGCTGATACCGGCGATGCCCGCGACCAGAAAGTAGCTCTGGCGCAGATCGAACTGCGGTGACAACGCCAGGGCCAGGGTGGATGCGGCGGCATTAGTCTGGCCCATGCCGGTGACCAGCAGGCACACGTCCTGGGTGTTGCAGCGGATTACCGGGTACTCGGCGGACAGGCCCGGCACGCGCACTTCCTGCTTGAGCGCCAGGCGGTCTATCCAGGTTTGCGCCTCGGGGGCGAACATGGTGACCAGCATTACCTTGGGCTTGATCGGCGCCTGTGCCAGCGCCACGTGGGGCAGCAGGGCGAGGCCGATGGCAATCGAAAGACGGTTGAATGCGTTCATCTGTTGCTCCTTGATCAGAATTGGTAGCCCACGCCGGCGTAGTAACCCCAGCCGTCGGAGCGCGCGCGGAAGTTGCCGTCGCCGAAATTCAACTCGCTGCCGTCTTCCCAGTTGCCGCCGTTGTGAAAGTAACGGCCAACCAGAGTGAAGCGCAGGTGCGTGAACGAATACAGCAGCACGTTGGTCGCGACCAGGGCGTTGGCGGTACGCGCCGGGTTGTCCTTGTGCAGGTCCGAGCCAAAATCGTAGTTGGTGAAGCCGATGTAGGTCAGCGAGGCACCGTTGTCGAACTTGCCGATAGGCACGATGTACTTCATCTGTGCACGGTAGCCATCCCAGGAATACTCGTTGCTCGCCCCGTAGTTTTCCCACTGGTAGCGTCCATAGAAGTTGGCCGACAGGTTGACCCGCGAGTGGGTCTCGATGTCGGTGCCAAGGCCGCTGTACAGCGTATTGGCGCGGTTTTCCTTGTTGCTGCCGTGATCGTAGATCCAGTCGAACGCCACGTACCATTCCTTGAATGGCCCGATGGCCAGGCTGCGTCCGGCCAGGTAGTCGATGGAAATGCGCGGTTCATGCTCCATGAACACCGGCGAGCCATGGTCCCACACGCCTTTGTCATTGCTGTTACCGATGGTGAGGATCTTCGGCACATCGATATAGCCGTACAGCTCGAACGGGCCCTTGCGACCGAAATACTCGTATTCCAGGTAGACATCGTCCTGTGGCTTGGGGCCGAAACTGATGTCTTTGCTGCCGATCAGCGTCAGGTCCTGGTTGAACCACTCCGACAGGTACGCGCCTTTCTTCGGCGGGCTGGCTTCGGGGGCGAGGGTTTCGCCCTGTGCTGAGTCATCGGATGGCGTGGTCTGCGCCAAAATGGGTGCGCTGAGTAGTCCCGTAACGGCGGCCAGTAGCACGGAAACAGCAAAGGGGGCGGGGAGCCTGGAGGTGGGTTGCATTGAAAATCCCTGTTCTTACGCGGTTTAAACCCGATTGCTCGGGCAGCGAGGAGCTTGGCTGGCAAGTTCGTATCGCAAACGTTTGCACAGGATGTACCAACTTCGTTTACAGGACTGAAATGGCTGGAAAATTCAGCCAATAGTCGACCCATTGATCAACATTGGCTGGGTGTCATTTTGTGCTGCGGGTGAACAGGTGAATCGCCGTCTCGCGTCGATATTCGCTCGGCGTCTGCTGCATCTCGATGCGAAAGTGTCGGTTGAAATTCGACAGGTTGGCGTAGCCCACTTCAAAGCAGATATCCGCCACCGACATCTGGCTGTGCAGCAGCAAGCGGCAAGCGCGCTGCACCCGGAATTTGCGCATCAAGTCGATAAACCCATGGCCGGTGTTGCGCTTGAAGAAACGTGAAAACCCCGGCTCGCTCATGTCCAGCTGGCGGGCGATCTCCGACAGGCGCACATCGCCGGTCAGTTCGCGCATCAGGTAGTCGAACGCCTTGTTGATGCGCTCGGCACTGCGCGCATCCAGGGTGGGGGCGTAGCACGGGCTGGCCAGGGCCTGGGCCTGCGAGGGCGGGGCGTTCTTGAGGGTGTCGAGCAGCTGCAGGAACAGGATCAGCCGCTGCAGGCCCTGGGCGCGACCGATGTCTTCCAGCAGGCTCGCGGCCCGCACGGCGGTGTCGCCGCTGAAAGCCAGGCCGCGCCGCGCCTGTTCGAACAAGCGCTGCAAGTCGCCGAGTTCCGGCAGGGTATTGCGCAGAGCGAGCAGGGCGGCGCCGTCGAATTGCAGCACCACGTCACGGCCGGCCAGGTACTCGCCGGGGGCGAGGTCGCCGATCCAGTCGTGGGGCAGGTCGGGGCCGATCAGTGCGACGTGCCCGGCGCTGAACGCGCCAATGTAGTCGCCCGCCACCAGCTTGCCGCTGCCCTGGCGGATCAGGTGGATCTCAAACTCGGGATGGTGGTTCCAGCGTGCCAGGTCATAGGGATAGTCGTGTTCGAACCAGCGAAAGCAGTGGTCGGGCTCGGGCAGGATTACTTCGCGCTCGGCAGGGCGGTGTTCGAACAGAGCGGCGCGGCTGACGGGCATGGCGATGCCTCTTGTCGTTGTGGGAACGCCTAAAAATACGCCGCTGAGCACCCGCGCGCTACCCGCGCTTGCGCCCGCCGCCGATACTTTTTTGCAGCGTTGCCAAGGGTTAAAAAAGTACCAGTGGCGCATCCGCCACGGGTTTGTGAGGGCGTAACCAAGCTGCTGTAATCGGCGCTCAACAACAAAAACAACAGGTGGAAACCGTCATGCTCCCAACCTGCAAAACCACGCTTGCACACGTGCTGTTCGGGCTTACCGGTCTGGCCTTGGCTTTGCCCAGCCAGGCCGCCGACACCGTGACCATCGCCACGGTCAATAACAGCGACATGATCCGCATGCAACGCCTGTCCAAGGTGTTTGAGCAACAGCACCCGGACATCAGGCTCAACTGGGTGGTCCTCGAAGAAAACGTCCTGCGCCAGCGCCTCACCACCGACATCGCCACCCAGGGCGGGCAGTTCGATGTGCTGACCATCGGCACTTACGAGACGCCGCTGTGGGGCGCCAAGCAGTGGCTGGAGCCGCTGACGCAACTGCCGGCCGATTACGACGCCGACGATATCTTCCCGTCGGTGCGCCAGGGCCTGTCGGTCAACAACACCCTGTACGCCTTGCCGTTCTACGGCGAAAGCACCGTAACCTACTACCGCACCGACCTGTTCCAGCAGGCCGGCCTGAGCATGCCCGCGCACCCGACCTGGAGCCAGCTTGGCGAATTCGCCGCCAAACTCACCGTCAAGGACAAGGGCCAATACGGTATGTGCCTGCGCGGCAAGGCCGGTTGGGGCGAAAACGTCGCGTTGCTCAGCACCCTGGCCAACGCATTCGGGGCGCGCTGGTTCGACGAACAGTGGAAGCCTGAGCTGACCAGCCCCGAGTGGACGGCGGCGGCCAACTTCTACGTCAACACCCTCAAGCAATACGGCCCGCCGGGGGTGTCCAGCAACGGCTTCAACGAAACCCTGGCGCTGTTCAACAGCGGCAAGTGCGCGATCTGGGTCGATGCCAGCGTGGCCGGCTCGTTCACGACCGATAAGAGCCAGAGTAAAGTCGCTGACAGCGTCGGCTTTGCCGCGGCCCCGACCGAAGTCACCGACAAAGGCTCCTCCTGGTTGTACGCCTGGTCGCTGGCAATCCCGGCCACCTCCAGGCACAAGGATGCCGCCAAGGCCTTTATCGCCTGGGCCACGTCCAAGGACTACATCCAACTGGTCGCCGACAAAGAAGGCATCACCAACGTACCGCCGGGCACACGCCAGTCCACCTATAGCGCGGCATACCTCAAGGCTGCACCGTTTGCCCAGGTGACGCTGGAGATGATGCGCCATGCCGACCCTGCGCACCCATCGCTCAAACCGGTGCCGTATGTGGGCATCCAGTACGTGACCATCCCCGAGTTCCAGGCCATCGGCACCTCGGTCGGCAAGTTGTTCTCGGCCGCGCTCACGGGCGGCATGTCGGTCGATCAGGCCCTGCAGCAGGCGCAGACCAGCACCGAGCGCGAGATGAAGCGCGCCGGCTATCCCAAATAATCCTCAGGACATCACCATGAAACGACTCGACGGTAAGAGCGCGCTGATCACCGGATCGGCGCGAGGCATCGGCCGTGCCTTTGCCCAGGCGTACATCGCAGAAGGCGCCACGGTGGCCATCGCCGATATCAACCTGCAAAAGGCTCGTGAAACCGCCGCCGAGCTGGGGCCCCAGGCCTACGCGGTAGCGATGGATGTGACCGACCAAGGCTCCATCGACGCCGCGATCGATGCGGTGGTGGCCCACGCCGGCAAATTGGACATCCTGGTCAACAACGCGGCGTTGTTCGACCTGGCGCCCATCGTCGACATCACCCGCGAAAGCTTCGAACGGCTGTTCTCGATCAACGTCGGCGGCACGCTGTTCACCTTGCAGGCCGCTGCGCGGCAGATGATCCGCCAGGGCCACGGCGGCAAGATCATCAACATGGCCAGCCAGGCCGGTCGACGCGGCGAGCCGCTGGTGGCGGTGTACTGCGCGACCAAGGCGGCGGTGATCAGCCTGACCCAATCAGCGGGATTGAACTTGATCAAACAGGGCATCAACGTCAACGCCATCGCCCCCGGCGTGGTGGACGGCGAGCACTGGGACGGCGTGGACGCGCTGTTCGCCCGGCATGAAGGCCTGGCGCCGGGCGAGAAGAAAAAACGCGTAGGGGCCGAGGTGCCGTTCGGGCGCATGGGCACCGCGCAGGACCTCACCGGTATGGCGATCTTCCTGGCGTCCAAGGAAGCTGACTATGTAGTGGCCCAGACCTACAACGTCGACGGCGGTAACTGGATGAACTGAGCCCTGCCGGGCAGCAAGGCTACTCGGCAAAACTGCGATCGAAAAAATACACCGACCCAGGCTTCAGCTGTTCCAGCGTGGCCTGGGGCCGGCCGCCTTCACCCGGCTTTTTACGCCCGGTCTCGCGCAGGTATCCCGCCTCGGTCAGCTTCAATAGACGCTGACGAATACTGGTCTTGAGCACCGGCCTGCCCAACACCAGGGAAAAGATCGACGTCGCTTGCGGCGCGCTGAATTCATGCCCGAGGAACATCAACGGCAAGCTGCTGTATAACGACTTGGACAAGAGCCGCTCGAGCACGGATGCAACGATCAGGTTGTGATCGAACGGCAGCCTGATCCTGCCATCCGCCACGGCATTCAACGAGAACCAGCCCTGACGCTCCCCCAGGCTCACTTCCTGCGCCACGATTGCCAGGTAATACGTCGACGACGACCAGCAGCGCGGGTCGCGGAAGGCATCGCCCACCGTGCCGACCTGTTCGCACCAGGCCAGCTCCAGGCCGACCTTGTCACTGGCGCGCAATCGCTCCACCGCATCCTTGAGGCTCAGATCTTGCACGCCGCCATTGACCACCACCCCCGGCAGTGCCCAGTGACCGGCGAACGGTTGCGCATCGCGCTGGTTGAGCAGCAGTTTGAGTTCTCCCGAGGCGCGGCAGTAAAACAGCACGCACAGATCGACGGTGTGCAGGTACGGGCTCAGTGACATGGGACATCCTTCCTAACAACGATGGGTACAGTCTAACGGATCGAAGCGATATGTCATGTACTCGCGTTGGCACATATAAATAAATGTTTCTTGCTTTGAAAGTACATGACGTGTACTTTTGTTTCCAGGCCACAGGAGAAACGCCATGACCCTTTCGAAAACTGCCATTGCTTCATTCGACGTCGATGCCCAGAAGAGCTTTACGCCGCTGTGCCCCAACGAGTTGCCTGTGGCCGGCGGTGACCGGATCGGCGCCGAACTCAACTACATGGCCAGCCTGGCCGGGCACCGCATCGGCAGTAAAGACGCGCACACCCCCAACGCTCCGTGGGTGGTTCGGGAGCAGGCCGAGATGATGCAGGCCACCGGCCTGGTCCACGCCGATCTCACCTGGGTCAGCCACTGCGTGCCGGGCACCGAAGGGTTTACGTTGCTCGACGAACTGCCCACGCCCTATGACTACGATTACTTCGTCTGGAAAGGCGTCGAGCCTGACCTGCACCCCTACGGCGCCTGCTACCACGATCTGCACGACAAACTGTCCACCGGCGTCATCGAGTATTTGAAAGCCCACGGCGTGCTGCGAGTCATCGTCGGTGGCCTGGCCCTGGACTTCTGCGTCAAGACCACTGCCTTGCAACTGCTCAGGGCCGGCCTGGAGGTGGTCCTGCACCTGCCGGCGTGCCGCGGGATCAGCGAGGAGGGCGGCGAGCAGGCCGTCAATGAGTTACTCAAGGCCGGTGCCGCTGTCAGCCGCACCCGCGAAGAACTGGCCGCGATGGCCACGCGTTAAGGAGAGACACCATGGAAAGTGCATACGACTACCAAGCCCCGGTGATCCAGGGCCTGCTCGACACCGATTACTACACCTTCACCATGATGCAGGCGGTGTTGCACCAGCACCCCAACGTCGATGTCGAGTACAACTTCATCGTGCGGTCCAAGGAAAAACTCGGCCACCTGATCCCTGAACTGCGCGCCGAGCTTGAGAAACTCGCCGACCTGCAGATGCGCGAGGGCGAGCTGCGCTTTCTGTTCAACCCGCGCTTTCGCGAGTACCTCTCCCCGGATTACGAGCGCTTCCTCGGGCTGTTCCGCTTCAACCTGCGTTATATCCACGTCAGCGAAGTGGACGGCCAGCTCAACGTCCGCGTGATCGGTCCGATGCTGCACTGCATCATGTTCGAACAACCGGTGCTGGCGCTGGTCAGCGAACTGCGCAATCGCGATAAATACCCCGACGTGACCCTCGAAGACGTCACCCGCAAGCTCTATCAGAAATTCGACTGGCTGGAGAAAAACCTCAGTCGCGACGAACTTGCCGATTTGCGCGTCTCGGACTTTTCGACCCGCCGGCGCCTGTCGTTCAAGGCCCAGCGCGAAGTGGTCGACATCATGCGCCGCGATTTCCCCGGCCAGTTCATCGGTACCAGCAACGCACACCTGGCCTATGAGTTCGACTTGCCGCTGATCGGCACCATGGCTCACCAATGGCTGATGGTGCACCAGCAACTGGGGCGCCTGCGCGAGAGCCAGAACGCCGCCCTGGAAAACTGGGTGCGTGAATACCGGGGACGCCTCGGTGTCGCCCTGACCGATTGCATCAGTACCGATTTCTTCCTCAAGGATTTCGACCTGTACTTCGCCAAACTCTACGACGGCCTGCGCCAGGACTCCGGTGACCCCATTGTGTGGGCCGACAAAGTGCTGGCCAGATACAAGGAACTCGGCATCGACCCGATGACCAAAGACCTTATGTTTTCCGATGGGCTGAACTTCGAAAAATGCGTGCCGATCCTGCGCCACATTCGCGGCAAGGCACGGTTCGGTTTCGGCATGGGCGCCAGCCTGGCGTGCGATGTGGACGGCGTGGAGCCGCTGAGCATCGTGATGAAACTGGTGCGGGTCCATGGCGAACCGGTGGTGAAGTTCTCCGATGACCCGGTGAAAAACGTCTGCGAAGACGCCTCGTTTTTGCAGTACGCCGCGCAAGTCTTCAACGTTGGCAAAGTGGAGGTGTGACATGCAAACCCAGGACCGCATCGCTCAGGAACTGAACATCAACCGCGCGCTGGGCAAGGGCGGCGAGCCCCAGGAAATCCAGCGGCGCATCGATTTCATCAAACACACGCTGCGCCAGTCCGGCTGCACAGCGCTGGTGCTGGGCATCAGCGGCGGTGTCGACTCGCTGGTCGCCGGCCGCTTGTGTCAGCTGGCCGCCGAGCAACTGCGTGACGATGGCTATGCCGCGCGTTTTATCGCCATGCGCCTGCCTTACAAGAGCCAGGCCGATGAACACGATGCCCAGGCCTCCCTGGACTTCATCCAGCCGGACCAGATCGACACGCTGAACATCGCCGCCAGTGTCGACGGCTTGATGGCCAGCCTGGAGGCCAGCGAAGCCAGCGCCGCGCAGGTGGATTTCATCAAAGGCAACGCCAAGGCCCGCGCCCGCATGATCGCGCAGTACGCCGTGGCTAACCTGCACAACGGGCTGGTGGTGGGCACCGACCATGGCGCCGAAGCGCTGATGGGGTTCTTTACCAAATTCGGCGACGGCGCCTGCGACCTGGCGCCGCTGTCCGGTCTGACCAAGACCCAGGTACGCCTGCTCGGCACCGCGCTGGGCGCGCCGGCCAACCTGGTCAAAAAAGCCCCCACCGCCGACCTCGAAGAACTGGCGCCGGGCAAACTCGACGAAGTGGCTTACGGCTGCACCTACGACGATATCGATGCCTACCTGATGGGCGAACCCGTCAGCGAGCAGGTACGCACGATAGTGGAGAACGCCTACCACAAGACCGCACACAAACGCGCGCTGCCCATCGTTCCCGTCTAACCTCGCACCCTGTCCGGGACGAGTGGGCTTGCTTATGGTGAACAGGCTCGCAGGTGGTGAGCGAGCCCGCTCACCACGAGAACCTCATCTTCTCAGGCTATGTTTCACCGAAGATGTGCAGCCACCAACCCTAACCACGATGCGAAGCGAGCCGCTCTTGCTCTCGCTTTTGCTTTTGATCTCAGGCGCCCCGTTAACCACGCTGGCCGGAATTCGGCATTGATTTGGAGGGTAAACCGGCAGGGATGCCGGTTTAGCCGCCCCGCGCCATGGATGGCGCGTGGCGGCGGCCCTCCAAATCAATGTCGGATTACGGGTACACCGAGCCTAGGCGAGGTGCCGAGTGGTGGGGCAAAGCGTTTTTGGTTACTTTTGGCGCTCTTCCAAAAGTGACCCGCCGTAAGGGCGGAACCCATAGCCGCCGTAACCGCAGCAACGGATATGTACTCGGTTTAATCCAACATTCTGGTCGGCTGTCAGGCCGCCATCGGGGGCAAGCCCCCTCCCACATTTAAAATCCTCTGGGCCACCCCACGGCAACTCGGTGAATCTGGCCCCGATAGCCATAGATATCTACACACGTTTCAAAGGCTGAAATAACTCCGTGGTGAGCGGGCTGGCCCCGCGCTCTACCGCTCAATCGACCGGCTCCACCGCGCATTCCACTCCGGCCGCGCCTGGTTCACCTGGTCCCAGTCAATTGAAATCGCCGACTGCAAATACCCCTGCATCGCTTCCACCCGCGCGCGGGTCTTGTCGGTGGTCGGCGTGGTTGGGTTCGAGGGGATCTGGTCACCTTCCTCCAGCGCCGGTGCCTGGGCCTCGGCGGTCAGCAGGTAGGCTGCGAGTTTCTGCGCCAGCTCCGGCTGGTCGTTGCGGGCAATTACGCATTCGGCGACGTTCAGCACCACCGCGCCTTCCTTCGGTTGCGCATATTCCATCGGTACGCCGAGCAGTTTCTGCGTGGCGACCTGGGTTGGAGTGAGGGGAAAGATCGCGGCTTCGTCGGTCTGTACCATCTCGGAGATTTTCGCCGAGCTGGCGATGTATTCCAGCACGTTGGGCCCGATGGTTTTCGGCCAGGCCTTGAAGCCGGGGTCGACGTTGGTCTCGTCGCCGCCCTGCAAACGGTTGAACATCAAGAAACCGTGCAGGCCGAAGGTGGAGGAGGCCAGGGACTGGAACACCACTTTGTCCTTGAAACGCGGGTCGGCCAGGTCCATCCATGAAGTGGGCGCGGCCCAGCCTTTTTCCTTGAACAGCCTGGCGTTGTAGCCAAGGCCGGTGACGCCCAGAGTCACGGCCACCGCTTCGTCCTTGATTTTCGCCTTGGGCGGAATCTGCTCCAGGGTCGGGCTGGGGGCCAGTTTGTCGCACAGGCCCATGGAAATGACGCGGTACATGATGCCGTCGTCCAGGAACATCACGTGCATCTGCGGGTTGTCTTTGTTGGCCTGGACCTTGGCGAGAATGTCCGACGAGGTGCCGGGCACGATCACCACCTTGACGTTGTTGGCCTTCTCGAACGCAGGCAGCACTTTGTCGGCATACACCCGTTCCATGGTGCCGCCGTTCATGCCCAGGTACAGCGTCGGCGCGGCATGGGCGCCGGCGGCGAACAGGGCGAGGGTCAAGCAGGACAGCGCATTGCGTGGGTTCATGGTTGTTCCTCTCAGGCTTGGAAACGACGGATGGAAAACGCTTCGATGGGCTGGCGGCTGCGGCCGGAGCAGACGAGCTCTGCCAGGGCTTCGCCGACGGCGGGACCGAGCTGGAACCCGGCGCCGGCAAAGCCGAAACCGTGGAGCAAACCCGGTGTGGTGGTGCTGGGGCCGATCACCGGTTCGTGATCGGGCAGGTAACCTTCGGTGCCGCTCCAGGTGCGGATCGCCTGGGCGCCCTGGAGAAACGGGTACAGCTCGGCGGCATTGCGCAGAATCTCCAGCACCGCCGCCTGTCCGGGGCGAGCCTGGCGCGGGCCCAGGGCAAAGCCGCGCCCGCCACCGAGGATGCAATTGCCGCGCGCGACCTGGCGCGCGTAGATTCCGCCGCCTTCAACGCCGGTGCTGACGTTCATCACCACCGGCAGCGGCTCGGTGACCAGCATCGCCGGGTGCGCCGAGGTGATCGGCACCGGCTCGCCGAACTGTGCGGCCACGCTGCCGGCCCAGGCTCCGGCGCAGTTAAGCAACCAGGGTGCGCGTAGCTGCAGGCCGTTGGCGCAGTGCACCTGGAACGCCTGCCCGTCATGCTCGATGTGCACCACCTCAGCCTGCTCGTGCACCGCCGCGCCGTGCCGTTGCGCGGCGCGGGCAAAGGCCGGTGATACCAGGCGCGGGTTGGCATGCCCGTCTTCCGGGCAGAGCGAGGCGCCGACCGCCACGTCACCTACCCATGGGAAACGCGCGCGCAGTTCGACGCGGTCCAGCAGTTGCAGGCCCAGATCAAACTCGCGGGTGCGCTCGGCGTAGGCGTGCAGCGCGTCGAAATCGGCGGCGCTGCGGGCCAGCTTCAAATGCCCGCAGCGCACGTATTCGCCGTCGATGCCGATCAGCCCCGGCAACTCGCCCCACAACTGATGGGCGCGTTGCGACAGCGGCAGTTGATGCAAGGGCCGACCCTGGCGGCGCACGCCGCCGTAATTGACGCCGCTGGAATGCGAGCCGCAAAAGTCGCGCTCCAGCAGCGCCACGCGCTGGCCTTTATGGGCGAGCATCATTGCCGCCGAAGCGCCGACAATGCCGCCGCCCAGTACGATCACATCGGTCATGGCTGCACCTGCACGCCGAACGGCAGCGGCTTGATGGGGGCCTGGCCACGCAGGCGGCCCACGTCTTCAACGTTGCGGCCGCTGCGCTCGGCGACAATCTCCGCTGCCGCCAACCCGCACATTCGGCCCTGGCAACGGCCCATGCCGACCCGGCAGTGGGCTTTGACCCGGTTGATCTCCCAGTGCCCCTCATCCACCACCGCGCGAATATCGCCGGCGCTGACTTCTTCGCAGCGGCACACCATCAAGCGGTCCGGCGCCTGCGCCGCCCAGTGTTCAGGAAAGGGGAATGCGCTTTCCAGGCCCTGGCGAAAGCGCTGGATGCGCGCCAATTGGCGTTCCAGAACGGCGGGGCGTTGTTGATCGATGGCAATACCGGCGTCCTCCAGCAACGCCAGCGCCGCGCGTTCGCCGGCCATTTGGGCAGCATCCGCGCCCATGATCCCGGCACCGTCGCCCGCCAGGTAGACGCCTTCCACGTTGCTGCGCCCGGCGCTGTCGCGGGTGGGCAGCCAGGCACGGTTCAAGGGGTTCCAGGCGAAAGCGCAACCGAGCAGGTCCGCCAGTTGGGTTTCGCTGCGCAGGGCATGGGCGAAAGCGACCGCGTCGCAGGCGAGGGTGTGCGTGCCCCAGCGAATGCCGCTGACGCGTTGTTCACCGTCGATCTGCGCGAGCGTCGCGCCTTGGTGTACGGGCACTCCGTGAGCCGTCAGCCAAGCGCGGTAGTACAAGCCCTTGGCCAGGGTCGCCGGTTGCCCGAGCAGCGCCGGCAACGCCCGGCATTGAGCACTGAACGGCGCGCTGTCGAGCACCGCCACCACCGTTGCGCCGGCCTTGGCGTATTGATACGCCACCAGATACAGCAATGGCCCGCTGCCACAGAGCGCCACCCGCTCACCGATGGCGCAGCCCTGGTACTTCAGGGCGATCTGCGCCGCGCCCAGGCTGTACACGCCGGGCAAGGTCCAGCCAGGCACCGGCAGGATACGGTCGGTGGCGCCGGTGGCGACGATCAGCCGTGAGTACTCGAGGCTGTCGGCGTGGTCATCCGTGAGCAAGTCCAGGCGCTGGTCCTCGGCATTCCACACCAGGGTACGTGGCCGATAGTCGATCAACGGCGCCAGTTCATCCAAGGTGCGATGCACGGCTTCGGCCTTGCTCGCTTCGAAGCCATAGAGTTGCCGGGCGGTGCGCTGGAAGCCCTCGGGTTGGCGCCGATAAATCTGCCCGCCACCGCGCAGGCCTTCGTCCACCAGGCAGGCTCGGATGCCATGGTCGAGCAGGGTGCGCGCCGCGCTGATCCCCGCCGGGCCTGCGCCCACAATCACTACCGGCTTCATGCTGTGCGCCCCGGATCGCGGCGGATCGCCTGGCCTGCTTCCAGCAGCGTCGAACAGGCGCGTACGCGCCGACCGTCTTCCAGCCACACCCAGCAATCCTGACAGGCGCCCATCAGGCAGAACCCTGCACGGCGTTCGGCACTGAAGTCGCTGCCGCGCAGATGTTCACCGCAGGTCAGCACGGCGGTCAGCAGCGTGTCGCCGAGCAGGGCGCTGGCCGGTTGACCGTCAAGCGTAAACGCGATGGCAGGGCGTGCGGTGTCGGCCAAGCGTTTGAACAGGGCCATCAATGTTTCCCCACCAGCACGCGGTCCAGGCCGTAGACCCGGTCGAGCAGAATCATGGTCGCCGCCGTCAGCGCGATCACCAGCGCCGACACCGCCGCCATCATCGGGTCGATGGATTCGGTGGCGTACACGTACATGCGCACCGGCAGGGTTTGCGTGGCCGGCGAGCTGACAAAAATCGACAAGGTCACTTCATCGAAGCTGTTGATGAACGCCAGCAGCCAGCCACCGGCCACGCCGGGCAGGATCATCGGCAGGGTGATCAGGCGGAACAGCGTAAAGCGACCGGCCCCCAGGGACTCGGCCGCCTGTTCGGCGCTGCGGTCGATACCGATGGCCGCCGCCAGCACCAGCCGCAGCACGTACGGGGTGATGATCACCACATGGGCCAGCATTAACCAGGTGAAGCTGCCGTTCACCCCCATCAGGGCGAACAGGCGCAGCATCGCCACCCCCAGTACCAGGTGCGGGATGATGATCGGCGACAGGAACAAGGCACTGAAAAAGTTGCGTCCCACAAACGAGTAGCGACTGATCGCCAGCGCCGCCGGCACCGCGATCAGCGTGGCCAGGGTCGCAGCGCTGAACGCCAGGATCAGGCTGTTGTAGAACGCCAGGATAAAGTCGGCGCGCTCGAACACCGCGCGGAACCAGCGCAGGGAGAACCCCTGGGTAGGCAGGCTCAAGGTGTTCTCCGGGGTGAACGCCACCAGGCATACCACCACCAGCGGCGCCATCATGAACAGCACCACCAGGCCATGGAAGCCGAGCGCCAAAGGACCGTTTCTGGACATGTGTCTAAACCCCCAGGGACTTTTTGTAGCGACTTTCGAGCAGGCGGTTCCAGCTCAACATGATCAGCAGGTTGACCAGCAGCAACACCACCGCGATGGTCGCGCCCATAGGCCAGTTGAGTTCCGAGAGGTACTGGTCGTACACCACGGTGGCGACCATTTTCAGACGCCGCCCGCCGAGCAGGCCGGGGATCGCAAACGAACTGGCGGCCAGGCCGAACACAATCAGGGTGCCGGACAGCACCCCGGGCATCACTTGGGGCAACACGATCCTGCGCATCACCGTGGCCTGGCTGGCGCCGAGGGACAGCGCCGCCTGTTCGGCCGACGGGTCGAGTTTTTGCAACGAGGTCCACACCGGAATGATCATGAACGGCAGCATCACATGCACCAGCGCGATGATCACCGCGAACGGCGTGTACAACAGCTTCACCGGGCGCCCGCCGAGCACTTGGATCAACTGATTGATCAGGCCGTCGGCGCCGAGCAGCAGGCTCCAGCCAAACGCGCGCACCACCACTGAAATCAGCAGTGGGGTGAGGATCAGGATCAGAAAGATCGAGCGCCACGGCGTGCCCATGCGGCTGAGGATGTAGGCCTCCGGTACGCCGATCACCACGCACAGCAGGGTGACCAGCGCGCTGATCCAGAAGGTGCGCCAGAAGATTTCGTAAAAGTACGCGTCGCTGAAAAGCGCCAGGTAATGGGCCAAGGTCCACTCGCCGGCTTTCACCCCTACCTGATAATCGAACACGTTGAACGACAGTACCAGGGTCAGCCCCAGCGGCAGGATCAGCAGCCCGCTGAACAGCAGCAGCGCCGGCAGCGACAGCAGGTAGCCCCGACTCATGGGCGCACCTCGTCGGTGGCCAGCACGCGCAGCAGCTCGGCCGGCCATTCCAGGCCGACCACCGCGCCGTTGGCCAGCGGCGCGCTGCCGTCGTTGGCGCGCACCACGGTGATTTCACCCAACGAAGTGTGGATGCGGTAAAGCCATTGGCTGCCAAAGAAGAAGCGGTCGAGCACCTGGCCTTGCAGGCGCCCGCTGCCGGCGTCCACCAGTTGGATTTTTTCCGGGCGCAGACTGAGGGTCAGTTCGCCATCGCCGCTTTCATGCCGCACTTGCGGCGTGCCGAGGGCGTCGTAATCGCCGGGCAACAGGTTGGCCTTGCCTACGAAGTCAGAAATAAAGCGTGTGCGTGGGTGTTCGTAGAGGGTGTAAGGCGCGTCGATCTGGGTCACGCGGCCGGCCTCCATCACCACCACGCGGTCGCTGATGGACAGCGCTTCGGCCTGGTCGTGGGTGACCATCAGCGTGGTGATGCCCACGGCGCACTGAATGCGGCGGATCTCGAACTGCATCTCTTCGCGCAGGTTGGCGTCGAGGTTGGACAGCGGTTCGTCCAGCAGCAACACCGGCGGTTCGATCACCAGGGCGCGCGCCAGGGCCACGCGTTGGCGCTGGCCGCCGGACAGCTCACGCGGGTAGCGCTCGGCATGGGGGGCCAGGCGCACCAGATCGAGCACGGTCTTGACCTTGCCGGCGATCTCGGCGGCGGGCACGTTGCGCATCTTCAGGCCGAAGGCGACGTTGTCGCGCACGCTCATGTGCGGGAACAGCGCGTAGCTCTGGAACACTACGCCCAGGCCACGGCTGGCGGGCTTGGCATGGGTAATGTAGCGCCCATCCAGCAGGATCTGGCCGCTGGTCACCTCGACGAAGCCGGCGATCATTTGCAGGGTGGTGGTCTTGCCGCAGCCCGATGGGCCGAGCAGGGAAACGAACTCGCCTTTTTCCACGGCCAGGTCGGTGGCAACCACTGCGTCGACGGCGCCGTAGCGTTTGCTCAAGGCGATGAGTTGGAGAAATGCCATGTCTGCGTTCCACCTTTTTCAGTCGCGTCGAAACGCGCTTTTTTTGTTTTGGGCAGATGCGAAAAGAATGTTGCGGGTGCGTTGGCGCTCGATCTCAAGTCGGCTGCCGTGTGTTGTTCGTTTTCGCCCCTGTGGACGCAGATTAGGACGAAGACTAGGATGCGTGGAAGATGGAATTTCACTGAACGGACTACTTTTTTCAGTTTTATTCACTCACCAGAATTAAAAGAGAGAACAGGCGATATGGATTCCACTGAGCGGAATGAAAACCTCAAGGAAGTCGGTGCTGGCGGCGTATCACGGTTGTTTGCGCTGCTGCGCACGTTGGGCGAGGTTTCGCAAGACGGCGAACGTGTGACCCAGCTTGCGCAACAGGTCGGCCTGTCCCAACCCACCACCCACCGCCTGCTGCGCAGCCTGATGGAGGAGGGCATGGTGGAGCAGGACGCGCGCAGCAAGCGCTATCGCCTGAGCCTGGAGTTCTTCGCCCTGGCGGCCAATGCGGGCAAGACCGGTAACCTGCGCGACTTGGTACGACCGAGCCTGTTGCGCCTGAGCGCCTCCTTGGGCGATTCGCTGTTTTTACTGGCGCGCAGCGGCTTCGATGCGATCTGCCTGGACCGCAGCGAAGGCCCGTACCCGATCCGCACCTTCACCGGTGACATCGGTGGGCGCGTCGCTCTTGGCGTGGGTCAGGGCAGCCTGGCGATCCTCGCGTTCCTGCCGGAGGAAGAGCGCGAAACCGTGATCCGCTACAACCTGCCTCGGCTCAAGGATTTTCACCTGTACGACGAAGTGCTGCTGCGTTCGGAAGTGGAGAACGTGCGCACCCTGGGCTACGCGGCGCGTAACACCGGGGTGCTGGAAGGCATGGCGGGCCTGGCGGTGCCGATCCTCGATCGCGATGGGCACGCGGTGGCCGCATTGAGTGTGGCGACCATCAGTGACCGGTTGGGGCCGAGTCGCCTGCCTATGGTGGTGGAATTGCTCAAGCGCGAAGCCGCGGCCATCGGGCCGAGGATCAATCCGTTTGATCCGACGTTGCGCAGGCCGTCGAAGACGTTTGGCGATTGACCTGGGGGCTGAATCGGAGGGCAAGGCCTACTTTGGCGGGGATACTTTTCTCACTGCGTTCGGGCCGTGGTCCGAGCGTGCAAATGTCATGTTCTTTCAGGAGGTTGTACTGTTACTGCGGGGTGCTGGAACCGTTAAGTCGTAGGCCGCCACACAGGGAAAGTGATCCAGTGCAGGGTTTGCCTGGGTTGACAGTGTAGGACTCCATTAACGAGGAATGATGATGAGCATGTTTTATCCGCCTGCGCCAAATTGCATGAGAAACGAGGCTTCCTATAACGCGATGCCAGTCAGCCAAGGTCAGTGGCGTGGTGCAGGTCAACCTGCACTGAGCGGTGGAGCGCTTCCTCCTGTGCGTATTTTGGGAGAGTTTGCAAACAACTTCGACTATTTCAGAACCCCAGGTTCTCCTTTCGTTTCGCGTGACACGCTTGAGCATGTGGCCGAACGTCCCATGACCGGCGACCCTTACCATGACCGGATGACCATGCTCGCCAGGGAGATTTCCCGCAATCCTGAAATGGCTGACATGCTGGATGGCATCACCAATGGTGGTCAGCAGGATGGTCTTATCAGTCCGGACGATGTGCTCGAGAGTATGGCGGTGTACGGCGCCCCAAATACGTCCTCTCTTATGAACACAGACGATCAGCTCGCGAATACGGTTCTGTCCAGCGCGCGAAACGCGTCCACCGCCTTCTCGTCAGCCATGCGGGAGGTCGGTCCTGCAGGCATGCCCGGGGGAATGCGGCAACAACGAATGAACCAGGTTTTTGCGCCGTGGCCTTCCTCTACAGGCGACACCTTGGGCGGTAAGGCTTCGGAATATGACGCCAAGCCTTATGCCAACGACAGCAACGAAGCCCTTTCCAATAAAGTACTGGCCCGTTTCAGCGCGCTAGAAGATCCGGATGCCCCAGGGTTTATCACCGATAAATCACTGAGTTCCGTCGCCGGCGGCTTTCACTTGGATGGGCGCCCAGCGACCCGGGATGAAGTGGACATCGCCAGGGAGGTGCAGAATCGGGGTGACTTGTTCAAGTCGCTCGACCGTGGTCAAAGCGGTTCGGTGGATGGCCGTTTCTCCCGAGACGACCTTGTTTACCTCTCCGATAACGATAAGGGAATGAGCGATTACGACCTGCTTAAAGGTATCAAGGATAACTTCAGGCAATATACGGCGGGCGCCAACGACAGGTTCATCAACGTCTCCGAACTGGAAGAGGCAGCAGGTAAGAGGCCATCAACTCGAACGTTCACTCCAGAGGCGCGCCAACTGGCGGCTGAACTGCTGAGACGCCCAGGCTTGTTGCGTGAAACGGATATCGGCATTGGCGACAACGGTCCGGGCGCTGAAGACCGCCGATTCGATATGATCAACATCGACTACATGATGGGAAAACGAAAGCCGGACGCCAACTGAGATCGCGTGGTCTGGTCAGCTCGAGCCGCTATGGCGGTTAGCAAGGCAGCTCGGCTGATCATCATCTCGATAAAGGACAAACCTCGGGAAGGTCGGATCCAATTACGGTATAACCCTCGAACGCTTTTGTGATCCGAGGCCCCGTTTTTCATGCAAAGCCCTTTGCAACGCCCGCTGTGGCAGGTCTACCTGATCTTTCTCGCACCCATGGTGCTGTCCAACTTCCTGCAGAGCTTTTCCGGCACCCTCAATGGCATCTATGTCGGGCAGATGCTCGGTACCCAGGCGTTGGCAGCGGTCTCGGGGATGTTTCCCATCGTGTTCTTTTTCATTGCCCTGGTGATCGGCCTGGGCGCTGGCGCGTCGGTATTGATCGGCCAGGCCTGGGGTGCCCAGGAAACGGGCATGGTCAAGTCGATTACCGGCGCCACGTTGACCCTGGGCGCACTGGTGGGGTTGATTGCGGCGGTGCTTGGCAGCCTGTTCGCGCGCTCGGCGTTGCAGGCACTGGGGACACCGCTGGATGTGCTCGACGATGCGGTCGGCTATGCGCGGATGATGATGCTGATCATGCCGTTGCTGCTGGTGTTTATCCTCTACACCCAACTGTTGCGCGGGGTCAGCGACACGATTTCACCTTTGCTGGCGCTGATGGTCTCGACCCTGGTCGGCTTGCTGCTGACTCCGGCATTGATACGCGGCTGGCTCGGCCTGCCACCGCTGGGCATCCAGAGCGCGGTGTACGCCGGCCTGGTGGGTAACGCTGCGGCGATGCTGTTTTTGATCCTGCGCCTGCGCGGTAAAAATCATGTAATGGCACCGGACCGCGAGTTGCTTGCAGCGTTACGCCTGGACCGCGCGATTCTCGGCAAAGTCCTGCGTATCGGCTTGCCCACCGGCCTGCAGATGGTGGTGTTGTCGTTGTCGGAATTGGTCATCCTGGCCCTGGTCAACGGCCACGGCTCCCAGGCCACGGCGGCTTATGGCGCGGTGACGCAGATCGTCAACTACGTGCAGTTCCCGGCCTTGTCCATTGCCATCACCGCCTCGATCCTCGGCGCCCAGGCCATCGGCGCCGGGCGCCTGGAGCGCATCGGGCCGATCCTGCGCACCGGGCTGCTGATCAATACCTGCCTGACCGGCGGGTTGATTGTGCTGGGTTATGCACTGTCGCACTGGCTGCTCGGTCTGTTCATCACCGACGCGGCGGCACGGGTCAACGCCGAACACCTACTGCACATCATGTTGTGGAGCATCCTGGTGTTCGGCTTTCAGGCGGTGGTGGGCGGCATCATGCGCGCCAGCGGCGTGGTGCTGATGCCGGTGGCGATTTCGATTTTCTGCGTGCTGTGCGTCGAGTTGCCGATGGCCTACCTGTTCAATGCCCATTTCGGTCTGGAAGGGGTGTGGATGGCGTTCCCGGTCACCTACTTGGCGATGCTCGGGCTGCAGACCGCGTATTACCGGTTGGTATGGCGGCATAAGCAGATCAAACGGTTGGTGTGATAGAAAAAATGCGCACATTCGGCACCGGCGGCGTCTGAGTCATGACAAACCCTTACGCGAATTTACTTCAGGTTCCCGGCGCCCGCGCCTTTGTGCTGGCGGGCATGCTTGCGCGCATGACTGGGGTGTCGGCGGTTGGGGTAGTTTGCTATGCGCTGGGGTGAAGTTCTGCGAAGTGATGTTGCAGGAACTCATTCAGCGCCTGACGCGTCAGGTCATTGAGCGTGACTTTCCTGCGGGTCGCCGCCAGCGCCGCAGCTAAATGCAGGTCATGTCCGACCCGCACATTGAAAGATCCCTTGCAGGGTTTTTCCGGGGTTTGACCAAGGTTCTGGCACGTCACGAGATAGTCGTCCACGGCCTCCTGAAAAGCGGCATCCAAATCAGCCACGGTTTTTCCTTCGTAGCTGATCAGCGCCTTGATGAATAGGATCTTGCCGAACAGGCAGTTGTCTTCAAGGCTGGCCTCGATAGAGCCGATGTAGCCTTTGTGTTTGAGTTGGTTGTTCACTGAATCAGTTCTCCTGATTTCAATTGTTCGATGATCTGGCGTCGAATGTACTGCTTCAGTTCGTTGCCAGGGTGAGGCTTGTGCAGCGTGATCATTGCAGTGGGGTCGCCACTGTCGAACTTGACGCGGCTTCCAGCCCCTTCGATCTGTGTGTAGCCCAGGCGACGCAGCAGCGTGACGAGTTCGGGCCATGTAAATGCCATTTGCTCATTGAGCAGTTTGGCCAGCAGCTTTTCATTTTTGGACACGGCGTTCCTTGCGTGTAACTAAATGTAGTTGCATAAGGTGGTTTCCGTCAATGCTAGCTCGGTTACGTGCATCTTTCCCGTCACAGGTGTAACCCTTGATGACGCTCGGTTTCGCGCCTGCATCCCCTCGCTAATTTTTCCTTTCGCGATTCGTTTTATAGGGACGACGTGCCTTTGTGCTTCCTGCCTATTGCTCCGGATCCCAAGAAATGAATGCTGAAGACTCCTTGAAACTTGCTCGCCGGTTTATCGGGTTGCCCCTGGAAAAACGCCAGAGGTTCCTGCAGGCCTTACAGACAGAAGGCGTGGAGTTTTCGCGGTTTCCGATTCCGGCCGGGGTGCAGGCGGAAGATCGCCAGGCGTTGTCCTACGCGCAGCAGCGCATGTGGTTTCTTTGGCAATTGGACCCGACCAGTGGCGCGTACAACCTGCCGGGCGCGGTGCGGCTCACGGGGGCCCTGAGCCTGCGGGCCATGGAACAGGCGTTCGCCAGTCTGGTCGAGCGCCACGAAACCCTGCGCACGGTGTTTCAGCGCCAGGCTGATGAACGCTTGTCGCAGGTGGGCATCGAGCCCTCGGTGGCGGTGGAGCAGCTCGACCTGAGCGACCTGCCGCTGGCCGAGCGGGAGCAGGCGGTGAGCGACGCGGCGGTGCGCCAGTCGCTGTTACCGTTCGATCTGGAACACGGTCCGCTGCTGCGCGTGCAACTGCTGAAGCTCGCCGAGCGGGAGCATGTGCTGCTGCTGACCCTGCACCATATCGTCTCCGACGGTTGGTCGATGAACGTGCTGATCGACGAATTCATCCGCAGCTACGACGCCTACGAACGCAACGAACCCCCCCGACTGCCGCCGCTGCCGATCCAATACAGCGACTACGCCCTGTGGCAGCGCCGCTGGCTGGAAGCGGGGGAGCAGGCGCGGCAACTGGATTACTGGCAGGCGCGCCTGGGGGATGAGCACCCGGTGCTGGAACTGCCCACCGACCGTCCGCGCCCGGCCATGCCCAGCTATCAGGGCACTCGCCATCACTTCGCGATTGATGCGGACCTTGCCGCGCAATTGCGTCGCTGCGCTCAACAGCACAACGTGACCCTGTTCATGCTGCTGCTCGGTGCGTTCAACGTGCTGTTGCATCGCTACAGCGGCCAGGGCGATATCCGCGTCGGCGTGCCGATCGCCAACCGCAACCGCACGGAAGTCGAAGGGCTGATCGGCTTCTTCGTCAACACCCAGGTACTGCGCACCGAATTGACCGGGCAAACCCGCGTCGCCGAACTGCTGCAAGCCATCAAGGAACATGCCCTCGGCGCCCAGGCCCACCAGGAATTGCCCTTCGAACGCCTGGTGGAAGCGCTGCACGTCGAACGCAGCCTGAGCCATACGCCGCTGTTCCAGGTGATGTACAACCACCAACCGGTGGTGGCCGACATCGCTTCGGTCAGCACTGCCTCGGGCCTGGAGCTGGCCCTGGTGGAATGGCAAGGCCGTACCACCCAGTTCGACCTGACCCTGGACACCTACGAAAAGTCCGGCACCCTGCACGCCGCGCTGACCTACGCCAACGACCTGTTCGACGCGCCGTCCATCGAGCGTATGGCCCGCCACTGGATCAGCCTGCTGCACGCCATGGTGGGCGATGGCGAGCAGCGTATCGGCGAGTTGCCGATGCTGGACGCCGACGAACTCCAACGCGTGACCCGCACCTGGAACCAGACCGCGCAAACCTATCCCACCGAGCGCGGCATCCACCACCTGATCGAAGATCAAGTACGCGCCACCCCTGATGCCCCGGCCTTGCAGTTCGGCGATACCACCCTGAGCTATGCCCAGCTCGATGGCCGCGCCAACCAGTTGGCCCACGCGCTGGTCGAGCAGGGCGTCGGTCCCGATGTGCTGGTGGGGATCTGCGTCGAGCGCTCGATGGAAATGGTCATCGGCCTGCTGGCGATTCTCAAGGCGGGCGGCGCCTACGTGCCGCTCGACCCCGAATACCCCCAGGAGCGCCTGGCCTACATGCTTGAAGACAGCGGCGTCCAACTGCTGCTTACCCAGCAGAGCCTGCTGCCGTCGTTGCCCACTGCGGGTATCCGAGCGATTGCCCTCGATCAGCCTACCGAGTGGCTGGAGGGCTACAGCAGCGCATCGCTCGAAGTGAGCGTGCACGCGCTGAACCTGGCCTACGTGATCTACACCTCCGGCTCCACCGGCAAACCCAAGGGGGCCGGTAACAGCCATCGCGCGCTGGTCAACCGTCTGTGCTGGATGCAGCAAGCCTACGGGCTGGATGGGAGTGACGCGGTCCTGCAGAAAACCCCGTTCAGCTTTGACGTGTCGGTGTGGGAGTTCTTCTGGCCGCTGATGACCGGCGCGCGCCTGGTGGTCGCGGCTCCTGGCGAGCACCGCGAACCGGCGCGCTTGATCGAAACCATCGGCCGTCACGCCATCACCACGGTGCACTTCGTGCCGTCGATGCTGCAGGCGTTTATCCACGAGCCGGGCGTGCAGGCCTGCGCGAGCCTCAAGCGCATCGTGTGCAGCGGCGAAGCCTTGCCGCTGGAGGCGCAGCAACAGGTGTTCGCCAAGCTGCCGGCGGCCAATCTGTACAACCTCTACGGCCCGACCGAAGCCGCCATCGACGTGACCCATTGGACCTGCGTCGATGAAGGCGCCGACTGCGTGCCCATCGGCCGTCCCATCGCCAATCTCGGCACCTATGTGCTCGACGCCCAACTCAACCCGGTGCCCGCCGGCGTGTCCGGCGAGCTGTACCTGGGCGGCACCGGCCTGGCCCGCAGTTACCATCGCCGTGCGGCGCTGACCGCCGAGCGCTTTGTGCCCAGCCCGTTCGGCGACGGCACGCGTCTTTACCGCACCGGCGACCGCGTGCGCCAGCGTGCCACCGGGGTGATCGAATACCTGGGGCGTCTCGACCATCAGGTCAAGCTGCGCGGCCTGCGGATCGAACTGGGGGAAATCGAAACGCGCCTGTTGCAGCACCCATCGGTGCGTGAAGCCGTGGTGCTGGTGCAGGGCGGCAAGCAATTGGTGGCCTATCTGGTTCTCCAAGGTGACGCGCCGGACGATCTTAAGGACTGGTTGCTCAACAGCCTGCCGGAGTACATGGTGCCGACCCACTGGGTACACCTGGACAAGCTGCCGGTGACCGCGAACGGCAAGCTCGACCGCAAAGCCTTGCCGCAGCCGGATGCTGCGCCGCAGCAGGTCTACAGCGCGCCGGAAAACCCTCTGCAACAGGCGCTGGCGGCAATCTGGAGCGACGTGCTCGGCGTGCCCCAGGTCGGCCTGGACGATAACTTTTTCGAACTGGGCGGCGATTCGATCATCTCCATTCAGGTGGTCAGCCGCGCCCGTCAGGCCGGCATCCGCCTCAGCCCGCGCGACCTGTTCCAATACCAGAGCGTGCGCAGTCTCGCGCGCGTGGCGGGCTTTGAGCAATTGGCGCTGATCGACCAAGGGCCTGTCAGCGGCGACGTGATCGTTACCCCAGTGCAGGCCGGCTTCTTCGAGCAGGCGATCCCGGCGCGTCATCACTGGAACCAATCGCTGCTGCTGACCCCACGGGAAGCCTTGGCACCGGCACGCCTGGAAGCGGCCCTGACCCAGTTGATCAATCACCACGATGCCTTGCGCCTGCGCTTCGTCGAGCGGGACGGCCAGTGGCTGCAATGGCATGCCGCGCCGGTCACTGATGCGGCGCTATGGCAAACCCAGGTCGCCGACGACAGCGAACTGGCCGCCGTGTGCGATGAAGCCCAGCGCAGCCTGGAGCTGGAACACGGCCCTTTGCTGCGCGCCACCTTGGCGACGCTGGCCGATGGTACGCAGCGGCTGTTGCTGGTGGTCCATCACCTGGTGGTCGATGGCGTGTCCTGGCGCGTGCTGCTGGAGGATCTGCAACAGGCTTATCGCCACGCCGCACTGCCGGCCAAGACCAGCGCCTACCAACGCTGGGCGCAGCAATTGCAGGCCCATGCACTGACCCTCGACGCGCAACTGCCGTACTGGCAGGCGCAGACCATGGCGGCGGATCTGCCCTGCGACAACCCTCATGGCGGCCTGCAGAACCGCCTGGGCCGCACCCTCGAAATCCGTCTCGACGCCGAGCACACCCGGCGACTCCTGCAGGATGCCCCGGCGGCCTATCGCACCCAGGTCAACGACCTGTTGCTGACCGCCCTGGCGCGGGTCATCAGCCGCTGGAGCCAGCAGCCTGCGGCGCTGATCCAATTGGAAGGTCATGGCCGCGAAGACCTGTTCGACGATCTCGACCTGAGCCGCACCGTCGGTTGGTTCACCAGTCTGTTCCCAATGCTCCTGCAGGCCGGCGGCGAGTTGTCGAGCGCCATCAAGGCAGTCAAGGAGCAACTGCGCGCCGTGCCGCACAAAGGCATCGGCTACGGCCTGCTGCGCTACCTCGGCACCCCGGCCGCGCGCCAAAGCCTGGCGAGCCAGGTCGCGCCGCGCATCACGTTCAACTACCTGGGCCAATTCGACCGCCAGTTCGATGCGTCGGCGCTGTTCGTCCCTTCGACGCAGGGCGGCGGTCAGGCCCAGGACCCCGAGGCCCCGCTGGCCAACTGGCTGACCGTGGAAGGGCAGGTGTACGGCGGTGAGTTGGCGTTGCGCTGGGGCTTCAGCAGCGACATGTACGACGTGGCGACCATCCAGCGTCTGGCGAACGAGTATGCCGTCGAACTCAAGGCCGTGATCGAACAATGCTGTGCCACGCCGGCCGGGCAGGTCACGCCGTCCGACTTCCCACTGGCGCGCCTGAGCCAGGCGCAACTGGAGGCGTTGCCCGTGGCGGGGCCGCAGATTGCCGATCTCTACCCGCTGTCGCCGATGCAGCAGGGCATGCTGTTCCATACCTTGTACGAGCCCCAGGCCCAGGCCTACATCAACCAATTGCGCCTGGATATCCAAGGCCTGGACCTGCTGGCCTTCGGGCGCGCCTGGCAGGCCGCTCTGGACCGCCATGACATCCTGCGCAGCAGCTTTCACTGGCTGGGCCTGGACAGTGCCCATCAACTGATCCAGCGTCAGGTCGACCTGCAGTTGCAGGTGATCGAAGACACGGGCGCCGACCTGGATGCATTGGCCGATGCTGAACGCGACAGGGGCTTTGCCCTCGACGCGGCGCCGCTGTTTCGCCTGATGCTGGTGCGCGGCGCCGGCAATGCATGGCACCTGATTTTCACCAGTCACCACATCCTGATGGATGGCTGGAGTAACGCCCAATTGCTCGCCGAAGTGATCGCTCACTATGCCGGCCACGCAGTGCCTGCGCCGACGGGGCAGTTCCGCGATTACCTCGGCTGGCTGCAGCAACAACCCAGCGGCGAAGCGTTCTGGAAAGCGGCCTTGGCACCTCTTGAGGCGCCGACTCTGCTGGCCGATGCGCTGCGTGTGCCCGTCAACGGCAGCGGCATGGCCGATTACCCCATCGTGCTGGACGCCGACTTCACCCGCGCCCTCGGCGAGTTCGCCCGCACTCATAAAATCACCCTCAATACCCTGCTGCAGGGGGCTTGGGCCTTGCTGTTGCAGCGCTATACCGGCCAGGCCTGCGTCGCCTTCGGCGCCACGGTCGCCGGGCGCTCGGCGCCGTTGCCGGGGATCGAGCAGCAGTTGGGCCTGTTTATCAATACGTTGCCGATGGTCAGCGCGGCGTCGCCGGCACAGTCGGCCGCCGATTGGCTCAGCGAGTTGCAAACCCTCAACTTGAGCCTGCGCGATCACGAACACGTACCGCTCTATGACATTCAAGGCTGGGCCGGCCAGCAGGGCGCGCTGTTCGACACGCTGCTGGTGTTCGAAAACTTCCCGGTAGCCGACGCCCTCAAGCAGGGTGCGCCCGCCGGGCTGACTTTCGGCCCGTTGCATAACCACGAGCGGACCCATTACCCGCTGACCCTTGGCATCGAGCTGGGCGCGAGCCTGCGTCTGGAGTTCAGCTACGACCGCGCGCGTTTCAGTGCCGAGCAAGTCAGCCGACTCGGCGCCAACCTGCGGCACCTGCTGGTGCAACTGCTCGCCGATGCCCGGGCACCGTTGGGCAGCCTGCACCTGCTGGCGCCCGACACCCGGCGCGAACTGCTCGCCTGCAGCCGATCGCCTGCCGCCGCGCAGTGCAGCGCGCGCGTGCACGAACGCATCGCCGTCCAGGCCGCCAGTACCCCTGACGCACTGGCCGTGCAGGCGGGCGATGTGCGGTTGAGCTACGCACAACTCAACGCGCGGGCCAACCGCCTGGCCCATCGTCTGCTGGCGCTTGGCGTCGGCCCTGGCCAGCGCGTGGGCCTGGCGTGCCGCCGGGGTCCGCAGCTGATCGTCAGCCTGCTGGCTGTGCTCAAGAGCGGCGCGGCCTACGTGCCGCTGGACCCCAAATACCCCGCCGAACGCCTGGCCTATATGCTGGCCGACAGTCGCTTGAACCTGCTGCTCAGCGAAACCGGGCTGCTGGCCGACCTGCCGCTGCCCCAGGGCCTGACCCGCCTGGACTTCAGCGCCGAAGGGGCGGAGCTGGCGGGTTACCCGGCGGTCAATCCGCCCAACCATGCCGCTGCCGCCGACCTGGCCTATGTGATCTACACCTCCGGTTCCACCGGCCAACCCAAGGGCGTGGCCATCGATCATGCCGCCCTCGGCCAGTTCTGCGACAGCGCCTCGGTCTACAGCCAGTTGCGTCGCGATGATCGTGTGCTGCAGTTCGCCACGTTCAGCTTCGACGGGTTTGTCGAGCAGTGCTACCCGCCGCTGTGCAGGGGCGCGGCGCTGATCATGCGTGGTGATGAGTTGTGGGATGCCGGACAACTGGCGCGGGAAATCGTCGAGCAGGACGTGACCCTGGCCGACCTGCCCGCAGCGTACTGGTACTTGTTGGCCAAGGAGTGCGCCATGGATGGCCGCACGCTGGGCAAGCTGCGCCAGGTGCATGTGGGCGGCGAGGCGATGTCGGTGGAAGGGCTGCGCGCCTGGCACGCCGCCGGGCTGGGGCAGGTGCGCCTGGTTAATACCTACGGGCCGACCGAGGCCACGGTGGTGTCCAGCGTGCACACCTGCCACCTTGCGGATGCCAACGAAGCGTACGGCGTGCCGATTGGCCGCGCCACCGAAGGGCGCGCACTGTATGTGCTCGACAGTGCCTTCGACCTGCTCGGCGGCGAAGGCGTCGGCGAGCTGTGCATCGGCGCCGAAGCCGGCCTGGCCCAGGGCTACTTCGACCGCCCGGCGCTGACCGCCGAGCGCTTCCTTCCGGACCCGTTTTCCAGCACGCCGGGCGCGCGGCTCTACCGCAGCGCAGACCTGGCCCGCCGCAACGCAGCGGGTGACCTGGAGTATGTGGGGCGTATCGACCATCAAGTCAAAGTGCGCGGTTTCCGGATCGAAATGGGCGAGATCGAAGCTCACCTGCAAGCCCTGCCGCAGGTGCGCGAGGCCGCCGTGATCGCCCGGCCGAGCGCGACCGGTGCGCAGTTGGTCGCTTATGTGGTGCCCGCCCTGGCGCAGGCGCTGGATACCCAGGCCCTGGCGACGATCCTGCAACGGTCGCTGCCGGACTACATGGTGCCGGCGCATTGGGTAGTGCTCGACGCGCTGCCCCTGAACCCCAGCGGCAAACTCGATCGCCGCGCGTTGCCGGCCCCGGACCTGAGCCCATCGCGCCAGGCCTATCGCGCCGCGCAGACCGCGCTGCAGATGCAACTGGCCGCGATCTGGCAGGCAGTGCTGCAGGTCGAGGCGGTGGGGTTGGATGACCATTTCTTCGAGCGCGGCGGGCACTCCTTGCTGGCCACCCAGGTGATTTCCCGGGTGCGCCATGACCTTAAGCTGGAAGTACCGCTGCGCGTGCTGTTCGAACAGCCGACGCTGGAAGCGTTTGCCGTGGCGTGCGCGGGCGTGCAGGCCGATACCGCGCCGCCGATGGTTGCGGTGTCGCGTGAGCGGCCGCTGGCGCTGTCCTATGCCCAGGAGCGGCAATGGTTCCTGTGGCAACTGGACCCGACCAGCGCGGCCTACCATGTGCCGATGGCCCTGCACCTGCGTGGCCAGCTGGATACTCCGGCGCTGGAGCGCGCGTGCCTGGCCCTGGTGCAGCGGCATGAACCGTTGCGCACGACGTTTCGGGAGGCGGGCGAGCAGGTGTGGCAAGTCATCCACCCGCAGGCTGGGGTTGCAGTCGAACACCAGCGCGTTGCGCCGGCGTCGCTCGCACACAGCGTCGCGCAGGAAATTCAACGGCCCTTTGACCTGGTCGATGGTCCGTTGATGCGCGTCAAACTGCTGCAAGTCGACCTCGATCACCACGTGCTGGTAATCACCCAACACCACATCATTTCCGATGGCTGGTCGATGCAGGTGATGGTCGACGAACTGCTCGCGTTGTATCAGGGCCAGGCCCTATTACCGGCGCTGCCGCTTCAGTATGCCGACTACGCCGCGTGGCAACGCGACTGGATGGCGGCCGGCGAAAAGCAACGTCAACTCGATTACTGGTGCCGCCGCCTGGGCGGCGAACACGCGCTGCTGGAACTGCCGCTGGACCATCCGCGCCCGGCGGTGCAGAGCCATCGCGGCGCTCGGCGACAGGTGCCGCTCGACCGCGCGCTGGTGGCCGATCTCAAGGCCCTCGCACAGCGTCAGGACGTTACTCTGTTTGTGCTGTTGCTGGCCGCGTTCCAGGCGTTGATGCACCGCTACAGCGGCCAATCCGAGATTCGCGTGGGCGTGCCGATCGCCAACCGCAATCGCCTGGAAACCGAGCGTCTGATCGGCTTCTTCGTCAACACCCAGGTGTTGCAGGCCCAGGTGCAGGGGCAGATGGGGTTCGACCGGTTGCTGGCCCAGGTCAAGCAGCGCGCGCTGGAAGCCCAGGCCCATCAGGATCTGCCGTTCGAGCAACTGGTGGAGGCCCTGCAACCGCAGCGCAGCCTGAGCCACAACCCGCTGTTCCAGGTGATGTTCAATCATCAGGACAGCCTGCGCGCCGGCCCGCCGCAGTTGCCCGGCCTGGAACTGCAGCCGTTGGACTGGGCCGGTCACACGACCCAGTTCGACCTGAACCTGGAAACCGAGGAGTCGGCTGCCGGGCTCTGGGCGTCGCTGACGTACGCCACCGATCTGTTCGACGCGGCCACCATCGAGCGCCTGGCTGAACATTGGCAGAACCTGCTGCGCGCGGTCGTGCGCGATGTCTCCCAGGCCGTGGACGACCTGGCGATACTCAGCGCGCCTCAATGGCAGCAGAGCATCGAGGACTGGAATCACAGCGCGGTCGACTACCCACGGACGCAGTGTGTGCATCAGTTGTTCGAAGCCAAGGCCCAGGCACAGCCGGCGGCCATCGCGCTGCAGTTCAATGACGAGACGCTGAGCTACGGTGAGCTCAATCGTCGCGCCAACCGCCTGGCCCATCGCCTGATCGCCGCCGGCGTCGGCCCGGACGTGCTGGTGGCGGTGCATGTGGAGCGCTGCGCGGAGATGGTGGTCAGCCTGCTGGCGACCCTCAAGGCCGGTGGCGCCTATGTGCCGCTGGACCCGCAATTCCCGGCGCAACGCCTGGCCTTTATGCTGCAAGACAGCCACGCCCGGGTGTTGTTGACCCAGGCACACTTGCACGATCGCCTGGCGCAATCCCAGGGCCTGCAGGTGCTGCTGGTCGACGACGCCGGCGGTGCCGAACACAACCCGACGGTCCACGTCACACCGCAACACCTGGCCTACGTGATCTACACCTCGGGCTCCACCGGCAAGCCCAAGGGCGTGATGGTGCGACACGAGGCCCTGTGCAGTTTTACCTGCGGCATGGCCGGCACGCTGGAGATTGCGGCCGACGCGCGAATGCTGTCGCTGACCACGTTCTCGTTCGACATTTTTGCCCTGGAGCTGTACGTGCCGTTGAGCGTCGGCGCCACGCTGCTGTTGGGCGAACAGGCCCTGGCGCTCGATCCCGAGGCGATCCTCGACCTGGCGCACACCCAGCGCGCCAACGTGCTGCAAGCCACGCCATCGACGTGGCGCATGTTGCTGGAAAGCCCGCGCGCGCCTCTGCTGCGCGGCATCAAGAGTCTGTGCGGCGGTGAAGCGTTGTCGGCCGATCTGGCCCAGCGCCTGCTCGACCTGCAGGGCCCGGTGTGGAACCTGTATGGCCCCACCGAAACCACCATCTGGTCGGCGGCGCATCGCCTGCTGCAGGCGCAGCCGTTTATTGGACGGCCCATCGCCAACACCCAGCTGTTCATCCTCAATGCCGGGCTGTCGCCCAACCCGGTCGGTGCCCCTGGCGAACTGCTGATCGGCGGGGCGGGCCTGGCACGCGGTTACCATGCGCGGCCGGCGCTGACGGCCGAACGCTTTGTGCCCAACCCCTATGGTGCGCCGGGCGAACGCCTGTATCGCACCGGCGATCTGGCGCGCTATCGCGCCGACGGCGTGGTGGCGTATATCGGCCGGGTCGATCATCAGGTCAAGGTGCGGGGCTTCCGTATCGAACTCGGTGAAATCGAAGCGTGCCTGCGCGATCTCGAGGCCGTGCGCGAGGCCGTGGTGCTGGCCGATAACGACCGTCTGATCGCTTATCTGGTGACGGCGACGCCCCAGCCGGCCGAGGTTTATAAGGCAGCGTTGCGCACGCGTTTGCCGGACTACATGGTGCCCGCGCACCTGGTCCTCCTCGACAGCCTGCCTCTGACCCCCAACGGCAAGCTCGACCGCAAAGCGCTGCCCAAGGCTGACGCCGGTCTGTCGGGCGGTGCCTACGTCGCACCGGTGACCGCACGCCAGCAGACAATCGCGGCGATCTGGGCTGAGGTGCTGGAACTGCCTCGGGTGAGCCTGGACGATCACTTCTTCGAATCGGGCGGGCACTCATTACTGGCCACTCGCGTGGTCTCGCGGGTGCGTCAGGCGCTGGGGGTGGAAGTGGCGCTCAAGCGGCTGTTCGAACACCCCGTGCTGAGTGACTTTGTGAATGCACTGGGCGAGGAGGGCGTACGCGCTCCGGCGTTGCTGCCCGTCGACCGCCAGCAGCCATTACCGCTGTCCTACGCCCAGGAACGCCAGTGGTTCCTTTGGCAACTGGATCCGCAAAGCGCGGCGTACCACATCCCCAGTGCCTTGCGTTTGAAAGGCGCGCTGGACCTGGCTGCGCTGCAACGCAGTTTCGACGCCTTGCTGGCGCGGCATGAAAGCCTGCGCACCCATATACACCAGGACGCCGCCGGCACTGTGCAAGTAATCGAGGCGCGGGTGCGGATTGAAATCGAGCGGGTCGATATCGATGAAGCCGCGCTCACGGCACGGGTCGCCGAGACCGTCGCACGGCCGTTCGACCTGCTGCGTGGGCCGCTGCTGCGCGTGCAATTGCTGCGCCTGGCGGCGCAGGAGCATGTGCTGGTGCTGGTGCAGCACCATATCGTCTCCGATGGCTGGTCGATGCAACTGCTGGTCGAGGAGCTCGTTCAGCTGTATGCCGCCTTCAGCCAGGGCCATACCGCGCAGTTGCCGGCATTGCCGATCCAGTACGCCGATTACGCCGTGTGGCAGCGCGGCTGGATGGACGCAGGCGAGAAAGACCGCCAACTGGCGTACTGGCGCGAGCAGTTGGGCGGCGTGCAGCCGGTGCTGGAGTTGCCGTTTGACTATCAGCGCCCGGCGCTGCCAAGCCATCGCGGCGCGCGCCTGAGCGTTGCGCTGTCGGGCCCGCTGCTGGCGGGCCTGAGCAACCTCGCGCAACGCAGTGCAGCGACCTTGCCGATGGTGTTGCTGGCGTCCTACCAAGCCTTGCTGCACCGTTACAGTGGCCAGGAAGATGTGCGCATCGGCGTGCCGATTGCCAACCGCAATCGCCTGGAAACCGAAGGGCTGATCGGCTTTTTCGTCAATACCCAGGTGCTCAAGGCCGATGTCCATGGGCAAATGAGCGTGGCGCAGCTGTTGCAACAGACTCGTCAGCGTTCCCTGGAAGCTCAGGCCCATCAGGACCTGCCGTTCGAGCAACTGGTGGAAGCCTTGCAGCCTGAACGCAGCATGAGCCTCAGCCCGCTGTTCCAAGTGATGTTCAACCACCGCATGAGCGCTGCCGAGCGCCATCTGCAGCGCCTCACCGAATTGGAGGTCGACGTACTGAGCTGGGACGAACACGTGGCCCAGTTCGACCTGGCGCTGGACGTGGAAGAAAGTTCGACCCTGCTGCGTGCTTCCCTGAGCTACGCGACTGACCTGTTTGCCCCTGCAACCATTGAGCGCATGGCCAGCCACTGGCTGAATCTGTTGCAAGCGATGGTGGCCGACCCGCAGCAAAGCCTGAGCCAATTGAACCTGCTGGACGCCAGCGAGCGGCAGCAGATCCTGGCGTTGTGGGACCGCACCGATTCCGGTTTCTCGTCCCGGCGCCTGGTGCATGAGTTGTTCGCCGATCGTGCGCGGGAAAATCCCGGCGCCGTGGCGGTGAAATTCGCTACGCAGACCCTCACCTATGGCGAGCTGGACAGCCAGGCCAATCGCCTGGCCCACGCCCTGATCGCTCGTGGCGTCGGCGCGGAAGTGCGCGTAGCCATCGCCATGCCGCGCAGTGCCGAGAGCATGGTGGCGTTCCTGGCAGTCATGAAAGCCGGTGGTGTGTATGTGCCGCTGGATATCGAATACCCGCGCGACCGTCTGCTGTACATGCTGCAGGATAGCCATGCGCAGTTGCTGCTGACTCATTCGTCTGTGCAACAACGCTTGCCGATCCCGGACGGCTTGCATGTTCTTGCAATCGATCAGACACAGGTCTGGTCCGACAACCGCGCCACCGCGCCAGACATCGCACTGGACGGCGACAACCTGGCCTACGTGATCTACACCTCCGGCTCCACCGGCCTGCCCAAAGGCGTGGCGGTGGCGCACGGCCCGTTGGTGGCGCATATCATCGCCACCGGCGAGCGCTACGAAACCGGCCCCGACGACTGCGAGCTGCACTTTATGTCGTTCGCCTTCGACGGCTCCCACGAAGGCTGGATGCACCCGCTGATCAACGGCGCGAGCGTGCTGATCCGCGACGACAGCCTTTGGTTGCCGGAGTACACCTACGAGCAGATGCACCGCCACCACGTGACCATGGCGGTGTTCCCGCCGGTGTACCTGCAACAGCTGGCCGAGCATGCCGAGCGCGACGGCAACCCGCCGAATGTGCGCGTGTACTGCTTTGGCGGCGATGCGGTGGCCCAGGCCAGCTATGACCTGGCCTGGCGCGCGCTCAAACCGACCTACCTGTTCAACGGCTACGGCCCGACCGAAACCGTGGTCACGCCGTTGCTATGGAAGGCTCGCCGAGGCGACCCCTGCGGCGCGGTGTATGCGCCGATCGGCACGTTGCTGGGCAACCGCAGCGGCTACGTCCTGGACGCGCAACTCAACCTGCAACCGATCGGCGTGGCCGGCGAGCTGTACCTGGGCGGCGAGGGCGTGGCGCGCGGTTATCTGGACCGCCCGGCGCTGACCGCCGAACGCTTTGTGCCGGACCCGTTCGGCAAGCCCGGCAGCCGCGTATACCGCAGCGGCGACCTGACCCGTGGCCGCCCGGATGGGGTGGTGGATTATCTGGGCCGCGTTGACCATCAGGTGAAAATCCGAGGCTTCCGTATCGAGCTGGGCGAGATCGAAGCGCGCCTGCGCGAACAGGACAGCGTCGGCGAAACCGTGGTGGTGGCCCACGACGGCCCGTCCGGTAAACAACTGGTGGCCTATGTGGTGCCGACCCGTGCCACCGACGACAGCGCATTGCGCGACACCCTGCGCCGCGCCCTGAAAGCGCGCCTGCCGGATTACATGGTGCCCACGCACTTTATGTTCCTGGAGCACATGCCCCTGACCCCCAACGGCAAGCTCGACCGCAAGGGCCTGCCGGAGCCGGACGTGAGCCTGATGCAACAGGCCTACGTAGCCCCCGAAACCGAACTGGAGCAGCAGATCGCCGCGATCTGGGCCCAGGTGCTGCACCTGCCCCAGGTGGGACTCAACGACAACTTCTTCGAGGTGGGCGGGCATTCGCTGCTGGCAATCCAGATCACCTCGCGGGTGCAGGCCGAGCTGGGTCTGGACGTGCCGCTGGTGGAAGTGTTCCAGACCGAAACCCTGTGTGCCTATGTCCAGGCCGCAGCCACCTTCCGTGCCGGCAGCGCGGAAGATTTTGACGACCTTCGTGACTTCTTGAGCGAACTAGAGGCGATTTGACCCATGCTTTCCAACCCTAATATCGATCTGGTCTCGCGCTTTCTTCGCCTGCCGCTGGAACAGCGCCAGCAGTTTTATCAGCGCCTGCAAAGTCGCGGCATGAGCTTTGCCCAACTGCCGATAGCCGCGGTTCGCGAGGCCGGCCAATACCTGCCGCTGTCTTATGCCCAGGAACGTCAGTGGTTCCTGTGGCAACTGGACCCGCACAACAGCACTTATCACATCCCAGGTGCCCTGCGCTTGCAGGGGCACCTGGACCTGCCAGCCCTGCAACGCAGTTTCGATACGCTGCTGGCCCGACATGAAAGCCTGCGCACGCATCTGGTTCAGGACGGCGAGCACCTGCTGCAGACCGCAGCGCCCGAGGCGCGCATTCACATCCAGTGCGACAGTGTCAGCGAACAAACCCTGATGGCAAGGGTTGCCGAGGACGTCGCGCGGCCCTTCGATCTGCAGCAGGGGCCGCTGCTACGCGTCAACCTGCTGCAACTGGCGGCGGATGAGCATGTGCTGGTGCTGGTGCAGCACCATATCGTTTCCGACGGCTGGTCGATGCAGGTGATGGTCGAGGAACTGGTGCAGCTATATGCCGCTTACAGCCAGGGCCAGGACCTGGCATTGCCTGAGCTGCCGATCCAGTACGCCGATTACGCACTGTGGCAGCGGCGGTGGATGGAGGCGGGTGAAAAAGCCCGGCAACTGGCGTACTGGCAGGCGCTGCTGGGGGGCGAGCAACCCGTACTGGAACTGCCTCTGGATCATCCTCGTCCGGCACGGCAAAGCCATCGAGGCGCGAGCCTGCAGGTCCACCTCGGTGCGCAGCGGGTGACAGCGCTCAAGCGCCTGGCGCAGCAAGAAGGCGTGACGTTGTTCATGCTGTTGCTGGCGTCCTTCCAGACCCTGCTGTTTCGCTACAGCGGCCAGGCGGATATTCGCATCGGCGTGCCGACCGCCAACCGCAATCGGGTCGAAACCGAGCGATTGATCGGCTTTTTCGTCAATACCCAGGTGCTCAAGGCCGACCTCGACGGGCAGATGACGTTTACGCAACTGCTGCAGCAGACCAAGCAACGCGCCCTGCAAGCCCAGGCGCACCAGGATCTGCCGTTCGAACAGTTGGTGGTGGCGTTGCAGCCTGAGCGCAGCTTGAGTCACAACCCGCTGTTCCAAGTGATGTTCAACCACCAGACCGATGCCCAGGGCGGGCGCGGCGGCCAACAGTTACCCGGCCTGCGTGTGACTGAGCTGGAGTGGGACAGCCCCACCACCCATTTCGACTTGAGCCTGGACACCCATGAGTCCGCCGAAGGCATCTGGGCCGCGCTGACCTATGCCACTGACCTGTTCGACGCAACCACTATCGAGCGCCTGGCGCAGCACTGGCAACACCTGCTCGAGGCACTGGTGAACGAGCCCGGCAACCGTCTGAGTGCGTTGCCGATGCTGGGCACAGCCGAGCACCAGGTGCTGCTGCGGGACTGGAACGCCCCGGCCACCGTCGGCAGCTTGCAGGCCGTGCATCATCTGTTCGAGGCCCAGGCCTTCCGGCAGCCTGAACGCCAGGCTCTGGTCCTCGACGAGCAGGCTCTCAGCTATGGCGAGCTGAACCGCCAGGCCAACCGATTGGCGCACTATCTGATCGCCCAGGGCGTGGGCCCGGAAGTGTTGGTGGGGATCGCGGTCGAGCGCTCGTTGGCCATGGTGGTCAGCCTGTTGGCGGTGCTCAAGGCCGGCGGCGCCTACGTGCCGCTCGACCCCGATTATCCCCGCGAGCGCCTGGTGCATATGCTCCAGGACAGTGGCGTACAGAGGGTGCTGACTCACTCGCACCTGCGTCAGCGTCTGCCGCTGCCGCACGGGGTGACGGCCCTGGATATCGACCAGGCCGAGGCGCAATTGGCGCACTTTGGCGAGCACAACCCCGCAGTTACGTTCGAACCCCACAGCCTCGCGTACGTGATCTACACCTCGGGCTCCACCGGCAAGCCCAAGGGCGTGGCCATCAGTCATGCGGCACTCAGTGAGTTCGCCGGTATCGCGGCCGAGTATTCGCGCCTGGTGCCGCAGGACCGAGTGTTGCAGTTCGCCACCCTGAACTTCGACGGTTTTGTCGAGCAGCTTTACCCGGCCCTGACCCTTGGCGCCACCGTGGTGCTGCGCGGCCCGCAACTGTGGGACGGTGCGCAGCTGTATCGCCAGATCATCGACCAGGGCATTACCCTGGCCGACTTGCCGACAGCTTATTGGAAGTTATTCCTGCACGACTGCCTGGCGGCCGGGCCACGTTCTTACGGTGCCTTGCGCCAGGTCCATATCGGCGGCGAAGCCATGCCGCTGGACGGCCCGGCCCTGTGGCGCCAGGCCGGGCTGGGGGCTGTACGCCTGCTCAATACCTATGGGCCGACCGAAGCCACGGTGGTCTCAAGCACCCTCGACTGCAGCGCCGACAACGTTGTGATTGGCAACAGCGCCAGCCCTATCGGCCGGGCGTTGCGCGGTCGTGGCCTGTATGTGCTCGACGGCAACCTCAATCTGTTGCCGATCGGCGCGGTAGGCGAGTTGTATATCGCCAGTGCCAGCGGCTTGGCCCGCGCTTACCTGCAACGGCCGGACCTGACCGCCGAGCGCTTTGTCGCCGACCCGTTCAGCCGCCTGGGCGAGCGTCTGTACCGCACCGGCGACCTGGCGCGTTACCGCGCCGATGGCGTGATCGAGTATGTCGGGCGGGCCGACCATCAAGTCAAAATTCGCGGCTTCCGCATCGAGCTGGGTGAAATCGAAGCGTTGCTGCTGGCGCAGGACCCGGTGCGCGAAGCGTTGCTGCTGGCGGCCGATAACCAACTGGTGGCGTACCTGGTGCCGACGCAGCCCTTGTCTGCCGCGCAGCAGGTTGAAGTCGCCGAGCAGCTCAAGGCCAGCCTGCGCGATCAGTTGCCGGATTACATGGTGCCGGCCCATCTGATCTTCCTCGAACGCATGCCGTTGAGCCCCAACGGCAAGCTCGACCGCCAGGCGCTGCCCAAGGCCGATGCGACGGCCATGCAGCCGGCGTGGCAGGCGCCGGTGACGCCCCTGCAGCAGCAGGTAGCAGCCATCTGGGCGTCTATCCTGGGCATGGAGCGCGTTGGCCTGAACCAGCACTTCTTCGAATCCGGTGGGCATTCGTTGCTGGCGATGCAGGTGGTCTCGCGCGTTCGCAGCGAGCTGAACCTGGAGGTGCCGCTCAAGACGCTGTTCGAGCAGCCGCGCCTGGAGGGGTTTGTCGCCGCGCTCGACGCGCAGGCCCCTGCTGTATCAACAGCACCGCCGCTGGTCGCGGCCCCACGCGACCAACCGTTGCCGCTGTCCTATGCTCAGGAGCGCCAGTGGTTTCTCTGGCAGTTGGAGCCGCAGAGTGCGGCGTACCACATCCCCAGCGCCCTGCGTTTGAAAGGCACGTTGGATGTGCCGGCGCTGCAACGCAGCTTCGACGCCCTGCTGGCGCGCCATGAAAGCCTGCGCACCCATTTGCGCCAGGAGCACGCGCGTACGGTTCAAGTGATTGAACCGCGCAGGGCGCTGCAGATTGCCCGTGCCGATGTCGATGAGGACGCGCTCAAGGCCTGGATCGAGGCCGAGATCGCGCAGCCCTTCGATCTGCAACAAGGGCCGTTGATGCGCGTGTCGTTGCTGCGCTTGGCCGAGGATGAGCATGTGCTGGTGCTGGTGCAGCACCATATCGTTTCCGATGGCTGGTCAATGCAAGTGCTGGTCGAGGAACTGGTGCAATTGTATGCCGCCTGCAGCCAGGGCCAGGCCCCGCAACTGCCGGCGTTGCCGATCCAGTACGCCGACTACGCCGTGTGGCAGCGTCACTGGATGGACGCGGGCGAGAAAGACCGCCAACTGGCGTACTGGCGCGACAGGCTCGGCGGCGAGCAGAGCGTGCTGGAGTTGCCGTTCGACCACCCACGCCCGGCGGTGCAGAGCCACCGTGGTGCGCGCCTGGCCTTCGAACTGGCGCCGACGCTGACCCGCGACCTCAAGGCCCTGGCCCAGCAGCAAGGCGTGACCGTGTTCATGCTGTTGCTGGCATCGTTCCAGACCTTGCTGCACCGCTACAGCGGCCAGGCGCAAATCCGCGTCGGCGTGCCGATTGCCAACCGCAATCGCAGCGAGACCGAGCGACTGATCGGCTTCTTCGTCAACACCCAGGTGCTCGCGGCGGACATTGATGGCCAGATGAGCGTCACACAATTGCTGCAGCAGACCCGGCAACGGGCACTTGAAGCCCAGGCCCATCAGGACTTGCCCTTTGAACAACTGGTAGAAGCACTGCAGCCCGAGCGCAGCCTGAGCCATAACCCGCTGTTCCAGGTCATGTTCAACCACCAGACCGATGTGGGTCAGGCTCAAGCGCAGCACCAGTTGCCGCACCTGCGCGTCGAAGGGCTTGAATGGGCAAGCAAGACTGCGCATTTCGACCTGGACCTGGATATTCAGGAGTCCACCGAAGGCATTTGGGCCACCTTGGGGTATGCCCTGGACCTGTTTGAAGCCGGCACCGTGCAACGCATGGCGCGTCACTGGCAGCATCTGTTGCAAGCGATGGTGGCCGACCCGCAGCAAAGCCTGAGCCAATTGAACCTGCTGGACGCCCACGAGCGGCAGCAGATCCTGGCGTTGTGGGACCGCACCGATTCCGGCTTCTCGTCCCGGCGCCTGGTGCATGAGTTGTTCGCCGATCGTGCGCGGGAAAATCCCGGCGCCGTGGCGGTGAAATTCGCTACGCAGACCCTCACCTATGGCGAGCTGGACAGCCAGGCCAATCGCCTGGCCCACGCCCTGATCGCTCGTGGCGTCGGCGCGGAAGTGCGCGTAGCCATCGCCATGCCGCGCAGTGCCGAGAGCATGGTGGCGTTCCTGGCAGTCATGAAAGCCGGTGGTGTGTATGTGCCGCTGGATATCGAATACCCGCGCGACCGTCTGCTGTACATGCTGCAGGATAGCCATGCGCAGTTGCTGCTGACTCATTCGTCTGTGCAACAACGCTTGCCGATCCCGGACGGCTTGCATGTTCTTGCAATCGATCAGACACAGGTCTGGTCCGACAACCGCGCCACCGCGCCAGACATCGCACTGGACGGCGACAACCTGGCCTACGTGATCTACACCTCCGGCTCCACCGGCCTGCCCAAAGGCGTGGCGGTGGCGCACGGCCCGTTGGTGGCGCATATCATCGCCACCGGCGAGCGCTACGAAACCGGCCCCGACGACTGCGAGCTGCACTTTATGTCGTTCGCCTTCGACGGCTCCCACGAAGGCTGGATGCACCCGCTGATCAACGGCGCGAGCGTGCTGATCCGCGACGACAGCCTTTGGTTGCCGGAGTACACCTACGAGCAGATGCACCGCCACCACGTGACCATGGCGGTGTTCCCGCCGGTGTACCTGCAACAGCTGGCCGAGCATGCCGAGCGCGACGGCAACCCGCCGAATGTGCGCGTGTACTGCTTTGGCGGCGATGCGGTGGCCCAGGCCAGCTATGACCTGGCCTGGCGCGCGCTCAAACCGACCTACCTGTTCAACGGCTACGGCCCGACCGAAACCGTGGTCACGCCGTTGCTATGGAAGGCTCGCCGAGGCGACCCCTGCGGCGCGGTGTATGCGCCGATCGGCACGTTGCTGGGCAACCGCAGCGGCTACGTCCTGGACGCGCAACTCAACCTGCAACCGATCGGCGTGGCCGGCGAGCTGTACCTGGGCGGCGAGGGCGTGGCGCGGGGTTATCTGGACCGCCCGGCGCTGACCGCCGAACGCTTTGTGCCGGACCCGTTCGGCAAGCCCGGCAGCCGCGTATACCGTAGCGGCGACCTGACCCGTGGCCGCCCGGATGGCGTGGTGGATTATCTGGGCCGCGTTGATCATCAAGTGAAAATCCGAGGCTTCCGTATCGAACTGGGCGAGATCGAAGCGCGCCTGCGCGAACAGGACAGTGTCGGCGAAACCGTGGTGGTGGCCCAGGAAGGACCGCACGGCAAGCAGCTGGTCGCCTATGTGGTGCCGCTGGATGCGCATTTGCTGAGCGACGCCGTGGCCCAAGCCACCTGCCGCGAGAACCTGCGCCGGGCCCTGAAAGCGCGCCTGCCGGACTACATGGTGCCCACGCACCTGATGTTTCTGGAGCACATGCCGCTGACCCCCAACGGCAAGCTCGACCGCAAGGGCCTGCCGGAGCCGGACGTGAGCCAGATGCAGCAGGTGTATGTGGCGCCGCAGAGTGAGTTGGAGCAGCAGATTGCAGCGATCTGGGCGGACGTGCTGCGCCTGCCCCAGGTTGGGTTGCACGATAACTTCTTCGAACTGGGTGGGGATTCGATCATTTCGATCCAGGTGGTCAGTCGCGCGCGCCAGGCCGGCGTGCGGTTTACGCCTAAAGACCTGTTTCAGCACCAGACCGTGCAAAGCCTGGCTTCGGTAGCCCGGCAAGGCGAAGGCGTGACCCTGCTGGACCAGTCGCCACTGAGCGGCGAGTTGTTGCTGTTACCGGTGCAACAGGCGTTTTTTGCCGATGATATTCCTGAGCGCCAGCACTGGAACCAGTCGGTGGTGCTGCACGCGCATCAGCCGTTACAGGCTCCGCTGCTGGTGGCTGCGCTGCAGGCGTTGATCGTGCACCACGATGCATTGCGCTGCAGCTTTACCCAGGGACCGGTCGGCTGGACCGCTGCCTATCGCGAACCGCAGCAGCACCAGGCTGAACAGGTGCTGTGGCAGACCGCGTTGGACAGCGCCGATGAGCTGGATGCATTGGGCGAAGAAGCCCAGCGCAGCCTGGACCTGAGCAACGGCCCGCTGCTGCGTGCGGTGCTGGTTGATCTGGCCGATGGCACCCAGCGTTTATTGCTGGTGATCCACCATCTGGTGGTCGATGGCGTGTCCTGGCGCATCCTGCTGGAAGATTTGCAGACGGCGTATCGCCAGATCGCCGAAGGGCGCACGCCGGTACTGCCGGCCAAGACCAGCGCTACAAGGGCTTGGGCCGAACGCCTGCAAACTTACGCAGCCAGCGCCGCACTGGCGCAACAGCTGGCCTGGTGGCAGGCACAGTTGGACGGCAGCCCGGTCGGCTTACCGGGTGCCGATCCGCAGGCCAGCTTGAGCAATCGTCATGCACTGAGCGTGACCACGCACCTGGATCAGGCATTCACCCGCCGCTTGCTGCAGGACGCGCCCAGTGCTTACCGCACCCAGATCAACGACCTGCTGCTGACCGCCCTGGCGCGCGTCATCGTGCGGTGGAGTGGTGAGTCGTCAATGTTATTACGCCTGGAAGGGCATGGCCGCGAAGACTTGTTCGACGACATCGACCTGACCCGCACCGTCGGTTGGTTCACCAGCCTCTATCCGCTGCAACTGGTGCCGAGTGATTCGTTGGCGGATTCGCTCAAGCACATCAAGGAGCAACTGCGCGCGGTGCCCGACAAAGGCTTGGGCTTCGGTGCGCTGCGTTATCTGGGCACGCCCCAGGCTCGCCAAACACTGAGCGAACTGCCGCAACCACGCATCACCTTCAATTACCTGGGGCAGTTCGACGGCAATTTTGATGCGGGCCAAGAGACCGGTTTATTCGCGCCGTGCGCAGACGCCAGCGGTGCGGAGCAAAGCGCCGACGCGCCGCTGGGCAACTGGCTGGAAATCAATGGCCAGGTGTACGGCGGTGAACTGAAGCTGAATTGGAGTTTCAGTCGGCAAATGTTTGCTGAGGCGACCGTGCAACGCTTGGCGGATGACTACACCGAGGAACTCAAGGCGGTAATAGCGCACTGCTGCGAACCGGCCAACCGCGGCGTAACACCGTCGGATTTCCCATTGGCACAGTTGTCCCAGGCGCAGTTGGACGCGTTGCCGCTGGCTGCGTCCGAAGTCGAAGACCTTTACCCACTGTCGCCGATGCAACAGGGCATGCTGTTCCAATCGCTTTACATACAAGGCGGCGGTGACTACATCAACCAGATGCGGATCGATGTTCAAGGGCTGGACGTAGCGCGCTTCCGCCAGGCCTGGCAGGCGGCGGTGGACAACCACGAGATCCTGCGCAGCGGTTTCCTCTGGCAGACCGAGCTGGAGCAGCCGTTGCAAGTGGTCTACAAGCAGGTACGCCTGCCGTTCGCCGAGCTGGATTGGCAAGGCCGCAGCGACTGTGGCGATGCCCTCGATCATCTCGCCGAATCGGCCAGAGCGCGGGGTTTCGTATTGGAGCAGGCGCCGCTGTTGAACCTGACGGTGGTGCGAACCGGCACGTCTGACTACCACCTGATCTACACCAATCATCACATCCTGATGGACGGCTGGAGCGGTTCGCAGCTGTTCGGTGAGGTGTTGCAGCATTATGCGGGTGAGCCGCTGCGTGCACCGCTGGGACGTTATCGCGATTACATTGCCTGGCTGCAGGCGCAGGACAAGTCGGTCAGCGAGGCCTTCTGGAAGGCGCAACTGCAAGACCTGCAAGAGCCCACACGCCTGGCCCGCGCGGTCCTGGCCAGCGACCCGGCCTTGACGGTGAACGGTGAGCATCGGCTGCAGCTCGATGCCGCGCGCACCGCGCATCTCAAGGCGTTCGCCCAAAGCAACAAGGTGACCCTCAATACCTTGGTGCAAGCGGCCTGGCTGTTGCTGTTGCGGCATCACACCGGGCAGGCCACCGTGGCGTTCGGCGCCACGGTGGCCGGCCGCCCGGCGGAGCTGCGAGGGATCGAGCAACAGGTCGGGTTGTTCATCAACACGCTACCGGTGGTGGCGACGCCCGATGCACGCATGACGGTGAGCCAATGGTTGCACCACATCCAGGCCCAGAATGTGCGCTTGCGCGAGCAGGAACACACCCCCCTGTTCGAGATCCAGCGTTGGGCCGGGCTGGGCGGCGAGGCGCTGTTTGACAGCATCCTGGTGTTTGAAAACTATCCGGTGTCCGAAGCGCTGGAACAGGGTGCGCCGTCGGGGTTGCGCTTTGGTGCGGTGCACAGCCTGGAGCAGACCCATTACCCGTTGACCGTGCTGCTGGGCATCGGTGACACCTTGGGGCTTGAGTTCAATTACAGTCGGCACTCTTTTCATGCGGCGCAGATCCAGCGTCTGGCCGAGCACTTTGAGCAATTACTGCAAGCACTGGCGCAAGACGCGTCCCGGTGTCTGGGCGCGCTGCCGTCGCTGGCCCAGGATGAACGCCAGCGCGTGGTGCAGGCCTGGAACGCCACGCACGAGACATATCCGTTGCACCACAGTGTGCATCGGCTTATCGAAGCACAAGTTGAACGTACACCCGATGCCCAGGCCCTGGTGTTCGCCGAGCAGTCTCTGACTTATACCCAGCTCAACCAGCGGGCAAACCGCCTGGCCCATCGTTTGATAGCTGCCGGGGTAGGGCCGGACGTCCTGGTCGGGCTGGCGGTGGAACGTTCCGTCGAGATGGTCGTTGGCCTGCTGGCGGTGCTCAAGGCCGGCGGCGCTTACGTGCCGCTGGACCCGGAATATCCGCGCGAGCGGCTGGCGTACATGCTGCAGGACAGTGGCGTCAAGCTATTGCTGACCCAGGCGCACCTGCTTGAGGACCTGCCGATTCCCCACGGCGTGCAGTACTGGGTGCTGGAGCCAGGCGATGCCTGGTTGCAAGACAGCCAGGCGCACAACCCGCAGGTCGTGGTCGACGGCGAAAACCTTGCCTATGTGATCTACACCTCGGGCTCCACCGGCCAGCCCAAGGGCGCCGGCAATCGGCATTCGGCGCTCACCAACCGGCTGTGCTGGATGCAGCAGGCCTATGGCCTGAACGCCGGCGACAGTGTGTTGCAGAAAACTCCGTTCAGCTTCGACGTGTCGGTATGGGAGTTCTTCTGGCCGTTGCTGACCGGTGCGCGCCTGGTCGTGGCGGCGCCTGGGGATCATCGCGATCCGGCCAGGCTGGTCAACCTGATCAATGCCCGGGGCATCACCACGCTGCACTTCGTGCCGTCCATGCTGCAAGCATTTCTGCAGGACCCCACGGCGGTGACGTGCCACAGCCTGCAACGCATCGTGTGCAGCGGTGAGGCACTGCCGGCAGACACACAACAGCAGGTGTTCGCCAAGCTGCCCCAGGCCGGGTTGTTCAACCTGTATGGACCGACCGAAGCCGCTATCGACGTGACCCACTGGACCTGTGTTGATGACGGCGCCGATGCGGTGCCGATTGGCCGGCCGATTGCCAACCTGACGTGCTACGTGCTGGACGACAATCTGGAACCGACCCCGATAGGCGTACTGGGTGAGCTGTACCTGGGCGGTGCCGGCTTGGCGCGGGGGTATCAGCGTCGTGCCGGGTTGACGGCCGAACGTTTCGTGACCGACCCGTTCGGCAGCGGCGAACGCCTCTACCGGACCGGCGATCTGGCGCGTTATCGCGACAACGGCGTCATCGAGTACGCCGGGCGCATTGATCATCAAGTCAAGCTGCGTGGGCTGCGTATCGAATTGGGCGAAATCGAGGCACGCCTGCTGGAGCACGACAGGGTGCGCGAAGCCGCCGTGCTGGCGGTGGACGGCACGCACCTGGTGGGTTACCTGGTGCTGCATCAGCCGCCGCAAGACTGGAAAGCCTTGATCGGCGCGCATCTGGCGGCGCACTTGCCGGACTACATGGTTCCCACGCAGTGGGTGCTGCTGACACACATGCCGTTGAGCCCCAACGGCAAGTTGGATCGCAAGGCGTTGCCCAAGCCTGAGGTCCACGCGGCACAGGCGTTCGAGGCCCCCCACAGTGAGATCGAATGCCAGGTGGCGGCGATCTGGCGTGACGTGCTGGGGGTTGAGCAAGTAGGGCTTAACGACAACTTCTTCGAGCTGGGTGGCCATTCGCTGCTGGTGCTGATGCTTAAGGAGCGCCTGCGCAAGATCAGCGGCGTCGGTTTGTCGGTCAGCCAGTTGATGCTTAACCCGACCGTGCGTGGACAGGTCAATTGCCTGCACGGTGAGGCGCGGCGCTCCTCGATCGTCAAACTCAACAGCCAGGCCCAAGGCACGCCGCTGTTTATGTTCCACCCCAGCTTCGGCGCGGTGCACTGCTACACCGCGATTGCCCTGGCCCTGCGTGAGCAGCGTCCGGTGTACGGCGTGATGTGCCGTGCCCTGGCCGAAGAGGGCACTGCGGTGCCCGAGTGGCAAGCAATGGTCGAGGACTACACCGCGCAGCTGTTGATAGCTCAGCCCCAAGGGCCGTTCCGCCTGGCAGGCTGGTCCCTGGGCGGTAATCTGGCGATGGAAGTGGCTTATGGGCTGGAGCAGGCGGGGCGCGCGGTCGAGTTTATCGGCTGGATCGACGCCGCGCCGCCGCAATGGCTCAAGGCCTACTGGGAGGCTGTAGTAGCCGAGGAGGAACGCCCGGTATCGACCCATGAACGCCGCGCCGCCCTGCTCGGTGTGATGTTCCCGGCGTTTGCCGAGCAGATCCACGATGCCTGGCTGCGATGCCAGCGGCTTACCGACGATGAACACGCGCAATTGCACGCGTTCGTGAGCTGGGCCGAGCAGACTTTGGGCGAGGCCTTTACTGCGATCAAGCAAGAGCTGTTACGCGGCAATGAGGCGCAGATTTCCTGGGAGGTGGACCGCGCCCTGAGTGAACGCATGCTGGCCGCCGACTTCAAGCCGATCAACGCGCCGCTCAGTTGCTGGTGGGCCTCGTTAAGCCGGGCCGGTCGTTGCAAGGACTTGATCGAGCAACATATGGCGAGCATCCACGGCCAGGGGCGCGTCGAGCGTTCAGTGATGATCGAGACCGATCATGACGGGATCGTCGACAGCGCTGAGTTCATCGCCAGCCTGGTGGCCGCCATGACGTAACGTGGCGACTGAGCCAGACACCCGGGTCCTTGGATCCGGGTTTTTTTCGTCTGGTTTGGACGAGCGCAAGGCATGAAAAAGCCCGATGAAAGCAAGGCGCTCATCGGGCTTGGTTTGACCACTGGGGGCGATCAAGGCATTACATCAGAAGTCCCAACGGGTGCTGAACATCACGTTGCGTGGCTCGCCGTAGGCGGCCGAATTATAGAAACCCACGTTGGTGTAGTAGGACTTGTCGAAAATGTTGTTGACGTTGACGGTCGCCGACAGGCTCTTGGTTACCTGGTAACGGGTCATCAGGTCCACCAGCCAGTAGGCTTTCTGGGTGATGTCCTGGTTTCGGTCCAGCGGCGAGTTGTAGATCTCGTACCAGCCCTTGCTCTGCCAGCGCAGGCCACCGCCGATGGTGAATTTGTCCAGGTCGCCCTTGAGCTTGTAGGTGGTGTTCAGGTTGACCTGATGTTCCGGCTCGAATGTGGAGATTTTCTTGTCGTCTTCATCGCGCACGATCTTGTGGGTGTAGCCCCCCTGGACCTGCCAGCCAGGGGCCAGCTCACCGGAGATCTCCGCCTCATAACCCTTGGTGACGGCCTTGGAGCTTTTGAATGCGTAATTCTGCGGTGACGGCGTCTGGTTGTTATAGGCGTCGTCCGGGATGGCGCGGTTGTCTTCATGCACCTCGAAGTAGGCGATGCTGGTGTTCAAGCGGCCGTCGAAGAAATCGCCCTTGAGGCCCAGCTCGTAGTTTTGCCCTTCGTCAGGTTCCAGCAGCCTCTGGTTGCGATCCTTGTAGGTGCTTTCCTGTGGCTGGAAGATATCGGTATAGCTGGTGTACACCGAGAAATTGTCATTGAGGTCGTAGATAACCCCGGCGTAAGGCACGAAACGGCCGCTTTCCTTGTAGGAAGGGTTGTTGCCGGTCACATGGTAGTTGGCCACGCGCCCACCGAGAATCACGTTCAGGTCGTCCATCACGTTGAAGCGGGCGGTCATATAGGTGCCGGACTGGCGGATAGTGTCATCGATGTACTGTTGCACCGGGCCGTAGATCGGCTTGGCGATATGGCCATTCCAGTTATAGAAATCGACTTTGTTGCCTTGTGGCCACTCCGGCGACCAGTACCCCTTGCCTTGCCAGCGCGAGGTGCCGATCGAGCCGCCCACGACCAGTTCATGTTCGCGGCCAAACAGGCTGAAGGGGCCGGTGGCGTAGAGGTCGGCGGAGGTGCTCTTGGTCTCGCCGGTGTATTTCTGTCCATTGATCTCGGCGGTGCCGTCGGCTGCCGGCTGCACGAACTGAATGGAGGCGAGGTCGGCATGGTAACTGTTGATCTTGTGGTCCAGCTGGAATTTGGTTACCCAGCCGTCTCCCAGATCATGTTCGAGCATGGCGAAAGCTGTACGGGTGTTCTGTTCCCACGAACTCCAGGTGGTGCCGTTGTTGTAGGAACGGGGCATCTTGTTGATGCTGCCGTTGGAGTTGACCAACGGGAACGAACCGGACCAGCTGGAGCCTTTGGGCGTATTGTCCTGGTAGTCGAAACCGACGGTCAGCATGGTGTCGGGAGACAGGTCGAATTCAGTGATGCCGTAGTAGGTCTCGGTCTTGCGCGAGTAGTGGTCCATGAACGAGTTCTTGTCCTGGTACGCCGCGACCGCCCGGCCCCGCACGTTGCCGCTGTCGGTCAGCGGGCCGCTCACGTCCACTTCGCTGCGGTAGTTGTCCCAGGAACCGGCGCCCAGTTGCAGGTGCCCCTTGAACTCCGAGGTCGGTTTCTTGCGGATCAGGTTGATGGTCGCGCCGAGGGAGCCGGCGCCGTTGAGCAGCCCGGTAGCGCCCTTGAGAACCTCGACACGGTCGTAGATCGCCATGTCGCTCAGGGTATTGCCCGCCGAATAACCGACGTTGCGCACCGTGGAGGGAATACCGTCGTACTGGAAGCTGTTGACCGAAAAACCGCGGGAATAGTAGTTGGTTCGGTCCGAGTCATAGGCCGACACGGTGATGCCGGGTGTGTGCCGCATCACGTCATCGACGTTATTGAGACCGAAGTCCTCAATGTGCTGACGGGTGATCACCGTGATCGACTGCGGCGTTTCCCGCGGCGTCAGGGTCAGCCGGGTGGCGGTGGCGATGGTGCCGGGCGTGTAGGAGCCGGACTCTTCGGTGATGTTACCCAGCACGTTACCGGTCACCTGGGTCGGGCTCAGCTCCAGCCCGGTGGTGGCGCCGGCGGCGGTCACGGTCAGGGAGTTGCCGTTGAGGCTGTGGGTGGTCGAGGTGCCGGCGAGCAGGGTATTGATCGCTTGTTGCGGGTCCAGCTTGCCCTTGACTGGCGTACTGGTCTTGCCTTGCACATCGCCCGGGCTATAGAGCACCTGCACGTTGGCCTGGCGACCGAAGGTCTGCAGCGCGCTCCCCAGCGACTGCGCGGGAATATCCAACTCGATCTCTTGTGCCTGCACATAGCCGGCGACCGGCAGCGACACTGCCAGGGCCAGGGCGCTCGGCAGGAGGTTGATGTTCAGGGCCCGACGCATGGAGAGCGCTTTGCTCAGTGGGCTGAGACCGAGTCGTGCTGGCATGGATGTCTTCTCTTCTGGAATGTTAAGTGGGCAAATTATAAGTATTTATTGAGGCTGGTTCTCATTACCACTAGTGAGACGTTCCTACCCGCGGAAACCGGAAAAACAAAATTCACGCCGGCGCCATCTCGTGCACCACCTGGCCGGCGCGCAGGCGCACCAATTGGTCGGCGATGTCGAAATAGCGGTCGTCGTGGCTGATCACGATGATCGTCTTGCCCAAGCGTTTGAGGTCCGGCAGCAGTTCGGTATAGAAGATGCGGCGGAAGGCCGGGTCCTGGTCGGCGGCCCATTCGTCGAACACCAGCACCGGGCGTTCTTCCAGCCAGGCGTTGACCAGCGCCAGCCGCTTGCGTTGCCCGGTGGAAAGGTCGGTGGTGCTGAATACGCCGTCCTTGACGCTGACCTTGTGCGCGATTTCCAGGCGTTCCAGGTACTTGGCGGCGCTGTCCAGCGATTGCGCGGCGCTGCCCTGCACCAAATCATCGAACAGGTAGTAATCGGCGAAGACCGTAGTAAACAGCTGGCGGTAGTCGTCGCGCTCGGGGTCGGTCACGGTCTTGCCGTTGAGCAGGATTTCCCCTGACTGGGGCGGGTAGAGGCCCAGCAGCAGTTTGATCAGGGTGGTCTTGCCGCTGCCGTTTTCGCCGACGATGAACACGATATCGCCCTGGGCAATGCTCAGGTCGATTGGCCCCAGGTGGAACGGCTCGCTGCCTTCCACCGCCGGTGGGCTGTAGGTTACGCCGCGCAGTTCGAGGCGGTTGACCAGCGGTTGCGGCGCTTCGCTGTCATCCATCAGCAGGTGAGGTTCGGGCGAGGAGAAACGCTCTGACAATTCGCTGATTCGGCCAAAGGCAATCTTGGCCTTGCCGACCACCGGCAGATAGCCCAGCAGATGTTCCAGCGGGCCTTTCATATACAACAGCACAAGGACGAAACCGGTGATTACGGTCGGGTCCGGGTTCGGATGGTAGGCCTGCATCGTCAGCGCCAGGCCGATGACCACAAAGAACAGCATCGAGCCGAAGGTCTTGGCGAGGATGTAGATGTTCACCGAGCGCACCTGGATATCACTGATAAGGTCTGCGGTTTCCTTGATTCGGTGGGTGTTCATGCGAAACCGCCGTGGACGGTGCATGCGCAGTTCCTTGGCGCCGGAGGCAATGGCGTTGTAGTAACGCTGCAGGTCGTCTTCGTGGCTACGGGCCAGGTCGAAGCCCTGGATGCCCTTGCCGCCGGCGATGAACTGCACCGCGCTGCCAATCACCACCGCGACTACCATCATCAGGAACATCGGCACCGACAGGTAGGCCAGATAGCCCAGGCAGCCCAGGGTAACGGTGGCGGCAATGGCCAGCGGGGTGAAGGCGAAGGAAAAATCGCTGATGGTGTCGACATCGTGGGTCAGCACCGGGATCAGCCGATGGGAGCGGTAGCGCTCGATCTGACCGATTGGCGCCGACAGCACTTTCTCGCCCAGGTCCTTGCGCAGTGCGGCGATGATGCGTTGGCCGACGTAATTGGTGCCGATGTCGGAAATGATCGAACTGACCAGCGCCAGCACGCACAGCGCCGCAAACGTCAGGATCACCCCTTGGGTCATGCCTTGGGGCGAGTGCAGGGCGTTATTGATCGTTGCCAGCAGCAACGTGATAGCCAGGCCGCCGGCCATGCCCAGGGCCACGGAGATCGTGACGAGGGTGCGAAAGGGCCTGAGCAATGCGAGCAGACCGTTGAAGGCGCCGCGCTTGGGGTCGGTCATAAGTACTTCCCGGAAAGTGAAAAGAGGGCTGGGCACACAGACCCTTACCCATGACAAACGAAGCACCGGCGCGACGATTTAGCTCGTCGCGCCCGGCGGTGACGACGGCGGATAAATTGCCCGGAAGCTGGTTCGTTCTTGTTCTGTAGGCGCACGCGTAGCCGCGCCGTGCGTGAACCCTTCAGCGAGAGCGAAACAATGACGAAGAAGAACCTGGTGTATGTGTGGTCCCTGAGAAATGCCGCCGCCGACAAGGCCGGGCAGCCGGTGGCCTACAAGGACCACGAGCGCTATATGAAATCGGTGCTGGAGTTTCTGGTGGGTTCGCTCAACGACACGCCGCTGGGCGCGGCCTACAACCTGGTGGGCGTGGTGTATGACGATGACGAGCACAACCCGCGCGACCAGCAATTGATGGCCGACTATGGCTTTGCCTGCCAACCCGGTCGCCAGTGGCTGTACCCGACCGACCTGCGGGTGCAGGGCAATCGGGTCAACGACCTGCTGCTGAGCGTGCCGTCCACCTATCGCCGCCTGCCAAGGGGCAGTGCCGAGCACATCGCCGGTAAGCAGGACTTCGAACGTCGCCTGCATGACACCCTGGTGGAATTGAAGGCGGATATCGTGGTGCTTGACGGCCTGTTGGTGATTCTCGATGAACTGGTGCGGCCGGGCGCGCCGTTTGCGCGGCGGATCATGAACATTCACCCCGGTATTACCCGTATCGAATCGCCCTATGAGCGCCGGGGTGCCTACGCCACCTGGAATGCCTTGTACGGTGCCCGTGGACAAGCCGTGGTGGATTGGGCAACCCGGGAGACGCAGCCGTGTGAACCGCTGTATCTGACCGGCGCGTCGTTCCACTACGTGGACAACGGCATCGACTCCGGCGAAGTGTTCCACGACGTACTCAAGACCGAGATCTCACCGGACGACACCATCCTTGAGCTGCGCTGGAACAACTTCAACAACAGCCTGTTCCCGGCCTTGCATGAAGGCCTGGAGCGCCTGGCCAAGCAAAGCTAGACCATGATGTTTATTGGTAGTGAGCAGGCTTGCCCTGCTCACCACAACACAATCAGAGGTCGCGCACGACCCTGAAGCCAATCCAGTCCCCGCGCGTCTGCGGGTAGATGTTGTTGCGGTTGCCCGAGCGCGAGAACACCGGCGCTTCGCCCCAGTCATTGCCACGGATCTGGTAAGCCTCGCAGTTCGGCTCCATCCACGCGCTGCCGTCGGTAGGTGCGCCGACGTAATTGGAGTGTTCGCAATCGGCCACGCGCTCGTAGACGTTGCCGTGCATGTCGTACAGGCCAAACGCGTTCGGCGGGTAGCTGCCCACCGGCGAGGAGTAGCTGTAACCGTCCGCCGGACCGTAGGTGTTGGCGTGTTCGGCGATGCTGTAGCCCTTGCCCGCATCGAACGGGAAGGGGAAGGGCCCGGTGGTGCCGGCGCGGGCCGCGTACTCGCGCTGGGCCTCGCTGACCATGTGGTACTGCTGGCCGGTCTTTTTCGACAGCCAGGCCACGTAGTTTTTTATATCGTCCATGTCCATGCACACCGCCGGCTGACGTGGGCCCTGGGGGTAGCGCGGTTTACTGGCGATGCATTCGCGGCCGGGGCGGGTGTCGCCGTCGGCGATTTTGACGCCGGTCTGGCGGATATAGCTGTCCCATTCGCCGGCGGTGATCTGGAAGCGGCTCATGGCGAACGGCTTGGCGAAGGTCACTTCATGCATCGGCCCTTCGTCCGGCTCGCGGCCGACTTCATCCTCCGGCGTGCCCATGGTGAAAGTGCCGGCGGGCAGCACCACCATTTGCGGGCAATCCTTGCAGTCCTTGAACACTTTGCCGGCGGGTGGTGCGGCGGCGTGGGCCAGGCCCGGCAGGCAGGCGCCGCACGCGGCGGCCAGGGCCAGGGCGGTCAAGGGGTTGAATCGGGATGCACGCATAGGGGGCCTCGGGTTCAAAAAGTAAAAATAGGCATCACGCCCGTGCGGTGAGCAGGGTCATGAAACGTTGGATCTCTTCGCTGGAATTGAGCAGGCCGGGGGCGGTACGGATCACCGGGCCGACATCGCGGTCCACCGCATCGATGACCACGCGCTGGCGCATCATGTGTGCCGCCACGGCCTCGCAGTCCTGGCCCCGGAGCCGGAAAAACGTGAAGCCCGCCGACAGCTCCTCGCGGCGCGGCGTGACCAGTTCGATGCGCGGATGAGCCTGCAACTGCTCCTTGAGTTCGCTGTTGAGCGCATGGATGCGCGCCTGCACCGGCGCCTTGCCCAGTTGCAGGTGCAGCTTGAACGCCTCGTCCGCCGCCCAGCGATGTTCGAAGGCGTGGAAGCCGCCAGGGGTCATGATGGTGGCGAAGTCTTTGTCTTCGGAAAACGTCGGCACCATGGGCGTGACGTATTTGTTCTCGGGGTCGCGGGCGCACACCAGGCCGGTGCCGCGCGGGCCGAACATCCATTTATGGGTGCCGGCGATGAGAAAGTCGCAGTGCATGTCCGGGAAGTCGAGGTTTTCCACGCCCAGACCGTGCACGCCGTCCACTACATACAGGATGCGGTCACGCTCGTCGCGGTGGCGGTTGACGTCGGCCACCAGCGTGCCGATCTCGCCGATCGGCAGCTTCACGCCGCTGCCGGACTGCACCCAGGTCATGCCCAGCACGCGGGTCTGGGGGCGGATGGCTCGCTGGATATTGCCCAGAATTTCGTCGACTGAGACCTGGCTGGGGTTCTCGAACAGGCTGATCCGCCGCACCTGGGTGCCTTGCTGGCGCGCGCGAAAATCCAGCACGTTCTGGGTTGCGTAGTGCTCGTGGACCGTGGTCAGGATCTCCTGGTCGGCGCGCACCTGGAGGCCGCCGTAAATCATCGCCAGGCCTTCGGAGGTGCTGCCGGTCAGGGCGATCTGCGGCGGCGTGGCCTTGAGGTAGCGCCCGGCCCATTCGCGCACCTGGCCTTCGCGTTTCCAGGTTTCCTGCAGGTCCCAGTCCATGGCAAGGCCCGGGTTGCGGTCGATCTGGGCACGGTAGCGTTCGATGGCCTCGCGCACCGGCCTTGGGTGCGACGCCACCAGAAAATTGGAAAAGTGCAGGTAGTCCGGGTCCTGGTTGAACAGTTGCTTGAAACCCGTCCATGGGTTGTCCGCCGGGGGGCTGGCCACGGCCTGGGGCAGAAGGGCGGCACCCAGCGGCAGGCTGGCGGCAAACACCCCAGCCTGTTTGAGAAACGTACGACGGTCGGTCATGGACTTACTTCGTGGCTGATTAACGTTGGGCCATTGGCTTGGCGGCTTGTTGTACCTGGTCCCACACCCGCAGGAAGTTGCCGCCCCACAGCTTGGCGATATCCGCCTCGGAGTAGCCGCGCTGGATCAACTCGGCGGTGACGTTGCGGATCTCGCCGACGTTGTTCCAGCCATCGATGCCGCCACCGTCATTGAAGTCCGACGACAGCCCGACGTGGTCGATACCGATCTTGCGCACGGTGTAGTCGATGGCATCGCCCAGGTCCTTGAGGCTGGCCTTCGGCTCTTCATCGAGGATGGCGTACAGCGCGCTGGCGTATTCGCCGAACTTCTGTTCGGGCCAGGCGGCAATGATCGCGTCGCCCGGCATCAGCGCCATGGCCAGGTTGGGCAGGGGCGGCAGGTCGAAGCGCGCGCGCAGTTGGTTGAGCTTGTCCTGGGTCGGCTGGCTGAGTGGGCGCAGGTAAGCCGAGAAGCCGACGATCTGCACCACGCCGCCGCTCTGCTTGATCAGTTGCAGTTCCTTGTCGCTGAGGTTGCGCGGAATATCGACCGCCGCTCGCGGAGCCGAGTGCGAGGCCACCATCGGTGTGCGGCTCAGCTGTGCCACTTGCTCCAGGGCCTTGGTCGACATCTGCGACACATCGATGATCACCCCCAGGTCATTGAGGCGCCGCACGGCTTGCTTGCCGATGTCCGAGAGGCCGTCCAGCGCGTCCACCGAGTCATTGAAAAACGGCAGCGGGCGCGACGAATCCGACCAGGCGTTATTGCCCACGTAACTGAAACCGAACATGCGCATGCCGCGCGCTGCCCACAGGTCCAGCTGGTTCAGGTCGTTGCCCAGGGGGTAGGCGTTGAGCATGCTGATGAAAATCGCGAACTTGCCCTCGCCGTGCAGGCGCCGAAAGTCAGCCGGGGTGTAGGCGATCGCGACCTGGTTGGGGAAGTCGCGCACCATGCCGCTGATGATCTTGTAGCGCACTTCCTGTTCGTGTCGGGCGGCCTCGATAAACCCCTCGGTTGGCTTGTGCGGCGCGTTGGGACCGTTCCAGATTTCCGGCCAGCCGAAGATCGTCAGCGCCGCGCCGGACAAGCGGCCGCGCGCCGCCTTGGCCAGGTCGAACTGGCCGCCGCCATCCTTGTCCGCCTCGTTGCCGGCGGTGCCGAAATCGATGGGCACGGTGATATGGCTGTCGAACGACAGCACGCGGTCCTGCAGCTCGTTGGCCTGCTTGATCACCGCCAGCGGGTAACCGGCGTTGCCCTTGAACCAATGATCCCAGGCCAGCCAGCCAGCCCCGGCACCGATGGCCAGCGCCAGGGGCAGGCCGATGTACAGCGCCTTGTTCGAACGTGGTTTTGTCATTGCCATCTCAGTCAGTTGAGGCCTTCGCTATCAGGGAGGAACGAGCCGTGGGCGGTGAAATTTAGGCCGGGGCCGCGTGCGTTAAATTTCCTTGGGCTGCGTACGTTCTAGCTCTGATAAAGGCGTTTCCTAAGGTAGACAATGACCCTCTCTCGACGTGGCTTCATCGCCGGCCTGGCGCTCACGGGCGCCGTGGTGCCGGCGGCTTACTATGCCCATCGCGAGTTGACGCGCGAAGATCCAGTGCCCATCACCCCCGGCGAAGCCACGGTGACCCTGGCCGACACCGCCGGGCAGCAGTTGGCCAATACCCTGCGCGGGGTGTGGGACCTGCGCCTGGACGGTCGCGATGCCGGGCTCAAGGGCCTGCCGCGGGAGGGCCTGCAACTGTTGCTGGACATCGCCCCGCGTGGCCGAGGCCTGCGCGGCTACCTGGACACCGCCGCCAACCTGCGCGCCGAGGGCGAGCCGCGCTACCGCGTGCTCGGCGACCTGGTGACGGGTGAGGGTGCCTTGCTCTACTGGCGCCTGATCGATCGCGACGCTGCCGACGGCGTGCCCGCCTACGAATTCAAAATGACCCTCGATGAAGTCTGGGCCGACTTCGCCAACGCCGGCAGCAGCACCCTCAGCGGGCAGATCCTCGACCTGGATCGCCCATTGGCGATGACCGAACGCGACAACCGTTTTATCGCCCACAAGCACACATTTCCCGAAGCCCGCCAGCGCATTGGCCTGAATCCGACCCTCCTGGCCTGGCTGATCGCCCCCGAACATCGCCTGTTCCACCAGTTATGGCACGCCACCCGTGACCAATGGCACAAACTCCCCGAAGACAAACGCGACGCCCTGCGCGGCATCGGCTGGCAACCCGGCCCGCGCGGTCAGGAGCGCGACGCGCGCGGTGACCACAAAGACCGCAACGGCTCGGGTATCGACTTCTTTTTTATGCACCGACACATGCTGGCCAAGGCGCGCTCCCTGCAGGACTTGCCTTCATGGCCGCAATTCCCCGCACCGCAACCGCCTCTGGAACGCGACCGCCTGGGCTTTGTGCGTTATTTCGACAACCATGACGGTTTCGCACTGCCACCGACCTGGTCGGCTCCGGATGACGGCGACTACACCCAGTGGGTCAGCGACATCAAGGCCGCCGAGACCTACCACAGCAATTTCCAGGTGTGGGAATCCCAATACCGCGACCCGCGCTACCTGGCCAGACTGACCCTGGGGCAACTGGGTTCCGAAATGGAGTTGGGCCTGCACGACTGGCTGCACATGCGCTGGGCTTCGGTACCACGCGACCCGTCCAACGGCGCGCCGGTACCGTTCGCCCGCGACCCGGCGGACTTCGCGCCACGCTGGTACGCCGCGGAAAATGACTTCCTCGGCGACCCGTTTTCTTCCCACGTCAATCCCGTGTTCTGGCACTTCCATGGCTGGATCGACGACCGCATCGAAGACTGGTACCGCGCCCACGAGCGCTTCCACCCCGGCGAAGTCAGCCGATTGGACGTCAACGGCATCGCCTGGTTCGCCCAGGGGCGCTGGGTCGAGGTCGGCGACCCCTGGCTCGGCCCGGACACCCATGGTTGCAGCACCACGCCGGGGCTGCAGATGGGCAAGTCGATGGAGATGGACCCGGAAACCATGAAACTGGCGCTGCGCATCACGTTCGGCGCGGATGAAGAGGTGTTGAAAGGCTTGTTCAAACGGGTGCCGAGGCGCCCCTGGTATGCGCGGCATTTGAAGGTCCGCACGCGCGAAGTGTGACCGGCTGCAACGGCTCGCTGCCCATTAAGAACCGGCTGTCCCCTGTGTCGAGTACATCCACCGCAACAGTGAATGCCGCCCGCTGATGCCCAGTTTCGTCGATGCGCGTTTGAGGTAGCTTTCGATGGTATTGACCTTCAACGCCAGTTGTTCGGCCAGTTCCGGTGCGGTGCGCCCGGCCAACAGGCCTACGCATACTTCCAGCTCGCGCCGGGACAAGGTCAGGCCCGATTCCACCAGGCGTTCTTCGATGCACCGGCGCAGGGTTTCGATGCCTTGATGCGCCGGCACCCTCGGCTCGTTATCGGGGCGGCAGGGGTGGAGCGCGGTGATGTGCTTTTCCACCATCGGCAGCAGCAGGCTGGAAAAGTCCTGCAGCATGCTCAGTTCCTGTGCCGAGAAAGTGTCCCGCGGATGCGCGCGATACATTGACAGCACGTAGCGCACATCATCCTTGCGCCGGGTAAGGTGCAGTTGGGCGGCGGGTTGTTCCGGGCCCAGGGCGCTGACCGAGTCGGTGTACACCGGGCTGATCCTGCGGCGCGTGTGGCCTTGGGCGCTCAAGCGCAATTGAGTGATGTGCGTGGCGTCCACGGCCAGTTGGGTCAGGATCAGGTCATGCAACATGCGTGGGAAATGGCGACTGCCGGTGCTGGCAATGACTTTGCCTATCTGTGGGAACAGCTGTGAGTTCATCATTTCGTCCATGAAGAATGCAGATAATGGCCTGTAGCGACGGGATGCAGCATGCATAGCCGTTCCTGTCGTGGCCTATGCTAGTACAGCCCGGCGGCGCGATGGGGATCCAATCCGCAAAAAGCCGACCGGGCCGGTGCCGCGACAGGGTTGCGGGCGGCCCCGGCGTTATCTCATTGCAGGCATTGCCATCGCTTTGGAACGCGATGCCAGGCGGGTGCATTTGGCCAGCGCCTGCTGCACATCCGCCAGCAGGTCGGCGACGTCCTCAAGGCCGACCGACAACCGCACCAGCCCTTCGCTGATACCGTGCTGCGCGCGTTCCTGCGGCGTGTAGGTGGAATGGGTCATGCTCGCCGGGTGCTGGGCCAGCGACTCGGTATCGCCCAGGCTGACCGCGCGGGTGAACAGTTGCAGTGCGTTCATGAAGCGGCGGCCACTGTCGATGCCGCCCTTGAGTTCGAAGGCGATCATGCCGCCGGCCTGGCTCATCTGCCGTGCGGCCAACGCGTGTTGTGGGAAAGAGGCCAGCCCTGGGTAAACCACCTGCGCCACGGCCGGGTGCGCCTGCAGGGCTTCGGCCACTGCCTGGGCGTTACTGCAATGGCGGTCCATGCGCAGGGCCAGGGTCTTGAGGCCGCGCATCAGCAACGCCGCGTCCTGGGGCGACATCACGGCGCCGGTCAGGTCCTTGAGGCCTTGCAGGCGAATGCGCCGGGCCAGGGCCTGGTTGCTCACGGCGATGCCGGCGGTGATATCGCCGTGGCCGCTGAGGTACTTGGTGGCCGAATGCACCACCACATCGGCACCGAGCTCGAGGGGGCGTTGCAGGTAAGGGGTGCAGTAGGTGTTGTCGACCACCACGGTCACATTCGGTTGCTGGTGGGCGAGGGCGGCCACGGCGGCAATGTCCACCAGTTGCAGGGTGGGGTTGGCCGGGGTTTCGCAATAGATCATGCGCGTGGCGGGGCTGATCGCGGCCTGCAGCGCGGCCAGATCGGTGAGGTCGACATGGCGCACCTTGACGCCGAACTCGCCGATGCCGTGGTGCAACAGAGCGAAGGTGCAGCCGTAGAGGGCGTGGCTGACGATCACCTCATCGCCGGGCCGCAACAGGGTCCAGAACGTCGCGGCAATCGCGCCCATGCCCGAGCTGAACGCCACTGCTGCTTCACCGTTTTCCAGGCTGGCCATGCGTGATTCGAGTAACGCCAGGGTGGGGTTGGAAATGCGCGTATAGAAATGCCCGTCGGCGTCGCCGGCAAAACAGGCCGCGCCGTATTCGGCGGTGGGAAAGGCAAAGGTCGCCGACAGATAGATCGGTGGCACCAGTGCCCCATGGTGGTCCTTGGGGTCATAACCGTGATGGATGGAACGGGTGGAAAAGCCGAATGTCTTGTGTTTATTGTGCATGTCGGGCGCTCCTTGTTTCCTACAATGCTATGCTCAAAACCACGGCCGAACTTTGCAAAGTTTGCTGCCAAATCCCGTCTATGGGGATGAAATGCCGATAAAAATAACGTTCAGAGGCAAGTTATGCCCATTCCACTCGATCGTGCCGATAAAGCCCTGTTAAACGCTTTGCAAAGCAACGCCCGGCTCACCGTGGCCGAACTGGCCGAGCGCGTGTCCCTGACCACTTCGCCGTGCTGGCGCCGGGTGCGAAACCTGGAGGAGAGCGGGGTGATCAGTGGTTATCAGGCGATCCTGTCGCCCAAGGCGCTGGGGTATGGAGTCACGGCGTTCGTCAGCATCATGATGGAAAGTCACACCCAGGAAATTGCCCGCGCTTTCGAACAGCGGTTGCTCGAAATTCCCGAGATCGTGGCGTGCCATAACGTGTCGGGGCGCTATGACTTTTTGCTGGAAGTGGTGGCCAGGGACTTGGAGTCGTTTGGCGAATTTGCCCGCGAGGTGCTGCAGACGTTGCCGTGTGTCAAAGAGATCTACTCGAGTTTTTCCTACAAGTCTGTGCGACCACTACGGGTAATTCCCTTACCGGACTGATCGACTTTTCGTCAGGTGAATGCGCCCGACTGACGGCTATTGTCAGAAATTTCCCACAGGAGTACAAATGTACTCCATGACAGACCTGACCCCCCGCCGTACCGCCATCCTGACCTTTATCCGCGACCGTATCGCGCAGCAAGGCCAGCCCCCCAGCCTCGCCGAGATCGCCGAGGCGTTCGGTTTTGCCTCGCGCAGCGTGGCGCGCAAGCATGTGCTGGCGCTGACCGACGCCGGCTTTATCGAGGTCAACCCCAACCAGGCTCGTGGCATTCGCCTGCTCAATCAGCCGGCGCGGCCCGAATGGCTGGATGTGCCCGTGCTTGGGCGTGTCGCCGCCGGCCTGCCGATCGGCGCCGACGCCGAGGTGCACAGCCGCCTGCAGCTGGACCCGGCCACTTTCGCGAAGATCCCGGATTACCTGCTGCGGGTGCAGGGCGACTCGATGATTGAAGACGGCATTCTCGACGGCGACCTGGTGGGCGTGCGGCGCAGTGCCGAGGCCTTGAACGGGCAGATCGTGGTGGCGCGCCTGGACGGCGAAGTCACCATCAAGCGGTTCGAACGCAACGCTGACAGCGTGCGTCTGTTGCCGCGCAACCCCGCATACCAACCCATCGTGGTGGGGCCCGACCAGGACCTGGCCATCGAAGGCGTATTCTGCGGCCTGGTGAGGCAAGGCTGATGGGCGCCGTGGTTGCCCTGGACGCGCTGTTCAATGGCGGCCGCGTCTGGAAAGGCCGGCCCGCCGCGCCGCCGGCCAGCCTGCACCCCACTGGGCTGGCGGCGCTGGATGCGGTGCTGCCCAGCGGCGGCTGGCCGGCGTCGGCCTTGAGTGAAATCCTGATGGCCAAGGACGGCGTGGGCGAACTGCAACTGGTGCTGCCGACCCTGGCGCGCTTATCGGCGGCAGGCGAGCGCATTGTGCTGGTGGCACCGCCCTATACGCCGTATCCCCATGCCTGGCAGAACGCCGGGGTGGATGTGCGTCAGCTCTCAGTGGTGCAGGCCGAGGAACGCGACGTGCTGTGGGCCGTGGAACAGTGCCTGCGTTCCGGCAGTTGCGGCGCCGTGTTGTGCTGGCCGCATCAGGCCGATGACCGTGCCTTGCGCCGTTTGCAGGTGGCGGCCGAAACCGGGCAGACCCTGGCCTTTGCCTGGCGCGCCCTGGGCGAAGCCATCAACCCATCGCCTGCCGCGTTACGCCTGGCCGTCGAGGCCCGGCCCGCCCAGGTGCGCGTGCTCAAGTGCCGCGGCGGGCTGGCCCATCCGGCGCCGATTGCGTTGGCCGGGCACTGAGCTTGCCATGCGCTGGGTGTGTATTGTCTTCCCGCAATTGGCGCTGGACGGGGTGCAGCGCCTGCACCCCGAGCCGGATGCGCCCCTGGCCTTGCTCGCCGGTACGCCGCAGCGGCGCGTGCTGCAAACCGTCAATGCCGCCGCGCGTGCGTTGGGCTTGCGGCCCGGTCAGTCCCTGACGGCGGCCCATGCGTTGGTCAAAGCCTTTGCCAGCGCCGAATACGACCCCGTACAGATTGAGCGTTGGCAGCAATTTCTGGCGGCCTGGGCCTACCGTTTCAGTTCCCAGGTCAGCGTGTATTACCCCCGCGCCTTGCTGTTTGAAATCGAATCGAGCCTGGGGCTGTTCGGGCCCTGGCCGCTGTTCGAAGCGCGCCTGCGCAAGGAGTTGACCGAGCTGGGCTTTCGCCACCGCATCGTCGCCGCGCCCAATCCGGCGGCGGCGCGGGTGCTGGCCAATCTCTACGATGGCCTGGCCGTGGCCGATGACGCCGCCTTGCTGCAGGCCCTGGCCCCGGTGCCCATCGACCGCGCGGGCCTGGAGCCACAGGCAGCCACCGCATTGTCGCGCATGGGCCTGCGCACCCTGGCCCACGTGCAGGCGTTGCCTCGGCACACCCTGGCGCGTCGGTTTGAGGCAGGGCTGCTTCAGCACCTGGATGCCTTGAGCGGCAGGCGCCCGTTGGCACTGGACTTTTACCAGCCGCCGGACCAGTTCGATGTGCGCATCGAACTGAATTTCGACGTGCATTCCCACCAGGCGCTGCTGTTCCCGCTGCGACGCTTGACCGCCGACTTGTCCGCCTTCCTCTGTGGTCGCGACAGTGGCGTGCAACGTTTCGACCTGCACCTGGAGCACGCCCAGGCCGCCGACAGCGTGATCAAGGTCGGCCTGCTCAGCGCCGAGCGCGAACCGGGCATGTTGTTCGAATTGGCCCGTGGGCGCCTGGAGCAAGTGCAGGTCAGTGCACCGGTGCGCGGCCTTCGCCTGCTGGCCGAAGACCTGCCGGTATTTGTGCCGCAACGCCAGGACCTGTTCGACGAGCGCCCGCAACAAACCCTGCCCTGGGAGCAATTGCGTGAACGCCTGCGCGCGCGCCTGGGGGATGACGCCGTGCAGGGCCTGCGCTTTCATGCCGACCATCGTCCGGAGTGTGCCTGGCAAGCGGCGGCCGACCCGCGTGCCTGCCAGGGCTTGAACAAGGTGCAGCGCCCCGGCTGGCTGCTGCCGCAACCGAGCCCGCTGGCCGAGCAGGGCGTGCATATCCTGATGGGCCCGGAGCGCATCGAGTCCGGTTGGTGGGACGGCGCCGACATCCGCCGCGATTATTACCTGGTGCAGACCCGCACCGGCCAGCGCGGCTGGGCTTTTCGCAACGTGGGGCAGAGCGATGGCTTATGGCTGCAAGGCTGGTTCGCATGAGCTACGCCGAGCTGCATTGCCTGTCCAATTTCAGTTTCCAGCGCGGTGCATCCAGCGCGCTGGAATTGTTCGAGCGGGCCAAGGCCCAAGGCTACAGTGCGCTGGCAATCACCGATGAGTGCAGCCTGGCGGGCATCGTGCGCGCCTGGCAGGCGGCCAAGGCGGTGGACTTGCCGCTGATTATCGGCAGCGAGGTACGCCTGGAAAACGGCCCGAAACTGGTGCTGCTGGTGCAAGACCTCAGCGGCTACCAGCACCTGTGCCGGCTGATCACCGTGGCGCGCCGCCGCGTGGAAAAAGGCAGTTATCGCCTGCTGCAAGAGGATTTCGATCAACCGATGCCCGGCCTGCTGGCGTTGTGGGTGGCGGCTGACGACGACACCCAGGCGTCGATCCAATGGCTGCGCCGCACGTTCGCCGAGCGCCTGTGGCTGGCGGTGCATCTGCATTGCGGCCAGGACGATACGCGCCACTTGCAGCAACGCCTGAACCTGGCCGCCAGCCTGCAAATACCGGCGGTGGCCTGTGGCGATGTGCATATGCATGTGCGTGGGCGCCGCGCGCTGCAAGACACCATGACTGCCATCCGCCATCACGTCAGCGTGGCCGAGGCCGGCACGCGCCTGCACCCCAATGGCGAGCGGCACCTGCGCAGCCTGGATGCCCTCGGCGCGCTGTACCCGCAGGCGCTGCTCGACGAAAGCCTGGCTATCGCGCGCCGCTGCACCTTCGACCTTGGCCAGTTGCGCTACCACTACCCGCGTGAATTGGTGCCCGAGGGGTATACCGCTAAAACCTGGCTGCGGGCCGTCACCGAAGAAGGCATGGCGCGGCGCTGGCCCCACGGCGTCGAGGCCAAGACGTTAAAGCAGATCGACCACGAACTGGAGCTGATCAGCGATCTGGGCTACGAAAGCTATTTCCTCACGGTACATGACATCGTGCGCTTCGCCCGCAGCCGTTCGATCCTGTGCCAGGGGCGCGGTTCGGCGGCCAATTCGGCGGTGTGTTTTGCCCTGGGCATCACCGAGATCGACCCGAGCCTGACCAGCCTGCTGTTCGAGCGCTTTCTGTCCAAGGAACGCAATGAACCGCCGGATATCGACGTGGACTTCGAACACGAACGCCGCGAAGAAGTGCTGCAGTACGTGTTCCAGCGCTACGGCCGCCACCGCGCGGCATTGACGGCGGTGGTCAGCACGTATCACGCCGCCGGCGCGGTACGTGACGTGGCCAAGGCCCTGGGTCTGCCGCCGGACCAGATCAACGCCCTGGCCGATTGCTGCGGGCGCTGGAGTGACGATGCGCCGCCCCTGGAGCGCCTGCGTGAAGCAGGCTTCGACCCGCACACGCCGATCCTGCATCGCGTGTTGACCCTCACCCAGCAACTGATCGGCTTCCCTCGGCACCTGTCCCAGCATCCCGGCGGTTTCGTGATTTCCGAATACCCGCTGGACACCCTGGTGCCGGTGGAAAACGCCGCCATGGCCGAGCGCACCATCATCCAGTGGGACAAGGACGACCTCGACGCGGTGGGCCTGCTCAAGGTCGATATTCTTGCCCTGGGTATGCTCAGCGCGATCCGTCGCTGCTTCGATTTGCTGCGCCAGCATCGCGGTCGCGACCTGTCGCTGGCTGGCATCCCCAAGGATGACCCGGCCACCTACGCCATGATCAGCAAGGCCGACACCATTGGCGTGTTCCAGATCGAATCGCGGGCGCAGATGGCCATGCTGCCACGGCTCCGGCCCAAGGCCTTTTATGACCTGGTGATCGAGGTCGCCATTGTGCGGCCCGGGCCGATTCAGGGCGGCATGGTGCATCCGTACCTGCGGCGGCGTAACAATGAAGAACCGACGACTTATCCATCCCCGCAATTGAAAACCGTGTTGGAACGCACCCTGGGCATCCCGCTGTTCCAGGAGCAGGTGATGCAGATCGCCATGGTGGCCGCCGACTACAGCCCCGGCGAGGCTGACCAGCTGCGCCGCTCCATGGCCGCCTGGAAACGCCACGGTGGTCTTGAACCGCACCGCGAGCGGTTGCGCGATGGGATGCTCAAAAACGGCTACACCGAGGCCTTCGCCGCGCAGATTTTCGAGCAGATCAAGGGCTTCGGCAGCTACGGTTTCCCGGAATCCCACGCGGCCAGTTTCGCCTTGCTGACCTATGCCAGTTGCTGGCTCAAATGCCATGAACCGGCGGCGTTTGCCTGCGCGCTGATCAACAGTTGGCCCATGGGGTTCTACAGCCCGGACCAGATCCTGCAGGATGCGCGGCGTCACCGCTTGCAGGTCCGCCCGGTGGATGTGCAGGCCAGCGACTGGGATTGCAGCCTGGAGCCCATCGACGGTGCGCAACCGGCGATTCGCATGGGCCTGCGCTTGATCTCGGGGTTTCGCGAAGAGGATGCCCGACGCATCGTAGCGGCGCGCCGGCAGCAGCCATTCAGCGATATCGCCGACCTGGACCGGCGTGCCGAGCTGGACTCGCGTGCCCAGGCGTTGCTCGCCGATGCCGGTGCCCTGCGCGCCCTGGCCGGCAATCGCCACCGCGCACGCTGGGAGGTGGCGGGGGTGCATAAACAACTGGGGCTGTTTGCCGGCCTGCCCAGTCCTGACGAAGCCGCGGTGGCATTGCCGGCGCCCACGGTCAGCGAAGACCTGCACGCCGACTACGCCACCCTCGGCACCACCCTCGGCCCGCATCCGCTGGCGTTGCTGCGCGCCGAGCTGCGCCAGCGTCGCTGCCGCAGCTCCCGCGAGCTGATGGCCGTGGAGCATGGGCGCAACGTCAGCGTCGCCGGGCTGGTCACCGGGCGGCAACGGCCCGGCACCGCCAGCGGGGTGACATTCGTGACCCTGGAGGATGAATTCGGCAACCTGAACGTGGTGGTCTGGCGCGACCTCGCCGAACGCCAGCGCCTGGCCCTGGTGGGATCGCGCCTGCTCAAGGTCGATGGGCGCTGGGAAGCGGTGGGCGAGGTGCGGCATCTGATCGCCGGGCGGCTGACCGATCTGTCCGCCCTGCTCGATGGCATGGATGTACGCAGCCGGGATTTTCACTGAGCCAAGTAGCGTGTGCGGCGAATTGCCCCTAACGTATGCAAATGAAACGATCCGCCCCTGGCGCGCTCCAACCGTTGCGACCGTCCTTTCTCTGCGCAGAGCCGAACGATGCAATTTTTATCCAACCCACACGGCTGTGAAGGTTGGGCCGGTGAAATGGCCCAGCGTATTCGCGCATTTGACTGGTCAACCACCGACCTTGGGCCGATCGATCGATGGTCCACCAGCCTGGCCTGCACCGTGCAAATGATGCTGGCGTCCCCCGTGCCGATGGTGATGCTGTGGGGGCGGGCGGGGTACATGATTTACAACGACAGTTACTCGGCCTTTGCCGGTGGCCGTCACCCTTATCTGTTGGGCACGCCGGTTGAGCTGGGCTGGCCGGAAGTGGCGGATTTCAACCGCCATGTGGTGGATACCTGCCTGGCCGGCGGCACCTTGTCGTTCAACAACAAAGACCTGGTGCTGTTGCGCAACGGCCAGCCGGAGACCGTGTGGCTGGACTTGTATTACAGCCCCGTGGCCGGCGATAACCAGCAACCGGCCGGGGTGTTGGCGATCGTGGTGGAAACCACTGAGCTGGTCAAATCCGAACAGGTGCGCCAGGAGCTCACGCACAACCTGGAGCAACGGGTGGCCGCTGAAGTGCAGGCGCGATCCGCCGCCGAGGACCAGTTGCGTCAATCGCAGAAACTGGAGGCCATTGGCGGCCTCACCGGCGGCGTGGCCCACGACTTCAATAACCTGCTGCAAGTGATCTCCGGCAACCTGCATTTGCTGGCCCGCCATGAACCGGACAATGTACATGTGCAACGCCGTGTCAGCGCCGCGATTGCCGCAGTGGACCGTGGTGCCAAGCTGTCGGCGCAATTGCTCGCGTTTGCCCGGCGCCAGCCGCTGTCGCCGGCGGTGTACAACCCGCTGCGCATCTACGAAACCCTGGGCGAGTTGCTGCAGCGCGCCCTCGGTGAAACCATTCATATCGACGTACAACTGCCCCGCGACCCCTGGTGCATCCATGTCGACCGCCATCAACTGGAAAACGCCTTGCTCAACCTGGCGATCAACGCCCGGGATGCGATGAAAGGCGAGGGCGTGATTCGCATCAGCGGCGAAAACATCATCCTCAATCCCGACGATTGCGTGGGCAAAAGCGTGAATCCCGGTGAATACGTGCGTCTGTCCGTAGCCGATACCGGGGTAGGTATGTCGCCGGCAATTCAGGCCAAAGTGTTCGAGCCTTTCTTCACCACCAAGCGCGACGGTCACGGCACGGGCCTGGGCTTGAGCATGGTGTTCGGCTTTGTGCGCCAGAGCGGCGGTCACGTGGACGTGTGCAGCGAAGAGGGCAAGGGCACCGTGGTGCAGTTGTATTTTCCGCGCAGCCTGGGCGAGGAATGCGCCGAAGTGCCGGCCGAGCCGCTCGTCACCGAATATGGGCAGGAAACCATTCTGGTCGTCGAGGACAACGAAGGCGTGCGCTTGACCGTGGTGGAAGTGCTCGAACAATCGGGCTACACCGTGCTCACCGCCGAAGACGGCGACCAGGCCATGCGCAAGCTACAAGCGGGCCTGCAGCCGGAGCTGATTTTTACCGATGTGGTGATGCCGGGCCGGGTCAAAAGCACCGACCTGGCCGAGTGGGCCCGCGAACAGAGCCCGCCGGTGCCGGTGTTGTTCACCTCCGGCCACACCCGCGACATTCTCTCCAGCAACCATCTGCTGACTCCCGACATTCATCTACTGAGCAAGCCCTACAGCCCCGAAGCCCTGACGCAACGGGTGCGCAGCGTGCTCACCGCTCGATAAGGTTGACTATGACCTCACAACGCAACCTCCCGCCGACCACGTCCCCGCGCGCCGGCTTTGTGCGCGTGCGCGGCGCCCGTGAACACAACCTGCGCAACGTCGATGTGGACATTCCGCGCGATGCCCTGGTGGTGTTCACCGGCGTGTCCGGCTCGGGCAAGTCGTCCCTGGCGTTTTCCACCGTGTATGCCGAGGCTCAGCGTCGCTATTTCGAATCGGTGGCGCCGTATGCGCGGCGCCTGATCGATCAGGTCGGCGTGCCGGATGTGGACAGCATCGAAGGCCTGCCGCCGGCCGTGGCCCTGCAACAGCAACGCGGCACGCCAAGTGCGCGCTCGTCGGTGGGCAGTGTGACCACCCTGTCGAGCCTGATTCGCATGCTGTACTCCCGCGCCGGTCAGTACCCGGCGGGGCAGGCCATGCTGTATGCCGAGGATTTCTCGCCGAACCTGCCCCAGGGCGCATGCCCGCAATGCCATGGCCTGGGTCGCGTGTATGAGGTGACCGAGGCGCTGATGGTGCCCGATCCGTCGTTGAGCATCCGGCAGCGCGCGGTGGCGTCCTGGCCGCTGGCATGGCAGGGCCAGAACCTGCGCGACATCCTGGTGACCCTGGGGTACGACGTGGATATTCCTTGGCGCGACCTGCCGAAAAAGCAGCGCGACTGGATTCTCTTCACCGAGGAAACGCCCACCGTGCCGGTGTACGCCGGCTTCACCCCTGAGCAGACTCGCGAGGCGCTCAAGCGCAAGCTGGAGCCCAGCTACCAAGGTACGTTCAGCGGCGCGCGGCGCTATATCCTGCACACCTTCAGCCACACTCAGAGCGCGCTGATGAAAAAGCGTGTCTCGCAGTTTATGCAGGGCAGCCCTTGCCCGCTGTGCGAGGGCAAACGCCTGAACCGCGCGGCGTTGTCGGTGAAGTTCGCCGGGGTGGACATCGGTGAGTTGTCGCAGCTGTCGTTGAGCCAATTGGCCGACTTGCTGCGGCCGGTGGCGGCGGGGCAGGACCGTATGAAATTGTCGGTGGAAAAACGCCTGGCGGCCCAGCGTATCGCTGAGGATTTGCTTGAGCGCGTCGGCACGCTGATCGAACTGGGCCTGGGCTACCTGTCCCTGGAGCGCAGCACGCCGAGCTTGTCGTCCGGCGAATTGCAGCGTTTGCGCCTGGCCACTCAACTGGGCTCGCAATTGTTCGGCGTGATCTATGTGCTGGACGAGCCTTCGGCCGGGCTGCATCCGGCGGATGGAGAAGCGCTGTTTACCGCATTGGAGCGTTTGAAGGCGGCGGGCAATTCATTGTTTGTGGTCGAGCATGACCTGGAAACCATGCGCCGCGCCGACTGGCTGATCGATGTCGGCCCGGCTGCCGGCGAGCAGGGCGGGCAAGTGCTGTACAGCGGCCCGCCCGCCGGCCTGGCCGAGGTGCAGGCGTCGCAGACCCGTGAGTACCTGTTTGCCGCTCCGCGCCCGGCCGCCGCCGCGCGTCGTGAGCCCAGCGCCTGGCTGGCGCTGGAGGGCGTAACGCGCAATAACCTCAAGGACCTGAACGTCGATTTCCCGTTGGGCTGTTTTACCGCCGTTACCGGCGTGTCCGGTTCGGGCAAGTCCAGCCTGGTCAGCCAGGCATTGCTGGAACTGGTGGGTAGCGGTCTGGGGCGCGTGGTGGAAGCCGATGAAGAACCGAGCCTGGAAGACGACGCGCCGCAAACCAGCGGCGGGCGTATCGGCGCCGGGCTGGAACATATCCGGCGCCTGGTGCAGGTGGATCAGAAGCCCATCGGCCGCACGCCGCGCTCCAACCTGGCGACCTACACCGGGCTGTTCGACAACGTGCGCAAACTGTTTGCCGCCACGCCGGCGGCGAAGAAGCGCGGTTACGATGCCGGGCAGTTCTCCTTCAACGTCGCCAAGGGCCGCTGCCCGAACTGCGAGGGCGAAGGCTTTGTCAGCGTCGAATTGCTTTTTATGCCGAGCGTTTACGCACCGTGCCCGACCTGCCATGGCGCGCGCTACAACCCCCAGACCCTGGCGGTCAAGTGGCAAGGCCTGAACATCGCTCAGGTACTGGGGCTGACGGTGGACCAGGCGGTGGAGGTGTTTGCCGACCAACCGGGTGTGCTGCGCTCGTTGCAGGTGCTGCGGGATATCGGTCTGGGTTACCTGCGCCTGGGCCAACCGGCCACCGAACTGTCCGGTGGCGAAGCGCAGCGCATCAAACTGGCCACCGAACTGCAACGCAATGCTCGCGGTGCCACGTTGTATGTGCTGGATGAGCCCACCACCGGATTGCATCCACGGGATGTCGATCGCCTGCTCAGCCAGCTCAACCAACTGGTGGATGCCGGGCATACGGTGATCGTGGTGGAGCACGAAATGCGCGTAGTGGCGCAGAGTGACTGGGTGATCGATATCGGGCCGGGCGCAGGGGACCTGGGTGGGCAGGTGGTGGCCAGTGGCACACCGCACACGGTGGCCAAGAACAAGAAGAGTCGGACGGCACCGTTTTTGCGGCGCGAGCTGGTTTAGCCGGTAGCCTCGCGGGAAGGGCTGGCCCTTGATGGCTTCGGTGCACGGCCATTGGCCTCCCGTTCTTCCCCGGAATTGGCTATTCCACGGCTCACACGTCCTGACTAACCTGAGCGCCAACCCATTCTCGGAAGAACCCCATGCAAACCCGTACCGATTTCTACACCGCGTCCCCCGATGCCATGAAGGCCATGCTCGCCCTGGAGACCGCCGTCGGCAGACTCTCCATCGAACTGCCGCTGCTGGAACTGATTCGCCTGCGGGTCTCGCAGATCAACGGCTGTGCTTTCTGCCTGGACATGCACACCGCCGACGCCCGCAAGGGCGGTGAGACCGAGCGGCGTCTGTACACGCTGTCGGCCTGGCGCGAGACGCCGTTCTTCACGCCGCGTGAGCGCGCCGCACTGGCCTGGGCCGAAAGCCTGACCCTGCTCAGCCAGACGCACGCGCCGGATGCGGACTACACCGCGCTGGCGGCCGAATTCAGCGCTCAGGAACAGGTCGATTTGAGCCTGGCCATTGCTGCCATCAACAGTTGGAACCGCCTTGCCGTGGGTTTTCGCAAAATGCCCAAGTAATGCCTTAGAAATTGACCGTTGCGCTCAGGCGCGCCGTCAGTGGTGCGCCCTGGAACAGGTAGTCGTCGCCCAGGTACTCGCCGGCATCGCGCCAGTAACGTTTGTCGAACAGGTTGTCGACGCTCAGGCGCAATACGGTTTCGTAACCGTCGAGGTGGGTGGTGTAGCGGCTGCCGACGTTGACCACCGCGTAATCGCCCACCTGCACATTGCCGCTGCGGTTGGCGTACTTCTTGGCGCTGTATTGCACGCCACCCAGCACCGCCAGGCCATTGACCCACGGCAGCGCATAGTCGGCGTATAGGCTGGCGCGCAGCTTGGGCACGTTGATCGCCTGGTGCCCTTCATAGGCCGCCGTGCCGCTGCCGCTCACCCGTGCACGAATCGCCGCCACGCTGGTGGCGATCTGCAAACGGTCGGTGGCCCAGCCATTGGCCGACACTTCCAGCCCGGTGTTTTTCTGCTCGCCCTGCTGCACATAGGTGAAGCTGCCGGCGCCGTCGGGTCGGGCGTATTGGTAGCCCTGTCGGGTCTGGAACAGCGCGGCGGCGAAGCTGATGCGGCGCCAGTCGTATTTGACGCCGGCCTCGATCTGTCGCGAGGTGGTCGGTGCCAGGGTCTCACTGGCATTGGTCGCGAACCATGGCGCGGTGCCTCCCAGAGACAAGCCTTTGCCGTAGCGGGTGTATAGCGAAACGCTGTCCACCGGCTTATAGATCAGCGCCGCCTGGGGTAGAAACACGTATTGCTGCGTGTGGCGGGACGGGTTGCCGTCGCTGTCGAACGCCTGTTCATCGAGGCGCACTTCACGCCCGCCGAGGACCGTTTGCCACTGCTCGTTGAAGCGCAGGCGATCCGTGACGAACAGGCCGTACTGGCGGCTGTCGAGGGTGCGATGGCTGTCGTTGAGCGGCACGTCGGTCGGCGCGAAGGTGGCGGCGTCCTGGTGGATGTTGCCGCTGCCGATCCACTCGTTGACGGGTTTGCGCTGGTCGATCACTCGACGAAACGCGCTGGTGCCGAAGGTCAATTCGTGGCCCAGGCCCGCGGTGTCGAACCGGCCGGTCATGGCGACCTGCACCTCGTCGTCGCGGCGCGTGTCGTCGGGGCTGCGGTAGTCGTAGATGTCGTAGTCGCCTTCGGGGCTGAAGGTGTTGGCATTGCAGCTGCCGATGTAATAGCAACCCCAGGCAAATGAGCTGTAGTCATCGATCACCACTTTGCTGCGCGCGGCGCTGATCTGGGCTGTCCATTGATCGTTGAAGCGATAGTCGAACGTGCCGTTGAGGTTCAGCGAATCGATGTCCACCGGTTTGGCGCCGCTCTGGTGCCCCAGCAGTTTCTTCGGCGAGGCCCCATGGGGCACTGCGCTGCCGCCCAGCAACTGATAACCCGGCACCGAGCGCTGTTGTTTGTTCTGGTATTCGGCGTCCAGTTGCAGCACGGCGTCGGGGCTGATGTTCCAGTCGAACGCCAGGGCCAGGAAATCGCGCTGGCCGTTGGCGTGTTCCACGTAGGAATGCAGGTCTTCATGAGCGACGTTGGCCCTCAGGCCGAACTGCTGCTCGCTGCCGAACCAGCCACCGACATCGGTGACCAGGTAACCGCTGCCGCGATCGTCGGTGGACACGGTCACCGAGCGCACCTCTTCCGGGCGCTTGGTGACATAGTTGATCGCGCCGCTGGGTTCGGAAATGCCGCTCTGCAAGCCCGCCAGGCCCTTGAGCACTTCCACCTGCTGCTTGTTTTCCAGGGCGACGTTCTGTTCGCCGGTGATGGTGCGCCCATTGATCTTGTAGCTGCTGGCCGCGTTCAGCGAAAAACCGCGCACCACGAAGTTTTCGTAGTAGCCGATGGGCGCATAGCTGTCGCCCACCGACGCATCGTTGCGCAGCACTTCACTGAGCAGGCGCGCTTGCTGGTCCTTGATCAGCGCGGCGTTGAACACGCTGACCGAGGCTGCGGTGTCGAGCAGCGGTGTTTCATGGAAGCCGCCGACCGAGGCGGTTTCGGCGCGATAGCCGGACGTATCTTCGCCCTGTACCTGCAGCGCCGGCAGTTCCAGCGCGGCCGCCAGGCTGTTGCCGATGCCGCCGCTGAGCAGCAGGCCGAGGGCAACACGTGAAGTGACGACGGGGCGAAAACGCAAAACCATGGGCTGGGCCTTAGAGCGCGGGGCAGGGGGCGCATAAGCTAGGCATTACGGCGCGGTTTTACAAGCGAGACGTCCCGTCTCAGCTCCCACGCCGAAGCCTTGCCGGCTCGACAGCCCGCGCCTGCACCTGCGATAGACACGGCTTCTTTCATCATTGCAGGAGATCGTCATGGGTATCGCTGGAAAAGTTGCGCTGGTCACCGGCGCCGGGCAGGGCATCGGCCGGGCCATTGCCTTGCGCCTGGCTCAGGAGGGCGCCGATATCGCCCTGGTGGACATCAATGGTGCCAAACTCGCCGCCGTGGCCACCGAAATCACGGCCAGCGGACGCAAGGCGTCGGTGTTTATCGCCGATGTGTCCAAGCGCGAACAGGTTGTGGCGGCGGTGGAGCATGCGCACCAGACCCTGGGCGGCTTCGACATCATCGTCAACAACGCCGGGGTGGCGCAGATCGATGCACTGCTGGAGGTGACCCCGGAACAGGTCGAACGCACCTTGGGTATCAATGTGCAGGGCGTGTTGTGGGGCATCCAGGCCGCCGGCAAGAAATTCAAGGCGCTGGGGTGCAAGGGCAAGATTATCAACGCCTGCTCCATCGCCGGCCATGAAGGGTTTGCGCTGCTGGGCGTGTACTCGGCCACCAAGTTCGCCGTGCGTGCGCTGACCCAGGCGGCGGCCAAGGAGCTGGCCAGCGCGGGGATCACCGTCAATGCCTACTGCCCGGGCGTCGTGGGCACCGATATGTGGGTGGAGATCGACAAGCGCATGGCTGAGATCACTGGGGCCGAGGTGGGCGCGACCTACAAGCAATACGTGGACGGCATCGCCCTGGGCCGCGCCGAAACCCCGGAGGATGTGGCGGGGCTGGTGGCGTTCCTGGCGGGGCCGGATGCGGACTACATGACGGGGCAGTCGCCCTTGATCGATGGTGGGTTGGTCTACCGCTGATCTCGCAAAGCGTGCGTTGGTGGTGGTTCAGTTAGTATTTTTTTCGCTGACCCACCGCCATCGGGGGCAAGCCCCCTCCCACATTACCTGCGACAGCGAGGTCCCACTGTGGGAGGGGGCTTGCCCCCGATAGCTTTCGCTCAGGCAACATGTGTGTCACTGACACGCCGCTATGAGCGACCTCACTGTGTCAGGGAAGCCTTGCCGGGCATATCGATGCCCAGTTGGTTGACTCGGCGGTACAGGGTGGCTCTGGAAATGCCCAGCGCCTGGGCGGTCGGTGTTGGTTTCCAGCGATGCCGGATCAGCGCATCCAGTACCACTTGCCGTTCCGGGCTGGCGCTCTGTTCGGTCGGCGCCGCGACCTGTTCGCCGCGCACTTCCACCGGCAGATCCGCCAGTTGCAGGGTTTGGCCGTCGCACACCGCGCAGGCATACGCCAGCACATGCCGCAGTTGCCTCACATTGCCGGGCCAGCCATGGCTCAACAACACTTCAAGCGCCGCCTGGCTGATGCCCAGTGCGACCGTGCCGCGCTGTGATTCCTGCTCCAGCAGGCGGTGGATCAGGGCCAGTTTGTCGGTGCGATCGCGCAACGGCGGCAGGCTGACCCGGGCGCAGCCGAGGCGAAAGTACAAGTCTTCGCGAAAGCGCCCCTCGCTTACCAGCGCCGCCAGATCGCGGTGGCTGGCGCAGATCACCTGGATATCCACCGTGCGGGTTCTGGCCGCGCCCAGGGGCGCCACTTCACCCTCGGCCATGACCCGCAACAGGCGGGTCTGCAACGCCAGCGGCATGTCGCCGATCTCATCGAGGAACAGCGTGCCGCCGTCGGCCTGCACCAACAGGCCGGGCATGCCTTTGCTGGAGGCACCGGTAAACGCCCCTGCCACATAGCCGAACAGCTCGCTTTCAATCAGGTTTTCCGGGATCGCCGCGCAGTTCACCGCCACGAATGGGCCCTGGCGGCGCGCACTGCGTTCATGCAACTGGCGCGCGAAGACTTCCTTGCCGGCACCGGTTTCGCCTTGCACCAGCACCGGCAGGTTGCGGTCCTTGACCCGTACGGCCAGGCGCAGGTGTTCTTCCACACGGGGGTCGACCTGATGGCTCGGCGCCGCGCGCGTGCGCGAACAACGTTGGGGCGTGTTGACCCGCACATGCAGCGCGCCGGGTTCGCCCAGCCAGTGCAACTGTTGGGCACGCTGGTCGGTCACCGCACGCAAGGCATCCAAGTCGAATACTTCACCGATATGCGTCGGCACCTGGCCGAAGCGTCGACGCAGGGCCTGGCGTGCCTTGCTGTTGAGGGCCTGCAGGCACCCGTCCTGGTCCCAGGCCAGCAGCAGGTCGGGCTGGCTGTCCACATAGCCCGGTGTGCTGTGCGCCTGCAGCACCCAATGCTGGCGGGCGCTGTGCATGAAGAACGCATTCTCGATGGCCTGGGCGCTCTGGGCCACCATCTGGCGCACCAGGTGCTGGCTACGCCGGTCATCCGGCGACTTGAGCGCCGAGGCGTCCATCACCCCCAGCAGATTGCCCTGCGGATCGAAGATCGGCGCGGCGGAGCAGGTCAGGCCGATGAACGCCGCGCGAAAGTGATCGCGTTTGTGCACGGTCACCGCTGCCTTGCTGGTCAATACCGTGGCCACGCCGCAGGTGCCTTCTTCGGCTTCCGACCAGCAGGTGCCCAGGTACAGACCGGCCTTGCGACAGTCGCTGCGAATGCTGCTGTCTACGCGGTGGTCGAGGGTCTGGCCCTGGGCGTCGGTAAGCATCACGCAGTAGTCGGCATGACGCACGCGATGGTGCAGTTGCCCGACTTCTTCGCTGGCGATGCGCATGAACAGCTCGGCGCGTTCGCGGCATTCCTTGAGCAAGGGTTCGCTGAGGATACGGGGGCCCTGCAGGGAGCCTGGGTCCAGGTGGTGTTGTTCCATGGAGCGGCGCCAGGAATCGAAAATCAATGCGGGCACCGGTGCCTGGGGCAGGCGATCGGCATTGCGGACCACGCGACTGACGCAGTCGACGTGCTCCCTGGAGTTCGCGGCGAGCATAGGGCCTCCGGTTCTCGAGCTTTGTTGTTATGCCCGCCATTAAGCGCCTGCGCGCGCGGGTGGACAAGGGCGGGCTGACCAACTGCCGACGCTGAGACGCAGCGTCTCATTTGCCTTGAGACGCCATCGGCAAGCTGCGCTGCAACGTCTCATTCCGAGTGTATTGAGTGCGCACGTACAAGGGGGCGGCACTGCTCTGGATCAACGCTTTGCCAGGTTCCTGGCGGTTATGGCACAGGCTGTGCTGAGTGGCCTGTAGCTGGTCGACGCCAGCCTTTTGTGTGTCGAGACAACCTGGAGAACAACAAGATGTCCACCCACCTGTCCACCGATCAATTGCTGCATGCCTACACTGTGATGCGCACCATCCGTGATTTCGAAGAACGCCTGCATGTGGAATTCGCCACCGGCGAGATTCCCGGCTTCGTGCATTTGTATGCCGGCCAGGAAGCCAGTGCCGCCGGGGTCATGGCCCATCTTAACGATGACGATTGCATCGCCTCCAACCACCGTGGCCACGGTCATTGCATCGCCAAGGGGGTGGATGTGTTCGGCATGATGGCCGAGATCTACGGCAAGAAAACCGGCGTCTGCGGCGGTAAGGGCGGCTCCATGCACATCGCCGATCAGGAGAAAGGCATGCTCGGCGCCAATGGCATCGTCGGTGCCGGCGCACCGTTGGCGGCCGGTGCGGCGTTGGCCGCCAGGCTCAAGGGCAGCCAGGGCGTGGCCGTGGCATTTTTTGGCGATGGCGGCTCCAACGAGGGCGCGGTGTTCGAGGCGATGAACCTGGCCTCGATCATGAAATTGCCCTGTCTGTTCGTCGCCGAAAACAACGGCTATGCCGAAGCCACCGGTTCCGGCTGGTCGGTGGCGTGCAAGGACATCGCCGAGCGCGCCGTGGGATTTGGCATGCCGGGGGTGATCGTCGATGGCAACGATTTCTTCGCCGTGCACGCGGCGCTGGGCGTGGCCGTAGAGCGTGCACGCAACGGCGAAGGGCCGACGCTGGTGGAGGTCAAGTTGAGCCGTTTCTACGGCCACTTCGAAGGCGATGCCCAAACCTATCGCGGTGTGGATGAAGTGAAGAACCTGCGCGAAACCCAGGATTGCCTGGTGCTGTTCCGCCAGCGTTGCCAGGTCGAAGGCTGGTTGGACGCCGCGCAATTCGAGCGTATCGACGGCGAGGTCGCACAGTTGATCGAAGATGCCGTGCGCCTGGCCAAGTCCGATCCCAAGCCCCAGGCGGCCGATCTGCTCAGCGATGTCTACGTCGCCTACCGCTAATAACAACAAGACCCGGAGAGAATTTCATGGCTCGCAAAATCAGCTATCAGCAGGCAATCAACGAAGCCCTGGCCCAGGAGATGCGCCGCGACCAGAGCGTGTTCATCATCGGCCAGGATGTGTCCGGCGGCACCGGGTCGCCCGGCGAACAGGACGCCTGGGGCGGCGTGCTCGGCGTCACCAAAGGCCTGTACCCGGAGTTCCCCGAGCGCGTGCTGGATGCGCCGTTGTCCGAGGTCGGCTACGTGGGCATGGCCGTGGGCGCCGCCACCCGGGGCATGCGCCCGGTGTGCGAACTGATGTTCGTCGACTTTATCGGCTGTTGCCTTGACCAGTTGCTCAACCAGGCTGCCAAGTTTCGCTATATGTTCGGTGGCAAGACCACCACACCGCTGGTGATCCGCGCCATGTACGGCGCCGGCCTGCGCGCCGCCGCCCAGCACTCGCAGATGCTCACCTCGATGTGGACCCACATTCCCGGCCTGAAAGTGGTGTGCCCGGCCACGCCCTATGATGCCAAGGGCATGCTGATCCAGGCGATCCGCGATAACGACCCGGTGATCTTCCTCGAACACAAAATGCTCTACAGCCTGCAAGGCGACGTGCCCGAAGAGCTGTATACCGTGCCGTTCGGCGAGGCCAACTTTGTGCGCGAAGGCCGCGACGTGACCCTGGTAACTTACGGGCGCATGGTGCATATCGCCCTCGACGCCGCCGCCAACCTGGCACGCCAAGGCATCGACTGCGAAGTGTTGGACCTGCGCACCACCAGCCCACTGGATGAGGACAGCATCCTGGAAAGCGTGGAGAAAACCGGGCGCCTGGTGGTGATCGATGAGTCCAACCCGCGCTGCTCGATTGCCACCGACATCAGCGCCCTGGTGGCGCAGCGCGCATTCGCCGCACTGCGCGCGCCCATCGAAATGGTCACCGCGCCCCATACGCCGGTGCCGTTTTCCGATGCGCTGGAAGACCTGTACATCCCCGACGCCGCCAGGATCGAAGCCGCCGTGCTGAAGATCGCCGACAAGAGGAACGCCGCATGATCCATACCTTGACCATGCCCAAGTGGGGGCTATCGATGACTGAGGGCCGTATCGACACCTGGCTCAAGCAGCCGGGCGAGCGGGTGGAGAAGGGCGAAGAAGTGCTGGATGTGGAGACCGACAAAATTTCCAGCAGCGTCGAGGCGCCGTTCAGTGGCGTGTTGCGCCGAGTGCTGGCGCAGAGCGATGAAACCCTGCCGGTCGGCGCCTTGCTGGGGATTGTGGTGGAAGGTGAGGCCAGCGACGCCGAGATCGACGCGGTAATCGAACGCTTCCAGGCCGGGTTCGTGTCCAGTGCCGCCGAGGCCGAAACGGCGGGGCCGAGTGCGCAGAAAGTCGAGGTGGGCGGGCGCTTGCTGCGTTACCTGGACCTCGGCGAAGGCGGCACGCCGCTGGTGCTGGTGCATGGCTTTGGCGGCGACTTGAACAACTGGCTGTTCAACCAACCGGCCCTGGCCGCCGACCGCCGTGTGATCGCGCTCGACCTGCCGGGGCATGGCGAGTCGGGCAAGACGCTGCGCAGCGGCGACGCCTCGGAGTTGGCACAGGCGGTACTGGGCCTGCTCGATCATCTGCACGTGGAGCGCGTGCACCTGGCCGGCCATTCCATGGGCGGGCTGGTGGCCCTGACCGTTGCCGAGCAGGCGCCCGCGCGCGTGGTCTCGCTGACCCTGATCGCCAGCGCCGGCCTGGGTGCCGATATCAATGGCGATTATCTGCAAGGGTTTGCCGACGCTAACAATCGCAACGCCCTCAAGCCGCAGCTGGTGCAGTTGTTTAGCGATCCGGCGCTGGTGACGCGGCAGATGCTGGAGGACATGCTCAAGTTCAAACGGTTGGAGGGCGTGGATCAGGCGTTGCGCCAGCTCAATGGGGCGCTGTTCGAGGGCGGACGACAGAAGGTGGATGTGCGCCATGTTGTCGGTCGACAGCCGAGCCTGGTGATCTGGGGCAGCGACGACGCCATTATCCCGGCCGCTCATGCCCAAGGGCTGGAGGCCCAGGTGGAAATCCTGCCGGGGCAGGGGCATATGGTGCAGTTGGAGGCGGCGGAGCAGGTTAACCCGTTGATGCTGGCGTTCCTCAAGCGCCATTGAGCTGAGATCCGTGGGGCCTGACCCACTGCAATCGGGGGCAAACCCCCTCCCACAGTACTGACTGTGTGGGAGGGGGCTTGCCCCCGATTGCGAGGCGTCAGTCACCCCCTTATCCGAGCATTCAGAAGGGATGCAATGACGCGCCAGGCGTGGCAGTCTGGGCGACGTTTTCCATGACTTCTGGAGATTGACCGTGCCAACCGCATCCGCAGTAATAGAAATCCCGGTATCGGCCGATCAGGTCTGGCAATTGGTCGGCGGCTTCAACAGCCTGCCGGACTGGTTGCCGCTGATTGCCAAGAGCGAGCCCGGCGAAGGTGGCCGCCTGCGCCATCTGACAACCGCCGACGGTGGCGTGATCGTCGAGCGGTTGCAGACGTTCGATAACGTTTCGCGTGCCTACAGCTACACCATCGAGCAATCGCCGTTTCCGGTGAGCGCTTACCTGGCGACGTTGCAGGTGGAAGCCTTGACTGACGCGTCGACGAAGGTGACGTGGTCGGGCGTGTTCACACCGGCGGCGGGCACCACGGACGAGGCGGTGGAGGAGCTGTTCGCCGGTGTCTACAAGGGTGGGGTCGAAGCGCTGCGCGCCAACTTCAAGGCCTGAGTCGCAGCAGGCCCCACTCGCTCATTCGGGCATCAGTTGCTGGCGACACTCCAGGATCAGCCGCGCGCCGCCCCGGGCGCTGCTGCCTACCTCCAGCTTGAAGCCATGCAGGTTGATGATCGCCGCGACAATCGACAACCCCAGCCCGAACCCACCGGGCTGGTCGCTTTCGTCCACGCGGTAAAAACGCTGGAACACTGCGGCACGCTCGGCCGCCGGTATGCCTGGCCCCGAGTCGTGCACTTCGATACGGGTGCTGCCCGCGTCGTTGAGCCCGCGCAAAATGACTTCGCCGCCCGGCGGGGTGAACTTGATCGAATTGCTCAATAAGTTCGCCACGGCTTCAAACAGCAGCGCGCGGTCGCCGGTGATCCACGGCAGGGAGGGTGGCATGTCGAGCACCAGTTGCAGTTCGCCTTCCTCGGCCAGCGGCAGATAGAAATCGTGCAATTCCCTCAGCAGCGGCAGCGGGTCCATCACCAGGAAGCCTGAACGGCGCTGGTGGTCTTCCAGTTCCGAAATACGCAACAGCCCGCGAAAACGCGCCATCAGGGTGTCGGTTTCGGCAATCGCGTCATCCAGTTTTACCGCGTAGCCCGAGTCCTGCTCGGCCTCCTGCCGGATGCGATACAACTGCGCGCGCAGGCGCGTCAGTGGGGTGCGCAGATCATGGGCAATGTTGTCGCACACGCCCTTGACCTCGTTCATCAACTTTTCGATGCGGTCGAGCATGGCGTTGACGATGGCCGCGAGCATGTCCAATTCGTCGCGTCGGTTGGACAGCGGCAGGCGATGGGTGAGGTCGCCGGCGACGATAGCTTCGGCGCTGGCCTGGATCCCGCGAATGCGTCGCAGCGGACGACGGCGCAGCAAGTGCCAGCCCGCGACACCGGGAATGATGGTCAGCGAGAGTGCCCAGAGCAGCGCATGCCAGATGATTCGCGTCACGCCGAACAGCGAACCGTTGGCGCGCACCAGTACCAGCCAGCGGCCATCGCCGGTGTGGGTGGCGACGGCATCGCAGCTGTCCTTGGGCAATTTGGGATCGTCGGAGTCCACGCAATTGGTCAGGGCGTGGATCTTGCCGTCCAGAGGCAGGTCCGGCGGAATTGCGCGGATCGGTCCGTTCAACGGGCGGAACTGTTCGTCGAACAGGCCGTAGGCGTCAACGCCCTTCATATCGAAGGTCATGCTGGTGGTCAGCGCCTCCACCAGTTCCTCACCGTCGAAACGTTGAAAGAGGTGCTGGCGCTGCAACAGCGAGTGGCGCGACAAATCCCCCAGGTAACCCGACACTTCGAAGTACAGCACCCCCATCAGGATGCAGCTCCAGGCCACGAACAGCGAGCTGTACAGTGCCAGCAGGCGGCTGCTGGATGAGCGCCAGCCCTTAGAGGGGTTCAGCAATGACATAACCGGAACCTCGTACCGTGCGGATCAGCGGTGTGAGGCCCGGTGGGTCGATTTTCTTGCGCAGGCGTCCGATGTGCACATCGATCAGGTTGGTGCCGGGGTCGAAGTGATAGCCCCAGACTTCCTCGAAGATCATCATCCGCGACAGGATCTGCCCGGTGTTGCGCATCAAAAATTCCAGCAGTTTGTATTCGGTGGGCAGCAGGGTGAGCGGCTGATCGGCGCGAGTGGCTTCGCGGCTGATCAGGTTCAACTCCAGGTCGGCCACGCGCAAGGCGGTCTCGAATTCCTTGACCGTACTTTTGCGGCGCAGCAGCACTTCTACACGTGCGGCCATTTCATCGGAAGCGAACGGCTTGGTCAGGTAGTCATCGCCACCGGCGCGCAGGCCGCGCACGCGTTCATCGACGTCGGAGAGGGCGCTGATCATCAGGATCGGCGTCGATACTCCAATGGTGCGCAGGGTGGTGACGATGGCCAGGCCATCCAGTTCCGGCAGCATGCGGTCCAGGGTGATCAGGTCGTAATCACCACTCACGGCGCGGACCAGGCCTTCGCGGCCGTTGTCCACCCAATCAACCTCCAGTCCATGGCTACTCAGCTCGGCGACAATCTCGCGGGCCGTTACGGCGTCATCCTCGATGGTCAAAATGCGGGTCATAGGCATACCTGGCGAGCGATTCACACTAGAAGAGGTGCATTTTGCCAACAATTGGCTGAACGCTTCCTAAATAAAACTTCATGGAGGCAAATCCGACACCCCCCTCCCATATTGGAATGCAATACGCCCGCTCTGATTGCCAGGTTCTTGCAAGTTGCATGGTCTTAGGAAGTTCAACTTATCTAACATATTGAAAATAAAGGTTTTTTATTTTTATGCCGACTGGCACGCTGCCTGCACTGTCCCTTTTGAGACTTGTAACACTATTTTTCCTGCCGGGAGCAAAACAACAATGATCACACCTTCAACCACGCTGCAAGAATCGAGCGCGCGCTCCGGGGTTTCCTGGGGGGCGATTTTTGCCGGGGCCGCTGCGGCGGCCGCACTCTCGCTGATCCTGGTGCTGCTGGGCTTTGGCCTGGGCTTTTCGGCCGTGTCGCCGTGGGCCAACAGTGGTGTGAGCGCCAAAGGGCTGGGTATATCCACGATTGTCTGGCTGGCATTTACCCAGATCGTCGCCGCCGGCTTGGGCGGTTACATTGCCGGCCGTCTGCGCGTGAAGTGGGCCAATATGCATGGCGATGAAGTGTATTTCCGCGACACCGCCCATGGCTTCCTGGCCTGGGCCGTGGCCACGTTGATCACCGCGACCCTGGTGGTCAGTTCGGTCAGCAGTGTGGTCGGTGGCGGCGTGCAGGCCAGCGCCAGTGTCGCCTCGGGTGCGGTGCAAGCCGCCGGCAGCACAGCACAGAGCGTCAAGGGTGATGACTTCGGTTATTACGTCGACAGCCTGTTCCGCGATGACCGCCCAGCCGCAGTCAGCGATGACGCCGCCCATGCCGTGGTTGCGCGCATTTTTGCCCGCACCCTGAGCAATGACGGTCAACTGGCTGCTGAAGACCGTACCTACCTGGCCCAGTTGATCAGCCAGCGCACCAACCTCAGCCAGGCCGACGCCGAAGCGCGCATCGACAAGGTCTACGGCGATGCCCGTAAAGCCGTCGAGGACGCCAAGCTCAAAGCCAAACAAGCCGCTGACACCGCCGCCAAAGTCGCTGCCTGGACCGCGCTGTGGATGTTTGTCGCGCTGCTGATCGGCGCCTTCTTTGCCAGCTTCGCTGCGACCTTCGGCGGTCGTCGTCGGGATGCCGTGGTGTATGTCGAAACCGAACATTACGTCCGTTAATTCAAGGAGAAAACAATGCGCTCATTACTGCTGTGGTTCCTCGGCGTGCCTATCCCGGTCATCATTCTGATCGCGATCTTCATGCACTAAACCCGAGTACTGCTCGGAACCTCGTGGGAGGGCGCTTGCGCCCTCCCACTTTGCTTTGGGTGGAGCGTCAGCCAGGTCGCCACCAGCAAGGTGCTGGCCACACCCGTCATGATCAGCAACGGCTGCGATGTGCCGTCCGATAACACACCGGTGACCCAACTGCTCACCGCAGTGAGGAACATCTGGATGAAGAAGAACAGCCCCGAGGCCGTGCCGGCAATTGCGCCATAAGGTTGCAACACCGACAACTGGCACGCCGGAATCACCATCCCCACCGACACCATGATCACCACCATCGGCAGTACGATCGCCAGCCATTGCTGCGCCCAGGCGGCCGTGCCCGCAGCGAGCAGAAGGCTGCCGACCACGTTCAGTGCGATGGCTGCGCTGATCAATCGATCCGCTTCAAAGCGCAGCACCAGCCGACGAAACAGATTCGCCCCCAGCATATAGCCGCTGATGGTTGCCGCGAACACCAGCGCGTAAGCCGTGGCGGACAAGCCAAAGCCCCGTTGCAGCAGCGCCGATGACTCACTGATAAAGGGAAAATAGGTGCTGTATACGCAGCCGATGGCCAGCGCGTAGCGCAGGAAGTAGCGGTCGCCCAGCAACCGCCCATACAGGTGCAACAGATTGCCCGGCGCTGTCGCCGCCACTTGCGTCGGGCGGGTTTCCGGCAGGCGCCGATGGACCACCCCATACAACACCACGCCAATCGCGCCCAACAGCAGAAACAAGCCCCGCCATCCAATCATTGGCAGCAACAGGCTGCCCAAGACTGGCGCGGCCATGGGCGATACCGCCATCGCCATGGAGATTAATCCCAGCAGGCGTGCCTGTTCGTCGCGCTCGAAGTGATCGCGCACGATCACCCGCCCGATCACCGTGGTGCAGCAGCCGCCCAGGGCTTGGAACAGTCGCGCGATAATCAGCACGCCGAGGCTGTCGGCCAAGGCGCAGGCCAAGGTGGCCAGCCCATACAGCGCCAATCCCGCCAGTAACACCGGGCGACGGCCGAAGCGGTCAGTCAGCGGGCCGCTGATCAGCAGCGAAATCGCCGAGCCGAGGGTATACAGCGTGAGGGTCAATTGCAGCTGACTGTCGCTGGCCTGGAAGTAGTCGGCCATGGCCGGCAGTGCCGGCAGGTGCATGTCCAGTGCGACGAGCGGCAGTCCGATCAATACGGTCAGCAGCACCAGCCAGGATCCCAGGGAAAGGGCACGTTGAGTCATGGGCAAGCTCTTGGCAAGAAGTGGAACCGGCACTCTAGCGGCTTTGTGGTTTAATCCTGTGAGCCACTTATGCCGAAAACGAATGGACCACTATGAGCCGAGGTAAAACTGCATCCGCCCTTGACCTGCCGCGCCCCGACACGCTGGATGCGGGCAAACAGCAGGGCGCGTACGAGGCATTGCGCGGCGCGATTCTCAACCGGCAATTGCCGGGAGGCAGCCGTTTGCCGTCCACGCGCAGCCTGGCCGAACGTTGGCAGGTGTCGCGCGGCACGTTGGAAACGGCTTACGAGCGCTTGCAGGAAGAGGGGTATGTGCAACGCATTGCGGGCTCCGGCACGCGCGTCTGCGCGGTCATCCCCGAACACTTTATCGCGGCGCCGAACGCACGCCAGACGCCGCGTCGCCCGGTCGAGCCGGACCGCCCGTACGCGGGTGTGCAAAGCCATGTGCCTTTTGTCGCACGGCGCCCGGACGCCGGTCTGTTCGACCTCAAGACCTGGGCCCGCTGCCTGTCCCGTGGGCTGCTCGCGGCAGGGCCAGGCGCGCTGGAGGCATCCCATCCGGCGGGCGTGCCGGAACTGCGCGCCCGGATCGCCGACTACCTGCGCCGATATCGCGGCCTGCAGTGCGAGGCGGATGAAGTGGTTGTTACCACCGGCATTCGGCATGCCCTCGATTTGATTGCGCGCACCCTGCTCAAGCCCGGCGACACGGCCTGTCTCGAAGACCCTGGCTACCCACCGGCACGACGCTTGTTCGAACTGTGCGGCGCTCAGGTGCAGGCGGTGCCGGTCGGCGCGGACGGGCTCGACACCTCCCGGCTCCCCGATGCGGCCCGCCTGGTCTACGTGACCCCGGCGCACCAGGCACCGCTGGGCATGACCCTGTCGGTATCGCGCCGCCTGGCTTTGCTGGACTGGGCCGCACGCGCGCAGGCATGGGTGGTGGAGGATGACTACGACAGCGAATATAACTACCAGAGCGCGCCGCTGGCCGCCCTGAAAGCCCTGGACGCCGATGACCGGGTGATCTACTGCGGCAGCTTCAACAAGAACCTGTTTCCCGGTCTGCGAGTGGGCTTTATGGTGGTGCCCAAGACGCTGCGCCGGGCGTTGCTGCGCACCCTGCACCTCACCGGGCATTCGGTCGGCGCCAGTGATCAATTGGGCTTGGTGGAGTTACTTGGCAGCGGGGCGTTTGTGCGTCATTTACGCGCTTCACGCCAGGCGTATCTGGCCCGTCGCGATGCGCTGCTCGAATGCCTCGGCGGGCATGCCGTCGTGAGTGGCCAGCAGGCCGGGCTGCATTTTGTGCTGTGGCTGCCGGCAGGGGTTAAAGAAGCGGACTTCTGCGCCCGGGCGGCATCTGCCGGGCTGACGTTGCAGCCGCTGGGCGCGTTCTGCCATGAGGCGAGGTTGCCGCCAGCGGTGATCATTGGCTACACCGCGCTGACCTTGGCGCAGATCCGTTACCACGGCCGGGCACTGGCGGCGTTGTTTCAGTGAGCAGTGACAGGTCGTGGGGTCAATCCTCGAACCCGACCTGCTCGTGAATCTCATCCACTTTCAATTCCAGGCGATACGCCACCGCAATAAACAATGCCTGGCACAGGCACAGCGTGGCGCTCAATGAGCGGAACGCAAACGAAGACCCCTCGTTCACCAGCAGCACCGCGTTGGCCCGCTTGGCCAGGGGCGACAGGTTGCTGTCGGTGATGATCAGGGTCTTGGCCTGATGGTGCTGGGCGATGCGCAGGCAGTGCTGGGTCTCTTTGCCGTAGGGCGTAAAGCTGATGGCGATCACCAGGTCATTGGCGCGCACGCTGCGCATCTGCTCGCGGTAGCTGCCGCCCAGGCCGGAGATCAGGTGGATGCGCTTGTTGGTGTGCTGCAGGTTGTAGACCAGGTAGTCGGCCACGGCAAAGGAGCGGCGCACGCCGACCACGTAGATGTTGTCGGCATTGACCACCAGGTCCACGGCTTTTTCGAACATGGCGTCATCGAGCTCCAGCCCCAGGCGCTCGATGCCGGAGAGGGTGGCGTTGACGCACTCACGTGCCAGGTCGCCACCACTGGCCTTCTGCGATTTGTTCGCGATCATGCTACGGATGCGCTGTTGGTAGTTCTGCACCGGGGTGGTCTTGTGGGTGTAGGCCTCGCGGAACAGCGCCTGCATCTCACTGAACCCGCTGAACCCGAAACGCTGGGAGAAACGCACGATGGCCGAGGGGTGCACTTCGCATTCGCGGGCGATGTCGCTGATGCGGTCGACCATGATGCGGTCGCTCTGCTGGCTCATGTAGCTGGCGATGCGTTTGAGTTGGCGCGGCAGGCTTTCGTATTCGTCGGTAATCAGCTGCAGCAGGCGTTCGGCATTGATCGGAGGGCTGGCGATCGTGTCTTCCAGGGTGGTCTCGGGATCGGTGCGGGACATGGGCAATCCTTCTGGCGTGTTCGTCTGGTGCGCTGATGGGTGGCGCCAGTCTACAGGGTAGGCGCAAAAAAATACCCCGGCATCACGGCCGGCGGGGCTGGCTGAAACGATGCACGGCGGCTGGCGTGCCATTATGCCGGCTTATTGGAAAAAATATTCCACTAAAAATAATTATGGAATAAATATTGATTGGTGCCGCCGAACGTTCTAGTCTGCTCCACCAAGAGCGTTTGCCGTCGCCACGGCGGCACAACGCAGGCTGATAAAAATAATAGGAGCCAGCATGGGCCAGACTCGTTTTGCCAGTGGGCGTCAATTGGATCTGATTTGCCTCGGGCGCCTGGGCGTCGACCTCTATGCACAGCAAGTCGGTGCTCGGCTTGAGGACGTGTCCAGCTTCGCCAAGTACCTCGGCGGTTCCTCCGCCAATATCGCTTTCGGCACCGCGCGGCTGGGGCTCAAGTCGGCAATGCTCAGCCGCGTGGGCGACGACCATATGGGGCGTTTTCTGGTGGAGTCCCTGGCCCGTGAGGGCTGTGACGTCAGTGCGATCAAGGTCGACCCGGAACGCCTCACCGCGCTGGTGCTGCTCGGCCTCAAGGACCGCGAAACCTTCCCGTTGGTGTTCTACCGCGAGAACTGTGCCGACATGGCCCTGCGCGCCGAAGACATCAGCGAAGCGTTTATCGCTTCCAGCAAGGCGCTGTTGATCACCGGCACGCATTTCTCCACCGACGGCGTGTACAAGGCCAGCATCCAGGCCTTGGACTACGCGGCCAAACATAACGTCCAGCGCGTACTCGACATCGACTATCGGCCGGTGCTGTGGGGGCTGGCGGGCAAGGCCGATGGCGAAACCCGGTTTGTCGCCGACCAGAAGGTGAGCCAGCACGTGCAAAGCATCCTGCCGCGCTTCGACCTGATCGTCGGCACCGAAGAAGAGTTTTTGATCGCCGGCGGCAGTGCGGATTTGCTCACGGCCCTGCGCACGGTGCGCGGGCTGACGCCGGCGACACTGGTGGTCAAGCTCGGCCCGCAAGGGTGCACGGTGATCCACGGCGCGATCCCGGCACGCTTGGAAGACGGTGCGATCTACCCCGGCGTACGGGTAGAAGTGCTCAACGTACTGGGGGCCGGCGATGCTTTTATGTCGGGCTTTCTCAGCGGTTGGCTGAATGACGCCAGCGACGAGCGTTGCAGCCAGTTGGCCAATGCCTGCGGCGGTCTGGTGGTGTCGCGCCATGCCTGTGCGCCGGCCATGCCCACGCCTGCCGAGTTGGATTACCTGTTCAGCAGCCCGGTGCCGATCACCCGGCCCGATCAGGACATGACCCTGCAGCGCCTGCACCGCGTGACCGTGCCGCGTAAGGCGTGGAAGCAGCTGTTTATCTTCGCCTTCGACCATCGCTGGCAGTTGGTGGACCTGGCCCAGCGCGGCGGCCAGGCCCCGGCGCGCATCAGCGACATCAAGCAGTTGTTTATCCAGGCCGTCGAGCGCGTGGAACGCAAGCTCGCCGAGCAAGGCGTGGAGGCCGATGTGGGCCTGCTCGCCGACCAGCGCTTCGGCCAGGACGCACTCAATGCGGCCAGCGGGCGCGGCTGGTGGATCGCGCGCCCGGTGGAAGTGCAGAACTCGCGGCCGCTGACCTTCGAGCATGGACGGTCCATCGGCAGCAACCTGATCGCCTGGCCCCAGGAGCAGATCATCAAGTGCCTGGTGCAATACCATCCCGACGATGAACCCATGCTGCGCCTGGAGCAGGAAGCCCAACTCAAGGCGGTGTACGACGCGTCCCTGGTCAGCGGCCACGAGCTGCTGCTGGAAGTCATCCCGCCCAAGGAACACCCATCGACCTACCCGGATGTGCTCTACCGTAGCCTTAAGCGCCTGTACAACCTGGGCATCTACCCGGCGTGGTGGAAGATCGAGGCACAGTCGGCCGAAGACTGGAAGAAACTCGACGAGCTGATCCAGGCGCGCGACCCGTACTGCCGTGGCGTGGTGCTGCTGGGCTTGAATGCCTCGGCGGAATGTTTGGCCAGCGGGTTCCAGCAGGCCAGTCAGAGCACGACGTGCCGAGGATTTGCAGTGGGCCGCACGATCTTCCAGGAACCGAGCCGGTTGTGGATGGCGGGGGAGATCGATGATGAGACCCTGATTCAGCAAGTGCAGGCGACCTTCGAACAACTGATCAATGCCTGGCGCAGCGCGCGAACCTGACCACCGCTTTGAATGTGCGCTGCAATTCCAATGTGGGAGGGGGCCAGCTCCCTCCCACAAAAAGCAGAACTCAGTGATACCCGAAAATAATAAAGGTGCAGCCATGCCCGCAATCCGAATTGGCATCAACCCGATCTCCTGGAGCAACGACGACCTGCCGGCCCTGGGCGGTGAAACGCCGCTGAGCACCGCGCTGAGCGAAGGCAAGGACATCGGCTACGAAGGCTTCGAACTCAACGGCAAGTTCCCCAAGGACGCCAAAGGCGTCGGCGATGTGCTGCGGCCCTATGACCTGGCGCTGGTGTCGGGTTGGTATTCCAGCCGCCTGGCCCGGCGCTCGGTGGCCGAGGAAATCGAGGCCATCGCCGGCCATGTCGAGCTGCTCAAACAAAACGGCGCCAAGGTGCTGGTGTACGGCGAGGTGGCCGATTCAATCCAGGGCTCGCGCATTCGTCTGATCGAACGCCCGCGATTCCACAGCGAGCAGGCGTGGCAGGAGTACGCCGACAAACTTACCGAACTGGCGCGCTTCACCCTGTCCCAGGGCGTGCGCCTGGCGTACCACCACCATATGGGCGCTTATGTCGAATCCCCTGAAGACATCGATCAACTGATGCAGCGCACCGGCCCGGAGGTCGGTCTGCTGTTCGACTCCGGCCACTGCTATATGGGCGGTGGCGAACCTATCGAAGTGCTGCGCAAACACATCGCGCGGATTTGCCATGTGCATTTCAAAGATGTGCGCAAGCCGGTGGTGCAGCTGGCGCGCAACCAGATGTGGAGCTTCCCCGACTGCATCGTCAACGGCACGTTCACCGTGCCCGGCGATGGCGATATCGACTTTGCCGAACTGCTGGATGCATTGATGGCCGCGAAATATGAGGGCTGGCTGGTGGTTGAGGCCGAGCAGGACCCAGCCGTGGCGCCCAGCTATATCTATGCGAAAAAGGGCTACGACACCTTGCGTGCGCTGCTCGACGAGAGGACTTGAGTGATGAGCTTGTTGGTCAAAAGCAGCAAACGCGGACACACCATGGTTGCCCTGGAAGCAGGGCGGCTGGAGTACGTAGGCTTCTCTGCCTACCGCCTGAGCCTGGGCGAAACCCTGCCGGTCAGCGCCGCTGATAAAGAGCTGTGCCTGGTGCTGCTCAGTGGCCGGGTGAATATTGAAGGCGAAGGCTTCAACTGGCAGAACCTCGGTGATCGCCAGTCGGTGTTTGAGGAAAAATCGCCGTTCGCCGCGTACCTTCCACCGGGCACCGACGCCCAGGTCACGGCCTTGAGCGATGTGCAGATCGCCGTGTGCGCCGCACCCGGCGCGCCAGGCTATGAACCGCGCCTGATCCGTCCCGAAGACTGCAAGCGCAGCGTGCGCGGTAAAGGCGCCAACACCCGCTATGTGTGCGACATCCTGCCCGACAGCGCACCGGCCCATTCGCTGCTGGTGGTGGAAGTGCGCACGCCGTCGGGGCATTCGTCGAGCTACCCGCCGCACAAGCACGACACCGACGACCTGCCGCACCAGAGCTTCCTGGAAGAAACCTACTACCACCAGATCAACCCGCCCCAAGGCTTTGTGTTCCAGCGGGTGTACACCGACGATCGCAGCATCGACCAGGCCATGGCCGTGGAACACAGCGACCTGGTGGTGGTGCCCAAGGGGTATCACCCGGTCAGCGTGCCCTATGGCTACGAGTCGTATTACCTGAACGTAATGGCGGGCCCCAAGCGCGCCTGGCATTTCCATAACGACCCGCAGCACAGCTGGCTGCTGGATCTTTAGACGGGTTGGCGCGAGCGAGCGCGTGCCACATTGGATACCGACGGATTTGCATTCCTACAAGGTGCGAACATGACCACAACAAGATTGACCATGGCCCAGGCCCTGGTGAAGTTTTTGGATAACCAGTACATCGAAGTCGACGGCGTGCAGAGCAAGTTCGTCGCCGGCGTGTTCACGATTTTCGGCCACGGCAATGTGCTCGGCCTGGGGCAGGCGCTGGAGCAGGACAGCGGTGATTTGGTGGTGCATCAGGGCCGTAACGAGCAGGGCATGGCCCATGCCGCCATCGGTTTTGCCAAGCAGCACCTGCGCCGCAAAATCTACGCGTGCACCGCATCGGTCGGGCCCGGCGCGGCGAACATGCTCACCGCTGCGGCGACTGCCACGGCCAACCGTATTCCGTTGCTGCTGTTGCCGGGCGATGTGTACGCCAGTCGCCAGCCCGACCCGGTGCTGCAACAGATCGAGCAGTTCCACGACCTGAGCATCAGCACCAACGATGCGTTCCGCTCCGTGAGCAAGTACTGGGATCGCATCAACCGCCCCGAGCAATTGATGACGGCGGCAATTCATGCCATGCGCGTGCTCACCGACCCCGCCGAAACCGGCGCGGTGACCCTGGCGCTGCCCCAGGATGTGCAGGCCGAGGCCTGGGATTATCCCGACTACTTCCTGCAAAAGCGCGTGCACCGTATCGACCGCCGTCCGGCCACCGCCGCGATGATCGGCGATGCGTTGGAGGTTATGCGGGGCAAGCGCAAACCGCTGATCATCTGCGGCGGCGGGGTCAAGTACGCCGGCGCGAATGCCGCGCTGCAAGCCTTTGCCGAGCGCTTCGACATTCCCTTCGCCGAGACCCAGGCGGGCAAGAGCGCAATCGTGTCCGGGCACCGGCTTAACGTCGGTGGCATCGGCGAAACCGGTTGCCTGGCGGCCAACCTGCTGGCGCCTGAAGCGGACCTGATCATCGGTATCGGCACCCGCTACACCGACTTCACCACCTCGTCCAAATCGCTGTTCAAGCATGCCGAGGTGCAATTTCTGAACCTGAATATCAGCCCCTGCGATGCGTTGAAACTCGACGGCGTGCAAGTTGTGGCCGACGCCAAGGTCGCCCTCGAGGCGCTGGCCGATGCCCTCGGTGACTACCGCGCAGGTTGGGGCGAGCAGATTGCCGCCGCCAAGGCGCAACTGGACGCCGAAGTCGAGCGCGTGCATCAGGTGGAGTACCACGGCGATGGCTTTGTGCCCGAGGTCGATGACCGTCTGGACCGCGCCGTACTGCGCGAATTTATCGAGCTGACCGGCTCCTGCCTGACCCAGAGCCGTGTGCTCGGCGTGCTCAATGCAAGCCTGGCCGACGACGCGATCATCGTCGCCGCCGCCGGCAGCCTGCCTGGCGATCTGCAGCGCGCCTGGCGCAGCAAGGGCGTGAATACCTACCACGTTGAATACGGCTACTCATGCATGGGCTATGAGATCAACGCCGCCCTCGGGGTGAAGCTCGCCGAGCCGAGCAAGGAGGTCTACGCATTGGTCGGCGATGGCTCCTACATGATGCTGCATTCCGAGCTGGCCACCTCGATTCAGGAGCGGCGCAAGATCAACGTGGTGTTGCTGGACAACATGGCCTTCGGTTGCATCAACAATCTGCAGATCGGCAACGGCATGGACAGCTTCGGCACCGAGTTCCGCTACCGCAACCCCGAGAGCGGCAAGCTTGACGGCAGCCTGGTACCGGTGGATTTCGCCATGAGCGCGGCGGCCTATGGCTGCAAGACCTACAAGGTCAGCACTGTGGAGCAGCTTGAAGCGGCCCTGGCCGATGCGCGCACGCAAGCCGTCTCGACCCTGATCGATATCAAGGTACTGCCCAAGACCATGGTTCACGGCTACCTGTCCTGGTGGCGGGTGGGAGTGGCGCAGGTGTCCACCAGCGAACGCACGAACGCGGCAGCGAAGAAACTCAACGAGCACCTGGCCAAGGCCCGGCAGTACTAATAACAAGAGGAGTGTGTGTATGTCTTTGAAGCTAGGTGTTATCGGGACCGGCGCCATCGGCCGCGACCATATCCGTCGTTGCAGCCAGACCTTGCTCAATAGCCAGGTGGTGGCGGTGACCGACATCAATCTGGACCAGGCCGCCAAGGTAGTTGCCGACTTGCAGTTGGCCGCCGAGGTGTACCCCGACGGCCATGCGCTGATCAACTCGGCCCAGGTCGAAGCGATCCTGGTGACCTCCTGGGGGCCGAGTCACGAAGAATTCGTGCTCGCGGCGATTGCCGCCGGCAAACCGGTGTTCTGCGAAAAGCCGCTGGCGGTGACCGCCGAAGGCTGCCGCAAGATCGTCGAAGCCGAAGTGGCCCATGGCAAGCGCCTGGTGCAGGTGGGCTTTATGCGCCCGTACGACGAGGGCTATCGCGCCCTTAAAGCCGTGATCGACAGCGGCCGGATCGGCGAACCCCTGATGCTGCACTGTGCACACCGCAATCCCAGGGTGGGTGAAAACTACAAGACCGACATGGCGATCACCGACACCTTGATCCACGAGCTGGATGTACTGCGCTGGTTGCTCGACGACGACTACGTGTCGGTGCAGGTGGTGTTCCCACGCAAGACCAGCAAGGCCCTGGCTCACCTGCGTGACCCGCAGATCGTGCTGCTGGAAACCGCCAAGGGCACGCGTATCGACGTGGAAGTGTTCGTGAACTGCCAGTACGGCTACGACATCCAGTGCGAAGTGGTGGGGGAGACCGGTATCGCCAAATTGCCGGAGCCGTCCCAGGTGCAGCTGCGCAGTGAGGCCAAGCTGTCGAATGCGATCCTGATGGATTGGAAGGATCGCTTTATCGGCGCCTATGACGTGGAGTTGCAAGCGTTCATCGATAGCGTGCGCGCCGGCAAGGTGGGCGGGCCGTCGGCGTGGGATGGCTTTGCCGCCGCGGTGGCGGCGGATGCGTGCATCGAGGCGCAGGGCAGTGGGCAGATCGTCAAGGTCAGCCTGCCGGAACGCCCACGCTTCTACGGCTGAACTTCTGGAGGCACGCTGAAAAAAATGGATTGGGTTTTCACTTCAAGTAAGGAGTGTCGATATGCGAATCGGACTAGTCGGCTATGGCCATGGAGGGCGCTTCTTTCATGCGCCGCTGATTGCCACCCTGCCGGGTGCCACGTTTGTCGGCGTGGTGACCCGTTCGGCCGAACGCCGCCAGCAATTGAGCATGGATCTTCCAGGGGTGAAGGCCTTTGACAGCATCGGCCAGATCGTCGAAGCCGGTGTCGATGCGCTGGTGATTTCCACCACGCTGAAAGGTCGCCCGGCACTGGTGCTGGAAGCCATCGAACACGGGGTGGCGGTGGTCAGCGACAAACCCTTTGCGGCCAACGCCGAACAGGCCCAGGCGTTGATTACGGCGGCTGAACGCCAGGGCACGTTGCTCAGCGTCTACCAGAACCGACGCTGGGACTCGGACTATCTGACCCTGCGCAAACTGATCGACGCCGGCGCCCTGGGCCGCATCACCCGGTTTGAATCCCGTGTGGAACGCTACAGCCCGCAGGCGCTGGGCAATGCCAGTGGAGGCGGCTGGCTGCGTGACCTCGGCAGCCACCTGGTGGACCAGGCCCTGCAACTATTCGGTGCGGTGGACCGAGTATTTGCGCAACTGCACTACAGCACCGAGCATCCTACGGTCGATCATGGCTTCTTCGTTTCCCTGACTCACGCCAACGGCGTGATTTCCCATCTGTGGGGCAACGCCCTGCAGAACAGCCCGGCGCCGCGGTTTCGGGTGAGCGGCACGTTGGGTTGCTACACCGTCGAGGGGCTGGACGGTCAGGAAGAAGCGCTGATGGCCGGCAAAACGCCGAAAACCGAAGGCGAGCATTGGGGCGCCGAGGAACACCGGCGCTGGGGCTGGTTCGAGCAAGGGCCGGAACGTGAGCGCGTGCCATCGGAAAAAGGCTGTTGGACTCAGTTCTATCGCCAGTTTCAAGCGGCGGTACAAGGGCAAGGGCCGCTGCCCGTGGACGTTTATGACGCGCTGGAAACCACCCGCATATTGGACGCTGCACGCCTGAGCGCCGAGCGCCAGCAAGTGGTTTCAACAAAAATAGAATAAAATTCTAAAACAGGTTGATATGGAAATTATTTTCCAATAAAGTCTTTTCCAGGTTGCAAAAAAAGTACGTCGCGGGCTCGATCCGCACGGCTCAACAAAAACAAGATCAAAAACAACCAGGTACCGTCAGATGAAAATCTTCAACGCTGTACTGCGAGTTTTACGCCCCCTCTCTGCGCCACGCGCCCGGCCGTTCTACTTCTCCTTCCTTAATGTGCTGTGCGTCGAAAACAACGACGCGCTGGTGTGCTGCATCCCCGGCGCGCCGATCGTGCGATTGCCCGCCACGCTCTGAGAACGTCCAAACAAAACCAACAAGAAAGTGGAGACAGACCGTTCATGAAGACCCCGATCCGTTTTACCGCGCTGGCGTTGTCCTTGTTGCTGAGTAGTGTTGCCATGGCCGCCGATCTGAAGATTGGCGTGAGCATGTCCTCATTCGATGACAACTACCTGACCAATGTGCGCAAGTACATGGACCAACAAGCCAAGTCCTACCCCAAGGGAGATGGCGTACAACTGCAGTTCGAAGACGCCCGTGCCGATGTGGTCAAGCAACTGAGCCAGGTCGAGAATTTTATCGGCCAGAAAGTTGATGCGATCATCGTGAACCCGGTGGATACCGCCTCCACGGCGCGAATCAGCAAGGCCGCCATTGAGGCCGGAATTCCCTTGGTCTACGTCAACCGTCGCCCCGACCAGAAAGACTTGCCCAAAGGCGTCGCTGCCGTGACTTCCGACGATGAAGAAGCCGGCAAGCTGCAAATGCAGTACATCGCCGACAAACTGGGCGGCAAGGGCAAGATCGTCATTCTGTTGGGCGACCTGGCGAACAACTCCACTCAAAACCGCACAAAGGGCGTGAAAGAGATTCTGGCTAAATACCCAGGCATCGAAATCGAGCAGGAGCAGACGGGGACGTGGCTGCGCCAGACCGGCATGGATCTGGTGAACAACTGGCTGACCCAAGGTCGCGATTTCCAGGCGGTACTGGCCAATAACGATGAGATGGCAATCGGCGCAGCCATGGCGCTCAAGTCGGCCGGCAAGGAAAAGGGCAGTGTATTGATCGCGGGCGTCGACGGCACGCCGGACGGTTTGAATGCGATTACCAAGGGCGAAATGGCCGTGTCGGTGTTCCAGGACGCCAAGGGCCAGGCTGTCGGTTCAGTGGAAGCGGCGCGCAAGCTGGCCAGGAACGAGACGATCGAGCAGAACATTGTCATCCCGTTCAAGCTGATCACCCCGGATAACGTCAAAGACTTCAAGTAGCCCTGACACCACAATAATAAGCCGGCGGGGCGGTTATGCCCGCTCCGCCGATGGAGTACCTGCCTATGCTCGCTCAAGCCACCGTCCCGCAGCACCCGGGTATCCAGCCGCTTACGCTGGAGGAGCCCTACCTGCTGGAAATCGTCAACATCAGCAAAGGCTTCCCCGGTGTCGTGGCCCTGGATGATGTGCAGCTGCGCGTGCGCCCTGGCTCCGTGTTGGCGCTGATGGGCGAGAACGGAGCGGGCAAATCGACGCTGATGAAAATCATCGCCGGAATCTACCAGCCCGACAGCGGCGAAATTCGCCTGCGCGGCAAGCCGATCGTGTTCGACACGCCCCTGGCCGCCCAGAAAGCCGGGATCGCGATGATCCATCAGGAACTCAACCTGATGCCGCACATGACCATCGCCGAGAACATCTGGATCGGCCGCGAGCAGCTCAACGGCCTGCATATGGTCAATCACCGTGAAATGCACCGCTGCACCGCCGAGTTGCTGGCGCGCCTGCGTATCAACCTGGACCCTGAGGAGCAGGTAGGCAACCTGAGCATCGCCGAGCGACAGATGGTCGAGATTGCCAAGGCGGTGTCCTATGACTCCGACATCCTGATCATGGATGAACCGACATCGGCCATTACCGAGAAGGAAGTGGCCCACCTGTTTTCGATCATTGCCGACCTCAAGTCACAAGGCAAAGGCATCGTCTACATCACGCATAAAATGAACGAAGTGTTCGCCATCGCCGACGAGGTGGCGGTATTTCGCGACGGCCGCTACATCGGCCTGCAGCGCGCCGACAGCATGGACAGCGACAGCCTGATTTCGATGATGGTGGGCCGCGAACTGAGCCAACTGTTCCCGGTGCGCGAAACCCCGATCGGCGAGCGGCTGATGTCGGTGCGCGACCTGCGCCTGGACGGGGTGTTCAAGGGGGTGTCGTTCGACCTGCACGCCGGCGAGATCCTCGGGATCGCCGGGCTGATGGGCTCGGGCCGTACCAATGTGGCCGAAACCCTGTTCGGCATTACCCCGGCGGACGGCGGCCGGATCACCCTCGATGGCGAGCCGGTGCGCATCAGCGACCCGCACATGGCCATCGACAAAGGCTTCGCGCTGCTGACCGAGGATCGCAAGCTCAGTGGGCTGTTCCCCTGTCTGTCGGTATTGGAAAACATGGAGATGGCCGTGCTGCCGCACTATTCAGGTAACGGTTTTATCCAGCAAAAAGCCCTGCGTGCGCTGTGCGAAGACATGTGCAGGAAGCTGCGGGTGAAAACGCCGTCGCTGGAGCAGTGCATCGATACGTTGTCCGGCGGCAACCAGCAGAAGGCGTTGCTGGCGCGCTGGCTGATGACCAACCCACGCCTGCTGATCCTCGACGAGCCGACACGGGGCATCGACGTCGGTGCCAAGGCCGAGATCTACCGGTTGATTGCTTTCCTTGCCAGCGAAGGCATGGCGGTAATCATGATTTCTTCGGAACTGCCCGAAGTGCTGGGCATGAGCGACCGGGTGATGGTGATGCACGAAGGCGAACTCATGGGCACCCTCGACCGCAGTGAGGCGACCCAGGAAAAAGTCATGCAGCTGGCCTCCGGTATGACCGCGGTCCACTGACAAACAGCTGCACGGGCCGGTGTCTGGCCCGCGCCCAAGAATAAGAAGGTGAAGGGTTATGAACGCAATAACAGACAACAAGCCTGCCATGGCCCCGGTCAAGCACCGGCGGCGAATACCCACCGAGCTGAGCATCTTCCTGGTGCTGATCGGCATCGGCCTGGTGTTTGAGGTGTTCGGCTGGATCGTGCGTGACCAGAGCTTCCTGATGAACTCCCAGCGCCTGGTGTTGATGATCCTGCAGGTGTCGATCATCGGTCTGCTGGCCATCGGCGTGACCCAGGTGATTATTACCACGGGGATCGACTTGTCCTCGGGCTCGGTGCTGGCATTGTCGGCGATGATTGCCGCCAGCCTGGCGCAGACCTCGGACTTCTCGCGGGCGGTGTTTCCCAGCCTGACCGACCTGCCGGTGTGGATCCCGGTAGCCATGGGCCTGGGAGTAGGGCTGCTGGCGGGGGCGATCAACGGCAGTATCATCGCCGTCACCGGTATTCCGCCGTTTATCGCCACACTGGGCATGATGGTTTCGGCACGTGGCCTGGCGCGTTATTACACCGAAGGGCAGCCGGTGAGCATGCTGTCCGATTCCTACACCGCGATCGGCCACGGCGCGATGCCGGTGATCATCTTTCTGGTGGTGGCGGTCATCTTCCACATCGCCCTGCGCTACACCAAATACGGCAAGTACACCTACGCCATCGGCGGCAATATGCAGGCGGCGCGTACGTCGGGGATCAACGTCAAGCGCCACCTGATCATTGTCTACAGCATCGCCGGTCTGCTGGCGGGCCTGGCGGGTGTGGTGGCGTCGGCGCGCGCGGCGACAGGCCAGGCCGGCATGGGCATGTCTTACGAGCTGGATGCGATTGCCGCCGCCGTGATCGGCGGCACCAGCCTGGCGGGCGGGGTAGGGCGCATTACCGGCACGGTGATTGGCGCACTGATCCTGGGCGTGATGGCCAGCGGGTTTACGTTTGTGGGGGTGGATGCGTATATCCAGGACATCATCAAGGGCCTGATCATCGTGGTGGCGGTGGTGATCGATCAATATCGCAATAAGCGCAAGCTTAAACGCTGAGCTGTAAGGCACAAGGCACAAGCTGCCAGCTGCAAGCTGCAAGCTGCAAGTCCGATTAGCTCTACAGCTTGTCGCTTGCAGCTTGCGGCTTATAGCTGCTCTACGAACTTTCCTGCTATAAACGCACTCCGATAACCATTCGCCAAGCCCGTCCTGGTGTCTTTGGGGGTTATATCGGTAAAAATGCCTGTCTTTTCAGTTGCTGCGCCCTCAAGTCGGCCTTAGACTGCCGCCCCTCGTAAATTGAGTGCCGGGTGGCGCTTGGAATGGACGGCGCCCTTCCGAGACCTGCACAGGTCGGCCGGAACGCTCCCTTATTCGCCTTAATGCACGTATTTTTTATAGAGAAATCAATGACAAAGGAAAAGTTGCTGGCCATGCCGGCGGATGACTACATGAATGCCGAACAGCACGCTTTTTTCGAGAAGTTGCTGCAAGACATGAAAGTGGAACACCACGAGCGCATTGAACAGAACCGTATCGCCATTGAAAGCCTGGACACCCCGGCTGACCCGGCCGACGCTGCTTCCGTGGAAGAAGAGCGCACCTGGCTGGTCAACGCCATCGACCGCGACCAGCGCATGCTGCCGCAGCTTGAGCGTGCCCTGGAACGCATCAAGGAAGATTCCTTCGGCTGGTGCGATGACAGCGGCGAGCCTATCGGCCTCAAGCGCCTGCTGATCAGCCCGACCACCAAGTACTGCATCGAAGCGCAAGAGCGCCACGAGCAGATCGACAAGCATCAGCGCCAAGCCTGATGCGGTGAAGCCGGGGAACCGTTCCTACGGTTCCCTGGAGGAAGACCCGCTACACCCCGTCTACTATTGATCTACTGCACGGCACCCCACTAAAGGCCCATGGATAATGGCCCGATAGTGGCGTTTAATGCCGTGACAATAAAGACAAACAGTGGGGTGACGAAATGGCTGGGGACGGATCTCTGATGGGCGCAGCAGTGCCGCCACACGCGGTGGCGCGCCGCTTGCCCGGCTGGTTGACGCCGCTGTTGCAGAGCACCGCTCTGGTGCTGGTGCTGCTGGGCCTGGCGTTCGCCAATCTGCCGATCTACCTGTGCCTGACGCTGGCGCTGCTGGTGGTCTGGCTGCCCCGTTTGAAGGCGCGGGCGCCGGCCACTGTCGCTGCCTCTACCGCCGATGCGATTGGCGAACTCACCCGCGACCTGTCCTATACCACCAGCCATAACGCGCTGTCCGCGGCCGGCGTGGCCTATTCGGTCAAGCAACTGGCGGCGCGCCTGCAATCCCAATTGACGGCGGCCAAGCAGATTGTCGGCAATGCTGAAGTCATGATCAGCACCGAGCAGGCCACGTCCCAACTCAGCCGGCAGGCTCTGGGTGCCGCCAGCCAGGCCCATCAACGCAGTACCGAAGGCCGGGAAGTGCTGGTGCAATCGATCACCCGCATGCGTCAGCTGAGCCAGCGCGCCAATGCCAGCCGCGAGCTGATCGAAGCCTTGAGCCAGCGCAGTGAGGAAATCCAACGGGTGACCCTGGTGATTCAGTCCATCGCCAGCCAGACCAACCTGTTGGCGCTCAATGCCGCCATCGAGGCGGCGCGGGCCGGTGAACATGGGCGCGGGTTCGCGGTGGTGGCCGACGAAGTGCGCGGCCTGGCCGGGCGTACAGCCACGGCCACCGATGAGGTCGGGGTGATGGTGGCGGATATCCAGCAGCGCACGGCCCAGGTGGTGGAGCAGATCCGCCAATTGTCGGCAGATCTGCACGCTGGTGTCGAGCAGGTGGAACACGCGGGGGAGCAATTGGACAACATTGCCAGCCTGGCGGCGGATGTGGAAGGCCAGGTCAACCAGATCGCCCAGGGCACCGACACCAACCAGGCCCAGCTCGACAGCCTGTTCCATGCCGTCGAACAGATGCGCAGCGATTTAAGCGTCAGCGATGCGCAGACCCGCCAGTTGGCCGAAGCCGCCGTGCAGATGGAAGGGCAGGCCGAAATCATCAGCGAACGTCTCGCGGCGGTGGGGCTTGATGATTATCACCAGCGGGTCTATGACCTGGCGCGTGAAGGCGCGAGCCGCATAGGCGCGCAGTTCGAAGCGGACGTGCAGCAGAACCGTATCAGCCTGGATGACCTGTTCGACCGTACTTACACCCCGATTCCCAACACCAGCCCGAGCAAGTACCACACCCGCTTCGACGGCTATACCGACAAAGTGCTGCCACCGATCCAGGAGGCACTGTTGCCGCGTCACGAAGGGTTGGTGTTTGCCATTGCCTGCACGCCGCAGGGCTATGTGCCCACCCACAACGCGGCGTTTTCCCAGCCGTTGACCGGGGATGCGCAAGTGGATGCGGTACAGAACCGCACCAAGCGCAAATTCGACGACCGCACGGGGATTCGCTGCGGCAGTCATCAGCAGGCGGTGTTACTGCAGACCTACACCCGCGATACCGGCGAGCTGATGCATGATCTGTCGGTACCGATCATGGTCAACGGCCGGCATTGGGGCGGTTTGCGCCTGGGTTATAAACCGGAAAGTGCCAAGCGCTGAGGTTAGACGCGACTGTCGCTCGCATCACGCCTTGGCGGGCTCATGCAACAGAGCGTTCAGGTCATCCACCGCCGGCGCCCATTCGGCGTCGACGTGTAATTGCTCCTTGAGAAAGCTCGCTTGTTGCTCGCTCCAGAACGGCGCATCGATCAATTTCACGTCGTCCGGCAGACGGTGAGCGGCGGTGAACTGCTCGATCGCTTCCTGGGACGAGTCCAGGCCGAGTTGATCGAACAGGGTTTCCAGGGTTGGGGTCGTGGTGTCCATCGAATATCTCCATGCGGGCTGAGGGGCGTTATGCATGGGAGACTTCTGGCAATGCAGAGTTCGAATTAGTTTGTCAGGAGGTCAGCGCGCCTGCATCCACGGCGGTCTTGAGGGCCTGGGCCGACTCTCTGGCAGCATGGGCGGCCGCTTCCTCGGTCTTGAACCAGCGGTCTTTTTCTACCTGGTGGGTGCTCATCGCACTTGAAGGTGGTTTGGCGCGCATCACGATCACTGCTTGAAATTCCCCGTCTACTTCCCTGGCTTCGCCGCGAATAAAAAATTCGCCGATATCAAATTCCGTCACGTATAGCCTTCCCTTCGAGGTATTCAACTGCACTGATGAAACCTGACCCGCACAGGGGGGCAAACTTCAATGGACGGGCCAGTATGGCAGTAGTTGGAGGGCAACGGCGCGGTAAAGTCAGCCAGGTGACGAAACGATCCCGTCATACAGCATGGCTTCCAGTTGCTTGGCCAGTTCGCAGGCCTTGCCGTGGCCGCTGCGAAAGCCTCGAATCCGACCACTGGTGACTTCCATGATATGAAAGAAATCTCTTCCGGCCGGCACCACTTGGTAAAGAACGGAATTGGAGTACCCATTCAGGCTCTGCACACAGTAGTATTGGCGCGCGTCGGTACATGCTGAACGCGTATTGAAAGACGTAGCGGGGTCATGACTGCGTTGCATGGTCAGCTCCTTTCGATCAGTCTTATGAATTGAACGGCAGCGTTGCAGAGTGGTTTGGCCCTATGTGGCTGCTTTAGTATGATTGTTGTTGTCGGTCGACACTCGGTTCCATGCCGAGGTATTTTGTTAAGTGTTGAGTGTCGGAAAACGACGTTTTCCATCGGGTTTTTCTCTGAAGAGGCGCGACCGGTATTCTCCGGTCACTGAACCTGTGATTTCCTGTGAACGCCGTTGACCTGGCATCAGGTCGATCGATGTGCGCCTGCACCGACGGCGCGGCAGGATGTTTCTTCGGGTTTTCAACGAATAGGTTGTGTCATCGAGCCGTTACGGCCGTTTTGTGTGCTGCCCGTTTTTGCGGACAGCACTTTTTTTGATGTGGGGGCTTTTCCTTGGCAGTCAGTAATCTGGATATGCACGCACTGTTCGTGCTGGGTGATTTACGCGCAAAGTTGGTCAAACAGTTCCAGTCCCGTTTTGTTTACGTCACCGAGCAGACGCCTGAAGGTATCTACATCGCCGAAATCGATACTGAAACGGCGATGGTGGTGGATGACAAGCAGCATCTGGAACTTAAGGTAGGCGACCATTTTCGAGCGGCTGTATTGCCCAGTCGTGAAGGTGGCAAGTTTGAATTGAAGTTTCGCGATATCAAGTTAACGGTATATGGCCTGGGCGATTACGCCTTTGTTTCTTCGGCCGAAGGCGAGGGCATCCTATTCAAGGAAGGCCATAGCGTCATGCTGGTGTTCGCCGTCCATGAACAATTGCAGGAAGGCCTGACCAAGACCCTCAAGGCCGTGACCGCCAAGGCCGCCAAGTGGCGCAAGGGTGAGCTGGTGACGTTCAAGGCCAGTGAGTAACGCATTTATAACACCCCCTTGCGGTGTCTTTCGGAACCTCTACTACAGTTGAGTTGACTTAACTATTCAGGGGCTTCGCGCGTTCGCAGCAAAGCCATCCGCTATGGCTGCAGTAACGCGAGGTAAGGCATGAAAGGTTTGAGAACCCTGTTGGCGGCGTCACTGACGAGCCTGAGTCTGTCGATGGCCTCCTTGCCGGTTTGCGCCGCGCAGGCCCCGGTGCATTTTGCCGACCTGAATTGGGAAAGCGGCAGCCTGATTACCGAAGTGCTGCGGTTTATCGTCGAGAAGGGCTACGACTTGCCCACCGACACCTTGCCAGGCACGACCATTTCCCTGGAAACCGCACTGGCGAAGAATGACATCCAGGTGATCGGCGAAGAGTGGGCCGGCCGCAGCCCGGTGTGGGTCAAAGCCGAGGCCGAAGGCAAGGTGGCGGGGCTGGGCGATACCGTCAAGGGCGCGACCGAAGGCTGGTGGGTGCCGGAGTACGTGGTCAAGGGCGACCCCGCCAAAGGCATCAAGCCGCTGGCGCCGGACCTCAAGAGCGTCAATGACCTGGCGCGCTACAAAGACGTGTTCAAAGACCCGGAATCGCCCGGCAAGGGGCGCTTTCTCAACAGCCCCATCGGCTGGACCTCGGAAGTGGTCAACAAGCAGAAACTCAAAGCTTATGGCCTGGACGACAGCTATGTGAACTTCCGCAGCGGCTCGGGCGCGGCGCTGGATGCGGAAATTGCTTCATCGATCCGCCGCGGCAAGCCAGTGCTGTTCTACTACTGGTCACCGACGCCCTTGATGGGGCGCTACAAACTGATTCAGCTGGAAGAACCACCGTTCGATGCCGAGGCCTGGAAGACGCTGACGGATGCGGATAACCCCAATCCGAAACCGACCCGCTCGCTGGCGTCGAAGTTGAGCATCGGCGTGTCGACGCCGTTCCAGAAAGACCACCCGCAGATCGCCGGTTTTTTTCAGAAGGTCGAATTTCCCATTGAACCGCTGAACAAAGCCTTGGCGACCATGAGCGAAAATCACACCCCGCCAAGGGAGGTTGCCCAGGCGTTTCTCAAGGACCATCCCGAGGTATGGAAAGCCTGGCTGACCGAGGATGTGGCGCAGAAGGTCGAGGCCAGCCTGAAGTAGGCAACGGGTTGCTGTGCGACGAAATACCGGCAAAAAAAGCCAGGGCGGCTATTCTCTTGCGCATCTTTTCATGGAGAGCCCGTCATGAGCTTTGTGATTGCACGGTGGATCGTCGGCATATTCACCGGTATCAGCGTGGTGCATTTGTATTGGGCCGCCGGCGGCAAGCTTGGCAGCCTCGCCGCCATCCCCCAGCTGCCTGGCGAATTCGCCAGCGGTCCGCGCCCGGCATTCAAGCCTTCGGCCCTGGGCACCTTTCTGGTCGCAATGGGGCTGGTGGCGATTGCCTTGCTCGTCTGCCTGCGCGCCGGCCTGTACTTTTCCCCGATTTCCCACCGTGCGCTGCAATGGGGTATCAGTGTCATTGCCGTACTGATGTTTGCCAGGGCGATTGGCGATTCGGAACTGGTGGGTTTTTTCAAGAAAGTCAGTGGATCGACGTTTGCTCGATGGGATACATACCTTTACTCGCCGCTGTGCCTGGTGCTGGGGGTAGGGTTGCTGGTGGTGGCGTGGGTGTGAAGCACACAGACGTCTTTACAGCGCTGGGACGGCGCTGAGGCCGTGATCAGAGCGCTTGCTCCCTTGTAATTCGATGTGAATTGAGGCCGTGACCGCATAACGCAATAAGGCATTTTAATGGCCCCTTTGTAACAAAATCCTCGCCAGAATCGCGTTTATTTTCAGGTGGTTAGGCGGGGATGCAAATGCGCAATGTTGGAATCATGCTGATCGCTTGCTCCCTGGCGGGCGGTGCGGCTGCGGTGCAGGCGCGGGAGTTGCGCGAAGGGGACAAGTACATGTGCAGCTGGGGTGCGGGCACGGCCGCCAGGGCTCAAGAGTTGAAGCTGTCGGGTGTGTCGTTGTATGCCGCCCGGCAGAAGATCCAGACCATCAAGTTCAGCAAGTCCTGGATGCGCATGATGGCCATGGGGATTACCGAACAGACGTATGACAGCCGGTCACGGCTCAAACCTGAGGCCATTCGCCAGAGTTTTTATCAGGACTGTGTGCGTTATAAGGTGGCGCGCAAGTAACCGAGCGGCGCTGCGCGCGCGGGTTTACAAATCCCCCACAAACCCTGTGTTTGCATTTGCATACAATTGCGCCCGTAATTGCCAATTGAGCAGGGCGCCAGCGGTCATGCAGCAGCCACATCACCCTTCATCCAACAGCCTGCGCTACCTGATAGCCGCCGTGGTCGGCATTGCACTGATGCTTGGCGCCTATTTCATGCATATCAACGCCCGGGCTGATCGCGAGCGAGCGATGGCTGCCGAGCGTCTGGCGCTGTGCCAGCAAGTGGCGCGGGTCGCCAGTGTGACTGCGAACGGCAGCCTGGATGTGCGCGATACATGTGAGCAATTAAGCGAACAATCGCAGAAAAGTACGCCGCAGTTATAAGTAATAACCCTTGGTTATTTAAGGACTAATACTGTTAGTTGCACCAAAAAGTGGCACCTGAATGTCCTGTTGCCCTAAAAAAGATGTGGTTATTGAAGGACTTACAGCGCTTTTATTCCGACGAAAGGACTCCAGTAATCTTGTTACAGCTTTTTACTGCGGTTAAAATAGCCTCGCGTTCACCTCCCACGGTTTATGCATTTTTAAATCCCAAGTTTCCATCAGCTACTTGGGATTTTTTTTGCCTGGGATTTAACCTTGGCGTCAAACTTGATCTTCGGCAAACTCCGCGCGCATCCGTCCATTGTGTTTGGCCTGGTAGAGCAACTTGTCGACGTCTTCGACAAAACCCAACATTGAGCTGCCGGGTTTGACGATTCGGGTGCCCACGCCCAGGCTCAAGGTCAGCAGGTTCGATACCGTGGAGAACCCATGTTCGATCTGCTGCTGGCGGATCAGGTGCAGGCAGCGTTGCGCCACCTGCCGCGCTGATCCCGCGTCGGTTTCCGGCAGCAGCCACACGAACTCTTCGCCGCCGACCCGCGCGATGAAGTCCCTGGGCCGGTTCGCCGCCAGCGACAGGGTATGCGCCACCTGGCGCAGGCATTCATCGCCCTTGATATGGCCATAATGGTCGTTGTACTGCTTGAAAAAATCGATATCCAGGATGATCAACGACAGCGGCAGTTGGCTGCGCAGAGCGCTGGCCCATTCGCGGTCCAGCACGGTGTCGAACATGCGTCGGTTGGCAATGCCGGTGAGGCCGTCCTGGTAGGAATACTCCTCAAGCTGCTTTTGCAGGCGAATCAGGTGTTCTTCGGTCTGCTTGCGCTCGCTGATGTCGAACATAAAGCCTATCAAGGCTTCCACCTCGCCATCTTTGCGCACGACATGCACCACGTCGCGAATCCATACGTAGTCGCCGTTGACCGTCAGGGCCCGATAATCCGCTTCATGGTCCACTCCCGCGCGGGATTGCGACACGCAGAAATTCACCACGTATTCACGGTCGTCCGGGTGCATGCGCTGTACCCAGTCATCCACGCTGACCCAGCTCTGCGGCGTCCAGCCAAGCAACGCTTCGATCTGCGGGCCGATGTAACTGAAGGTCATGCTTTGCCAGTCGATGCGCCATGGAATGGCCTTGGTGGATTCCAGCAACGTCTTGTACACATCGGTGTCGGGTTGGCTGGAAGGGGCGATGCTCATGGCGGAGGGCTCTAAATGATGGCTAAGTGCCAAGAGCCTCTGGTGATCGAGGGGCAGAGTCAAGCGCGGGGCAAGGCAACAGACGAGAGGTCGTCGGCGCTTCCCTGGCGCCAGCGAGAAGTCATTGCCGATTTACAGGCGGCGCACAAAGGATTTGACGATGTGGCGAGTGGCGTCGGTGGTGTCCAGCTGATCCATGGCGGTATAGGCATGCCAATGGCAATCGACGATCTCATTGCGTGGACGGGCCTCTTCGATGTTCACCACGGAGGCTTCGAACACGTGATGCACGGTGTCGCGGGCCTTGAGTTCCTGCAGGTACAGCAAACCGTCCACGCTCAATCCGGTTTCTTCTTCCAGCTCACGTGCAGCCGCGCCCACTGGACGTTCGTCGCGTTCGACCTTGCCACCGGGCAACGCCCATTTCGATCGGGCCTTGCGCACAAAGAGGATATGCCCCTCATGTTCGCAAATGACCGTAGCCCTGATTTTCATCGTCTGTGCCCTTCAGGTGATGACTGTCACAAAAGTGTAATGCAATTGTCATGCTAAGTGGTTATGGCGCGTGGCCGCGGGTATGTGGATACTGCCCGATTGATCCAAAAGCACGAGGTAAACAGATGAGTACCGTACGCTGGGGCATGATCGGCTGTGGCAGTGTCACTGAAGTAAAGAGTGGACCCGCATTCTATAAAGCGCCAGGTTCGGCCCTGGTGGCGGTGATGGGGCGTCGCGAGGAGGCGGTGCGTGATTATGCGGCACGCCACGGCATCGCCCGTTTCTATACCGACGCCCAGGCACTGATCGACGACCCTGAAGTGGACGCGGTGTACATCGCCACACCGCCCGACAGCCATCTCGAATACAGCCTGATGGTGGCCGCGGCCGGCAAGCATTGCTGCGTCGAAAAGCCCATGGCGCTGAACGCCGAACAGAGTGCGCTGATGCAGCGCACGTTCGAGCGTGCCGGCCTGCACCTGTTCGTCTCCTACTACCGGCGTTCGCTGCCGCGTTTCCAGCAAGTACGCGAGTGGCTGCGCGAGGGGCGCATTGGGGAACTGCGCCACTTGACCTGGACCCTGTGCAAACCGCCGGGCGCCGAGGATGGCACTGCCGCCAACTGGCGTACCGATCCGGCGATTGCCGGCGGTGGCTACTTCGCCGACCTGGCCAGCCATGGCTTCGATTTATTTCAGTACCTGGCCGGGGACATCGTCGAAGTGTCGGGCTTCACTGCGCGCCAGGCCGGGCGCTACGCGGCCGAAGATGCAGTGACGGCCTGCTGGACCTTCAGTTCGGGCGCCCTGGGCATGGGCTGCTGGAACTTTGTCGCCGACCGTCGCGAAGACAGTGTCGAGCTCATCGGCAGCCGCGGGCGCATTCAGTTTTCGGTGTTCGAAGACCAGCCGCTGCGCCTGCAAGGGGAGTGCGATCAAGTGCTGGAGGTGCCGTGCCATGCGCATATCCAATGGCATCACGTGCTGGCCATGAACGCGCATATTCGCGGCGAAGCCGAGCATCCGTCCTTGGCCATCGAGGCGCTGAAGACCGATCGGATTCTGGACAAGGTGTTGCAACGTAACCCCAATCATCCTGGCTAACTGCGGTACACCGGTTTTTTCCAAAGGAATACACGCATGAAATACTGGATGGTGATGTGGCTGGCGCTGACCACCGGCGCCCTGGCGGCGCCGCGTGACCCAGGGACGCCGGGGCAATTTGATTTCTATGTGCTGTCGTTGTCGTGGTCGCCGACGTTTTGCCTCACGCACCCTGACAACGAACAGTGCTCCGGCAAGGGCTATGGCTTCGTGCTGCACGGCCTGTGGCCGCAATTTGCCCGGGGCGGTTGGCCGGCCTCCTGTGCACCGCAACAACCACTGAGCCGTGAAGCCCTGGCCAAGGGCGCCGCGCTGTTCCCCACGGCGGCGCTGCTCAAGCATGAATGGGCCCGGCACGGCACCTGCAGCGGCCTTGAACCACTGGCGTATCTGGAAAAAACCGACACGGCCCTGGGCGTGGTGTCCATTCCCGCGCAACTTCAGCCGTTCCACACGCCGGCATCGCTGTCGGCCCGCGAGATCGAGACGCTGTTTCGCCAGAGCAACCCACGCATGGGCGACCATGGGCTGGCAGTGATCTGCAAAGGCAAAGTGCTGTCGGAAGTGCGGGTATGCCTGACCAAGGACCTGGCTTTTGCCGGTTGCCCCCGTAGCGTCAAGACCCAATGCCGCCAGGGCGAGATTCGCATCCCTGCGCAGCGTTAGGGCTGCATCGCCACACGAAAGCGCTCATCGAAGTCTTCGGCCAATTGCGCCAGGCTCACCTGGCCCAGGCGCTGCAGCAGCAGCGCCTGGGCCTGTTCGAAGGCATCCGTCAGTGCCGCGTTCACCGCTTGTTCCACCAGGCATTCAGGGTGGTCGGTAGACAGCCCGATGGCAAATATCGACGGCGTGCCGAGGGCGTTATGAATGTCCAGCAAGGTGATCTCATTTAAAGGCCTGCCCAGGGTCCAGCCGCCCTGATGGCCCTTCTCGGAACGCACATAGCCCTTGTCCTTGAGCAGCCCCAACGTGCGACGCACCACCACCGGATTGGTGCCGAGCATCTTTGCGATGGTCTCCGAGGTGGCGCGCTCGTCGTGGCGACCCATGTGGATCAGCACATGCAGCATGCGCGATAGCCGCGTGTCGTTTCTCATTGATCAGCCCCAAGGTGGAATGGGTCGAAAGTATCCTTCGTAACCTGAAAAGTTGCGAGATGCTTGACGCTCTATTTTCATGTAACTTATGGTGTGTCATGAAAGCGCCCGGATACCCGAGTGCATCTGACACGAGGCCATACTCATGATCTACGACGTCATTATCGTTGGCGGCAGCTATGCCGGCTTGTCCGCAGGCCTGCAACTGGCGCGGGCGCGGCGCACTGTACTGGTGATTGATGCGGGTCAGCGGCGCAACCGATTTGCCGCCACTTCTCACGGTTTTCTGGGGCAGGACGGCCAGGCGCCCGACGTTATCGCCAATGCCGGCCGCAGCCAGTTAATGGCGTATCCGACCGTCAGCTGGGTGCAGGACAGTGTGATCCAGGCCGACGCTCACGCGGGCGGTTTGCGCTTGCGCACTCAGTCGAACGGCGAGTTCAGCGCGCTGCGGGTGATCCTTGCCACCGGCGTGGTCGACGAATTGCCCGCCATCGACGGCCTGGCGCAGCGTTGGGGCAAGCGGGTGTTCCATTGCCCGTACTGTCACGGTTATGAGCTGGACCAAGGCCGCATCGGCGTATTGGCAACGTCTGCCCTGGCGATGCACCACGCGTTGATGCTGCCGGATTGGGGCACCACCACCCTGTTTACCAATGGGGTGTTCACACCCGATGCCGAGCAGCAGGCGCAGTTGGAGCGCCGTGGCGTGCGTGTGGAACCCACGAGGGTGAGTCGCATCAGCGGTGAACACGCGGACCTTGAGTTGGTTGACGGTCGGGTGATCCAGATGGACGGCATCTTTACCCAGTCCCGCACCCGGATCAGCCCATTGGCCGAGCAGTTGGGGTGTGAACGTATCGACGGTCCCTCCGGTCCTTATCTGTTGACCGGTGAGACCCGCCAGACCTCCGTGACCGGGGTGTTCGCCTGTGGTGACCTGTCCCTGGCCGCCGGTTCGGTGGCGTTGGCGGTGGGCGAGGGCGTGCGCGCCGGGGTGGGCGCGCATGTTTCGTTGATCAACGGTTGAAGCCAGGGCGCCAAGGGTGATTTTGTTCAATACTGCCGCGCGCGCACCTTTTATCGTGATGCCCTGTTTATGTACCTTCATGAAAAGGGAACCACCATGAGCCTGATCATTTCCATGGCCGCCTTCGCGCTCGCCACCTCCATCACGCCTGGCCCGGTCAATGTGGTGGCGCTCAGTTCCGGCGCGCGGTTCGGGTTTGTCGCCAGCCAGAAGCACGTGTTCGGCGCCGCGGTCGGGTTCACGTTGCTGCTGGTGCTGATCGGCCTGGGCCTGCACGAGGTGCTGCAGCGCTGGCCGGTCCTGACCCAGCTGATCCAGTGGGGCGGCGTAGTGTTCCTGCTGTACATGGCCTGGAAACTGGCGGTGGACGACGGGCGCCTGGATGCCCAGGGCAGTGCGACGGCGCCATCGATGCTCTATGGCGCGATCATGCAGTGGCTCAACCCCAAGGCCTGGCTGGCGTGTGTGGCGGGCATGGGCTTGTTCGTAGCAGACGGCGATGCGGCCCAGGTCTGGATATTCGCCGCGCTTTACCTGGTGATCTGCTATCTGTCGGTGGCGTGCTGGGCTTATGCCGGCACTTTTCTGCGCCGTTACCTGGGCAACCCCCGCGGCGTGCGGGTGTTTAACCGTTCAATGGCCGCGTTGCTGGTGGCCAGTGTGGGTTATTTGCTGATGGCATGAGCCGGTCGCGGTATTGGCCTGGCGTGGCGGCGAAATGTTGTTTGAAAGCGCGCTGGAAGTGGGCCTGGTCGGCGAAGCCGGCGGCAAGCGCCACGTCGGCGATCAGCTCGCCCTGGCGCAGTTGGTTGCGCGCAAACTGGATACGTTGGTTGACCAGGAACGCGTGAGGCGTCAGCCCGTAATACTGCTTGAATGCGCGGATCAGGTACGACGGCGACAGCTGCGCCGCCAGGCAGATGTCTTCCAGTTTCAACGCCTGGGTGCAGTGCGCGCGAATGTACTCGGCCGCACGCTCCAGCTTGTGGTTGACCTCGCGCATCGGCGTCGGCGACGGGTTCAGGCGTTGCTGCACATCGCTGAAGTAGCTCACCAGCGCACTCTGCTTTTGCAGGTGTTCGGCCTGTTCATCCACCAGTGTGCGGTACAGCGCCAGCAGGCCACGATACAGCAGCGGGTCGCGGGTATAAGGCGTATCGAACGGCCGATAACCCTGGTCGGTGCTGAAACCCAATTGGTATTGCAGGTCGGTGAGCCAGGGCGTGTCGATGTACAGCATCCGGTAGGACCACGGCTCGTTGGCGATAGGATTGCAGGCGTGCACATCGCCTGGGTTCATTAACACCACGGTGCCGGCGCTGATCTCAAAGGTCTCGGCGCCGTAATGGTAATAGCTGCGCCCGGCGGTGATCGCGCCGATGGAAAAATGCTCGTGGGCGTGCCGCGCGTAGGTGACTTTGCGCCCGTCGGCAATGGCACGAGCCTCAATGAACGCCAGTGCGGGGTCTCGCCAGAAAAATGGAGCGGTTGCAGCCGTCATAAGCAGTTCTCCTGCGGGCGCACATCGAAAACAGTGGACCGCATTCCGTCAGGCCGGGACCAGGAACGCGGCTTCCAGCAATTGCCGGGTATAGGCATGCTGCGGAGCGGCAAAAATGGCCTGCGCGTCGCCCTGTTCCACCACTTGCCCCTGCTTGATCACCATCAACTGATGGCTCAGCGCTTTCACCACCGCCAGGTCGTGGCTGATGAACAGGTAGGTGAGGTTGTACTTGGCCTGCAGGTTGCGCAGCAATTCCACCACTTGCCGTTGCACGGTGCGATCCAGCGCCGAGGTCGGTTCGTCCAGCAGGATCAGGCGCGGCTTGAGCACCAGGGCGCGGGCGATGGCGATGCGCTGGCGCTGGCCACCGGAGAATTCGTGTGGGTAGCGATGGCGGGACTCAGGGTCCAGTCCGACTTCCTTGAGCGCGGCGATAATCGCGGTTTCCTGTTCGGCCGGGGTGCCCATCTTGTGGATGCGCAAGCCTTCGCCGACGATCTCGCTGACGCACATGCGCGGGCTCAGGCTGCCGAACGGGTCCTGAAACACCACCTGCATTTCCCGGCGCAGCGGTCGCACCTGCTGCTGGCTGAGGGCATCGAGTTGCTGGCCCTCGAAACGAATGCCGCCCTTGCTGGCGATCAAACGCAATATCGCCAGGCCCAGGGTGGATTTGCCCGAGCCGCTTTCGCCGACGATACCCAGGGTCTGGCCCTGGGGCAGGCTGAAATTGATGCCGTCCACCGCCTTGACGTAATCGACGGTGTTGCGCAAAAAGCCCTTCTTGATCGGAAACCAGACTTTCAGGTCATCGACCTCCAGCACCGGCGGCCCGACCGCATTATCGGCCGGGCCGCCGCTGGGCTCGGCCGCCAACAGTTCCTGGGTGTAAGGGTGCTGCGGCGTCTGAAACAAGGTCTCGCAGTCGGCCTGCTCAACGATGCAGCCCTGTTGCATCACGCACACTCGATGGGCAATCCGCCGCACCAGGTTCAGGTCATGGCTGATCAATAACAACGCCATGCCCAGCCGTGCCTGCAGCTCCTTGAGCAGTTCCAGAATCTTCAGCTGTACGGTGACGTCCAGGGCGGTGGTCGGTTCGTCGGCGATCAACAGCTCCGGCTCGTTGGCCAACGCCATGGCGATCATCACCCGCTGGCGCTGGCCCCCCGAAAGCTCATGGGGCAGGGCCTTGAGGCGTTTGTGCGGCTCTGGGATGCCCACCAGTTCCAAGAGTTCCAGGGTGCGCCGGGTGGCGACCTTGCCGGTGAGCCCCTTGTGCAGGCCGAGAACTTCGTTGATCTGCTTCTCAATGGAGTGCAGCGGATTCAACGAGGTCATCGGTTCCTGAAAGATCATCGCGATGCGGTTACCGCGAATATGCCGCAGGGTTTTTTCCTTGAGCGTCAGCAGGTCCTGCCCGGCGTACTCAATGGTGCCGGACGGATGCCGCGCCAACGGGTAGGGCAGCAGGCGCAGGATCGAGTGGGCCGTCACCGATTTGCCCGATCCGCTTTCGCCCACGAGCGCCAGGGTTTCGCCGCGCCTGATATCGAAACTGACGTTGTTCACCACGCGGTGATGATGTTCGCCGGTGACAAACTCGACGCTGAGGTCGCGGATTTCGATCAGATTGTCCTGATTCATCTCATTTCCTCGGGTCGAAGGCATCGCGAGCGGACTCGCCGATAAACACCAGCAGACTCAACATGATCGCCAGCACGGCAAAGGCGCTCATGCCCAGCCACGGCGCCTGCAGGTTGGATTTGCCCTGGGCCACCAATTCGCCCAGCGACGGTGAGCCGGCGGGCAGGCCAAAGCCAAGGAAGTCCAGGGCGGTGAGGGTGCCGATGGCGCCGGTAAGAATGAACGGCATAAAGGTCATGGTCGACACCATGGCATTGGGCAGGATGTGGCGGAACATGATCGCGCCGTTCTGCATGCCCAGCGCCCTTGCCGCGCGCACGTATTCCAGATTGCGCCCGCGCAGGAACTCGGCGCGCACCACGTCCACCAGGCTCATCCACGAAAACAGCAGCATGATCCCCAGCAGCCACCAGAAGTTAGGTTGCACGAAACTGGCGAGGATGATCAGCAGGTACAGCACCGGCAACCCGGACCAGATCTCCAGGAAGCGTTGCCCGGCCAGATCGACCCAGCCGCCGTAGAAACCCTGCAACGCCCCGGCGATCACGCCGATAATCGAGCTGAGCACGGTCAAGGTGAGGGCAAACAGCACCGACACCCGAAAGCCGTAGATGACCCGCGCCAGCACGTCGCGGCCCTGGTCATCGGTGCCCAGCAGGTTGACCGACGACGGCGGCGCGGGAGCAGGCACCTTGAGGTCGTAGTTGATGCTCTGGTAGCTGAACGGAATCGGCGCCCACAGGGTCCAGGCGTCCTTGGCCTTGAGCAGTTCCTGGATATACGGACTCTTGTAGTTGGCCTCCAGCGGGAATTCGCCGCCGAACGTGGTCTCGGGGTAGCGCTTGAGTGCGGGGAAATACCAGCCGCCGTCGTAGTGCACCGCCAGCGGTTTGTCGTTGGCGATCAGCTCCGCGCCCAGGCTGAGCACGAACAGCGTCAGGAACAGCCACAGCGACCACCAGCCACGCTTGTTGGCCTTGAACCGTTCGAACCGGCGGCGATTGAGGGGGGACAGGTTCATCTCAATGCTCCCGGCTGGCAAAGTCGATGCGCGGATCGACCAGGGTGTAGGTGAGGTCACCGATCAGTTTCACGATCAGCCCCAGCAGGGTGAAAATAAACAGCGTGCCGAATACCACCGGGTAATCGCGGTTGATCGCCGCTTCGAAACTCATCAGGCCCAGGCCGTCCAGGGAGAAAATCACCTCCACCAGCAACGAGCCGGTGAAGAAAATCCCGATGAACGCCGAGGGGAAACCGGCGATCACCAGCAGCATCGCGTTGCGAAATACATGGCCATAGAGCACGCGGTGGTTGGTCAGGCCCTTGGCCTTGGCGGTGATCACGTACTGCTTGTTGATCTCGTCGAGAAAGCTGTTTTTGGTGAGCAGGGTCATGGTGGCAAAGTTACCGATCACCAGCGCCGTGATCGGCAATGCCAGGTGCCAGAAATAATCGAGGATCTTGCCGCCCCAGCTCAACTCGTCAAAGTTGTTGGAGGTAAGGCCACGCAGCGGGAACCAGTCGAAATAGCTGCCGCCGGCGAACACCACGATCAGCAGGATCGCAAACAGGAACGCCGGGATCGCATAGCCGACGATGATCGCCGAGCTGGTCCACACGTCGAAATGGCTGCCGTGCCGCGTGGCCTTGGCGATCCCCAGTGGGATCGATACCAGGTACATGATCAGCGTGCTCCATAGCCCGAGGGAGATGGACACCGGCATTTTTTCCTTGATCAGATCGATGACCTTGGCGTCCCGGAAGAAGCTGTCGCCGAAATCCAGGCGCGCGTAGTTCTTGATCATGATCCACAAGCGTTCCGGCGCCGACTTGTCGAAGCCGTACATCTTCTCGATTTCCTTGATCAGCGCCGGGTCCAGACCCTGGGCGCCACGGTAACTGGAGCCGGCTACCGCGACCTCGGCGCCGCCGCCGGCGATCCGGCTGGTGGCGCCCTCAAAGCCTTCGAGCTTGGCGATCATCTGCTCCACCGGGCCTCCGGGGGCGGCCTGGATAATGACGAAGTTGATCAGCAGGATCCCGAACAGCGTCGGGATAATCAACAGCAGGCGGCGAATGATATAGGCCAGCATTCAATTGCCTCCGCTCGCCGCTTCGGCGCTCGTCTGGGGGACCGATGGCACGGCGGGGGGTACGTTGGGCTTGCTCCACCAGGTGGATACGCCAACATCGTACAGCGGCGACACTTTGGGATGACCGAGGTGGTTCCAATAGGCCACGCGGAACGTCTTGATGTGCCAGTTTGGAATCACGTAGTAGCCAAATTGCAGCACTCGGTCCAGTGCCCTGGCGTGAGCGATCAGGCTGTCACGGGAGTCGGAATCGATCAGCGCCTCCACCAATTCGTCGACCGCCGGGTCTTTGAGGCCCATGTAATTGCGGCTGCCCGGCTTGTCGGCACTGGTGGATTTCCAGAACTCGCGCTGCTCGTTACCTGGCGACGAGGATTGCGGAAAACTGCCCACCAGCATGTCGAAGTCCCGCGAACGCAGGCGGGTGACGAACTGCGACACGTCCACTCGGCGAATCACCAGGTCGATACCCAGGTCGGCCAGGTTGCGCTTGAACGGCAGCAGGATGCGTTCGAACTCGGTCTGGGCCAACAGGAATTCGATGGTCACCGGTTTGCCGGTGGTGTCGACCATCTTGTCGTCGACGATTTTCCAGCCGGCCTCCTGCAAGAGTTGGTAGGCCTCGCGCTGCTGGGCGCGAATCATCCCGCTGCCGTCGGTTCTGGCCGGTTCGAACGCTTCGGTAAACACCTGCGGCGGGATTTTATCGCGCAGCGGTTCGAGAATTTTCAATTCGTCGGGGCCGGGCAGGCCGGTGGCAGCCATGTCGGAGTTTTCGAAATAGCTGCGGGTGCGCGTGTAGGCGCCGTTGAACAGCTGCTTGTTGCTCCATTCAAAGTCCAGCAGCAGGCTGATGGCCTTGCGCACTCGCACATCCTGGAACATCGGCTTGCGTGTGTTGAACACGAAGCCCTGCATGCCGGTGGGGTTGCCGTTGGGGATTTCTTCCTTGATCAGGCGGCCTTGCGCCACGGCGGGCACGTTGTAGGCGTTGGCCCAGTTCTTCGCGCTGAACTCCGACCAATAGTCGAATTGCCCGGCCTTGAGCGCCTCCAGGGCCACCGTCGCATCGCGGTAATAGTCAGTGACGCGTTGGTCGAAGTTGTACAGGCCCTTGTTGATCGGCAGGTCTTTACCCCAGTAGTCCTTGACGCGCTCATAGCGTACCGAGCGTCCGGCGTTGACCTCCGCCACTTTGTAGGGGCCGCTGCCGAGGGGGAACTCCAGGTTGCCTTTGTTGAAGTCCCGCGTGGCCCACCAGTGCTTGGGCAATACCGGCAACTGGCCGAGGATCAGTGGCAGTTCGCGGTTATTGGTGCGCTTGAACTTGAACAGTACCCGCAGCGGGTCCTCGGCGATCACTTCGTCGACATCGGCATAGTAAGTGCGGTAGAGCGGGGTGCCGTCCTTGATCAAGGTCTGGAAACTGAACACCACGTCGTCGGCGCGCATGGGGTGGCCGTCGTGGAAACGTGCCTCGGGGCGCAGGTAGAAGCGCACCCAGCTGTTGTCCGGGGCCTTTTCGATTTTGCCGGCCACCAGGCCGTACTCAGTGAAGGGCTCGTCCAGGCTCTGGGTGGCCAGGGTGTCGTAGATCAGCCCGATATTGTCGGCGGGCACGCCTTTGCTGATAAACGGGTTGAAACTGTCAAAACCGGACAGGCTCGATTCGCGGAACGTGCCGCCCTTGGGGGCGTCGGGGTTGACGTAATCGGTGTGCTTGAAGTCCGCCGGGTATTTCGGCGGCTCGTTGTACAGAGTCAGCGCATGTTGCGGCGCGGCATGGGCTGCGGTGCACAGCAACAGGCTGGCGAGTGCAGTACGCAAGTACATCATTGGGCTTTCTCCGAAGCTTTCAGCCACCACGCGCTCAGGCCCAGGCTGTAGGGCGGCGTGGTGACAAAGGCGAACCGGTTGCGGTAGGCCAGGCGATGATAGTTGAGGTACCAGTTGGGAATGCTGTAGTGCTGCCACAGCAGCACCCGGTCCAGGGCGCGGCCGGCGGCCAATTGTTCGTCGCGGGTCTGCGCCGCCAGCAGTTGTTCCAGCAGGTGGTCGACCACAGGGTTGGCGATGCCGGCGTAGTTCTTGCTGCCCTTGATCGCGGCCTGGCTGGAGTGGAAGTACTGCCACTGTTCCAGGCCGGGGCTCAAGGTCTGGTTGAGGGTGATGAGGATCATGTCGAAGTCGAACTGATCCAGGCGCTGCTTATACTGGGCGCGGTCGACGGTACGCAGGTGCGCATCGACGCCGATGCTGATCAGGTTCTCGATATAAGGTTGCAGAATCCGTTCCAGGTTCGGGTTGACCAGCAGAATCTCGAAACGCAGCGGCTGCCCCTCCTTGTTGAGCAGGCGTTGGCCGGACAGTTTCCAGCCGGCCTCGCCCAGCAACGCCAGGGCACGCCGCAAGGTCTCGCGGGGGATGCCGCGCCCATCGGTCTGGGGCAGGCTGAAGGGCTGAGTAAACAGACTGGCTGGCAACTGTTCGCGGTAGGGCGAGAGCATCAGCCATTCATGACCCACCGGCACGCCAGTCGCTGCGAACTCGCTGTTGGGGTAGTAGCTCAAGGTGCGTTTGTAGGCGCCGCTGAACAGGGTGCGGTTGGTCCACTCGAAGTCGAACATCATCCCCAGGGCTTCACGTACCTTGACCTGGCTGAAGGTCGGGCGTCGTGTGTTCATGAACAGACCCTGGCTCTGGGTCGGGATCTGGTGGGCGATCTGCGCCTTGATCACGTCGCCGCGGTTGACCGCCGGGAAGGTGTAGCCATTGGACCAGTTCTTGGCCTGGTGCTCGATATAGATGTCGAACTCGCCGGCCTTGAACGCTTCGAAGGCGACATCGCTGTCGCGGTAGAACTCCACGTCGACCTTGTCATAGTTGTAGAAGCCCCGGTTAACCGGTAGGTCCTTGCCCCAGTAATCCTTGACCCGTTCGAACACCAGTTGCCGGCCTGGCGTAACCTTGCTGATACGGTACGGCCCGCTGCCCAGCGGGGGTTCGAAGGTGGTGGCCTTGAAGTCGCGGTTCTTCCAGTAATGCTGCGGCAACACCGGCAGCTCGCCCAGGCGCAGGATCAGCAACGGGTTGCCCGCGCGCTTGAACACAAAGCGGATTCGGTGAGGGTTGAGCACATCCACCCGCGCAACTTCCTGCAGATTGGTGCGGTATTGCGGATGGCCCTCGGTGAGCAGTGTGCGATAGGAAAACGCCACGTCATCGGCGGTGATCGGTTTGCCGTCATGGAAACGTGCTTCCGGGCGCAGATTGAACACCACCCAGCTGCGGTCCTCGCTGTACTCCACCGATTGCGCAATCAGGCCATAGCTGGAAGTGGGTTCATCGCCGGACGGCGCGTATTGGCCGGTGCCGACCATCAACGGCTCGTTGAGCTCATTGATACCATATTGCGAGAAATTGGGCGTGGAAACCGGGCTTGAGCCCTTGAACGTGTAGGGATTGAGCGTATCGAAGGTGCCAAACCCCATCACCCGCAGGGTGCCGCCTTTGGGCGCCGCAGGGTTTACCCAGTCGAAGTGGGTGAATTTGGCCGGGTACTTGAGCGTGCCGAACTGCGCGTAACCGTGGCTTTCGGTAATCGTCGCGTTGGCAGCAAAGCTCAAGGCCAGACTTATTAGTAGAAGGAGGGGACGCTTCAAGTCAGAGATCCGATCCAGGCGGCTTGGGCTTTATGATCGGTACAGTAACAGCTTGTTCCGGTTGGAAAAAGACAGTCGCAAACACTGGAGAGCAATGTGGGAGGGGGCTTGCCCCCGATGTTGGTGTGTCAGCCAGTGAATCCGGTGACTGGCACACTGCCATCGGGGGCAAGCCCCCTCCCACATGGGTTCTGCGGCGTTCTTCAGGCGTTAGCGCGGCCCAGACACCACCAGCATTTGGCCTGGCTTCAGCGCCTGGCCGGTGCGTGGGTTCCAGCGCTTGAGATGTTGCATCTCGACGTTGAAGCGCTTGGCGACGATGTACAGAGAGTCGCCTTTCTTGACCTTGTACTGCACCGGCTTTTTGCTGTCGGCCTTGGCCACCACCTTGCGCGTGTCCTGCATCACCAGGGTCTGGCCGACTTTGAGCGCCTGACCGTTGAGCTGGTTCCAGCGCTGCAGGTCATGCACGTCGACCTTGTTGGCCTTGGCGATCAGCGTCAGGTTGTCGCCGCTGCGGACCTTGTAGCTGCGGGTACGCCCGGCCACACGTGCGGTTTCAACTTCGTCGAATACCTGCTTTTTCGGGCGCATCGCCAGCAATTCTTCAGGCTTCATCGTCGACAGGGTGCTGGTGAGCAGTTGTGCCTTGGAACTTGGCACCAACAGATGCTGCGGGCCGTCGAGGGTGGTGCGTTGCTTGAGTGCCGGGTTGAGCTGGAACAGTTCGTCTTCGTCGATTTCAGCCAGGGCGGCGACCCGGGACAGGTCCATGCTCTGCTTGACTTCCACCACTTCGAAATACGGTGTGTTGGCAATCGGGTTCAGGTTGACGCCATACGCCTCGGGCGCCAGTACCACTTGGGACAGTGCCAGGAACTTGGGCACGTAGTCCTTGGTTTCCTGGGGCAGGGGCAGGTTCCAGTAGTCCGTGGGCAGGCCGAGCTTCTCGTTGCGCTCGATGGCCCGGCTGACGGTGCCTTCGCCGGCGTTGTAGGCGGCCAGGGCCAGTAGCCAGTCGCCGTTGAACATGTCGTGCAGGCGGGTCAGGTAGTCCAGGGCGGCGGTGGTGGAGGCGGTGATGTCCCGGCGGCCATCGTAGGCGCGGGTCTGGCGCAGGTTGAAGTAGCGCCCGGTGGAGGGAATGAACTGCCACAGGCCGACAGCATCGCTGCGCGAGTAGGCCATCGGGTTGTAGGCACTTTCGATCACCGGCAGCAACGCCAGCTCCAGCGGCATGTTGCGTTCTTCAAGACGTTCGACGATGTAATGAATGTAGAGGCTGCCGCGTTCGCCGGCGCTTTCGAGAAAGGAGGGGTTGCTGGCGAACCACAGGCGCTGTTGCTCGATGCGCGGGTTGACGCCCAGGCCTTCCTGCAATTGAAAGCCCCGGCGCATGCGTTCCCACACGTCCTGGGGCACTTCGGGGCTGGGTTTCTCGGAGAGCCAGATGGGCTTTTGCTTGATCTTGGCGGCAAGGTTGGGTTTGGGTTGCACGGTGGATTGTGCGGCGTAATTCGTCGATTGGCAGCCCGCCAATGTGGCGGACACAGCCACCGCCACAGCTTGAGCCAGGCGGGTCAATGCGTCTGAATGGTTGGATTTACGAATAGATGACGACATTGGCTGGAAGTAAGTTCCGGGCAAAAATGTCGGGCGATTCTAGAAAGCACTTGGGTTGCGGTCAACCATTCAGAAATTGCGTATCAGATTGCATCGACTTAGAACTTATCTTTCCATGCCCTCAGGCTGGCAAATACCTCGGCCCCAGAGCGGTTGTCGCGTCCGTTCCGTTCGTCCGCTTTTTGTTTAACGGATGTTTCAGCGGTGCGCAGAAACGGATTGGTGCGCTTTTCCAGGGCCAGGTTGGACGGCAGCGTCATCTCGCCGCGGGCGCGCCGTTGGCGGACCTCTTCCACCCGTTCGGCAATGTCGGCGTTGTGCGGCTCTACCGCCTGGGCGAATGTGAGATTGCTTTGGGTGTATTCGTGGGTGCAATACACCTGCGTGTCATCGGGCAGGGCGGCCAGGCGCTGCAGCGAGGCGTGCATCTGCTCGGGCGTGCCTTCGAACAGGCGGCCGCAGCCGGCGGCAAACAGGGTATCGCCGCAGAACAGCATGCCCCGATGGTAGTAGGCGATATGGCCGAGCGTGTGGCCGGGTACGGTGTATACATCGAAATCCAGGCCCAGCGCGGTGATGCGGGCATTGTCCTTGAGGGCGACGTCCCGGCCTGGGATGGTTTCGTCCGCCGGCCCGTAGACCTTGGCGTTCGTTGCACTTTTCAACTGCTCGACACCGCCGACATGGTCGTGGTGGTGATGCGTGATGAGAATGTCGCTGAGGCTCCATTCCGGGTTTTGCCTGAGCCAGGCCAGCACCGGCGCGGCATCGCCGGGATCGACCACGGCGCAACGCTGGGTATCCGGGTCTTGTAACAACCAGATGTAGTTATCGGTGAAGGCGGGCAGGGCACTGATCTGTATCATTCTTCGATTCGCCAAGCTGAACACATTGGTGCATCTTAGAACGTCCAGGCGAGTTGGAGAATGCAATGACTGATAAAGCGTTCGCCCAGGCCGATCCCGAGTGGCTGGCCTTGATCGGTGCAGCCCGCGAATGGTTGTCCGGGCCGATCGGGCAATTTCTGCTGGACGAAGAGCGGCGCATGCTCGAAGACGAGCTGGGCCGGTTCTTCGGTGGTTACCTGGTGCATTACGGGCCGTCGGCCCAGACGCCGCCCGCCGCGCCGCAAGTGCAGCGCAATGTGCGCCTGGGCGCACCGTTGCCCGGGGTGGAGATCGTGTGCGAGGAGCAGGCGTGGCCGTTGAGCGAGCACGCTGCCGATGTGGTGGTGCTGCAGCACGGCCTGGATTTCTGCCTGTCGCCCCATGGTCTGCTGCGTGAAGCGGCCAGCAGCGTGCGCCCGGGTGGCCATTTGCTGATTGTCGGGATCAACCCCTGGAGCAGTTGGGGCCTGCGTCATGTATTCGCCCACGACGGCCTGCGCCAGGCGCGCTGCATCGCGCCGTCGCGAGTGGGGGACTGGCTGAACCTGCTGGGCTTTGCGCTGGAGAAACGCCGCTTCGGGTGCTATCGTCCGCCGCTTGCCTCGGCCAAATGGCAGACGCGCCTGGCGGGTTGGGAGCGCAGGGCGGGTGCCTGGCAACTGTCGGGCGGCGGCTTCTATCTATTGGTGGCGCGCAAGATCGCCGTCGGGTTGCGACCGGTACGCCAGGCGCGCCGCGAACCCATCGGCAAGCTGGTGCCGATGCCGATGGCCAAGGTCAACCGCAAGCAAAGCCAAGCGTAAAACTTCTTTTGATTTCAGACCGAGCAACCGATGACCGATAGCGTAGAACTCTTCACCGATGGCGCCTGCAAAGGCAACCCGGGCCCTGGCGGCTGGGGCGCCTTGCTGGTGTGCAAGGGCGTCGAGAAGGAATTGTGGGGCGGCGAAGCCAACACCACCAACAATCGCATGGAGCTGATGGGCGCAATACGCGGCCTGGAAGAGCTCAAGCGCCGTTGCAACGTACTGCTGGTGACCGACTCTCAATACGTGATGAAGGGCATCAACGAGTGGATGGTCAACTGGAAGAAGCGCGGCTGGAAAACCGCGGCCAAGGAACCGGTTAAAAACGCCGACCTGTGGCAATTGCTCGATGAGCAATGCAATCGCCATGACATCACCTGGAAGTGGGTGCGCGGTCACATCGGCCACCCTGGCAACGAACGCGCCGATCAATTGGCCAACCGTGGCGTCGACGAAGTGCGCGGCTACAAGCAGGGCTGATGCCGGGCGACGTGTTAAGATCGCGCGCTTTGAACTACACCACACCGTTGAGAGCTGAACCCTGATGGCCATCCGATCCGTTGTACTCGATACCGAAACCACCGGCATGCCGGTGACCGATGGTCACCGGATCATTGAAATCGGCTGCGTCGAACTCATGGGTCGCCGCCTCACCGGCCGTCACTTCCACGTGTACCTGCAACCGGACCGTGACAGCGATGAAGGCGCGATTGCCGTTCACGGTATTACCGACGAATTTCTCAAGGGCAAGCCGCGTTTCGCCGAAGTGGCCGATGAGTTCTTCGAGTTCATCAACGGCGCCCAACTGATCATCCACAACGCGGCGTTCGACGTCGGCTTCATCAACAACGAATTCGCCCTGATGGGGCAGACCGACCGCGCTGATATCTCCAAGCACTGCTCGATCCTCGACACCCTGATGATGGCGCGCGAGCGTCACCCGGGCCAGCGCAACAGCCTCGATGCCTTGTGCAAACGCTATGGCGTCGACAACTCCGGCCGTGAACTCCACGGCGCCTTGCTTGACTCCGAGATTCTCGCCGACGTTTACCTGACCATGACCGGCGGGCAAACCAGCCTGTCCCTGGCCGGTAATGCGTCCGATGGCGCCGGCTCGGCCGAAGGCTCGGGCAATCGCGCTTCGGAAATCCGCCGCCTGCCGGCCGACCGCAGACCCACGACCATTATCCGCGCCAGCGAGCAGGACCTGGCCGAGCATGCGGCACGGCTGGAAGCGATTGCCAAGTCGGCGGGTGCGCCCGCGTTGTGGACCCAGCTGACCCAACAGTAATGCGGGAGGGGCTCGCTCCCTTCCACTGTTGATCGCCCTGGCCGCCAAAATCTTCATTCGCCACATCCGCTCCCAGCTTCTACCCTTGAGTGCATAGCCCTCAGGACTACAAGCCCTCATGTACAAAGACCTGAAGTTCCCCATCCTTATCGTGCACCGCGACATCAAGGCCGACACCGTTGCCGGTGACCGGGTCAGGGGAATCGCCCAGGAGTTGGAACAGGAGGGCTTCAGTATTTTCTCCGCCGTGGACTACGCCGAAGGCCGGCTGGTGGCGTCTACCCATCACGGCCTGGCGTGCATGCTGATCGCCGCCGAGGGTGCCGGAGAAAACACTCACCTGCTGCAAAATATGGTGGAACTGATCCGCCTGGCACGGCTGCGCGCGCCGAACCTGCCGATCTTCGCCCTGGGCGAGCAGGTCACCCTGGAGAACGCCCCGGCCGATGCCATGAGCGAACTCAACCAACTGCGCGGCATTCTTTACCTGTTCGAAGACACCGTGCCGTTTCTGGCCCGCCAGGTGGCCCGCGCGGCGCGCACGTACCTGGATGGCCTGTTGCCGCCGTTCTTCAAGGCCCTGGTACAACACACCGCCGATTCCAACTATTCCTGGCACACCCCTGGTCATGGCGGCGGCGTGGCTTATCGTAAAAGCCCGGTCGGGCAAGCGTTCCATCAATTTTTCGGGGAAAACACCCTGCGCTCGGACCTGTCGGTCTCGGTACCCGAACTGGGCTCGCTGCTCGACCATACCGGCCCGCTGGCCGAAGCCGAGGCCCGCGCCGCGCGCAATTTTGGCGCCGACCATACCTTTTTTGTGATCAACGGCACCTCCACCGCCAACAAGATCGTCTGGCATTCCATGGTGGGGCGCGATGACCTGGTCCTGGTGGATCGCAACTGCCACAAGTCAGTGTTGCATTCGATCATCATGACCGGCGCCATCCCGTTGTACCTGTGCCCGGAACGCAATGAGCTGGGGATCATCGGCCCGATTCCACTCAGCGAGTTCAGCCCCGAGTCGATCCGCGCCAAGATCGATGCCAGCCCGTTGACCCGTGGCAGGCCCGCCAAGGTGAAGCTGGCGGTGGTCACCAATTCCACCTACGACGGCCTGTGCTACAACGCTGAGCTGATCAAACAACAACTGGGCAGCAGCGTCGAGGTGCTGCATTTTGACGAAGCCTGGTACGCCTATGCGGCGTTTCACGAGTTTTTCGCCGGGCGTTATGGCATGGGCACCTCTCGCACCAAAGACAGCCCCCTGGTGTTCAGTACCCATTCAACCCACAAGCTGCTGGCGGCGTTCAGCCAGGCATCGATGATCCACGTGCAGGACGGTGGTGCCCGGCAACTGGACCGTGACCGTTTCAATGAAGCGTTCATGATGCATATCTCCACCTCGCCGCAATACAGCATTATCGCCTCGCTGGACGTCGCCTCGGCCATGATGGAAGGCCCTGCCGGTCGCTCGCTGCTGCAGGAAATGTTCGACGAAGCCCTGAGCTTTCGTCGCGCCCTGGCCAACCTGCGCCAGCATCTGCCTGCAGAAGACTGGTGGTTTTCCATCTGGCAGCCGCCGTCGGTGGCCGGCATCGACCGTGTTGCCACGGCGGATTGGCTGCTGCACCCGCAGGATGACTGGCATGGGTTTGGCGACGTGGCCGAAGACTACGTACTGCTTGACCCGATCAAAGTCACCCTGGTCATGCCCGGCCTCTCGGCCGGCGGCGCGTTGAGCGACTGCGGGATTCCCGCCGCGGTGGTCAGCAAGTTCCTTTGGGAGCGTGGGCTGGTGGTGGAGAAGACCGGGCTGTATTCCTTTCTTGTGCTGTTTTCCATGGGCATCACCAAAGGCAAATGGAGTACCTTGCTCACCGAGCTTTTGGAGTTCAAGCGCAACTACGACGCCAATGTCAGCCTGGCCAGTTGCCTGCCCTCGGTATTTGCCCAGGGGCCGGTGCGTTATCAGGGCCTGGGGTTGCGCGACCTCTGCAATCAACTGCACAGTTGCTACCGCAGCAACGCCACGGCCAGGCACCTCAAGCGCATGTACACGGTGTTGCCGGAAATCGCCATGAAACCGGCCGACGCCTACGACCAATTGGTACGGGGCGAAGTCGAGGCCGTTTCCATCGATGCCTTGCCAGGGCGCGTTGCAGCCGTGATGCTGGTGCCTTATCCGCCGGGCATTCCGTTGATCATGCCGGGCGAGCGTTTCACCGAGTCGACGCGTTCTATCATCGACTATCTGGCTTTTGCTCGAACATTCGATAGCAGCTTCCCAGGTTTTGTCGCGGATGTTCACGGGTTACAACACGAAGACGACGGCAGTGGTCGTTGTTACACCGTCGATTGCATCAAGGGTTAAGGATGGTTATGCAAGCTGTAATGAACCCGAAGTACCCAGGGCTCAGTGTGCGGGTCGCCGACGCAGGTTTTGATGCGTATGTGTGGGGCAATGACTTCAGTTTCGAGGTCAGCGCCTACGGCATACCGGAGATGGGCAAACGCGTGGACCAATGGTCGGTGGAGCGCATCCTGCCGTATCGCAAGTGCTACGGCATCGACCCGGAAGAGTTCGCCAGTTTCCGCGATGCTCCCGACAGTGCAATTTTCATGGCCTATCTGGACGATGAGCCGGTAGGGCACATTGTAGTGAGCACCAATTGGAACGGCTTTGCCCATGTCGACGAGCTGGCGGTGGCCTTGCATGCGCGTCGACACGGGGTGGCCAAGGCGCTGCTGGATGTCGCGCAGTTTTGGAGCCGCAAGAAAAGCCTGCCGGGCATGATGCTCGAAACCCAGAACAACAACCTCGGCGCCTGCCGCCTGTATGAACGCTGCGGTTATGTCATGGGTGGAATCGACCACCTGCGCTATCGCGGCATCGATCCGCAGACCCGCGAAGTGGCGATTTTCTGGTACCGGTTGTTCAAGACCGAACGGGACGCGAGCTGAGCCCGCTCCCGTCTTCAAGCCCCGGAGCAGTCACGAATCGATCCATGAATGCGCTCCACCGACCTTGATCTGCAGCTGCTCACGGAACGTCAGGTAGTGTTGCCTGGCCGCTTGTATGCGCTGTTGAAGCCCTTCAGGCGCGCTGATGCCTTTGCTCGCGTAGTACTCAAGGATGTGGTTTTCCAGGTCGAACACCTTGCCCGGTTGAAGCCGGCCATTGATCTGCTGGGTCTCCTTGTTCACGCCATCGAAACCAATGTCATAAATGTCGGGACGTCGGGACTTCAGTACGTCGTCAAACAGCGTGGGGCCGACAGTTTCAAAAATCCTGCCTTCATACGCCAGAAACTCCGGGGTGTAGTCGACGGTACCGCTGGCGTTCCGGGTGGTGGTCGGGCGGCTGGTCTCGAAGTAGGTTTTGTTCAGGGTAAAGCGGCGATTCATCTCGGCGATCATTTCAGCGATGACCGGGTTGTCCGCTTGGGTGGCGAAGTTGCTGGTATTGAAGAACGGTCGGTAGTGGCTCAGCTTATGGGTCACCGGCCGGCTGACCATCACGTCCGAGTCTCCGGCAGTCAGGCCCGGTAGGCCCACCGCACCCTGGATCAGGTCATCGGTGTCCAGGTAGATTCCACCGTAGGTATTCATCATCGGATAGCGCGCTACGTCGGACGCGGCGGCGAGGTTCTTTCCTTGGCCGCGACGGAAATACGCATACATGTCGGTGTTTTGCAGAGATTGAAAAAAGCCTTCTTCCTGCAGGTTTACCACGGTGAGCCCCGGCGCATCCGCAGCCAACCGGCGCTTGATCGCCTGAAACTGCGCCGGGGTGTCGGCATCGACGTGCACAAGGCTGGTGAAGCCAGGCATCTTCTCGGCGTTTTTGGCCATGTTGCTCACCATTGCCGCAGGTATATCGCCACCGGCCCAGAAATAGTGGACCTGTCGGGGAATGGCTCTGACGTTTTTCGGCGCCTCCAATACCGCCGGCGACGGCGCGTCGATAAACCTGAAACTGTGGGCATCCAGCTGCCTGGCCTGTTTCATTTTGGCGAGCGTTCCCAGTTGCCACTTGTTCTTTGCGCTTCGCCAGAAATACAAGGGTGTTTTGCCGTCCGTATCGACGCCTCCGCGCCATGCGCCGACCTGGCCGTCGAAGCTGACGATATGATTGATGCCGTTGTAGTTGAGGGTGTACGGATTGGCAGAATTGGTGCGTATTTTTATGTCGTCTATCGGGACGATGTAGGTGTTCTGGTCAAGCTTCCATTTGGGCAACGTGTCCGGCTGCCCGCCGAGTAGACGCTGAGCGGTGGCCGAGGGTTCCCAGCCCGCGCCGCCCAAATCCCGGACGGCAATCGAGGCGCTGCCTGCGGTGGGATGCAGGATCACGCGCTGGCCGTCCTCGAGCCTGGATTGATAGAGCCTGCCGTCGATTTTTACGTACTCTTTATTGCCGGGGCCGGCGTAGACGTTGGCCTGCAGGCCCTTGACCCGCAGCCCCTCGGGCTCGACCCTGACCTCGTAGTCCAACAGTGACGGCGATTGAAGGACTCTGACGTCTGCGCCAGTCGCCGCGACAGCGGGTTGAAAGCGCTCCAGCGGCGCGCCATAGGGCAACCCCTTGACTGCGTCGTAGGCATGCCACTGACCCTTGCGGAACACCGCTGCGCCTTCCAGGTGCAGATCGCCCGCCCGGTAGCTGCCTACGGCCGCCAGGCCATGCTGCGTGCCGGCCGCCTTGAGCATGTCGTAGCTGCCGCTGGCACCCCTGAGTGCATGGATAGCCTGCCGTCCGACGCTGGCGCCGCTGCGCACCAGCGCCCCCGTACGCCTGAGCAGGTCGCCCGTGCCACTCAACGGGTTGAGCGCCTCGGCCGCGACCGTGCCCAGGAAGCGCGCCGCTTTTGTCGCGCCGGCCACGCTTGTCACACCTTTGGCAAACGCCTTGCCCGCTTGGCCGGCCTTGCCGATTCCCAGGGTGACCAGGCCGATCGCATCCAGGCCAAGGTCAAGCAGGCCATCGGCAACATGGCCGTGTATGAAATTGACCGTGGCCGACCTGAGGGGGATCAGGTTAAGTAGGAATTCGCCGACGGCGTCATCGCCGGCGGCGCTCAGGTCGTAGGAATTCATGCCTCTGGCATGGTGGAGCAGGTCGTCGTTATGCAGGTCCAGGGAACGTGCGAACACCTTGGCGATGTAGTCGGTGCGCGCCGAGTCAAATACCTGTGGCGTGTCCGAAGCGGCGATCGCCTCTCTGGCGTGTTCGGTGTGTTCATCCTCGAACGGCTTGAAGGCCACGGTTTTATACAAAGTGCTGGCGTGTCTGGTTTCCAGCCCGGCGTAGGGCGGCGAGTACCTTGTCGCCAGGTAATTATGTTGGGTAATCGTGCCGGCGCGCGTGTCAATGCGATACACATTGACCTGGCCATTGCGCGTGGTCTTTACATCGAGGGTATGCCCTCGTTTGCTCAGGGTCTTGGTCGAGAAGTCCAGGCCTATCTTGTATTCGTGGGTATGAAAGAACTCGAGTGCGCCGTACTCGAGGTTTTGTCGATCCTGCGGCGGCAGTGTCGAGATCAGGTATCGGGTCAGGCCCGCGTGGCCTTTTTCCAGGGTGGCGATGGCCTGCCTGTAACCCTCGGTGAACGCATCGGCTACGGTCAGCTTGCCGCTGGCGGACTTGTCGCAGAACGCCTGGATGGGAATCTGCGGGTCGTTGGTGACCCAGTGTTCTGCCTTGTCGTGCACCACCGTGTCGCCCTGCATCACGATGTCCAGCATCGAGTGCTCGCCGGGGAAGCGAGCGGGCCGGCCTTCGCGCAAGCTGGCCTTGACGAGGCTTTGGGCCCTGAAAACGCTGTCGGCGACCCCGGGAAACTGCGCCCTGAGCAGCTCCAGCGCCATCGCTTCGCGCTCTGGAACAGGCGTTGCAAGGGCGATGGCCGTGGCCTGCAGGTGCTCCTGCCTGGTGATAAAGCGTTGTCGGATTTGCGCGTCCGTGGGCGGCGGGTCGGTATTCAACAGGCCGTTGACCGCCGCCCAATCATTCAGCGCGTCGCGTTGAATGCGTTGGATGAGCGCCGGATCGACATCGACGGACTCGGCGGCGGCCAGCACTTCGCTGTAACTCATCGTGAGCACGCGCCCTGGCGACTGCGCTTCCAGCCTGGCCGCCGCGATTGTCAGTTGGGTCCAGGGGATACTGCCGTAAGTCACGCTCGGCGGGATGTCCTTGACCAGGTGCTGTGGGGCGACGCGGGCCAGCAATACGCGGGCCGCCAGGTCGGCCGCTGCCGCCGTGGTGCGCCCGTGCACCACCAGGTGCCGGCTCAAGCGTTCGATCACCTCGACGGCGGGTTTGCCCCAATGCTGGCGTTGCCCAAGGTCAAAACCGGCGACGCTGTTGCGCGCCGGGGTGCCGAGGGATTCGGGGTCCAGGCTCAGTTGGATGGCCGCCAGCAGGTAATCGTTGACGCTGGCAGGCGTCGCAATGCCACCCAACCTGGATTGAATGACCTTGCCCAGCGCCTGCGCCCTCGCCGAGCCCAGCAGCGCCTCGGTTGCGTTGCTGGTTTTTTTCAAGTCAATGTTCGCCAGGTCGCTGTCTGCCAGCAGATAACCCAGCACCCCCTTATTGCGCGCGGCCAATGGCAATCCGGACAGGGTTGAGCCGGGTTCATCGAGCAGGTCGATGATGGTTTGCCGATCGTGCGTGTTCAGGGGCAACGGCCATGACAGCGCGCCGCTGAAGTTGCCCAGGGGATGGGGCTGCGCGTGTCGGGTCGCGAGCTGATACAGCGCGAGCAGGTCGTCCATGCGGGTCGGGACGGGTAAACCGCTGCCGTTGAGGTAGGTGCGAAGGTCGACGACGCTGCGGGCGGGGGGCAGAGGGTGTTGTTGGTAGTAATCCGAGTCTTCACACACCGACAGGGTACGGCCGCTCAGCAACTGCTCGACATCGCGGTGTCGATCTCCCTGCCCGGTGTCGACGGCTTCCTTCAACAGCCCGCGCAGCACCGTCGCCAATGCCTGCCAGTTGCAGCGTTCGGCAAAGGCTTTTTTCAGCGCGGCCGGATTGTCCAGTTCGTCAGCAGGCGACGTGTCCGTCGCACTCCCGAGCGCTTGCGGACGGGGGCCTGGACGATGCTCAGGGTGGGGCAGGGCCAATTGAGAAAGAGGGGGAGTGGCAGGTTGAATGGCGTTCATGAGAAACCGTCCCTGGGTAGTCGAATGTCGCCTGCAAGCAAGCGCGGCGAGGTCAACGACTGTGTGCGAAAAGCCGGGGATCAGGTTCCCGCCTGACTGTCAGGGGGTGTGTCGACAACAGCGGTGGCGGGCGGGGGATTACGCTGCGGGCGTACCGCTCAGCAGTGCCTGGGCTTTATGGGTGATGATTTCCAGCAAAGCGTTCAATGCCGGCGAGGGTGCGGCGTCTTTCAGGGTCAGCGAGTAAAGGATGACGGGCATCGGCGGCGATACCGGGCACGCGTCCAGGCCGGACTCGCGCACGCCAAGGGCGGTGAATGGGTCGACAATCGCCAGCCCTTCTCCCGCCTCGACCATGCTGCGCATCATCTGGTAGGTCTGCACCCGTGTCTGCACCACCGGTAACGGGCGTAACGCCTGCAGCTTGGCATCCAGCAGGCGGCTCAGCGGGTCATGACCCTCCAACCCGATCATGGACTGGCCGGCCAGGTCTTGCAGGGCGATGTATTTCTGCTTCGGCTTGAGCCAGCCATGGGGCGCCAGCAGCTGCAGCTTGCCTTGGGCCAGCACGGTACTGAGGATCTGCGGGTGTTCCGGGTCGTGCAGGCTCAGGCCTACGTCGGCCTCGTGCAACAGCAGGCTTCTGACAATGTCGCGGGTCGGCTGGCTCGACAGGTTGCACGGCGTGTCCTGAAAGCGACGGCGCAGCAGGGCGATGCTCTGCGGCAGCAGGTGGTTGGCCAGAGGCGGGGTGCACAGCGCGCGCAGTGTCGGGGCATGGTGATGTTTGAGGCGGCCGGCCAGGCGTTGCAGCGGTTCGAGTGCTTCGTAGACAGGCGCGATCTGCGCCTGCAGCTCCAGGGTTTCGCGCGTGGCCTGCAGACGCCCGCGCACACTGGCGAACAGCATGAAGCCCAGTTGCTGCTCGGCATCCTTGAGCGTCGCGTCAACGTCGCCCACGGGAAGTTGCAACCACTCGGCGGCCGTGCCGAGGTGTCCGGTCTGCAAAATGGCCTGAATCACTTCGATATGACGTAAACGCATCGCCGGAGTCTATGTGCAGCGCGATGGGGTTTCAATGGCACCGACCTCGATGCGCAAAAAAGACTGCGCGGGTCGCTCACACCTATGGCGTTCGGCCATGGCCCCACTAGAATGGCGCGTCTGAACATCGATGACCAAAGCCGCCCACGGCACTTACAACAAAAACAGGTCGGGTCTCACATGCCAATTCCCTCGCGCTTTTTCGGGATAACGGCCAAGCAACTCCTGGTGTTGGTGACCGTGGGGTGCGTGGCTGCCTATCTCTTCAATACCCACGACGAATCCCTGCCGGAAAACCTCGCCCTTGAAACCTTCATTCGGGACCAGGAGCAGGTGGGCGAACAGGTGGGTGCGGTGCTGGGCATTGCCTTGGTGCGGCAGATACAGGCGTATCCGGCCAATGGCGCGCCGGGCTACAAGCGTTCCACGTACACGGTCGAAGGGGAGCGAGGGCGGCTGATGGTGACCCTTAAGCAGGTCGAAGGGGAGGCGGGCGCCGAAGTGACGGAGATTCGCCGGCCCTGATCGCCCAGCCCAGTCAACGCCATCAATGGCCGGGACTGAGCAGGCAGAAACGGGCGAGATATCAGGAGGCGGGCGTGGACTGCGACTCGCGGACCAGAATCGTTCCCGACTGGATCAGTTTGAATTCATCGCCTTCCAGTTTTTCTACACGATCGCCAATGGCCAGCTTGTAGGTGGTGGTAGGGGCCGAGCCAGCCAGGTCGCCGTGCGCCGGGGTGGATTCCTGGAATTCATGCACCGAATACACGCGTCCTTCTGCGTCTCTGGCATGGAATTGTCCGACAAGTACTGCTGCCATCTGTTTAGAACCTCTGGAGATAAACACTCGATTTTCGGTTGTGTAGACCGTCATTGAGCGGGGTAGTTTGCCTACCGAAAAAAAATACTATTCGTAGGGCGTTTTGAGACGTTTCCTACGCGGGAAGGCGCAAGGCAAACCCGTGGGCAACTTCAGATGCTGCTGGTGAACAGGCGGCGAAGACTTTATAACTACAACTTCCTTAGTCCAACGTCGGGAAACTTCAATGAGCAAGGTCTACACGATCGCCGTCCTGGTGGGCAGCTTGAGAAAAGACTCCATCAACCGCAAAGTCGCGCTGGCACTGGCCGACCTGGCCCCCGCCAACCTGAAGTTGAACATCGTGGAAATCGGCGATCTGCCGCTCTACAACGAGGACATCGACGGTGCATCACCGCCGGCAGCCTACAGCACTTTCCGTCAGCAGGTGAGTTCATCCGACGCGGTGCTGTTCGTGACCCCGGAATACAACCGTTCCGTACCGGCCCCATTGAAAAACGCGATTGACGTTGGCTCGCGCCCTTATGGCAAAAGTGCCTGGAGCGCCAAGCCGGGGGCGATCATCAGCGTGTCGCCGGGTGCGATTGGCGGCTTCGGCGCCAACCACCACCTGCGCCAGTCCCTGGTATTCCTCGATGTATGGTGCATGCAGCAGCCGGAAGCCTATCTGGGCGGCGCGGGCAGTGTGTTCGATGAGGCGGGGAAGGTGTCGGAGAAAACCAGGCCGTTTTTGCAGGCATTCATTGATGCCTACGCCAAATGGGTGGAAAAACAGAGCGCCTGAATCGGTCCTCGTTATCCAATGTGGGAGGGGCAAGCCCTCTCCCACAGTATTGGCTCAGCGCAACCAGTTAGTCCTCGCCAACTCGATCACCTCATCGCCACGGCCACTCATCACCGCCTTGAGCATGTACAGGCTGAACCCTTTGGCCTGCTCCAGCTTGATGCTTGGCGGCATCACCAGTTCCTGGGTCGCGGTGACCACATCCACCAGCACCGGGCCATCATGGGCCAGGGCGCGGCGCAAGGCCGGCTCCAGGTCTTCGGATTGCTCCACGCGAATGCCGAGAATGCCCATGGCATTGGACATGGCGGCGAAATCCGGGTTTTTCAGTTCGGTGCCGGCCTCCAGGTAACCGGCCGCCTTCATCTCCATGGCGACAAACCCCAGCGACGCGTTATCGAACACGATGACTTTGACCGGCAGGTTCAATTGCGCCAGTGAGATGAAATCCCCCATCAGCATGGCAAAGCCACCGTCGCCGGACATCGAGATCACCTGGCGCCCAGGGAACGCTGCCTGTGCGCCGATCGCCTGCGGCATCGCATTGGCCATAGAGCCATGGTTGAACGAGCCGATCAGGCGGCGCTTGCCATTCATCTTCAAGTAGCGCGCGGCCCACACGGTGGGCGAACCGACGTCGGCGGTGAAGATCGCATCCTCGTCCGCCAGCTCGCTGAGCAGGCGTGCGACGTACTGCGGGTGAATCGGCCGATTGGCTTTCGACGGCTGTGCGAGGTCGTCCAGGCCCTGGCGGGCTTTTTCATAGTGCTTGAGCGACGTATCGAGAAAGCTGCGGTCGGTCTTGCGGGTCAGGCGCGGCAGCAGAGCGTCCAGGGTTTCACTGACGTCGGCGGCGATGCCCAGGTCAAGGGTGGCGCGTCGGCCGAGTGCCTGGGGGTCGCGATCGATCTGGATGATTGTGGCGTCGGTGGGGTAAAACTGGCGATACGGGAAGTCGGTGCCGAGCATGATCAGCGTGTCGCAGTCGAGCATGGCGTGGTAACCGGAGCTGAAGCCGATCAGGCCGGTCATGCCCACGTCGAACGGATTGTCCCACTCCACATGCTCTTTGCCGCGCAACGCGTGCACCACGGGCGCGCCGAGGGTGTCAGCCAGGGCGACGACTTGGTCATGAGCACCGGCGCAGCCGCTGCCGCACAGCAGGGTGACTTTCTGGCTGCTTTGCAGGATCTCGACCAAGCGTTGCAGGTCCTGCTCCGCCGGTAAGGTGCGCGGCGCGTGCAGGGCGGGCCAGGGTTTAAGCTTGTCTTCGACTTCCAGCAGCGACACATCACCCGGAATCACCACCACGGCCACGCCGCGATTGAGAATCGCCGAGCGCATGGCGCGGTGCAGCACCTGGGGCATTTGCGCAGGGTTGCTGACCAGTTCGATAAAGTGGCTGCATTCCTTGAACAACTCCTGGGGATGGGTTTCCTGGAAGTAATTCAGGCCGATCTCGGACGACGGAATCTGCGCGGCAATCGCCAGTACCGGCACATGGTTGCGATGGCAGTCGAACAAGCCATTGATCAAGTGCAGGTTGCCCGGCCCGCAACTGCCGGCGCACACGGTCAGCTCACCGGTGGCGGCCGCTTCGGCACCGGCGGCGAAGGCGGCCACTTCTTCGTGGCGCACGTGCATCCACTCAATGCTGTCCATGCTGCGCAGCGCGTCGGTCAGCCCGTTGAGGCTGTCACCGGTCAAACCCCAGATGCGCTTGATGCCCGCCTGTTCCAGGGTGCTCGCCAATTGCTGGGCCAGGTTGATTTTCGCCATGAAGAACTCCAATCGTCAGTGAGGTTAAAAGCTGCTGATCAATAGGGGACAGTTCGATCACGGCGAATGCTCCGCCTTTAATGTGAAGATTGCGTCATGCTGGCGCGGTACTGGCGGGTACGCCGAGCGATAAACCACTGATCGCGCACCAGCGCCATGCACGGCGCAACCTTGGGCCTGGGCAGGCGACCACGGCTCAGGCGGCGCATCTGGTCGCGTACCACGGCCAGGGTGGCGAGGGCGGCAAGCGGCTTGCGCCGCCATTGGATCGGTTTGAGTTGCGGGTTGGGGTCGCGGCCTTCGCGCCAGTGCTTGAGCAATTGCGGTTCCAGGGTCAGCGCGGTGGCGATGCCGGCCATGGCGATGCCGCTGTCCAGCACTTGCTGCACGATGGGCAGGCGACGAATACCGCCCGTCACCATCAACGGCATGGTGGCGATGCTTGCCAGCTCCTTGGCAAATTCCAGAAAGTACGCTTCGCGCGCCAGGGTCCGCCCGTCCCGCGCGTCGCCCTGCATGGCGGGTGCTTCATAGCTGCCGCCGGACAATTCGAGCAGATCGATGGGCAGCGGGTTGAGCATCTCGACCACGGCGCGTGCGTCCGCTGCATCGAAGCCGCCGCGCTGGAAGTCCGCCGAGTTGAGCTTGACTGCTACGCAGAACGACGGGCTGACACTGGCGCGCACGGCGTGGATCACTTCCAGCAGCAGGCGTGCGCGGTTTTCCAGGGAGCCGCCCCAGCGGTCGGTGCGGTGGTTGCTCAATGGCGAGAGAAACTGGCTGATCAAGTAGCCATGCGCGCCGTGGATCTGTACGCCGCTGAACCCGGCCTTTTCGGCCAGGCGCGCGCTGGTGGCGAAGCGTTGGATCACGTCCTGGATATCGTCCTCGGTCATGGCCCGAGGGGTGGCGAACATCTTTGAGAAACTGCCAAGGTCCAGCGCGATGGCCGACGGCGCCAGGGCTTGCTGGCCGAGGTTGGCCATGGTCTGGCGGCCTGGATGGCTGAGTTGAACCCAGAAATGCACACCTTTGGCCCGTGCGACCTCGGCCCATTCGCGGAAGCTGTCCAGGTGCTCTTCGTTTTCCAGCGCGACGCCGCCGGGGCCGGTCATGGCGCGGCGGTCGATCATTACGTTGCCGGTCAGCAACAGGCCCGGCTCGCCGTCAGCCCAGGCCTTGTACAGTTGCTTGAGTGCGTGGGAGGGCGCTTGGTTGAGGTCGGCCATGTTTTCTTCCATCGCGGCTTTGGCAATGCGGTTGGCGATGATCTGGCCATTGGGCAGTTGCAAGGGTTCGAACGGTGACATGGGTTGACTCCTGAGCGGGGGAGGCCTCAGGCTAAGCTTAAAGTTAACTTTAATGTCAAGCAGGTATCGCAATGAATATCGGAGAGCTGGCAAAACAGAGTGGACTGGCCGCCTCGCGCATTCGTTTTTACGAGGCCGAAGGACTGATCAGCCAGGTGGGGCGTCAAGCCAATGGCTATCGGCGCTATGCACCGGAAGCGTTGCAGACCTTGCAGTTGATACAGAGCGCGCAACAGGCGGGGTTTACCTTGCAGGAACTCAAGGCGCTCATGCCGGCGCCGGGGGAGCACAAGCGCGAGGAGTTGATTGAGGCGCTGCAGCGCAAGGTGCAGCAGATCGAAGAAATGCAGGCGCATTTGGCGCACAGCAAAGCGCAGTTGCTGGGCGTGATCGAGGCGGTACGGGCACAGCCGGAAGGCGTGCCGTGCTCGATGGGGCAGAAGCAGGTGCTGGCGTCGATCAAACTCAACCGATAAAAAAGCCCTGGCATGCCAAGGCTTTTTCACGTGCGCCAACTCAGCGGCGACGGAACAGCGGAAGCGGCTCGTCAGTGGCGGCCTGGTAGGTCACCGAGAAATCCTTCAGGCTTTCCAGCGCTTCGTACGGGTCTTTGTCGGCGCGCAAGGCGAACGCATCGAAGCCGCAGCGGTGCAGGTAGAACAACTGGTCGCGCAATACGTCGCCGATCGCCCGCAGTTCGCCCTTGTAACCGTAGCGATCACGCAGCAGGCGGGCGTTGGAGTAGTTGCGCCCGTCGGTGAAGGCCGGGAAATTCAGGGCGATGACCTGGAAGTGCTCCACGTCCGCGCCGATTTCTTCGGCTTCTTCATCGGCGTCCAGCCACACACCCAGGCCGCCGTCGCGGGCCTTGAGGGCATGGCCGTGTTCGCGCCACAGCGCCAGCGGCACGATCAGGTCGTCGCAGTTGGAAATGCCGTCGAAGCTCGCGTCCTTGGGCAGCAGGTGCCAGGTTTCGTCGACGACTTCGTTGTTCTTAATGATTCGCTGCATAGACGCGCTCCTTGAACAGGTCGATGCCGATGCGCTGGTAGGTGTCGATGAAACGCTCATCTTCGGTGCGCTGTTCGATGTACACATCGATCAGTTTACCGATCACGTCAGGCATGGCTTCCTGGGCGAAGGACGGGCCGAGGATCTTGCCCAGGCTCGCATCGCGGCTGGCGCTGCCACCCAGGGACACTTGGTAGAATTCTTCGCCTTTTTTGTCCACGCCCAGAATGCCGATATGGCCGACGTGGTGGTGGCCGCAGGCGTTCATGCACCCGGAGATGTTCAGGTCCAGCTCACCGATGTCGAACAGGTAGTCCAGGTCGTCGAAACGGCGCTGGATTGATTCGGCGATCGGGATCGACTTGGCGTTGGCCAGGGAGCAGAAGTCGCCGCCCGGGCAGCAGATGATGTCGGTCAACAGGCCGATGTTCGGCGTGGCGAAACCGTTCTCGCGCAGCTCTCCCCAGAGGGTGAACAGTTGGCTCTGCTCCACGTCCGCCAGGATGATGTTCTGTTCGTGGGACGTGCGCAGCTGGCCGAAGCTGTAGCGCTCGGCCAGGTCGGCAACCGCGTCCAGCTGTTTATCGGTGATGTCGCCCGGGGCGACGCCGGTGGGCTTGAGCGACAGGGTCACGGCCACATACCCCGGCTTCTTGTGCGCCAGGGTGTTGCGCGTACGCCAACGGGCGAAGCCTGGGTGTTGTTGGTCGAGGGCGGCGAGTTCGGCGTCCTGATTGCTCAGGGCCTTGTACTCGGGGTCGACGAAATGCTTGGCGACGCGATGCACTTCGGCGTCGGTCAGGGTGGTCTGGCCACCGCGCAGGTGTTCCATCTCGGCCTCGACCTTCTGGGCGAACACCTCAGGGGTCAGCGCCTTGACCAGGATCTTGATCCGGGCTTTGTACTTGTTGTCGCGACGGCCGTAGCGGTTGTAGACCCGCAGGATAGCGTCGAGGTAGCTCAACAGATCCCGCCACGGCAGGAACTCGTTGATAAACGCGCCGACCACCGGGGTACGGCCCAGGCCGCCACCGACCAGGACACGGAAGCCCAGCTCGCCTGCGGCGTTGTACACCGGCTCCAGGCCGATATCGTGAACTTCGATAGCGGCGCGGTCCGAGGTCGAGCCATTGACGGCGATCTTGAACTTGCGCGGCAGGTAGGCGAATTCGGGGTGAAAGGTGGTCCACTGGCGAATGATTTCACACCAGGGGCGCGGGTCGATCAGCTCATCGGCGGCTACCCCGGCGAATTGGTCGGTGGTTACGTTGCGCAGGCAGTTGCCGCTGGTCTGGATCGCGTGCATCTGCACGGTGGCCAGTTCAGCCAGAATGTCCGGCACATCTTCAAGCGCCGGCCAGTTGAACTGCACGTTCTGACGGGTGCTGATGTGGGCATAGCCTTTGTCGTAGTCGCGGGCAATCCTGGCCATCATGCGTGTCTGGCGCGACGTCAGCTGGCCGTAAGGCACGGCCACGCGCAGCATCGGCGCAAAGCGCTGAACATACAGGCCATTTTGCAGGCGCAGAGGGCGGAACTCTTCTTCGCTCAGTTCACCTGCCAGATAGCGTCGGGTCTGATCACGGAACTGCTTGACGCGGTCCTCGATGATGCGCTGATCGTATTCGTCGTATACGTACATATAGGTCCTGTTCTCGGCAAATCTGCGCGCACGGCCGCGCACTCCCAACGGAGCCGGCGCACGATACCAGTTTGCGTTTATGCGCAAAAGTGATGTTTGAGTATATGCAAATAACCAAAATGTCTAATGCGAAGGATTCTCTCGATACCCTTATTTGTCATGCGGGCAATCATCGACTTTACTGTCATCGAGTCTTAGTGCGATCACCTATAAAACCGACAAGAGGCGATGCGATGAGCAATCCTACAAAAGCCCGTAAACCCGACAGTACCGTGGATGCATGGGCCATTCTGTTCCTGATTATCCTGGTCGTGGGCACCGCCGTTTTCTGGGTCAGCCATCAGTAACAGGCCGGTGTCGAGCGGATCGGCAACCTGGTGGACGCGTTGCTGCGTTAAACGCCGGCCACGTGCAGCACCAGCTTGACGATGCCGAACAGGGTCAGTGCAAACACCAGCGTAAACAGGATGCCCAGGACCACAAAATGGCTGGGCTTGCCGTGAGTGAAGTCACGGGCTCGATTCTTGCCGCTTTGCACGCCGAAGGCGGCGGCCACCACGCTGTGCAGCATCTGCCAGAAGGTCGGCGGTTTGTGCTCGTCCATAGGTCCCTCCACACTCGGTGTATGAGGGACAGCATAGACAATCCGTCACGTGCCGGCGCGACGCCCAGGGATCAGTTGTCGTAGCCCAGGTTCGGCGCCAGCCAGCGTTCGGTCACGGCCAGGTCCTGGCCTTTGCGCGCGGCGTAGCGGGTGACCTGATCCTTGTCGATCTTGCCCACGGCAAAGTATTGCGCCTGTGGGTGGGCGAAGTACCAGCCGCTGACCGCCGCCGCCGGGAACATGGCGTAGTGCTCGGTAAGGAACACGCCGCTGCGCCCGGCCTGCATTTCGCGGGCTTGGGGGTCGAGCAGTTGGAACAGTTGCGCCTTCTCGGTGTGATCCGGGCACGCCGGGTAGCCGGGGGCAGGGCGGATGCCGCTGTACTGCTCCTTGATCAGCGCTTCGTTATCCAGCTGTTCGTCCTTGGCGTAACCCCAATGTTCCTTGCGCACCTGCTGGTGCAGCCACTCGGCGCACGCTTCGGCCAGGCGGTCGGCCAGGGCCTTGACCATGATCGAGTTGTAGTCGTCGCCCGCGTCCTGGTACGCCTTGGCCACTTCTTCGGCGCCGATGCCGGCGGTGGTGATAAAACCGCCGATGTAGTCGGTGACGCCACTGCTCTTGGGCGCGACGAAGTCGGCCAGGGAGAAGTTCGGCTTGCCATCGGTCTTGATGATCTGCTGGCGCAGGTGATGCAGCTTGGCAAGCGTCTGGCCATCGTCGCCGTAGACTTCCAGGTCATCCTCGTCGACCTGGTTGGCCGGCCAGAAACCGAACACTGCACGAGCGCTGATGAGTTTTTCGTCGATCAGCTTGTCGAGCATGGCCAGGGCATCGGCGTACAGCGCGGTCGCCGCTTCGCCCACCACCTCATCGGTGAGAATGCGCGGGAATTTTCCGGCCAGGTCCCAGGAAATAAAGAACGGCGTCCAGTCGATGTATTCGGCCAGCACCCTCAGGTCGATATTGTCCAGCACCTTGGCGCCGGTGAAGGTCGGCGTTACCGGGGTGTAGCCGGCCCAGTCGAACTGCGGCTTCTTGGCGATGGCCGCCGCGTAGCTCAGGCGCTCGGTGCGCGCGCTGCGGTTGGAGGTGCGTTCGCGCACTTCGATGTAGTCCTGGCGAGTCTTCTCGACAAAGCCGGCTTTCAATTCCTTGGACAGCAGTTGCGTGGCCACGCCCACTGCGCGCGAGGCGTCGGTCACGTAGATCACCGCATCGTTGCTGTATTTGGGCTCGATCTTCACCGCCGTATGCGCCTTGGAGGTGGTGGCGCCACCAATCATCAGCGGCAGGTGGAAGTCCTGGCGCTGCATCTCGCGCGCCACGTGCACCATCTCGTCCAGGGACGGCGTGATCAGGCCGGACAGCCCGATGATGTCGCACTTCTGCTCCTTGGCCACCTGCAGGATTTTCTCCGCCGGTACCATCACGCCGAGGTCGACGATGTCATAACCGTTGCACCCCAGCACCACGCCCACGATGTTCTTGCCGATATCGTGCACATCGCCCTTCACCGTAGCCATCAGGATCTTGCCTTTGGCTTCCGGCTTGTCGCCTTTTTCCAGCTCGATGAACGGGATCAAGTGGGCCACGGCCTGTTTCATCACGCGGGCGGATTTCACCACCTGGGGCAGGAACATTTTGCCGGCGCCGAACAGGTCGCCAACGATGTTCATCCCCGACATCAGCGGGCCTTCGATCACTTCGATCGGGCGCGCGAATGACTGTCGCGACTCCTCGGTGTCTTCGACGATATGGGTGGTGATGCCCTTGACCAGCGCATGCTCCAGACGCTTGTTGACGTCCCAGCCGCGCCACTCTTCGGTTTCGGCTTCCTTGACGCTGCCGTCGCCCTTGAACTTGTCGGCGATGGCGAGCAGGGCGTCGGTGCCCTCCGGCGTGCGGTTGAGCACCACGTCTTCCACGGCATCACGCAGCTCGGCCGGTATCTGGTCGTAGATCTCCAACTGGCCGGCGTTGACGATACCCATGGTCAGTCCCGCACGGATCGCGTGCAGCAGGAACACCGAATGGATCGCTTCGCGCACCGGGTTGTTGCCACGGAACGAGAACGATACGTTGGACACGCCGCCGGATGTCAGCGCATAGGGCAGCTCATCGCGGATATACGCGCAGGCATTAATAAAGTCGACCGCGTAGTTGTTGTGTTCCTCGATGCCGGTGGCGACCGCGAAGATGTTCGGGTCGAAGATGATGTCCTCCGGCGGAAAACCCACTTCATTGACCAGAATGTCGTAGGAGCGTTTGCAGATTTCTTTCTTGCGCGCTTCGGTGTCGGCCTGGCCGGCTTCGTCGAACGCCATTACCACCACCGCCGCGCCGTAGCGTTTGCACAGCCTGGCGTGGTGAATGAACTGCTCGACGCCTTCCTTCATGCTGATGGAGTTGACGATGCCCTTGCCCTGGATGCACTTGAGCCCGGCCTCGATCACCTCCCACTTGGAGGAGTCGATCATGATCGGTACGCGGGAGATGTCCGGCTCGCCGGCAATCAGATTGAGGAAGGTCACCATGGCCTTCTTCGAATCGAGCATGCCCTCGTCCATGTTGATGTCGATCACCTGGGCGCCGGCTTCTACCTGCTGCAGGGCGACTTCCAGGGCTTCGGTGTAGTTATCCTCGCGGATCAGCCGGGCAAACTTGGCGGAACCGGTGATGTTGGTGCGTTCGCCGACGTTGACGAACAACGAGCTGCGGTCGATGGTGAACGGCTCCAGCCCGGACAGGCGGCAGGCCTTGGGAATGTCCGGGATCACGCGCGGCGCGTAACCGGCCACGGCCTTGGCGATGGCCTCGATATGCCCCGGCGTGGTGCCGCAGCAACCGCCGACGATATTGAGAAAGCCGCTCTGGGCGAATTCTTCGATGACCTTGGCGGTTTGTGCGGGCAACTCGTCGTATTCGCCGAATTCGTTAGGCAGGCCGGCGTTGGGGTGCGCCGACACATGGGTATTGGCCTTGTTGGACAGCTCTTCCAGGTACGGGCGCAGTTCGCTGGCGCCAAGGGCGCAGTTCAGGCCCACGGAAATCGGCTTGGCATGGGCCACCGAGTTCCAGAACGCTTCGGTCGTCTGGCCCGACAGGGTGCGGCCGGAGGCGTCGGTGATGGTGCCGGAGATCATGATCGGCAGCTCAAGGTTCAGCTCCTCGAACACGCCTTGCACGGCGAAGATCGCGGCTTTGGCGTTGAGGGTGTCGAAAATGGTTTCGATCAGGATCAGGTCGGCGCCGCCTTCGATCAGGCCCTTGGTGGCCTCGGTGTAGTTTTCCACCAGTTCATCGAAGGTCACGTTGCGATAGCCGGGGTTATTGACGTCGGGCGACAGCGAGCACGTGCGGCTGGTAGGGCCGAGGACGCCGGCGACGAAACGCGGCTTGGCCGGGTTTTCGGCGGTCTTGGCGTCGGCAATCCTGCGCGCCAGGCGCGCGCCTTCGACGTTCAGTTCATAGGCCAGTTCTTCCATGCCGTAGTCGGCCATGGAAATGCGCGTGGCGTTGAAGGTGTTGGTTTCGAGGATGTCGGCACCGGCATCCAGATAAGCCTTTTCGATCCCGCCGATCACGTCCGGACGGGTGATCACCAGCAGGTCGTTGTTGCCCTTGACGTCGCTGGGCCAGTCGGCAAAGCGTTTGCCCCGGTAGTCGTGTTCTTCCAGTTTATAGCTCTGAATCATCGTGCCCATGCCACCGTCGAGGATCAGGATGCGTTCCTTGAGGGCGTGGTGAAGGGCTTGCAGACGCGCGCTACGATCGGACATGGGACTACTCTGGTCAGGCATTACGGAGGGTAGGGATCATAGCAAACCTGTGCCGATTTTGAGCATGCCTGGATTTGCATGAATATCGTTCATGTTGCCCCGCTGCATGGCCCGGTAGAATCACCGCCAATTTTTCTGCGCACCCCTTGATTCGGGACCGATCCATGTCACTTCGTTTACTCGTCGGGGCCGTGCTGGCCTTGCTCGCCAGCACTGTCCAGGCGCAGGGTCCCGTACCGGCGATCTCCTACACCCGCGATATCCAGCCGATTTTCACCGAGAAGTGCGTGGCCTGCCATGCGTGTTACGACTCCGCCTGCCAGTTGAACCTGGGCAGCGGCGAAGGCGCGGCACGGGGTGCGAGCAAAGTACCGGTCTACGATGGCGAACGCAGCCAGGCAACCAAACCGACGCGTCTGTTCTACGACGCCTTCGGTAAAGCCGCCTGGCAACGCGAGGGGTTCAGCTCGGTACTGGATGCCCAGGGCAGCCAGGCTGCCTTGATGGCGCGCATGCTGGAACTGGGTCATCGCCGTAGTCCGCTGACGCCCAACGGCAAACTGCCGGACGACATAGTGCTGGGCCTCAATCGCGAAAACATGTGCCCCTTGCCGGGGGAGTTCGACGCCTATGCCGGCGCGCATCCCAACGAAGGCATGCCGCTGGCGGTCACCGGGCTGACCGACGCGCAATACCAGACACTGCAACGCTGGCTGGCGTCCGGGGCCAGCATCGATGAGCAAGGCGTGGCGCCAAGCGCCAGCGAAGCCGCGCAGGTGTTGCAATGGGAAAACCTGCTTAACGCCCCAGGCGCTCGCGAGAGCCTGGTGGCGCGCTGGTTGTTCGAGCACCTGTTTATTGCCCATTTGTATTTCGACGGTGGCGAGTCGGGGCACTTTTTCCAATGGGTGCGCTCGCGTACCCCCAGCGGCCAGCCGATTGACCTGATCAACACCCGTCGCCCCAACGATGATCCGGGCACGCGGATCTACTACCGTCTCTGGCCTGTGCAGGGCGTGATCGTGCACAAGACCCACATCACTTACCCACTCAGCGCAGCCAAAATGGCGCGAATCAAAGCGCTGTTTTACGGCAGCGATTGGCAAGTCAGTGCGCTGCCGGGCTACGGACCCGGTCGCCGCGCCAACCCGTTCGAAACGTTCGAGGCGATCCCGGCCAAGGCGCGTTACCAGTTCATGCTGGATAACGCCGAGTACTTCGTGCGCACGTTTATTCGCGGGCCGGTATGCCGTGGGCAGATCGCCACGGACGTGATCCGCGACAACTTCTGGGCGTTGTTCCAGGACCCGGACCATGACCTGTACGTCACCGATGCACGTTATCGCGGCCAGGCCACGCCGTTGCTGGCCATGCCGGGGCAGAACGATGACGTCGGCAGTGTGCTCAGCCTGTGGCTCAAGTACCGCGACAAGCGCAATCAATACGAAGCGCTGCGCCGCGACAGCTACGCAGACCTGCCGGCGCCCAGCTGGTCGACCCTGTGGGCCGGCAATGACAATGCGTTGTTGAGCATCTTTCGTCACTTCGACAGTGCCTCGGTCAATAAAGGCCTGATTGGAGAGGTGCCGCAGACAATGTGGCTGTTCGATTACCCGTTGCTGGAGCGCACCTATTACCAGCTGGTGGTCAATTTCGATGTATTCGGCAACGTATCGCACCAGGCCCAGACCCGTCTGTACTTCGACCTGATCCGCAATGGCGCCGAGCAGAACTTCCTGCGTCTGATGCCGGCCGACGCCCGTGAGGACTACCTCGACGATTGGTACCAGAACAGCGGCAAGCTCAAACTGTGGCTGGACTACGAAGCGATCGACGACGACACACCCACCGGCCTGCACCTGGGTAAAAAAGATCCGAAGCGCGATTTCGCCCAACAACTGCTCGCCCGCTACGGCGACTTGAACGCCAGCCCCGACCCGATCAACCGGTGTGCCGGTGCCTATTGCTCGCGTGAAGGCATTGACCCGGCGCTGCAGGACGTCGATCAGGCCCTCAGCCGTCTCGCCTCACGCCCGGCGGCAGGGCTCAAGGTGATCAATCAATTGCCTGAAGCCACGATGCTGCGCGTCGAAACCCCGGGCGGCAAACGTGAGGTCTACAGCCTGTTGCGCAACCGTGCGCACAGTAACGTGGCGTTCCTGTTGGGCGAGGCGTATCGCTATCAACCAGGGCTGGACACGCTGACGGTCTACCCTGGGGTGCTGAGCAGCTACCCGAACTTCATATTCAATCTCCCCGCCGGGGAGGTGCCGGAGTTCGTCTCCCGCATGGAGCAGGCCCAGGATGCCGAAAGCTTCGAGAAAATTGTCGATCGCTGGGGCGTGCGTCGCAGCCATCCGCAGTTCTGGAAGTACTTCCACGACCTGTCGCGCTACCTGCACGAGACCACCCCATTGGAAGAGGGCGTGCTGGACATGAACCGTTATCAAAACCTCTGACGTGTGCGGTTGGGCTTTTCCGACAAAAACACTAGGACTTTGTAACTCTGTAATGATTTGGCGTAAACTGCCGGCAAGCCTGTGAGGAGTTTCCATGACTGCCATAACCATTACCGACGCCGCCCACGATTATCTGGCCGACCTGCTGTCCAAGCAGAACACCCCGGGTATCGGCATCCGCGTCTTTATCACCCAGCCCGGCACCCAATACGCCGAGACCTGCATTGCCTACTGCAAGCCTGGCGAAGAGAAACCTGAAGACACCGCCCTGGGGCTCAAAAGCTTCACTGCGTATATCGATAGCTTCAGCGAAGCGTTTCTCGACGATGCAGTGGTTGATTACGCCACCGACCGCATGGGCGGCCAGCTGACCATCAAGGCGCCGAACGCCAAGGTGCCGAACGTCAACGCCGACAGCCCGGTCAACGAGCGCATCAACTATTACCTGCAAACCGAAATCAACCCAGGGCTGGCGAGCCACGGCGGCCAGGTCAGCCTGATCGACGTAGTCGAGGATGGCATCGCCGTGTTGAAGTTCGGCGGCGGCTGCCAGGGCTGCGGCCAGGCCGACGTGACCTTGAAGGAAGGCATCGAGCGCACCTTGCTTGAGCGCATTCCGGAGCTCAAGGGCGTACGTGACGTGACTGACCACACGCAGAAAGAAAACGCCTACTACTGAGTAAGGTGTTCACTGCAAACAAAAAAACGGCGCCCCGTGAGCGCCGTTTTTTTATGGTTTAAATTCAGGTGGTTACGCTATATATCTCATAAGTTGGATCAGGTAGTGCGAAGGCTTGCCTGGGATTCTGGCGAGTCAGCGTCGATATTCGTTTACTGAAGGTCCTTATCGGGGGCGAGCCCCCTCCCACATGAAGCAACCTCACAGCGACCAGTGAACGCGGTCAACTGTGGGAGGGGGCTTGCCCCCGATAGCGCCGGATCAGCAACCAAGCCGCCCACTGATACACCCCTATAAAAATAAATTAAATCAAAAGCTTATATCTAATTTATAAGGTTATTTATCAAGGTCGATAAAGGTGTGCATGCCCCGCCCGATACAACGAAGATTCACTGAAACCGTCACTGGCCAGCACCCGGCCCACCACAATCAACGCCGTGCGCCGAAAACCTTTGGCGGCGACTTTCTCGGTGATATCCCCCAGCGTGCCCACCGCCCAATCCTGATCCGGCCAGGTCGCGCGATGCACCACGGCGATCGGGCAATCCGCGCCGTAATGCGGCAGCAGTTCGGCGACGATCTTTTCCAGATGGTTGACCCCCAGATGAATCGCCATGGTAGTGCCATGTTGCGCCAGGCTGGCGAACTCCTCGCCGGCAGGCATGCGGGTCTTGTCGGCATAGCGCGTCAGAATCACGCTCTGGGCGATATCCGGCAGGGTCAGTTCGGCTTCCAGCAAGGCCGCGCAAGCGGCAACGGCGGTGACACCGGGGACGATCTGGAACGGGATGCCCAGCTCACGCAAGCAGCGAATCTGCTCGCCAATTGCCCCATACAGGCTAGGGTCGCCGGAATGTACCCGCGCCACATCGAAGCCTTTGGCGTGGGCGGTCTTGATCAGTTCGATGATCTGTTCCAAGTGCAGCTCAGCGCTGTTGACCACCTGTGAGGCCTGATGCCCCTCCAGCACCGCGGCCGGCACCAGCGAGCCGGCATAGATGATCACCGGGCAGCTGCGGATCAATCGCTGGCCCTTGACGGTGATCAATTCCGGATCGCCGGGGCCGGCGCCGATAAAGTAGACGGTCATGGAGCGTTCCTGTGAAAAAACGGGCGAGCATGAAGATTACTCATGATCGGGGAGGGCGATTATCGGGTTTTTAACCCGTGCAGGCCAATGCCACGGTGGCGTGGGCATTTTTGCGGCGGGTGATCAGCAGCCTGGCAGGGGCGCCGCTGATCTGTTCGGCCGCCGCCAGCGCGGCGCTCTCGGCAATGCCGTAACAGCCGGTATGGGCAAAAGCCACAAGAGATTTGTGGCTCAGGCGCCCTTCATACGCCGCCAGATGCCGGGCGTTAAAGTCCAACAAGGGCAGGTTCAAGGCTGCGGCCAACGCCAGCAGCCCTGGTTCGGCCTGTTTCAGATCGATACTCGCCAGTGCAGCGAGCTGGCGGCGCTCGACGCCTGCTTCGACCAATGCCGCATCCAGCAACGCCAACAGAGTGTGCACCTCGCAACCTCGCTGGCAGCCCAGGCCGGCGACGAGGGTCATGCCGCGTAATGACTGTCGCCATGGCGACGGAACCACCACGCGCTGATCAGGCCCAGGGCCAGCCAGAACACCATGTTGGTCAGCTGCGAGGCGATCTTGAACTGCGCTTCCAGCGCCTGCGGCGCCAGCATCGAATGCACGGCCGGCTGTGGCGCGCCAATCACATGGGGCACCGCCAGGATCGCCACGCCCAGGACTTTGAGCAGCACATTGCGACCGAACACCAGCAAGGCGATGCCGACCGCAGTGGACGCGGCGGTGCCGATCCACCAGGTCTGGCGCAGCGCCAGGTCAGCCGCTGCGGTGCCCGGCAGTTCCGGCGGCAGGCCCAAGGTCGGCGCCAGCACGAAGGTTGCGTAACCGGCCAGGCCCCACAGCAGGCCCTGGGCGGTGCGTGTCGGGGCACGCAGGGTGTAGAGACCGGCCAGCATCAAGGCAAAACCGACGGCCACCACCAAGTTGCCGGCGGTGGTCGACAGCACGCGCTGCCAGCCGTCTTCCGGCTCCCAGGCTTCGGCGTCGTGGGTGTGCGTGGCGGTGCCGGCGGCGTGTTCATGGGCTGCCGGTGCCTGCTCGAAAGTCTCGGCCTGCAAAATCAGCGGTGCCACCCAGAAGCTTTGCAGCAGGGTCAGCAGCAAGGCGGCCAGCAGGCCGGTGAACCCCGCGGTTTGCGCAATACGCTTGATCATCTCGGCAGGCCTCAGTGGCACGGGAACGCGGCGCTGTGGCGGGTATCGTGGGCGGCGTTGTGCACCGCCTCGATGTGCGAGAAACCGGCGAAATACACCAGGCATGCACCAAGGATCGACGCACCGATGGCGGCGGTCAGGCGTTGGCTCAGGGTAGTGGTGCCGCTGACGGCGGGCGAGGTGCTGCTGATGATCGACATGGCGCGTCCCTTTCAAGTGTCTGGGGTGGAGACGTGCGCATGAAAACCCCGCGAGCCGGGCTCGCAAGGTTTAAACAGCGCCCGCCCACCGCGGGTTTGTTATCTGATTTTTTCGGGCCGGTCTCCGGGCTTGCGAGGGGGCTCTGCCAGGAACCCTTAAAGCGTCGCCTTCCCATGCTCAAGCACAGTGGCCGTGACGCTTCGCTCGCTTACCGTTGCGGGGGCAGCACCGGACTTTTCACGCAGGCATCAACCTGGCGAATCACCGGTTTCCCGTTTCACCCTGTGAAGGGCACCCGAAACAAGATGTGTAGGAGAGCATGGGTGGCGGACGGTAGTCAAATGCGACCAGCCCCTGTAGCCTTGCACCCTCGAGGTTCTTCGGCCCAGGCCGAAGCTAAGAAGGGAACGCGGTCAAAGCCGCGGCTGCCCCCGCAACTGTGAAGGGTTCAGTTGACTGCCATGCCACTGCCATCAGGCGGGAAGGCGCAGTCGGCGCCGGTCGCAAGACCTGCACGCCCCAAGCCAGGAGACCTGCCTCGGCACCGATTTTCAATTCAACCGGGCGGGGTGATCCGGTGACGAAATCTGCTGCTGCGCGCCTGCGCAGGGCCATCGTCCCGTCTGCCCGCCCCCAAGGGCATCCGATGAAAACACTGGCCAAACTCCCCGTCACCATCGTTACCGGCTTTCTCGGCTCGGGCAAAACGACCTTGCTGCGCCATATGCTCGACAACGCCCAGGGCCGTCGCATTGCGGTGATCGTCAATGAGTTCGGCGAGCTGGGCATCGACGGCGAGATCCTCAAACAGTGCTCCATCGGTTGCACCGAAGAAGAAGCCAACGGCCGCGTGTACGAGCTGGCCAACGGCTGCCTGTGCTGCACGGTGCAGGAAGAATTCTTCCCGGTGATGCGCGAACTGGTTGCCCGTCGCGGCGACCTCGACCATATCCTGATCGAAACCTCGGGCCTGGCCCTGCCAAAACCCTTGGTCCAGGCCTTCCAGTGGCCGGAAATCCGCAGCGCCTGCACGGTGGATGCGGTCATCACCGTGGTCGACAGCCCGGCCGTGGCCGCCGGCACTTTTGCCGCGTTCCCGGATCAGGTCGACGCCCAGCGCAAGCTCGACCCGAACCTGGACCACGAATCGCCGCTGCACGAACTGTTCGCCGACCAACTGGCCAGCGCCGACCTGGTGATCCTCAATAAATGTGACCTGATCAGTCCCGATGACCTGGCCCGTGTGCGCCTGGAAGTCGCCGAAGAACTGCCGCCGGCGGTGAAGATTGTCGAAGCCAGCAGCGGTCGCCTGCCTTTGGAGGTGCTGATCGGTCTTGGCGCAGGCTCCGAGGATCACATCGACGCCCGTCACAGCCATCACGATCACCACCACGACGGTGAAGACGATCATGATCACGACGCGTTCGACTCCATCTCCATCGATCTGCCCCAGGCCGACGAAGCGCTGCTGCTCGATGCCTTGACGCAACTGGTGGTGCAACACGGCATCCTGCGCGTCAAAGGCTTTGCCTCCATTCCCAACAAACCGATGCGCCTGTTGATCCAAGGCGTGGGTACGCGTTTCGACAAGCATTTCGATCGCGCCTGGACAGCCGACGAACCGCGCATCACGCGCCTGGTGCTGATCGGTCAGGACCTGGACGCGGCGGGCCTTGAAGCGCACCTGCGCGCCGCGCTCAGCGTTTAACCCATGCACCTGCTCAGGACTCAGCCCGGTGGTTTCGTCGCGGACGACAATATCGCCGACCTTGGCCAAACGCCCGCCGAGCTGGTGGTCCTGTGCAGCGGCGATTCCAGCCTGGCGCTGCTGGCCGAAGCGGCCCGGCAGCTGCCCGACGATTACCCGAGCCTGCGCCTGGCTAACCCCATGCAGGTGCAGAACCATGCCTCGGTGGACCTGTATGTCGACGAGGTGCTGCGCCACGCCAAGGTGATTCTGATTTCGCTGCACGGCGGTATCGGTTATTGGCGCTACGGCGTCGAGCGCCTGGTGGAGCTGGCCGAGCGCGGCGTGAGGTTGATCCTGGTGCCGGGGGATGATCGCCCGGACCCGGAGCTCAGCGGCCTGAGCACGGTTAACGCCGAACAGCGCGACCGCTTGTGGCAGTTCCTGCGCCAGGGTGGGTTGGGCAATGCGCTGGATTTCTATCGCTGCCTGGCCAGTGCTTACCTGGGCCGCGATTATGCCTGGGCCGAGCCGCACACCTTGCCGCGCACGGCGATTTATCACCCGCGCCACGCCAGCCCGCGGTTGAGCGATTGGCAAGCGGATTGGCGCGCCGAGTGGCCGGTGGCGGCGGTGCTGTTCTATCGCTCGCATTTGCAGGCGGCCAATACCGGCTTTATCGATGTGTTCTGCCAGCGCCTGCAGGCGGCGGGGCTGAACCCGTTGCCAATGGCGGTGGCGAGTTTGAAAGAGCCGGGCTGCCTGGCGGTGGTCGAGGACTTGCTGGATGAAGTCGGCGCGGCGGTGATCCTCAATACCACCGGTTTCGCCCAATCCAGCCCGGAAGCGCCGCATCTGCGCCCGTTTCGCCGCAATATCCCAGTGATCCAGGCCATCTGCGCCCAGGACAACCAGCCCGGCTGGGAGGCCAGCGAGCAAGGCCTGGGCCCGCGGGACCTGGCCATGCACATTGCCTTGCCGGAACTGGACGGGCGCATCATCAGCCGGCCGATCAGCTTCAAGGATCTGGCCTGGCGCAGCGAGCGCAGCCAGTCCGACGTGGTGTGCTACCGCGCCGCGCCCGAGCGCATGGATTTCGTCGCCGAACTGGCACGGCGCTGGGTCGAACTGGCGCGGGTGCCGAATGCGGACAAACGCATCGCCCTGGTGCTGGCCAACTACCCGACCCGCGACGGTCGCATCGGCAACGGCGTCGGGCTGGACACTCCGGCGGCGGCGCTGAATATCCTGCGGGCGCTGCACGCCGAGGGCTATCCGCTGCCGGATGCGCTTCCCGACAGCGGCACCGCGCTGATTCACGAGCTGCTCGGCGGCGTCACCAATGACCTCGACAGCCTGGACCTGCGCCCTTGCCATCAGAGCCTGGGCCTGGACGAGTACCAGGCGATGTTCCTGCGCCTGCCCGAGGCCAACCGCCAGGCCGTATTGCAGCGCTGGGGTGCGCCGCAGCAAGACCCGATGTGCCGCGATGGCCGCCTGATGATCGCGGGCCTGCGCCTGGGCCTGACCTTTGTCGGCATCCAGCCGGCGCGCGGTTACCAGGTGGACGCAAGCGCTGTGTACCACGACCCGGACCTGGTGCCGCCCCATGGCTACCTGGCGTTCTATTTCTGGTTGCGCCACACCTACGGTGCCCACGGCGTGATCCACGTCGGTAAGCACGGCAACCTGGAATGGCTGCCGGGCAAGGGGGTGGGGCTCTCGGAACACTGCTGGCCGGATGCACTGCTCGGCCCGCTGCCGAACATCTACCCGTTTATCGTCAACGATCCGGGCGAGGGCGCCCAGGCAAAGCGTCGTACCCAGGCGGTGATTATCGACCACCTGATGCCACCGCTGACCCGCGCCGAAACCTACGGCCCGCTGCGCGACCTGGAGCTGCTGGCGGACGAGTATTACGATGCGCAACTGCTCGACCCGCGCCGCGCCCGCGAGTTGCAGAAAGACATTCTCAAGCTGGTGCGCGAAACCCGCATCGACCAGGAACTGCAATTGGATGGCGACGCCGATGCCGCGATTTGGCTGCCGCGCCTGGACACTTACCTGTGCGACCTCAAGGAGTCGCAGATCCGCGACGGCTTGCACATCTTTGGCGAATCGCCCCAGGGCCGTCTGCGCATCGATACCTTACTCGCCTTGCTGCGCATCCCGCGCGGCGATGGCCGTGGCGCGCAATCGAGCCTGCTGCGCGTACTGGCCAAGGCATTCGCGCTGGGCTTCGACCCACTGGACTGCGCCCTGGCCGAACCGTGGACCGGTCGGCGTCCCGAGCTGTTGCAAGGCATTGATGCGCAGCCGTGGCGCACCGCTGGCGATACCCGCGAGCGCCTGGAGCTGTATGCGGCGCGGCTGATCGAACAGGCTCTGCAAGGGCCCCTGGAGGTACTGCAGGCACCGGGCTGGGAAGAGGTGAACGCGGTGATCGAGCACTTGCGCAGCATCGTCGCGCCACGCCTGGACGCCTGCGGCCCGGCGGAAATGCGCGGCTTGCTGGATGCGCTGAGCGGCCGTTTCGTGCCGGCCGGGCCCAGCGGCGCGCCGAGTCGCGGGCGCCTGGATGTGTTGCCCACCGGGCGCAATTTCTTCAGCGTGGACGTGCGCAATCTGCCCACCACCACGGCCTGGCGCATCGGCTTCCAGTCGGCCAACCTGATTCTGGAGCGGCATTTGCAGGATCACGGCGACCACCTGCGCCAACTCGGTCTGTCGGTGTGGGGCACCGCGACCATGCGCACCGGCGGTGACGATATCGCCCAGGCCATGGCGCTGATGGGCGTGCGGCCGGTCTGGGCCACCGGCAGCCAGCGGGTGGACGACTTCGAGATCCTGCCGATCAGCCTGCTCGACCGCCCGCGCGTCGACGTGACCTTGCGCGTGTCGGGGTTCTTCCGCGATGCCTTCGCCAACCTGATCCGCCTGTTCGACGCGGCGGTGCAGGCCGTTGCGGCCCTGGACGAACCGGACGATCTGAACCCACTCGCCGCCAAGGTGCGCAGCGAGCGCGAGGCGTTGCGCCAATCCGGGCTGGACGCCGAAGCGGCAGCGAAACAGGCCGGCTGGCGGATCTTCGGCGCCAAGCCGGGGGCCTACGGCGCCGGTGTGCAGGGCGCGATCGACGGGCGCCTGTGGCAAAGCCGCGCGGACCTTGCCGAGGTCTATCTGAACTGGGGTGGCTACGCGTATGGCGGGTCCGACGAGGGCACCGTGGCCCGTGAGCAGTTTGCCCAGCGCCTGAGCCAGGTGCAGGCGGTGCTGCAAAACCAGGACAATCGCGAACACGACCTGCTCGACTCCAATGACTATTACCAGTTCCAGGGCGGCATGCTCGCCGCCGTGGAAACCCTGAGCGGCGACAAAGCCGCCAGCTACCATGGCGACCACAGCCAGCCGGACCTGCCGAAGATCCGCACCCTGAAGGAAGAGCTGAACCGGGTGATCCGCGCCCGCGCCGCCAACCCCAAGTGGATCGATGGGGTGAAGCGCCACGGCTATAAAGGCGCGTTCGAGATGGCGGCCACCGTGGACAACCTGTTCGCCTTCGACGCCACCACCGCGCTGATCGACGATCATCAATACGCCTTGCTCGCCGATGCCTACCTGCTCGACCCCGACACCCGGGCGTTCGTGCAGCAGCACAACCCCGCCGCATTGCGCGACATGACCGAGCGCATGCTCGAAGCCCAGCAGCGCGGCCTGTGGCAGGCGCCGGGTGCCTACCGTGAAGCCTTGGAAAACCTGTTGCTGGATATAGAAGAAGACAGCCAATGACCGATATTCCCCATTTTCCACTGTCCGCCGTGGTCGGCGCCGATGACCTGAAACTGGCGCTGTGCCTGGCGGCCATCGACCCCAGGATCGGCGGCGTACTGATCGAAGGCCCGCGTGGCATGGCCAAGTCCACCCTGGCCCGTGGCCTGGCCGATCTGCTGGCCAGCGGTCAATTCGTGACATTGCCGCTGGGGGCCACCGAGGAGCGCCTGGTGGGCACCCTGGACCTGGACGCCGCGCTGGGCGAGGGCCGTGCGCAGTTTTCCCCGGGCGTGCTGGCCAAGGCCGATGGCGGCGTGCTGTATGTCGATGAAGTCAACTTGCTGCCCGATCACTTGGTTGACCTCCTGCTGGACGTGGCCGCCAGCGGCACCAACGTGATTGAGCGCGACGGCATTTCCCACCGCCATTCGGCGCGGTTCGTGCTGATCGGCACCATGAACCCGGAGGAGGGCGAGTTGCGCCCTCAACTGCTGGATCGCTTCGGCTTCAATGTGGCGTTGAGCGGGCAGACCCTGCCTGCCGAGCGCGGGCAGATCATCCGGCACCGTCTGGATTTCGACAACGACCCCGCCGTCTTCTGCGCCGAGTGGGCCGAACAGCAGACGGCGTTGCGCGAGCGCTGCGCTCAGGCGCGCGCGCGGCTGGACAGTATCGAGCTGGATGACCGCGCCCTGGCGCAGATTGCCGAGCGCTGCTTTGTCGCGGGGGTCGACGGCTTGCGCGCTGACCTGGTCTGGCTGCGCGGCGCCCGGGCGCACGCAGCGTGGCGGGGCGCGGATGAGATCGCCGAGGAAGATATCGAAGCCGTCGCGGAATTTGCCTTGCGCCACCGTCGCCAGGCGCCGTCCGCACCGACCAGCCCGCCTAATCAGGGGCAGTCGCCGACACCCTCGGACACCTCGCCCGCCCAAGGTCAGTGGGGCGATATGCCCGCACCGGCGCTGCCCACCGGCGCTCGCCGAGACGTGCCCGCCTGGCCAAAAAAGCCCTAGGCATCCGCCCCCGACCTGACGCGGGGACGGATGCCCGCCCCAAGGCAGGGCGACTGGACAACGGCAGGCAGGGTAAGGCGCGCAGCGCGCGGCAGGGCGCAATCAACTGGCCCGGAACCTTACTCGGCGGCCGGCCGCATTCCCGTGAAGACCTGCGCTACCATCTGCGCAGCCGTTCGGCCCATGAGTTGTGGCTGGTGATTGTCGATGCGTCGGCGTCTACCCGGCGACATCGTGCGTTAACCGACGCGAAGGGCTTGCTCGCCCAGCTGTTTGACGACGCCTACCGGCAACGCGCGCGCATGGCGTTGTTGACCGCCAGTGGTCAGGTGCCGAAATGGCAGGTTCAGGGGTTGAAAGCTGCGAAAGGCCTGACCGGCTGGCTGGATCAGCTGGGCGCCGGCGGTGGAACGCCGTTGCTGGCGGCGCTGACCGAGGCGCAGCATTGGTTGATGGCGCGACGCAAGCAGTATCCGGCTGAGCAGCAGCGTGTGTTGGTGATTACGGATGGGCGGCTCAAGGACATCGGCGGGTTGCCGTTATTGGCGTGTGCGGGGTTGCTGGTGGATATCGAGCGCGGGCCGATCAGGCTGGGGCGGGCCCGGGAGTTGGCGGCTGGGTTGCAGTTGGATTATCGGCATATCGATAAGTTGTAGTGCCGGTGTCGCCGCTATCGGGGGCGAGCCCCCTCCCACACTCGACAGCATTCCAAAGGGTGTACTCGGTCAAATGTGGGAGGGGGCTTGCCCCCGATGAGGCACTCACCTACACCACCCCCTCCATCAACCAGCCCCCGGCACATTCGGCCAAAGGTCCGCCACCAGAAACAAGCGCTCGGCTTCCTCCCAACCTTCACCGTTCTGCACCATGCGCACCAGCAGCTGCGCGGGCGCCATCGGATCAAGGTCGGCCAGCCAGGCCTGCATCTGTTCCTCGCTCCACACCTCGTCCGCCGGGTAGTGCGCCGGCGCCAGCCAAGCATGGCGGGGCAGGGGTTGCCAGCGTCCGGGCGCGCTGACCGCGACAAAATCCCGCCAATCGCGCTGATGCAACCAACGCCCGCGCAGGTGCTGAGGGTGAGCGCCAGCCGGTGGTTCGGCCAGGCCGGGCCAGGGATAGAGCAAATACCCGCCCAGCCACAAATGCGCATCGAACGCCTGAATACCCAGCGCCGCCAAGGCTTCACGGCTTTCCGGGCGTGCCGAAATCGGCAGTTGGTGCTGGGCCAGGTGCGCCAGTTTGCGGTCCAGCCGGTCGTGACAGCCGGGGCCCAGCCACTGCGCACTGTCCTGGCCGTTGCCATCCTGCGGGCCGAGGTAGAGTTTGATCGCCAGTTCCAAGTGATGCACGCCGTTGCGGTCGCGCAGCAGCATGTCCAGCTCGCCGAGGGTATGCCCGGCGCGGCGGATCGGCAGGTTGGCAGCCAGCAGTTCCACGCCCGGCGCATGCTGCACGGCGAATTGCCACAAACGCTCGTAGTACAGCCCCAGGCGTCGGGTGCGTGACAGGCTCAACCAGTGCCGCAGGGCGCCGCTGTCCTGGTCGAGGCTGTGCAGCCAGTGTTCGAGCCGATCCGGCGCTTGCACCCAGTCACTGCCCGCCAGCGGGTGGCGCTGCGGCCAGGGCGCGCGCGCCAGCATCGGCGGAGCGAGGATCACCCACGCCAGGTCGCGCACCTCGGGGTGGCGCAGCAGGCGGGGCAGGTTGAGCAGATCGGGGAACACAGTCATGGTCCGAGCATAGCCTTTTCACTGCGTTGAAGGGGGCTGAGAACCGTTGTCATCAAGGCTTCGTGGCGACAAAGGATTTTGCCTGGCGCGACCTTTCGCCCATAATCGTTTCTTTTTTGCCACACCCCAACGCCCGCAGGAGCCCCATGGAGCAATTTCGCAATATCGGCATTATCGGTCGCCTGGGCAGTACCCAGGTGCTGGACACCGTCCGCCGGCTTAAGAAGTTTCTGCTCGAGCGCCACCTGCATGTGATCCTCGAAGACACCATCGCCGAAATCCTTCCCGGCCACGGCCTGCAGACTTCGTCACGCAAGATGCTCGGCGAAGTCTGTGACATGGTGATCGTGGTCGGCGGCGACGGTAGCCTGCTCGGCGCGGCCCGGGCGCTGGCGCGGCATAACGTGCCGGTGCTGGGGATCAACCGGGGCAGCCTGGGGTTTCTCACCGATATCCGCCCCGATGAGCTGGAAGTCGAAGTGGCCAAGGTACTCGACGGCCACTACCTGGTGGAAAACCGCTTCCTGCTGCAAGCCGAAGTGCGTCGCCACGGAGAAGCCATCGGCCAGGGCGACGCGCTGAATGATGTGGTGCTGCACCCTGGTAAATCCACGCGCATGATCGAGTTCGAGCTGTATATCGATGGTCAGTTCGTGTGCAGCCAGAAGGCCGATGGCCTGATTGTCGCCACGCCCACCGGCTCCACCGCCTATGCACTGTCCGCCGGCGGCCCGATCATGCACCCCAAGCTCGATGCCATTGTGATCGTGCCGATGTATCCCCATATGTTGTCCAGCCGACCGATTGTGGTCGATGGCAACAGTGAGCTGAAAATCGTGGTGTCCAAAGACATGCAGATCTACCCGCAAGTCTCCTGCGACGGGCAGAACCATTTCACCTGCGCCCCCGGTGACACCATCACCGTGAGCAAAAAGGCACAGAAGTTGCGCCTGATCCACCCGCTGGATCACAACTACTACGAAGTGTGCCGTACCAAGTTGGGCTGGGGCAGCCGCTTGGGGGGTGGAGGCGACTGATGCTCGATCCCGCGCGTAGCTACGACCTGATTGGAGACGTGCACGGATGCGCTCATACCCTTGAGCACTTGCTCGACCAGTTGGGGTACCACAAGCAGGCCGGCACCTGGCGACATCCGTCGCGCATGGCGGTGTTCCTCGGCGATATCATCGACCGTGGCCCACGCATCCGCGAAGCGTTGCATATCGTCCACGACATGGCCGAGGCCGGCCAGGCGCTGTGCATCATGGGCAACCACGAGTTCAACGCCCTGGGCTGGACCACGCCGGCGCCGCCGGGCAGTGGCAAGCAGTTCGTGCGCGAGCACACCCCACGGCACGCGCGGCTGATCCAGGAAACCCTGACCCAGTTCGAGCAGCATCCGGCCGACTGGCAGGACTTCATCGGCTGGTTCTACGACATGCCGTTGTTCGTCGATGCCGGGCGTTTTCGCGTGGTGCATGCCTGCTGGGATCAGAGTTTCATCGAACCTTTGCGTGCCACGTTCCCGGATGGCTGCATCGATCCGCACTTCCTGCAGGCCGCCGCCGTCCCCGGCAGCTTTGCCTGCAATGCCTTCGACCGCCTGCTGCGCGGCACCGATATGCGCCTGCCCGGCGGTCTGACGCTGACCGGCGGCGACGGCCTGACGCGTTCGTTCTTTCGCACCAAGTTCTGGGAAGACGATCCCAAGACCTACGGCGACATCGTGTTCCAGCCCGACGCGCTGCCCGAGCCGGTGGCGCGCACGCCGTTGTCGCCCCATGAAAAAAATTCCCTGCTGCGCTATGGCGTCGACGAGCCGTTGCTGTTTGTCGGCCACTACTGGCGCAGCGGCAAGCCGGCGCCGATTCGCCCCAACCTGGCCTGCCTGGACTACAGCGCAGTGCTGTACGGCAAGTTGGTGGCCTATCGACTGGACCAGGAAACACGCCTGGATCCGAGCAAGTTCGTATGGGTCGATGTTGAGCGGCCGCAGGTGATGAAATGAGCAGCGTGGCGGTATTGCGCTTGCCCCTGAGCGTCGACCTCGGCGGTTTCGTCAAGCTGCTGCAACGCATGCAGGTGCCCCATCGCGTCAGCGAAGAGGCCGGCGAGCAGGTCTTGTGGGTGCCGGAAAGCATCAGCGACGATGTGCGCGTGTTGTATCAACGTTTCCCGGCGGGCGACCCGGACCGGCAACTGGACATTCCCGAGCAGGCGCCCGTGGCGCGCCCTGGCTTTGCCCAGCAAGTGCGACGCAGTCCGGTGACCGCGCTGGTGCTGCTGGCCAGCCTGGTGGTGGGGGCGTTGACCCTGCTGGGCGACAACCTGCAGGCGATGAGCTGGCTGAGCTTCCTGCCATTTCGGGTGCTGGGCGAATATATCCAGTTCACCCCGCTCGCCGACAGCCTGGCGTCGGGGCAGTGGTGGCGGCTGGTCACGCCGATGCTGCTGCACTTCGGCATCCTGCACCTGGCCATGAACGGCATGTGGTACTGGGAACTCGGTCGGCGCATCGAAGCGCGCCAGGGCAGTATCAACCTGCTCGGCCTGACCCTGTTATTCAGCCTGGTCTCCAACTACGCGCAATACGCCTACGGCGGGCCCGGCCTGTTTGGCGGGTTGTCCGGCGTGTTGTATGGCCTGCTGGGGCATTGCTGGATCTATCAGCTGTTGTCGCCCAACCCGACCTATCGTCTGCCCCGTGGGGTGCTGGCGATGATGCTGATATGGCTGGTGCTGTGCCTGTCGGGGCTGGTATCGATGATCGGCTTCGGTGAAATCGCCAACGCGGCCCATGTGGGCGGGCTTGTGGTCGGCTGCTTTACCGGCTTGCTGGGCGGGCTCTACAGCCGCCGTAAAACGCCTCTTAATTAAAGGAAGAGCCTTCATGTCCTCTTTTGCTGAAATGATCGAAAACATCACCCCGGACATCTACCAGAGCCTCAAGCTCGCCGTGGAGATCGGCAAGTGGTCCGACGGCCGCAAGCTCACCGCCGAGCAGCGCGAGTTGTCGTTGCAGGCAATGATCGCCTGGGAAATCCAGAACCTGCCGGAAGACCAGCGCACCGGTTACATGGGGCCGCAGGAATGCCAGTCGAAGTCCACCACCGTGCCGAACATCCTGTTCAAGTCGGACGCGATCCATTGATTGAAATTGGGCGCGGTGCAGTCAGTAAAATGTCGGCGAAACTCGGTGAACCGACCGTTCAATATGCGTTTCGCCTGGGCGATACCGAGGTGCCGGTCAACCCGTTGATCGGCACCCACGTGCGCCTGGAATACCTCGGTGCCATTCATTGCAGCCATTGCGGACGCAGGACCAAGACCAGTTTCAGCCAGGGCTATTGCTACCCGTGCATGACCAAACTGGCCCAGTGCGACCTGTGCATCATGAGCCCCGAGCGCTGCCATTACGACGCCGGCACCTGCCGCGATCCGGGCTGGGGCGAGCAGTTCTGCATGACCGACCACGTGGTGTACCTGGCCAATTCCTCCGGGATCAAGGTCGGCATCACCCGCGCCACCCAGTTGCCGACGCGTTGGCTGGATCAGGGCGCCAGCCAAGCGTTACCGATCATGCGCGTGGCCACGCGCCAGCAGTCCGGTTTTGTCGAAGACTTGTTTCGCAGCCAGGTGGCCGATAAGACCAATTGGCGGGCATTGCTCAAGGGCGACGCCGCCAGCGTGAACCTCAAGCAAGTGCGTGACGATCTATTCGCCACCTGCGCCGAGGGCCTGCTGGGTTTGCAGGAACGCTTTGGCCTGCAGGCCATCCAAACCATTGCCGACGTCGAACCGATCGAAATTCGCTATCCGGTCGAGCAGTACCCGGCCAAGATCGTCAGCTTCAACCTGGACAAGAACCCGATTGCCGAAGGCACGCTGTTGGGGATCAAAGGCCAATACCTGATCTTCGACACCGGCGTTATCAATATTCGCAAGTACACGGCCTACCAGCTCGCCGTGCATCAGTAGAAGGATGCTCACCATGCGCACCGAACAACCGAAGATGATTTACCTGAAGGACTATCAGGCGCCGGACTACCTGATCGACGAGACGCACCTGACCTTCGAGTTGTTCGAGGACCACAGTCTGGTCCACGCGCAGCTGGTGATGCGCCGCAACCCCGAGCGTGGCGCCGGCCTGCCGCCGCTGGTGCTGGATGGCCAGCAACTGGAGCTGCTGAGCGTCAATCTGGGTGACAAGGAACTGACCGAGGCCGACTATCAGCTGACGGACAGCCACTTGACCCTGCAGCCGACCCGTGAAACGTTCACCGTCGACACCAGCGTGCGCATCCACCCGGAAACCAACACCGCGCTGGAAGGCCTGTACAAATCCGGCGGTATGTTCTGCACCCAGTGCGAAGCCGAGGGCTTTCGCAAGATCACCTACTACCTTGACCGCCCGGATGTGATGAGCAGGTTCACCACCACGGTCATCGCTGAGCAGCACAGCTACCCGGTGCTGCTCTCCAACGGCAACCCGATCGCCAGCGGCCCTGGTGAAGACGGCCGCCACTGGGCGACCTGGGAAGACCCGTTCAAGAAGCCCGCGTATCTTTTCGCCCTGGTGGCCGGTGACCTGTGGTGCGTCGAAGACAGCTTCACCACCATGACCGGGCGGGAAGTGGCGCTGCGCATCTATGTCGAGCCGGAAAACATCGACAAGTGCCAACACGCCATGACCAGCCTGAAAAAATCCATGCGCTGGGACGAAGAAACCTACGGCCGCGAGTACGACCTCGACATCTTCATGATCGTGGCGGTCAACGATTTCAACATGGGCGCCATGGAGAACAAAGGCCTCAATATCTTCAATTCCAGCGCCGTGCTGGCCCGCGCCGAAACCGCCACCGACGCCGCGCACCAGCGGGTCGAGGCGATTGTCGCCCACGAGTACTTTCACAACTGGTCGGGCAACCGCGTGACCTGCCGCGACTGGTTCCAGCTGTCGCTCAAGGAAGGCTTTACCGTGTTCCGTGACTCGGGCTTTTCCGCCGATATGAACTCGGCGACGGTCAAGCGTATCCAGGACGTGGCCTACCTGCGTACCCATCAGTTCGCCGAAGACGCCGGCCCCATGGCTCACGCGGTGCGCCCGGACAGCTTTATCGAGATCTCCAACTTCTACACCTTGACCGTGTACGAAAAGGGCTCGGAAGTGGTCGGCATGATCCACACCTTGCTCGGCGCCGAAGGTTTCCGTAAGGGCAGCGACCTGTACTTCGAACGTCATGACGGCCAGGCCGTGACCTGCGACGATTTCATCAAGGCCATGGAAGACGCCAATAACGTGGACCTCAGCCAGTTCAAGCGCTGGTACAGCCAGGCCGGCACGCCGCGTCTGGCGGTGAGTGAGTCCTACGATGCCGCCGCCAAAACCTACAGCCTGACCTTCCGCCAGAGCTGCCCAACCACCCCGGACAAGATGGAAAAGCTGCCATTCGTAATCCCGGTGGCGTTGGGCCTGCTGGACGGCAACGGCGCCGACCTCCCGCTGCGCCTGGCAGGTGAGGCCGCCGCCGCCGGCACCTCTCGCGTGCTGTCGGTGACGCAGGCCGAACAGACCTTCACCTTCGTCGATATCGCCGAGCAGCCATTGCCGTCGCTGCTGCGTGGTTTCTCGGCACCGGTGAAGCTGAGCTTCCCCTACAGCCGCGATCAGCTGATGTTCCTGATGCAGCACGACAGCGACGGCTTCAACCGTTGGGATGCCGGCCAGCAACTCTCGGTGCAGGTATTGCAGGAACTGATCGGGCAGCATCAGGCCGGTCAGCCGCTGCAGTTGGATCAGCGTCTGATCGACGCGCTGCGCACGGTGCTGATGGACGAAACTCTGGACCAGGCCATGGTCGCAGAAATGCTCTCGTTGCCTAGCGAAGCCTACCTCACGGAGATCAGTGAAGTGGCCGATGTGGAAGCCATTCACGCGGCCCGCGAATTTGCACGCAAGCAACTGGCCGATCATGTGTTCGAAACCCTGTGGCTGCGTTACCAGGCCAATCGCGAACTGTCGCGGCAAACGCCTTATGTGGCGTCGGCCGAGCACTTTGCACGACGCGCCTTGCAGAACATCGCGTTGTCCTACCTGATGCTCAGTGGCAAATCCGAAGTGCTGGCGGCCACCCTGGAGCAGTTCGAGGCGTGTGACAACATGACCGAACGCCTGACAGCGCTGGCAGTGCTGGTCAATTCTCCGTTCGAGGCGGAAAAAGCCCAGGCGCTGGCGGTGTTCGCCGAGAACTTCAAGGACAACCCGCTGGTCATGGACCAGTGGTTCAGCGTGCAGGCGGGCAGCACCCAGCCAGGCGGGCTGGCCCGGGTCAAAGCGTTGATGGAACACCCGGCGTTCACTCTCAAGAACCCGAACAAGGTGCGGGCGCTGATCGGCGCCTTTGCCGGGCAGAACCTGGTCAACTTCCACGCGGCGGACGGTTCGGGTTATCGCTTCCTGGCGGACCTGGTGATCCAGTTGAACGGCCTTAACCCGCAGATCGCCTCGCGCCAACTGGCGCCACTGACTCGCTGGCGTAAATACGACAGCGCGCGCCAGGCGCTGATGAAGGCCGAACTGGAGCGCATCCTTGCGTCCGGCGGTCTGTCCAGCGACGTGTTCGAGGTGGTCAGCAAGAGTCTGGCGTAAGGGCGGGGTGCGTTGCCGCTTCGCGCCGGGCTGCGAAGCAGCCCTATCAAAAACACCCACCGACCCAGAAAAACCGCAGCCATTTGCTCCTGACATGTTCTGTCAGGAGTAAATGCTAAGCTGCGGCTTCCTTCCCCGCCTGAGTCATCAACGTGTCGCGCACCACTCGTTTATTGACCTTATTGCAGGCCCTGCGTGGCCGAAAGCGCCCGGTGACGGCTGCCGTGCTGGCTGCGCAGCTGGAGGTGTCCGAGCGCACGTTGTACCGCGACATCGCTGAGTTGACCGCGCTGGGTGCCCCCATCTTCGGCGAAGCCGGGGTAGGGTATGTGTTGCGCAGCGGCCTGTTCCTCCCGCCACTGATGCTCAATGCCGAGGAAACCGAGGCGATCGTATTGGGGTTACGTTATGTGGATCAGCGCGGCGACGACGTGCTCAGCCGCGCCGCCGCCAACGCACTGGCGAAGATCGCCGATGTGCTGGACCCGGCCGCCCAGGAAGCCTTACGCAACCCGACCGTATTGCCGGGACCGCCGGGTTTCGGCTATCCGGAAAACCGTGTGCCGTTGAATGTGTTTCGCGAAGCGATACGCGGCCAGGCCAAGTTGCACATTGATTATGCGGACGCCAGCCAAACCCAAAGCCACCGCCTGATCTGGCCACTGGCCCTGGGCTTTCTGAATGAGGTACGGGTGATTGTCGCGTGGTGTGAACTGCGCGGCGCCTATCGCACCTTTCGCACTGACCGCGTGGCCAGCGCCGAGGCCCGTGGCGAACGCTATCCAGGGCGTCGCAGCGACTGGCTGCGGGCCTGGCGCAAGCAGATGGAAAGTAATGAGAGCGGCCAGTTCACTCCTGACAAAAACTGACACAACCGCGGCTTAACATGGCCTGCAAAATTGACCAAAAGGAGTTGTGCCATGTCCCTTCCCGAGTTGGCCCCGGCCATCGCCGCCTATCTTGAGGCCGCCAATACCCGCGACACCTCGACCGTTGCCCAATGGTTTGCCGAAGATGCCAATGTGTTCGATGACGGCGGGCACCTTGTCGGCACGGCTGCCATTGCGCGCTGGATGCAAGACACGGCGCACCGCTATCAGCCAAGGGTCGAGGTGCTCAATGTGCAACATCGCACCGGCAAGATACTGGTGCGCAACGTGGTGTCGGGTAATTTCCCAGGCAGCCCGTTGGAGCTGCGCTACACCTTTCGCCTGAACGAGCAGGGTAAGATTTCACGCCTGGACATTTCCGTGTAGGTCATACTGGCGGGCATGACTTTCGACTCGCCGCTCGCGGCCTACCACCACGCCATCCACCAACAGGGTTTTGTTACCGACGTCGCTCAGCGCCGCGCGGTCGAGGCCCTGCAAGCGTGTCATCAGGCTCTGCATCAGGGCCGCTCATCCCTCAGCGGCGTTTACCTGTGGGGGCCGGTGGGGCGTGGTAAAACCTGGTTGATGGACCAGTTCCATCAAAGCCTGCGCGTACCCGCGCGCCGCCAGCACTTTCATCATTTCATGGGGTGGGTGCACCAGCGTTTGTTCCAGTTGAGCGGTACGCCGGATCCGCTGCAGGCATTGGCGCGGGAGTTGAGCCACGAAGTGCGGGTGCTGTGCTTCGATGAGTTGTTCGTCAGTGACATCGGCGACGCGATAATCCTCGGCCGGTTGTTTCAGGTCATGTTTGAGCAGGGCGTGGTCATGGTCTGCACCTCCAACCAGCCACCCGATCAGTTGTATGCCGATGGCTTCAACCGTGAACGCCTGCTGCCGGGCATTGCGGCGCTCAAGCGGCATATGCAGGTGGTGGCGGTGGACGGCAGTGAGGATCACCGTTTGCACCCCGGCGTTGCCCAGCAGCGCTATTGGGTCAACCAGCCCGAGGTACTCGCCGAGGTATTCGAACGATTGGCCGAAGGGCAGGCGCTGACTCGCGGGCCGCTCGATGTGGGGCATCGCAGTATCGCCACCGTACAGGCCAGCGAGCATGTGCTCTGGTGCCGCTATGTCGACCTGTGCGAGCAACCCTTGGCGGCGATGGATTTTATGCTGTTGTGCGATCGCTTCGAGGCGATTCTGCTCGGCGAGGTGCCTGAGTTGAGTGCGCAACGACGGCCGGGACGGATTGCCCGTGGTACCGAGGACGCGGCCCAGCGCGTTCTGGCCGGTGACCGCGAACTGCCTGCTTTGTCGGTGCACGACGACAGCGTGCGCCGCTTTATCGCCTTGGTGGACGAATGTTATGACCGCAAGGTGCCGTTGTACCTCGAGGCCCGAGTACCGCTGGAGCGCCTGTATACCGAGGGCTACCTGGAGTTTCCGTTCCGTCGCACCCTGAGCCGTTTACAGGAAATGCAGCTGCGGCGTTTCGGCTGATATCCGTAGGACCCGTCCGTGACGACCCGCCATCGACGGCTTTATGCCCATGAAGCCTTCGCGCTTTCACGCAGGTATTTGTAGTTAATCTCCTTCATCTCCCGCCGACTCCATGCTTACAATCGTGCCCTCAAAGGGAGCTGATTCCCTAGTTGTTGCTATCGAGGACGGAAATGGACACCCCTGACATCCTGGTGCTGCAAGCCAGCTATACCAACGCCGTGCATGCCGAGGCGATTGCCCTGGTACTTAACCATTACGCCGAAGGCCCCATGGGTGGCGGGCACAGCCTGCCACGCGATCTGTTGGAGCAGCTGCCGGCGGAGCTGGCCAAACGGCCGCATGCGTTCAGTGTGCTGGCGTTTGTCGGCGGTGAGCCTGCGGGGCTGGTCAATTGTTTTGAAGGTTTTTCCACCTTCGTATGCCGGCCGTTGGTCAATGTCCATGACGTGGTGGTGATGGAGGGTTTTCGAGGGCTGGGATTGAGTCAGAAAATGCTGCAGAAGGTCGAGGAAATCGCCAGGCAGCGCGGGTGCTGCAAAATCACCCTGGAAGTTCTTGAAGGTAACGACGTGGCGCAATCGGCTTACCGCAAGTTCGGCTTTGAGGCAGGCATGTTCGACCCGGCCCATGGCCGCATGCTGTTCTGGAATAAATCGCTTAATTAAATTCCGGCAAAAAAAAGGCGCCAATGCATGGCGCCAAAGTTCACTGTTGCCAAAGGAGCGTAATGGCAGAGCGTGTTGCGGATTAACTAAGGATTAAATCAACTCTTGGGTTGTTGCTCGGTGGTGGATTGTTCCACCGTTGCTTTTTTGAAGTCTTTGCCATCGGCGGACGCGGTTTGTTGGGTAGCGCCGTGAGCCTGCTGCTGAATGAAGGTGAAGTTGTCATAGAACGCCTTGGAACGCTCGGAGCCGCCTTCTGCGAAGGCGGCGGCGGAGGTCAGCGTCATCAGGCCGGCAAATATCAGGGTGGAGCATTTCATCGTGGTTTTCCCATTAACAGTAATCGGTATCCGGTCATGTCATGATCAGATTCATGGGGCGACTATGCCGGTAACTTATTAAGTGGGAATTAACGTAGAGCGGGCCGGAAGTTAATCTTCCCTTAACTTAGGCTTCCTGGTTTAAAGCGTCCAATCCAATGCCAGCGTGACCGCGCGCGGATCTCCCCAATAAACACCGTTATAGAAGCCGACACGCTCGTAATATTTTTTATCAAATAGATTGTTGATATTCAGCGAAGCCGAAAGATGGTCGTCGACCTGGTAGCGCGACATCAGGTTGACCACTGTGTAAGCCTGCTGGGTCATTTTGGCGCGGGTGGTGATCAGCTTTCCGTCGGCATCGCGTTCGCCCGTTGGCCGGTTGCCGAAATCATAGAAATCGCTTTGCCAATTCACTGCTCCACCGACGGTGAGTTGACGCCACGCGCCGGGTAACCGGTAGGCGCTGGAGAGCTTCAGCAGGTTCAGCGGCTGCCCGGTATTGTTGCGTTTGCTCGCGCCGTTCACCGAGTGGGTGTAGGTGTACCCGGCTGTAAGGTTCCAGTCCGGCATGATTTCACCGGCCACCTCCAGTTCGAAGCCGTTGACTTTGTTGCCCTTGCCGCCGGACGTGTAGTACTCCTCGCCGGTGACCGGGTTCGTTGCCACCGAATAGTCGCGTTCGGCAACGTTATCCTGGGTGCTCCAGAAATACGCAGCCGCCAGGTTCACGCGCTCGTTGAGCAGGCTGCCCTTGAGGCCGACTTCATAGTTACTGCCCACCACCGGTTCCAGGTACTTCTTGTTGGCATCGCGCAGGCTCTGGGGCTTGAAGATATCGGTGTAGCTCGCGTACACCGTGTACTGCGGCGTGAGGTCATAGAGCAGCCCGGCGTAGGGCGTCCACATATCGTTGTGGGTCTGGCGTGTCTTGTCGTTGGCCGTCAGCTGATCGTTGGCATCGTAGGTCGGCAACGCGCTTTCCAGCTCCCAACTGCCGTAGCGGCTGCCCAGCACAGCGTGCAGGCGGTCGGTGAGGCTCAGGCGTGTGGCCAGGTAGCCGGCTTTTTGCTTCTTGCTGCTGTGTTCGCCCTTGAGGTCGGTGACGGTGTCGCTGAACTTGGGAATGCCACCCATGTATTTCCAATCGTCGATGGTGTAGTAACTCGCGTCCAGGCTGCTGCGCATAAATGGCGAAACGTCCCGTTGCGCCGCCTCGCCGTAGCCCATCATCAGCGCATGTTCGCGCCCCAGCAACGCATAACTGCCGGCCAGATTGAGGTCAACGGCTTCCATTCTCGAGGTGCCGCGCATATGGCTGGCCCAGGCGGTCATGCCGCTGCGGTCGTCGTTGGGAAAACCGGCGCCGCCGTAGTAGACCTTGCCATCCGTGTCGCTTTGTCGGTGGGTGTAGGCAGCCTTCAGGTGCCAGTCACCCGCCAGGCGATGATCCAGGGTCGCGAAAGTGGTTTTGTCGGTCAGTGGCCAGGAGCTCCAATGCGCCGCCATGTTGGTCGAGCGCGGCAGCCTGGCCTTGTCGCCCCGGCTGTTCCAGTAGGGCACGGTGCCCCAGGAGGTGCCTTGCACCTGTTTGTCCTGGTAATCAAACCCCACGGCCAATACGGTATCGTCCGACAGGTCACCCTCCAGAACGCCGTAGCCGACCGAGCGCTGCAGCGCATAGTTGTCCCGGAACGACTGACTGTCGCGGTAGGCCAGCACCGTGCGCCCGCGCAGCCGGCCGTCGAATGCCAGCGGGCCGCCGACGTCCAGGTAACTGTAGTAATTGTCATGACTGGCACCGCTGACGCCGGTTTTCGCCTGCCAATCGGCTGTAGGGCGCTTGCGCACCATGTTCACGGTGGCCGAAGGATCGCCGGCTCCGGTGGTCAGGCCCGTCGCACCGCGCACCACTTCGATACGGTCGTAGATGATGGTGTCGGCGTCGGACTTCATGAAGCCGAACGTATTGAGCATCCCGTCGATCTGGAAATTGTTGATGCCGTAGCCACGGGAAGAATACGACACGCGATCGGAGTCGTTGTGCTGCACGTTGATCCCGGTGGTCTGACGCAGCACATCGGTCAGGGTATTGAGGTTGAAGTCGTCCATCTGCTGGCGGGTGATCACCGAGATCGACTGTGGGGTTTCCTTGACGGACAGGTTCAAGCGCGTGGCGGTGCTCATGGAGCCCGTGGTGTACGCCCCGGTGTGCTCGGTGGTGGCGCCCAGGCCGTCGGCGCTGATGCGGGTGGCGGTCAGCTGCAGTGGCGCGTGGCTGTCATCGGTTTCGGCGAACGACCCGGGGCTCAGCGTTACGCTGAAGAGGCCGAGCGTGAGGGACATGGAACGGGTGAGGGGCGCGATCATCGCGGCAGTCTCCTTGTCGTCTTTGCGGCCTCTTCGGTAGGGAAAGGCCATTGCTCAAAGACGAAAGGAGCTGTCGAACTTTAGGTCTAAACGAGAATGATTGTTATCTTTTTGTTACGGTGCTGTCTTTTCCTGGAGCACTACATCCGTGGCCACCGGCTTTTTCGGCTTGATCAGGCTGAAGTCGATCAACGGCTTCTGCTGGCGCTGATACGGGTCGCCAATCAGCAGTGGACGTGGGGTGAAGCTGTCGCTCACCAGGCTCTTGCTGCGGTCCAGTTCTTTGGCGCTCAACCCGGCCAGGTCGGCCCAGGTGTGGATCAGCTGTGAGCTGCTGTAGGGCCGCTGCAGGTCGCCGGCAAAATCCCAGGTATGGCTTTCGCGCCATTTCGGCGACGCGTAGGCCATGAATGGAATGGTGTACATCGGCGCGGTGGGCTTGCCCTCGTTACGGCCCAACGTGCTGTGGCCCGCCGAGTCGAACACGTCTTCGCCGTGGTCCGACAGGTACAGCAGGAAGCCATTGGGGTCGGTCTTGGCGTAGTCCTTGATCAGGCTGGACACCACGAAGTCGTTGTACAGCACCGCATTGTCGTAGCTGTTGTAGGTCGGCAACTGGTCGTCGCTGACGCCGGCGGGCACGCCTTGGCGGTCGGTGAACTTGTCGAAGCTCGGCGGGTAGCGGTACTGGTAGCTCATGTGCGTGCCCAGCAGGTGCACCACAATGAACTTGCGTTCGGCCGGATCGGCCAGTGCCTTGGAAAACGGCGCCAGGACGTCACCGTCATACTGGCGGGCGTTCTGGTTGCGATTGTTGTTGAGGTACACCTGCTCGTCGGCCTGTTCGGAAAAGGTCGTCAGCATGGTGTTGCGCTTGGTCATGGTCTGCTGGTTGGTGATCCAATAGGTCTTGTAGCCCGCCTGTTTCATCACGCTGACGATCGACGGGGTCTTGAGGTACAGGTCGGGGTTCTCTTCGTCGGCGAAGGTCAGCACCTGCTGCAGCGCCTCAATGGTGTAGGGGCGGGGGGTGATGACGTTGTCGAATACGGCCAATTGGTCGCGCAGTTTGTCCAGTTCCGGCGTAGTAGCGCGCGGGTAGCCGTAAAGGCTCATGCGCTGGCGGTTGGTCGATTCGCCGATCACCAGTACCAGGGTCGACGGCTGGCCGGCGCCGGCATCCTTGAGGTTGGTCAGGGGCGGGATCTGGCTGGCGCTGTGGAGCATGCCCTGCATGTTGTCCAACTGCTCGGTGTAGCGGCGGTAGGCGACGATCATCTGCCAGGGCACGGCGGGCTCGATACGGGTCTCGAAGCGGTCGATGCCCTCTGCCAGCGTCTCGCTGCGGGCGATCTGCTTGACCAGCGGGTAGCCGATAACGGCCACCAGAATCGCGGTCGCCGCCACCAGCGCCTGGGCACGGGGCAGGTAGACCGGGCGAATCCGGCTCCAGAGGAAGATCGCCACGGCGGTGTGGGCGATAAAGGCCAGCACGATCCACCAGGCGAAGTATTGGGTCAGGTATTCACCGGCTTCGGAGATGTTCGACTCGAACATGATGAAGATGACGCTCTGGGAAAATTCCTGCTGGTAGACAAAGAAATATCCCAGGCTGGCCATGGAGCAGGCCCACAGCACCACGCCGATCACGGCGGCCATTACCCGGGTCTGGCGTGGAAACACCAGCACGGGCGCGAGCCACAGTGCACTCATGAAGAAGGCTTGACGAAAACCGCTGAAACCGGAGGTGCCGCTGAGTTGTATCAGCAGTTGGGTAATACCGGAGAAGTACCAGAAAAACACAAACAGCCAGCCAAGACCGGCCCAATCGAAACCTTTCGCAGACTTTGTGCTGCGTTTGAACATTGCCATCCGGCGCTCCAACCCAAGAATTTTCCAGTCGACGCGCAGGGCTGCACGCACAACGCAGGCCACTTTCGGTATCCGGTGGCCTTTGGGGGCGGGAGTATCGGGAACGACGTGTGAAAACTTTGTGAGATTTTTGTAGCCTTTATCTTACAAAGCAATGACCGGTCTCAGCAGAGTGCGGGCTGTGCGCCGGCTTGCTGATCCAGTTGGGCTTGAATGATGTGGGAGCGCAGGCGCATGACTTCCTGCTGCAACTGCTCGCGCTCGTCCTGCAACTGGCGCAATTCATCGCGACGAATAGTGACGTAGAGGGTCTGTGGAGGACGGGTCATCTGTACAGTGCTCATTGCTTACCTCGCAAATAGCCGGTGTGTCGCGGTGTGCCAGAACGCTTGAGTCGAGGTTCTCGGCATCAGTCGGAAGCAATTCTGAATTCTTTTTCACATCAATGGAACTTTTTTATTTTTGGTGGTCGTGTGACTTTTACCGGGGTGATGGTGAAACGATGGCATCTTTTTTAGCATGAAACTACAGGGATCCGCTCTGGACTAACCCTCATTAGCCTCATTGCGCTATAAACTATGTCACACATTTTTTAGCAGTTAGGAGCATCAGCACATGCAACTGGGGATTATCGGACTAGGCCGCATGGGCGGGAATATTGCACGGCGCCTGATGCTCAATGGGCATACCACCGTTGTTTACGACCGTAACGAAGCCTTTGTCAAAGGCTTGAGCGAAGAGGGCGCCACCGGCGTTGCCGACCTGAAGGCCCTGGTGGCCGGGTTGCAGAAACCGCGTGCTGTCTGGGTGATGTTGCCGGCAGGCGACCCCACCGAAAACACCATCAATGAACTCAGTGAGCTGCTGGAAGACGGTGACGTGATCATCGACGGCGGCAACACCAACTATAAGGATGACGTACGTCGCGCCAAGGCGCTGTCGGAAAAAGGCCTGCACTATGTTGACGTGGGCACGTCCGGCGGTGTCTGGGGCCTGGAACGCGGTTATTGCATGATGATCGGTGGCGACACCGAAACCGTGCAGCGCCTCGACCCGATTTTCGCCAGCCTGGCGCCGGGCCTGGGCAATATCCCGCGCACCAGGGACCGTTCCGCCGCCGCTGATCCGCGTGCCGAGCACGGCTACATCCATGCAGGCCCGGCCGGCTCCGGGCATTTCGTCAAGATGATCCATAACGGTATCGAATACGGGATGATGCAGGCGTTCGCCGAGGGCTTCGACATTCTCAAGACCAAGAACTCGGAAAACCTGCCGCAGGACCAGCGCTTCGACCTGAATGTTGCCGATATCGCCGAAGTCTGGCGCCGTGGCAGCGTGGTGTCTTCGTGGCTGCTGGACCTGACCGCCGATGCACTGGCCACCGACCCGAAACTCGACGGTTATTCCGGCTCCGTGGCCGACAGTGGCGAAGGCCGCTGGACCATCGAGGCCGCCATGGAACAGGCCGTGCCGGTGCCGGTGCTGTCCACCTCGCTGTTCGCCCGTTTCCGCTCGCGCCAGCAGAGCACCTACGGTGACAAGATGCTGTCGGCGATGCGCTTCGGCTTCGGTGGTCACGTGGAGACTTCCAAAAAATGACGGCTAACGGCAAAAAACTGAAGGCCGAACCCGCTCCACCCACCACCTTGTTTCTGTTTGGCGCCCATGGCGACCTGGTCAAGCGTCTGCTCATGCCGGCGCTGTACAACCTCAGTCGCGATGGCCTGCTGGGCGACGGCTTGTGCATCGTCGGCGTTGATCACAACGCCATCAGCGATGTGGACTTCGCCAAGAAACTCGAAGACTTCATCCGCACCGAGGCGGCGAGCAAGGTCAAGGGCAATGTCGACAATGCCCTCGACCCGCAGCTGTGGGCGCAGTTGGCCAAGGGTATCAGCTACGTTGAGGGCGACTTTCTCGACGACAGTACCTACGCCGATATCGGCAGGAAAATCGCCGAGAGCGGTACCGGCAACGCGGTGTTCTACCTGGCCACCGCGCCGCGTTTCTTCAGTGAAGTGGTGCAGCGTCTGGGCAGCGCCGGGCTGTTGAGTGAAACCGACGACAGTTTCCGGCGCGTGGTGATCGAAAAACCCTTCGGGTCCGACCTGGCCACCGCCGAAGCGTTGAACGCCAGCCTGCTCAAGGTCATGAGCGAGAAGCAGATATATCGCATCGATCATTACCTGGGCAAGGAGACGGTGCAGAATATTCTGATCAGCCGTTTCTCCAACGTGCTGTTCGAGGCGTTCTGGAACAACCACTACATCGATCACGTGCAAATCACCGCCGCCGAAACCGTCGGCGTGGAGACACGGGGCAACTTCTTCGAAAAAACCGGCACCTTGCGCGACATGGTGCCCAACCACCTGTTCCAGCTGTTGGCGATGGTGGCGATGGAACCGCCGGCGGCGTTCGGTGCCGACGCGGTGCGCGGGGAAAAGGCCAAAGTTATCGGTGCCGTGCGCCCCTGGTCGCTGGAAGACGCGCGCGCCAACTCCGTACGCGGGCAGTACACCGCCGGCGAAATCGGCGGCAAGGCATTGCCGGGGTATCGCGAAGAGGCCAATGTCGCACCAGACAGCAGCACCGAGACGTTCGTGGCGCTCAAGGTCATGATCGACAACTGGCGCTGGGTCGGCGTGCCGTTCTACCTGCGCACCGGCAAACGCATGAGCGTGCGCGATACCGAAATCGTGATCTGCTTCAAGCCGGCGCCCTACGCACAGTTTCGCGACACCGAGGTGGACGAAGTCAAGCCCACCTACCTGAAAATCCAGATCCAGCCCAATGAAGGCATGTGGTTCGACCTGTTGGCGAAAAAGCCCGGGCCGACCCTGGATATGGCCAACATTCAGCTGGGCTTTGCCTACAAGGACTTCTTCGAAATGCAGCCGTCGACCGGGTACGAAACCCTGATCTACGACTGCATGACGGGCGATCAGACCTTGTTCCAGCGTGCCGACAATATCGAGAACGGCTGGCGCGCGGTGCAGCCGTTCCTCGACGCATGGAAGGAAGACGATGGTATCCAGACCTACAAGGCCGGCGAAGATGGCCCGGCGGCGGCCGACACGCTGCTGGCCCGTGATGGCCGCACCTGGCACACACTCGGATGAGTGATGCCGCGATCCATCCCATCCGTTTTATCCTCAGCGACGTGGATGGCACGTTGCTGCATCCCGACCATCGTCTCAGCCAGCGTACAGTCGATGCGGTGCGTGCGCTGCGCGAGGCCGGCGTACTGTTCAGCCTGGCCAGCGGGCGCCCGCCCAAGGCCATGCGGCACCTGATCGAGACGTTCGGTATCGACGTTCCGGTGGCGGGTTTCAATGGCGGCACCTTGGTGCACCCGGACGGCAGCATCCTGGTGGCTCACCATTTGCCGGCGGAGGCGGCGCTGATCGCCCTGGCGCTGTTTTCGGCCGAGCCGGACGTGGAAGTGTGGATGTTTGCCGATGGCGATTGGCTGCGCCGTGGCGAGCCGGGCCCGATGGAACCGCGCGAAACCGCTGGGCTGGGCTATGGCCCGCAGGTCGTGGAAAGCTTTGAGCCGTACCTGGACCGTGTCGACAAGATCGTTGCCGCCAGCCTCAATACGCAGTTATTGGTGGAGCTGGAAGCGCGATTGCATCCCAAGGTCGAGGGGCTGGCCCAGGTATCGCGCTCACAGCCGGTGTATCTGGACGTGACGGCCATGCTGGCGAACAAGGGCGAGGCCTTGAAAACCTTGGCCGAACACCTGGGTGTGCCGCTGGAGCAGACGGCGGCAATTGGCGACGGCGGGAATGACCCGGCGATGTTTCACGTCGCCGGTTTGTCGATTGCCATGGGGCAGGCGGAAGAAACCGTCAAGCGCCAGGCCAATGTGGTAACCGGCAGTAATAGCCAAGAGGGCGCCGCAGAAGCATTCGAGCGATTTATCCTGCAAACGCACCCGCGGCCTTAAGTTCAACGGCGCAACTTGCGAGCATTGTTTGCAATGCTCGCAAGTGGGTGTCTGTTATTACTTTGGCATTGCCCAGGATTGCAAGCGGTAGCCGTTTTTATCCAACTCGGCACGAGCCTGCAACAGCAGGTTTTCCAATTGTGCAGGATCGGTATAGGCACTCGACGAAAGTTGCTTGCGGCCGATGCGGGTATTAGTGCGGTCGACGACGCTTAGGCTGAGGGCGCCGTTGCCATCGTGCCAGGCCACGCACTGAAAGGGCTGGAAGGCACGGTCTGCGATCAAAAGAGCTTCGTTGATGCGGAGCGGGGCGTTCATTGGGGTCTCTCTCTAAATGCCCGATCAGGTAGTGCCGTCGGTTGGGCGAGCCAGGCGGCGAGTTACTTGTACTGATGCACGATGGCGGGGTGCGGGTCACATGCTAGAGCAACAATTTTCAACTTTCTGTGATTGAGGTCATGTAAGCGGCTGTTTTAAAAGCGCATTGATTGTGTGCGCCGGTTTCAACTTTTTGTTTGTCGAAGCCAGAGGATGGCTTTTTGCCCCGACTTATAGCAAAACGATACAAGGCTCGCGTCAAGATCTTGCTAGGGTTAGCAGCAGTCGTTACAAACTGTTGTTTCTAAATAACTTTAACGATTTTTGACGCCAAGGATCAGTCATGGGTGTGCCTGCCGTTCAACGCCGTTTGCTCGTGGTCGACCCGTGCGATGACTGTCATGGGCTGCTGCCCGGTTTGCGCACGGCGGGGTGGGAGGTGGACAGCTGTGCGCTGGAAGGGGTAGGTGATCGCTCCTGCGATGTCGGCTTGCTGCGCTTGCAGCCTGAACACCTGAAGCGTCCTGAAGCGGTCAAGGAGCTGATCGGCCGCAGCGGCACTGAATGGATTGCCGTGCTCAGCCAGGATGTATTGCGTTTGCAGAACGTCGGCGATTTTGTCTGTGAGTGGTTTTTCGACTTCCATACCTTGCCCTTCGACGTCTCCCGCGTACAGGTCACCCTGGGGCGCGCGTTCGGTATGGCGCGCCTGCGCGGTAAAGGTCATACGCCGGTGGATGAGGGGCATGAACTGCTCGGAGACAGCCGACCCATTCGTGAGCTGCGCAAACTGTTATCCAAACTCGCGCCCACCGAGTCGCCCGTATTGATACGTGGCGACAGCGGCACCGGCAAAGAGTTAGTGGCCAAGACCCTGCATCGCCAGTCTCAGCGTCATGCCAGGCCGTTCGTGGCGATCAACTGCGGTGCGATTGCGGAACACCTGATTCAATCCGAACTGTTCGGCCACGAAAAAGGCGCGTTCACCGGCGCCCACCAGCGCAAGATCGGGCGTATCGAGGCGGCCAACGGCGGCACATTGTTCCTCGATGAAATCGGCGACTTGCCGATGGAACTGCAAGCCAACCTGCTGCGTTTTCTGCAGGAGAAGCATATCGAGCGCGTCGGCGGCAACCAGCCGATTCCGGTGGACGTGCGTGTGCTGGCCGCGACCCACGTCGATCTTGAGGCCGCCGTGACCAAGGGTGCGTTCCGCGAAGACTTGTACTACCGCCTCAATGTGCTGCAGGTGGTAACCGCGCCGTTGCGTGAGCGCCACGGTGACGTGGCGATGCTGGCCAACCATTTTTCGCGTTTCTACAGCCAGGAAACCGGGCGGCGCCCGCGCAGTTTCAGCGAAGACGCCTTGGCGGCAATGGGGCAGCACCCTTGGCCGGGCAACGTGCGCGAGCTGGCCAACCGGGTACGTCGCGGGCTGGTACTCGCCGAAGGCCGGCAGATCGAAGCCGTTGATCTGGGTTTGCAGGGCGAGCAGGCAATCGCGCCACCCTTGGCTACACTCGAAGACTACAAGCACCGCGCCGAACGCCAGGCGTTGTGCGATGTGCTCAACCGTCACAGCGACAACCTGAGTGTCGCTGCCCGTGTGCTCGGTGTGTCCCGGCCCACGTTTTACCGGTTGCTGCACAAACACCAGATCCGCTAGGGCGGGTAAACCGAAAAGCCCCGCAACGACCCTTATCGTTGCGGGGCTTTTCCTTGTGTGCCGAACGCTGTGGTTAGAAGTAGTACGGGAATTTCAGGCTGAAGGTGAAATCCGGCGCATCGTCGGTCATGCCGATCGCCAGGTTCGGCACGATCGTCAGGTTATCCGACGCCGCAATCGTCATGCCTACGTTGAAATACCCGGCATTGGCATCGCTGGACACCACCGACTGCCAGTCGCCGCCGTTGGGCTTAAGCCGGCTTTTGCGCTGCACCAGATCGGACACCGAGAACGACATACTCATTTTCTCGTTCAGCGCGAACGCCACGCCCACGCCGACCTGGAAACTGTCGCCCAGGCTGACTTTGCCGCCGACCTTCTGGTTGACGTCGCTGCTGATGTCGTCGAACGAGTCTTCGAAGTTATGGGTGTAGGACAGCGAGCCGAACAGCACGGCCGGGTCGAACGTCTTGACCAGGGAGATCCCCGGTGTAATCGACCACACCCCGTTGCCGGTGGGCAGGCTTTCGGGCACGAACAGGTTGTCGTTGCCGGCTGTTTGGATGAGCTTGATGCCAAACGGTTCTTTGCCCGTCGGCGCCTTGACGCGCAATGACACCACCGCATCCGGCAGGGTCGGGGTTTCGTCGAGGAACTTGTAGGCGACGCCGAAATTCACGTCGCCGATGGTCGGGTCACGGGTCACCGACGCTTCGGATGTCGCCGTGCCGTTATTGCCGGCGCCTGCCGACTGGTACGTCGAGTCGCGGTACACCACCGGCACGTTCACGTCGAACTGCCAACGGTTGTCGACGTTGTAGCGCCCGGTCAGGTCCAGGGTCCAGTTGTCCGACTTGATCCGATCAAGGTTGATATTGCCGAGGAAGATCGAGTCCAGCGCCAGAAAGCCATTGAGGGTCAACTGGCGCGCGTCGTAGCGCGCGTAGGTGACGCCGGTTTCAAAGCTGAACTTGCCATTGCCGAAAAAGCCGCTGGCTTCGTTATACAGGTTGCTGACGCTTTGCGCAGGCGCCGAATCGTCCTTCAGGGACTGCCCATACGAACTGCCTCCACCCGCACCGCCTGAAGCCGCCGCGGCACCCGTACCGGTACCGGCCACGTTGGTGCCGCCTTTCTGGAAGTCGGCAGGGGATTTGGCCAGGCGTTTGGGGGCCGGCGTCGCCGGTTGATCCTCGACCTGACGCACGCGCTGTTCGAGCACGGCCAAGGCCTTTTGCTGCACTTCGTAACGTTGCTTGAGCTCCAGGAGTTCCTGTTTGAGGGTTTCGATATCGGCATCCGGCGCGGCATACAACACGGATGCGGGTAAGAGCGTACTTAGACAGACTACCGCGCGGAGCGATAACGATCGATGCATGAAATAAGCCGTCCTTTTCCAATGCGTAAGTGTCGAGGCTCAGCGTAGTTCAATAACCAAGGGTGCGTAGGCCCTTGAGTTGGTCCAGGTTGCAGTTCAACGCAGGGTTGTTCAGCCCGTTATTGCCCATCACCACGTTGAGCTGGGTCATGTTGCTGACGAAGTTGGTGTTGCCGGTCAAAACCGTGCCTTGCAGCACCGTGCCGCCGCCGATCTGCTGCAGGCTGTTGCCCTGGTTATGATTGGCCTGGATCGCCATTTGCAGGCCGCCGTTGTTGGCCGACACGCTCACCTTGCCGGCCGCGCTGTCACCGCTCACGGTGCCGCCGGCCACCAGCACTTGCCCGGACTGCACCAGATTGGCTGGCGCGAGGCCGTCCTGGCTGACGGTGATGCCGACGTTGTTGTTGGCGGTGTTGCCGTCGCCGGCCGCCCGCACGCTTTGCGTCACGCCCTGGCCACTGCCCAGGCCGGCGCCGCCGACCACATTGCCGGTGCCGGCGGACGGGGTGGTGCCGCTGCCGGTCGAGCCGGTGGTTTGCACATAGAACTGCGGGGTAAGGGTGGTTTTGTCGACCTGCATGCTGGCCTTGCCGGTGATGCTGTCACCCACGGCATTGGTCCACGTGCTGCTCATCACAATGCCAAAACTGATAATTCGTCCCGGCATCACGTAGCGGCCTCGCAGGTCGGCCATTTCCGAATCCTTCAGTTCAATCGGCTTGAACCCCGATGAAGCGTAAGCAGGCATTGAGGCTGCCAGGCACAAGGCCGTCAGCCAGCGGGACGTGTTCATCGCTTGCTCCTGGAGCGTCCTGGCTCCTTATTGCGCTTCTTTTAAAAGAAGTCGCTCTGGATAAAACCGAAATCCATCAATTCAGCGTCGCCCACGGGCCGGAACTCGTTCAAACGGTTCCTGGCGGTCAGTGGCGCAGGTGGGTCGAGCAGCACATTGGCCTTGTCGTAACCCTCACCCAGCACGGCGAATACGATGCCATTCCAGCCTTTGACGAAGTCGTCATGGGCGTAGCGTTTATGCCCCAGCACCGGATCGCCGATGTAGACCCAGTCCTTGTCGGCCCGCTGCAGCACCACGAAGTGCTTGTAGCCGCGGATCTCCAGCAGCACGACCACCGGGATCTTCACGGTCAACAGGGTGTCCGGCGAGATTTTGTAGCCCCGCGCCCGCATGCCGATGCTTTCGAGGTAGCGCTTCATGTCGAGCATGGAAAAACCCTGGGTGCGTACCAGGTTCTGGTCGGCGTTGACCAGCATGCCCTTGATGACGTGGTCTTCATCGACGTCCAGCCAATAACCCTGGCGCAGGATGGTGGCGAGTGCCGCGGCACCGCAGCTGAAATCGGTTTTCTGTTCCACCAGGTTGGCGAAGCGGCGCTCACGAATGCTTTCGACCTTCTTGTAGATCACTGCACCGCCAGGCATGGCGGAAATCGCCATGGTGCCTGCCCAGGTCGGGCCGGTGAGGAGCATCAGCAGGGAAAGGGTCGCGAGGCGCATGATCGAAGGCCGGGTGGACACTGGAATAGGAAAGGGCCTTGTCGCCAAGGCCCCGTTGGATCAGAAGCGCACGCCGCTGGCGCAGACGGTGCAACCTTGACCGATTGCCAGGCTGTTGCTGCCCTGGTTGCCCGAGCCCGATTGCAGGTTCACACCGACGTTGCCGGAGTTGCGGTTGACCGAGTTGTCGAGGCTTGCGTTGTTGGACACATATTGCGCGTTGCCGCCATGGCCATAACCATAGCCGTGGCTGGTCGCGGCCGCGTTGAGATAGCTGTTGCCGAGCGAGTTCTGCTCGGTGTTGGCGGCGGCCGCGATGTTTTTGCCATCGGCGGTGACGATCGCCAGGTTGTTTTTACCCTGGTTGCCCTGGCCGGCCTGGCCGTTGTAACCCACGTTGCCGGAGTTACCGTTGACCGAGTTATCCAGCGAGGCGTTGTTCTGCGTGCCTTTGTTGGTGAAGCCGTTGCCCAGGCTGTTCTGGTTCACGTCGACCAGGCCGAATACCGTGGCGGCGTCGCCTTTGGCGCTGGAGATCGCCGCCGAGTTGTCGGCCTGGTTGCCGCTGCCGGCCTGCACGTTGACACCGGTGTTACCGCTGTTGCCATTGACCGAGTTATCGGCCGAAGCATTGTTGTCGGTCTTGGTGTCGTCGAAGCGGTTGGCTGCGCTGTTTTGTACATCGGTCACCACCGCGGCGATGGTGCCGGTGGGTTGAGGCGCAGGGTGCCAGCCACCTGCTTGAGCGGCGGCAGCCATGAGTGCGGCGAGAGCGAAAACCAGGGGTTTGAGAGCCATTTGAGGTTTCATGGTGTTTCTCCTTGCTTCTAATGTGTGGTTTAAGTGTTGGTACGGTCCAGCCGGTACTACCAAGCGTTCACTTGATAGTGATGCCCAGGGTGTTAGCCACTCGGTTCCCCACCCCGGCACTCTGGTTCACCTGAATCACTCCTCGGCTGCCTGTGAAGGCCTGATCGCTGGTAACGACCAGGCGGCTGCCAGTGGTGGAGGTGAGACCTGAGTCGGTCAACTGCGTCGTGTTCTGTTGCAACAGGACGCTGTCATCGATGCTCTGCGGGCCAGGATTGACGCTGATCCGCACGGCGTTGATGGTCTGGTTATTGGCGCCGGCCGTCTGGTTGATACCCAGCATGCCGTTGCCATTGGTAAAAGCGCTGCCCTGGATCGCTGCCTTGGCGTTCAGGGCAGGATCGACCTGGCCGTCCATTCTCTGGATATTGACGGTGGTCGCCTGGCCGCCGAGCGTGATCGCGCGGGTATTGGCCATTTGCTGCTGGTTGCCCGCGGCCTGATTGATCGAGAAGTTGCCGCGATAATCCTGGCCACTGTTGTCGATCACCGCGTTGTTATCGGCCAGGGCCGAGGCGCTGCTCAAGAGGGCGAAGATCAGCCAGGCACGGTTCATTACTTGCCCCCCATCATGCTGCCGATGTTGTTCAGGGGCGCCATGCCGCGCTGGATCGAATCGCTGATCTGCCCACCCATGCTGCTGCCGCTGCCGTGGCTGGCGGAGGAACCCGCGCCGAGGGTCGACATGCTGTTCTGGGTGGCGTGCGGGCCGGTCAGCACGCCGCTGTTTTGATTGACCTGGGCGAAACTGGCACCGCTGCTCACGCCGCCGATATCAAGGTCGCTGAGTTCGCCGGTGGCGTTGATCACTTCGCGACTGGGATTGGCGTTGGCCGTGGTGGGGTAGGGGTCTTTACCGAAAGGGGCACGACCGTACATGTGCGCCTGTACGTTGCGGCTTGTCACGATCACGCCATCACCGGCAAAGGTCGACGCACTGATGCCGAGGCTGAGCACACAGCTGGTCAGCAGTACCTTTATCGAGCGTTGTGTGAGTGTGTTCACGGCGGCATATCCTTATTCTCGGCACTGACCCTGAACAGTGCTGTGGGGAATAGAGCAGATGCCGTGCCGCTTTTTAAATTGTTTTGATATTCAATGGCTTGTGACGATCGAGCGGCGCGTCGACGATGTCGGTGTCTCAGCGCTGAAACACCTGCCGTTCAAGCGCGTGTAGCCCGCTGTCCCACAAACGATTCACCCCTGTGTATCACGGGTGTAACACCGTGCATGACAAAAGCATGAACCCACGGTGTACACGGGCTTCAGCTCAGGCAGGTGTTTCAAAAATGGACACTGCGGGCGCGAACGGGCCCGCACGGATCGGCCGCGCTCAGCCTTTCGGGGTTTTACGCGGGATGGAGTTGAGTACGGGGTTGCCGTCCTGGTTCTGGGTCAGGTAGACCGGCAGCACCTTGGGCAGGGAGGGGATGAGGTTATTGACCTCGCTGAGGTTGTAAATGCCACCGATCCGAATCGCGCCGGTTCCGGCATCGGCCAGCATCACCGGTTTGCTCAGGTAGCGGTTGATCAGCGGCAGCGCATCGGCCAGCGCCAGGTTGTCGAGGATCAGCTTGCCCTGGCGCCAGGCCAGGGCGCTGTCATTCGGGCTGAACGGCCTCACGCGCGGCGTGGCATCGCCCGGTTGATAGCTGGCCTGCATGCCGGGGGTCAGTGGCACGCTGCCGTGTATGGCATCGCTGGCGATCTGCACCGAGCCTGCGAGCAGCATCACGCGGACCTGATCGCCATATTTCCACACATTGAACTGGGTGCCCGTCACGCGCACCTGGCCCTCGCCGGCGCGCACTACAAACGGGTGGGCGCTGTCGTGGCTGACGTTGAAAAACGCCTCGCCTTTTTTCAGCGTGACCCGGCGTTGATCCTTGTAGTTGCTATAGACCAGTTCGGTGCCCAGGTTCAGCTCTACCTGGCTGCCATCGCTCAAGGTCACCTGACGCAAGCCCTGGGTCGCCTCGAAACGTTCATAGGAATTGGGCAGCCACCCGGCCTGCCACCCGGTAAACGCGGCCAGCGGCAAGGCCGCCAGGCATAGCGCTGCCGCCACGGCATAACGACGTACGCGACTGCGCGGTTTGAACGCCAATACCGGCGCGGCGGGTGCGGTGCGCGGCAAGTGATCGGCGACGTCCCAGATTTCCAGCATCGCGGCGTATTCAAAGGCGTGCAAGGGATGGGCGTCATGCCATTGTTGAAAAGCCTGACGTTCAGCCGGTGTGCAATCGCTGGCATGCAGGCGCATGCACCACTGCGCGGCGGCATCGGTGATGGTGTCGTATTCGGCTTCTGAAACAGACTTTTCGGTCATTAACGCATCCTGATTTCCCACATTCTAACCCCCACAGGTAGATGGCGAGAACAGCCATCATGGCGATTGCACATCAATTGGAACTTATTCTTGTTTGGCGCTACCTAAAAATTCAGGACACGCGTCCGCATTTCCCACAAAGGAGTAACGCTATGTTGAAGAAAACCTTCGTCGCCCTGTGTGCAACCTCCGCGCTGCTCGGTGCCGGCGCCGCCCTGGCCGATAAGCCAGGCGCAGGCTGGATCACCATCGACAAGGCTATTGAAGTGGCCAAGACCAAGGCCGGTTATGTCGAGGTCTACGCGGCGGAAGCCGACGACAACGGTTACTGGGAAGTCAAAGGTCGCAAGTCCGACGGTTCCGTGTATGAAGCGCGTATCGATGGCGCCTCGGGTAACGTGCTGCGTGACCAGAAAGACTGATTTACCCGCCGGGAGCCGGTTCAGGCTCCCGCATCCAGCGCCCGGCCGATTTCGCTGATCAGGAAGGTCAACGAATCCGCATTGGCCAGAATCGTATCGATACGCTTGTCTTCATTAGTCATGAACACCTCGCGTGCTTCAGCCAGGGTCCGCGCCCCCGTGGTACTCAACACCTTTTTTCTTTGTAACGAGGTTCCCTGAAGGCTGCTGAAATCCTCATAACGGCCGCCCAGGTCGTCCAACGCTTTGAACAGCATATCGGTGGGCGTCATAAGGGAAAGGGCGTTGGCACGCAGGTCGGATAATTCTGTTTTCAACGATTGCCCGCCTTGGAGGTTGCCATCAATCAAGTCGACAAACGGACGCATGCTGTCCAGATAAGCCAAGTCCTCGGTGGACGACCTGATATGAGTGATTTCATGAATTAACGTGGACGCGCGTGCATGGGCCGACAGATTGAATGGTGTCGTCATATAAGGTTGGTAGTAGCCCATTTGGGTATCGAAGAAGCGCTCCACCAAATAAATTTTATGGTCTCTGTCGTCCGGCAGCGTGAAAGCGAACGATGTGTGCGGGTTTTGGCGATGGCTGCCGCTGACAAACCGCATGGAATTCGGACTGGTCAAGGTGTGATTGGTCAATTCGTCCAGCACATCGTCAATCCGCTTCTCTATGCGCTGCAATTGACTGAGGGTCAGGTGGGCGACACCGAACAGTTCGGTAAAGAACTGCCCAGCCCGACTTGTGGGGTCACGTCGCTGGGCGAAGTGCTGAATGTTGCGCTTGCAGTTCACCGCGTAATAGGTCGCGACATTCAGCGCTTCGTCGATGCACTGTGCCTTCCAGCTTGACAGTGCCCTGATCGCGGGCATGCCGACCGCTTCGATATTGATGCCCTCTCGCTCTGACAGGTACGCGCGCGCCTGGCTTGCATAGCGGCTCAACGTCTTGCCGTAGCGCGGGTTGAGGAGACCCAGGTCCAACACCCACTCGCCCCGTGGGGTGAGTCGCACATAAGGGCCCAGGTGGTCGTCGCTGCTTAAGCGCCAGTATTCGCCTGCGCGTTTTACCGAGTAGACCTTGCCCGCCACCGGTACGTAATCGCGGGCGCCGATCTTGTCCCTGTAGACCTGAGTCAGCGCGCTCTGCGTGAGTGTGTCCAAGGCAACATCATGGTTTTCGAAGACATGCAGATGCGTGCGCTCGGGCGCGGTCATGTCCAGGGCTGCAAACGTCGTGGCGGCCGGCGGTGCGTCTTGCAGCCATTGCTCCAGCGGGACTGGATGTGTGGCCGGTGGCGGTTCGGGAAACAGTTTGTCCAGCGACTTGCGCAGCGACGCCAGTTCGGCCACGCCGCCGGCAAACGTCTTGAGCGCATGTTGCCAGCGGTGCTGTTGCAGGTCTTCGGCGGACGTCTTGAACAGCGTGTAACTGCGCCATACCGTCAGCGGATAGGTCAGTTTTCCCGCCATAAAGCGCACGCCCGCAGGAATCCCCTTGGTCAGCAGACTGGTTACCGCATCCCAGTGATCCTTGCCCTGCGGCGAGAACTGACTGCCGAGCATCCGCAGCAGCATCTCGCTGTTGTCCTTGAACATCGTTTCAAGCACGTTGCCGGCGATGGCAGTAGAGCCGAAGCGAATCTCCGAAGGACCTTGAGTCCACTGTTGACTGAGCAAGTTGCGATACGTGGCTTGATGCGCCGGTTCCAATTGGCCGATCACCCATTGCTGCAGTGTGCCGGGGGCGGCGAACGCCTGGAGCAGTGCCGTCTCGTTGGCAAACTCCTTCAGCAGGTGATCAGGGCTGTAGGGTGCATACAGCACCAGCGGCCCGGTAGCCTCGGGTTTCGGGCCGATCAGGTAGCAGCCCAATGCCCGCACGCGCGAGGCGCCCTGTGTGGCGATCAGTTCGAGGGGGCGAACCAGCGCCGTCACGCCATGCACGGTGGCGCGAGCCAGGGCGTCGGGCATATCGAAGATTTGTCGGATAAACCCCCAGGCCGATGCAGACAAGCGTTCATCCAGGGTTTGCTCATGGGCGTATTGCAACACTTGCCAGGGCAACTGCCGGCAGAACAGTTGGCGCCGTGTACGCGCTTGCTCGCCAGGGCCCTTGAGGTGGGTGTTCAGCCATTGTCCATAGAAGCTTTCCACGTCCACCTGGCGGATCAGTTGCTCAATGGCGGAGCCGTCCAGCGTCGCTGGCAGCGGGTCGCCGGTGCGTGAACGGGGGCGGATATCGTCGGCGCGCAACGTCGGCAAGTGCCGCATCGCAAAGTCCGTGAGCGTCTGGGTGTTGCCGGCCAACTCGACCCGTCCGGGAATCAGCACATTGTTCGGGTTCAGCGCTTGCCGGGGAAAACGTGCGTCGAGCAATTCCGAAAGGCGGTCGAATACATGTTCGCGCAGGGGCGTAACGCTATGCAGATAATCACGCTCGTCCGGGGCACTGATGCGGTACTGCTCCACCAGCTCGGCGTGCAGAATCTGCTCGGCGGGTGCCGCCATGCCCAGCCGGACCGGGAGTGCCTGCTGGTTGATCAGCGCCCGCGCCATCGCGATGGCCCTGGGTAAGTTGGACGGCGGTGCGCGCCGGATCAGGGCGTCCACGCACTCCTGAAAACGCGTGGGGCTCAATCGCAGCGAGAGCAGGTGGTCTATTTCGTCGCGGGTGGCGTCGCTGTAGCTGTGTTGCCGATCGTGCAGCAAGTGCTCGTCAATCCGTTGCAGTGGCCCCAGCTGCCAGGAACGGTGGGGCACGCGCTGGGATATCGGCAGGTTTTCCAGCAGGTGCAGGCGCTGCCGGGGATCTTGCAGGCGCAGGGTCAGGATGTCCCGCAGGCGGGTGATGGATGCAAAGGTTTCGTAGCCGCGCGCGGGGGTCCATAGCACCGCCGTGCCCGAATGGTCCGGGTCCAGGCCGCCGCGCTCGGTCAGCACAAAACAGTTGGCCAGGCCCTGTAGGTCGGCCCCGTTGTCTGGGTGCAGGGTAAGGCTGAACGCATCCGGTATGAACCCGTCCAGGCCATGCCGGGTGAGCCGGCTCATGCCGTCAGGCTGAAGCGAACTGTGCAACAGCACCAGCGCGCGCGGCGGCAGGTTTTTCGCTACGCCCCGCAGTTGCACTTCGCCGTCCAGGCCTTGCAACAGGCCATGACTCAGGTGGGCCAGGTTATTTTTCACTAACATCCCAGGCAAGGCTCCCAGCGTCTGTTGCGCAAAAGTGCCAAGTGCCCGGTCGATAAGCGCATCCACTTCCACTGTCGTCAGGTTGTGCAATTGGAAGGCAGCGCCCTGGTGACGCGGGCCGTATACACCGGTGTGCGTCGACGCGCCCACGGGCCCGGCCTGTCGCACCAGGCGTGCGATAAAGTGCTCGACCAGGCTCGATGACGCCTGGGGCAGGCGCTCTTCGCGTTCCTCCGCTGCGGAGGCGTACGTGTTGATGTACACCTCGCAAGCCTTGAGGCTAAGCAGCCCTTTGCGCAGCTCGGCCTCCAATGCTTGGGTCGCCAGGTCGCGCAGGGTCGGGTGGCTGGCCTGTTCCTCCACCAGCGCCGCCTCGACGGCCTGCAACCGCTGCAGCTGCAGCTTGGCTTTTTCAGCCTGGACCGTCGTCGGGCGCCCGTTGCCCTGGGTGATGGGATGCACCGACCAGCGCCCGCCCGCGTCCTGCTCCAACAGTTGGCTGTCGAGCATGGTGCGTACGTCCAGGGCGCTGTCGAGCAATGCCGCCAGGTTGACGCTGCCGGAGTTGCACCGATACAACCCCAGCGCGTATTCCAGGTTGTCGGCCTGCTTGGCCACGATATCTTCGACCATGGCTTGGAACACGTTGCCAAGGATGGGTTGCCCGCTGACATGCACTTGATCCATAGCGATAAACAGGCTGCGCTCATCCAGGGACAGGAAGTTGAGCAACTCATCTTCATGCCCCGTGGCCTTGAGCATCGACACGAGGGTGTCCTTGAGGTCATTGAGGTCGCCAAGCACCTGCAGGCCCCGGGACTGGGTGTACAGGTAGGCATGCGCATTGCTGATCATCAGGGTGCCGGCCAGGTCGACGAAGTGCTGGAAGGGGGCGTGGATGCGTACCTTTTCGATGCTCAAATCGCCGGAGGCGGCCTGCTGTGCAAGGGCCATGCTGCGCAGTTTCTGCATCTCGTCACTGCTCAGGATCATGCCCTGATGCTTGAACAGCAGGTCGGCGCGGAATTTCTGGCTCATCACCCGTGCACAAAAATGCAGACGGGACTGACCGCCACCGTTGAAGTCTTCGTGCCAGAAGGTCTGCAACAGATGGTTGAGCAATTTTGAAAGGATGCCGCTGGTGTGTTCGATTACGTTGTCCCAGCGTTGCTGATCCTGGGCACGCTGTGCGTCGGTCAAGGCGCGAAAGTCGCGGCCTGGGTTGGTATAGGTGTGGGTTTGGTCGGCGGGCCAGGCGTGCCGGGCGTAAAAGCGCAACAGCGCCTCGCGCAGTGGCACCGAGTCGACCCAGCGGCTGTCTTCTTCCGGCGACGCACGGCTGAAGAAATCCACCCGTGTGTCACGTTGTTCCACATCAGGGAAGTACGGGCGGGCCATGATACCGAGCAGTTTGTCGAGCATGTCAGGCAAGTCTGGCAGCTTGCGCAGCTCACCCAGCATGGCGATCACATTGTGCACCTGCGCGGCGTGGATGGCTTGCTGCTGATCCGGCATCACGGCGCCCGGGATCACGGCGGTTGTCAGCGTCAGGCGTGTGGAGGTCGAGAGTGCCTCCTGATCGCCCAGGGACACGAATTGCAGCAGGTCAGTGCGCTGCTCCGGTTGGCGCAGGCGCGCTGTCACGTCAGCGAGCAGCGCGGCATGGTTGTCGAACACTTCCAGGCCGCCATAGGGGGTGTAGAGCACCGCCTTGTCAGCGTCGGGCGTCGGGCTCATCACGAACGCGCCGGCCAGCGGCAGGGCGGGTTGGCCCGCAGGAGTGATCAGCAACCGTTCTACGCGCATGGGGAAACCGTGGATCCTGGCGTCCATGCGCGCGTCATGACTGGCGTAGTACAGCGTGTGCAGCCAATCCAGATCCTTGAGCGTCAACCCCAGCGCACGCTCCCTTGGCGTAGGTTCCCTGCGTTTGACCGGACCCAGGAATTCATCGAAAAAATACGGCGGTGTGACGTGCGCCATGGTGCGCTCTCCAGTAATGCGGCGGTAGGAGGCGCCACGGTATGCGGCGGCGCGGCGCGGCTGGCGGTAGATAACTGGGGGCGGCCGTTGACAGCGGGCACGGGGCGCGTTGTTTAATCGACGATCTGGATCCTTGTTGTCTCTTCCAATTATAAAATCGGAGCTACAGATGTCTGCCCAGTCCCCGACAGTTGACAATGCCAGCGCGCTTATCGGTTTCGACGAACTCGTGGGGCTGCTGCATGCGGTCTTCGTCAAGCACGGCACCTCGCCGCAGGTGGCGGCGACCCTGGCCCATAACTGCGCCAGCGCCGAGCGCGACGGTGCGCACAGCCATGGCATTTTCCGTATCCCCGGTTACCTCAGCACGCTCGCCAGCGGCTGGGTCGACGGCCAGGCGCTGCCGGTGGTGACCGATGTGGCGAGTGGCTTTGTCCGCGTGGATGCCGGCAATGGCTTTGCCCAACCGGCCCTGGCGGCGGCGCGCGATGTGCTGGTGACCAAGGCGCGCAGCGCGGGGATTGCGTTGCTGGCGATACATAATTCCCATCACTTCGCCGCGCTGTGGCCGGATGTCGAACCCTTCGCCGAAGAAGGGCTGGTGGCGCTGAGCGTGGTCAACAGCATGACCTGCGTGGTGCCCCATGGCGCCGACCGTCCGCTGTTCGGCACCAACCCCATTGCCTTCGCCGCACCGCGCGCGGATGGGCCACCGATTGTGTTCGACCTGGCAACCAGTGCGATTGCCCATGGCGATGTGCAGATCGCCGCGCGCAAGGGCGAGCGCCTGCCGCCGGGCATGGGCGTGGACAGCCTCGGTCAGCCCACCACCGATCCCAGGGCGGTGCTCGAGGGCGGCGCGCTGTTGCCGTTCGGCGGCCACAAGGGGTCGGCGTTGTCGATGATGGTCGAACTGCTGGCGGCGGCTCTGACCGGTGGGCACTTTTCGTTCGAATTCAATTGGGCTGACCATCCAGGCGCGCGCACGCCGTGGACCGGGCAGCTGCTGATCGTGATCGATCCAAGCAAGACCGCAGGGCAAAGCTTCGCCGAGCGCAGCCAGGAATTGGTGCGGCAGATGCATGCGGTGGGGCTACGGCGGTTGCCGGGGGATCGACGTCATCGCACACGGGCGAAGTCGCTGGAGGAGGGGATCGTGGTGGAATTGGATGCGTTGAATCAGTTGCGCGATTGGGCCAGTTGAAACCGCGTCACCGCCGACAGGCAGCGGCGACGCAGAAGCCGTTTAGTTGCGGCGCCCCAGCAACAGGCCAACCACCAGGCCGAAGCCTGCCGAGATAGCCACGGTCTGCCACGGGTGGCCACCGATGTAGGTCTCGGTCGCATCGACCACGGGTTTGCTGCGCTCGCGCACGCTGGTCACGGAGTCCATGGCTTGCTCGAGTTTGAGGGCGACCTGCTCGCGCAGAGTCTCGCCTTCTTCGCCAACGAGGCTGGCGCTGCTCTTGAGCAGCTTGTCGGACTCTTCGATCAGCGAAGCGAGTTCGCTGAAGGCTTGGTCCTTGATTTGATCGGCGGCGGTTTGGGCAGCGGTTTTGCGGGCCATGGGGTGACTCCTTGCAAGTGAATGTGGCAGTGAACAATGGAGTCCCCGACCGCCGCAAAAGTTGCAGTTTTTTTGCCGGTGGCGGGGACCGGGCGAAATCCGGATCTTGAAATAGCGACTGTCGGTGTAAGATGTCGCCTATTTGTGCAGCAGGTAATTCAACATGAGCTTCAATCTCGCCAACAAAACCCTCGCCGAGCGCGCCGAGCTGGAAGATGAAAAGTCGCGCCTCTATGACCTGTGGCAAACCAACCTGGGCAAGGCCAAGGGCGAAGCCGCGCGACTGTTCGGCGAGCGCGCCAAGCGCAAGGGCAAATGGGCCGAGTGGGTCCGCGCGGAACTGGACGGCATGTCGCCGCCGGAGTTTTCCAACATGGTGCGCAGCGAAGTCAACAAACTCATGGCGGCGGCGAAGTAAAACTCGCCACAATCGCCTCGCGCACCTTGAGCAACAGCGGATCGAGCTGAGCCTGGGTGCGCCACCCCAGCTCCACGGGGTAGCGCGGCAGCGCCAGCGGGCAGCGCAGTACGCGCAGCCCGGTCATCTGGGCGATCGCCTGGGCCGCATGCCCGGGAATGGTCGCCACCGCCTGGCTGCCCTTGAGTAAAAACGGCAGGGCGGCGAAGTGGCTGGTCGATGCGCATACGTGGCGGCTCAATCCCTGCGCTGCCAGCCCTTCGTCGGTAATCCCGATAAACCCTCCGGACGACACCAGCACGTGCTCGCGGCTGACGAACTGCTCCAGGCTGATCGTTTCCTGGCCCGGCGCCAGGCTGCCGGCGTCCACCAGGCAACGGTAATCGCCTTCTCCCAGCACCTGTCGACTCAACCGGCCCTGGGCGAACCCGCCGGCGGTAATCGCCAGGTCCAGCGTGCGGTCGAGCAGGGCGCCGGCGACGATCTGGCTGTGGGTCTGGCGAAAGATCACGCGCAACTGCGGCAAACGCTGTGCAATCTGCACCATCAGCCGCCGGCCATAGGCAATCTCAAAGTCATCGGACAGGCCTACCACCACGGAGCGCCCCTGATACTGCGGGTGTACCGGGTCGACCATCGCCAGGCTCTGGCGGCAGCGGTCCAGTGCTTCACTGATCACCGGCTTTAACTGGTTGGCGCGCAAGGTGGGCGCCAGGCCACGGCCGGTGCGCACGAACAGTGGGTCGCCATACACGTCGCGCAGGCGCCGCAGTCCCGCACTGATGGCCGATTGCGTCACGCCCAGGCGCAACGCCGCGCGGCTGGCGCTGGACTCATCGTGCAGGGCCTCGAAGGTTTTCAACAGATTCAGGTCGACCTGGGCGATATTCATCTGGCTCATATCATTCAGTACTGAGGTGGGCTTTATTCATGATCGGGGCTGGCGGGAGAATGGGCAACCCCAAGCCCACTTATCGGAGTGAACGTCATGCCCATTTCTACCGTCGCCGCCCTGCAAATCGGTTCCCTGCCAGGCGGCAAGGCCGACACCCTTGAGCAAATCCTTGGCTATGAAGACGCGATCCGCCGCAGTGGCGCGCAATTGGTGGTAATGCCCGAGGCGCTGCTCGGGGGCTATCCCAAGGGCGAAGGGTTCGGCACCCAATTGGGCTATCGCCTGCCCGAGGGCCGCGAAGCCTTTGCCCGCTACTTCGCCAACGCCATCGACGTACCGGGCGCGGAAACTGAAGCCCTGGCCGGTTTGGCGGCGCGCACCGGCGCCAGCCTCGTGCTGGGAGTGATCGAGCGCAGTGGCAACACCTTGTATTGCACTGTGCTGTATTTCGAACCCGCCGGCGGCCTCGTTGCCAAGCACCGCAAGTTGATGCCCACCGGCACCGAGCGGTTGATCTGGGGCAAGGGCGACGGTTCCACCTTGCCGGTGATCGACGCGGCCGTGGGCCGTATTGGCGGCGCGGTGTGCTGGGAAAACATGATGCCGCTGCTGCGCACCGCGATGTATGCCAAGGGCGTAGAGGTCTGGTGCGCACCGACCGTGGACGAGCGCGAGATGTGGCAGGTGAGCATGCGCCATGTGGCCCATGAAGGCCGCTGCTTCGTGGTCAGCGCCTGCCAGGTGCAGGCGTCACCCGCCGCCCTCGGCGTGGAGATTGCCAACTGGCCTTCAGACCGCCCGTTGATCGCAGGCGGCAGCGTGATCGTCGGCCCCATGGGCGACATCCTGGCCGGTCCGCTGGTGGGCGAAGCGGGATTGCTGACGGCACGGATCGATACCGACGACCTGGTGCGCGCGCGATATGACTACGACGTGGTGGGGCATTACGCACGGCCGGATGTGTTCGAACTGGTGGTGGATGAGCGCGCCAAGCCAGGCGTGCGCTCTATCACGGACTGAAGCGTTGGCAGGAAGGTTGGGGAGGGCTTTACCACGTCGCGCTGTCAGGCATATCCAACGTGCCTCGGTCAACGAAACGCATGGTGCCGAACAGTCCGCCGGCCAGTTTGCCCCGCAGCACATAGGGCAGGTTGTTCAAACTCTGGGTCTGGCTCAGGCCCAGGGTCTGACGCAGCACCGAAAATGCCGAAACGCTGACCGGCACCGTCAGAACGGTCTCGGAGAAACGTGGGATGCTGCCGACCTGGTCGCTCACGCCGGAGGCCAGCGGCCGGCCGTTGACTTCCAGGTCGAGAGCCACGCCGTTGTAGTCGATCGCCGTTTCGTTGGGGTTCTGTACCCGCAGTTTGACGGCGAAGCGCACTTCCAGATCCTGGCTTTGCAGCGGTTCGACACCTACCACGTTGATGTTCACCGGGTCGCGGTTCGGGAACAGCGCGCAGGCGCTCAGGGTCAGCAGCAGCAGCGATAGCACCATGAGCTTGCGCATGTGGGGGGCTCCTATTTCGTGATGTCCGGGTCTTGCATCACCTTGAGGGTCGAGGACTCCGGATCGAATTCATCCTCTTCCAGCTCTATGAACTCTTCGGGCAGGAAAATGTTCAGCAGGATGGCACAGAACGCTCCTACAGTGATTGGCGACTCGAAGATGTTATGCAGCGCCTTGGGCAGCTCGCGCAGCACTTCCGGCACGGCCGCGACGCCCAGGCCCATGCCCAGGGAAATCGCCACGATCAGCACGTTGCGCCGGTGCAGACCGGCTTCGGCGAGGATCTTGATGCCGGCCACGGCCACGGTGCCGAACATGATCAGCGTGGCGCCGCCCAGTACCGGTTTGGGCATCAGTTGCAGCACCGCGCCGATCATTGGGAACAGCCCCAGCAGCACCAGCAGGCCGGCGATGAAGTACGCCACATAGCGGCTGGCCACGCCGGTCAGCTGGATCACGCCGTTGTTCTGGGCGAAGGTCACCATCGGCAGGCTGTTGAAGGTGGCGGCCATCGCCGAGTTGAGGCCGTCGGCCAGCAGGCCGGACTTGATGCGCTTGATATACAGCGGGCCCTTGACCGGCTGCTGGGAAATCATCGAGTTGGCGGTCAGGTCGCCGGCGGCTTCCAACGGCGAAATCAGGAAGATCACCGCCACCGGAATAAACGCCACCCAGTCGAACGAAAACCCGTACTTGAACGGCACCGGCACGCTGATCAACGGCACCTGGGGCAGCGCCGCCATGTCGACGCGGCCCATCCACCAGGCCACCACAAAGCCCAGGGTCAGCCCGATCACGATCGAACCCAGGCGCAGGAACGGGTTATTGAAGCGGTTGAGCACTACGATAGTCAGCAACACCAGCGCCGCCAGGCCCATATTGCCGGCCGCGCCGAGGTCGCTGGCACCGAAACCGCCGGCCATGTCGGTGACCGCCACTTTGATCAACGACAGGCCCATCAAGGTGATGATGGTGCCGGTCACCACCGGGGTGATGAGTTTGCGCAATTTGCCGATGAACTGGCTGAGCACCACTTCGATAAACGCCGCGAAGAAGCAGATGCCGAAGATCGTCGAGAGGATTTCATCGGTGCCGCCGCCGCGGGCCTTGACCATGAAGCCGGCACTGAGGATCACGCTGATAAACGAAAAGCTGGTGCCCTGCAGGCACAACAGGCCCGAACCGATGGGGCCGAACCGGCGCGCCTGTACAAAGGTGCCCAGGCCCGAGACGAACAGCGCCATGCTGACCAGGTACGGCACTTCGCTTTCCAGGCCAAGCACGCCACCGACGATCAGGGTCGGGGTGATGATGCCGACAAAACTGGCCAGCACATGCTGCAACGCAGCAAAGAGTGCCGCGCTGAAGTGCGGACGGTCTTCCAGGCCGTAGATCAGGTCGGATTTATAGCGGGGGCGGGGGGCTTGAGCGTCAGACAAAGTAGGGGCCCGGGGTCGGAAAAGGGAGGCGCAGGATGCCAGAAAGCGCTGGTCGTCAGAAGTGTAAAAAAATATTTATAAGTGCCCTGCATAAAATCCCGATCCTTGCCGATACTGCTTATAGGCCCACCTATCAAAAACAACAGTGGTGACCAGGCTCAGGGCAGCGCGTTGACGCTGACTGATCGTTTTGCGGCACGGACGCGCGCAGACACTCTATTCGGGAACTCTTCTATGTCGCTTCGTCATTTGAATATCGCTCCTCGCGCTTCGCTGGGTTTCGCCTTCATCGCGCTGCTGGTCGTGGTGCTGGGCGGGTTCGCGGCCAATCGCATGAGCCTGATTCGCCAGGCTTCGGTGGATATGAACAGCAATCAGCTGCCCAGCGTCACGTACCTTGGGCAGGTGACTGAAAATGTGTTGCGCATGCGCATATTGTCGTTTCGCGTGCTGGTCAACCGTGATCCCGCCGCGCTGAAAGAAGCCGAAACCCGCATCGGTGTGCTGGTCGATAAAGCAAAGACTGCCCAGGCCGGTTACGCGGCCTTGCCCGCCGGCCCGGAAGAGGCGGCGCTGTACAAGACCTTCGTGACCACCCTGGACAACTACCTCAAGGCCCAGGCCGACATGCTCAGCTTGTCCAGGGACGGCAAGATTGATGAGATGCGCACCCTGATCAACACCCGGATCAAGGACGGCACCGACCAGATGGGCGAGCAGTTGAACAAGCTGATTGCGCTCAATGGCGCCGCGGCCAAGCAAGCCAATGACGTGGCAGGCCAGAGCTACACCAGCGCGATCACCGGGATCGTGGTGGTCTCGGTCGCCGCCGCGCTGCTGACGGTATTGCTGGCCTGGCTGCTGACCCGCAGCATCGTCACGCCGCTGCGCAAAGCCGTGCAGGTGGCCGAGACTATTGCCGGCGGCAACCTCAGCAGCGTAATCGAGGACGACGGCAAGGATGAGCCGGCACGTTTGCTCGGCGCCTTGTCGACCATGCAGACCAACCTGCGCCAGACCATCCGCCATATCGCCGGCTCGGCCACTCAACTGGCGTCGGCGGCCGAAGAGTTGAGCGCGGTTACCGAGGAAGCGTCTCGCGGCTTGCAGCAACAGAACGACGAAATCGATCAGGCCGCCACGGCGGTCAACGAGATGACCGCAGCGGTGGAAGAAGTGGCGCGCAACGCGGTGTCCACCTCCGAAGCCTCGCACCAGTCCAACCAGGCTGCGCGTGAAGGCCGCGACCGTGTGGTGCAGACCGTCGACGCGATCCAGACCATGACCCACGACGTGCAAAGCACTGCCGCCATGATCGAGGGCCTGGCCACCCAGGGGCGTGACATTGGTAAGGTGCTCGACGTGATCCGCGCGATTGCCGAGCAGACCAACCTGCTGGCGCTCAACGCCGCCATCGAAGCGGCACGCGCCGGTGAAGCCGGACGCGGTTTTGCGGTGGTGGCCGACGAAGTGCGGGCGCTGGCCCATCGCACCGCGCAGTCGACCCAGGAAATCGAAAAAATGGTCGCCGGCATCCAGAACGGCACCGGTGAGGCCGTGCAATCGATGCAGCAGAGCAACCAGCGCACCCAGGACACATTGGAAATGGCGCGCGCCGCCGGCGTGGCGCTGGAGCAGATCACCCAGTCCATCAGCCTGATCAACGAACGCAACCTGGTAATCGCCAGTGCCTCGGAAGAACAGGCTCAGGTGTCCCGCGAAGTGGACCGCAACCTGGTCAACATCCGCGACCTGGCGTCCCAGTCCACCTCCGGCGCCAACCAGACCAGCGCCGCCAGCCATGAACTGTCGCGCCTGGCGGTGGACTTGAACGCGATGGTGGCCAAGTTTGTGATCTGACCCTGCCCGGTGGGAGGGGGCTCTACGCCCCCTCTCATCAAAGCTGATCGGTGTTTGCCTTCAGTGTGCCTATTGCTTAAAGGCGGCCGGGTTGACCAGGTTCTTCGGCGTCTGGCCCGCCAAAGCCGCCAGCAGGTTATCCACCGCACATTTGGCCATGGCCTCGCGCGTTTCATGGGTCGCCGAGCCGATGTGGGGCGTGGCCACCACGTTGTTCAACCGCAGCAGCGGCGAGCTGTGATCCAGCGGTTCCTTTTCGAACACATCCAGCCCCGCCGCGCGGATCGTGCGTTGCTGCAACGCCTCGACCAGCGCCGCTTCGTCCACCACTTTGCCGCGGGAAATGTTGATAAAGATCGTGTCCGGTCCCATCAGCGCAAACTGCTCGGCGCCGATCAGCTTTTCGGTCTCGGCGGTCAGCGGCAGGGTCAGGCAGACGAAATCGGCCTGTTGCAGCAAGTCTTCGAGACTGCGGTACTGCGCGCCGAAGCGCTCTTCGACCCGTGGCTTGGGCGAGTGGCTGTGGTAGAGCACCGGCATGCCGAAGCCGAAATGCCCGCGTTGGGCCAGGGCTTCGCCGATGCGGCCCATGCCGATGATGCCCAGGGTCTTGCCATGCACATCGCTGCCGAAATGCGCCGGGCCAATGTTCTTGTGCCATTGCCCTGCGCGAACCATATCGGCCAGTTCCACCACACGGCGCGCGGTGGCCAGGATCAGCGCGAAACCGGTGTCGGCGGTGGTTTCGGTAAGCACGTCCGGGGTGTTGCTGAGGAGGATGCCGCGCCGGGTGAGGTAGTCGATGTCGTAGTTGTCGACGCCCACCGAGACGCTCGCCACCGCCTCCAGTTGCGGCGCCAGGTCCAGCAAGTGCGCGTCCAGGCGCAGGCTGGCGCCCAGCAGGCCGTGGGCGCTCGGCAGGGCGTCGCGCAGCTTGGCCAGGCCGGTGTCATCCAGAGCTTCGATCAAGGTGACGTCCACCTGCTCGTGCAGGCGCGCCATCAACGGCGCGGAGAGTTTTTTGTACAGCACCACAGACTTTTTCATTGGGCTTTCACCTTTAATTCAAGGGTTGGCAGCGGCGCGCGTTCACGGTCGCTGGCGCCGGGCTTGAGGAAAATCGTCAGCACCACCGACAGCAGCAGCGCGCCGCTCATCAACAGGTACGAGGCGCCCGGCGAACCGGTGCTGCTGTTGAGGTAACCCACCAGATATGAGCCGCCGAACGAGCCGAGGGCGCCCATGCTGTTGATCAGCGCCATGGCGCCGCCGGCGACATTGGCCGGCAGGATTTCCGGCACGATGGCGAAGAACGGACCGTATGGCGCGTACATGCACGCCCCGGCAATCACCAACAGGGTGTAGGACCACCAGAAATGTTCGGCGCCGAGCACGTAGGAGGCGTAGAACGCGATGGAAGCGATCAGCAGTGGCGGCCACACAAAGCGTTTGCGTTTTTGCAGCTTGTCCGATCCCCAGCTCACCACCAGCATGCCGATCACCGCCGCCAGGTAAGGCAATGCCGACAGCCAGCCGGCCTCGACCATGTCCATCTGCAGGCCTTTTTTGAGGATCGACGGCAGCCACAGCACAAACCCGTACACCCCGATGCTCCAGCAAAAGAACTGCAAGGCCAGAATGATTACCTTGGGCGAGCGGAAGGCTTCGGCGTAGTTCTTCACCGCCTTGATGCCGACCTGTTCGGCGGCCAGAGCGGTTTCCAGTTCCTGCTTTTGCCCGTCGCTCAACCAGGTGGCGTCCTTGGGACGTTCATCGGCCAGCTTCCACCAGATAAACGCCCACAGCACCGCAGGCAGGCCCTCGATGATAAACATCCAGCGCCAGCTGAAATGCTGCACCAGATAGCCCGAAACCACCGACATCCACAACATGGTCACCGGGTTGCCGAGGATCAGGAAGGTGTTGGCCCGCGAGCGTTCGGCGCGGGTAAACCAGTGGCACAGGTACACCAGCATCGCCGGCATCACCGCGGCTTCCACCACGCCGAGTAGAAAGCGGATGGCGATCAGCATATAGGCGTTGGAGACCACGCCGGTGAGGGTGGCGAGACCGCCCCACAGGATCAGGCTGACAAAAATCAGTTTCTTGACGCTGCGCTTTTGCGCGTAGATCGCCCCCGGCACCTGGAAGAAAAAGTAGCCGAGGAAGAACAGCGCCCCCAGCAACGACGACATGCCGGGGGTGATCATCAGGTCTTCGGCCATCCCGGAGGCGGCGGCGAAGCCATAGTTGGCACGGTCCAGGTACGCCAGGCTGTAGGTGATAAACACGATAGGCATGATGTACCACCAGCGGCGGGTGGCGAGTTTCACGGTTTCCATGGGCTTGCTCCTGAGCTTGTTGTAGTTGTGGCAACAGGTCGTTGGGGGTCAGGCGACGGATCGGCCGAGCAGGTCGGCGCGGGTGGGCAGGCCTTCCATGTCGCCGCGACTCTGCACGGCGCGGCTGCCGACCCAATTACCGCGACGCACGGCTTCGGGAAAGCTGAGTTTTTCCAGCAGGGCACTGATCATGCCCACGGCAAAGCCGTCGCCGGCGCCTACGGTGTCGACGACGTTCTCCACCGGCACGGCGGCGATAAAGCCCTGGTCCAGCTGTGTGCGGTAATAGGCCCCGTCCGCGCCGAGCTTGATCGCCACGGCTTCGGCGCCCTGGTCGAGGTAGAACGCGGCTATGTCGGCCGGATCATCGAAACCGGTGAGCAAGCGACCTTCGCCCAGGCCCGGCAAAACCCAGTCGGCCAGACCGGCGAGGGCGTTGATCTCGGCAATCATCTGCGCCTGGCTGGCCCACAGCGACGGGCGCAGGTTGGGATCGAACGACACGCTGCGCCCGGCTTGGCGCATTTGCGTCATCAGCGCGCGGGACAGCTCGCCGGTGGCTGGCGATAACGCCGGCGGAATGCCAGTGGCGTGCAGATGGCGGGCCTGCAGCAGCGCAGGGCTGATGTCGGCGACGGACAGATGGCTGGCGGCTGAGCCCTTGCGGAAATATTCCACCTGGGGATCGGCACCGGCTTCTTCGCGGGATTTGAATTGAAACCCGGTGGGGTGCAGCGGGTCGACGGCGACGTGCCGACAGTCCAGGCCTTCGTGGCTGAGGGTATCCACCACAAAGCGGCCCAGGGAATCATCGCCCACCCGGCTCAGCCAGGCCACGTTGAAGCCCAGCCGCGACAAGCCGATGGCGACGTTGCTGTCGGCCCCGGCGATGCGTTTGTGGAACTGGCGGACCTGCGCCAGATCGCCGGTCTGCTCGGCGACGAACATCGCCATGGTTTCTCCAAACGACAGCACATCGATCTCAGACATGGGTGTTCTCCGCGCCAGGTTGACCAAGCACGGCGAGGCTGGCGACCTGGCGTGCGGTGACATCGAGCAGGTCGTCGCCCTGCAGCGGGAATTCCACTGCCCGTGTAATCCCTTGAGTCATATGGGTGAGCAGTTGTTCCCACAGATGCAGGTCGGTGGCACCCGGCGGCAGCGCCACCAGTTTGCCGTCCGCGCGACGGGCCACGGCCTTGCAGTGCAGGTAGTCCACGTGGCGGCCCAGCAGGCGCGCGGCGGTGAGCGCGGACTGGTCCTGCCATTGCCAGTTGCCGATGTCGAAGGTCATTTTGATCGGCAGGCCCAGGCGTTCGACTTCGCTGAAAAAACGTTGCATGGGTTCGATACGGCCGCCGTGCAGGGTCTGGTCGTTTTCCACCAACAATTGCACCGGGTGTCGGTTGAGCAGGGCGTGCAGGCTTTGCAGGTCATTGGTGTCGGTGAAGTAGCCCAGGGAGACTTTCAGCCAGCGCGCGCCGAAGGCCTGGGCGCGGTCCAGCGTGGCGCTCAATTGGGCATTCGGCTGGGCGCGGCCGGCGACCCATAGCTCCAATGGCGATGAGAACACGGCTTCCAGGCCTTCTGCGGCCACCGCATCAGCCAGCTCGGCGGGTTGCTCAACGGTCAGCAGTTCTTCACGCCATTCGATGCGCCGGGCGCCGGCCTGTGCCAGTAATTGGACAAAACTCAACTGGCCCTGTTGGCGGACCAGATCGGCGCCGTAGCTGGAAAGGCTGATGGAAACGGGGTATTTGTGCATTGTTTTTGTACCTCTGAAACCGGTTTCATTTTTGTTCAAAAAACAGTCATTCCTGTCGGCGCGTGGTGGAGCCTCGGACGATGAGTTGGGGCAGGAAATCCAGGGTGCGGGTCGGCTCGGTGTCGCCGCGCAGGCGCTTGAGCAGACAGTCGAACGCACTGGCGCCGATGGCCTCGGTGGGTTGGGCGAGGGCGGTGATGCCATTGCCTACCAGCGGGTACCAGTCCAAGTCATCCAGGGCGATCAGGCCGACATCGCCGAACAGGTCGCACCCCAATGCCTTGAGCGCGCGGGTGCAGGCCAGCGCGGCGACGCCGTTGGCACAGAACAGCGCCTTGGGGCCGGGGGTGGAAAGAAAATTGCCCAGATGGGCTTCAAGCGCGTCGTCCAGTTCCAGCACGGCGCCGTTCAATGCCGGGCGGCGGGCGATCTCGGCCTTGAAACTGGCCAGGCGCTCCAGGCGCGAGCTGGTGCCGTCAGTGGCTTCGCTGATCAGCAGCAGCTCGCGGTAGCCCTGTTGCTCCAGATGGTGCACGGCCATGCGTACCGCTGCCGGGTTATCCAGGCCCACCAGGTCGCTGCGCAGCGGCTCGACTTTGCGGTCCACCAGCACCAGGGGCATTTCCCGTTGCAGTTCCAGCAGTTGGTCGAGGTGATGGCCGAGGGTGTTCACGATCAGGCCTTCGATGTTGTACGAGCGCAGTGCCGCCAGGTGCTGGCGCTCCTGCTCGTCGTCGCGGTCGGTGTTGCACACCACCAGGCTGTAGCCGTGCTGGCGGCAGGCGGTTTCGACGCCGTGCATCACGGCGATGGAATAGGGGTTGCGGATATCGGCCACCAGCATGCCGATCAGACGGGTGCGGCCACGTTTGAGGCCTCGCGCCATCTGGTTGGGGCGGTAGCCGAGTTGGTCGATGGCCTGCTCGATGCGCAGGGCAATGGCATCCGAGAGCAGGGCGCGGTCTTCACCGATGAAACGCGAGACGCTGGCCTTGGACACGCCGGCGTGGCGGGCAACGTCGAGCATGGTCACGCGGCTGCGCTGGGCGGCAGAAAATGAGTTCACGGTACAACCTTTCTTATTGGATTTGGCGAAGCACTGAAACCGGTTTCAGAAAACACCAGTCTGCCGCCTTCGTCAAGGAATTCCTGGTGGGGCGCACTACGGCTCGCAAGTGAAAAACGGACGAGCGGCACCTCTACCTGTTAGTTCTGACAGTATCGGACGGCATTATCAAGGTGTTCAATGACTCCCGCAGAGCCTTGAAAACGCTGATCGGTCAGCGTCGAGGCACACTCGACAGTGTTTGAGTAACGGGAGGTTTGGATGAACACTACCCATGCTGGTCAGCCGAGTGCGAACGGACCTTCCGGTCCTGGAGGCGTCCTTGTGTTGGCTGAACCGAGAGTCGTTGATGCGTTGCCGGATGGGCTGATCCCCGCGGAGTTTTATTTCAATGATTTATGCATTTTGCTCGAAACACCCTGGGCGGTTTTACCTGGCCCCGGAAGATTCCAATATGTGATTTTCGAGTGGAACGTACGCGGGGCCAGGCCGGTAGATACGCCGCCCTTCGAACTGCGAGGACTCCTGACGGATGCCGACTTTCCCATAGCCCTGACGATTCCTCGGGACTTTCTATTGAGCAGCGCCGTCATCGATCTCAGGTACAGGGTCCATAACACCCGGCCGGATAGCCCCAGTATGGATACCTCTGAGACGGTGACGATCAGAATCGACCGCGATGCGCCCGGTGCTGGCGAGTTGCTCGCCCCCGCTATTTTCCCGATCGATCCGATCACGCAGGCTTACCTGGATGCCAACCTCATGGTGCCCATGGAAATCCCCAACGGTTATCGGGGACGTGAGGTTGGTGACAAAGTGCTGATGTATTTTTCTGACATGAACTTGCTGCCAACCGGCTTGCCGACGCTGACGTCGCCCCCGCTGACCGCTGACAGCGGCCGCATTTTTGTCGATGTGCCCCGTGAAGTGTTCCGCAGGTACCCAGGGGCACGCTGGTTGTTCTGTTTTTATCGGTTACAAGACCGTGCCGGAAATGTAAACCCGGCATTTTCACTGGTGGCTCGGGTCGGTTTGCAAACCGATCTTCCCCCCATCATGTATACGCGGCCCAGCTTTCCCCAAGCCGAGGCGCATGAAAACGGGTATCTGACCTGCACCACCCAGCCGCCGATCTGGTTTGGCGTCGAGGTGTATATCCCACCCGATGCGAACATCCTTCACGGCGATTTGATCACACTGAGATTTCAAGGGTATGGCCAATACCCGGATGTCAATCCAGACCCCAATATCGTGGAAACCCTTGAGCACTATTGGGACGGGATAGCGGATGCATCTGGCTACAACTTCTGGATCCGTGATGTCGAGCGCCTGATCCGGCCCCTGAAGGAAAACGCGGGCGGAGAAGCGAGCTACCTGGTGACCAGAGCAGGTACCGACGTTGGCCGCTCAGCCTCCAGGTTTGTGCAGTTCGATCGTGTTGTGCCGGTTTCGCCGGCGCCGCCCGATCCCATCTACTGCTGGATTGACGGTAATGGCCCTGAGCCCTAGGCCGGGTTTCTCACCGCCTGAAGGTTGGGCTACATCGCTCCGATAGACGTTTTTCAAGTTAGTGCGGTGACTGAAAAGTTCTCGGCCGGAGTGAGTGTGCCTGGTTAAAAACACCAAGGAGAGACTGAAATGAGTAGAAAACATCGTTCGCCTAATGCACCCGCGCCTTTGGTTCTCAATGCACCCACAATCGTTGAAGCACTGGATGATGCAACCGGTCTTATTCCAGCGCCGGTGGCATCCGTTGGCATTAACCTGCGGTTAAGTACGGGGACAGCGTCAAGGAGCACAGATTGGATGAGCGTCGAAATTCGCGATCCCGGTGCGTTTCCACCGACGTGGAGTACCCTGGTAGCGCCCTATCAACTGACAGGCATCCCTACTCCGATTCCACCCATCATCACCAGGTCTGTTCCTGCGCCACTACCCCAGTTCAGGCATGGTTTTTACGAGCTCCGAAATACACAGTACCGTAATAGCGCTGGTGTACCGGGAACCCCCGTAGACAGCTCCAATCCTGGCGCATTTCGAGTCGATACCATTGCGCCCTATGCCGTGGAGTCATCACGTGAGCAGCCGACGGTTCCGGTTTTCGTCAATGCGCCGCCGGGTACTGTAATCAACGATGCGTTCCTGGTAGCGGAGGGTGGTCTGGAGATCGGCATTCCCCCGAACACCTATCCCGCACAGCCAGGGCAATTTGAAGCAGGGGACGTGTTTTTTGTTTACTTCAGCCCGGTCATGGACCCGCGCCCCGAATATTTGGTGAGTGATCCCAACGGGATCCCGATGCTGCCTACGGGGGGCTCGTTCTTCTTGCCCAGAGACCAGATAATTTTGAGTGGGATGTACTATCTGTTCTACACCATCCGTGATCGGGCGGGTAACGTCAGCCGCCCGTCGTTCAATGATTTTCGCACCGTTTCATTGCTTGACGATCCTGTGCCGTTGGAGGTCTTCGTTCCACTGGCACCCGCCCCGCGCGACGGCAGCACCGACGATCTGCTCGATATTGCGGATTACAGGCAAGGCATTGACGTTCATATTGAAGAGTATCTGAACCATGCAATAGGGCTGGACAAATTCGAGCTGCAATGGGAAGCCCTGCCATTTGGCCCGCAGACCCCTGAACTTACTGGGTTTGACGTTATATTCACCAATATGAACGATGCGATCAGAGCGGCGTATACAGCGACGCTGGGGCCGCAGAGTGTGACGTTGCGCTACCGTATCGACCGAAATGGTGTGTTCTTTACCTCTCCCGTGAAAACCGTGCGACTTGACTTGTCGGTGGAAGGCCCGACTCTACCAGGCACCCTCGAACCGGGTGATGTGAACCCCGCACTGCAGCTGGCCCAGGTGTATGGCGCAGTCTCCGACCAACTGAATACATTGCGTATCGAAGATGCGGGGCAACCCGTCAGGATCGTGATTCCACTCTGGACCGTTGCGGTTGCACCTCATGCGGACAACAGGTTTTTCCTGTTTTGGGGAACTGCAAAAGAGCGGGTCGGTCCTTTTCCCCTCAGCACGTTAGTGCCCGGGGATGACGCGACGTTTACCATCCCGTGGGACGTCGTGGCGCGACACAGTAATGGCATGCAGCCTGTCAGCTATGTGGTCACCGGCCCCGGTACCACGAATGAAAACCCGTCGGGTGTTACTTCTGTTAACGTGATCGATGCTGTGACGGTGATACTGCCGCCTGCTGAATTCCGGCACTTGGACGTCAACGATGAGTGGAGTTGCGTATCCTTGCAAAGCCGTGGCCCTGGGGTACCGCCAACACTGTTCGCCGAGCTTTTCATTCCAGCTGATCCACGCCTGGTAGTCGGCAATAGTGTGACGGTAACCGTGACTATTTACAGCGAGGCGTTTGGTTTTCCACCGGGACCATTCACAGATGACTTCACCTATCCAAGGTTGAGCCAGGATGATGTGGACAATGGCTTTATCGTTGAAATTCCTTACGGTGCATTCCTCAAACAGTCTGTGTTTGGACCTTGCGAGGTGACCTACAGCACGGATGTAGCCGTCGGGGTGGGTACTGGAGAGCTGGCTGAGGTGTACACCGTATTCTCCAATCCGGCGTCGTACTGCGATGAAACGGAGATTGTGAGACCTTAGACCCACAGTCAGTTGCCAGCTGCACCAAAGGGAAACATAAGCTTCCCTTTGGTGTAGCTGGCAACTGCACTCTTTCCTTACTACGCCGGGTTTTTGAATGCACGGCTGACAGCCGGGTCTTTTGGATCTTTATATTGCCTATCGCTACATCCAGCTCAGATTAATCCTACATCCATGGGTATATTCGCTCAGTAATCTCTGCGCCGCACAGGTAAGGCTCCATTCCAAGGGGAACGAGCCAAACCGTTTCAAAGGCTCCAGCCCAGAGAGTGAAAACCTATGTCCGTGTTAACCAACTTCGAGCTCAAGCCCTTGAGCAAGATAATGAAAGTTCCAACTATTACCTTCCTTATGTTTGCGGCGGTTCAATCGACTGCGCAAGCTGTTCAACTCATTGGCGAGTCAAGAACCATTGAAGCCGGTGAACTGCCAAATGACTGGCAACTGGACTTGAACGCCGAGCTGACCGTGAACGGTGCCAGGGCGCAGCATATTCGGGTCAACGATTCGGCGCTGATTGTCAATGCTGGCAGCCGCATTGACGACATCCATGCCACCCAGGGTTCGTCCGTCAGCCTGAACGGGGCTACTGTCGACTCATCCCACGCTGTGTACGGTGCGGTACGCCTGGTCGACAGCGATGCCCTTATTCGCAACAGCGACATCACCAGCCATACCACGGTAGGCCTGCAAGCGTTCCAGAGCTTCGATTCTGACAAAGGGGCGGTTGCCAAGGTATTCAATAGCACCATTCGTGGCCATATCGGCGGGGCGGTGGCAGAGGACAACAGTGAGCTGCACTTCAATCAAAATACGTTAGTAGAAGGCACTGGCGCCGACAGCTTCGGCGTGTTCGTCGAAGGGGCAACGGTCACCGCCAGCCAAAGCCGAATCATTGGCGGCAAGAACGGCGTGCTGTTCAACGATGACAACGGCAACGGTGGCGTTGGCAAATTGGTGCTGGATAATTCCAGCGTCGAGGGCCGCAGCGGTTCCGCCATCCTGGTCAATGGCGAGCATGGCTTGGCCTCGGGAGCTGAAATTGAGGTGCGCAACGGCTCCACGTTGATCGGTGGCAACGGCACGTTGCTGGAAGTCAACGGCGGTGCCACGGCAAGCATGAATGTCGACAACAGTCGTTTGAATGGAAACGTTATTGTCGAAGATGGCAGCACCGCACATTTGAACCTGCAGAACGCCGCCAGCCTGACCGGCCAAATGCAGAATGTCACCAGCCTTAACATCGGCGACCAGTCTTTTTGGGAGCTGACGGGCGATAGCCAGGTAGGCGCACTGAGCCTGGCGGGCGGTACGGTAAAGTTCGGTCACACCGACGCGTTCTATCAACTGGACCTGGACAGCCTTGACGGAAACGGCACCTTTGTCATGGGCACCGATTTCGCGCGTGGCATCACGGACTTCCTGAACATCGAGGGCGAGGCCAAAGGCAATCACAGCCTGTTGCTCGCTGCCAGCGGCGCGGAGCCGGTCAATCCCGAGGATATTCGCGTTGTGCATACCGGTGGAGGCGACGCGCAGTTTTCCCTGGTCGGTGATGTGGTTGACGTAGGTGCTTACTCCTACGGCTTGAAAAAGGACGGCACCGACTGGTTCCTTGACCCTAACAATCGCGTGATCAGCCCAGGCACTCGCTCGGTCCTGGCGTTGTTCAATACCGCACCCACTGTGTGGTACGGCGAAGCCACATCACTGCGCACGCGTATGGGGGAGTTGCGCTTCGAACCGGGTCAGGCGGGCCTTTGGATCCGTGGTTACGGCAATAAGTACAAGGTGTCCGACAGTACCGGTGTCGGCTACAGCCAGAACCAACAAGGCTTTACCCTGGGAGCCGATACTCCACTGGCCGACAGTCAGTGGCTGGTGGGCGTCATGGCCGGTCACAGTACCTCGGATTTGAACCTCAAGCGCGGTACGTCCGGCAACGTGAAGAGCTACTATCTGGGTGCCTATGCGACGTGGCTGGATGAGGAAAGCGGCCTGTATTTCGATGCAGTCGCCAAGGTCAACCGATTCCAGAACGAGTCCAAGGTAGGTTTGAGCGACGGTACCTCGTCCAGGGGTAAGTACAACAACACCGGCGGCGGTTTGTCGGCGGAGTTCGGTCGCAACATCAAGCTGGACGACGGGTTCTTTGTCGAGCCGTATGCACAGATGTCCACCGTAGTGATCCAGGGCGCCAATTACAGTCTGGACAACGGCCTGCAAGCCAAGGGCGAGCGTACCCGCTCGATCATGGCCAAAGCCGGCGCCACCGTAGGGCGCGATATCCAGCTTGACAGCGGCAGCGTCGTACAGCCTTATCTGCGGGCAGCGATGGTGCATGAATTTGCCAGCAACAATAAAGTCTCGGTGAACAACAATGTGTTCAACAACGACCTGTCGGGCTCTCGTGCTGAATTCGGCGCCGGTCTCGCGGTGAAGCTGTCGCAGAATCTGCAGCTGCATGCCGACCTCGAACACAGCAGTGGCGGCAAAGTTGAGCAGCCATGGGGCGCCAACGTAGGTGTCCGCTACTCCTGGTAATGCCTGCTACACAAAAACGCCCGTATCGAGAGATGCGGGCGTTTTTTCATGGGGCACGGCCCATCAACTGATCAGGTCGAAATCGACCTCGAGCGTATGTTTATTCCCGTGAGCATCGTTATCGGTTGTTGCATTTAATCTACCCTTGATTTTAATCTCGCCGGGGGCCAGCCCGATAATGAGCAACTCGCCCATAATGCCACTGACCGTATAGTGGTCGGTGGGGGACTCCACCGAGTACCAGACTTCGACATCTGTAAACTCCTGCTCCTCCAGCCTGATTACCTTGCCGACTTCAACGCTATCGGGCACCTGGATAAATAGTTTTTTGAGGGTAACCGAGTTATCGGCGTGCCGGGCGTTGACTTTGAAAACTTTCCGATCGTAGTCACGGGACAGAGTGGTGGTCTGGAAAGTGACAGGAATGGAGTCGATTTTTGCATCGAAAGGACCTGATGCGGTGATTCGTTTGGGACCCAATGCTTTGAGCTGCTCAGGGGTTAAAGTGTGCGCTTGTACAGTCATGATCGCTTCTCCATCGCGGTTGGTTGTGCGAGTAACAGAGGTATCAATGGCTCTGTCCGAAGCATGTAATAGCAGGGTGTGCAATCTGTAAACTGTCAGAACTAACAGTATACGCAGGCTGCGATATATGAGTGGCCAGCCCCTTTCCAAAAAGAGCATCTCTTACCAGGCATGGCAGTCTAAGCACATATTCTTAATTCGGTTTTGTACTATCTCTAATGGAGTTTTTTGCGCCTCAGACGATGAGACTCAACCATGTCGAGCTCAGCAGTAACAACGCCATCCATTGGTTGAAGCGCCTCATTGCGTGGGGCGATGTGAACGCGTGGCTCGATGCTGCGCCCAACAATGCCCAAGCACCCAGACACGGAAGCGATATCAGAAAAAAAACCAGTGACAGGTATAGCACCTGGCTCTGTTGCTTTGTGTCGTTGTTGGCAAACACACTGACCACCGCCAACGCCATCATCCAGGTCTTGGGGTTGATCAACTGCAGGCTGGCGGCGCCGATCAGGCCGAGACGCTTATCGGCTGATTGCGAAGCCAAAGCCTGGGGCGGGGCGGTGAAGATCTGCCAGGCCAGATAGCTCAACCAGGCGATGCCGGCCCACTGCATCGTCGTTTGCACAGCCGGCAGATGGACCAGTGACCCACCTACGCCCGAGCCCACCATCAACACAATGCCTGCCGCGCCTGCACACGCGCCGAGGATGATCGGCAGCGCTGCCTTGAATCCGTAGCGGGCACTGTTACTCAGCACCAGGATATTGGTGGGGCCGGGGGTAATCGAGGCAACGAAGGCGAACAGCATGAACGGTACGAGCGTGGACAGCATGGTGATCACTCCAATAAATAAATCGATGGAGTCGATTCTCACAAGCCGCCGGGTTATCTGTCTGGAAGATTTGAGCAGCGCCTGCGGTAGGCGGCGGGGGTCAGGCCATAGGCGCGCATAAACCAGCGGCCCATGTGGCTCTGGTCGGCGAAGCCCAGGGCAATCGCCACATCGGCGGGTTGTTCGCCCTTGGCCAGTAAATGCCGGGCACGGGCCAGGCGCAGTTGCACCAGGTAGGCATGGGGCGGCAGGCCGAACGCGCTTTTGAAGGCGCGGCTCAAGCGAAAGCGGTCGACGCCGCAGGCCAGCGCCAGTTCGTGCATGCCCACGTCGTGATGCAGGTGCGCATGCAGGTATTCCCGAGCCTTGTGGGCCACCTGCGGCAGACGCGGATCGTCGCCGTAGCGTGTGCGCCAGTGAAGGTGTCCGGTGAGGCGTTCGAGCAATTGGTCCATGGCGCGCTGGCGTACGATGCGCAACTCGCCGCGGTGCAGGGTCTGGAACGCTTGGCTGGTGGCGAAAGCCAGGCGTGGGTCGTCGGCCAGGGTGCTGACGAAACTCAGCTGGCTGGTGGCCGGTGCCTCTTCGAATACGGTGCTCACTTCCCGTGTCAGCCAATGCGGGTCGAGGTAGAGCATGTGATAGGTAAAACCGTCGGCGGTCGGCGCGTCGCCGTCATGCAGCTCGCCGGGTTCCACCAGGAACACCTGGCCGGGCACGCTGTCGTGGCGGGTGCGGCGGCAATTGAATTGCTGCACGCCTTGCTCGGTCACGCCGATCAGGTAGCTGTCATGCCAGTGGGGGTCGTAGGCGTGGCCTTCGAAATGCGCGCGCAGCGTTTCGATGCCGGTGTCGGTGTCCTGGGACAGGTCGATCCAATTGTGCGCGGTCATAACCCCCTCGACGGTGTGTAAAACGGTATTAGCGACCCGTGCGGCATGGGCGTCTAGAAGGTTTGTGCAGCCTAGCCGAACAGGCCGGCGGCGATGTTGATCGAGAAACCCAGGATCGCGGTGTTGAACAGAAACCCGATCAGCGATTGTCCCAACACCACCTTGCGCATACCACGGGTCGCCACGCCCACGTCGGAGGTCTGCACGGCCACGCCGATGGTGAAGGAGAAGTACAGAAAGTCCCAATAGTTGGGTGTGAGCAGGCCCTCGGCAAAGCGCAACGCCGGTTCCTTGCCGGTCCAGGTGTAATACAGGCGAGCGTAGTGCACGCTGAAAATCACCCCGATCAACAGCCACGAACCGATCACCGTCAAGCCGGTAAAACCGTAGTGCAGCAGGCGTGCCGAGGTTGCCAGGTCTTTGCTGCCCACCAGCTCGAAGGTGATGGTGGCCAGGCTCGCGATGGCGGCGATGCACACCGTGAACAGCACCAGCCCGGCATTCTCGTCTTCGACTTCGGCGATGCGCTTGACGTCCTCGGCCTTGGCCCGGCGCGTCAGCCACAGCATCAGCAGCAGGTAGGTCCAGACGCCGGCATTCCAGCCGATCAGAATTTTGCCGGTGACGGTTCCGGACGGCGCCAGGATACCCACCGCAAGGCCAAGGACGGCGGCGGCGGAGAGACGCGGATGGGTGCGGGCAAGGAAGGGCATGGCGCTCACGATTCGGGGGAATAGTGAGCAACATAGGTTGAGCAGCTGCAGGCTGCAAGCTTCAAGCGGCAAGTTGAAGCAAGGGTGCTCCGGCTGGCCGCTTGAAGCTGACAGTCAGCGACTGCGCTTGCGCACCAGCTTCATCACCACCACAAAGAACACCGGTACAAACACCACCGCCAAGGTCGCGGTGACCATCCCGCCGATTACCCCGGTACCAATCGCCTGCTGGCTCGCCGAGCTGGCCCCGGTGGCAATGGCCAGCGGCACCACGCCAAGGATGAACGCCAGCGAGGTCATGATGATCGGCCGTAACCGCAACCGCGCCGCCTTGAGGGTGGCATCGATCAGGTCTTCGCCCTGGTCATACAGGTCCTTGGCGAACTCGATGATCAGGATCGCGTTCTTCGCCGACAGGCCGATGATGGTGATCAGGCCCACCTTGAAAAACACATCGTTGGGCATACCGCGCAAGCTCACCGCCAGCACCGCGCCGAGCACGCCCAGCGGCACTACCAGCAATACCGAGGTCGGGATCGACCAGCTTTCATACAGCGCCGCCAGGCACAGGAACACGATCAGCAGCGACAGCCCCAGCAGTATCGGAGCCTGTGAGCCGGACAGGCGTTCCTGCAGCGACAGCCCGGTCCATTCCTGACCCAGGCCCGCCGGCAATTGGCTGACCAGGCGCTGGATTTCCGTCATTGCCTCGCCGGTGCTGTAGCCCGGTGCCGCCTCGCCGGAAATGGCGATGGCAGGGTAGCCGTTGTAGCGCGTCAGTTGCGCCGGGCCCTGGGTCCACTTGGCTTGTACGAAGGCCGACAGCGGCACCATCTTGCCGGATTCGTTGCGCACATGGATCTTCAGCAGGTCCTCGACCTGGCTGCGCCGGTCGCCTTCGGCCTGCACCACCACGCGCTGCATGCGGCCCTGGTTGGGGAAGTCGTTGACATAGGCCGAGCCAATCGCCGACGACAGCACATTGCCCACCTCGGCGAAGGATACGCCCAGCGCGTTGGCCTGCTTGCGGTCGACCTCCAACTGCACCTGGGGCGCCTCGGCCAGGGCGCTTTCGCGCACATTGGCCAGGATCGGGCTTTTCTCCGCCAGGGCCAGCAGTTCGGTGCGCGCCGCCATCAATGCGGCATGGCCGACGCCCCCGCGATCCTGCAGGCGGAACTCGAAACCACTGGACGTGCCCAGGCCATCCACCGGCGGCGGCAGCACCGCGTAGGCGATTGCGTCCTTGAGCTCGCTGAAGGCGCCATTGGCGCGCTCGGCAATCGAAGCGGCGGAATCGTCGCTGCCGCGCTGCGACCAATCCTTGAGCGTGGTAAACGCCAGTGCCGCGTTCTGCCCCGAACCGGAGAAACTGAAACCCATGATCATGGTGGTATCGCCCACCCCCGGCTCGCCGGCGTTATGCGCTTCGATCTGCTCGGCCACCTGCACCGTGCGGTTCTTGCTGGCCCCCGGCGGCAGTTGGATATCGGTGATGGTGTAGCCCTGGTCCTCCACCGGCAGGAACGAGGCGGGCAGGCGCACGAACAGCACGCCCATGCCCACCAGCAGCACCAGGTAGATCAGCAGATAGCGGCCGCTGCGCTTGAGCGCATAAGCCACCCAACCGGTATAGCGCTCGGTGAGGCGCTCGAAGCGCTGGTTGAACCAGCCGAAGAAGCCGCCCTTGGCATGGTGCTCGCCCATGGCGATCGGCTTGAGCAATGTGGCGCACAGCGCCGGGGTCAAGGTCAGGGCAAGAAACGCCGAGAACAGGATCGAGGTGGCCATCGACAGTGAGAACTGCTGGTAGATCACCCCCACGGACCCAGCCATGAACGCCATCGGCAGGAACACCGCCACCAGCACCAGGGTAATGCCGATGATCGCGCCGGTGATCTGGCCCATGGCCTTGCGCGTCGCTTCCTTGGGCGACAGGCCCTCGGTGACCATGATCCGTTCGACGTTCTCCACCACCACGATGGCGTCGTCCACCAGGATGCCGATGGCCAGCACCATGCCGAACATGGTCAGCACGTTGATCGAGAAGCCCAGCAGCAACATGGTGGCGAAGGTGCCCATCAACGCAATCGGCACCACCAGGGTCGGGATCAGGGTGTAGCGCACGTTCTGCAGGAACAGGAACATCACCGCGAACACCAGCGCCATGGCCTCGAGCAGGGTATACACCACCTTGGTGATCGAGACCTTGACGAACGGCGAGGTGTCGTACGGGATCTTGTATTCCACGTTCGCCGGGAAATACCGCGACAGCTCGTCCATCTTCGCCCGCACCAGGGTCGCGGTGTTCAGCGCATTGGCGCCCGGTGCCAACTGCACGCTGACGGCGGTGGAGGGTTTGCCGTTCAGGCGCGTGGAAAACTGGTATTCCTGGCTGCCGATTTCCACCCGCGCCACATCGCCGATGCGCACGGTGGAGCCGTCAGGGTTGGCCTTGAGCACGATGTCGGCGAATTCCGCCGGGGTCGACAACTGGCCTTTGACCAGGATCGCAGCGGTGATTTCCTGGGTGTTGGTGCCCGGCAAGTCGCCGATACTGCCGGCCGAGACTTGGGCGTTCTGCGCGGCGATGGCGGCGTTCACGTCGGCCGGGGTCAGGTTGAAGCCGATCAGCTTCTGCGGGTCGATCCAGATGCGCATGGCGCGCTCGGCGCCGTACAGCTGGGCCTTGCCCACCCCGTCCAGGCGCTTGAGTTCGTTCATCACGTTGCGCGCCAGGTAATCGCTGAGCGCGACGTCATCGAGCTTGCCGTCGTTGGAGGTGAGGGTCACCAGCAGCAGGAAGCCCGCAGAGACTTTTTCCACCTGCAGACCCTGTTGCGTCACGGCCTGGGGTAAGCGCGGCTCCACGGCCTTGAGGCGGTTCTGCACATCCACCTGGGCCATTTCCGGGTTGGTGCCGGGTTGGAAGGTGGCGGTGATCGTCGCCGAACCCAGGCTGCTCTGGGATTCGAAATACAACAGGTGATCGGCGCCGTTGAGTTCCTGTTCGATCAGGCTCACCACGCTCTCATCCAGGGTCTGCGCCGAGGCACCGGGGTACACCGCGTAAATTTCCACTTTCGGCGGCGCAACGTTGGGGTATTGGGCCACCGGCAATTGCGGGATGGCCAGCAGGCCGGCGAGCAGAATGAACAGGGCCACCACCCAGGCGAAGACCGGGCGGTCGATGAAAAACTGCGGCATGCTCAGGAATCCTTCTTGGCCAGCTTGGCCGGGCTGTCGTCCACATGGACTTTCTCACCGGGCCGCGCGTGCTGCAGGCCTTCCACGATGATGCGGTCACCGGGTTTGAGGCCATGGCTGACCACCCAGCGATCGCCGACCACCGCGCCCAGTTCCACCGGTTGCTGGCTTACGGTCTGCTCGGCGTCCAGCCGCAGTACCATGGGGATGCCGGCGCTGTCGCGGGTGATGGCGCGCTGCGGCACGCTCAGGCCTTGGGTATCCACGGCCTGTTCCAGGCGCACCCGCACGAAGCTGCCGGGCAGCAGGTCCAGGTCCGGGTTGGGGAACTCGCTGCGCAGGATGATCTGCCCGGTGCCCGGGTCGACGCTGATTTCAGCGAACAATAGTTTGCCCGGCAGCGGGTAGAGGCTGCCGTCATCCAGGATCAACGTGGCCTTGGCCTGGTCCTGGCCGACCTGCTTCAGGCTGCCGGCGCGAAAGGCGCGGCGCAGGTCGTTCAGCTCACGGGTGGATTGGGTGAGGTCGGCGTGAATCGGGTCCAGTTGCTGGATGATCGCCAGTGGCGTGGCTTCGTTCTGGCCGACCAATGCGCCTTCGGTGACCAGCGCGCGGCCGATGCGTCCGGAAATCGGTGCGGTCACGGTGGCGTAGCCCAGGTTCAGCCTGGCGCGCTCGACGGCGGCTTTGTTGGCGGCGACTTCGGCTTGGGTCTGGCGTACGGCGGCGCGCGCGTTGTCGTAGTCCTGGCCACTGATGGCGTTGCCTTCCACCAACTGGCTGTAGCGCTGTTCCTGCAGGCGCGCCTGGAACGCATTGGCCTCGGCCTTGCTCAGGTTGGCCTTGGCGCTGTCCAGGTCGGCCTTGAAGGGGGCCGGGTCAATGCGAAACAACACGTCGCCCTGTTTGACGTCGTGGCCTTCTTTGAACACCTGTTGCATCACCACGCCGGCCACCCGCGCGCGCACTTCGGCGATGCGCGGCGCGGCAATGCGCCCGCTCAATTCGCTGCTGATGGACAGGGGTTTGGCCTCAAGGGTTTCGATGCGCACTTTGGCCACGGGCATTTCCGGCGTTTCGTCGGCCGACTGGTCACAGGCACTCAGGGCCAGCGTCAGGGCCAGCAGGCAAAACGGCGCAAACAGATTCTTCGACATGCTCTTATCCCAATAATGACTGGCGCATCCTAAAGGCACCTGCGCCGTGGTGCTGTGAAGCTGTGTAGGTCGTCTGTGAAGAAATGTAAGGTGCGGCGCGCGGGGCGCCGAGGGCGTATATCCTTGCACAATCCTGCAAACATTGAAGATCCAACATGGGAGGGGGAAAGCCTTCTCCCAAAGTGGGTTTGTGTACGACACATCACTGCATTTTTTGGAAACACCTTCATGCCCAACATCCTTCTGGTGGAAGACGATGCCGCACTATCCGAGCTGATCGCCAGCTACCTGGAACGCAACGGCTACCACGTCAACGTGCTCAGCCGTGGCGACCTGGTGCAAGAACGCGCGCGCCGCGATCCGCCGGACCTGGTGATTCTCGACCTGATGCTGCCGGGGCTCGACGGCCTGCAGGTGTGCCGCCTGCTGCGCGCCGATTCGGCCTGCCTGCCGATCCTGATGCTCACCGCGCGCGACGACAGCCACGACCAGGTGCTGGGCCTGGAAATGGGCGCCGATGACTACGTCACCAAACCCTGCGAACCGCGCGTGCTGCTGGCGCGGGTGCGTACCTTGCTGCGCCGCAGCAGTTTGTCCGAGCCCCAGGTGGCCAACGACCGGATCCTGATGGGCAACCTGTGCATCGACCTGTCGGAGCGCACCGTGACCTGGCGCGACCAGGCGGTGGAGCTGTCCAGCGGCGAATACAACCTGCTGGTGGTGCTGGCGCGGCACGCCGGCGAAGTGCTCAGCCGCGACCAGATCCTGCAACGCCTGCGCGGTATCGAGTTCAACGGCACCGACCGCTCGGTGGACGTGGCCATCTCCAAGCTGCGGCGCAAGTTCGACGACCATGCCGGCGAAGCCCGCAAGATCAAAACGGTGTGGGGCAAGGGCTACCTGTTCAGCCGTTCCGAGTGGGAATGCTGAACCATGCTGCGCGTGCTGATTCGCCTCTTCCTGATCACCATCGTCACCTATAGCGCCGCGATCTACCTGATTCCCAAGCTGGTGATCCAGCTGTTCGAACACCGTTACCTGAACTACAACATCGAGCAGACCCGCGGCCAGCAGCACCTGATCGTCAAGCAGTACCAGCGTGCACCGGTGGAGCGCTGGTCCCAGGTGACCGAGCAACTGGGGCGTGACTTCGCCCCGCTGAGCGTGCAATTGCTGCTGCGCCAGGACGCGAGCTATACCCCGGAAGAAGCGCGTTTGCTGGAGCAGGGCAGACCGGTGGTGCGCCTGGGCGAGTGGGGCTGGATGGAAGAGATCAGCTCGCCGATCAACGATCAGTTCGTGGTCAAGCTGACCGTCCCGCCGGACCCGCTGGACATGAACCTGCTGTATTGGGCGATCAACGTGCTGATCGTCGCGGCGCTGCTGGTATGCCTGCTGGCCTGGTTGCGCCCGCACTGGCGCGATCTGGAACGCTTGAAAAGCACCGCCGCGCAGTTGGGCCAGGGTAACCTGACGGAGCGCACGGGCGTTCCCGCCCATTCCAGTATCGGCAGCCTGGCGGCGGTGTTCGACACCATGGCCGACGACATCGAGCACCTGCTCAATCAGCAGCGCGATCTGCTCAACGCGGTCTCCCACGAACTGCGCACGCCGCTCACGCGTCTGGATTTCGGCCTGGCCCTGGCGCTTTCCGAAGACCTGCCCCCAGCCAGTCGCGAGCGTCTGCACGGCCTGGTGGCGCATATTCGCGAGCTGGATGAGCTGGTGCTGGAACTGCTGTCCTACAGCCGCCTGCAGAACCCGGCGCAGTTGCCGGAGCGGGTGGACGTGGTGCTCGATGAATTTATCGACAGCGTGCTGGGCAGCGTCGACGACGAACTGGAAAACCCCGAAATTGTCATCGACGTGGTGCTCGACTGCGCCATCGAGCGTTTCAGCCTTGACCCGCGCCTCACCGCCCGCGCGTTGCAGAATCTGTTGCGCAACGCCACGCGCTATTGCGAAACACGCATCCAGGTGGGCGTCAAGGTGTGCCCCAAGGGCTGCGAAATCTGGGTGGACGATGACGGCATCGGCATTCCGCTGGACCAGCGAGAGCGTATCTTCGAACCGTTCTACCGTCTCGACCGTAGCCGCGACCGCGCCACCGGCGGCTTCGGCCTGGGCCTGGCCATCAGTCGGCGCGCGCTGGAGGCCCAGGGCGGCACGCTCACGGCGCAGGCGTCACCGCTGGGCGGCGCGCGGTTTCGGGTGTGGTTGCCCAGCAGCGCGAGCTGATCGGCCTGCAGGCAGGTGAGCAAAAGAGCATACTGTGGCCCCGTTTTACCCGAGGAGAGATTGGCCATGACTGCCGTTCACGCGTCTGCTCAACTAGGTTTCTCAACCCAGGCCGCCACCTACGCCCAGGGGCGTCCGGATTACCCCCGCCAGCTCACGGGCTGGCTCAGCGAGACGCTGGGGGTTACCAGCCAGTCGACGGTGATCGACCTGGGCGCCGGCACCGGCAAGTTCACGCGGTTGCTCAGCAGCCTGGCGCCGACGCTTATCGCCGTAGAACCCGTGGCGCAGATGGGCGAGCAACTGCTCAAGGCATTGCCCGGTGTACGTCTGGTTTCCGGTACCGCCGACGCCATGCCCCTGGACACCGCGAGTGCCGACGTCGTCGTGTGCGCGCAGGCCTTCCACTGGTTCGCCACACAGGCGGCATTGGCGCAAATTCACCGTGTACTCAAGCCCGATGGGCGCCTGGGCCTGGTGTGGAATGTGCGCGACGAGTCGGTGGACTGGGTGGCGGCGATCACCGAGATCATCACGCCTTATGAAGGCGACACTCCACGGTTCCACACCGGCCACTGGCGTGATGCCTTGCGCGGCGATTATTTTTCCATGCCCGAACTGACCTGTTTTGCCTACCAGCACGTAGGCAGCCCCCAGGAAGTGATCATCGATCGTTTCCTCTCGGTGAGTTTCATCGCGGCGCTGCCGGACCCGCAAAAAGCCAGCGTGACCGCGCAACTGCGCACCCTGATCGACACCCATCCCGACCTGCGCGGGCGTGAGACCGTAGCGTTTCCCTACCAGACGCAGGCCTACCTGTGTCGGCGGCTGGCTTAAAAGGCATAAAGTCAGATCATATTGATATAAGTGGTTATAAGAAAAATCGCTATCCTGCGGCCAGAAATTTATATGGCCGCAGGTAGCTGTTAATGGAAGTGGGTAACGTTGGTTTCGTCATTGCCGGCCTGATCGTGGGATTTATCGTCGGCATGACCGGCGTCGGTGGCGGCTCGTTGATGACGCCGATTCTGTTGTGGTTCGGCATCAACCCGGCCACCGCCGTGGGCACCGACCTGCTGTACGCCGCCATCACCAAATCCGGTGGCGTGCTGGTGCACAGCAGGAACAAAAACATCGACTGGACCATCACCGGCTGGCTGACCCTCGGCAGCGTGCCCGCCGTGCTGCTGACCCTGTGGTTCCTGGCCACCCTGCACACCGACCCCAGCGCGATGAACGCGGTGATCAAGCAGGCCCTCGGTGTGGTGCTGCTGCTGACTGCGCTGGCGATCCTGTTCAAGAAAACCCTGTTGGCCTTCGCTCAGCGTCACGCGGGCGACAGCTACCACATGAACCCGCGCAACCTGAATGCCTTGACGGTGCTCACCGGCGCGATCCTCGGCACTATGGTTGCCTTGACGTCCATCGGCGCCGGCGCCCTGGGTACCGTGGCGCTGTTTATCCTCTATCCGTTCCTGGCCACGCGCCGCCTGGTGGGCACCGAAATCGCCCACGCCGTGCCGCTGACCCTGGTGGCGGGCCTTGGCCATGCCGGCATGGGCAATATGGACTGGCACCTGTTGGGGTTTCTGTTGATGGGCTCGTTGCCGGGGATTTACATCGGCAGCCACATGACCGGCAAGATCCCGGACGGTGTATTGCGTCCCTGCCTGGCGGTCATGTTGATGGCCGTCGGTTACAAGTTGGCGTTCTGAGGTGGGAGGGGGCAAACCCCTCCCACAGGGTTCCCCCGCTTTAGCTTTTCGCCGGGCCATTGCCGATCTGCCAAACGAACGGCGGTTCGGTGCCATTGATCACCCAGTCCCCCACAATCCGCGCCTTGTAGATCACCGGGTTGTGAGAGGACACGGTCCGCGCGTTACGCCAATGCCGGTCCAAACCCTTGCCCTGACGCACATCCGAGGCTCCCAGCGCATTGAACAGTTCGCTGGTGGCCCGCTGAATCAATTCCGACACCACCACCTGCGCCGTGGCCGATTCGATTTCGGCCGCCACATTGGCCTCGCGCTCGGCCGCTTCATCCGCACCGAACCGCGCCAGATACGCCCGCTGCGCCGGCTCCGCGGCCTTCAACGCGCTGGCTTCGGCGGCATATACCAGCGCGGCGACTTCGCCTACCACTTGTTGGATCTGTGCGTCCTGGCTCACATGGGCGGCATTGCCGTGGCTGTAGATGCGCTTGCGACTGCGCACGTGGTGTGCCACGTCCTTGAGCGCCGCGCGGCCGATCCCGGCGAGGCTGGCCAGTAGCACCAGCTGATAAAACGCGGTCTGGTACTTGAAACGGGTGGCAAAGTCGATGACGTTTTCGGCTTCCACCACGGCATCGGTAAAGCGCGAAGTACCGCTGCCGGTGGTGCGTTGGCCAAAGCCGTCCCAGTCATCGCTGTGTACCACTCCGGGCTGGCGCGCGCGGGTGGCGGCAATCACGTCGCCGCCGGTGTCGCTGCGTTGGGCGTACACGTCGATCCAATCAGCGAAAATGCTCCCGGTGCTGTAGAACTTTTCGCCGTTGAGCGCCCACTGATCACCGTTCGGCGTGACCTGGGTAACCACATCGCCGATGGCGACGCTGCCAATTTCAGTCCAGGCGCAGCCGACGATCTCACCGTCGACGAAGCGCTTGAACCACAGGTCACGGCCAGCACCGGGCGCGGCATTCAGGCGGTCCTCGGCAAAGGCGAAGTGCCCGCGCAGGGCTTGGGGCACGTTGGAGTCGGCCTCTGCCAGCTCGATCAGCAGCGCGAATAACTGTGGCAGCGAGGCACCGCCGCCGCCGTACTCCACCGGCACGCGCACGGCGCCGAAGCCGGCTTCCTTCAACCATTGGATCGGCGCGTGAGGCAGGGTGCGGGTGTGTTCCCGTTCCAGCGCGCCCTCGGCGATGCGTTGGAAAATCGGGCGAAAGCGCGCGGCCAGGGAGGCGTAGTCGACGCCGATGGAAAGCGGGTTGATGACGTGGTGTTCGGTCATGGAACGGTTCCTGGGCAGTGATCGGTGGCTTGTGTGTTTGCACAGTCCGTGCCGGGCGCCGAGCCCACTGTTTATGGGGGAGCGGGGCGCTCTGCTGTTGTTCCGGCAACAGCGATTCGACAAAACGGCCTCAACCGCGACAGTTGCGGCCAGGCGATCGTCGGGTTGAATGACCCGCGCAGACGGCCTGGCACGGGCGTTTTCCTGGGCTGGCACACTTGCTGCTCAACCCCTCGGTACATTCCTTGGTACGAGGTGCCGTTCGATGAGTCAGCAAGCCGTGAAATTTGCCTATTGGGTGCCCAACGTCAGCGGTGGGTTGGTGGTCAGCAAGATTGCGCAGCGCACGGACTGGGGGATCGACTACAACCGTAAGCTGGCGCAACTGGCCGAGGCGGCGGGCTTCGAGTATGGCCTGACCCAGATCCGCTTTACCGCCGGCTACGGCGCCGAGAGCCAGCATGAATCCGTGGCGTTCAGCCATGCCCTGCTGGCCGCCACTACCCGGCTCAAGGTGATCGCCGCGATCCTGCCGGGTCCTTGGCAGCCGGCGTTGGCGGCCAAGCAACTGGCAACCATCGACCAGCTCACCAACGGCCGTATCGCGGTCAATATCGTCAGCGGTTGGTTCAAGGGCGAGTTCCAGGCCATCGGCGAGCCTTGGCTGGAGCACGATGAGCGCTATCGCCGCTCCGAAGAATTCATTCAAGCCCTCAAGGGCATCTGGACCCAGGACAATTTCACCTTCAAGGGTGATTTCTACCGATTCAACAACTACACCCTCAAGCCCAAGCCCCTGGGCCAGCCGGAAGTGTTCCAGGGCGGCAGCTCGCGGGCAGCGCGGGATATGGCGGCGCGGGTGTCGGACTGGTACTTCACCAACGGCAACACCCCGGAAGGCATCAAGGCCCAGGTCGACGATATTCGCGCCAAGGCATCGGCCAACAACCATTCGGTCAAAATCGGAGTGAACGCCTTTGTGATCGCCCGCGACACCGAGGAGCAGGCCCGCGCCGTGCTGGCGGAAATCATCGACAAGGCCGACCTGCAAGCCGTGAACGCCTTCGGTGACGCGGCCCGGCAAGCGGGCAAAGCCTCGCCCGAAGGCGAGGGCAATTGGGCCAAATCCAGCTTTGAAGACCTGGTGCAGTACAACGACGGCTTCAAGACCAACCTGATCGGCACGCCGCAACAGATCGCCGAACGCATCGTCGCCCTTAAGGCCGTGGGCGTGGACCTGGTGCTGGCGGGGTTCCTGCACTTTCAGGAAGAAGTGGAGTATTTCGGCAAGCGCGTGTTGCCGCTGGTGCGCGAACTGGAGGCCAAGGCGGGGGTCAGGCAGGTGGCGTGACGACCAGCGGCGAGCGCGCTGATCACTGCGCGGCAAGCACCTTCTCCAGCCGCAACGCCGCGCAGTTGTCCTCGTAATAGTCCGGCGTGCACGCAAGCCGTCGATAGCCCCTGCGTTCATACAGGGCCAGCGCGCCGAGGTTGTCCGTGCGCACCTCCAGCCGCAGTCGGGTGCAGCGGTGTTGCACGCCGCAGGCTTCGATCCGCGCTAACAACTGCGCACCCAAGCCCAACCCTCGTGCGGGCTCGGCAATAGCGATGGAATACAACCGCGCTACGGCACTGCCGCGACGCAGCAGCACCAGCGCGTACCCTTGCAATTGGGCGTCACGTTCCGCCAGCCATAATTGGCCATTGGCGCGACGAACCATCCAGCGAAAACTGCGGGGCGACAGCCGGTCGCCGGTAAAACATTGTTGTTCCAACGCTGTTAGTGCAGGTATGTCATCGAGCGTTGCAATGCGAAAGCAAAGGGTCATATAACCACCGTAAAAGTTGCGTAATGAAACGGGACTTCTCAAAAAGATCGTGCTTAATAGAAAAGGTCCAGTTCTCTAAAGCGGATCAAATATTATGTCGGCGGTACACAGTCATTGGCGTGAAGTATCCGAGCAAAGCTGCGCGGCGACAATCACTTCCCCTCGTTATTTTGCACAAGTGCCTAAAGCCGCGAGTCAAGTCGTGATTATTGTGGAACGCAAGGAAGATTGGGCGTCTTACTTGCCCAGCGAAGAGATGATCACCGCCCAGGAATACCTGGAACAGACGCGCCAGAACGAGACGGGCAAGCGTGTACAGGTCATCAACCTGTGCCGCAGCTACAAGTATCTGGGGCATGGCTACTATTGTTCGTTGCTGGCCGAAGCGCGTGGGCACAAAGTGATTCCTTCCGTGCGTACTATCAGCGAACTGGCCAGAAAGTCACTGTATGGCTTGGCGTTGGATGATCTGGACAGAGTGCTCGATAAAACCCTGAGCCATCATCTTTACAGTAGTACCGAGGGTTTTACGCTGACGCTTTATTTCGGCCGAACGCCGATTGAGGCGTTACAGGAGTTGGCCCGCCAGTTATTTGAAGCGTTCCCCTGTCCAATCCTCTTAGTTGAGTTCAAAAAGCACAACGGCTGGCATATCGTTGGGGTGAAGTCTGGTGTATTGCATAAGTTGCGCGACGATCAGGAAGATCATTTCGCCCATGCCCTCGACAACTTCAGCCGCAGGATTTGGCGCCAGCCGCGTTCGCGGCGCCTGGCCCGGTATGACCTGGCGATCCTGCACGATCCCCATGAACAGTTGCCGCCGTCCAACGCCCAAGCCCTGAACAACTTCATCCGAGTGGGCAGGGGCCTGGGCATCGACGTGGAACTGATCGAGCGCAAGGATTACGCGCGCCTGGCCGAATACGACGCCTTATTGATCCGCGAGACCACCAGCGTCGACAACCATACCTACCGCTTCGCCAAGAAAGCTGAAAGCGAAGGGCTGGTGGTGATGGACGATCCGACGTCGATCTTGCGCTGCACCAACAAGGTCTACCTTACCGACCTGCTCAACAGCCACCAATTGGGCATGCCCGCTACCGAGATTCTGTACAAGGAGCGACCGCAGGATTTTGAACGGGTCGGCGAACGCCTGGGGTTTCCGTTGGTGTTGAAGATCCCCGACGGCTGTTTTTCGCGCGGTGTCATCAAGGTCGAGAGCCAGGCCGCGCTGCTCAAGGCCACCGCTGAACTGTTCGAGCATTCGGTGCTGCTGCTGGCCCAGGAGTTTTTCTACACCGAGTACGACTGGCGTATCGGCGTGCTCAACCGCAAACCGATCTTTGCCTGCCAGTATTTTATGTCCAAGGGCCATTGGCAGATCTACAACCACAAGGCCATCGGCGCAGCGATCAACGGTGAATGCCGCACGCTGGCGGTACACGAAGCGCCCAAGGCGGTGGTGGACCTGGCGGTGAAGACCGCCAACCTGATCGGCGACGGTCTCTACGGTGTCGACCTCAAGCAGTCTGGCGACAAAGTCGTGGTGATCGAGGTGAACGACAACCCCAACCTGGACGCAGGCATCGAGGATGCCTATCTACAAGACGATCTCTACAGCCTGGTGCTGGAGGAGTTCGTGCGGCGTCTGGAGTTGAAACGCCAGGGCCAGGTCTGGTAACGAGCGTGCCACCGGTTATGGGATGGGCGATCGCTGGAGGGTCAGGACTTCGTAGCCGTCCGCTGTCACCGCCACGGTGTGTTCCCATTGGGCCGACAGGCTGTTGTCCCTGGTCACCACCGTCCAGCCATCCTTGAGACTGCGCACCTTGGCGCTGCCCTGGTTAAGCATCGGTTCGATGGTGAACACCATGCCTTCACGCAGCTCCAGCCCGGTGCCGGGGCGGCCGAAGTGCAGGATCTGGGGTTCTTCGTGCATTTGCCGGCCGATGCCATGGCCGCAGTATTCGCGTACCACGCTGTAGCCATTGGCCTGGGCAAGGCTCTGAATGGCGTGACCGATATCGCCCAGGCGCGCACCGGGCTTGACCTGGCGGATACCGGCCCACATCGCCTCGAAGGTCGTCTCCACCAGGCGCCGGGCTTTGGGCGCGACAGTGCCGACCATATACATCTTGCTGGCGTCGGCGATAAAGCCACCTTTTTCCAGGGTGATGTCGATGTTGATGATGTCACCGTCCTTGAGCACATCCCTGGCGCTGGGCATGCCATGGCAGACCACCTCGTTGATCGAGGTGTTGATGCAGAACGGATAGTCGTACTGGCCGAGGCTGGCGGGGCGGGCCTGCAGGTCGTTGCGGATGAAGGCTTCGACGGCCGTGTCCAGCTCCAGGGTCGAGCAGCCGGCGGCGACGCAGCCGTCGAGCATATCGAACACCTGGGCCAGCAGCCGACCGGATTCACGCATCACTGCCAGTTGAGCGGCGGTCTTGATCATCAGCTGCGCCCCCGGATCAGCTCGGGTTTGTCCAGCAGCAGTTTGTTGATCAGGTCGTTGTAGGTCAGGGTGGGGTTTAGTTCGGCGAGCAGGCCGACCTTGATCCAGAACTCGGCCTGGGCGTTGATGGAGCGGTCCATCGTCGCGCTGGCCAGGCGTAATTGTTCGTGCAGTTGATCGGTGATCTTAACGATGCCCATGGGATTCACTGTGCGGTTGGATATACACAGCGTATACGTTTCGTATATCAGCGTAAAGCCGCGCAGGAACGATCTACGCGCCGATGAATAGTTTCGATATGTTGCTGAAAGCCCCCGCGCACCCCCGCAGCCGCTGGGTTAAACGTTTAATCGTGCCTATTCGCCGACATTTTAAACGGCCCCAGGAAGTTCAAATTTTAGTTATATAAAGCCCTGGCCTGCTTATGAGGAAAGGTTACAACGCGAAGCTGTTTTGCCAAGTACGCTTGCACAGTGATGGCGTCTTCCAAGGCCGGTAAGACGCCGCAGGCTTATGCCTGGCATAACGACAACAATCTGTTGGCTATTGAAAAAAGGAGAGGTTGGCCATGTTTTCGGAACTTGAATTACGCAGCATTATTGAAGGAAGTTTCCTGCCCAGGCGGTGCGAGTGCACCAAAGCCGAAGACGCTTCGTTGACGATCAAGGTCTACGACGACAGCAACCGTGATCGGGTCGACCTGGAGGTCAAAGGGATCAAGGCGCAAGACCTCGTCAGCAGTCGAGCAATCTGCGAGTTGGTAATCGGGTTACGTAAGGACCTGGAACAACTCCACCAGCCCACGTTGCAAAGAGCAGGCGCACGCGGCTATTACTACTAGGTCGGCGGGCGAGCGGGCAGCATGAAAACCTCGGGCCTGGATTAACTCCAGGCCCTCTACGTTGCAAATCCGTGGATCGCCGAACCCCGGATTCACAGTCGAATGCGGATGTTCAGCCCAACTGCTGGCGATACGGCAGGTCGGGGCCGGTCTTGGTGCAGGTCAGCGCGGATGCGCGAATGGCAAAGCCCAGCATGGCGTCGATCTGTGCGCGGCTCAGCTGTTGCAGGCCGTGCACCGAATCCAGGTGATGCTCGGTCAGCCAGGCAATCAATGCTGCCTGGAAGGTATCGCCGGCGCCCACAGTGTCGGCCATCACAATGTCCAGCGCCGGTTGCGACCAGCTGCCATGCTGGCGACTGAACACAGTGGCCCCATCGCCGCCGCGGGTCAGGAACACCAACTGACAATGGTGCTGCAACCAGCCTTGCAGGACGCTTTCCGGCGATTGGCCGGGATAGAGCAGATGCAGGTCTTCGTCACTGACCTTGATCAGGTCGACATGCTTGACCAGTTCGGCGACGCGGTCGCGCCATAGTTGGATATCCGGCTGGGGGTTGAGCCGTACATTGGGGTCGAGGCTGATCAGACGCTGGCCGCTTTCGCGCTTGACCAGGCTCAGCAGGGTGTCGCCGATCGGTTGCACCACCAGCGAGAATGACCCCACATGCAATCCACGCACATTGTCGCCCAGTTGTGGTAGATGGCTTGGTTGCAATTGCCGGTCGGCGCAGCCGTCGCCGCGAAAACTGTACTGCGGCGAGCCGTTGGCACCCACGGCGACCATCGCCAGGGTGGTCGGCGCGGCGAACTCCACCAGGTAATCCTCGCTGACGCCTTCGTCCCGCAGCACCTGCAGCAGGCGCCGACCGAGGAAATCGCTGGACAGCCCGCCGAACAGCCCTGCGTCGATGCCCAGGCGGCGCAGGCCCACGGCTACGTTGAACGGCGACCCACCGGCAATTGCCTTGTAATTGACCTTCGACGCCTTGCCGCTGGCATCTTCCTCGCTGAAGAAATCGAACAGCGCTTCACCACACACCAGATACATAATCGCTCGCTCTTAAAGGGTTGCCACGAGTTGCTGATAGCGCTCGTAAGCCTGTTGATAGGCGCTGACATGGGCCGCCACCGGCACGGTACGGCTGGCCGGGTCGAGGCTCACGCATCTGTTGCAGAGGCTGGCCAGGGATTCGCCGGTCTGGCTCCACGCCGCTTGGATGGCTGCGCCGAGGGCGGCGGCCTCGCTTTGTTCGGTGCAGATCACTTCGGTGTGCATGATATCTGCGACCATCTGGCGCCACACCGGGCTTTTCGAACCGCCGCCGATCAAGCGGATGCTCTGGCTTTGCAGGCCGGTCTGGCGCAGCAGGTCGAGGCCGTAGCGCAGGCCGAAGGTGGTGCCCTCGACCACCGCTCGGCACAGGTTGGCGCGGGTCAGGTTGGTCATGGTCAGGCCATGCAGGCTGCCGCTGGCGTGGGGCAGGGCGGGTACGCGTTCGCCGTTGAGAAACGGCAGCATGCTCACACCGTCGGCGCCGATGGGCGCGCGTTCGACCAAGGCATTGAAGGCAGGCAGGTCCAGCTCGAACAGCTCGCGGATCACGCCGGTGGCGTTGGTCAGGTTCATGGTGCAGATCAACGGCAACCAGCCGCCGCTGGAAGAACAGAACGTCGCCACCGAAGCCTGCGGGCTGACGTTGGGCTGGTCGGCAAAGGCATACACGGTGCCGGACGAGCCCAGGCTCATGGTAATCACCCCCGGCGCAATATTACCGGTGCCGATGGCGCCCATCATATTGTCGCCGCCGCCGCTGGAGACCACGGCATGGGGGTTGATGCCCAACCGCTCGGCGATGGCCGGCAGGATCGTGCCGACGCTTTGATCGGCCTCGATCAACGGCGGCAGCGCCTGCTCCAGGCGGCCGCTCGGGTCGATGTGCCGAAGCAGGTCCACATCCCACTCACGGCGGCGCACATTGAAGTAACCGGTGCCCGACGCATCGCCATACTCGGCGACGGCGCGGCCGGTGAGCCAGTAGTTGAGGTAATCGTGGGGCAGCAGGATATGGGCGATGCGGGCGAAGAGCTCCGGGTGCTGTTCGCGCGTCCACAACAGTTTGGAGACGGTGTAGCCCGGTGCGATCGCCACGCCCAGGCGTTCCAGCGAACCACGCTCGCCGCCGAGGTGCGCCAGCAGGCGGTCATTCTCGGCGGTCGTCTCGGTGTCGCACCACAGCTTGGCGGGGCGCAGTACCTGGCCGTGCTCATCCAGCAGCACCAGGCCGTGCTGCTGGCCGGATACGCCAATGCCGAGGATGGCCTGGCCGTCGACACCGGCTTGTTGCAGGGCACGATGGGTGGCCGCAGTGAACGCATCCAGCCATTCCTGAGTGTGCTGTTCGCGACGGCCGTTGGCACCGCTGATCAGGGTATGGGGCGCAGCGCCAAGGCCCAGGACCTGGCCGCTGGACGCGTCGAGGACGATGGCTTTGGTGCCCTGGGTACCGCAATCGATGCCGAGGAACAGGTTTTGCTGGGTCATGAGGGTGTGCTCAGCATTATTGTTGGACGTTAAATGCTATCCCAATATGGGAGGGGGCTTGCCCATCCCACATTTCTAAGCCGGTTTCTTCAGTAACTGCTGCAGGGTTTTGGTCACGCCGTTATCGCGCAAGCTGACAAAACACCGCTCAAACGCTGCCACAAACGCAGGCGAATTGGGAATAGCCGCGCCGAAAATCTCTTCCACCCCCAGCAGGCGCCGGCTGATCAGCGCATCGTCAGTCACCAGGCTCTGACAGAACGCCGCACGTGGATCGGGAATGTTGTAGCGCACGCCGTTCTCATCCACACCTTTGAGATACAGGGCCCAGGCGGCCACCACCAATGCCGCGCGCTCGGTCTCGCGGCCATCGGCAATCAAGCGGTTGATGGTCGGCACGGTGAACTTGGGAAACTTCGACGAACCATCCGAACACACCCGTTCCAACTGGTCGGCGATGGCCTGGTTGGAGAAGCGATCGACCAGGGTCTGCTTGTACTCGGTCAGATCGATGCCTGGCACCGGCGCGAGATTCGGCGTGACGTCCAGGTCCATATAGGCGCGCATATAGGCCACGAATAACGGGTCGTTCATGGTTTCGTGGACAAACCGATAGCCCTTGAGAAAACCCAAATAGGTCAGGGCCAGGTGGCTGCCGTTGAGCAGGCCGATCTTCATTTCTTCGTACGGCGTGACGTCGTCGGTGAACTGCACGCCGACTTTTTCCCAGGCCGGTCGGCCATTGACGAATTTGTCTTCCAGCACCCATTGCACAAACGGCTCGCACACCACCGGCCACGCATCGTCGATAGCGTGTTCGTCGTGCAGTTGCAGACGGTGCGCGGTGCTGGTCATGGGTGTGATGCGATCAACCATGGCGTTCGGGAAGCTTACGTTGGCAGCGATCCAGTCATGCAGTTCGGTATCGCGCAGGGCGGCGAAGGCCAGCAGCGCCTTGCGGGTGACGGCGCCGTTGTGCGGCAGGTTATCGCAGGACATCACGGTAAACGCCGGGATGCCGGCGGCACGCCGCTGAGTGAGTGCGGAGCAGATAAACCCGAACACGGTTTTCGGCGCGGCGGGATGCGCCAGGTCGTGCTGGATCTGCGGCAGATGGGCCATGAACTCGCCGCTGCTGTCGTCGATGCAGTAGCCGCCTTCGGTGATGGTCAGCGAAACGATGCGAATCGCGGGCTCGGCCAGTTTGTCGATCAGCGCCTGGGGGCTGTCTTCAGCCAGCAGCATGTCGCTGATCGAACCGATCACGCGCACTTCGGTGTCGTCGGTGTCGCCCAGCTCATACAGGGTGAACAGGTAATCCTGGCCGGCCAGGTCGTCGCGGGCCCTGCGGTCCTCGGCGCGCAGGCCGACGCCGCAGATGCTCCAGTCCAGGCCTTCGCCGGTGTTCATCAGCGCATCGGTGTAGTACGCCTGGTGCGCGCGATGAAAGCCGCCGACGCCGATATGGGCGATGCCCTGGGAGGTGCTGGCGATGGCGTAGGCCGGCACTCGGACTTCCGGCGCCAGCTGGGTGAGGTTCTGTTTATTCAGCTTCATAGCGTAATACTCGCGAAATCAGGCGGCGGCGCGCAGTGGGCGGGCCACGGCGTTGCCATCGGTATCGAACAGGTGGCAGTGCGTCGGGTCCAGGTGCAGTTGCAGCGTCTCGCCGTATTGGCTGGCCATATCGCCACGGATGCGCATGGTCAGCGGCTCGCCACTGGCGGTGATGACGTGACAGAACGTGTCACTGCCCAGGCGCTCGCCGACGTCAGCCGTCACCGTCAGGCTGGTTTGCCCCGGCGTGGCGATTTCCAGGTGTTCCGGCCGAATGCCCAGGGTCACCGCGCTGCCGACGCTCAGGCTGGCGCCGCTCAACGGCAGGGTCACCAGGGTGCCGGCGTCCAACTGCACATCACAGTCCTGACCACTCACCCGGCTGACCTTGCCCTTGAGGAACCCCATCTTCGGCGTGCCCAGAAACCCGGCCACAAACAGGTTGGCCGGCTGGTGATACAGCTCCAGCGGCGAGCCGACCTGTTCGATGCGGCCGCTGTTGAGCACCACGACTTTGTCCGCCAGGGTCATCGCTTCGACCTGGTCGTGGGTCACGTAGATCATGGTCGCTTGCAGCTCTTTATGCAGGCGCGCCAGCTCCAGGCGCATCTGCACGCGCAGGGCCGCGTCCAGGTTGGACAGCGGTTCGTCGAACAAAAAGATCTTGGGGTTGCGCACAATCGCCCGGCCGATGGCCACGCGCTGGCGCTGGCCGCCGGAGAGCTGCTTAGGCTTGCGCTCCAACAGCGGGCCCAGTTCGAGGATGCGCGCCGCTTCGCTGACCTTGCTGTCCACCAGCTTTTTATCGACGCCGGCCAGGTCGAGGGCGAACGACATGTTCTTGCGCACGCTCATGTGTGGGTACAGCGCATAGGTCTGGAACACCATGGCCAGGTCGCGCTTGGCCGGGGTTACTTCGGTGATGTCGCGCCCGTCCAGTTCGATGGTGCCGTCGCTGACTTCCTCCAGGCCGGCGATCAGGCGCAGCAGCGTGGATTTGCCGCAGCCCGACGGGCCGACGAAGACCACAAACTCCTTGTCGTTCACTTCCAGGTCGATGCCCTTGATGATCGAGAAGCCTTCGAAGCCTTTTTGCAGATTCTTGATTTTCAGGTTGGCCATGATGGGCCTCCGCTAGGAATTATTATTTAACCGCGCCGAAGGACAGGCCGCGCACCAGCTGTTTCTGGCTGATCCAGCCAAAGATCAGGATCGGCGCGCAGGCCAGGGTCGAGACGGCGGACAATTTGGCCCAGAACAAGCCTTCGGGGCTGGAGTAAGAGGCGATCAGGGCGGTCAATGGCGCAGCATTCGATGAGGTCAGGTTCAACGACCAGAACGCTTCGTTCCAGCACAGGATCAGCGACAGCAGCACGGTGGACGCCAGGCCGCCCTTGGCGATCGGCAGCAGCACGCGGACCATCTCCTGCCACAGGGTTGCGCCGTCCAGGCGCGCGGCTTCGAGGATGTCCTTGGGAATGTCTTTGAAGTAGGTGTACACCATCCACACTACGATCGGCAGGTTGATCAGGGTGTAGATCACGATCAGCGCCAGGCGCGTGTCCAACAGGCCGAAACTCTTGGCCAGCAGGTAGATCGGCATCAGCACGCCCACCGGTGGCAGCATCTTGGTGGACAGCATCCACAGCAACGTGCGCTTGGTGCGCTGGGTTTCGTAGAACGCCATGGAGTAGGCCGCCGGCACCGAGATCAGCAGGCACAGCGCGGTGGCGCTGAAGGAAATCAACACCGAGTTCCACGCGTAGCTGAAGTAGTTGCTGCGCTCGTTGATGTGCAGGTAGTTCTCCAGGGTCGGCGTGAAGATGAACTGCGGCGGCGTGGCGAAGGCGTCGATTTCGGTCTTGAAGCTGGTGAGCACCATCCAGAAGATCGGGAAGAAAATCACGATCGCGATGGCCCAGGCCAGCGTGCCGAGCAGCAGGCTTTGCAGGCGACGGGATTGTTGAAGCGTCATGGCGCGGCCCTCAAGGCTTGTCAGTCAGGTTTTTGCCGATCATCCGCACCAGGATGATCGCCGCGATATTGGCGATGACCACGGCGATCAAGCCGCCGGCCGAGGCCATGCCCACGTCGAACTGCACCAGCGCCTGGTTGTAGATCAGGTAGGCGAGGTTGGTCGAGGCGTAGCCCGGACCACCGTTGGTGGTGGTGAAGATTTCAGCGAACACCGAGAGCAGGAAAATGGTCTCGATCATCACCACCACGGCAATCGGACGCGCCAGGTGCGGCAGGGTCAGGTGCCAGAAAATCGCGATGGCGCCGGCACCGTCCAGGCGCGCGGCTTCCTTTTGTTCCTGATCGAGGGACTGCATGGCGGTCATCAGCAGCAGGATTGCGAAGGGCAGCCATTGCCACGACACAATGATGATGATCGACAGCAGCGGGTAATGCGCCAGCCAGTCCACCGGCTCGGCGCCGAACAGTTTCCACACGGCGGCGAGCACCCCCGACACCGGGTGGAAAATCAGGTTTTTCCAGATCAGCGCGCCGACCGTGGGCATGATGAAAAACGGTGAAATCAGCAGCACCCGCACCAGGCCGCGACCGAAGAACTCACTGGCCTCCAGCAGCGCACTGATCAACACGCCGAACACCACGCTGATCAACAGCACGCTGCCGACCAGCAACAACGTGTTGGTGGCGCCGGGCAGGAAGCCGGAGTCGGTGATGAAATAGGTGAAGTTTTCCAGCCCGACGAATTCGTTCTCGCCGGGGTAGAGCAGGTTGTAGCGGATCAGCGAAAAGTACAGGGTCATGCCCAGCGGCACGATCATCCACAGCAGCAAGAGGGCCACCGAGGGGCTGACGAGAAACCAGCCGGGGTTGGCCAGGCGGTTTTTGGCAGGTGTTTTCATGGTAATCAAGGCCAGTGCGGAGCAAGGATCGGAGTGCGGTCAATGCAGGAGGGGCAAGCCCCCTCCCACAGTTGACTGTGGTGAGGCTCAGGTTATTTGGGGTAACCGGCCCGCTTCATTTCCCGCTCGGTGGTGGTCTGCGCCGCAGTCAATGCTGCATCAACCGTCTGCTGACCGGTCAGCGCACCGGAGAAGAACTTACCGACCTGGGTACCGATCGCCTGAAACTCGGGAATGGTCACCAACTGGATCCCGATATACGGCACCGGCTTGAGCGTCGGCTTGGTCGGATCGGCGACTTTCAACGATTCCAGCGTGACCTTGGCGAACGGCGCAGCCTTCATGTACTCATCGCTGTAGGTCGACTTGCGCGTACCTGGCGGTACGTTGGCAATGCCGTCGGTCTTGGCCACCAACTGGCTGTATTCCTTGGATGTCGCCCAACTGGTGAACACCTTGGCGGCGTCTTTGGCCTTGGAACTGGTCGGGATCGCCAGGCTCCAGGAGTACAGCCACGAGGTGCCCTTATCGGTGGTTTCATGGGGCGCGAAAGTGAAGCCGACGTGCTCGGACACTTTGCTTTGGCTCTTGTCGGTGACGAACGAGCCGGCGACGCTGGCATCCACCCAGATCGCACACTTGCCGCTGTTGAACAGCGCCAGGTTTTCGTTGAAACCGTTGCTGGAAGCCCCTGGCGGGCCGGATTTCTTCATGTTGTCGACGTAGAAGTTCAGCGCGTTCTTCCATTCCGGGCCATTGAATTCAGGCTGCCATTTTTCATCGAACCAGCGCGCACCGTAGCCATTGGCCAGGGTGGTGATCAGTGCCATGTTCTCGCCCCAACCGGCTTTGCCGCGCAGGCACAGGCCGTATTGCTCTTTGCTCTTGTCGGTGAGTTTGCCGGCGAATTCGCCGATCTGGCTCCAGGTCGGGTGCTCGGGCATGGTCAGCCCGGCGTCCTTGAACAGGTCGGTGCGGTAGTAGGTGATCGAGCTTTCGGCGTAGAACGGCAGGGCATACAGCGAACCCTTGACAGACAACCCGTCACGCACCGAAGGGAACACATCGTCCAGGTCGTAGGACGCCGGCAAGTCCTTCATCGGCTCCAGCCAGCCCTTGGCGCCCCAGAGTGCGGCTTCGTACATGCCGATGGTCAACACATCGAACTGCCCGCCCTGGGTGGCAATGTCGGTAGTCAGGCGCTGGCGCAGCACGTTTTCTTCGAGCACCACCCAGTTCAGCTTGATTTCCGGATGCTCGGCTTCGAACGTTTTCGAGAGCTTCTGCATGCGGATCATGTCGCTGTTATTGACGGTGGCAATGGTCAGGGTCTGCGCGCCGAAGCTGACGGCGCTGAGGGTCATGCAGGTGGAGACAAGCAGTGCTTTTGCTGTGAACTTCATCGCGCACTCCATTTCCGCGCCCTGGGGGCTGCAGAAGGACAGTTATTGTTGTTGTGTCTTCCTACAGGGAGTCAGGAAGAGTGTGCGTTGATTACAGCCTTCAATTGGCGGTGTGACAAATCCTTGGGAACACTGGGACTGATACTTTTTTGCACTCAACAAGATCGTTCCCACGCTCCGCGTGGTAATGCCGCCCGTGACGCTCTGCGTCCCTGGTGACGCAGAGCGTCACGGTATGCATGCCCACGCGGAGTGAACGATCTGTGTCGTGTTTGATCGTTCCCACGCTCTGCGTGGTAACGCCTCCTGGGACGCTCCGCGTCCCGCCCAGCGCCGCAAGCTCAGGCTACTGCGCGCAGGCGACGCGGAGCGTCACGGGCTGCATTCTCACGCGGGAGCGTGGGAACGATCAGTGCAGTACTTAACCTTTAATATCAGCCAGTGAACGGTCACCCTCAGGCCAGGTTCTGCTCGGTCAAGCGTTGTACCGCCAGTCGCCGGTAATGGGACGGGGTCATGCCCTTGAGCTGTTGAAAGCGTCGGTTGAAGTTGGAGATGTTATTGAAGCCGGACTCAAAGCACACATCCGTCACGGCCTTATCGCCATCGGCCAGCAGCTCGCAGGACTTGCTGATGCGCAGCCGATTGACGAATTCGATAAACGTACGCCCGGTGGCCTGTTTGAACACGCGGGAAAAGTAGGTGGGTTTCATGCCCAGGTGCTCGGCGACTTCTTCGAGCGGCAACTCCCGTGCGTAGTGGGCGAAAATGTAGTCCACCGCGCGGTTGGTGCGGTCGATGCTGTGTTCGTCGGCCGTTTGCGGTGCGGTCACGCCGGACAGCAGTTGGTAGTCGTCACACGCGCTCAATACGTCCAACAGGATAAAGAAATGCCCCAGGCGCGCCATGCCCTGGGCGTCCTCGATGCGCTGCATCAAGGCCATGGCCTGGGCGATGGTGTGCTTGCAGCGAAACTCAATACCCGACTGCGCGCGCTCCAGCAGCGGCGCGAGGTTTTTGAGTTCGGCGAAAATATGGCTGCCCTGTTCAAGCAGTTCATCGGTGAAGTTCACCAGCATGTCGCGCTTGGGCACCACTTCGTCTTCCTCCACCTGGCTGATCCAGTTGTGGGGCAGGTTGGGGCCGGTGAGGAACAGGCTCTCGGGGTAGAAGTTGCCGATATAGTCGCCGATAAACACTTTGCCGGAGCTGGCGACGATCAGGTGCAGTTCGTATTCCTTGTGGAAATGCCAGCGCACCAGCGGACAGGGGAAACCATGCTGGCGATAGATGATGGACAGACCGTTGTGATCGTCCATCAGCTCGTAGGAAGGGTCGGTGATGCGCGTTGCTCGGGTCATGCTGCCGTCGCTTTATTGTGGTCGCTGCGTAGGATAATGCCCCTTGTGCACCACGTCGCCAACGTCTGTGATTACACGTTGCGGTTTTTCGCCTCGATCCACTGTGCCATGTACTGAGTACTTTTATGCGCGTGGTGGCGCAGCATGCTGCCGGTGAAGTTGTCGCGGCGATGGGCCGCGAGGTGGTGGCGGCATTGTTGCAGGCATTCGATCAGTGCCGGGCCATGGACCGCCTGATCGTAACGGCGGGTAATCAGGTTGCGGCCGTCGTTCTGCGCCCGATTCCAGCGCCCGCGGTCTTGATACAGGGCTACGGCAGCGATGGCCAGTGCATTGGCATCTGTGGCGATGGCTCCCGGCCATGGTTGCTCGTCGCCCATGGCTTCGGCGCCGATCGGCGTGGTCACGTTTGGCGTGCCACACAGCATGGCATCGACCAGCTTGCCCTTGATGCCCGCGCCAAAGCGCAGCGGCGCCAGGCAAATGCGCGCAGCGCTCATGACTTGCAGCGCATCTTCAGCCCAGTTCATGACATGAAAGCCCTGTGCCGGGTTGTGCAGGGCAGTGGCCTTGGGCGGGGTGTAGGAGCCATAAATATGCAACTGGGCGCCCGGCAGTTGCTGACGGATCAGCGGCCACAGGCTGTTCTTCATCCATAGCACCGCGTCCCAGTTGGGGGCGTGGCGAAAGTTACCAATGCTGAGAAAGTGCGCGCGGTCTTCAAACGGCGTGAACGGCTCGCTCGGCGGCTCGAGCATCAGCGGGCACCAGTGGAGCAGGGCAGCCGGCACCTTGAACTGCTCGGTGAGCAGGCGGATTTCCACGTCGGAGATCATCAGGCTGATGTCGCATCGGTAGATCGCGGCAATTTCGCGCTTGGCCAGGTCGGTGTCGGCCATGTGCTGGAACTCCTCGGCGAGGGCCGGGGCGAACAGGTCGGCAAAGTCATCGCTGTCGGGCTCGGCCTTGAGGCGCGCTTTCAGGCGCTGATGGCGAGCGTCGCGCAGGCTCTGCAGGTCGGAAGTCTCGAGCACGCGCAGGGCGTTCGGGCAGTGCTTTTCGACGCGCCAGCCGAACTGCTCCTCCATCATGAAACGGTCGAACAGCACGATATCCGGGGCCAGTTCGCGGACAAAGTCATCGAAACTGCTGTTATTGAGCGCGATGGCGCATTCGGCGATGCCCAGCGCCGACAGGTCGGCCTTGTGCTCGCCGAGTGCGGCGGGGCTGCTGAAGGTGATGTCCCAACCTTGCGTCAGAAAAGTTTCGAGAATCTGCATCATATGCCCGCCCGCAGCCGAGGAGCGCGGCTCCGGCCAGACGTAACCAATGACCAGGACTCGGGTAGCAGGCGACTTCATCGACAACGGTTTCCTTGCAGGGCAGGGCGAAAGGCGCGCAATTAAACCACAACCGACGACATGACAATTTGTGTCCGGCGGTAGGTGGTCACCGTACTTTGTGGTTAACTTCGGCCTCTCGAATTCGTTTAACCCAAACTCAGCATAAGGATTCTGTTCATGGCTCAAGTCACCCTCAAAGGCAACCCCGTCCAGGTTGAAGGCGAACTGCCGCAAGTTGGCGCCAAGGCCCACGACTTCACCCTGACCGCCGGCGATCTGTCGGACGCAACCCTGGCGACCTTTGCCGGCAAGCGCAAAGTGCTGAACATCTTCCCAAGCGTCGACACCCCGACCTGCGCCACTTCGGTGCGCAAGTTCAACGCCCAGGCGAATGCACTGAACAACGCCGTGGTACTGTGCATCTCCACCGACCTGCCATTTGCCCAGGCGCGCTTCTGCGGCGCCGAAGGCCTGGAAAACGTCAAGAGCCTGTCGGATTTCCGTGATTCGGATTTCGCGGTTGATTACGGCGTGTCCATTGCTGACGGCCCGCTCAAAGGCCTGACCGCCCGCGCGGTCGTCGTGCTGGACGAGAACGACACCGTGCTGCACAGCGAGCTGGTAGCGGAAATCGGCCAGGAGCCGAACTACGAAGCAGCCCTGGCTGTTTTGAAGTAACTGTTTCGGCGCATTGCTGTCGCTTGGCGGTAACACGCTTGATACATGATTGCGGCCTGGCCTAGTCCAGGCCGTTTTTATTTGCGCTTCAGGTGCTTAGCTCAAATAGCCGATGAACTGAGCTGCTGAAGTCAGATGTTGTAAGCCCAAGGTAAATAGCCGGTAAAGGCGCTTTTCTAAATGCGCCCCAGTGCTTATCTTTCAGCCTCCCAAAGAAGAAGCTCTCGCGCCCAATGGTTGACCACTCAATGCAATCCTCCCCCCGTCGTTCCCGTCGCTGGCTGTTCGGCCTGCTCGTGTTGCTGGTTATCGCCGGCCTGTGCTGGAAATTCTGGCCAGGCGGCGCGGCCCATAAAGACGCACCGGCCGGGCACACCGGCAAAACCGGCATGGCGCGCCCGGGCTTCGGCGGCTCTACCGGCCCGGTGCCGGTGCGCGTGGCGCCGGCGGTGTTGGGGGAATTCCCGGTGTACTACAAGGCGCTGGGCACGGTCACGGCGCTCAACACCATCAACGTGCGCAGCCGTGTGGGCGGGGAGTTGGTAAAAATAGCCTTTGAAGAAGGGCAGATGGTCAAGGCCGGCGACCTACTCGCCGAGATCGACCCGCGCAGCTACCAGAACGCATTGCTCCAGGCCCAGGGCACGTTGCTGCAGAACCAGGCCCAGTTGAAGAACGCCCAGGTCGACGTGCAGCGCTATCGCGACCTGTATGCCCAGGACAGCATCGCCAAACAGACCCTGGACACCGCCGAAGCGCTGGTCCTGCAATACCAGGGCACGGTCAAGACCAACCAGGGCGCGGTGGACGACGCCAAGCTCAACCTCGAATTCACCAGGATCCGCGCGCCCATCAGTGGCCGCGTAGGCCTGCGACAGCTTGACGTGGGCAACCTGGTAGCGGCCAACGACACCACCGCGCTGGCTGTGATCACCCAGACCCAGCCGATCAGCGTGGCCTTCACCCTGCCGGAAAATACCCTGGACACGGTCCTGGCCCGTTACCACGCCGGCAATAAGCTGCCCGTGGAAGCCTGGGACCGTGGCGACGCGAAGATTCAGGCCACCGGCGTGCTGCAAAGCCTGGATAACCAGATCGATGTCACCACCGGCACCCTGAAATTCAAGGCACGCTTCGATAACAAGGACCAGGCGCTGTTCCCCAACCAGTTCGTCAATGTGCACCTGCTGGCCGACACCTTGCACAACGTGGTGCTGGCACCCTCGGCGGCCATTCAGTTCGGCAACAACGGCACCTTCGTCTACAAGCTTGATGGCGACAAGAAGGTCAAGGTCCAGCCGCTGGTAGTGGGCGACACCGACGGCGACAACACCGTGATCAAGCAAGGCCTGGTCGCCGGCGACCGGGTGGTGCTGGAAGGCACCGACCGCCTCAAGGATGGCAGTGAGGTCGAAGTGGTCAATGACAGCAGCGAAGTACCGACCACGCCAACTCAACACCTGCAGGGCAAGCCCGCGGCCAAAGGGGAGACCGGCGACACCGCCGGCAAGGCGCAAAAGGTCGGTTCATGAACCTGTCGCGGCTGTTTATCCTTCGCCCGGTCGCGACCACTCTGAGCATGCTGGCCATTGTCCTGGCCGGCATCATCGCGTACCGCTTGCTGCCCGTGTCGGCCTTGCCGCAGGTGGATTACCCGACCATCCGCGTGATGACCTTGTACCCCGGCGCCAGCCCTGATGTGATGACCAGCGCGGTCACCGCCCCCCTGGAACGCCAGTTCGGGCAGATGCCCGGCCTGACCCAGATGGCTTCCACCAGCTCCGGCGGCGCCTCGGTGCTGACCCTGCGCTTCAACCTCGACATCAATATGGACGTGGCCGAGCAACAGGTGCAGGCCGCGATCAACGCCGCCACCAACCTGCTGCCCAAGGACCTGCCGGCGCCGCCGGTGTACAACAAGGTCAACCCGGCGGACACCCCGGTGCTGACCCTGGCGATCACCTCCAAGACCATGCTGCTGCCCAAGCTCAATGACCTGGTCGATACGCGCATGGCGCAGAAAATCGCGCAGATCAGCGGCGTCGGCATGGTCAGCATCGCCGGCGGCCAGCGCCAGGCGGTGCGCATCAAGGTCAACCCCGAAGCCCTGGCGGCCAACGGCTTGAACCTGTCGGACGTGCGCACCTTGATCGCGGCGTCCAACGTCAACCAGCCCAAAGGCAACTTCGATGGCCCTACGCGGGTCTCGATGCTCGATGCCAACGACCAGTTGGTCTCGCCCCAGCAATACGCCGAACTGATCCTGGCCTACAACAACGGCGCGCCGCTGCGCCTCAAGGACGTCGCGCAGATTGTCGACGGCGCCGAGAACGAACGCCTGGCCGCCTGGGCCAACCTGAACCAGGCCGTGCTGCTCAATATCCAGCGCCAGCCGGGCGCTAACGTGATCGAGGTGGTCGACCGTATCAAGGCATTGTTGCCAAGCATTACCGACAACCTGCCGGCCGGCCTGGAAGTCACCGTGCTTACCGACCGCACCCAGACCATCCGCGCATCGGTCAAGGACGTGCAGCACGAGCTGCTGATCGCCATTGCTCTGGTGGTGATGGTGACATTCCTGTTTCTGCGCCGGTTCAGCGCCACGATCATTCCGTCCATAGCGGTGCCGCTGTCGTTGGTCGGTACGTTTGGCGTGATGTACCTGGCCGGGTTTTCCATCAACAACCTGACGCTGATGGCCCTGACCATCGCCACCGGCTTTGTGGTGGACGATGCCATCGTGATGCTGGAAAACATTTCCCGCTATATCGAAGAGGGCGAAACGCCGCTGGCTGCCGCGCTCAAGGGCGCCAAGCAGATTGGTTTCACTCTGATTTCCCTGACGCTGTCGTTGATTGCGGTGCTGATCCCGCTGCTGTTCATGGCCGATGTGGTCGGGCGGTTGTTCCGCGAATTCGCCATCACCCTGGCGGTGGCGATCCTGATTTCCCTGGTGGTGTCCCTGACCCTGACGCCGATGATGTGCGCGCGTCTGCTCAAGCGTGAGCCCAAGGAAGAAGAACAGGGCCGTTTCTATAAGGCCAGCGGCGCCTGGATCGACTGGTTGATCGAAGGCTACGGGCGCAAGTTGCAATGGGTGCTCAAGCACCAGCCGCTGACCCTGCTGGTCGCCATCGCCACCCTCGGCCTGACCGTGGTGCTGTACCTGGTGGTGCCCAAGGGCTTTTTTCCGGTGCAGGACACCGGGGTGATCCAGGGTATTTCCGAAGCGCCGCAGTCGATCTCCTTTGCGGCGATGAGCCAGCGCCAGCAGGAGTTGGCCAAAATCATCCTCGCCGACCCGGCGGTGCAAAGCCTGTCGTCCTATATCGGTGTGGACGGCGACAACGCCACCCTCAACAGCGGCCGTCTGCTGATCAACCTCAAGGCCCATGGCCAGCGCGACCTCAGCGCCGCCCAGGTGATTACCCGCCTGCAGCCGCAGATCGACCAGTTGGTGGGCATTCGCCTGTTTATGCAGCCGGTGCAGGACCTGACCATTGAAGACCGCGTGAGCCGCACCCAGTACCAGTTCAGCATGTCGTCGCCGGACGCCGAGCTGCTGGCGCTGTGGAGCGACAAACTGGTGCACGCCCTCAGCCAGTTGCCGGAACTCACCGACGTGGCCAGCGACCTGCAGGACAAAGGCCTGCAGGTGTACCTGGTGATCGACCGCGACGCGGCCTCGCGCCTGGGCGTCAGCGTTTCGACCATCACCGATGCGCTGTACGACGCCTTCGGCCAGCGGCAGATCTCGACCATCTACACCCAGGCCAGCCAGTACCGCGTGGTGCTGCAGGCCCAGTCCGGCGAAACCCTCGGCCCGGACGCGCTGAACCAGATCTACGTAAAAACCACCGACGGCGGCCAGGTGCGCCTGTCGAGCCTGGCCAAGGTGGAACAGCGCCAGGCCCAGTTGGCCGTGGCGCACATCGGCCAGTTCCCGGCGGTGATGATGTCATTCAACCTGGCGCCCGGCGTGGCGCTGGGCAAGGGCGTGGAGCTGATCAACCAGACGCAGAAAGACATCGGCATGCCGGTGGGCGTGCAGACCCAGTTCCAGGGCGCGGCCCAGGCGTTCGAAGCCTCGCTGTCGAGTACCTTGCTGCTGATCCTGGCGGCGGTGGTCACCATGTACATCGTGCTGGGCGTGCTCTACGAGAGCTATATCCATCCGATCACCATCCTGTCCACCTTGCCCTCGGCGGCGGTGGGGGCTTTGCTGGCGTTGCTGCTCAGTGGTAATGACCTGGGCATGATCGCGATCATCGGCATCATCCTGCTGATCGGTATCGTCAAAAAGAACGCGATCATGATGATCGACTTCGCCCTCGACGCCGAACGCAACCAGGGCCTCGACCCGCAGACCGCGATTTATCAGGCCGCGCTGCTGCGTTTCCGACCGATCCTGATGACCACCCTGGCCGCGCTGTTCGGCGCCGTGCCGTTGATGCTGGCCAGCGGTTCCGGTGCGGAGCTGCGCCAGCCCCTGGGCCTGGTGATGGTCGGCGGGCTGCTGGTGAGCCAGGTGTTGACGCTGTTCACCACGCCGGTGATCTACCTGTATTTCGATCGGTTGGGACGCCGCTGGCGCAAGACCGACATTGAGGACGTGGTGTGATGGGCGTGGCGAAAGCAGTGGCAAGCGGCAAGCGGCACGCTGCAAGGGAACGGCAGGGGCAGCCTACGTCTTTTGCAGGTAGCTTGAAACTTGCCGCTTGGAGCTCCCCCCCATGAACCTGTCCGGACCGTTCATTCGCCGGCCGGTAGCGACCATGCTGCTGAGCCTGGCGATCATGTTGCTCGGCGGGGTGAGCTTCAACCTGCTGCCGGTGTCGCCGTTGCCGCAGATCGACTTCCCGGTGATCGTGGTGTCGGCCAGCCTGCCCGGGGCCAGCCCCGAGGTCATGGCGTCCACCGTAGCCACGCCGCTGGAGCGCTCCTTCGGCTCGATTGCCGGCATCACCACCATGAGCAGCAGTTCCAGCCAGGGCTCGACCCGGGTGATTCTGGCGTTCGACTCCGACCGCGACATCAACGGCGCGGCGCGGGAAGTGCAGGCGGCCATCAACGCCTCGCGCAACCTGCTGCCCAGCGGCATGCGCAGCATGCCCACCTACAAGAAGATCAACCCGTCCCAGGCGCCGATCATGGTGCTGTCGCTGACCTCGGACGTATTGCAGAAGGGCCAACTCTACGATCTGGCGTCCACCATCCTGTCCCAGAGCCTGTCCCAGGTGCCGGGGGTGGGCGAGGTGCAGATCGGCGGCAGCTCCTTGCCGGCGGTGCGCATCGAACTGGAACCCAAGGCCCTCGACCAGTACGGCGTGGCCCTGGACGATGTGCGCAACACCATCGCCAATGCCAACCAGCGGCGGCCCAAGGGCTCGCTGGAAGACAGCGAACGCAACTGGCAGATCCAAGCCAATGACCAGCTGGAAAAGGCCAAGGATTACGAGCCGCTGCTGATTCGCTACCAGAACGGCGCGGCTTTGCGCCTGGGGGATGTGGCCAGGATCAGCGACGGCGTGGAAGACCGCTACAACAGTGGTTTCTTCAACAACGATGCGGCCGTTTTGCTGGTGATCAACCGCCAGTCCGGGGCCAACATTATCGAGACCGTGCGCCAGATCAAGGCACAGTTGCCGGCGCTGCAGGCGGTGCTGCCCTCCAGCGTCAAGCTCAGCCTGGCCATGGACCGCTCGCCCGTGATCACCGCCACCCTGCACGAAGCGGAGATGACCCTGCTGATCGCGGTGGGGCTGGTGATTCTGGTGGTGTACCTGTTCCTCGGCAATTTCCGCGCTTCGCTGATCCCGACCCTGGCGGTGCCGGTGTCGCTGGTGGGTACGTTCGCGGTGATGTACCTGTACGGGTTCTCGTTGAACAACTTTTCGTTGATGGCGTTGATCCTGGCCACCGGCCTGGTGGTGGACGATGCCATTGTGGTGCTGGAGAACATCTCCCGGCATATCGATGACGGCGTGCCGCCGATGAAGGCGGCCTATCTGGGCGCCCAGGAAGTCGGGTTTACGCTGTTGTCGATGAACGTGTCGCTGGTGGCGGTGTTCCTGTCGATCCTGTTTATGGGCGGGATCGTCACCAACCTGTTCCGCGAGTTTTCCATCACCCTGTCGGCGGCGATCATTGTGTCGCTGGTGGTGTCGCTGACCCTGACGCCGATGCTCTGCGCGCGCTGGCTCAGGCCCCACGTCAAAGGCCATATGACCGGTCTGCAGCGGTGGAGCCACAGGATCAACGAGCGCATGGTCGCCGGCTACGCCCGCAGCCTGGACTGGGTGCTGCGCCATCGGCGCCTGACCTTGCTCAGCCTGTTGCTGACCATCGGCGTCAATGTGGCGCTGTACATCGTGGTGCCGAAAACCTTTATGCCGCAGCAGGACACCGGGCAGTTGATCGGCTTTGTGCGCGGCGACGACGGCCTGTCGTTCAGCGTGATGCAACCGAAGATGGAAATCTTTCGCCAGGCCGTGCTCAAGGACCCCGCAGTGCTCAGCGTGGCCGGCTTTATCGGTGGCAACAACGGCACCAACAACGCCGTGATGCTGGTGCGGCTCAAACCCATCAAAGAGCGCAAGGTCTCGGCCCAGGCGGTGATCGAGCGGCTGCGCAAGAACGTGCCGCCGGTGCCGGGCGGGCGCCTGTTCCTGATGGCCGACCAGGACCTGCAGTTCGGCGGCAGTCGCGACCAGACCAGCGCCCAGTATTCCTACATCCTGCAAAGCGGTGACCTGGCCGCGCTGCGCCTGTGGTACCCGAAAGTGGTTGGCGCGCTGCGCGAGCTGCCGGAATTGACCGCCATCGACGCCCGCGAAGGCCGGGGGGCCGCGCAGGTCACGCTGGTGGTCGATCGCGACCAGGCCAAGCGCCTGGGCATCGACATGAACATGGTCACGGGGGTGCTGAACAACGCCTACAGCCAGCGGCAGATTTCCACGATCTACGACAGCCTCAACCAGTACCAGGTGGTGATGGAGGTCAATCCCAAATATGCTCAGGACCCGATCACCCTGAACCAGGTGCAGGTCATTACCGCCGACGGCGCACGGGTGCCGTTGTCCACCATCGCCCATTACGAGAACAGCCTGGCGGACGACCGCGTCAGCCATGAAGGCCAGTTCGCCTCGGAAAATATTGCTTTCGACATCGCTCCCGGGTTCACGGTGGAGCAGGGCACAGCCGCCATCGAACGGGCGATTGCCAAGGTTGGCCTGCCGGAGGATGTGATCGCCAAGATGGCCGGCACCGCCGACGCCTTTGCGGCGACGCAGAAGGGCCAGCCGTTCATGATCCTCGGCGCGCTGGTGGCGGTGTACCTGGTGCTGGGGATTCTCTACGAGAGCTATATCCACCCATTGACGATCCTGTCGACGTTGCCCTCGGCCGGTGTCGGTGCATTGCTGTCGATCTACCTGCTGGGTGGCGAGTTCAGCCTGATCTCATTGCTGGGCCTGTTCCTGCTGATCGGGGTGGTGAAGAAAAACGCGATCCTGATGATCGACCTGGCGCTGCAGTTGGAACGCCATGACGGCATGAGCCCGCTTGAGTCGATCCGCAGCGCTTGCCTGTTGCGTCTGCGGCCGATCCTGATGACCACCCTGGCCGCCATCCTCGGCGCCTTGCCGCTGCTGCTCGGCGCCGGCGACGGCGCGGAAATGCGTCAGCCCCTGGGCCTGACCATCATTGGCGGCCTGGTGTTCAGCCAGATCCTGACCCTTTACACCACCCCGGTGGTTTACCTTTACCTCGACCGCGCGCGCCACCGCTTCAATGCCTGGCGCGGCGTACGGACCGATGCTGCCCTGGACACTGCGCTATGACCGATTCATCCCTCGCCCCGAAAAAGCTGTTGGCAGCGGCACTCTGCGGTCTGTTGCTCAGCGCCTGCGCCATCGGCCCGGATTATCAGCGCCCGCAGGTCATCGAACCCGCGCAGTTCAAGCAAGCGCAAGGCTGGCGCCAGGCCACGCCAAGCGACTCACTGGCCCGTGGCGCCTGGTGGGAATTGTATGGCGACCGTCAGCTCAATGACCTGGTCGCGCGCCTGAACAATGCCAACCAGACCGTGGCCCAGGCCGAGGCGCGCTTTCGCCAGGCCCAGGCATTGGTGCGCAGCTCACGCGGCGCGTTCTACCCCAGCGTCGACCTCAGCGTGGGCAAGACCCGCGCCAGCCAGGGCACCGGCAGCAGCAGTGCCAGCCTCAGCAGCTCCAGCAGCGGCATCCGCGACACCCTCAACGCGCAGTTGGGCGTGAGCTGGGAGGCGGATGTCTGGGGCAAGTTGCGCCGTGGCCTGGAGGCCAACGAGGCCAGCGCCGAAGCCAGCTCGGCGGACCTGGCCGCGATGCGCCTGAGCCAGCAATCGGAACTGGTGCAAAGCTACCTGCAACTGCGCGTGATGGATGAACAGACGCGGCTGCTGCAGGCCACCCTCGACACCTATCAGCGCTCCCTGCAAATGACCGAGAACCAGTACCGCGCCGGAGTCTCGGGCAAAGAAGCGGTGGCCCAGGCACAGACACAGCTCAAGACCACCCAGGCCAGCCTGATCGACCTGATCTGGCAGCGCGCTCAGCTGGAAAATGCCATCGCGGTACTGATCGGCGAGGCGCCGGCCAACTTCAACCTGGCCGTGAGCAAGGACATTCCGCAGTTGCCGCAGATCCCGGTCGGCCTGCCGTCGCAGTTACTCGAACGCCGCCCGGACATCGCCTCGGCCGAACGCGCGGTGATCGCCGCCAACGCCAATATCGGTGTGGCCAAGGCGGCCTATTATCCGGACCTGACCCTGAGCCTGGCCGGTGGCTATTCCAGCAGCACCTATGCCGACTGGATCAGCCTGCCCAACCGCTTCTGGTCGGTGGGGCCGAAACTGGCCATGACCCTGTTCGACGGTGGCCAGCGCTCGGCGGAAGTCGACCGCACCGTGGCATCCTATGACGAAACCGTGGCCAAGTACCGTCAGACCGTGCTGGATGGCTTCCGCGAAGTGGAGAACTACATGGTTCAACTCAAGGTGCTGGAGGACGAAGCCGTGGTCAGCAACGAAGCGCTGGAGGCGGCACGCGAGTCATTGCGCCTGACCCAGAACCAGTACAAGGCCGGGCTGATCGCTTACCTGGACGTGGTCACCGTACAGGCTACCGCTCTGAGTAACGAACGCAGTGTGTTGACCTTGCTGCAGTCGCGCCTGGTGGCCAGCGTGCAATTGATTGCCGCACTGGGCGGTGGCTGGGATGGGCAGACGCCGATCGATGCCAAGGATTGAGCCGCAGCACTCGCGCTTGCTATCGCGGACAGCTGGATACACAAGGCCGCGCGCGGGCGTTTTTGAGCCGGCGGATTGACGTCAAAAAGCCCATGATGGCCTTGTGATAATTATTCAACTGTCGCCGAATATTTATCGCTACAATCCGCCGCTTTGCCACTCGGTACGGGCGTTCCAGCTCGTCGCCCGCGAGACTCGTCATGCTTATCGGTAGCTATTCCCCTTCGCTGGTCGTGATCTCGCTGTTCGTTGCGATCCTGGCTTCCTACACGGCACTCGACCTGTCCGGCCGCATCGCCACCGCCCAGGGGCGCGCTGTCTACCTGTGGATGGCCGGCGGAGCGCTGGCGATGGGGGTAGGGGTGTGGTCGATGCACTTTATCGGCATGTTGGCGCTGCGTTTGCCGTTCGCCCTGGGGTTCGACGTCGGCATCACTGCGTGGTCGCTGTTGATCGCGGTGCTGTCCAGTGGCTTCGCCCTGTGGCTGGTCAGCCAGGCCCGTTTACCCGCCTGGCAATTGCTGTTCGGCGCGCTGGTGATGGGCGCCGGCATCAGTTGCATGCATTACACCGGCATGGCCGCGATGCGCATGACCCCAGGCATCGACTACGACCCGACCTTGTTCGGCGCTTCGCTGCTGATTGCGGTGGCGGCCTCGGGCGCGGCCCTGCTGATCGCGTTCAACCTGCGGCGCAACACCCCCCATGTGCGCCTGCTGCGCGGTGGTGCCGCAGTGGTGATGGGCGTGGCCATCGTCGGCATGCATTACACCGGGATGGCGGCGGCCAGTTTTGCCGATGACAGCTACTGCGCCGCCGCGCTGGACGGTCTGAGCGGCAACGGCCTGGACAACCTGGTGCTGGTCACCACCCTGGCGGTGCTTGCCATCGCCTTGCTGACTTCATTGCTCGACGCCCGCCTGGAAGCGCGCACCGCCGTGCTCGCCACGTCCCTGACCCAGGCCAACCAGGAGCTGACCCACCTGGCCCTGCACGACATGCTGACCGGTCTGCCCAATCGCAGCCTGCTCGCCGATCGCATTCAACAGGCCATGCAGGCGGTGGAGGAACAAGGCGGTTGCTTTGCGCTGATGTTTATCGACCTGGATGGCTTCAAGCCGGTCAACGATGCCTTTGGTCATCATCTGGGCGACCAATTGCTGCGCGAGGTGGGCCTGCGCCTGCGCGAGGACTTGCGCAGCCACGACACCCTGGCGCGCATTGGCGGTGACGAGTTTGTACTGCTGGTGCAACTCAACCAGCCGGACGACGCCCTCGGTCTTGCCGAGCGCCAGGTGCAATTGATCAACCGCGCGTTCCAGGTGGCCGAACACGAACTGAAAATCTCTGCCAGTGTCGGTATCGCGTTGTTCCCCGGCAACGGCGGCACCCCGCAGGACCTGCTGATGAATGCCGACGCGGCGATGTACCACGCCAAGGGGCTGGGCAAGAACGGCTATAGCTTTTTCGATGTGTCGATGAACACCAATGCGCGCAAACAGCTGCAGCTGTTGCAGGACCTGCGCAATGCCGTGGAGCAGCAGCAGTTTCGCTTGTATTACCAGCCCAAGTTCGATGCCGCCAGCGGCATTGCGGTGGGCGCCGAAGCCTTGTTGCGCTGGGAGCATCCGCAACAGGGCCTGTTGATGCCCGCGACGTTTATCGACCTGGCGGAGAAAACCGGGCTGATAATTCCCATCGGCGAATGGGTGCTGAACGAAGCCTGCCGCCAGATGCGCGTGTGGTACGTGCAGGGTTATGAAGAGTGGCGCATTGCGGTGAACTTGTCCGCGTTGCAGTTTTGCCATGCCGGGCTGGTCGACAGCGTCGCTGCCGCGCTTGAACGCCATCAGTTGCCGCCTAACAGCCTGACCCTGGAAATCACCGAAACCACCGCCATGAGCGATGCCGACGCGAGCATGAACGTGTTGCAGCAGCTGTCCGACATGGGTGTCGACCTGTCGATTGATGACTTCGGCACCGGCTATTCCAGCCTGATGTACCTCAAGCGCCTGCCGGCCAACGAGCTGAAGATCGACCGGGGCTTTGTGCGTGATCTGGAACACGACAGCGACGACGCCGCCATCGTCTCGGCCATCGTCGCCCTCGGCCAGGCCTTGGGGCTGCGGATCGTAGCCGAAGGTGTGGAAACCGACCGGCAGCAGGATTTTCTGACGCGCCTGGGCTGTAACTCCCTGCAAGGCTACTTACTGGGCCATCCGCTGCCGGCAGACGGTTTCATGGCCGATATTCGCCGTGCCGAAGACGCCGCGGCGCCTGACAAAAACCTGGGATGAGGGGGTCTCAAAACGCTTCGCCCCACTCGACACCTCGCTCAGGCTGGGTGTGCCCGTAATCCGGCCAGCCTGGTTAGCGGGGCGCCTGAGGTCAAAAGCAAGAGCGGCTCGCTTCGCATCGTGGTTAGGGTTGGTGGCTGCACATCTTCGGTAAAAACATAGCCTTGGAAAATGAGGTTCTGGTGGTGGGCAGGCTTTCTGTGGTGAGGCGCTTGTTGTGGTAATGGAATGGACGCCCCCTTCCTAACGGCATCTATGTGCCAAAGTTAAAGTGTTATCCACACTTAGCGGAAGGGAGCGTCCTCATGCAGATTACGACTGTTTCGGTTGACTTGGCAAAAGCCGTGTTTCAACTTCACGCGATCGATCAACAAGGAAAAACAGCGCTAAGGAAGCAGCTCAAACGTGAGCAGGTTGTGCCTTTTTTTGCCAACCTGGAGCCCTGCCTAGTGGGCATGGAGGCATGTGGCGGAGCCCACTATTGGGCAAGAAAACTGCAGGCACTTGGTCATACGGTCAAGTTAATGGCTCCGCAATTTGTGAAGC